>JAKAVQ010000002.1 GCA_021817245.1 Thermoplasmata archaeon
AGGTGCACCCAAGTGCGTCCCAAGATTCCCCGACCCCCGGACTCTGACGGACTGGTGACCCCTTCGTCGTATTCATACCTGCCGCTGGGCGACGGTGCCTCCCGGAATCGACCTCTGACCAGCCTTTCGCGCACTTCCCCCGGGCCTCTTCCGGGGGGACCGACATGGTTTCCGGGGAGGGACTTCACTCACGGCCCCCAAGCGATTTCCCGGTGGGTTCGTCCCGCCCGGACCAGAGAGATCGGACTACCCGGTTACGGGTCGGACGGAAAGTCATGGTCCCGCGAGCGCTCTCTCGCGCTTACGACGATGGGGGCCGGTGTTGCCGCGAGCGGCGTGGCGCGTGGGGGTGATCGGTCCCGAGTTCCGAGTACCGCCGCGCGAGCACCACGCGCGCACGAGGGGCCAGTTTCCAGTTCCCCGGGCAGTACCTCCCCGCGCGCGCGAGGGAACAGCCGGCCGGCCCGGCCGCGCGAGACGCGGCAATACTTACCGACTTGGACGCCGGGCTCCCCCAACGTGAGGTCCTCGCAAGACACCACACGAGCTTCGGCCAAATGCGGAGGCTCCTTGCACGTCGCTACGAGCAACGAGTAACTCCGGGCGGTACCCCCCCGCGCGCGTGAGGAGAATCGAGCTTCCCCGTCGGTTCGCGGTACTCGGTATTCCGGGCAGTACCCCCCCGCGCGCCCGTGGAGAATCGAGGCTCCTCGCCGTCGGAGATCCCGGAACGAGCGAACGGGAACTCATGGTCGTGGAAGCCAGGACGCGGGAACTGGCGTGCGCGAACCACGCACGCGCGAGAGTGGGCCGACTCGCTTCCGGATCACGCACGCGAACACTCACGACGCACGCGTAGTACGGGAGGGGTGGGTTCCCGGTTCCTGGTACGCGCGAGCGATATACGCGTGCGCGCGACGCGTGCGCCCGCGCGCGTTCGGAGAGCGGCACCGGGAGTCGTTTCGCCGGTGTCGGTCGGCACCTCCCCGGTGCCGGTGGCCGGTTCTCCAGTGCCGCACCACCCAGCTTCGGTGCCGCTATGGAACAGCGCCGGGAGCGCCCGGTGCCGCCCCGGTGTCACTCCGGTGCCGGTCTTCGGCGCCGGGGGTCCTCGTCGTTCTCGTCGCTCCAAGCCCAATCGTTCTCTGCGCCGTCGGGGTGGACAGGGTCACCGAACTCGTCCGTCTCCTCCTTCCGGGGCGGTCGACGGGGCCGGTCGTCTTCGAGCGTCGGTCTGTCGGTGCTCGCGTCCGAGTTCGGGAGCGAGCGGGAAGTCGGCTCGGACTCCGGCCCCGGGACCGCCCTCTTGAACCGCCGGCTCTTCAGCCCGGCGGCACGACGGACGCGCGCGACCCGGTGCGCGCCTACCCCGAGTTGCCGGACGATCGTCGGTCGGTCGACGCCCGCCTGAACAAGCCGAAGGATCTCCCGGTCGAGAGCGAGCTCGGCCCACGGCTTGCCGCGGTTCTCCTGGAGCCGCGCGAGTTCTATCTGACGCGCGCGGACCTGAGCGGCGGTGACGCCGCGCACCGAGTAGGGGATGAGGTCGGGATCCTTGCCGGCGAGCAGCGCGGCGTCCGTCTCCGTGCGTCGGCGCTCGGCCTCGGTGCGCTCCAGGAGCTCCTCCTCCTGTTGCTTGCGGGTCTCTGCAGCCTTCGCCGCCCGATCGTGCTTCAGGGCCTCCCGAGCGGCGGCGGCCTCTCTCGCCCGCAGGTCCTGCTCCTCGACTGCGCGGCGCCTGGCCGCGGACGAGGCGCGAAACTCGGCGACCGCCCTCTCCGCGGCCTCTTGCTTCTGGCGGCCCTGTTCCGCGCCCTTTCGGACCTCCTCCCAGTAGCTGGAGCGAGGTCTCATCTCCTCCTGCTCCCGCCGACCGACCGCGAGGCGGTGCCCAAGAGTCGTGACGTGCCGCCGCCATGCGACCGCCGTCGGGTCGAGGAGCGTCCAACCGCAGGATCGGCACCGCCAGCCCGGTCCGCTCACGACCTCGCCGCACGTCCCGCAGAGGACCTTGACTCCGAGGAGAAAACGGTAGGGCAGGCGGGAGTGGTCGCGATCGCAGGGTGGCGGAGCGTTCACAGCAGCGGCCACTCCCGTGCGATCTGCACGCGCTCCCCGGGCGTGGGCGTCCCGTAGCACACTTCGGCGACCCGAATTGAGTCGCCCAAGATTGCCGCGGTGAGGTCCAGCAACCCCAAGACCCGGTCGACCTCCTCCGGGGTGAGGGCGACGAGCCCGACGGGGAGGGCGAACTCGTGCGGCGATCCGTTCCGCCTTCTGCGCGAGGTGGGTGTATCGGCCCGGCCGGAGGCCCCGGGCGGGGTCCGGGGCGGACCTCCCGCTCCCGAGATGGCGGGAACCGGAACGGGTCCGTGGGGCGGCGACCCATTCATGCGGCCACACCGCCGTCTGCCCCCGCTTTCTGGGGTGCCGACCCTTCGGATGGGTCGGAAGCCGTCTCCGTCTCGCCCGGCTTTGTGGCCGTGGAGGTCCGCGACCGAAATGGAGCCGCCCGGTGCCTGGCAAGGAGGGCCTGCTGCTGCTCGCGTTGCTCGGGAGAGAGGGAGGCTTGGCGACGCCTCCCGGCCTCCCTTCGGGCGAACTCCGATGCGTACAGCCCACCGAACGGGAGGAGAGCCCGCATTTCGGGAGACAAGCGCGAGCAGGCTCGCTCTCGATCGGGGCGCGACATCGGACAGCGCGTCTCCCGGTCCGAGGGATCCGTGATACGGAGCCCGATCAGCGGGTCGAGCGGGCACCGGTTCACCGAGCAGGATCCCGATCGGCTGCACTCCCGGATGAGAGTCCACTCGGCGAGGCGAAGACGGGCGAGCTCGCCTTGTACGAACCGGGGCGAGAGAGCGCGGGAACTCACGGCTCCTCCTCCTTCGGCCTCTCGCAATCTTTCGGTGCGACCGTCCAGTTGTCGGGCTCCTCCATGACCGGGCCCGCGGGATCGCGTGTTTCCGGTACCGGAGTAGGACCCCCCGTGTCACCCGTGTCACCTGCGTCGGCCCCCGCGGGAAGCTGGGTCTGGGCCTGACCCGACGCAGGTGACGCGGGCGACGCAGGCACTTCTACTCCGGCGCGCAAACGCACGCCTCGCCAGTACCGAATCGTGGGCGCCCCCGGCGACGGCCGGCCGTGTTCGGTGCGCACGGACGGGACGTGTCGAGGCAGCTCTTCTCCAACCCGCTCGGGCCGCTTCGGCGAGGCCTTGTTCCTCCCACAAAACTCGGCGTAGGCCTCGTAGAAGTCGGCCTTCGGGACCCGTTCCAGGGGGTCGACCTCGACCCTCTCGGCGACGAACCACGCGAGAGTGTCGCTCCGTTTCCTCCATTCCGACTTGAGGTCGTCCGCGCCCAGCTCGCTCCGGAACCCACCATCCTCGCCGAGGAGCGGAATCCCGGCGAGGCCCCAGTTCAGGACCCCGGGCAACTCGCCGAAGAGCTTCGCCAGGAGTCCGCGATCCTCGTGGCCGGTGAGGTCCTGGTCGAAAAGGACGAGGAACCACCGGCGCCAGAAGGCTCGGGTCCGGTCGTTGACCTCGGGCAACTCATTCGCGGAGAAGACGAGCTTCGCCGGATTGACGAAGTAGAACGTCCTCCCGAACTTGAACTCCGCCCGGACCTTGTCTCCGCCGGTGAGCGCCTTGAAGACCGAGGTGTACCGGAGGGGATTGCTCGGCAGGTCGGCGAAGACGTTCGCCCGCTTGCCGTAGAGGTTGGAGGGAGCAAACCGGTTCTCCGTCAACGACACCAGGGTCTCGGCCGCGACATTCTCTGTGCCGAGGAGAGCTATCAGCACCGAGAGGAGGGTCGACTTGCCGTTGTTACCGCCGCCCACGAAGAGGTGAGCGCACTGATACGGGTGGCCGTCGACACCGATACAGTAGCCGAAGAGCTTCTGGATCTCGCGTCGCACCGGCTCCGCCGGCAGGACTTCTCCGAGGAAGCGAAGGAACGTCGGGCAGGTCGCGGAGGGATCGAACTTAATCGGAAGCTGCCAGGTGAACCGACGACTCGGCGAATGTGGGCGCAGCTCTCCCGAAGCGACCTCGTAGATCCCGTTCTCGAGGTTGATGAAGCCGGGCATGTTGAACGAGGAGCGCGGTTTCAGCGATCGGCGGACGAGCGACCGCGTGGTCTCTTGGGAGAACCCGTGGCTTGAGGTCAGCCCCCGGGCCTTGAACGCGTCCTCGATCCTGGAGTGGACGTACGGCACCGCGGCGTCGTGGTAGCGCCCGCGGTCGTAGATCAGGAGCTCGTATCCGCGCTCCCCGAACGTGTCGGTGGGGGCCGCGTAGACCTGCTCTTCCCCGAGCCACCGGACAAACCGGACCCGACTCGGCTTGAGCTCGCCCGTCCGCTCGTCCTCATGGAACAGGTCGTCGGGGAACTCGCCGCCGTCGTTCATGGGTTTCTCCCGATGATGCCCCTGAGAGCTGCTTCGGACCGAAGGACACGGTAGGCGGCCTGGCCCTCGGTGTGTTTGAGCAGGCTTTGGACCCCGGCGGCCCGGGTGAGCTTGATCGTCTCGACCTTCCGCACCGTCCAGTAGGGGCAGCCGACGATCTCAGCAGCCTGGTCCGCATTGGCTCCAGCCTCGAGCGCGTGGACGACCAGCTTCGGGCAGAGGTCCCAATCCCTCGATTCGCCGTCCGTGTTCTCGCAGATCCACGCCGCGATCCGACCGGCGTCGCCGGCCCGGCCCATCCGCTCGAGCACGTCGGAGACCGTGGCCGCCGGAGCGACCTTCCGCGCGACGACCCGCGTTTCCCCTGCGGGGAGTTCTCCCCGTTCCGAGGCTCCCCGCCACGCAGGATAGAGCCAGTCCGCCCACCGTGCGATCGGCTCGCCGATTCCGGCGAAGACCGGGATCGGACCGTCGGTGAGGACCTGGCATGCCCCGCCATCGGAACCGTCCGGCTTGACGAAGTGGCTCGGCGCGCAGAACAGGATCCCGCGAGCGAGGATGTCTACGTAGCCGCCGAGCGAGGTCCAACGCCCCCCGACCCATTCGGGGATCGAGGTCGTGTATGCCGCCAAGTAGTGGAACCCGCCCGACTTCGAGCGCTCGACGTACTGACCGCCGAACGGCTGAGGGATCGGTCGGCCCTCAGGGGCGCCCCCGCCCGGGAGTTTCTTGGTGTCCACGTCGCAACAGACTAGCTTCAGTTCGGGGTTCTCGAGGACGATCGCCAGCTGGTCGTCGGGGTGCGTGGACCAGTGGACCTGAACCTGCTCCTCCGTTCGCAGCGGCCCGTTTCGCTGCCATCGTATTGTCGGGATCGGCGAGAACTTGAACGCCTGGGTCACCGGGTCGAGGGTCGCGATGAGCGTCTTCGAGACCGGCACGATGCCGATCCCGCGGCGGACCCGATGGACGGCCGTCTTGAGGACCGACGGATGGGTCATGGCCGCCCGCCTTCCTCCACGATCCGCAGGTGCGACCCCGACGTGCGAACGTAGACCACCCGGAAACCGGGACGTGCCTCGAGCTCACGCAGGAGAGCCTGAAGCGTTCGAACGGATCCGTTCAGGACCAGTCCGACGTTGACCCGAAGGTCGCTGAAGTCAGCGGTCTCGCCCATCGGTTCCATCCTTCATTCGAACCTGCAGGGCGGCGATCCAAGCCAGCGCCTCTCTCGGAGTCGGCCATCGCTCCGCGAGGGTGGCGAGGATGGCCGACCTCAGTCCTGAGGCAGGCAGGGCCCGAGCAGCGAACTCGAGTTCCTCTCGGGCCATCGTTCGGAATGGTCTGCTCCGGGGCTTCGATATCGAGGCTGTGCCTGAGCTGTCATCCGAGTCGAGGGGAATCGCTTCGGCCTGCATGGAACGAACGTTTACGTTTTAGAACTAAGCGTGACAATCTATATCATCTTTGTCGCCATCCTGAAACACCTATGGCGGAACCCCTACCCAGACCACGCAAGCATCCGTTGCCGAAGGTGTCGATCGCCGCGCGGATCGAGCGGGGGTACTACAGCGAACTCGTCGGGATCATCGATGCCGACGACCACTTCAATCGGCTCGGAGACTTCATCCGGGAGGCGGTCGTCGAGAAGATCGAGCGGTGGAAGAAGGATCACCCTCTGGCGTCACCGTCTCCCAGACGGCGGACTCAAGAACCTTGAGGACTCTCTTCGAGATTCCTCGGAGCCGGGTTCGAGACCATTGGGCCCCTTGAAAATGGAAGCATAAGAGTTCGAATCCCCTCGGGCCCGTGGACGGATTCGAGAGCTTTCGAACTCACGTACCGCCCCAGCACAGCTATATCTACTCTATCGATTGTGTCCATAGTTGTAGCCGATGGAGAGCACATCGGTAGCCCTAGACCGGGAAGCGTACGACCTTCTGCGGGGCCAAAAACGCCCGGGAGAGTCGTTCAGCCAGGTCGTCAAGCGACTGGCCAAGAGTCGCCGCCCGTTGGCGAGTTTCGCCGGGGCGTGGAAGGACCTCCCGGAGAAGACGCTTCGGGAGATCCGGGCCAACCGCAAACGCTTGCGCGAGCTCGATGAGGAACGGTTCGAGCGGCTCATGAACCCGGAAACCTGAATGGCCCGATCTCTCGACACGTCGTTCCTGATCGACGTCCTCCGAGGGCACCGGGGAGCGGTGGCCAAAGCGGAGCTTCTTGACTCGGAGTCGGAAGCCGTTACGATACCCGCGCCCGCGCTGGCCGAGTTCTTGGATGGAGCGTACTTTGCCGGAGGCAAGTACCTCGCGAAAGCGATGCAGCTGATTGCGGGGCGTGACGTGGTTCCCTTCGACAAGGAGTGTAGCCTTATCGCGGGCCAGCTCCGTGCGGACCTTCGGAGCCGAGGAGTCTCCTTGCCGATGCTCGACGCGATGATCGCTTCCACCGTCCTCAGGCACCACAGCATCCTGGTCACCGGCGACGCCGGTTTCAACCGCATTCCCGCGTTGGCCGTTGAGTCGTACTGACGCGGCTTCCGCGCCCGCCACGTACCGGGGAAGATTCCACCTCGGCGCTCGGTTCAACGCCGGGTCGCTGGCCCAAGGGGGGTGCAAGGGTGGTTCCGACTCGGAAGCGGGGGCTCACGACCGTCACGGCCATTGCCCGCGACCGGACAAACGACCGATGCGACGTACTCTGCGGCACGGGTCGGGTACCGGCTTGGGTGGCGGAGGAGACTCCCCGAACGGAGATCCCCCCGCCGGATCGGACCCCGGGTGCGGCCCGACCCGCCGGTCTCCGAGGCGAACTGCCCCCTTTCGTGGCTCCGGCGGGTCCTCAGGGGTCCGGGCCCCCCTCCCTCCCCCGACGCATTCCCGCCGATCGTTCTGGAGGCGCCGGAACGCGATCTAGCGGCGGGCGACGACGGGGCACTACTCCGTCAACGACCGATTCGTCTCGCTGAGGCGGTGGGCCATCTCCTGAAGGATGCCCCGAAGCACGGCCGGTTGGCCGGTCGCGAACGCCCAGAACGCCCACTTCGTGAGGATCAGGCAGCGAGTCGGTGCGACCGCGACCACGTCGGCCGATCGGGGCTGCTCGTCGAAGAGCGCCATCTCGCCGAAGAACTGTCCGGCCCCGAGGGTGGCGAGACGCCGCCCCTTGCGGCGAACGTCGACCCGCCCGTCCAAGACAAGGTAGAACCCGGCGCCGACATCCCCCTGCTTGACGATGACGGAGCCCTCGGCGTACGCCCGCTCTTTCGCATCTCGGGCGAGTCCACGCAGCTGCCGATCGGTGAGATTGGAGAACATCGGTACCTTCTCGAGCATCCGGACAATCTCGGGTGGCGCCGTCGAGCGAAGCAGGGGCATGCCCCGCCGGACCCGGTTCCGGGATAAAGAGATACCTTCTGCCCGAGGGGGCGAGCCCACGGTGCCGGACGGCCCTCCCCCTGCGGCCGTTAGCCCGAGAACGGGGGGCCGACCGTCAGGCGGCCGGACGGTGGCCGCACGACACGAACGGCGAGCGGGACGAAGATAGTCGAATCGGGTTCCCGAGGAGTTGGGGCGCCCGAGCGCTAGGCGGGCGAGCGCGCGTGCTCGAGGCCCCGCAAGCGGCTCGTCAGCAGCACGCCTCCGAGCACCCCACCGAGGAAGACGAGGCCCCCCACGGAGAGGAACGTCTGCGGACCGACCGAGACGCCGCCCAGGTACTCTTCCACGAACCTCGGCAACTGGGCGAACGCCGCCGGGTCGAGAAGCCCGAACACCCAGGTGCCGACGATGAAGACGATCGTGGCGACGACGACCAGGGTGAGAAGGAACCGGAGCATCAGGCCCACGACCAGTCCGAGGACCAAGGCGACCAGGTAGACGATCGACCAATCGGGGATGGGTGCCATCTCGTTGCTCCCGGGGCTTTCCGACCCGACTCGACCGGGGTAAGCCGTCGAGCCGTATCTAGTTGCGGTCGCGCCGTGTTCACCCGACGCGACGTCGCGGACGGCGGGGCTCGCGGTAGCGCAGGGGGGACGACGGCCGGCACGTCGGCCGACCGCTGCTTCCCTTCGAGGCCGTTTGACGGCGCCGCCGAGGGGAGTCTCGGCCACCGGCCGAGGACTGTAGCCCGGCAGGACCGGGAGAAGAGCCTCGTGCCGACGGAACGTTCGGGCTCCTGTGAAAGCGCCCCGAGCCCCGTGATCGTTTAGCCGGCATCCGCAACCTCCGTGTCATCTTCACCGGCCTCTTCTTGGAGACGGTGCAACACTTCTGCCTTTCCGCTGACCCGGTCCGCGAGCGCAGCGAGGTCCTCCGAGGAGACCGCGGGAGCGGACTCCTCGGCAATCGTCTGCATCCTCTTCTCCTTCCGTTCGGTCAAGTCCTCGTCCTCCTCTTCGTATGGCCGCTCGAAGGTGAGGATCTTCCAGACCTCGCCCGCAAGCTTGTTGGCGGCCGCAACCGTGGCCTTCGGGACCGGCTTCGTCTCCGCCTTCTTCCGGTAGAACCTCGTGACCTTGGTGGGCTGCCCGGACTTGACCATCCCCTTGACCGACGTGCAGAGGAACGACTTGAGTTGCATGTTCCCCTTCTTCACCGGCCGACCTTCGCTGACCTTCTCCCCGCTGTTGTCGGACCTCGAGACGAGGCCCGCATACGAGGCGAGATGCTCCTTGTCGGGGAACCGGTGGATGTCCCCGATCTCCGCGATGATCCCGATCGCCGAGTAGAACCCCACGCCGGGGATGGTCATCAGGAACTGGACGTCCTTCCGACCCTTCGCGATCTGGGCCAGCTCGACCTGCATGGACTCCTCCTGCTGGGCGAGCAGCTCCAGTTGCTCGAGGTAGCGGGCCAGGTGGGATCGCTCCTCGGGCGGGAGGGGAAGCCGGGCGAGCTTCCGCATCCCTCCGACTCCGAACCAGTCGGAGACTCCCTTCATCTCGGAGTCCAACAGGTTCCGGGTCACGAGGGCGTGCACCTGGTTCTTCACCAGGGTGACCTTGTAGGCCAGATCCTTCCGGTTCCGGGTGAGCAGGCGGAGATGCTCGATCTCGGGCGGAGGGACGTAGCACTCCGACATGGACCCGCTCTGGTAGAGGTGGCCGAGTCGAATGCTGTCGCGCTTATCGGTCTTGACCGCGGGCTTGGGAATCTTGTTGGGGGCCGCCATGTGGAGCTCCAGCCCCTGCTCCTTCAGGACTTGAGCCACCGCCTTCCCGGCCGTGCTCGCCTCGAGGACCACCGGCACGGCGACGGGGATTCCCCCGGCGAGGGTGAGCACATCCGAGCGGGTGGTCGGGAGGGTCCAGGTCCGCTGGACCTGCCCTCCCGGTTCCATCCGGGTGGCCGTGATGGAGCCCTTGTGAACATCGAGGCTCACACACGGTCGTAGGTAGTTCGGCACGGGCTGGGCTCCGGGATCGGGCTGCACGATCTTCGACACCTCCTGGTTGGACGCGTGAACCCGGGCACGGGTCTCGACACTCTCCTGTTCGCGCAGCCCGGCCCTGAGGACCGGTCGCGCAGATGGACCCGTCGCTGAGGCGGCCACACTCGAATTCGCGCCGATGGCGCAAAGCCCACAACGGCCGCCCGGGCCCGAGTTCACACCTTCCCGGAGGGGAGGTGGGTGGATATGGGCGCTTTCACGTCCACTCGAATGGATCCGGGATCCCCCGGCCACGTCGGGACGCTCGTTCGAGGATCCGGCGACTCGCCCGGGCCGGGCCGGTCGCAGGGCCCCGAGGAAGGGCGGTACAAGGTCCCGGCGCGAGCGAGCCGGTGCGAGACCGCCTGGAGGCCGTAGTCATCTCGCGGCCCGCTCGCCGAGCACCGGATAAGGAGCTCGCTCCGCGCCCTCGCCAACCACCGTGGGGGCTCGAGCACCGGGCGCTCGCGCGGTCGGGCAGGCCCCCGAGCTCCGGCACACCCCCGCCGGGTGCGACGGACCACGCCCGCCCCGGGGCTGCGTGGAAACCGGCGCACCGGAACGGCCCCTCGGCCCACACGGCCGACCGGGGAGACGGTCGACACGGATGCGATTCGTTCGCGCGGGCCTGACGCGCGCTTCCGCGGGTATTCGCGGTGGACTAAAAATTAGGGAACTCCATAAATAGTCGCGAAGAGTGGATCGCTCGATGGAGCTCCTCCAGCGGCTGACCCGGCGACAGGTCGACGCACTGCGGGCCGTCCCCGGCCGAGAGACCTCCCGGTCCGGGATCCCGCTCAACGCGATCGCCGCCCGCCTGTCGATCCGGCCCCCCTCGGCGCTCGCCCACCTCACCGTCCTCGAGGAGTTCGGGCTGGTCGACCGCCACCGGGGGAAGACCCGCCTCACTTCGCGCGGCCAGGAGTGCCTCACCGAGTACGAGCGGCACCACCGTGTTGCCGAGCAGATGTTCGCGCACCTCGGCTTTCCGCCGCGCGAACTCTGCGCGGCGGCGCGCGAGGTCGACCTCGCTCTCGACCACAAGACCGTGGAGCGCCTCTGCCGCGCCGAAGGGCACCCTGCGACGTGCCCCCACGGAGAGCCGATCCCGCCCTGCGGACGACGCTCGAGCCGCCGATAGGTAGCGCACGTGTGGAATCTCGACTTCATCCTGAATCCGCCGTCCGGACTCACGATCCCGACGATCCTCGGGATCGCGCTCATCCTCGGACTGTTGCACGGTGCGACCCCCGACGAGCACACCTGGCCCATCACGTTCAGCTACTCGGTGGGAAGCTACTCGACCCGGGGCGGGTTCACGACCGGTCTCACCTTCTCCGCCGGGTTCACTCTCCAAAGGACGATCCTCGCGGCCCTCGGCTTTCTTGGGCTGGCGGCGGTCTTCACGGTCTACAACCTCGAAGGACCCGTCTACGTGCTGGTCGGGCTCGTGATGTTTTTCGCCGGGTGGTACCTTCTGCGCGGCTCGGATATCCACCTTCCCTTCGACCACGCCATCGAGCGGCTCTTCGGCCGATTCCTTGGCGACCACCGCCACCACACGACGGTGGCGGAGCGTTCGTCCGTCCCCGAGGCGGGGCTCCGCCCCATTCCCACGCGGATGGCGCTCGTGCACGGGTTCGTGGCCGGCTGGGGCTTCGGTGCCTACGCCACCATCATCGTCTTCATCCTCGCCCCACAGATGCCGAACGTCGCCTGGGCTGCGCTGACCGGCACGTTCTTCGGGCTCGGGACGATGGTCATGCAGATGATCACCGGCGCCCTGTTCGCCCATCTCGCGCGGTTGCGCCGGCTGTCGATCGAGCAGATCAAGCGTGTCGGCCGCTCGACGGCGGCCCGCACCCTCTACGTGGGCGGACTGGCCTTCGCGGCCATCGGTGCCCTGCTCGTGACGTTCCCCGTGCTCCGCACCCTCTCGCTTTCGACGGGCGACCCGATCCCGAACCTCGACTCGATCGGGGTCGCGTTCGTGCTGGTCGTCGTCGTCGTTGGCCTCATCGGCGGCTACAACCTCTGGAAAGCGTACGGAGAAGTGCGTCGCTCTGGGGAGATCGAACCCTCTCCCGCTCCGTCGGGGTCCCAGCTGCCCCCGTCGAACGGCGGGGGGTAGCCGGGCCCCCCCGGGGTCCCGCACTTCGTCACGCCCTCTCGGGGCGGGCGGGGCCAACGCCGGTCGACGCTTTTCCGAGGACGTACTGCCATCCGGGCGGGCCGGCTACGAGCTGGTGCGGAACCGGAGACGGCGGTCGGACCTGCCACCGTCGGCCGGCCCCCCGCCGAGAGCGGCGGGGTGACCCGGGCCGATCATCCCCGCCGCCGCACGGTGCGGTCGGGTCTTCCTAGCGCGCCTCGACGACCCGGCCGCGCTGCGCCTCGGCGGGCCGATCCGCCTTGGGGCCGACGCGACCGGTCCCGGGGAGGAGGGCGAAGTCGTCCGGGCGGCTCCGGTTCGTCACGGTCGTGTCGTTGCGCGCGGCCACGACCCCCGGGCTCCTCGTCCGGCCGCGCGGGCCCCGTCGGATCGCCCGCGCGGGAGTTCCCCGACCCCCGGATCGCCTGGGAGCGACCGAGGGGGCGTCGCTCCGGGTCCCATCACGGGCCCGGGCGCGCGGCCGGGCGACGGACCGCCAGCGCGCGGTACCCGAGAGCGCCGACCACCGCGGCGAGCGTCACGAGGAGCGGCCAGCCGATGAACGGGAGAACGACGAGCGAGATCGCGAGCGATACGGCCGCCAGCCCGACCGCGTGTCGCGCCCCCGGGCCGGCCCGCCGCTGGATCCGAACGCCGGCCGCCGAGCCGACGACGTAGACGACGATCGCCGCCCCGCTCGCCACGAGCAGGGCGACCGTGAGGCTCACATCGGCGGCATAGTAGAACGCGAACACGGCCGTCGCCCCGCCCCAGAGCGCCAGCAGGGCGCGATTCGGCACGCGGGACCGGGGGTCGAGGTAGCCCAGCGCGGAAGGGAGACCTCCGTCCCGGGCGGTGGCGTACGCGACCCGCGACATGCCGGTCATGTAGGCGTTCACGACACCGAATACGATGAACGCTGCGAGCACGGCGGTTCCCGCCGCCCCGTACGGCCCGAAGATCGAGGCAAGGATCGCGGCGAACGGGGCCACGCCTCCGCCGGCCCGGTACGCCCCCGTTCCGACGGTCACGAACGCGACCGCGAAATAGAGCACCCCGACCAGAGCGACGCTCGCGCCGACGCTCCGGGGGAAGTCCCTCGCGGGGTCCTCGAACTCCTCGGCGACGTTCGAGACGTTCTCGTAGCCGAGGAACGACCAGAAGATCAGCGCCGCCGCCGTGCCGACCGGGACGATCCCGTGCGGGAAGAGCGGAACGAACTCGGCGGCGTGGACCCGCGTACCCGAGATCGCGAGGGTGACGACGAGCAGGGCCACGATCGAGCCGATGACGGCGAGCTGCACCTGGCTCGAGAGGGTGATCCCGCGGTAGTTCACGGCGAACGCGGCGGAGACGATCGCGAAGGCGACGAGGAACGTCTCGGGGCGGGAGAGGGGAAACGCATAGCCCAGGTACGACGCGGCGATCAGCGCCACCGCGGGGGCCCCCGTGACCGTCCACAGGAAGAACAGCCACCCGGTGGCTGCGGCGACCGACGGGCCGAACGCTTCGCGGGCGAAGGCGTAGACCCCGCCGGATTCCGGCCGTCGGACGGAGAGCGACGCGAAGGTGAGCGCGAACGGAAGGCTCGCCGCCGCCAGGAACGCCCAGGCGAAGAGCGACGCGGGCCCGGCGAGCTGCGCCGCGAGCCCGGGCAGCACGAGGATCCCGGAGCCGAGAACGGAACTCACGTAGAGAGCGATCGCGTGCCGGGTTCGGATCGCCCGTCGCAACGAGGCGGGCCGGGGACCGGGATCGGATCCGGCGGAGGAGGTGCCCGTCATCTCGGCCCGCGTGCAGGCTATGGTCGGTGCGCCGCGACCCTCGGCCGACCCCGCGCCTCACCCCCGGGGCGGTGGAAAGGGCGCGGAGACGGGCCCCGCCCTCGTCCCCCCCGTGTTCGCGGCGCCGCCCGGATCGGATTCCCGAGTCACGAGCTTCGCCGCCGCCGGTCCGGTCTGTACCTCGGCCCGCGTCGGGGAGACGAATTCGCCGTTCACCGAGACACCCGTGCGCTCCCGCATCGAGGTGTAGTAGAAGAAGGACGGGGACCCGACGAACGGCCCCTACCGGACGTCGCGGACGATGCCGACCCGCGGGGACCGATTCCCGGGCGGGGCCTCGTTTACGGGCGTAGTCCCCTACCTCCGCACGGTCGGCGACGGGGAACACCCGAACGGTCCCTCAGGAAACCAACGGCCCCAGGAGGGAACCGCAGAACCCACCGGTCGGGGGCCGACGGTCGCACGCGGCAGCCGTGCCTTCTCGCGGCGTCCGCCGTCGGCCCCCTCCCCCCCGGACCCGTGGTGTTCGCCTCGTCGGGTGGCCGGCGGCAGCCGCGGCCGAGCCGAAAGGTCCGATCGGGCCCGGGGGCGCCGCTCGCGCGAGCGTCGCCCCCCCGCCCCCATCATCGTGGCGGCCCGGGTCGTACGGGGTCGGGACCGGATCCGATCCTCTCCTCGGGAGGCCGCAAGCGCCGGAACCGGCCGTAGACCGCGAGGTCGTAGCCGATCTTGACGAGTCCGGCCACGACGAACGGCGCCCCGAGCCACGGGCCTCCCGCCGCGAGGAAGACCCCCGTCACGGGCCCGCCGAACGCCTGGCCGCTGCGCGCCGCGGTCGTGTAGCCGGCGGCGGCGGCCCGGTCCTCCCGGGGAACGACCGCCTGGGTGTACGACTGGCGCGTCGGGACGTCCATCTGCGAGAGCGTCGCCCGTCCGACCCAGAAGAGGGCCGCGATCCCGAGCGAGGGGGAGAACGCCACCAGCGTCAGGAGGACGTTCGACGGGATGTGGGTGAAGACCATCGTGTTGATGAGGCCGAACCGGCGCGCGAGGGGGTCGGCCAGGACGAGGGAGAGCGCGGCCGCAAGGTTCGCGGCGAAGAAGATCGCGTCGAGCTCGCCGACCGGCGGGCCGAATCGGACCGAGAAATAGTAGACGACGAGACTGTTGAGGATCAGACCGCCTCCGAACGCGTCGACCGCGAACAGCCCGGCAAGCGCGAAGACGACGGGGCGGCTCTGGGGCGACAGGGCGGTCGGGCGCTCCCGGCGGCCGTCCCGGTCAACGTCGGAGGAGAGGGAACGGTAGACCGGGACCAGCGCGAGGCCGAGGAGTCCGTAGAGCGCGAGCGCGACGTCGTGGACCCCGGGGGCGAACGCGCCCGGGGCCGCGAGCGGGAGGCTCGAGATCGGTCCGGCGAAGAGCGCCCCGGTCGCGTTCCCGGCATACCCGAGCAGGTTGTACCAGACGAACGCCCTCGTGCGTCCGGACGGCGAGACCGTCCCGGTGAGCGCGGCCTGTTCGAGCACTCCGAGCGGGCCGACGTCCGACCCACCGGTCACGATACCTCCCAGGAGAAGGGCGGCGAGGACGGCCCACGGGTTCGCGAGGTCGAGCCAGAGCAGGGCACCGCCGGCGGCGAGGGCGAGCGCTCCGACCCCGAGCACCGACCGGCGACGCCAGCGGCGCTCGAGCCAGGGGACCGCGAGGGCCCACGCGGAACCGCCCCCGAGCGCGAGGCCGAGGATCAGGCCGACCCACAGGGACGAGTAGCCGGCGCGGGGGAGGTCGAGCGCGAGGACGATCGACAGTGTGCCCGCCCCGAAACCCCGGGCGGTCCGCGCCGCGATCAGGACGGCGCGGTCTCGCCGTGAGCCCGGGTCGGAACGTTCGGCCGACGCGGGGCTCGACATATCCCCGGGCCCCCTCAGGCCCGCCCCGGCGGCTCAGGCCCCGACCGGGCGGCGGCTGCCCGCGTGGTATCGCCGAACGGCGGGCTCACAACCCGACGGGCCGGCGGGGGCGAGCGGAACCGGACTCGGGGTCCCCCGGCCCCCGAACCGTATTGAGCGCGCGAACCTCGAGGCGTCGGGACGCGCCCGCGATGTCGGCGATCATCCTGGGGGAGCGGGAGGTGCGCGACCTGCTCACGTACCCCGAGTGCATCGACCGGATGGACGAGGTCCTGCGGAGCCTCGCGGAGGGAGACGTGGTGCAGCCCGCCCGCACCGCCGTGGTGCTCCCGGGCGGCGAGCGACTCCTCGGGATGATGCCGGGGTACCTCGGCTCGCCTCCGACCCTCGGGGTCAAGGCGATCGCCGTCGTTCCGGGGAACCGCGAGGTCGGTCGCCCGGCCCACCAGGGAGTCGTGGTCCTGCTCGACCCAACGACCGGCGAGACGACCGCGGTCCTCGAGGCATCCTCGGTGACCGAAATCCGCACGGCGTCCGTGAGCGCGGTCGCCACCCGCGCCCTCGCGGTCCCGCAGGCCTCGTCCCTCGGGATCCTCGGGAGCGGCGTCCAGGCCCGTGCGCATGCGCTCGCCCTCCCGCACGTGCGGCCGATCGCACGGCTCCGGCTCTGGGATCGGAATCCCGCACGCGCCCGTGCGCTGGCCGCGGACCTCCGCGCCGTCATCTCGAGCGACGTGGAGGTCTCCGAGAGCGCGGAGTTCGTCGTTCGCTCCTCCGACATCCTCTGCACGACGACCGCGAGCCGAGCCCCCTATCTGAAGGGCGAGTGGCTGCGGGACGGCACCCACCTCAACGCGGTCGGCGCCGCCACGACGGGGCATCGGGAGCTCGAGCCGTCCGCCGTCCGGCGCGCGAGGGTCTTCGTCGATCACCGAGCCTCGGCGGACGCCGAGGCCGACGAGCTCCGCGTATTCCCTCCGTCGGGGCCGACCGCCCCCGACGCGGTCTCGGGAGAGCTCGGGGAGGTCCTGCTGGGTCGGGTCGCCGGACGTACGTCGCCGGGAGAGGTCACGCTGTTCAAGTCGGTCGGGCTCGCCGTCGAGGACCTCGCCGCCGCCCGATTCCTCGTAGAGCGGGCAACGGCCCTCGGCCGGGGGATACGGGTCGACCTGGGCCCTGCCTCCCGTCCGACGCCCCCGCCGTCGAGCGAGGTCGGACCTAAGGTCCGGGGTCGTTAAGGCGTCCGGCGCGACGGCCGCGGGCCCGCGTCCCGGATAGCACGTCCGGCCGACCGGTACCCGCACGCCGGTGCAGCGGAGCGAAGATCCCCTCATCCTCCCGAGTTCACCTCGCCTTCCGCACGGACGCTCACGGCCGGCCTCGTTCACGGGGGATGCCGTGTTCCCCCGGGGCGATCCGCCCGGATCGTGCGACCCCCCGAATGCCCCGGCTCGACCCGTCGCCGGTCCGGTCCGCGGTCACGTGACCTCTCCTTCCCGTCGGCGAGCTCGTCGGGACGGCCCCGGGACACCGTCCCCGAAGCGCTCGCCACCGATCGACGTCGCCCCGCCGGACCCCGGGTCGGACGGCGGGCGGAGGTGGGACCTCCGCGAAGGATCTCGCGGAGACGTTCGGCGAGGACCGACGCGTTCGAGTGGTCAGCGTCCCGGGCGCCGAAGACGAGGGTCACGGTCGTTCGACGGGCCTCCTCGGCGAGGGCCTCGAGCCGCTCCGGGTGCCGGGCGAGCTCGGCACGGTATCGTCGCCGGAACTCGGGATAGCGCGCCGGGAGATGGCCGAACCACCGACGGAGCTCGTCGCTCGGCGCGAGCTCCTTGAGCCATCCGGCCAGTTCGAGCGCGGTCGCCGAACGCCCTCGTGGCCAGAGCCGGTCGATGAGGTAGCGTCGGCCGTCGCCCTCGGAAACGGGGTCGTAGGCCCGTTTCGACCTCACCGTCATGGCTAGAGCGACCTCCACCTCGGCGGGAGGCCCGGCCGGTAGAAAGCGAGGCGGTCGACTACCGCGACCCGGGGAACGTGGCCACCGCCGCCGCAGGCGCCGCTCCGGTCTTCCGGAGGGCCCGATGGGCGGCCACGAGGATCAGCACGGCCCCCACCAGGCCCAGGTACGGGAAGATCAGGAGGACGGCCCCCGCGCGGAAGAACGTCTCGGTGTTCTCGCCCGTGCCCGCGTATCGGGTCCCGAGTCGCCAGATCCCTACGAGCACGCCGAGGTAGCCGATCAACGCCACGATCGCGCCGATCCCGACGACCGCGAGCCCGCCGAGGAGCCCCGACGACGCGACGCACGAGGACGGCGGCGGGCCGACGCCGGTCCCCACGCACTGGACGAACGAGACGATCTCTTCGAGGAGGAGGACGGTTCCGAGGAACACGAGGATCACCCCGATGATGGCGAGCAGGGCCAAGGTCGCCGGCGCCGAGAATCGCGGGTCGTGGGCCCGCAAGGCCCGGAACGCGAGCCGGTAGAGGACCAGCTCGGCCACGATCACCGCGATGGCGGCCACCAGGATCCCCGCCCAGACGCCCGGCGATTGGAACGTCAGGATACGCGAGCCCGAGCTGGTCGTGGACGTCGAAACGAACGGGCGCAGGGTGTTGAGGACGAGCTCGAGCGCGCCGAGCGCACCGCCCAAGAGGGCGAGCAACGCGGCGAGGCGCACCTGGCCGAGAGCACGGCGGTCGGCGTCCCGGGTAGAGGGGGACGGGCCGGTCCCATACGACGGGGGAAGCGGTCGCGTCGGAGGAAAGGTCGAGGAGGCCGGACCCAAGGGGGACGACGCGGTCGAGGCGCCTCCGACCGCGGCCCCGCACGACGGACAGAACGAGGCGGCGGGCGGCACCGGTCGCCCGCAGAAGCTGCACGCCGCGATCGACACCGGCTCCGCGAGGGGCTTTGCGATGATAAGGACCGTTCCCCCCGGGCCCGCAAGGGGCCGGTCGTCGACCGCCCCCACGTTACCCGGGCCTCCCCTCCTCCTTAAGTTACTCAAGGTAATTGAATGGCCGGAGGTTACGACAATGCCCGACCCCGTCCGTTCCGTCGTCCGCCGCTTCCCCGGTCTTCCCACGCTCGAAGGCGCTGGGGTGCGTCTGCGCCGATCGTTCTCGAACAACGAGGTCCCGCTCTTCGACCCGTTCCTGTTGCTCGACCGGTTCGGGTCGAGCAACCCCGAGGATTACCTCGCCGGGTTCCCCTGGCACCCCCACCGGGGGATCGAGACCGTTACCTACATGCTCGACGGCCAGGTCGAGCACGGCGACACCCTCGGCAACTCGGGGGTCATCGCCGCCGGCGACATCCAGTGGATGAACTCGGGCAGCGGGATCATCCACCAGGAGATGCCGAAGCGGACCGAGGGGACGCTTTCCGGCTTCCAGCTCTGGGTCAACCTCCCGGCGGCCCAGAAGATGAGCACCCCGGCGTATCGGGGCCTCTCGTCGACCGAGATCCCCGAGGTCACGACCGACGAGGGGAACCGCGTCAAGGTCGTCGCCGGGTCGTTCGACCGGGTCGAGGGTCCGGTGCGGGGGCTTTCGGTCGACCCGACGTACCTCGACGTGCGTCTCCCTCCGCACGGTCGCTTCGAGCTCGACCCGCCCCACGGCTTCACCGTCTTCGCGCACGAGGTCGACGGGAGCGCCACGTTCGACGGGAGCGATCCCCGCCCGGTCGAGGCCGGGGAGACCGCACTCTTCGGCGCCGGCGGAGCCGTTCGCGCCCGCGCGGCCGACACGGGGGCCCGCTTTCTCCTCGTCTCGGGCCGGCCGCTTCGCGAGCCGGTCGCGTGGTACGGACCGATCGTGATGAACCGGCAGGACGAGCTCGCCCAGGCGGTGCGCGAGCTGCGCAACGGCGACTTCATCAAGCACCGCCGGCCGATCGTCGAGGAGTAGGCCCCGCCCCGCGCAGCCGGGCGAGCGCGACCCTCAGCACCGCCACCGAGCGCCCGAGCTCGGTGATCGAGACCGACTCGCGGTCGGTGTGGTCGAGTCGGGAATCGCCCGGCCCGTAGGCCGCGCCGGGAACGTTCCAGACCGGGGCGACGAGGTTCAGGTCGCTCGTCCCGGCCTTCCGCCATACCGTGGGGCGGCCGCCGGCGGCCCGTATCCCCTCGATCAGCGCCCGGGCGACGGGATCGCTCGCCGGACGTTCGAACGGCTCGACGCGGACCGACACCGCGAGGGCCGGCCGGCCCGGTACGGCCCGCAGCAGACCGAGGAGTTCCGCGGTCGGCAGGCCCGGGGGAAGCCGGAGGTCGACGGTGGCCCGGGCGACCTCGCGGTCGCCGGGCCCCTCCGTCTCGAGCGCGACCGCTTTCGCCGTCAGCGAGCGGAACCGCGACTCCGTAGAACGCTCCCGCGCTATCGTCCGGACCGCCCCGAGCCAGTCGAGCGCGCGGTCCGCGGCTGTCGGGAACGGGGACGAGTAGTGGGTGCGCCGCCCGCGGAACGTCGCGGTGACCCGCAGCTCGCCCTTGTAGCCGACCGTCACGCCGTCCCAGCCGCTCGGCTCGCCCGCGATCACGGCGTCCGGACGCAGTCGACCCACGAGGTGACGGGCGCCGCGGCTGTCGGTCTCCTCGCCGACCGACGCGACGACGAGGTATTCTCCGGCCCCGGGAAGGTCGACCCCGGCCCGGAGCGCCGCCGCAAGCGGCCCTTTCGCATCGACGGCCCCGCGACCGTAGAGGCGGCCCCGCGCCCGCCGAACGGGGAGGGGGCCCTCGACGGTGTCGATGTGCCCCAGGAAGACGATCCGGGGCAGGCCCCGGCCGACCCTCGCGAGGCCGTTGCCGACCGCGTCGGTGCGGGCGGAGTAGCCCAGGCGCCGGGCCGACCGGACGAACTCCCGGACCGCCGCCGACTCCTGCCCCGGAGGGCTGTAGCGCGCGACCAGCCTCTCGAGGAGCGCCCCATCGTCCTCAGCCGCCACGGGAGACCACCTCCACGACCGTCGAAAGCGCGTCGGCCCACGCCGCCTCGGGAACCGTCAACGGAGGGAGCAGCCGCAGCACGGTCGCCCCGGCGGAGATCGCGAGGAACCCCCTCGCTTCGAGCTCGGCGAGGACGGGGAGGACCCGCTCGCGCAGCTCGATGCCGAGGAGGAGGCCGAGCCCCCGCACCTCCCGGACGCGGTCGCCCGAGAGCGCCCGCAGGCGCTCGACCGCGACCGCCCCGAGCCGCTCGGCCCGCTCGGCGAGTCGCTCGCGAACCGTGAAGTCGAGCGCCGCGAGGCCGGCGGCGCAGGCGAGCGGGTTCCCTCCGAACGTCGAATGGTGGCTGCCCCGAAAGCGACGGGCGACCTCGTCGGTCGTCACCGTCGCCCCGATCGGGACGCCGCCCGCGAGCGACTTCGCGAGCAGCAGGAGGTCGGGCACGACCCCGGCACGCTCGAAGGCGAACAGCCGACCCGTCCGGGCGATCCCGGTCTGGACCTCGTCGAACGCGAGCAACGCCCCGCGCGCCTCGGTCGCGGCCCGGGCGGCGCGCAAGTACTCGGGCGTCGCGACGTGCACGCCGCCCTCTCCTTGCACCGGCTCGAGCAGGACGATGGCGGTCGTCTCGTCGACGGCGGCCTCGAGCGCCGCGATGTCGTTGAACGGCACGTGGACGAACCCCGGGACGAGCGGTTCGAACGGCTCCCGGAGCTCCCGCCGCCAGGTCGCGCTCAACGCGCCGAGCGTGCGCCCGTGGAACCCCCGCATCGCCGCGACGACCTTCGGTCGACCGGTCGACGAACGGGCGAACTTGATGCCGGCCTCGACGGCCTCGGTCCCGGAGTTCGAGAGGAAGACCCGCCCGAACGCCGGCGGGAGGAGGCCGAGCAGCCGCTCGACGAACGCCGTACGCACCGGGTTCGAGTAGCCGGTCCCGAGGTAGATGAGGTCGCGCGCCTGGTCCGCGAGCGCCCGGGCGACCTCGGGGTTGGCCGCGCCGAGGCTCCCCGCGCCGTGGGTCGCGCCGATATCGAGGTAGCGACGACCCCGGTCGTCGACGAGGTACGCCCCGTCGGCCCGCACGAGCGATATCGGCCGGGGCGGGGCTCCCCCGATCCCTCGCTCGGCCGGGCCGCTCATGCGATCACCGTTCCGTCGCCCGCGAGGGCGCGGGCGACCGGCGCGTCGCCGCGGGAGGAGCCGATGACGACCCGTGCGACGCCCCCCGCGAGCGCGTCGCGGGCGGCGAGCACCTTCTTCTTCATCCGCCCCTGGGCGAGCGGGACGAGCGTCGCGACCTCGGCCTTCGGGACGCTCGCGATCCGGCTCGACGGGTCGTCCACCGACCGCAAGAGGCCGGGTACGTTGGTCAGCAGGAGGAGGTCGGTCGCCCCGAGCGCGGCCGCGACCTGGGCGGCGACCCGGTCGGCGTCGACGTTCACGACCTCGCCCGCGCCGGTGACCGCGGGCGGGCCCACGACGGGCGCGATGCCGGCGTCGAGCAGCATCCGCAACAGCCCGACGCGCACGCTCGTGACCGACCCCGAGAGGTCGTCCGTGAGGCGGACCGTCCGTCCGTCGACGACCGCGCGGGCCCCCTCGCGCCGGGTCGCCCCGAGCAGCCGGTCGTCGACCCCGGAGAGGCCGACCGCCCGGACGCCGAGACGCCCCAGTTCGGCGACGATCCGGGTCTGCACCTGCCCCGCGAGGGCGAGGACGACGACCTCCAGGTGGGCGGCGTCGCTCCGGCGCGACACGACCCCGCTCGGCGACGTGAAGTACTCGGCCGGTCGGCCGAGCGCGGCGCCGAGGCGGTCGACCTCCTCCGAGCCCCCGTGGACGAGGACCCAGTCGCGCCGGTGCGCGAGGTCGGCCAGTACGCCCGAGACCGAGTTGCCGGCGGCTCCGCCGACCTTGACGACGAGCGTCATCGCGGCCCGCTAGCTCGGGTGGAGCCCGAGGAACCCGAGGCCGGTCGTCTCGGGGAATCCGGCCCGGAGGTTGAAGCACTGGACGGCGTTGCCCGCGGCGCCCTTCATCAGGTTGTCGAGCGCGCCGAGCGCGACGACCCGACCGGCGTGGCCGTCGACAGCGAAGCCGACCTCGCACGTGTTCGTGCCGGCGAGGAGCTTCGGCTCGGGTTCCCGGTGGATCCCGTCGGCCTCGTGCACGATCCGCACGAACGGCTCCGACCCGTACGCCCCGCGGTAGGCGCGCCAGAGGGTCTTCTCGTCGACCGAACGGCTCCCGAACGCGTGGCAGGTCGCGAGGACGCCGCGCACCGCCTCGACCGCGTGGCAGCTCAGGGCGACGGTGAGCCCGGTCTCCTGCTCGATCTCGGCGGTGTGCCGGTGACCGGTCGCGGCGTACACGCGCATCACGCCCGAGCGCTCGGCGTGCGAGCCCGCGGGACCGGCGTCGCGTCCGCTCGCGGACGAGCCGCTCTTCGCGTCGACGATCACCGGGCCGGGACCGACGAGGCCGGCGGTGACGAGCGGGCGGAGCGCGAGGATCGACGCGGTCGCGATGCACCCCGGCACGGCGATGATCCGGGCCGTCCTGAGCCGGTCGCGGTGGAGCTCGGGCAACCCGTAGACCGCCTCCGCGAGGAGCTCGGGATGGGGGTGCTCGGCGCGGTAGTAGACGGGGTACTGGGCGGCGTCCTTGAGCCGGTAGTCGGCCGAGAGGTCGACCACGATCCCTCCCGCGCGGACGATCTCGGGCACCCGCTCCATCGACCCCCCGTGAGGGGTAGCGAGGAACGTCGCGTCGGCCGGCCCGAGCGCGTCGTGCGGAGTGAACGCGAGGGAGGTCGCCTTGCGGAGGTTCGGGTGCGCCCGCCCGACGGGCCGGCCCGCCATCGAGTCCGACGTGACCTGGACGAGCTCGACCTCGGGGTGGCCGAGGAGGAGCCGGACGAGCTCTCCGCCGACGTACCCCGAGCCCCCGACGACCGCGACCTTCACCGGCGCCCGACCTCCACGGCGTACTCGACGATCGCACCCGCGACGTCCGCACCGGTCGCCGCGGTGAGCGCCTTGAACTCGGGCGTCGGGTTGACCTCGTGGACGACGAGCCCGCTCGGGGACTCCATCAGGTCGACGGCCAGGACCCCGCCGCCGACGGCGTCGGCCGCGCGCAGCGCGAGCTCCGTGATCTCGGGCGTGAGGGGCGCCGCGGTGACGCGGCCGCCGCGCGCTGCGTTCGTCCTCCACTCCGACGAGTGTCGGTACATTCCGGCGACGACCCGGTCGCCGACCACGAACACCCGCAGGTCCCGGTCGGGCTTCGGGACGTACTCCTGGACGTAGATGACCGAGTGGACCGGCGACGTGAGCGCGGCCTTGTGCTCGAGGATCTGCACCGCGTCCTCCTCGTCGTCGACCCGGGCCATGAGGCGACCCCACGACCCGACCGCGGGCTTGAGGACGGCCGGGTACCCGATCGCGTCGATCGCGGACATCGCCGCTTCCGGCGAGAGCGCGACGACGGTGCGCGGGGTCGGGATGCCCCGTTCGGCGAGCCGCCACGACGCAAGGACCTTGTCGCCGGCGAGCTCGATCACGTCGGGCGAGCTCACGGTCGGGACGCCGTAGTGCGCGTACCCGCGGGCCGCGTAGAGCGACCGGGTGTGGCTCACCGAGCGGATCAGGACGACGTCCGCGAGGTCGTCCGGGGCCTCGAGCCCGAACGTTCGCTCGCTGTCGGGCAACCGCTCGACCGCGACCCCCCGCTCGGCGGCCGCCGCGAGGATCCCCTTCTCTTCGGGGCGGACGATCGTGTAGAAGACCCCGAGGCGGAACCCGTCACTCACCCCAGTCCTCGGCCTCTTTCGGGGCGGGTTGCACCGCGAACGGGTCGGTCCCCTGGACCTCGAGCTCCGTTCCGCAGTCCGGGCAGGGGAAGACCTCCCCCAACACCATGTTGTGGCTCTCCACGCTCGCGTCGCACGCTGGGCACTCCGTCATCTTCGTTCCTCGTCCAGGATCTCCCCGATCCGCCGCACCTTGCGGTCGAGCGAGGAGAGGGAGGTCGACCGGGCCGCGAGCCGCGACCGGGCGAGGGAGAGCTGGTGGGCGACCGCGAGCGGGGCCGGCCCGCCCGGCGATCCCCGGAGGTCGAGCGCCGCGCGGACGGAGCCGTCGTCCCCGGCCCGGGGAAGGTTCGCTGCTGCCGACCGGAGCGCCTCGGTCGCCGGCGCGCCGTCACCGGAGCGGTAGAACGACCCGACCGCCTCGTGCGCCTCACGGAACGGGACGCCGCCCGCCACGAGGCGTTCCGCGAGGTCGGTCGCGTACAGCTCCGGGTCGGCCGCCGCCGCGGCGACGCGACCGGTGTCGAGCGTGAGAGAACGGACGAGCCCGTCGACCGTGTCGAGGACGGCGGAGAGCGTCGCCACCGCGCGCAGGACGGGCGCCTTGTCCTCCTGGAGGTCGCGGTCGTAGGCGAGAGGGAGCCCTTTCAGAACGGCGAGGAGGCCGACAAGGTCCCCGATCGCGCCGCCGGCCTTCGCCCGGACGAGCTCGGCGGCGTCCGGGTTGCGCTTCTGCGGCATGAGACTGCTGCCGCTGCCGAGCGCCGGGGTCCGCTCGATGAACCCGAACTCCTTCGAGGCGAAGACGACGACCTCCTCGGCGAAGCCGCTCGCGTGCACGGCGAGCAACGCGAGGTCGAAGAGGAGCTCGACCAGCGGGTCGCGGTCGCTGACCGCGTCGAGGGAGTTCTCGAACGCGCGGTCGAAGCCCAGCCGGGCGGCGACGTACGCCGGGTCGATCGGCAGCGTCGAGCCGGCGAGCGCCCCCGCACCGAGCGGCGATACGTTCGCGCGGCCCTCGGTCGCGAACAATCGGTCGAGGTCGCGGTCGAACCGCCAGAAGTGCGCGAGCAGGTAGTGGGCGACGGTCACCGGCTGGGCGCGCTGGAGATGCGTGTACCCCGGCATCGGGACCGCGGTCGACACGGACGCCCGGGCGAGGAGCGACTCCTCGAGCTTCGCGAGCCGGGCCGCGACGGCCGCGACGGCCTCGCGCAGGTAGAGGCGCTCGTCGAGCGCGACCTGGTCGTTGCGGCTGCGCGCCGTGTGGAGCTTCCCGCCGACCGCGCCGACGAGCTCGGTGAGGCGGACCTCGACGTTCGTGTGGACGTCCTCGAGGTCGCTCCGCCAGGCGAACCGGCCTTCCGCGACCTCGGCGGCGACCGCCCGCAGCCCGCCGATCAGGGTCTTCGCCTCGTCGGGGGTGATCAGGTTCGCCCGCCCGAGCATCTCGGTGTGGACGACGCTGCCCGCGAGGTCGACGCGCGCGAGGGACCGGTCGACCGAGAGCGAGCTCAGGAACGCCGCCGTGGGGGTACGGACGTACGCCGGCGGGGGTCGGGGATCCGGCATGGGCGTGCGCACCGTTCGCCTCGTCAGGCGCGGGGAGGATTCGTGGCGACCGAGGCGGTCGGCGCGGCCCCGATGGCGGACCACGTCCGCACCGGGAGCCCCCAGACGTAGATGAACCCCTCCGCCATCTCCTGACGGAAGCGGTCGCCCGTCGAGTAGGTCGCGAGCGCCGGCTGGTAGAGGGCGTTCTCCGACCGGCGTCCGACGGGGTGCGCGCGGCCCTTGAAGAGCTTCATCGCGACCTCGCCGGTCACACGGGCCTGCGTCGAGTCGACGAACGCGTCGAGCGCCCCGCGCAGGGGCGTGAACCAGAGCCCGTCGTAGACCAGCTGGGCGTAGCGCTGCTCGACCGTACGCTTGAACTCGAGGAGGTCCCGGGGGAGGACGAGCGCCTCGAGGGCCTGGTGGGCGCCGATCAGCGCCACGGCCGCCGGGCATTCGTAGACCTCGCGCGACTTGATCCCGACGACGCGGCTCTCGAGGTGGTCGATGCGGCCGACCCCGTGGTCGCCGGCGAGACGGTTGAGGTGCGCGATCAACTCGTGGAGCGGACGTCGTTCGCCGTCGAGCGCGACCGGCGTACCGTGCTCGAAGGCGATCGTGACGTAGGAGGGCTGGTCGGGAGCGGACGACGGCGAGCGGGTCCAGGCGTAGACCTCCTCGGGCGGCTCGATCGCGGGATCCTCGAGGATCCCGCACTCGACGGAGCGGCCCCAGAGGTTCTCGTCGGTCGAGTAGGGGGACGCCGTGGTCGCCTCGACCGGGACGCCGTGCTCGCGCGCGTAGACGATCTCCTCCTCGCGCGTCATCTTCCACTCGCGCGCCGGGGCGATCACGTCCAGTTCGGGGGCCAGTCCGGTGGTCGAGAGGTCGAACCGGACCTGGTCGTTCCCCTTGCCCGTGCACCCGTGGGCGACGTACGCCGCGCCGTCTCGTCGGGCGACCTCGACGAGGTGGCGGCCGATCAACGGGCGGGCGAGCGCCGTACCGAGCGGGTAGATCCCCTCGTAGAGGGCGTTCGCCCGCAGCGCGGGGGCGATGAACTCCTCGGCGAACTCGCGACGGGCGTCGGCGACGTACGCGGCGACCGCGCCCGACGCGACGGCCTTCTTGCGGACCCGTTCGAGGTCGACCGGCTGGCCGACATCGACCGTGACCGCGACGACGTCCAGCCCCTTCGTCTCCCGAAGCCACGGGATCGCGACCGACGTGTCCAGCCCGCCGGAGTACGCGAGCACCACCTTCGAGTTGGCCATTCGCGTTCGTCCGAGCGACCGGAGCACGCGGGCGCACGGATTTATAGGCCGCGGCCGTCTTCGGACTTGACTGGGCAATAGTGTCCCAAATAGGACATATATGACCAAGGAGACCGCCTCGATCGCCCGTCGCGTCCACGCCCACCTCGACGCGCACCCCGCCCTCGCGGACGCGATCCGCCTCGGGATCGCGAACTATTCGGCGGTCGCGCGCCTGGTCTCGAGCGACCTCGAGCTGCGGCAGACGGACGCCGTCCTGGCCGCCTGCCGCCGCTACCCCCGCCGGCGCGGCGAGCTCTTCCGGGACGCGAACGTGCGGCGCGTCCTACGCAAGAGCCGCATCGAGACCCGGACGAAGGTCGCCGCGATCACGCTGGGCCAGGGATCGGACGTGCTCCAGCGCCTCGGCGACGTCGTCGAGGAATTGCTCGACGAGAGCTCGCTCTGCCGGGTCATCCAGGTCTCCCGCGGGACCGTCGTACTGGTCGACGAGGATTCGCTCCAGCGGGTGCTCCGCCCCCTGCGCGAGGGCCAGGTGATCGGGATCCGCCGCAACCTCATCGAGGTCGCGGTCACGAGCCCGGAGAGCATCGAGGAGACGCCGGGCCTCCTGCGGCACCTCACGGGGGTCCTCTCGACCCAGGGGATCAACATCGTCGAGGCCCTCTCGTGCTACACGGACACGATCTTCCTGCTCGACCATGACGACCTCGCCCGGGCGATCGCGGTCCTGACCCCGGCCCTCCAGTGAGCGCGGAGGCCGGTAACACCTTTTGGAAAGAGCGCATAACCTTAAGTGACGCCCCTCGTTCGTCGGGCCGATGACCGTGGCCCCCGGGGCGTCGGACCCCCACGGCCTCGCCCTCACGAGATCGGAGAAGGCCACCGTCGTGCTCCTCTACGCGCTGATCCTCGCGGCGACGGTCGGGGCGTTCGCCGCGGCGTTCGCCTACCTGCCGCACCATTACCCCGGCGAGCTCACCGGCGGAGGGCTCATCTTCAGCGGCCTCGCGATCACCGCGTACGTCCTCGGGGTTCGCCACGGCTTCGACGCCGACCACATCGCCGCGATCGACAACACGACCCGCAAACTCCTCAATGACGGGAAGCGTCCGCTCACGGTCGGGACGTGGTTCTCGCTGGGCCACTCCACGATCGTCAGCGGGATGATCGTCGCGCTCGTGGTCGCGCTCAACTTCATCAACCAGAACTACCACACCTTCGCCTCGGTCGGGGCGGTCCTCGGGACCGCGGTCTCGGGCGTCTTTCTCCTGATCATCGGGCTCGTGAACGTCCTGATCGTCGTCGAGGTCTATCGCATCTTCCGGGGCCTCCGCGACCGTCGGCTCGACCAGAAGGCCCTCGACGAGCAGATGGAGAAGCGCGGGTTCCTCTACCGCTACTTCGGCCGGCTTTTCCGGATCGTCAACGAACCGTACCAGATCTATCCGATCGGAGTCCTGTTCGGGCTCGGGTTCGACACCGCCACCGAGGTCCTCCTCATCGGGATCGCGGTCTACTTCGGGGGCACCGGGGCGTTCCCCCTCTGGGCGGTGCTGATCCTCCCGCTCCTGTTCACGTGCGGGATGGTCCTCTCCGACACCTCGGACGGGATCGCGATGCGCTACGCCTACGGCTGGGCGTTCGACCAGCCGATCCGCAAGGTCTACTACAACCTCACCCTCACCGTCCTCTCCGTCCTCGTGGCGTTTGCGATCGGCGGTGTCGAGCTCCTCCAGGTGCTCTCGGCCGAGCTCGGCTGGTCGGGACCGTTCTGGACGTGGCTCGGCGGCCTCAGCTTCGAAGCCCTTGGGGTCGGGATCGTCGTGCTGTTCGTGGGGGCCTGGCTCGTCGCCCTCGCCATCTATCGCGTCAAGCACTACGAGGAGATCGGCTTCGGACCTGTCGAAGCGGTGAGCCCCCCCGCCGAGGCGTCGGCGCCCCTCGCGCCGTCGGGCGAGCCGTGACCCGCAAGGTCGTACGGCTGGGCGTCTCGCTCGAACCCGAGCTGGTCGACCTGCTCGACCGCTGGGTAGCGCGACGCAACAGCCGGAGCCGCTCGGGAGGGATCCGGGCGCTGATCCGCAAGGAGCTCAGCGAGCGGACCCTCGCCGACCCCGACTCGGACGCTCTCGGGGTGGTGGCGCTCCTCTACCGCCACGATACTCCGAACGTTCTCGTGCGCCTCACCCGGGCCGAACACCGGTGGGGCGAGCACGTCCGGTCCACGTCGCACGTGCACCTCGAGGGGGACGCCTGCGCGGAAGTGGTCGTGCTCGCCGGCCGTCGCCGGGAGATCGAGACCGCGGCCGAGGACCTGCGGGGCGTGAAGGGGATCCTCGACGGAGGGTGGCTCGTCACGACCCCCGCGGTCGCCGGCGGCCGGACCGGGCATCGCCATCCTCACGCGGCCCCCACCGGCGAGGCCCGGTGACCCCGCGGGCCCCCGGCCGCGGGCCGGACGCGCTCGCGGCCCTCGTCCTCGACCGGTACCTCGGCGTCCGACGACGCGAGACCGTCACCGTGGAGACGTGGAGCCACGCGCTCGAGTGGGCCCGCGCGTTCGTCCTCGAAGCGCGTCGCCGCGGCGCGGAGTCGTTCCTGGTCGTCGAGGACGAAGCGACGTTCTTCCGGTCGCTCGCCCTTTCGGTCCCTTCGCTTCCCGTCGCCCCGTCCCGGCTCGCGGGCCACCCAGGGGCGTACGTCTACTTCGGCGGCCCCGAGGCGTTCCCCCGACTCCTGGGCCTTCCCGTCCACGACGTGGAGGCCCTCGTCGCCCGGCACGGCCCGGCGTGGTGGCGGCGGGCGCGCCGCTCGGGCCTGCGCGGCGTCCGGATGGCGATCGCGAGCGTCACGGCACCGGCCGCCGCCCGGTACGGCGTCGACCTCGCCGCCTGGCATCGAGAGGTCCTGCGGGCGAGCCTCGTCGACCCGGCCCGGCTCGCCCGACGCGCGCGCGAGCTCGCCGGCCCCCTCGGGCACGCGCATCACGTCACCGTCCGCCACGCGAACGGGACCCGGCTCGACCTCGCGATCGAGCGCGGCTCGCTGACCTTGGCGGACGGCCGGGTCCGGGCGGCCGCTCCGACCGTGCGGGGGTCATGGACCCAGGTCCCGACGGGGTTCGTCGCCGTGCGCCTCGCGGACGGCGTTGCCGAGGGGACCTGGGAGTCGAACCGCTCGGCGTACGACCGATTCGCGGACGCGCCCGTCGCAGTGGGGGCGCGGTTCTCGTTCGCGGGCGGACGCCTCGTGGAGTTCTCGTTCGACCGCGGCGGGGAAGCGTTCCACTCGGCGTACCGGCGGGGAGGGCACGGGCGGAACCGGCCCACCGCGCTCACGATCGGGCTGAACCCCGCCGTCGATCGCGCCCCCGAGGTCGGCGAGCTCTCGGACCGCACGGTCGGGCTGTTGCTCGGCGACAACCGCTCGCTCGGCGGGCGGAACCGGGCCCGCTTCGGCTACCTGACGACGCTCGGCGGAGCCCACGTGGAGCTGGACGGGCGGCCGTGGTGGGTGGACGGGCGCGTGGTGCGCGCGTCGGCACGCCGAGGGGGAGTCCGATCGGCCGATCGGCGGACGTAGGGAGCCCGCTCACCGCCCAACGCGGGCCCCCTCCTTCGCTTCGTCGAACGGCGCCGACGGCCGGACGGCGGAGGGCGAGGGATCCGGGGAGCCGTGCCCGGACGAGGGGGCCGGGAGGCGACGGGCGAACTCGCGCAGGAGGTCGGCGGCCGGCTCGAGGTGACGCGCGGAGACCTGCTCGACGTTGACTCCGAGCGGGACGCTCAGGTCCTCCGCCCGCGCATCCGCGACGACCGACTCCCAGACCTCGACGGCGCGCGCCGCGCTCCGCCGGGCGGCTTCGGCGTCGTCCCCCTCGAGGATCGTCCTCTCCGCCGAATCGGGGAGGTCGGCCCCGAGCCAGCGGACGAACTCGATGTCCGCTTCGTCCGCGATCGGGGCGAAGCTGAGCAGCACGGCGGACGGAGGGATCGACGCGAGCCGGCAGAGCAGGTCGTACTGGCGGACCATCTGGACCGTGAGGTCGGCGTCGAAGAGGAGCTGCGTGGTGAAGAACGCGGCGCCCGTCCTCGTCTTCGCCAGCATCCGGTGCGGCTCTCCGACGCGCTGGGGGATCGCGATGTTGCCGAGGAGCCCGCCGACGGCGCGGAAGACGGGCCGGCAGACCCCGTTCGCCTCGGCGACCGGAGGGCCCGGGTACGGGATGTAGCGGCTCGCTCCGCCGACGAGAACGACATGGCGGATGCCGTGCGCGACGGTCTCGCGTCCCCACCGCTCGAGCGCGTCGGCGCTCTCGAGGTACGCGACGACCTTGTTGATGACGGCCGGGCGGCCGGTGCGGTCCTGGAGCGCCCGGGCGAACGCGCGCAGGTCCCCCGAACGGTAGTGGGGCTTTCCCTCGTGGTTCTCGTCCACGAGCTCGGGAACGTCGACCGCGTCGACCCGCCCGACCGAACGGACGAGCGCGCAGACCGCCTCGACGCGTTCCTCGATGCGGGCCGCGCCCGCCCGCGACGGAGGAGGGACCGGCTCGAAGAAGAGGGGGAAGGCGCGGAGTGCCTCCGTCAAGGGTCGCCCCGCGTCCGTCACGTTCCGTCCCGGGACACCTCGGATTCGGACGGAGGGCGCGATAAATCGTTTCGTCTCCTCCGGCTCGTTGCGAAGGACGCAAGCGGCGGTCGCCGGGAGCAACCGGCGCCCGGGCCGCTCGCAACGCGACCGAACGGCCGGACCCTTAGGTTCATCCGAGCGACCGGTCTTCCCGCGGCGTGCCGCCCCGACCCGCCGCGCGACGCCCATCGGCCGGGCCGCGGCTCGGCGACCCGCGGGCGCGCGTCCATATCGCGCCGGTCGGGTTCGAGATCGAGCGGATCACCGAGCCGATCGAGGCCGAGCGCGCCGACCGTGTCTACCTCATCACCCGGGCCGAACACGACCAGGCGGCGCCGTTCGTGGAGGAGGTCGTCCGTCGCCTCGGGTCGAGCTCGTGGCCGGTCGAGGTTCGCGTCGTCCGCACGGACCTCTGGAACGTCTTCGGCGCCCTCGCGGTGCTCCGGACGATCTTCGAGAACGAGCGGCGGACCGACCGGAACGCGTCCGACGTCCTCCCAATCCGGGTGAACGTCTCGACCGGCACCAAGATCACCGCGATCGCGGGGACCCTCGCCTGCATGCTCTGGAAGGGCGAACCGTACTACGTCCAGGTCTCCCGGGCCTGGTACTCGGGCCGACTGCCCCGGGTCGCCGCGGTCCACGACGTCGTGGACCGGATCGATCCGGTCGGCGTGTACGCGCTGCGGGCCCCCGCGCCCGAGCTGGTCTCGGTCCTCGAGGCGCTCCAGCGGCGGGGCGGCTCGCTGCGCAAGCACGAGCTCCTCCGGGAGCTCGGGCTCGACCGCCGCGGCCCCGGCGGAGCCCCCGCGGCCTCGCCGCAGGCGCAGCACGGACGCCTGCGACGCCGCCTCGAACCGCTCGAGATCCGGTGGGGGTTCGTGCGGTCGGAGGCCCCCGGGCCCCGGGCCCGCGTCACGCTCACCGAGCAGGGACGCGTCGCGGTCGCCATCTTTGGGCGGGTCGGCCCGCCCCTGCCCGATATTCACTGATGTAACGACTGTAACGTTACTATTGTCAAATATCCCCTTGGGGGTAGGGACGGACGTGGACGACAGGAACGGACCGGTCGGATTCGGGGGGGAGATCGCGATCCTCCGTGTGTCGGCGTTCGCGGTGCCGAGGACGGCGTACGCGCCGTGGCCAAACGAGCGTCCGATGGACCGGGACCCCGGTGCGCCAGCGGTCCCGACGCCCCCGTTCCCCCACCCCCGAAGCCCCCGGCGACGGCCCCGACGCGGCGGGTCGGCCGGGGCTTCCTCTTCCCCGGCCCCCCGGTCGTGACACGGACAGCCCCCGCGAACGGCTAAGGGCGGTCGACGCCTTCCCGCCGAACGTGAGCACCGGGCGATTCGCCGCGGTCCTGTCGCTGGCGCGGCAGGGGTTCTCGGTCGGGGTCGAGTTCGGGGCGCACTCGCTCGAGGCGCTCGTCGGGATCGCGGAGACCGTCGAGGAGTCGGTCTACGAGGCGGGGTCGCTCGCGGGAACGGCCACCGGGATCTCGTTTGCCCTCGCCAACCCACCGCTGCGCACCGGCGCGTTCGGCGAGGTGCGCCTGCGGATCGACGGGGCGCCAGTGCCCTCCGACGCCCTCAGGGCGCGCACGGCGACGGCTCCCGACTGGCGGACCGCGTCGACCGTCTCCGCTCGGGCCCCGCTCGAGCTGGCCGCGGGGGTCCGGACCGAGTTCGCCGTGGACGGTGACTGGGGCCCGAGCGACGGCGAACTCACCGTCCGCCTCGAACTCACGTCGATCGCGATCCCTCCGCTCGTCTGGTTCGAGTTCCGGGACCGGGTGCGTTCGGGAGGGCCGGGGTGACGGCGGGGCCTGCCGGCCCGGCCCGCTACGGGCCTCCGCCGGTCCTCCTTACGACCCTATCGTCCGCGGCGCTCCTCGACGGCCGGGGCGACCTCGAGCTCGCCCGGGAGGCGCGCGGCGCGCCCGGTGAATGGGGCGGGGTGTACGGCCAGCTCGTGCGCCTGACGGGGCCGTGGCGGCTCTCGCTCGTCGTGGACGGGTCCTCCCGGAGCCTCCCCGAGACGCTCGTCGAAGCGGGCGGCGGGTCGGACCGCTGGCAGACCCGCCACCGCTGGGGCCGCCTCGAGGTCGCGGAGACCGTGGTCGCCACGGAGGAACCTCCGGGGGCGGTCCGTCGTCTCCGGTGTTCCCTGACCGACGGTCCGGCCCTCACGCTCACCCTGCGCAGCCGGTTCGTGCCGTTCCTGTTGCCCGTCCTCGTCGAGGGGATCCGACCCGCCCGCTACCGGGCGGACGCGCGACCCGGCGAGCTGCGGGTCCGCCAGCGCGGCTACGGCCTTTCGTTCCGGTCGAGCGTGGCCCCCTCGCGCCTCTACGCGAACGGGGTCGCCTGGGTCGGGAACTCCCGGGAGGGTCCGGTCGAGGAGTTCGCATCGGACCACGAAGTCGTTCTGACCCCCGAAGCACCGGTCGAGGTCACGTTCCTCATATCGGGAGGGCTCGAGCGCTCGATCCCCGACACGGCGTCGTCCGAGCTCGCGACCGGCGACCCGATCGAGGTCGCCGACCGGGCCGAGCGCGCTCGGGTCGCGTGGGAGGCCCGCACGCCGATCGTCCGGTTCCCCGGGGCGCCCGAGCTCGAACGCGCGTACGCGCTCGCCCGTTCGGCGCTCCGTCGCCTGTACTCGGCGCCCGGCGACGGCCTCGTCGGCCTGGTCGCTGGGTACCCTTGGTATGCGGCGATCTGGTGCCGGGACCTTGCCTGGATGCTGCCGGCGGTCCTCTGGCTCGGCGACTTCGACTGGGCCGAGCGATCGATCGACTCGGTCTTCCGATTCCAGGCGCGGTCGGAGCTGCCGCTCCTGGGCGGGGAGCCCGGGGAGCTTCCGATGCAGATCGCCCCGGGGCCGCTCTTCCTCTACGGCACCTCCGACACGACCCTCTACTACCCCGAGCTCGTTCTCCGCCTCGCCCGCCACGCGGGCCGCGCCTCCGTGCCGGGGCAGTGGCGAGACGCGCTCGCCCGGATCGCGGGGTGGGGCCGCGCGCGGGCCGACGCCGAGACGGGCCTTCTGAGGAACGGCGGCGAGGCGGAGACGATGGAGATCGCGGCCGGACCGGTGGCGCGGATCCGCTACGGCATCGACGCGCCGGACACGACGATCTGGGATTCGACCGATCGAAGGGACCACGCGATCGACGTTCAGGTCCTCTGGTGGGGAGCGCTCCGGGCGACGGCCGAGCTCCTCGAGGGCCGCCCCGGCCCGCCGGACCCGGCCGGCCTCCGGGCGCTCGCCGAGCAGGTCGCCGGCTCCGTCACGAGCCGCTACGCCTGGCCGCAGGAAGGGTACCTCTACGACTCGCTCCGGGCGGGCGCTCCGGTCGCCCAGCTGCGACCGAACGCCCTGCGGGCGGTCAGCGCGGGGCTCCTCGCGCCCGAGACGGCGCGGTCGGTCGTCCGACGGGCCGCGCGCGACGACCTGACGACCCCGTGGGGGGTGCGGACGCTCTCGAGCGCGGACCCGTCGTTCGACCCGGGCACCTACCACGACGGGCAGGTCTGGCCGATCGCGACCGCGTGGGCCGCCGACGCGGCGCTCGCGGCGGGAGAACGTGAGCTCGGGCTCGCCTACCTCACGTCGATCGCGCGCCAGCTCGCGGCGCAGGCTCCGCACGCGAACGAGTGCTTCCGAGGCGACCGCGAGGAACCGTTCGACTCGTGCTTCGTGCTCGGGTTCAGCGTCGCCCCGTTCCTCACGATCCTCTTCGAACGTCTCTGGGGGCTGGAGGTCGACGGGAGGGGGCCCCGCCTCGCGGTTCGGCCCGCGTTCCCGGAATCTCTCCCCCGGGCCTCGATCGACGGGCTGCGGGTCGGGACGGGCAGCGCCCGGCTTCGCTACCGCTCGGGCCGGCTGTCGGTCGATTGGTCGGGCGGTGCGCCGCTCCGCCTCGAGACCGCGGGAGGGACCACGTGGGTCGGCCCGGGGGAGAGCGCCGAGGTGGACGTTGCCGCGGGCGGGAGCGCTGCCCCGCCCCACCCCTAGCTTTCATTACCCGCGGGCTTTGAGGAGGACGATGCCCGCCGCGATCGAGGTCCGGGGACTTGTGAAGCGGTACGGCCCGCTCGCCGCGGTCGACGGGATCGACTTCGACGTGCCGACGGGAACGGTCTTCGCGTTCCTCGGCCCGAACGGCGCCGGAAAGACGACGACCACCGAGATCCTCGAGGGCCTGCGGCGCCGGACCGAGGGGTCGGTCCGGGTCCTGGAGCTCGACCCGTGGTCGGACGGCGCCGCGCTCCACCGTCGGATCGGCGTGATCCCCCAGGACTTCCGGTTCTTCGAGAAGATCACCCCCAAGGAGGCGATCGAGTACTACCGGGCGCTCTTCGGCACGGACGTCGACCCGGGGAAGCTCCTCGCCCAGGTCGAGCTCCTCGACAAGATCGCGGCCCGGTTCGACACCCTCTCCGGGGGCCAGAAGCAGAAGCTCGGGCTCGCCCTCGCGCTCACGAACGACCCCGAGATCTGCTTCCTCGACGAGCCGACGACCGGCCTCGACCCGCACGCCCGCCGCGCGATCTGGGCGGTGATCCGCACCTTGAAGCGCGAGGGCCGCACGGTGTTCCTGACCACGCACTACCTCGAGGAGGCGGAGATCCTCGCCGACCGCGTCGCGATCATCCACCACGGCCGCATCATCGCCGCCGGAACCCCGAACGAGATCATCCGCGCCCACGGCCGCCCCGCGCGCCTGCGCGTCGAGGGGTCGCCGGAGCTCGCCGCGTACCTCCGCACGACCCTCGGCCTCTCCGCGTTCGCGGAGGGGGGTCGGATCGACGTCGAGCTCGGGAGCGCCCGGGACGCGCTCCGGGTCCTCAACGCCGTCGAGTCGAGCGGACTTCCGTGGAGCGCGTTCGAGACGACGCAGGACACGCTCGAGGACGTCTTCGTCCGGCTCGTCGGGCAGATGGACGACGGAGCGCTCAAGTCGGAGGCCCCGACGTGAACGGTCGTCGTATCGGCGCCGACTTCCGGGTCGTCGCCCGGTCGTACTTCCGCAATCCGATCGCGTTGTTCTTCTCGCTGATCTTCCCGATCATCCTGATCGGGCTCTTCGGCCTCATCTTCTCCAACGTCGGGGGCGGGACCGTCACGCTCCCGGTCGTCAACGCCGACCCCGGGTGCCCGTTCGACCCCCTGACGCACAACACGACCACGTACTGCCAGGAATTCCTCGCCGCCCTCAACGGCACGCACGTCGTGAAGGTCGACGTCGTCTCGATGCCGGTCGCGACGTTCGCGTCGTGGCTCGGCCAGAAGGATTACACGGTCGGCCTCGTGATCCCGCCCGGGTTCGGCGAGAACTACTCGCAGCGTCTGCCCGCGAACGTCACGGTCTACTCGAACCCCCAGGACGCCGCGACGTCCGGCACCGTCTTCGGCGCCGTCCAGGGTGTCGTCAACGGCTTCAACCTGCGCGCGGCCGGGGGGACCCCCTTCCTCGGGTTCCGGACCTCGAACATCGGCAGCCCGGTCTACACCTACATCGACTACCTGATCCCGGGGCTGATCGGCTTCTCGATCCTGACGAGCCCGATGTTCTCGATGGTCGACGTCACGTCGTCGTACCGCAAGGAGGGGATCTTCCGCCAGCTGTCGCTCACCCCGCTGACCCGCTCGGAGTGGCTGATCTCGCGGGTCCTGTGGTACGTCGCGCTCACGTTCGTCACCGCCGCGATCATGCTCGGCGCGGGCATCGGGCTCTTCGGGGCGCACGTGACGTTCACCTTCGGCCTCGTCCCCTTCCTCGTCGTCGGGTCGTTCTTCTTCGTGTCGCTCGGGATGCTCGCGGGCTCGATCGCGAAGACGCCCGAGAGCGCCGCGCTGATCGGGAACATCATCACGTTCCCGATGATGTTCCTCTCGGGGACGTTCTTCCAGGTCTCGAGCATGCCGCCGGGGCTCCAGGCGTTCGCCCACCTCCTCCCGCTCTACTACGTGATCGACGGCATGAACCAGGTGCTTTTGTTCTCGAACACGACGCAGGCGCTCTACGACCTAGCGATCGTCCTCGTCGGTTCGCTGATCGTCTTCGCGCTCGCCGTCCGCTTCTTCCGGTGGCGGGACGAATGACCGCGTCGGCCCCCGACGCTTCGGGCGACAGCCTCCGGTTCCGTCGCCTGATGGGCCGGTGGGCGACCGGGGTCTCGGTCGTGACCGCCCGCGACGGCCCGACGGACGCGGGCCTCACGGTGAACGCCCTGCTCTCCGTCTCGACCCACCCGCCCGCGCTGCTCGTGAGCCTCATGCACGATGTCGACACCCTGCCCGTCCTCCGGCGCGCGGGGGCGTTCGCCGCGAGCTTCCTCGCGCACGACCAGCGCGCGCTCAGCGAGCGGTTCGCCGCCACCGTCCCGCCCGCCGAGAAGTTCCGCGGGCTCGCGCTCCACCGGGGCGCGACGGGCGCCCCCCTGCTCGACGGGACGCTCGGCGCTCTCGAGTGCCGCGTCCGGTCGGTCTCGCCCGCCTTCGACCACGACCTGGTCCTCGGGGAGGTCGTCCGTCAGGAGGTCGGCCGCGACGTCCTCCCGCTCCTCTTCTACCGCTCGGGATACGCGGAGGCGGACGGGCCGGACCGGCTCCGGCTCCCTCGGGCGGCTCCCGGACGGAAAGGTAACCTCGGGCGCGGGGGATTTAAGCCTCCCCGAACTCGTTCGAGCCGATGACCGCGGCCGAACGTTCGACGCGCGTTGCGATCCTCGGGAGCGGAGCCGCCGGCCTCACCGCATCCCTCTACGCGGCCCGGGCCGAGCTCGCCCCGCTCGTGATCTCGGGCGTCCCGGCCGGCGGCCAGCTGATCATCACGACCGAGGTCGAGAACTTTCCGGGGTTCCCCGAGGGGATCCAGGGCCCGGAGCTGATCGACCGGATGCGGCGGCAGGCCGCCCGGTTCGGCACGGAGTTCGTCGACGACAACGTCACGGGGGTCGACTTCGGCCGCCGGCCGTTCCTCCTGCGCACGGGGAGCTCGGGAACCGTCCTCGCCGACGCGGTGATCGTCGCGACCGGCGCGAACGCCCGGTGGCTCGGCCTCCCGTCCGAACAGCGCCTCCAGGGCCACGGCGTCTCGGCGTGCGCGACGTGCGACGGGTTCTTCTTCAAGGGCCGCGAGCTCGCGGTCGTCGGCGGCGGCGACACGGCGATGGAGGAGGCGCTCTTCCTCACGAACTTCGCGACGCACGTGACGGTCGTCCACCGCCGGGACCACCTTCGCGCGAGCTCGATCATGCAGGAACGAGCGCGCGCCCACCCGAAGATCTCCCTCCTCCTCGACTCGGAGGTCGTCGAGGTCCTCGGTTCCGAGCGCGTCGAGGGCCTGCGCGTGCGCCATCGGCCGAGCGGCGACGTGCGCACGCTGCCGGTGGGGGGGCTCTTCGTCGCGATCGGCCACGTCCCGTCGACCGAGGTCCTGCGCGGCCACCTCGACCTCGACCCGGAAGGCTACGTCAAGGTCCGCGACCACACGCGCACGAGCGTCGAGGGGGTCTTCGCCGCCGGCGACGTCCAGGACCGCCACTACCGTCAGGCGGTCACCGCGGCGGGGTCGGGCTGCATGGCGGCGATCGACGCGGAGCGGTGGCTCGCGGAGCACCCGCCCGCGCGGGCCGTCGCGCGCGCGGCCCACTGACGCGACCCGCGGGCCGAGACCGACGCCAGGCCGCACGGAGGTTCGTCGCTCCGCGCGCTACGTACGACCCCGCTCCCGCTCCGGGGCAGGCTTTAAGTGCGTCCCCGACCGGTGCGGGCCGAGGGACGCCGCGTGCCGAGCAAGAAGAGCCTCCACATCGAGTCCTCCGGGCAGCTGTGCATCTACTGCGGCGCCTGCGTCGGGATCTGCCCCCTCAACTGCATCTACCTCGACGAGACCCGGATCACGTTCGACGAGAAGGTCTGCACGCGGTGCGAGATCTGCGTGAAGGCCTGCCCCGTCGGGGCGATCGAGATCGGGTGACCTCGCGGGGGGAACGGAGCGATCCATCATGTCCGACCGAACGACCGACGTGCTCGTGATCGGCGCCGGCCCCGCGGGGAGCATGACCGCGAAGTGGGCGGCGAAGCACGGGGCGAACGTTTTGATGATCGAGAAGCGCCAGGAGATCGGCAGCCCCGTGCGCTGCGGCGAGGGGATGAGCAAGGACTGGCTCGCGGAGGTCGGCGTCGCGCCCGGCCGCTGGGTCAACCTCGAGGTCGAGGGCGCCCGGATCTACTCGCCGAGCGAGAAGGTCTTCGAGATCAACGAAAAGCACGCGGGCAACGAGGTCGGCTACGTCGTCGAGCGCGACGCGTTCGACAAGCAGCTCGCGATCGACGCGGCCAACGCGGGCGTCGAGGTGAAGCTCAAGACCGCGGCGGTCGGCGTCCTCAAGGAGAACGGCCGGGTCGTCGGCGCGAAGGTGAAGGAGTTCGGGGAGACCTACGAGATCCGCGCGCCGATCACGGTCGCGGCGGACGGGTTCGAGAGCCAGGTCGGCCGATGGGCCGGGATCCCGACGAACCTCGCGGTGCGCGACATGGACACGTGCCTGCAGTACCGGATGACGAACGTCGACTGCGACGTCCGCTACTGCGACTTCTACCTCGGCAAGGTCGCGCCCGGCGGCTACGTCTGGATCTTCCCGAAGGCGGAGGGCCTCGCGAACGTCGGGATCGGGGTCCAGGTGAGCCAGGTGAAGTCCCCCGCCGACGCGCGGACGTACCTCGACCGCTGGATCGAGGCGCACCCGGGCTACGCGAAGGGCAAGAAGATCGACATGGTCGGGGGCGGGGTCTCGATCTCGCCGCCGCTCAAGCAGACGGTCGCGGACGGGATCATGCTCGTCGGCGACGCCGCGCGGATGATCGACCCGCTCACCGGCGGGGGGATCGCGAACGGCTGCATCGCGGGGAAGATCTGCGGCGAGGTCGCGGCCGAGGCGGTGCGCTCGCACGACGTCTCGAGGGAGTTCCTCCAGCGGTACGAGAAGGGATGGCGCGCCCGCCTCGAGGAGAAGCTCTACCGCAACTGGCTCGCCAAGGAGAAGCTCACGACCCTGAGCGACGAGACGTTCGACAAGGTCGTGGACGCGATCTCGGGCGTGCGCCTCGGCAAGCTCAACGTCCACAACATCCTGAAAGCGGTCCACGAGAAGTACCCCGAGGTCACGCGGGAGTTCGAGGCGCTCCTCTAGGGCGCCCTCGAGCGACGGAGCGACGATGCCGGGCGCCCCGAACCGACCCCCCGACGTCGCGGAGGCGACCCCCTCGCCCGGCCCGGCCCCCGAGAGCCCCCACGACAAGGCGCTCCGCCGACTCGCGCCGAGCCGGATCGCGCTGCGGCTCGACCTCTGGAAGGGCGCTCCCCCGCCCGACCTCCTCGTCCCGTTCGAGAAGGCCGAGGCGACGTTCGCGCTCGGCGACTACGCGGGCGCCGCGAACGCGCTCGACCTTCTGAGCGTCCGATTCGCCGAACCGCGCTGGCCGACGCTCCCCGAGCCGTTCCGGCAGCTGCGGGTGTCGATACCGGCGCCGATGCCCCCCTCGTGGGACCCGGAGCACGCGATGGACCCGGCGGAGCGGGCGGCGCGACGGGCGCGCCGGGCGGCCGACGAGCAGGTCGATCTCGCCCGGGCGAGCGTCGCGTGGGCCGCCGCCGCACGCCTCGAGACCGGCGACCTCGCCGTCCTCCTCGACGAGGCGGTGGCCGTCCTCGCCTCCGACGGGGTGTCGGGTCCGTTCTACGAGCGGATCGACCGGATCTGGACCGCGCTCCGCGAGCGGGTGCCGCCACCGAGATCCGCCCCGGGACCCCGGCCGGCGTCGCCCGCGACCGCCGTCGTGGAGCCCGAGGACGCCTGACCGGCCGTGACGGCCCCAGAGACCCGGCCGAAGCGGGTCGCCCGCGGGGAAGGCGAGGTGACGCAGTGGCCGAGGGGGCTCGTCGACTACGCGCCGACCACTCCCGAAGAGAGCCCGTCCGAGGAGGAGGACCGCACCCGACAGCGCCTTCACCTCGCGGCCCGGCTCATCGGCCTCCTGCGCGCGAGCGGCGAGAGCGCGGACGACGAGCTGCGCGCGCTCGTCGAAGCCGAGCGGGCGTACCGGGGCGGCGACGCCGAGCGCGCGCGGCAACTCGTGGACGCCGTCCTCGGCCGGCTCGACACCCGGACGGCCCGGCGGTCGCCCCGGCCGACACCTTAAGGGGCGACGGAGGGTCCGGGCCACCGATGGCGCGTCCGAGGTTCGGCACCTTCTCGATCGTCGCGTACGAACGCGAGACCGCGACCTGGGGCGTCGCGGTGCAATCGAAGTTCCTCTCCGTCGGGGCGGTCGTGCCGTGGGCCGAAGCCGGCGCCGGGGCGATCGCGACGCAGGCGCTCGCGAACGTCGCCTACGGGCGGGACGGGCTCGCGCTCCTGCGCAAGGGCGTCCGCGCCCCGGAGGTCGTCCGGCGGCTGACCGACGCGGACCCGGGCCGGGACGAGCGGCAGCTCGGCGTCGTCGACGTGCGGGGGGAAGCGGCGTCGTTCACGGGGGCGAAGTGCATGGAGTGGGCGGGCCACGAGGTCGGGGACGGCTTCGCCTGCCAGGGGAACATCCTCTTCGGTCCCGCGGTCGTCCGCGCGATGGCCCGATCGTTCGAGTCGACCGGCGGGGACATCCTCGACCGCCTCCTCGCGGCGCTCGCCGCCGGCCAGCGGGAGGGCGGCGACCGCCGGGGGATGCAGTCGGCGGCCCTCCTCGCCGTCCGCGCGGGCGGGGCGTACGGGGGCGGCGGGGACCGGTGGGTTGACGTCCGGGTCGACGACCACCCGTCGCCGATCGAGGAGCTCAAGCGGATCTTCGCGCTCTACGACCTGACGATGCTCGACCGCGAGGACCCGTCCGCGCTCCTCGCGATCGACGCCGAGGTCGCCCGCGAGCTGCAGCACGACCTCTCCGTCCTCGGCTACTACACCGGCCGCTGGACCGGGGCGTGGGACGACGCGAGCCGGGCCGCGTTCGCCCGGTTCATCGGCGAGCACAACTTCGAGAACAAGCAACGCGCCGACGACAAGGTCTGGCGCTCGATCGTCGGCTACTTGCGCGAACGGGCGTCGGCCGAGGTGGCGCGCCGCTCGCGCGCCGCTCCGATCGTGGCCCACGCGCTCGACCGCGGGCCGGGAGCGGACCCCCACGCGGTGGCGGGGGCGTCCCCGGCGACGGCCCCGCGGAGCGTCCCGCCGGTAGCCCCGGTCGGGGCGGCGGGAGGAGGCGGACGATCCCCGACGCCGAAGAAGCGCGCGCGCCGCTCGAAGTGACGGTCGACCTCGAGCACCGGTGCGCGAGCCCCGAGGAGGCGTGCGCGCTCGTCGCCGCGGTCGCGCCGGACGACCCCGCCTACGTCGCGGTCTCCGTCGAAGGCGCGACGATCCGGGTCCGCGTGCGCGCCGGATCCGCGGCGAGCGCCCGCGCGACGTTCGAGGACCTGTTGGCGGGGTTCGCGGTCGCCGAGCGGACGCACCGCGGCGCGACGGTCCCCCGCTAGCCCTCTTGCGCCGCAAGTGCGCGCGCGAGCGGCTCGGCGAGCTGCGGGACGACCTCCTCGAGCGGGCCGACGATCCCGACGTCGGCCTCGCGGAAGACCGCGGCGTCGGCGGAGCGGTCGACCGCGAGGATCGTTCCCGCGCGACGCCAGCCGACCATGTGGTTCGGCGACCCCGAGACCCCGAGCAGCACCGCGAGGCGGGGAGCGAACGACCGGCCGGTGAGGCCGAGCTGGTGCTGCCGCGGGACCCAGCCTGCGTCGACGACCCGGCGCGTGGCGACCAGGCCGGCGTTCCACCGGTCGAGCACGGAGCGGAGGCGGGCGATCCCCTCGGGCCCGCCGACCCCCATCCCGACCGCGACCAGGACCTCCCGTCGGGCGAGGCCCGCCGCGTCGCCGCCCTCCGCCCCCGAGGCGACGCGTCGGACCTCGGTGCGGACGGGGACGCGCGCGATCGACGACCAGCCGAAACCGCCGTCGGCCGGACCGTCGGGCGGAGGCGCGAACGCGCCCGGGCGCACGGTCGCGAGGGCGGGGCGCCCGCGCACCGTGATCTCGGCGAGCGTCCGGCCACCGAACGACGGTTTCGTGAAGACGAGGCCGAGCGCGGGGTCGAGGCGTACGGCGGTCGCGTCGCCCACGAGGCCGAGCCCCCGGCGCGCCGCGACAGTACCCGCGACCTCCCGACCGAACGGGTCGGCGGAGACGAGGAGCGCCGAGACTTCGGGACGGTGGGTGAGGAGCGCCTCGGCGGCCCGCGCGAAGCCGCCCGCGTCGGGGAGCGGTTCGGTGGTGGGAACGTGCCAGCCGCCGAGCGCGCCGGCGCGGCCGAGCCGGAACGTCGCCGCCTCGGTCGGGGGCCGGCCGACCCATACGGCCGACGGCCAGCGACCGGGAAGCGCGCGCCGTACCTCGGCGATCCGGTCGAGCGCGGACGGGTCGAGCTCCCCGTCGTCGCCGTTCGCGAGGACGAGGACCTCCGCCGACGGTAGCCGGGCCGACGGCGGCGGCCGGAACAAAAGCGCCGTCGGCCGCGGGGCCCCAAGGCGGCCCGAAAGGACGCGAACGGCCCCGGCGACGCGGTCGGCCACGGTCCCCTCGGCGAAGACGGTCGGCGAGCGGAACGACGCGGCCGGGATCAGGCTCCCGACGACCGTCGGGGAGCCGGCGGCCCCGACGTCGCTCGGGTCGACCCCGAGCGCGTCAAGCGATCGGATCTCGACCCGCGCCGGGTCGACGGGCGGGGCGTCGGGGCCCGGCCGCAGCGGCTTTCCGACCTTCTCGCCGACGCTCACGACCGCCGGACCGTCCCGCCGGTAGGTGGCCCAGCCGGTCGGGGTGTCGACCGTGACCTCGAGGCCCGGGCCCTCGGGGTCGCGTCGGACGGCGCGCGCCTCCGAGAGTACGGGGACGCCGAGCAGCGCGGCGACCTCGGCCGGCACCTGGCCCGTATCGCTGTCGGTCGACCGGGCCCCCGCGACGACGAGCCCGAAGCCGATCGAACGAACCGCGGCGGCGATCGTGCGCGCGGTGGCGAGCGTGTCCGACCCCGCGAGCGCAGGGTCGCTCGCGAGGAGCACCCGGTCCGCGCCGACCGCGAGCGCCTCGCAAAGGGGGCGGCGGGTCGCCGGGGGGCCGACCGAGACGACCGTGACCGACTCGCCGGGGCGGCGGAGCTCGAGCGCGACGCGGAGCGCGCGCTGGTCGAACGGGTTCAGGACAAGATCGACCCCGTCCCGGACGAGCCGGAGCCGTTCCGGGTCGAAGCGCACCGCGTCGGAGCGGGGCACGACCTTCGCGAGGACCACCCACTCCACCCGGACCGACCCCGTGGGCCGAGAAGCGAAGCGCGGATAAGGGCGGCCCGGAGTCTCGGCGCGTGGACGCGCCCCGCCCTCCCTCGGCTCGCGCGCCGTTCCGGCCCGCACCGATCGGCCGGTACGCCGGCGCGGTCGCGGCGACCGTCCTGGCCGTCCTGAGCCAGTACGTCGTCCCGTCGGCGTTCCCCGCGACGCGGGTCCTCTACGGCAACCTCGCGGGGGACCTCGCGATCGTCTACGGGGTCCCGGTCCTCGCGTTCGCGCTGCTCGTCGGCACCGGTCCGCTGCGCGACTGGCACGCGCGGATGGGCCGGGCGACCTGGGAGGGACTGCGGTGGTACGGCCTATTGTTCCTGCTCTCGCTCCTCGTGATCGCGCTCCTCACCGCGGTCTACCTCGCGGTCGACCCCGGCGCGCTGCGGCTGCTCAGCCGCGAGAACCCGGCCCTCGCGCAGGCGCAGGGGAACCCGTGGTTCTTCGTCGGCTTCTCGTTCGTCATCGGGGCGTTCGAGGAGACGATCTTCCGCGGATGGATCTTCGGCTACTGGAGGGACCGGGGGGTTCGCTGGTTCGGTCCCGCGACCTGGACGAGCGCCCTCTTCGCCGCGGTCCACCTCTACTACGGAACGACGTACGGCGCGGCGGCGCCGCTCGTCTTCCCGACGCTCTTCCTGACGGGGTTCGCGTTCGCGGCGACGTACACGTTCTCGGGCGGCAACCTCGTCGTCCCCTCGCTCCTTCACGGCGCGAACGACGCCTCCGCGTTCCTGACGCTCATCGCGCCCGTGGCGGGGGTCGCGATCCGGCTCGGGATCGTGCTCGTCGGGGTGGTGATCGGGCTCGTGCAGTTCGTGCGCCCGCCGTCCGAGCCCCTTCGTCCGATCGGCGGGTTCCCCGGACCCGCGCCCGGCGCCCCGGCGGCCGGCCCGCGGACCTAGTTCGGGGGAGGACCCGACCGAGACCGCCCCCCCCGCTGCGGCCCGGCCGACCGAGATGCGCTTCCGCCCGGCCGAGGTCGGGCCTTTCGGAGCGGGTCGATGTCGCGGGGGTCGCGGCCCCGAAGCCGAGAACGCTGGGGGACGGGGGCCTGCGCACCGGGAACCGACGGTCCCCCGGCGCCCGCGTCGGCCCGTCACGGTCATGTAAGCCGCTCGGATTCCCACGGGTCGATGTTGAGCGACCGGGAGCTCACGGAGATCCTCTCGCGGGCCCGTACGATCGCGGTCGTCGGGCTCTCCGACAAGCCCGAGCGCGACTCGAACGAGGTGGCGCGCTACCTCAGGTCGGTAGGGTATCGGATCGTCCCCGTCAACCCGATGCTGCCCCGGGTTCTCGGCGAGACGTCGTTCCCGTCCGTCGCCGCGATCCCCTCCGACATCCCGATCGACATCGTCGACATCTTCCGCCGCAGCGACCAGGTCCCCCCGGTCGTCGACGACGCCGTGCGCCGCGGCGCCAAGGTCCTCTGGATGCAGCTCGGCGTCGAGCACGCGGAGGCCGCGGCCCGCGCCCGAGCCGCCGGTGCGGCCGTCATCGAGAACCGGTGCATCATGGTCGAGCACCGCCGCCTCCGGATCCCCCCGGCGCCCGGCCCGGCGGCCTAGCGCGCACGACGATGTCGGCGACCGTTGCTCCCCCCCGCACCGTCGCCCCCGAACCGCCGTCGGCGCCCCGGACCGGCCGCCTCGTCGACCGCGGAACGGTCCGTCGGGAGGGGGTTCGGGCCGATGCGTGGAGCGTCCGCGGCGTCGCCAAGGTCACCCGGGACGTCGACGTCGGGCGGGCCGACCTCGACGGCGTCGTCTCGGTCGCCGGCCACCTGTCGGCCGAGGCGGTGCGGGCCCGCGGGACGCTCGAGGTCTACGGCGCGGTCGACGTCCGCGGGACGTTCGAGGCGCGGGGGAACGTTCGGGTCGGCGGCGTCGTGCACGCGGTCGACCTCGACCTTGACGGCCCGAACCGGTTCGACGGCGCGCTCTCGGTCGACCGGCGCGCCCACGTCCGGGGCCTCTTGCACGCGCCGTCCTTCGACGGCGGGCTCCTCGAGATCGACGGCTCGGCGACCGTGGCGGGGGAACTGCGGGCGCTCCACGTGCGGGCCGACCTCTCCGGGACGTCGGAGCTCGGCACGGTCCTCGCGCGGAGCGTACGGGTGCACGGCCACAGCCCGAACCTCCTCGACAAGGCCCTCTTCCGCGAGGCCCGCGCGTCCGTGACGCGCATCGAAGCCGAGTCGGTCGACCTCGCGAACGTGCGGGTCGGCTTCGTCCGGGCGACGGCGCTCGTCCTCGGTCCCGGGGCCCACGTGACGACCGTCGAGGGGACCGTGGTGCGGCGCCACCCGAGGAGCCGGGTCGGACCGGAATCGGAGAGCGTCCCGCCGTTCGGCCTCCGCCGCTGAGCGCGGCCCTCGGCGGACGGCTTTATCTTCCCGACGGAGGTCGGCGGCCGATGGCCGCGGCGGACGACGGCACGGGGGCCCCGTCACCGACCTCGGTCCAGGCCCGGGTGCTCGCCTACTGGGAGTCGACCGGCGTCCCGGCCGAGGTGGTGCGCGAGCGGACGACGGGACCGATCTACCGGTTCACCGAGGGCCCGCCTACCGCGAACGGAGCCCCCCACATCGGGCACCTCATCTCCCGCATCCTGAAGGACGTCGAGCTGCGCTACCACCGGATGCGCGGCGACCGGATCGTGAGCTCGATGGCCGGCTGGGACTGCCACGGCCTCCCGGTCGAGCTCGAGGTCGAGAAGCGCCACGGGTTCAAGTCGAAGGCGGAGATCGAGACCTACGGCGTCGAGCGGTTCTGCGAGGAGTGCCGGACCGGCACGCTCGAGACGGTCGCGCTCTGGCGCGAGATGGGCCGGCGCCTCGGCTACTGGCTCGACTACGACCGGGCGTACCGCACGATGGACGCGACGTACATCGAGAGCGTCTGGTGGTCCCTCAAGACCCTCTTCGACCGCGGCCTGCTCGAGAAGGGACACTACGTGCTGCCGTACTGCCCCCGATGCGAGACCCCGCTCTCCTCGCACGAGGTCGCGCAGGGATACCGCGAGACGACCGATCCGTCGGTGACGGTCCGCTTCCCGCTCACCGACCCCGGGCGGCCGCACCGGGACCTCCTCGTCTGGACGACGACGCCCTGGACGCTCCCGGCGAATCTCCTGGTCGCCGCCCGCGCCGACTTCGAGTACTCGGTCGTCCGGGAGGACGACGGGCGCGAGGTCGTCCTCGCCGCCGAGGCGCTGGCGCGCTACTTCCCCGGCGGCGCGAAGGTCGTGGGCCACCTCTCGGGGGGCGAGCTCGAGGGGCTTTCCTACGCGCCGCCGTTCGACACGCCCGGCCCGGGTCCGGGCCGCCACCGGGTCGTCCTGGACGACTCCGTGACCGCCGACGACGGGACGGGCTTCGTCCACGTCGCCCCGAGCTTCGGGCCGGACGACCAGCGGATCGGCGCGCGGGAGAAGGTCGGGATCTTCGATCCCCTCGACAGTCGGGGCGCGTTCACCGACCTCGTGCCGCTCGTTCGCGGTCGGTCGTTCAAGGCGGCCGACGGGGTCCTCGTCGCCGACCTCGCGCACCGCGGCCTTCTCTACAAGAGCGGCACGATCCGCCACACGTACCCGTTCTGTTGGCGGTGCGACTCGGCGCTCATCTACCGCGCGATCGACTCCTGGTTCGTGCGCACGTCGCGCGCGACCGACCGGCTCGTCCGGTACAACGCGACCGTCCGCTGGGTCCCCACGCACCTGCGCGAGGGACGGTTCGGCAACTTCCTCACCGAGGCGAAGGACTGGGCGCTCTCGCGCAACCGCTACTGGGGGACCCCCCTGCCGGTCTGGATGTGCGCGAAGGGCCACGCCACGTGCGTCGGGAGCTACGCCGAGCTCGCCGAGCGGACCGGGGCGCCCCTCCCGGAACCGTTCGACCCGCACCGCGTCGTCGTCGACCGCCTCCGGCTCGCGTGCGCCACGTGCGGCGAGGAGGCCCGTCGCGAGCCGTACACGATCGACGCGTGGTACGACAGCGGCTCGGCGCCGTTCGCCCAGTTCCACTACCCGTTCGTCCCCGGCCCGTTCGACCCGGCCGCGCCGCTCGACTTCATCGCCGAGGGGCTCGACCAGACGCGCGGCTGGTTCTACACGCTCCACGTCCTCGCGACCCTCCTCTTCGACCGGCCGGCGTACCGGACGTGCGTCGTGAACGGGATGGTGCTCGACGAGGGCGGTCGGAAGATGTCGAAGTCGCGCGGGAACGCGCTCGAGCCGCTCTCGACGCTCGAGCGGTTCGGCGGCGACGCGGCCCGTTGGACGTTCCTGTCGATCGACTTCACCGAGCCGATGCGGGTGACCGACGCGACGATCTCCCGGACGAGCGCCCACACCCTCGGGACGCTGCGCAACGTCGTCGCCTTCCACCTCGGGAACGCGCGGGCCGACGGGCTCGCGCCGGCAACCGGGCCCCCCGCCGCTCCGGGCCTCCTCGACCGCTGGCTCCTCTCGCGGCTCGAGGCGACCCGCGCGGCGGTCGCCGGCGCGCTCGAGGCGTACGACCCGAGGCCCGCCGTCCAGGCCGTCCGCACGTTCGTCGACGACATCTCGACCTGGTACCTCCGTCGGTCCCGACCGAGGTTCTGGGCGGACGGGAACGACCCCGACCGGCGGCGCGCCCACGCGACGCTCTCCTACGCGCTCCTCGGCCTCGCGCGCACCGCCGCGCCGCTCCTCCCGTTCACCGCGGAGTGGGTCCACCAGGAGGTCGGCGAGCTCGGCTTCCGGAGCCGCGACGCCTCCGTCCACCTCACGCCCTGGCCGTCCGCGCTCGCCGAGCGCGACCCCGGCCTCGAGGCCGCGGTCGCGGAGCTCCGCGCGCTCGTGGAGGTCGGCCGCGAACTGCGCCAGCGCGCCGACGTGAAGTCGCGGATCCCGCTCGCCGAGCTGGTCGTCTTCGGCGAGGCGGGGCCCGAGCTCGCCGCGCTCGGGACCGAAGGGTCGATCCTCCTCGCCGACGAGCTCAACGTGAAGGCGGTACGCCGCATCCCCTCGGCCGACCGGGCCGCCTACCCCGACTCCGACTGGGTCGTCCGCGAGGAGGGCGGCCGAGCGGTCGCCGCGCTCTCCCGTCGGCCGACCGAAGCGCTGTTCGACGAGGGGCTCGCCCGGGAGGTCGCCCGTCGCCTCCAGCAGTCCCGCAAGGAGCTCGGGCTCCGCTACACCGAACGCGTCGAGGTGACGGTCGCGGCCGGGGGCCGCCTGCGGGCAGCGCTCGAGCGCCGGCGCGAGTCGATCGCGCACGACCTGCTCGCGGACCGGCTCGACCTCGTCGAGGGACCGATCGTCCCGGCCGACGGCGTGCGGACGTGGGACCTCGACGGGCTCACGTTCTCGGCCCGGGTGGTCCGTCGCTCCGCGTGACGTCGGCGCCGCCGTCCGGCGACGCGGGGCCGACCGGCGTCTCTCGGACCACCTCCGCCTCGAACCGGCGCACGGTCGCGCCCGAGCGCCAGGCGCCGCGGTCGAGACCCGCCTTTTCGCACGCGCCGTCGAGGAACTCCTCGGCCGTCCACCCCATCTCGACCGCCACCTGCGGCAGGAGGAGGCCGCTCGCCCCTCCCGCGTCGACGATCAGGCCGTCCCGGCCGACCCGGACCGCCGCGACGAGGTCGCGCGGACGGGCGGCCCGGACCGGGACGGGGACCGTCAGGACCGAGACCTCGATCGCGAGGCGGGGGAGCTCTGCCGCCCGGACCGGACGGAAGCGCGGGTCCTCGGTCGCCGCCGCCACCGCCGCGCGCGGGAGCCCCGACCGTAGCGGCAGGACGGGGAGCGGGTAGCCGATGCAGCCGCGCAGGTCGTCGTTCGGCACGCGCTTCAGCGTGACGAAGACGCCGCGACGCTCGTCGAAGACCCTCGGCAACGCCTCGGCCCGGAACGGGGCCGCCGGGTCGGCGGCCGGGTCGGGACCGAGGGCCCGCTCGATCGCCCGGCGCGAGAGCGAGAGCGCCGTCCGCCGCTCCTCCACCGAGAGCACGGGCCGGGGAGCGCGGGCCGCCCGAAAGCGGCTTCGGCCCGGCCCGGGCGCAGGTTTTATACGCGACGGCCCGTCCCCGCGTTCCCCATGCCGTTCCCGGAAGCGGTCGAGCGACTGCTCAACAAGAAGGTCTGCATGAACTGCTCGGCCCGGAACCCGCCGAAGGCGGTCCAGTGCCGCCGTTGCGGCTACAAGGGGCTGCGCGTGAAGTCCCGCGAGCGTTCCGGCAAGACCGGATGATCCTTTTGGACCCGCGTCACGGCGAGAGACCGTTCTCCGTCCCGCTACCGAAGGCGACCGGCGCTCCCCGGTGGGATTCCCGCGCGACGTCGAACCGCTTGCGCGAGAGGAAAAGGAGGTTCTGGAGGCCGTCGCGCCAGCTCGAGAGCTTCGGCGGACCCCAACGCTCCCGGTAGCGGATCGGCACCTCCAGGAACCGGGCGCCGCGCACGATCGCCTCGATCTTGAGCTCCTCGCTGAACGCCATGCCGTCCTGGGTCAGGTGGACCCGGTCGAGCAGCGAGCGTCGGAACACCCAGAAGCCGCTCTGGCTGTCCTCGAGGACGCCGCCCGGGACGCCGCCGAGGTAGTGGTGGTAGGCGACGCGGACGAAGTAGTTCAGGACGCGGTTCCCGATCCGGTGCTCCGTCGTCATCGCCTTGCGGTCGAGGTACGCCATCCGGTTCCCCGTGAGGAAGTCGATCTTCTCGTCGAGGAGCTTCTTCACGAGGCCGGGGACCGTCTCCACGGGGTACGTCGCGTCCCCGTCCGAGGTCGCGATCACCTCCCCGCGCGCCGCGGCGAACCCGGTCCGGTACGCCCGCCCGTAGCCCCGCCGACGCTCGAGGATCACGCGGGCGCCCTCCGCCTCGGCGATCGCCGCGGTCCCGTCGGTCGACGCCCCGTCGACGACCAGGACCTCCCACTCCACGGGGTCGGCGGCGTAGACGGTCGCGTTCGCCTCGGCCGCCGCGGTCCGGAAGAGCCGGATCACGTGGGCGATCGACGGCGCCTCGTTGAGCGTCGGGACGACCAGCGTGACGCGCATCGGTCCGCTTCGTTCAGTCCTCGACCGCTTAAAGTCTCGTGGGCCTCGGCCCGGAGGAGGAAGACGCCGATGCCGGGCGACGCACCCCGCTCGCGGCGGCGACGCTGGGGGAGCTTCCCGACGACCGCGGACGTCGGCGTCCGGGCGACGGGAGCGACGGCGGCCGAGCTGTTCGAGGCGCTCGCCCTCGGCCTCGTCGCGCTGCGGACCGACCTGAGGAAGGTCCGCCCGACCGAGGAGCGGGCGGTGAGCGCGTCCGCCGAGGACACGCCGTCGCTCGTCGTCGCGTTCCTCGGCGAGATCCTCCTGCTCCAGGAGACGGACGGGTTCCTCGTCCGCGAGGTCACCGCGCGCCCGGTGGGCGACCCCCCGACCGCGATCGTCGCGCGCGTCGCGGGCGAGCGGTTCGACCCCCGGCGGCACACCGCGCGCGCCGACGTGAAGGCGGTGACGTTCCACGGCCTCGTCTTCGACGCGCGGCACGGCCGGGCGCGCGTGATCGTCGACATCTAGGCGCCGCCGACGGCGGCGCCCCTACGGCATCCGCTCGACGATCGCGCGGAGGGCCGACGCGGGCTCGCGTCCCCGGCCGGCCTTCGCGAGGACCCGCTCGAGCGCCGCGAACGTCACGAGGAGGTCCGGCCAGTCGGCGATCCCCATGTGGCCGATGCGGAAGATCCGCCCGGTGAGCGACCCCTGGCCCCCCTGGACGAGGACGTTGTACTGCCGCTCGAGCACCTTGCGGAGCTCGGCGTCGCCCATCCCGGCCGGGTTCTGGACCGCGGTGACCGTGTCGGAGGCGAACCGACGGTCGGGGAACAGATCGAGGCCGAGCGCGTCGACGGCCGACCGGGTCGCCTCGGCGAGCCGGTGCGTCCGCTCGAGTCGCCGCTCGAGCCCCTCCTCGCGCAGCAGAAGGAGCGCCTCGCGCAGCGCGAGGAAGAGCGGCACGGCGGGGGTCCACGGGGTGTCGTTCTTCTCGAGCGACTTCAAGTGGGCCGCGAGGTCGAGGTAGAAGGTGCCCGGACGGAGCGCCGCGACCGCCCGGTCGGAGAGGTGGACGAGCGCGAGGCCCGCGGGCGCGGCGAGCCCCTTCTGGCTGCCCGCGACGACCGCGTCGACGCCCCACGCCTCGATCGGGAGCGGGATCCCCGCGACCGCGCTGATCCCGTCGACGAGGAAGAGGGCGCCCGACGCCCGGACGGCGGGCGCGATCGCGGCGAGGTCGTTCGCGAGGCCGACGCTCGTCTCGTTGTGGACGACGCAGACGGCCTTCACGTCGCCCTTCTCGAGCTCCGCGCGGGCCCCGGCGACCGGGAACGGCTCGCCCCAGGCGGCGCTCACGGTCGTCACGCGGGCGGAGTATCGCCGCACGATCTGGTCGGTGCGCTCGCCGAAGTTCCCGTTCGTGACCACGAGCGTTCGCCCGTCGCGCGGAACGAGCGAGGAGTAGACCGACTCGAGGCCGGCGGTCCCGCTCCCCGTGAGGATGACCTGGTGGCCTTTCGCCCCGAACAGGACCGGGAGCAGCTCCCGGATCTCCGCGACGATGCCGTGGAAGAAGTCGCCGCGGTGGTTGAGCGACGACATCGACATCGCGCGCAGCACCCGCGGGTGGATCCGCACGGGCCCGGCGATCAGGAACGTCGTCGTCTCGGGGTCGAACGGCGTCATCGCGGTCCGCCCTCCCCCCCGACGAGGCTCGTGAGCGGTTCGCCGCGCACGGCCCGCAGCACCTCGTCGACGGTGTCGACGCCCGCGCGGCGCTGGGCTTCGGCGGTCGAGGCGCCGGTGTGGGGGGTCACGATCACATTCGGTCGCGCGACGAGCGTCGGGCTCACGGGCGGTTCCACCTCCAGTACGTCGAGCGCGGCGCCCCCGAGATGGCCCGAGTCGAGGGCGGAGGCGAGGGCGGCCTCGTCGACGAGGGCGCCGCGGGCGACATTGACGAGGTAGGCGCCCCGCTTCATCCGCGCGAAGGCGTCGGCGTTGAGGAGGTGACGGTTCGACTCGGTGAGCGCCGCGTGGACGCTGACGATGTCCGAGCGGGCGAGCACCTCCTCGAACGGAAGGAGCTCGGTCGCGTCCCCGGCCTCCGTCACGAACGGGTCGTAGGCGACCGTCCGCGCGCCGAACGGCGCGAGGCGACGGGCGATCTCGCGCGCGATCCGGCCGTATCCGACGAACCCGACGGTCCGGCCCGAGAGCTCGCCGCCGTGGGTCCCGCGGTCCCAGCGACCGGCCTTGGTCGCCGCGATCTGGGGATAGAGGCCCCGCACGAGGAGCAGGTAGAGGGCGACCGCGAGCTCCGCGACGCTCGCGGTCGCGGCGGCGGGAGCGTTGACGACTCGGACCCCCCGGGCGCGGGCGGCGGGGAGGTCGATGTTGTCGACGCCGACCCCGGCGCGGGCGACGAGCGAGAGCTTCGGGGCCTTCGCGAGGAGCGCCGACGTCACCCGGGTCCGGCTTCGGACGACCAGCGCCCAGGCGTCGGCGAGGGCCGCGTCGAGCGACCGGGGGTCGGCGCTCGCGTCCACGACCCGGCACGGCCCCGCGCGCAGGCGGTCGAGCGCGGCGGCGTCGATCGGGTCGGCGACGACCACGCACGGTAGCTCGGCCATCGCGCGGCGGACGTACGGGGCGGGGAAAACCCTTGCCGTGCGCCGGGGCTACCTCGCCTTCGGGACCGGCACGCGGTCGAGCGCCCCGCGCACGATCGCCTCGGACCGGATCCCGCGGATCCACGGCTCGGGCTTGACGATCACGCGGTGCGCGAGCGCCGGGACCGCGAGCGCCTTCACGTCGTCGGGGAGGACGAAGTCCCGGCCCTGGACGAGGGCGCGGGCCCGGGAGAGCTTCTGGAGCGCGAGCGAGCCGCGGGGGGAGGCGCCGACCTCGCTGCGCGGGTCGTCGCGGGTCGCGCGGACGAGGTCGATGAGGTATCCGGCGACCGACGGTTCGAGCTCGACGTCCTCGACCGCGCGCTGGAGCGCGAGGAACGACGGGGCGTCCGTGACGGCCTCGACCTCGACGGCCTCGACCTTGCGCGCGCGGCGGCGCTCGAGGATGCCCCGCTCCTCCTCGGGGGTCGGGTACCCGATCTTGAGCCGCATCAGGAACCGGTCGACCTGGGCCTCGGGGAGCGGGTAGGTCCCTTCGAGCTCGAGCGGGTTCTCCGTCGCGAGGACGAGGAACGGCCGCGGCAACGGGTACGTCGACCGCTCGCTCGTCACCTGGTACTCCTGCATCGCCTCGAGGAGCGCCGATTGGACCTTGGGCGGCGCCCGGTTGATCTCGTCGGCGAGGAGGACGTTCGTGAAGAGCGGGCCCGGCCGGAAGACGAACCCGGTCTTCCCGGCGTCCAGCATCTCGGCGCCGGTGATGTCGTGGGGGAGCAGGTCGGCGGTGAACTGGATCCGCTGGAACTCGAGCTTCAGCGACCGGGCGAACGACTTCGCCATCAGCGTCTTCCCGAGCCCGGGGAGGTCCTCGATCAGGAGATGGCCGTCGGCGATCAGGCCGACGAGCACCTGGTCGACCGCCTCGTCCCGCCCGACGATCGCGGTCTGGACCGCGCGGCGGATCCTCTCGGCGAGGGCCCGGGCCTCCTCGGGATTCATCTTCGGTCTCCGGCGGCGGGAGTCTCGCTCGCTATATTATCGTGGACGGCGGCCGCCGACCGGTCGCCCCGCCCCCGTGTTCCCCCACCGTAACGACCCGCGTCATCGCAGGCGCTCGCCCTCTCGGAGGTCTGACCCCGGCCGGGGGTGTCGGACACCGGGGTTGTCCTCACGTCATCCTCGGCGGACGACCCGTCCGCATTGAGTCGAGAGGGACCCTTCGTCGGTACCCGGGCACGACCTGGGGTCGTACCGAAGCCGACAGAGTGCGCGTCACTATGAGGTTAGCGCCTCCTCGCGGTCGAACAGGCGGGGCCGGGCGACCAGGAACGCGACCGCGCCGATCGCGAACGCGAGGAGCCCCGCGGCGACGCCGACCGTTGCCGAGCCGGGCGGTAGCAGGAGCGCGCTCACCCACGACATCGCGACCGCCAGCGCGGGCAGAAGGAGGCCGGCGCCGGCCCGGCGGACCCCGCGGGCCGGTCGGTGCGGGTCGTCCGCCAGCCACAGCAGGAAGACGAGCCCGGCCGCCCCGGCCGCGAGCGCCGGAACGAGGCCGAGGGGCGAGACGACGGCCGCGAGGCCGAGCCCGCCGAGGACCGGCACCGGGGCGAACGGGCGGGTCCGCGCCCCTCCGAACCTCCGGAGGAGGATCCCGAGGCCGGCGGCGACGAGCGTTCCCGCGAGGAGAAGCGCACGGTCCCCGCCGGCGACCCCCGCGAAGAGCCCCGCCGCGACCAGGAGCAGCGCGTCCGACATCGCCCCCGCGAGTCGCCCCCCGCGGCCGGGAGCGGGCGGGATCATCCGGCCCTCCGGGTGAGCGGGCGGTGCAAGAAGCTCACGAACCCGGCGAGCGACCAGTAATCCTCCCAGTCGATGGTCGGGGCGTACCGCCAGGACTCGGCGAGCCGTTGCCGCCGCAACAGGCGCGCGAGCCGGGCGACGATCGCCTCCTCCTCGTCGGAGAGCGTTCGCTCGGCCGCGACGATCGGGATCGGCGACGGGCTCAGGACGACCACGGGGTACCCGCGCCGGCGCAGGAACGGAACGAGGTCGGCCGTCGAGGCCTCGGCGAGCGGAGAGAGGAGGAGCGTCGTCACGCCCGGTCGGAAGTACCGGGCCGCGGCGATCGCCCCGCGCTCCGACGGCGCCCGGACGTCCGCGAGGCGGGCCCCGAGCAGGCCCTCGCGCACCCGCTGGGCGTGCGCCCTCCCCATTCCCAGCGGAACGACGTCGAGGAACTCGCCGAACACGGCGAGCCCGACCCGCGCCTTCTCGCGCAGGAACGACGAGGCGATCCCGGCCGCCGCCGCCCGCGAGATCCCGAGGAGCCGCTCGTCGAGGGCGGGCCCGAGGGAGGAGGGGCGCGCATCGAGGTAGAGGAGGACGTCACCGGTTCGGTCCGGCTCGTACTCGTTCGCGAGGTAGTCGCCCGCGCGGGCGCTCGCCCGCCAGTTGATCCGTCGCGGCGGGTCGCTCGGGACGGCGGAACGTATCCCGTGGAACTCGCCGGCGGAGCCGAGCCGCGGGGAACGGCTCTCGCCCGGGAGCAGCATCGTCCGCCGCAACGGGACCGACCCGATGCGGGCGACCTCGGGCGGGTACCGCTCGACGATCGTCGGGGACGCCTCGACCTCCACGGCCCGTTCGACGAGGCCCATCGGGTCCCGCCATCGGGCGCGGACAGGGGGGACGACGACGATCGCCGGCTCGCGGATCTTCCAGGTCCGCTCGAACGTGACGGTGGCCCCGGAGCGACCCTCGCGCGGAGGCCGGGACTCGGCGAGCCCGGGCGGTCGGTCGCACTCGATGACCAGGTCGCCCGCACGGCCGTCGGACCGAAGGGTCACCGATCCCCGGAACAGCACGTCCGCACCGTGGCCCTCGGCTCGGGTGTCGACCCGGGCCGACGGGGGGCTCCTCGGCCCGGCGAAGGCGGCCGCCGGCGCCGCGAGCAGGAGCGGGAGCGCGAGGAAGAGCGGTGCCGGGTTGCGCGCGGCCACCCCGAGGAGGAGGAGCGCCGCTCCGGACGCCGCGAGCAGGAAGGCGCGAGGCTGCCACTCGAGCGGACTCGCGCCGCTCGCGGCCTCGCTCACGAGCGGGCCTCGAGTTCGTCGATCCGCCCGCGCACGTACTCGCGGAACTCGGCTCCGGAGAGCCGGACGAGCCGGGCCTGCTCCTCCGGGCGTCGTCCCGCAAAGGCGGGGTTCGGTCCGGTCCGTTCGTAATTGTCGAGCAGCGAGACGATCAGCTCCCGACCGACGCGCCCCGTGCGGAACGCGGTCCGGAGACGGTCCACCTCGCCGGAGGAGCGCGGGGCGCCGGGCGGCCGCGCCCGTCGCGCTACGGACGGCGCGCTCTCGACGAAGAGGAACGCCGCGGCCGCGACCGCGGCGGTCGCCGCCGGGACCGCGAGCGCGAAGTTCGTGCCGGCCCACACCGCGACCCCGGTGGCGACGACCGCTACGGCCCCCGCGATCGTCGCGAGCGGACGGTTCACGCGACCTCCGGCGCCCGCTCGAGGTCGGCCGTCGCCCGCCGCATCGCCCCCGCCGCGCGGTCCGCCGACTCCGGTCCGATAGGATGCGTGGAGTAGCGGGCCTCCTCGAACAGCCGGGTCAGCTCCGTGGCGACCTCGGGGCGGATCCCGAGCCGAACGAGGTGCTGGACGCGGATCTCCTCCGGAGTGGACGGGTCGATCTGCACGACGTAGCGGCCGAGCCGCTCGAGGAGGTCGGCGTACAGCCGCTCGATCACGTCGCGCGGGTCGAGGCCCCGGTCGAGGTCGCGGGACGCGCGGGCGAACACGCCCCGCACCTCTGCGGCGGTCGGGCCCGAGCCGGGTCGCTGGGAACCGGCGCCCCGCAGGCGACGCGCGGTGGACCATTGGGCCAGGAAGGGCATCACGACCGCCGCGACGAGCAGGGTCACGACCGCGAGAGCGACGAACTCGAGCCAGGCGGGGACGTGCCAAGAGAGGAGCACCAGCTCGCCGCCACCGAACGTCGTGTTGTTGGAGCCGCCGGTCGCGGTGCTGTTGTTGCCCGAGGGCGGTGGGACGGAGCCCGGCGTGCCCCCTCCGCACCAAGGACATCCGCCCGGGTGGAAGAACTGGGCCGCGGCGACGAACGCGACCCCGAGCAGGATCACCACGAGGAAGGTGATGACCGCCCGGCTCGAGAGCGTCGCGGCGCCCCCCGTTAGCCGGCGGTAGACCAGGACGACCGCGACGAGCGCGAACAGGCCGAGCAGGGCGTCGGCGATCCAGGTCGCCGGGACGACCAGCTCGCTCGCGGGCTGGGCGGGCGCCCCCGGAGCCGTCGCCGCGCCGAGCAGCAGGCTCGCCGCCGCCCCGGTCGCGAGGGCGACCGCGAGCACGACGAGGAGGACGAGCGACGGTCGGCCGGTGCGAACGGGAGCGCGCCCGCCGGCGACGGATTCGCTCATGGACCGGCCGACGCGGGCGGGGAGGGCTTCGGAGCGGGGGAAAGGAAGTAGAAGCTCCGTCGCTCGTGCGCCGCGGAGAGGACCGCGAAGTCGTCGACGGCGTACCCGAGGTCGAAGGCGGCCCGGAAGGCGTCGCGCACGGCGTGGCGCCAGCGACGCACGCCCGCCTCCTCGTGCTCGCGGACCGACGCGAGGTCGAACGGGATCTCGAGGTGGGCGCTCGGGCCGGTCGGCTCCTGGACCACGGTCGGGACCCGCAGTCCGCTCTCCCCGGCGTCGGTCTCGACGATCGGCGTCGATCCCGCCCACCGGCGCTGGACGTCCTCGGACGACGGCAATCGTCCGGCCATCCGCTCCTCGACCCGGACGTCGGCGAGCGGCCAGACCCAGCGGAGGCGGTCCGTCTCAAGGCCCCGGTCGACCGGATCGTCGAGCTGGCCGAAGTAGTGGGAGAAGTAACGGTCCGGCCGGGCGCCCAGGCGCCGGACGATCAGACCGGCGCTCCGACCCTCCAGGGGGTCGAACGTCCCGCGGATCTCGGATAGCCCCAGCTTCAGGACCTCGTCCCGCTGGAACGCTTTCAGCCGGAAGCCGAGGCCGTGGTTCTGGTACTCCGGGCGTACCACCGTGAGGTGGGAGTAGTGGTAGAGGGTCGACCCGTCCCACCCGAGGAGCGAGATCGTCGCTCCCGCGAGATAGATGTCGGCGAAGGCTCCGAGGACGATCCCGCCGTTGTCCTGGAGGGCGCGCTGGAGCGCGGTCGGGACCCCGACCTCCGACTCGGGCCCCCAGACCGCCGTCCGGAGTTCCTCGACCTGCCGGAACTCCTCGGGCTTCTGGAGACGGCGGAACCGGAACCCTTCGGTCCGCGGGGACCCCGCGCCGACCGCCACGCACCGTGGACGGGTCCGCCTTACTTAACCCGCTCGCGCCGAACGCTCGGGCTAGCGGCGGAGGCGCAGCTCGACCCGCTTCGACTCGTAGCGGACCTCGTCGGCCGGCGTGAGGTCCCACAGGAGGTTCTCGAGCTCGGGGATGTTCCGAAGGAACTCCGCCTTGCTCTTCGTGAGCATGAGGTGCTCGAACTTCCGCCGGGCGTTGTAGTAGGCGCCGACAAGGTACCCGCCGACGATGACCACGATCGGGCCGAGGATCACGAACAGGAGGTTGTAGTTCGCCCCGGGCTGGTCGGTCGCCGAGTTGATCGCCGGGAACGGGCCGGCTCCCGATAGGGGCGTGAAGAAACCGACCGCGAGGACCGTCAGCAGGACCCCGACCGCGAGCACGAAGATGGAGACCGCGGCGCGGTACGCCCGCAGGCCGTACCGGAGTCGGCGACCGACCGGGACCGACGCCTCCTCCGACGGCATGCGGCCGGCGGGAGGCTGCCCGACTTAAGAACCTTCGGGGACGTCGGCACGCCACGGTCCGGGCGCAGCACGCTCGCGGGCGCCGCTCCCGGGGCCACACGGACGGCCGTCGGCTCACCCCGACCGACGTCGGCCGCCGGTGGGGCCGGTCGAGGACCGGTCGGTTCGTCCGAACGGCGAAGGGGCCTCGCCGGCGGGCGGCTTCGGTCCGGCCGAGGGCGGAGGGACCTCCTCGAGGAGCGGCCGAAGGCGCCGATAGACGAGGACGGCCCCCAGGAAGGCGACCGCGGTCCCGGCGAACGCCGCGACCTCGCCGGCGACCGACCCGAGACCGAGCAAGAAGAACCCGACCGCTCCGACGAGCGCGCCCGACAGCGGCCCCCCGGAGCGACGGGTCGTCCCCGGCCCCGGGCGCAACGACAGCATCGCCCCGGCGACCTCGAGGGCCACGATCGTCACCGACTCGAACAGGGCGAGCGCGAGCGTGTCGGCCGAGATCGGGCCGACGCCCAGGTACTGGGCGAGGACCGCGAGAGTGACGATCCCTCCGATCGCAGCGCGGAACCCGACGGCGTAGAAGGGGACGCTCCGGTCGCTCCCCCAGTACCGGGTCCGCGAGAGGATCGCCTGGGCCGCCTCGGTCCCCCCGATCAGCAGGGCGAGGAAGGCGAGCGCGCCGAGCAGGGCGCCGTTGGCCATCGAGATCACGAAGAGCAGGTAGGCGATCGCGAGCGGCACGCCGACAAAGAGGCCGGCGGTGTAGGCGAACAGCTCCTTGCGCTCGTCGAACCTTGTGACGGGCACCTGGGGGGTCGCGAACCGACCGACCTCCCACCAGACGAACCCTCCCGAAAGGAGGATACCGACCGCCGCGGCGAGCGTCAGGGTCAGCGTCGGGGCGGCCACGGTCACTCGACCTTGCGCCCGGCCGCGAGGAACCCGGTATGGCCGAGCATCTCGAACTCGGGCCGCGTCCCCCCCTCGCCGACGTGGAGCCCGCGCTCGAGGACCTCGACCGCGCGTACGTCGTCGAACCCGAGGCTGCGGAAGGCCCGGACCGTCCGTTCGAGCTGGTTGTACGTGGGCGTGTAGGTCCCCGCGTAGCCTCCCGGTCGCAACGCCGCCCGGGCCGAGGCGAGCACCTCCCACGGCTCGGCCAGGTCGAGCACGACGCTCGAGAGCTCCTCCACGTCCAGCCCCTCGCGGACCACGTCACGCTCCCGGAAGGTCACCCGTTCGGAGAGCCCGGCGCGTTCGACGTTCGCCCGGGCCCCCTCGAGGAACTCCGGCCGTCGGTCGTAGGAGGTCACGTGTCCGGAGGGGCCCACGGCGTAGGCGAGGGTGATCGTAAGCGCGCCGCTGCCGGCGCCCGCTTCGGCCACGGTCGCGCCGGGCCCCACGCCCGCGATCGCGAGGAGGTGGACGGCGTCCTTCGCCGTGACGATCTGGGCTCCGCGGCGGACCGACCCGAGGAGGTCGGCGAGAGAGGGCCGGATCAGCCGGTACGTCTGCCCGGACCAGGCGATCGGCCGGCCGGGCCGCTGGCCGATCTCGCTCGACAGATCGACCACGCCGTCCTCTCCGACACGCCGGGGCCCCCGCAGGAGCCGGACCAGGAGCGGTCGCGACCCCCGGCGGGTGAGGACCGCGACCTCCCCTTCCTCCCAGGCGTCCGTGGTCGGCCCCTCCCCCCGGCCGATACGGCCGCGGAACGGTAATAAGTACGATAACCGCCCCGCGCGGGCTCCGCGACCCTCCGAGGACCGGCCCGGTCGCGCCGCCCCCGTGTCGAACGCCCGAGGACGGCCGCACCGCGGCGAACACCGGCTTTCCCGTATCCGCGGACGGTGGGGAGCGAAGGATTAAGCGGAATCACCCTGTGCCAGGGCTCGTAATGGTGGCTCGCCACCGTATCGACCGCTGCACGGTCGCCGCGATCGTGCTCGGGCTCGTGGTCGCCTTCCCCGTGTCGGCTCTTCCCGGCGAGCACGGGATCCTCACGACGGGCCCCCGCTCGCCGGCCGGGAGCGGTGGGGTGGGGGGCGGCCTGGTGGGGCTCTCCGACGAGCAGAGCGTCGGCGCCGTCGCCTACTGGGACACGTTCTGCCCGTCCACGAGCCCGGGAAGCGGGTGCGTCGTGCCGGAGGGCCTCGCGTACGTCCCGGGGGCGAACCTCATCGTCCTCACGGAGGAGCACGTCCCGGGCTCGGTCGTTCCCACGGGCCCGGACGCGGTCCAGGAGTTCAACCCGACCACGTTCCAGGAGTCTCCCGCGGTGGACGTCGGCTGCCTTCCCCTGGTCCCGTTCTATCCGGGCTCGGGCGGCGACGTCTTCATCCCTTGCCAGAACGGCTCGGCCAACTCGATCCTCGTCTTCAACGCGGTGCTCGAGACCGTCGTCGCCCGCGTCCCCGTGCCGTTCGACATCGCCGCGATGGCGTACGACCCGACGGCGGGGTACGTCGACGTTTTGGGGACGGCCACGGCCGGTGGTTCGGGGTCCTTCCTCGGGCTCGTCGACCCCTCCGGCGCGGCCCTCGTCCGCGCGATCCCCCTCGGCCCCCAGGTGACGGCCGGGGAGTTTCCCGCGGGCGAGTACGCGATGGTCTTCGACCCGGTCACCGATCGGTTGATCGTGCCGTCGACCTCGAGCGGGCTGGTGGCGATCGACCCCACGAACGGGGGCGTCGTCGCTGTTCTCCCCCTCCCCTCGTCGCCGGTCGCCCTGGCGGTCGACCCGGCGACGGACGAGCTCTTCGCATCGTCCGCCGACCCGAGCTCCCTTACCTTGTTCAACGCGACGACCTATCGGGCCGCGTCGACGATCCCCTTGCCGAACTGCGTGCGCGGAGATTGCGTGAGCCCGAACGATGCGAACCAGCTCCTGATCGATCCGACCCACGGGGACGCCTACCTCGTATCGACCGACGCCCTGTTCGCCCTGAACCTCTCGACGCTCGCGATCGTTGCCGCCGTCGAGGACTATGGGAACGGACCCGAGCTCAGCTCGGCCTACGTCCCCGGGGTCGACCGCATCTTCGGAACCTACCTCCCCACCAGCATCCCCGGGCCGGGATTCATGCTGCAGCTCGACCACGGGAGCTACACCGTGGTGAGCTCGATCCTCTGGCTCCCGACCGCGATCGGGATCCTCGTCGCGGGGGCCCTCTGCGGCGGGGCCCTCATCGGGGGGCACCGCCGGGCCGCCCGGAGGTCGGCCCGACGGCGGCCCGACGGTCCCGGCGAGTCGACCCCGGCTCGACCGGGCGTCGAGGGGACCGGAGCTCCCGCGCCGGGCCGGGCCGGCGACCCGGAACGGTGAGCCTTGTGCGAAAGGTCCCTGTCGGGGCCATCCCGGGGGGGGACGGTGAGCGCTCGGGCGGCCGAAACCGAGGAGGTCGACCGGAGTTCGGGTCGCCCGCCCTCGTGGCCGATAGACGTCGGAAAGCAGCGGGCATACAGTCGTTGGGGCGGCTTTCGTCGCGCTCAGGTCGTGGGGAGCCAGCAGAGCGACGGGGAAGGTTCTGTTGCTCGGTCTGCGGCGATATATCCCGACCTCACCTTAGTGTGACAATGCCCCGACGCCGGGTCCCGCCCGGCATCCTGCCGCTGGGCTTGGTGATCGTCGTACTCGCCTCGGTCGGTGGTCCGCACCTCGCCTCGCTCACGTCAGGAGCCTCAAGTCCCGGATCCGGGGGGGACCTAACGGGGTACACTCCGGGCAGCATCTCCCTGGGTCCTCCCGGTGGGTCCCCGTACTCGGTCGTCTACGACGCCGCCTCCGACACGGTATGGGTCAGCTCCGGGACGTCGGTCCTCTACGATGTTTCATTGACGAACCGCTCGCTCGTGTCGACCGTCGACGTCGGCGTGACGCTATGGCCCGGCCCCGAAGCGTTGGCGCTCGACCCCGCGGCGGGGGACCTGCTCGCCGTGACCATGTCGAACAGCCTCGCGGCCGTCGGCCTCGCCAATCACTCCGACATTCGCCTCGTCCCGGTCGGTTCGGAGCCGGTAGCCGTCCTCTACGCCTCCACCTTGAACCAGGTGCTGGTCGCGAACTTCGCGTCCAGCGGCATCTCGATCCTCAACGGGACCACCCTCGACCCCGTGGCGTCGTTCGCCACGGTCTTTCCCACGGCCCTCGCGTTCGACCCGGCTTTGGGAGGCGTGGTTCTGGCGGGATCGTACGGTTTCACCGGACTCTCCTACGTAGCTGCTTCGGCTGAAAACGGTTCGAACATTTGGACCATGACGCCACCCCCCAACGAGAGTTCTAACGGGCCGAGCGGGCTCATCTTCGACCCGCTGAACCACCGAGTCTACGTCACCACGGCCGTGACCAGCAACAACGTCCTGGCGATCGACGCGACGGACGGGACGATCGTCGAAACGATACCGGTGGGTTCGACACCGACCTCCCTCGCCCTCTCTCCGACCGGCGACACCCTGTTCGTTACCGACCGGGGCTCGAACGACGTGACCGTCGTCAACGTCAGCGCACCGTCTCCCCTGGTGAGCACGGTGGCGGTCGGCGGTGCCCCCCAGGGCCTCGCGTACGCCACGGCATCGAACCAGGTCCTCGTGGCCGACGGGGAGGGGTTCAGCCTGAGCGCCATCGATGTCCCGGGTCTCGCCGCGCTTCCCCCGATCCCGCTCAGCTGGGGCCCTCGGACCGTGACCTTTGTGCCCGAGCAGGGACAATTGTACGCGGCCGGTGGAATGTCCTTGTTCGCGGTCAATGCCACCACCCTGCGTCCCTGGGCGCGCGTCGATGTGGGGCAGTATCCGCAGACGATCGTCTACGACCCCCTGAACGAGAGCCTGTTCGTGACGAACGCGGACAGCAACACCTTGAGCGTCGTCTCGGCCCCCCGCTTGGCGCCCGAGTCGAACCGGTCGGTCGGCGCGTTCCCGATCGGAGCGACGTACGACAACCAGAGCGGGTCGATCCTGGTGACGCTGGGCGGGTCGGACCTCCTCGAGGAGATCTCGGCGGTCAACGACTCGGTCCTCCGGTCGGTGACGGTCGGGTCCGTTCCGGCGGGCGTGATCCTGGATCGCGCCGTCGGAGAGATCTTCGTCACCAACTTCGGGGGCGACACCGTGAGCGTCGTCTCGGACTCGACCTTCCGGGTCGTCGGGACCATCAAGCTGGACCTCTCCGCCTACTCGGCGCCGGCCGCGCCCGGACTCCCCGCACTGGACCCGACCAACGGGGAGATCTTCGTGCCCGACCGTGGCACCGGCAACGTCAGTGTCATCTCGGACACCTCCTTGTCGGTGATCGCGACTCTCCACGTGCCGGTGATCGCCTACGACGCGGTCTACGATCCGGTCACGGACCGCGTCTATGTCAGCGACCCGGCGAACGACTCCGTCGCGGTCATCGACCCGAACTCGCTCAACGTGACGGGTTCCCTGGCCACGGGCAGCGCCCCGTACGGGATCGCCTGCGATCCCCAGAACGGGACGGTCTACGTGGCGAACGTGGCGTCCGACAACATCACCCACTTCACACCGGCGCTCACGGTGTCCAAGACCCCCGCACCCACGGTCGGGCTCATCTACGGGTCCCTGGGAATCTCGATCGTGGTCGGGGCGAGTTCGGCCGCTTACGCCCGGTGGCGGCTACGGCACGCACGCCGGACCCCATCCGAAGGCCCGCCCCCCGGTGCGGCCCTGTAATCGAAGCGCGAGGGGAGGTCCCTCGGAACCGCCCCCCGTCGGTTCGCCAGTTCCTGCACCCGGACGGCTCGCCTCTCCGCCCTAGGGTCGTACCGCCCAACGTCCTCGGGCCGGTGGTCGTTCGATCGGGACCAGGGGTGGACCGCAAGCCTCCTGCCCGGGGATCGGCGCGGGACGGTTCGACGGCGATCGACGTGGGGGCGACTCCCCGGTGCCCCAACGAACGGGAGCGATCCCCGGGAGCTCCCACCCAGTGAACGAGACCGGGTCCAGATGCTGGCGACGGTCGGCCTTATACCACCGACCCCTCTCGGGGTCGACTCGACGGGAGTCGACACGCGGGCATAGTGTAGTCTGGTTATCACATAGGCTTGCCAAGCCTATAACCCGGGTTCAAATCCCGGTGCCCGCACTCCTCTTCGCTCCCGGCGGCGCTTTCGGGGATCGCTCCCGTCCGCGCCCCCCACGGTCGCGGGGAGCGCCGCGAACGGACCCGGTCCGGGGCCGGAAGCTGGGGCGCGCGGGGGATGGGTCTCCCACGGCGCGGTAGGAAGTCCCGTCGGATCACTCGGGTGCGCTAGGCTCGCCCACCGAGTGCACCCGGGAGCGATCGACCGCCAGCCATCGATAGCCGTCCTCGACCCGCACGTTCGCCACGAGCAGGTCGTGGCTGGCGAGTTCCGTGCGGTAGCGGATCAGCGAATCGAACACGGTGATCGGGTCGTCGCCGGTCAGCTCCGAGAGCTCGCGCGTTGTTCCCATCCAAGCGCCGTCGCGCACGAGGCCGGTGATCACTCGGACGTACCGCGGCGAACCCTCCTCGTCGGCGGACTCCACCGCCCGTCCGCCCGACCGGGAGAACTCGGCCGGAGGGTCGACGGGCTCAGGTTCGGGAGGAGGAGCCGCGGCGAGCCGCCGAGCCGGCCGGGGAGCGAGCGGTGCGGTGGGAGGAACCGGCGCCCCAGCGGCTGGCGATTCGCCGAGATCGTCGATCAGCGTCTCGACCTCCCGACCGAGCTCGGCCCAACGGGAGGCGGGGGCCGGTACTCGGGACGAAGCGACCGCGCCCTCGTTCCACGGCGGGGTAGCTCCGGAAGGGAGCGTCATCCTCGGTTGCGCGGCGCCGCCCGACGGCATGCGTTCGCACATCGGCGACCCGAGCCGGGGCGTATCGACGTCGGGGTCGAAGACCCGGGCGACGACGATGCGGACGAACTGCGCGATGTCGTCCTCGGGCACCGGCCGCAGGTTCCGACGCATCCGGAACCGGTCGATCGCGCCGCGAAGCTCGGGGCTGGGAACGGGGAACGCCCGGCGGTGGGCACCGTCCTGGAGGGCCGCCCACGGCCGGGATTTCGCGTCGCAAAAGAGCCGAAGGCCGGCGAACCGGACGAGGTCGTGGTAGAGGACGTGGGCCGGCGGACCCCCCATCGCGTCGATCGGGGGGATCCACTCGTCGTCGGCGTAGCGGCTGACCTCCCGGATCCGGATCTCCTCGACTCCCATGTTCGTTGCCCGGTCGATGCTCCGCCCTCGGCCGCCGGTTCCCCTGACCTCGAATCTGCTGCCGGGACCGCGCCTATAGTCGTTGTGGGGGAGTGGAAAGAGGTTTCCGAGGAGGACCGCCTCCGGCCCGGATCCGGGGGATGCCGGTGGGCGCCGCCCGTGACGGGACGGCGGGACGGGCCCGCGGGCGATTCCCTCGGGAACGCAAGCTGAAATCTCCCGGCCGTTACGGAAAGGGGAGCGCCAGGAGACGGTCGGTGAAAGGTGCGGTCGCATCGGGACACCCGCTCAGCACGGCGGCGGGCGAGGCGGTCCTCGAGCGCGGCGGGAACGCGTACGATGCGGTCGTCGCGACCAGCGCGGCGTTGACGGTCGTCCAACCGCACGCGAACGGCCTCGGCGCGGACTTCTTCGCGGTCGTGGACGACCACGACGACGTCCGTTCGGTGAACGGGAGCGGTTGGGCGGCGGCCGAAGCGACCCCGGACGCGTTCCGGGCGCGCGGCCTCTCCGCCGTTCCGACGACGGGTCCGCTCTCGGCGTTCACCGTCCCCGGGCTCGTGGCCTCCTGGGCCCTTCTCCTCCCGCGGACGTCCCTACCGTTCGCCGACCTTCTCGCGCCGGCGGTCCGCCTCGCTCGCGACGGGTTCCCGGCCACCCCGGGGCTCGTCCGGTCCGCCCGGGCAACCCTCGGCCACGCGGACGAGGACTTTCGGGCGCTCTACTCGGATCTCGTCCCCCACGCCCCGCTCCGACAGCCCGAGCTCGCCCGGACCCTCGAAGCGATCGGCGGGGACGAGGGGCATTCGTTCTACCACGGCGACATCGCCCGGGCGATCGACGAGGAGATGCGGCGGAAAGGGGGTCTTCTCCGACGGCAGGACCTCGATGGTTACCGGGCCGAGTGGACGACGCCCCTCAAGGTCCGCTACCGGGGACATGACGTCTATACCACTCCCCCCAACAGCCAGGGAGCGACCGCGCTCATCTGGCTCAACTTGCTGGCGACCCAGGACTTCGCGACCGTCGCGCCGGCCGAGTACGTCGCGGCGCTGGTACGCACGATGCCGGTCGCCTACGCGTACCGGGCCCGCCACATCGGGGACCCACGGTCGGTTGAGTTCCCGGCCGAGCTCCTCCGCCCGACGTACCCGTACGCCCCGGCGACGCTCGCCGGCGCTCCGTCGTTCGGCGCCGGCGACACGACGGCCTTCTCCGTGACCGACGGAACGGTCGGCGTGAGCGCGATCCAGAGCAACTTCATGGGCTTCGGCTCGGGGCTGACGGTGCGGGGGACCGGGATCAACCTCAACAACCGGGGGTCGTACTTCTCCCTCGACCCGGGTCACCACAACGTCGTCGGCCCGGGCCGACGCACCTTCCACACCCTGATGGCGGTCGTCGCAAAAGGTTCCGGCGACACTCTCCTGCTCGGCACGATGGGCGGCGACGTGCAGCCCCAGGTGAACGTACAGGTCCTGACGCGCGTGCTCGACCGGCACGAGGGGCTCTCGGAAGCGATCGCCGCTCCCCGGTTCGCCTGGCCGGCGACGATCTACGGGTCGGCCGACCTTTACGCGGAGGTCGAGCTCGGCCTTTCGGGGGCGCAGGTGGTCCGCGGCGAACGGTCCCTCTTCGGCCACGCCCACGCGATCCGCTTCGGGAACCGACTCGAGGTCGGCATCGACCCCCGGGGCGAGGGCCGGGCGGAGACGGGCGGCGGGCCGGCCTCCCGGAGCTAGCTCTACCCGACGCTCCCGCCCCCTTCCGGGGCCGATTCCGCGCGCTCCCAACCGCTCCCGTCCGGTCCGCGGGCCCGGGTCGTGATGTTTTTGAGAGGGATGTCCTATCGACGCACGATGGCCCACGTTCGCACGATGAGCATACCGGGCGGCCGGTCGTTCGAGTACGTCGCCCAGGGTCGGGGCCCGGCGACCCTCCTCGTCCACCCCGGTGGCCCGGGCCTCACCTACCACTACCTCCGGGGCCTCCTCAAGCTCGCGAACGCGAACCTCCGGGTGATCCTGTTCAACCCCCGGGGCGTCGGCCGCAGCTGGGCGCCGAAGAGCCCCCGCGAGTACACGATCGCGAACCAGGCGGAGGACGTCGAGGCCCTGCGGCGGGCGTTCGGCATCCGGGAGCTGCACCTGCTCGGCTATTCGGCGGGCGGGTTCGTCGCGCTCGAGTACGCGCACCGGCACGAGAACCGGCTGACCTCGCTCCTCCTCTGCGCCACCGCCGGGTCCGCGGAGGAGATCCGCGCCGCGAACCGGACGATGCTGCTCGCGGCCTCGCCGCAGCAGCGCGCCCGCCTGCGGGCGCTCACGCGGGCTCGCGCGTTCGACTCCCCCGAGTACCGCTCGCTCGCCGAGCGGATCGCCCGGCCGTTCCAGACCCGGTTCCTCACCGACGTCCCCGCCGACTGGAAGGCGACGAAGTCCTCGCCCGCCGTTTACCAGGCGATGATGACCCGCTCGGGGGACGAGTTCGCGGTCGACGGTACGGTCGCGTCGTGGGACGGCCGGAAGTACTACTCGAAGATCGAGGTCCCGAGCGCCGTCGTGGTCGGAAAGTACGACTTCTTCCTCGAGGCGTCGATGGAGATGGCGGAGCGGATCGAGCCGGCACACCTTCGCGTGCTGCCCCACAGCAGCCACATGGAGGTCCTCGAGCAGCCGCGCGAGTTCCTCGGTACGGTCCGGGAGTTCCTGGGCGACGTCACCGGGGGCTGAGGCCCGCAGGGCGGTGCGCCCCGACCCGGACCAAAGGCGGTAAACCCCCCGAGGGGCTGGGTCGCCCGAGGCACCGATGGGGGAGGAGGCACGGACCGCCGGCGGCCGCGCGGCGCCCGACCCTCGGGTCGCGACGGTCCGCCTGCGCGTGACCCCGGAGGCGGCCCGGGCGCTCGCGGCCGCGCTCTCGGGCCACCCGGAAGGTTCGGGCGTCCGCGTCTGGGTCGAGCGCGGGATGCGTCCGCACGCCCAGATGATGGTCGACCGGCCGTCCCACCGGGACCTCCCCGTCGACGTCGAGGGGGTTCGCCTGCTGGTCGACGAGGCGAGCCTCGCGTTCCTGCGAGATGCCGAGATCCGCTACCGGACCGACCAGGACCCGCCCGGTTTCGAGGTCGTGGGACCGTTCCTCCCGTCGACCGCGGCGCCTCCGACCGGCCCGGCGCCGACGGCCCCCGCGCCCGGCGGCGCGGGGCCGGTCGGGGCGTCGGCGGAGCACTCGAAGGTCGAGGAACGGGTGCGCGCGGCGCTCAAGAACATCTACGACCCCGAGATCCCGATGAACGTCATCGACCTCGGCCTGATCTACGGCATGGACTGGGGCGAGGCCGGGGACCTCACGATCCGCATGACGCTCACGAGCCCGGGGTGCCCGGCCGTCGAAGCGTTCACCGAGGAGGTCACGCGGGCGGCGCGGGATGCCTCGGGCCTCGACCGCGTGAAGGTCGACATCGTCTGGGAACCCCCGTGGGGCCCGGAGCGGATGACCGAGTTCGCGCGGCGGCAGTTCGGCTACGCCTAGGGCGGACGCGCGGGACGGCGCGCAGAGGACCCGGTCGGCCGCCGTCGGACCCCGCGGCGCGTCCTCCGGCACCTTTTTGTGCCGTGGTCGTAGACGCTCCCCCGACGCATGCAGGAGGAGGTCGTCGTCTCGGGCCGGGACGTCTGGAAGGTCTACGGCGAAGGGGAGACGCGGGTCCGGGCGCTGCAGGGACTCAATATCGACATCCTCCGCGGCGAGATGCTCGCGATCATGGGGCCGTCGGGATGCGGGAAGACGACGTTCCTCAACTGCTTCTCGGGGCTGGACGAGATCAGCCAGGGTGCGGTGACGCTCGAAGGCGTCAACATCCACGACCTCACGGACCGGGCGAAGAGCGAGTACCGCGCGCGCCGCATGGGGTTCGTCTTCCAGTCGTACAACCTCCTCCCCGTCCTCTCGGCGGTCGAGAATGTCGAGCTGCCGCTCCTGATCGGCGGCGTTCTCCCGAAGGAGGCCCGCGAGCGCTCGGAAGCAATCCTCGGGGAGCTCGGTCTCGCGGCGCGCGCCCACCACAAGCCCTCCGAGCTTTCGGGAGGGCAGCAGCAGCGGGTCTCGCTCGCCCGGGCGCTCGTGGCCCGTCCCGCGATCGTCTGGGCCGACGAGCCGACGGGGAACCTCGACGAGGAAGGGTCGATCCAGGTCGCCCAGCTTTTGCGGGGGCTCAACCGGCAGTACGGTCAGACGATCGTGGTCGTGACGCACGACGCCGAGGTCGCCGCGGACTGCGACCGGACGCTCAAGATGCACGACGGTCGCTTCGTCGCGTAGCGGAGGCGGGGGTCCATGGTCTCGACGGTCCTCGCGCTCCTCCTCGTGATGGCGGGCGTCGCGGTCGCGTCGACGGTCGTCGCGCTGCGCAGCCCGATCGCGTTCCGCGTCGCGATGCGCAACGTCCGCCGCGGCCCGTGGAGGACCGCGCTCGTCGTCGTGGGGCTGCTGGTCGGCACGACGATCATCTCGGGGAGCCTCGTGATCAACGACACGGTGAGCGCGGTGAACGTCCACTTCGCGTACCAGGCGTACGGGTACACGGACGAAGGGATCTACAACAGCTCGGTCGCCCAGGGGAACTTCGCCTATGCGTTCTTCCCCGAGTCGATCTACGGGGCGATCGCCAACCGTACCGCTTCCGACCCGCAGATCGTCGGCACGACCCCCGAGATCGTGACCGGCGGCAGCATCTTCGACCGGACGGACGGCGTGCCCGAGTCCGGCATCCAGGTCGTGGGGGTGAACGCGAGCGCGGGCGCCGCCCTCGGCGCGTTCGCCTACGACAACGGCTCCTCGACCCTCGGACCGGCCGTCGGGAGCGTCCTCCTCGACGACCAGCTCGCCGCGAACCTGGGGGCGACGGCCGGCGACCGGGTCGTCCTCTACGGCGCGACGCCGGTCCCGCTCGTCGTCCAGGGGGTCGTGAAGGACGACCTGCGCGGCGGATTCCTCGGCGGCAACACGGCGTTCGTCAGCCTCGGGGCCGCCCAGTCGCTCTGGAACGCGAGCGGCCGGATCAACTTCGTCGCGGTCACGAACGCGGGCTCGCTCGCCCGGGGGCTCGCGGCGTCGGGGGCCGTCACGGCACAGCTCAACGCGACGCTCGCGGCGCTCGGGTCGCCCGCGGGCCTCGCGGCGTATCCCCTCCTCGCGACCGCGGTGGACCAGGCGATCCGCTCGGGGAGCTCGATCACGACCCTGTTCCTCGTCCTCGGCCTCTTCTCGATCGTGGCGGGTGCCCTCCTGATCGTCGGGATCTTCGTCACGCTCGCCGAGGAGCGCAAAGGCGAGATGGGGATGCTCCGGGCCGTGGGACTCTCCCGCCGCGCGCTCGTCCATACGTACTACTTCGAGGGTCTCGTCTACGCCGCCGCGAGCGCGCTCGCGGGCACGGCCCTCGGGGTCGCGGTCGGCTACGTGCTGCTCGAGCTCTACGTCCGCTCGGTCTCCTCGCTCTCGCCCTCGATCGCGACCGCGTTCGCCGAGTCGTTCACCGCGAGCCCCCAGAGCCTCCTGACCGCCTACGTGATCGGCTTCCTGCTGACGCTCGGGACGATCGCCGCGGCGAGCGCGCGCGTGAGCCGGCTCAACATCGTCCGGGCGATCCGGTCGGTCCCGGAGCCGACCCCGCCGCTCCGCCTGTACACCGGGCTCGCCTACGCCGGGGCGGCGCTCGTCGCGCTCGGAGGCCTCCTCTTCGCCGCGACGCGCACCGGGACGGGCGACGTGAACCCCCCGATCGTCGGCCTCGGCCTCGTGATCGCCGGCGCCGGGCTCGTCGCCTCGCGGTTCGTGCCGAACCGGGTGACGTTCTCGGTCACGGGGATCCTCCTGATCGCCTGGGCCGGCACGACCTCGCTCCATCGCGTCGTGCTGGGCAGCCAGCATTCCGACACGATCCTTGCGATCTTCGTGGAGGGGATCCTGATGGTCATCGGCGCGGTCCTCCTCTTCGTCTTCAATTCCGACCTCCTCGTCCGCGGGATCGGCCGGCTCGCGGGCCGTCGCGGGCGGGCGGTCCCGGTCGTTCGGGTCGGACTCGCGTACCCCCGCCGCCGGCCGCTGCGCAGCGCGGTCAATTTCATGATCTTCGTGATGGTGATCTTCACGGTCGTCGTCGTCGCCTCCTACGGGGCCGCGGTCCAGCAGGGGCTCGACAACAGCGTCACCGCCGAGTCGGGGGGCTACACGTTCTTCGGGTTCACGTCGGTCCCCGTACCGAACCTTCCGGCCGCGATCGCGAACAACTCGACGCTCGCGGGCGAGTTCTCGACCGTGGTCCCTCTCGTCGTCGGGACGGTCGCCGCCGCGCTGCCCGGCGGGACGGGGGTGTGGGAGGACTCCCTCTACGCCGCGCCGGCGAACGCCTCCGCCGACCAGAACTTCTACGCGACCAACCGCTACAACTTCACGGCAACGCTCGGCGGTGTGCCCGCGTCGACCGTCTGGAACGAACTCGCGACCAACGCCTCCGTCGCGGTCGTGGACGGCGCCTACCAGCCCGGCGGGGTGACCTTCGGGGGGTCGCACCCGTCCGTCGCGCTCGGCGCGGTCGTCCCGCTCGAGAACCCGGCGACCCACGCCGTGCGGACCGTGACCGTCATCGGCTACATGTCGCAGACGTTCCTCGGGGGGTTCTGGGTCAACCCCTCGACCGCGGCCGCCCTCGGATACTCGGGCGAGGCGGGGTTCCTCCTCACGACCGCGCCCGCCGTCGCGGCGACGACCGCGGCGCAGGACCTGAAACGCGCCTTCTACCCCGAGGGGCTGGTGCTCCTCGACTTCGCGCAGATCCTCGCGACCAGCGTCCAGACGGTCGAGGGGATCATCGGTCTCCTCGAGGTTTTCGTCGGCCTCGGTCTCGCGGTCGGGATCGCGGGGATGGGGATCGTCGCGCTGCGGGCGGTCGTCGAGCGCCGCACGCAGATCGGGATGCTCCGGGCGAACGGGTTCACCCGGGGGATGGTGCTCGCCTCCTTCCTCGTCGAGTACTCCTACGTCACGCTGCTCGGTACCGGGACCGGCACCGCGCTCGCGCTCTGGCTGTACTACAACGCGACGGCCGCGAACGCCGGCACCCCGTTCGGAGTCTTCGTGATCCCCGGGACGACGATCGCGACGATCTTCCTCGTCGCGTACGCCCTCACGATCCTCGCGATCGTGGGCCCGTCCTGGCGGGCCGCGCGGCTTCCGCCCGCCGAGGCGGTCCGCTACACGGAGTGAGGGAGGGCCGCCCGTCCGCGCGGCCCCGCAAACCGGGCTCGCCGGATGCCTTCATCTACCGGGTGCGCGCATACTTCGGCGAGGACCACCATGAAGTGCGAAGGGTGCGGCGCCGACCTCGCCGAGGGAGCGAAGTTCTGCAACAGCTGCGGACGGTCCGTGGGCCTCGGACACCGTGTCGGCGAGGAATCGGCCCACGTGGCGAAGGAGGCCGGGGCCGCGGTCGGGAAGGTCGGCAAGGGGATCGTCGGCGGCGTGAAGGCGTTCGGCGCCGGTGCGAAGAAGGGGTTCAAGGGCTCGGACGACGAGAAGAAGGCCTAGTTCCGGACCCTCGGCCCTGTCCGGAACCGGAGCTCGACGCCGTGACGACCCTTTCGTGGGCGAGCGGACCCGCCGTGCCGGGCCCCTAAGCGGAGGAGGCGGCCCGTGAGCCCACCCTCGGGAGGGGCGAGCGCGGAGGCGAAAGCGATCGTTCGCGAGGGGTGGAACCGGGTCTCGACGATCTACCGCCCCGGAACGACGGGGGCCGACGTCTTCGGCCACTCGTTCCCCGACCACGAGCGCTGGCTCGGCCCGCTCGTCCGCGCGCTTGCGGCCGGCAGCGAGGTCCTCGATCTGGGGTGCGGCTGCGGCGTCCCGGACGCGGCGATCCTGGCCGAGCGCTTCCGCGTGACCGGCGTCGACATATCCGACGTTCAGGTCGACCGGGCCCGCACGATCGTTCCGAACGCCCGGTTCTTCCGGGCCGACATGACCGAGGTCCGGTTCCGCGACGGCGCGTTCGCGGGGATCGTCTGCCTTTACGCGCTCATCCATGTCCCGCTCGACGAGCAGCGCGGGCTTCTCGCCCGGATGCACCGCTGGCTGCGGCCCGGCGGGGTGGTACTGATCACCACAGGCCAGACGGCGTACACCGGCGTCGAGGAGAACTGGCTCGGGTCGAACGCGAAGATGTACTGGAGCCACGCCGACGCCGACACCTACGAACGGTGGTTCCGGGCGGAAGGGTTCGAGGTGCTGAGCCGCTCCGTGGTGCCGGAGCCGGGCGCGGAGCACGCCCTCTTCCTCGTGCGCACGCCCCCCTCCTAGGTCCGCCGGCCCGGCGCGGCCGGCCGTTTCACGACCTTCCCGGCACCCCGATTCCTCGGCGGGTCGCCCGGGCCGGCGTGCGCAAGCGGTCCCGGTCCACGTTCGAGGTCCGCATCTTCCGCACCGCCGTCGGCTACCTCGCCTGGGTCGAAGGGCTCGGCACGGTCGAGGGACGGACCGTCGCCGGGACGCGACGGGCGGCCCGCGCGCTCGTCCGCGCCACGGTCGGGGCGACGTTCGTCGTTCGGGATCGTCCCGCGACCGCCGGCGAAGGGCCCGGGTTCACGCTCGAGCGGGCCCGGCGCCGGAAGGCCCCCCGCCGGCCGGACCCCGGGCCGTCACGGGCGCAGCGTGAGCTTCGGGACCTTGAGCTGCCAGTCCCAGTGGTGGGGCTCCGGGTACCCGCACCAGCGCACCCGGACCTCGCGGTCCTCGTAGTGGGCGAGCGGCTTGCCGCACTTGGGGCACCGTTCCACGGGCATCGGTCCGGACGACCCGAGCCCTCCGGACGGAATAAGGGCCGTCGGCCGACCGCGCGAAGCCCCGCCTTGCGGGGCCGGCGCCTGCCGCGCGCCTAGCGTCCCTGCTCCACCCCGAACCAGCGGCGGCAGCGCTCTACGTTCGCGATCGTCCCGAGGAGGACGACCGCGTCGCCGGCCGCGAGCCGGTCGTCCGGCGGCGGGTCGATGCGCGTCTCGTAGTCGCCGTCCGGTCGCCGGTGCGCGTACCCGACGACGATGCAGCCGGTCTCCCGACGGACGACCGCCGCCGCCTCGTCGAACGTGCGCCCCGTGAGGGGGCTGCGGTCGACGAGGACGTACTCCTGCATGTCGCTGCGCACATCGCCGGCGCTCAAATCGTCGATCGCGTGCGCGACCTCGGGCTCGAACGCGGCGCTCGCGCACAACCGCCCGCCCATGTCGGCCGGGCTCGTGACGTAGGTGACCCCGGCGGCCTTGAGCGTCTCCCGGAGCTCGGGCGCCGAGACCGAGACGACGACGCGGACGCTCGGGGCGAGCGCGCGGACGTTGAGCGCGGCGATCATGTTCGTCGCGTCGTCGTTCGTGCAGACGACGACGCTGTGCGCCGCGGGGACGTTCGACCGGACGAGGAGGTCGCGGTCCCCCGCCGGACCGTACGTCGCGTAGAGCGTCGATTCGGGCCCGAGGGCCCGGATGTTCGCGACCTCCTCGGCGTTCTGGGCGACGACCGCGACCTTCTGGCCCTGCTCGAGGAGCTCGCGGACCGCGGCACGGCCCACGCCGCCGTAGCCGAGGACGACGATGTGGCCCTTCAGGTCGGTCCCGAGGAGTCCGAGCACCCGCTTCTGCTGCTCGGACGTCACCGTCGTGGTGATCACGCTGATCAGGTAGCCCAGCAGGAAGATCTGGATAAAGAGCGTCCCCATCGCGACGAGCCGGGCCGTGGTGTTCGTCGGGACGACGTCCCCGTACCCGGCGGTCGAGATCGTCACGATCGCCCAGTAGAACGACGTGAAGAGCGGTACCCGAGGCGTCTCGACCGCGTAGAAGAGGAGGGAGCTCGCGACGTAGACGACCCCGAAGACCGCGAGGAACGGAGCGACCCGGCGGGCGATCTCGCCGAGGTAGCGGCGGCGGAGGCTGGCCACGCGGCCCGGTAGAGAGGCCCCTACCTTAGGGTTGCGGACGCGCCGCGGCCGGGTCGCCCCGGCGCGGGGCAAATGGTAAATACGGTGCCCCGAGTGGACGGCCCCTTGACGGCCGCGAGCGACCTCGTGGCCCGGGGAAGTGCGATCGTGACGGAGCGTCCGGTGGCGCCGTCCCTGGGTCCCGAGCAGTACACCCGGTTCGAGCGGGCCCGCATCCTCGGCGCCCGGGCGCTCCAGGTCTCGCTCGGGGCGCCGATCCTCATTGACGTGCCGGGCTCGCTCGTCGACCCGGTCGAGATCGCCGAGCGGGAGTACGCCGCCGGCCGGATCCCGATCACGGTGCGCCGCGGACCCTCGGAGTAGGCGCGGGGCGCCCCCGGGACCCCTAGACCCCGGCGTCGTCGAGCGCCCGCGCGCACGCGCACGTCGGCGGCACGGCGAGCTTCGGGAGGAGCGCGGCGAGGACCGTCCGCATCCGCTCCCCGTTGCGGCGCATCGTCTCGAGGATCTCCCGGGCCTCGACCGGACGCTCCGCCCAGACGTCGTAGTCGGTCACGGTCGCGAGGCAGACGTAGCAGAGCGCGCGCTCGCGCGCGAGCGTCACCTCGGGAACGAGCGTCATCCCGATGATGTCGGCGAACGAGCGGAAGAACGCGGACTCCGCGCGCGTGCTGAACCGCGGGCCCTCGACGCAGACGTACGTCGCCTTCTCCACGAACGGCGTGCCGACCGACCGGCCCACCTCCGCGGCGGTCCGCGAGAGCTCCGGACAGAACGGGTCCGCGAGCGAGACGTGGTAGACCCGTCCGCCGTCGAAGAACGTCGTCGGGCGCTGCTTCGTGAAGTCGACGAACTGGTCGGGGAGGACGAACGTGCCCGGCGCGAGCGCCTCCTTCAGGGACCCGACCGAGCTCACGGTGACGATCGCCTCGGCGCCGAGCGCGCGGAGGGCGTCGACGTTCGCGCGGTAGTTGACCCGATGCGGGGGGATCGTGTGGCCGGGCCCGTGTCGGGGAAGGAACAGCACCCGGACCCCCCCGACCTCGCCTTCCTCGACGGGCCCGCTCGGCGCCCCCCACGGCGTGGCGACCCGGTGGGTACGCGTCGACGGGCCGTCAAAGATCCCCGTCGTGCCCGAGCCGCCGATCACGCCGATCGTGCGGCGGGCCGGGGCGCTCACGCCCCTCCTCCCGGCGCGGGCGGGCGGGCCCGGGCGAGGAACCGGGCCATCACGACCTCGCCGCGGGTCCGCTCGAGGAGCGCGCGGGCGGTGTCCTGCTTCGGTTTCAACTGCACGATCGCCCGGGTCGTATCGAACCGCAAGAGCGCGTGGGTGAGCTCGCCCATCAGCTCGAGGTCGGCTTCGGCGCCGGGAAGGTCGTCGCGGCCGAGGCGGTCGAGGACGAGGCGGCGGACCTCGCCGACGACGTCGCCGAACCCGAGGAGGTACGGCTCGGGCTCGACGCCGAGCTCCGCGGGACCGGGGAGCGGCTGGCCCGCGACGATCGCACCGAGGAGGCTCGCCTCGACGCCCTCCTGGAGCGCGTCGAGCGCGAGCGGCTCGTCGCCCCGCCCCTCGCGACGGAGCCAATCGGCGAGCTCGAAGAGCCCGCGTCGCACGTCGGCGAGCTCGACGGGAGCGGCGCGCTCGGCGTGGAGCCGGACCATCGTCCCCTGGGCGAGCCGGCGCAGGCGGCGCGCCCGCTGGTAGAGCTCCTCGCGCCGCAGCTCGCGCTGGCGCAGATGGACCTCGATCGTCGCGAGGACGCCGTCCGACACCCCGCGGCGGGCGGACGGGGTCCCGCTAGCGGAAGAGGGTGAACCGCTGGTCATCGTCCCCTCCGTCGAGGAGTCCCAGGCGCACGCCCGCGTCGAGCCAGCCGTGCGCGTAGCTCGCCGCGGCGAGCGCGCGGTCGGGGTCGCCGGACCGCGAAAAGTGCTCGGCGTCCGCGAGGTACGCTCGCGCCATCGCGAGGAAGTCGTCGGACGCCGTTCGCAGGAACGACCGCGTCGGCGGGGCCGCACGGACCCGTTCGAGCGCCTCCCGGGTGAGGCGGAGGTACTTCTCGAGGAGCGGCTCGTCCGTCACGGGCGGCGGCCGTAACGCGGGTCCCGATATAATCCATCCAACGCCGTCCCCGCGGCGGCCTAGCCCTTCGGGACCTTCTCCCAGTCCTTGAGGAACCGGGCGAGGCCGAGGTCGGTGAGCGGGTGCTGCACGAGCTTCTCCATCACCGCGTAGGGCATCGTCGCGATGTCGGCGCCGGCCTTCGCCGCCTCGAGCACGTGGACGGGGTGGCGGACGCTCGCGACCAGGACGCGGGTCGGGAACCGGTAGTTGCGGTAGATCACCACGATGTCCCGGATGAGGTCCATGCCGACCTGCCCGTGGTCGTCGAGGCGGCCGATGAACGGGCTCACGTACGCGGCGCCGACCTTGGCGGCGAGGAGCGCCTGGTTCGCGCTGAAGACGAGCGTCATGTTGACCCGGGTCCCCTCGGTGGCGAGGGTCTTCGTCGCCCGGAGGCCCGCGGGGGTCATCGGGACCTTGACGTAGATCGCGGGATGGATCTCGCGCAGGCGGCGCCCTTCCTCGACCATCCCGTCCGCGTCGGTGGCGACCACTTCCGCCGAGACCGACGGGACGCCGATCGCGCAGACCTCCCGCAGGACGTCCTCGAACTTGCGGCCCTCCTTCGCCACGAGGGTCGGGTTCGTGGTGACCCCGTCAAGGATCCCGGTCGCCCACATCGTTCGGATCTCGGTCACGCTCGCCGTGTCGAGGAACAGCTGCATCGTCGTCGACCTCCCGGTACGCCGCGGCCCTACTGAACTTTCCCCCGCGCGCGCAGGAGCTCCCACGCCTCGTCCCGGATCCGTTCGGCGGACATGCCGTAGCGGTCGAGGAGCGCCCACGGCTCCCCCGACTCGCCGAAGACGTCGGGGACGCCGACCCGGCGCACGGGGACCGGATAGCTCTCCGATGTCGTCGACGCGACGAGCGCGCCGACCCCGGTCAGGACCGAGTGCTCCTCGAGGACGAGGATCGCGCCGGTCTCGCGGGCGGCCCGCAGGAGAGCCGCCTCGTCGAACGGCTTCACGGAGGCGAAGTCGAGGACGCGGACCGACAGCCCGACGCGGGCGAGCTCGTCGGCGACGTCCAGCGCTCGGGCGAGGAGCGCGCCGACGGCGACGATCGTGAGGTCGCTGCCCGACCTCAGTTCGGGCGCGGTGCCGAGACGGAACGCGCCGTCGGTGACGGTCGGCAGGTTCTCGCGGGTGAGACGCACGTAAGCGGGGCCGTCGCGGTCGGCGACCGCCCGGACGGCGGCGCGGGTCGTCGGCGCGTCGGCCGGGACGATCACGGTCATCCCGGGGAGGCCCCGCATGAGGCCGATGTCCTCGACGATCTGATGCGTTCCCCCGTCCCCGCCGACCAGGAGGCCCCCGTGGGTGGCGACGATCTTCACGTTCGCGCGGTTGTAGCCGACCGACTGTCGGACCGCGTTGTACGCTTGGCCCGCCGCGAAGACCGCGAACGTGCTCGCGAAGACCGTGCGGCCCCCGAGCGCGAGCCCGGCGGCGATCGTCATCATCGTCGGTTCCATCACCCCGACGTTGAAGAACCGGTCCGGGAACTTCTTGCCGAAGACCACGGTCCGCGTCGATCCCGAGAGGTCGGCGTCGAGCACGACCAGCTTCGGGTCGTTCTCCCCGAGCTCGACGAGCGTCGCGCCGTAGGCGTCCCGCAGGCTCTCCTTCGGGCGGTCGGCCGTCACGGGGGGGTCCCCTCCGGCGGCACGCCGAGCTCCTCGAGGGCGCGCGCGGCCTCGGCCTTCGAGGGCGCCTTGCCGTGCCAGGAGTGCTGGCCTTCCATGAACGAGACGCCCTTCCCCTTCACGGTCCGGGCGACGATCGCCGTCGGGCCGTCGGTCGTGCGGCGCGCCTCGGCGAACGCTCCGAGGATCTGCCGGAAGTCGTGGCCGTCGATCTCGACCGTGTGGTAGCGGAACGCGCGGAACTTGTCGGCGATCGGCTCGATCCCCATGATCGCCTCGGTCGGACCGTCCGTCTCGAGGCCGTTGCGGTCGAGGATCACGACCAGATTCCCGAGGCGGTAGTGGCCCCCCGCCATCAGCGCCTCCCACGTCGGGCCGGCCTGGCACTCGCCGTCGCCGAGCACCGCGTACACGCGGTTCGCCCGACCGGCGAGACGGGCATCGAGTGCCATACCGACCGCCATGCCGATCCCCTGCCCGAGGCAGCCGGTCGACGCCTCGATGCACGGGAGCTTCCTGCGGTCGACGTGCCCCTGAAGGCGGCTCCCGAGCCGGCGCAGGGTCGCGAGCTCGGACCGCGGGAAGTATCCGCGCAGCGCGAGCGCCGCGTAGAGCGCCGGGGCCGCGTGGCCCTTCGAGAGGACGAGCCGGTCCCGCTCCGGTCGCGCCGGGTCGGCCGGGTCGATCCGGAGCTCGTGGAAGACGAGCGCGGTCAGGAGGTCGGTGACCGACAGGCTCCCGCCCGGGTGACCTCCGCCGGCGGCGCACGTCATCCGGATGACCTCCCGCCGGATCTCTCGGGCCGTCGCTTCGAGCGACGCGAGCCGATCGGCGGGAACGTCCTCGACCATTCGCGGCGCGGCGAGGAGGGGCGGTCTATTTGACTGTTGAGGCGCGGGGTCGCGCGCGTCGGCGTCCGGCGGGGGCCGAACGGTTCGTCGCGGGCGATTCGAGAAGTCCACGCAGCGTCGCGAGGTCCTCGGCGTAGCGGGCGTAGCCGTGGTCGTCGAGCGGGGTCTCGAGGTACGCGGGGGTCGCGTCCCAGCGCCGGTCGTTCACGAGGTGGCGGAACCCCTCGAGGCCGATCTCCCCGCGGCCGATGTTCTCGTGGCGGTCGAGGTGGGAACCGAGCGGGGCCTTCGCGTCGTTGAGGTGGAACGCGCCCACCGCGGCGCGCCCGACCGTCCGGTCGATCCGGTCGACCATCGCGCCGTAGCCCTCCTCCGCGCGGAAGTCGACGCCCGACGCGAAGAGGTGGCACGTGTCGAGGGCGACGCCGACGCGGTCCGGTCGGTCGAGCGCCCGCAGCACGGTCGCGAGCTCCTCGAACGAGGAGCCCAGCGTCGTTCCCTGACCGGCCATGTGCTCGAGAAGGAGGCGGACCGTGCCGTCCGGCCGGGCGTCGATCGCTTCGGTAAGGCTCTCGACGATCGTCGCGATCCCCGCGTCCGTGCCGCTCGAGAGGTGGGCGCCGGGGTGGAATATCAGGGCGTCCACGCCGAGGAGCTCCGCCCGCACCATCTCGTCCGCGAACGCCCGGCGCGAGCGTTCGAGCATCGGGCGCTTCGGGCTCGCGAGGTTCGCGAGGTAGCCGTGGTGGACGGCGGTCGCCCGCAGCCCCTGCGACCGGACCGCCTCGCGGAACTCCTCGGCGGCGACGGGAGCGATCGCCGGACCGGCCCACATCTGGGGGCTCTTCGAAAAGATCTGGATCGCGTCACAGCCGATCGCCCGCCCGGAACGGACCGCCTCGGCGAGACCGCCGGCGATCCCGAGGTGAGCGCCGAGGATCATCGCAGGGCCGTCCCCGCGCGGGAAGTAATTAGCCTATCTGGACGGCGCCCCGCGTCGTCGGAGGAAGGAGGCTGACAGCTTTCCGCGTCTCCCGTAGGCTCGCGCACTTCAGTACTGCGCGGAACGCCGGTGGGCTTAACTGCCGGGTTCGGAATGAGACCGGGTGTTTCCCCGCCGCTTTGGCCGTCAGCCAAGGGGTCCGACGTTCGGCCCGTATTTAACTCTAGGTCGTCGCCGAAGGCCGCCCGGCGCGGAGCGTCACCGCTCCGGGGCGCCCGCCGAATCGTCGGCTCCGTCCCGGCTGCGACGCGGCCGGTTCGCGCCCGGCGAGCGCAAACCTTCATCTCGGTGAGCGGCTGCCCAGTCGGCCGCGTCGGCCCCCGCCGGACGCCGGCGCGGAAGCGATGGCATCGGACCCCTCTTCGGTACCGCAGATCGCCGAGTACCGTCTGAAGCTCGACGTCGACTTCGTCGGTCTTGCGTGGACGGGCACCGTCGAGTTCGACCTCCCGGCCGGTGCGAGCGACCTGGTGCTCGACTCCGACGGTCTCGAAGTGACCGCGGTTCGGCGGAACGGCGGGACGGCGCCGTTCCTCGTGCGGAGCGACGCGCACGAGCTCGTGCTGTCGGGCCCGCACCCCGCGCCGGGAACGATCGCCATCGACTTCTCGGGTCGGGCGGCGGAGGACGCCCTCATCGGGCTCTACCGGTCCCGCAACGGGTCCGCGCAGGTCCTCACCTCCCAGTGCGAGCCCGTCGGGGCACGGAAGATATTCCCCTGTCTCGACCGACCCGACCGCAAGGCCCGGATCCGGTTGACGGTTTCGGTCGACGCGGGCCTCGAGGTCGTCACGAACACGTCGGCCGAGGCCGTGACCGAAGGAGACGCGCGACGAGTCTGGACGTTCCCGGCGACCCCACCGATGGCGACGTACCTGTTCTACCTCGGTATCGGTCGCTTCGGACACTGGGAGGACCGCTCGGGACGGGTCCCGGTCCGGGTGTTCACGCCGGTCGGCCGCGATGCGGCCGGAGAGTTCGGGGCGAAAGCGGGATCCCAGATCCTCGCCGGCTACGAGCGGTACTACGGGATCCCCTACCCGCTTCCGAAGCTCGACCTGGTCGCGGTCGCCGAGCACGCGTTCGGGGCGATGGAGAACTGGGGGGCGATCAGCTTCAACGAGATCCGGCTCCTGATCGACCCGACCTCGGCGTCGTTCCAGCGTCGGGACGTCTTCGAGACGATCTCGCACGAGATCGCGCACCAGTGGTTCGGGAACCTCGTCACGATGCGCTGGTGGGACGACGTCTGGCTCAACGAGAGCTTCGCGTCGTTCCTCGAGACGAAGATCACCGACCAGATCGACCCCTCGCTCGACGCCCCGACGGACTTCGTCCTGCGCACCGCCGGGATGGCCGCGGCCCTCGACGGCGACTCCTTGGCCGTCACCCACGCGGTGCGCGCGAAGGTCGCTCGGCCCGAGGAGATCAGCCAGGTCTTCGACGAGATCAGCTACGGCAAGGGCTCGAGCGTACTGCGCATGCTCGAGGCGTACCTCGGGGACGAGACGTTCCGTCGGGGGGTCGGGGAGTACCTCGAGCGGTTCCGTTACGGGAACGCCCGCACCGAGGACCTCTGGGCCGCCCTCGAACGCGCGGCCGGGGCCCCCGTCTCGCCGATCGTGGGACCCTGGATCGACCGACCGGGACTCCCGGTCGTGCGCGCCCGTCTCGGACCCTCGGGCCTTGAGCTCGCGCAAGAGCGGTTCACCTACGCCGGGGCCGTCGAGGAACCCCCGTGGCCGATCCCGATGACGATCGAGCGCGACGGTCGACGCGACCGACTCCTCTTCGACAGCCGGACGCGGACCCTGCCGTGCCCCCCGGGGGCGACGGTCCACCTTAACCCGGGCGCCGTCGGGTTCTACCGGACCCTCTACGAGGCCGACCTCTACGACCGCCTCCTGTCGGCGCTCCCCTTCCGGCCCCCGTCCGACCGGTGGATCGTCCTCAACGACCTCGCCGCGTTCGTCCTCTGCGGACTGGCGGACTGGCCGACCTACGCCCGGGCCGTGCGCGCCCTCGGCACCACCTCCGACCGTCTGGTCGTCGAGGAGATCGTCGGCTCGCTCTCGGGCTGGGCCCTCGCCTTCCCCTCGGTCGCCGCCGTGCAGGAGCTCGCGCGGACGTACCTGGCCGAGCTGGTCGAGCGGGTCGGGCTCGACCGGACCCCGGCCGAGTCGCCGACGACCGGGATCCTGCGCGAACGCGCCACCTACGCCCGCGCCCGGGTCGACGCCGGGTTCGCCCGCGATCTCTCCGAACGGTTCGTCGGCTGGCCGCGGCTCGACCCCGACCTTCGGTCGGCCGTCGCGATCGCCCGCTCGCGGACCGAGGGGGAGGTCGGTCGACGCGAGATCCTCCGCGCGCTCGACGCGCGCCCCCCCGAGGCCGACGCGCTGCAGCTCGAGCGCGCCCTCGCCTGGAGCGGCGAGCCGGCGCTCGTCGCCGAAACGCTCTCCTCCTCCCTTTCGAGGGGGTTCAATCGCGGCCACATCACCTCGGTCGTGATCCAGGCGGCCGCCAACCCGGTCGGGCGTCCGCTCGTCCTCCCCTGGCTCGAGGAGCACCTGCCCGAACTCGCCGCGACGTTCCGCGGCTCGGGATTCCTCCCGCTCCTCCTCGAACACTCGCTCCCGCTCGCGGGCCTCGGCCGGGTCGACGAAGTGCGCCGCTTCTTCGCCGGCCACCCGTACCCCGAGGGCACGCGCGGTGTCGCGAAAGGACTCGAACACCTCGAACGGCTCGAGGCGCTCGGCCGGCGCCTCGCGCGGTAGCTAACGGCGGCGCCGCGGTCGGGGAGCGGCGGGCTCCTCCGACCAGATGTACCAGGTCCCCCGCGCCTGGCTCAACCGCCGACCCCCCGCGTCGAAGAGGTTGCCCTCGGCGAAGGCGATGTGGCGCCCGCGTCGCAGGACCTCGCCGCGGGCGCTCAGGACGTCCCCCTCCCGCGCCGCCCGCAGGAACTCGACATAGAGCGAGGTCGTCGCGGTCGTCTCCCCCTCCCCGAGGAGCGACACCACCGCCGCCCCCATCGCCGTGTCGAGGATCGTCGCGTAGACCCCGCCGTGGACGACTTCGTTGATGTTGAGGTGCCGGGGCTCGACCCGGCCGGTGACGGTGCAGCTCCCGCGGCCGCTGTGCGCCTCGTCGATGCGGAAGCCGACCTCGGTGTGAAAGCCGCCCCGGCGCGCCGCGCGCAAGAGGTCGGGCAGCGGGCGGACCGGGCGCGGCTCGGGGAGGAGCTCCCGCCGCGGCACGGCCGGCCCCATCGGTCGTCGCGGATAAGTACTGCGCGACCCCGTCCGTCCCCGGGCCGGATGCGCGCGTTCTCCTCCCGCGGTGCGACGTACGAGGCCCCGCCGAACATCGCCCTCGTGAAGTACTGGGGGGTCCGGGACCCGGAGCGCGCGCTCCCGTACAACTCCTCGCTCTCCGTCACGCTCGAACGCCTGCGCTCGCGCACGACGGTCCGCTTCGACCCCGACCGCGGGACGGACCGTGTCGTCCTGAACGGCGCCGAGGCGACCGGCCCTCCCCGGGAGGCGGTCGTCCGCTTCCTCGACCGGGTCCGCGCCGCCGCTTCGGTCCCGCTCGCCGCCGACGTGCGCTCGTCGAACAACTTCCCGACCGCGAGCGGCCTCGCGTCGAGCGCGAGCGGCTTTGCGGCGCTCGCCGGCGCGGCCACGATCGCCGCGGGCCTCGAGCTCTCGCCCCGCGCGCTCTCCCGCCTCGCGCGGCTCGGCTCGGGAAGCGCGTCCCGGTCGATCTTCGGCGGGTTCGTCGAGTGGCGGGCCGGGACCCGGGCGGACGGGAGCGACTGCTACGCGCGGCCCCTCTTCGGCCCGGACCACTGGCCCGAGCTCGTCGACCTCGTCCTCCTGGTCGAGGGGGCGCCGGTGAAATCGGTCCGCTCCGCGGAGGCGATGCAGCGCACGGTCCGCACGAGCCCCGCGTACCGCCGGCGCCTCGAGGAGGTCACCGGGCGCCTTCGGGCGGTCCGCGCGGCGATCTCGGCGCGCGACCCCGATCGGCTCTTCCCGGTGGTGATGGACGAGTGCGACAGCTTCCGGGAGGTCTGCGAGACGACCCGGCCGCCCCTGGACTACTTGACCGCGACGTCGCGCGCGATCCTCGCGGAGGTCCGCTCGCTGAACCGGGCCGAGGGGCGCGCGGTCGCCGGCTACACGCACGACGCGGGCGCCCACGTGCACGTCTTCACCCTCGCGCCGGACGCACGGCGGGTGCGCGGGCGCCTGGCCCGCCTACCGGGGGTACGACGGACGCTCCTGCTGCGTCCGGGCCCCGGCGCCCGGACGGTCGACGCGTAGGACGGAGCGCGGTCGTCGTCGGGAGCGCCCGCGGACGACCCGGGGGCTAAAGGACCCTCCGGTCGAACTCGGGCGGCGGCAGCTCGAGGCCAAGGCTCGCGACGAGCTTCGTGACCTCGGCGATGTACCGGTCGCGCGCTTCCTCGTTCGTCCAGCGCTTCAACCCCCAGGCGATCGCCCGGCGGCTCGTCTCCGACTGGGAGTGGCCGAACATGTCGAGGGCGCGAGGATACCACTTCCTCACCGACGCCTGCGCCTCGTCCCGGTCGCCGAGGTACCGGGGGCCGTCCTGGACCATCCGGCGGAGGACGCTCGCGCCGAAGTTGAGGTGGAGCTGCTCCTCGCTCAGCATGAGGGGCATCGCCCGGGCGAGCGGGCCGTAGGAGCACTCCTGGAACGCCCGGAGCTGGTAGACGCCGACCCGGTCGACGAAGCAGGTGAACGCGCCGACGTCGCTCCAACGGTCGAACGGCAGGTTGAACGCGTCGAGCTTGTGCTCGCCCTCGCGCTTCGTCAGAAGCTCGTCGATGTACCGCTGCCCCTCCTCGCCGAAGTCGCGGAGGATCCGGCACGCCTGCAGGCCGTGGCGCGCCTCGTCGGCGATGATCCGCGACTCGATCCACCGGTCCTCGAGCGTCGGGGCCCGGTCGAGCCAGGGGCGGTGCTGCTGGATCGACGCGAACTCGGTGTCCGCCTGGACGACCATCAGCTTGACGATCAGCCGGCGCATGTCGGCCGGCAGCTCCTCGGCCGTCTCGTACTTGCGCACGCCGGCGTTCTCCCCCCAGAGGATCTCGCGGACCGGCTCGACGGTCCCGCCGTCCTTGAGGCTCCTCGCGGTCGGGGCGGGTCGCGGTCGGTCGTCCGGGTCCGGCATGCGACGCGGGTCCTAGAACCTCAACGGCCCTTAAAGCTGGGCTTGCGCTTCTCCACGAACGCGCTCAGCCCCTCCTTCGCGTCCTCGGTGACGAAGAGCCGGTTCTGCAGCTCGCGCTCGAGCGCGAGACCCGCGGTGAGCGGCATCTCGATCCCCTCGACGACCGAACGCTTGATGAGGCTCACGGCGCGCACCGGCCCGTGGGCGAGCGCGGAGGCGTACGCGCGGACGTCCTTCTCGAACGTCTCCTTCGGGTAGACGTAGTTCACGAGGCCGACCGCGAGCGCCTCGTCCGGCGTGAGGAGCTTTCCCGTGATCATCATGTCGAGGGCCCGGGACGTCCCGATGAGGCGGGGCAGCCGCTGGGTGCCGCCGGTCCCGGGAAGGACCCCGAGCGTCACCTCGGGGAGCCCGATGCGGCCCGACTCCCGTGCCATCATCCTAAGGTCGCACGCGAGCGCGATCTCGAGGCCGCCGCCCACGCAGTGGCCGTTGATCGCCGCCAGAACGATCTTCGGTGTCGTCGCGAACTTGTCGAGCGTCTCCTGACAGTGCAGGCAGAACATCGCCTTGAAGTCCGGCTGGCTCTTCTTGAGCATCTCGATGTCGGCGCCCGCGCTGAAGAACCCCGGGACCTGGCTCGCGAGAACGACCACGCGGGCGTGCTCGTCGAACCGCAGTTCCTCGACCGCCTCGTCGAGCTCGCGCATCATCGCGAGGTCGTAGGTGTTCGCCTTCGGCTTGCCGATCTCGATGTACCCGACCTCGTCGTCGATCCGGGTACGGAGGTACTTGCCCTGCATCGCCCTCGCCTGCCCGCCCCGCCGGACACCCCGGGGGGGATAACGGCGACGCCCCCGCGGAACGGCATCAATGCCGCCGGGGGCCGACCGCCCGCCGCTCGTCGACGTGGCCGTCCGGGTGGCCGATGACGAGCCGGTCGGCGAGCCCGACGAAGATGCCGGTCTCCACGACCCCGAGCAGGTCGCGCAGCGCCCGGTGCGCGTCGGCCGGGTCCGCGAGGGGCGCAGGGGGCACGAGGTCGAGGATCTCGTTGCCGTTGTCCGTGCGCCCGGAAGACCCGTGCGGTCCGTCGCGCGCCAGCACGCGGTAACCCAGCGCGGCGACGTGGCGTTCCACGACCGGCCGGGCGAACGGCACCACCTCGACCGGGATCGGGCTCTTCTCCCCCAGGCCCGTGACGAGCTTGGTCGGGTCGACGAGGATGACGACCTCGTCGGAGAGGTGCGCGAGGAACTTCTCCCGGAAGAGCGCCCCGCCGCCCCCCTTCGTGAGGTCGAGCGACGGCGTGACCTCGTCGGCGCCGTCGAGCATCAGCTCGAAGCGGTCGTCGGCGCGCAGCGGCCGTACCGGGATCCCGAGCGAGCGGGCCAGCTCTTCTGTCGCCCGCGAGCTCGCGACGCAGTCGAACGACGCCCCGGGGAACCGCTCGGCGATCGCCCGGACCGCCTCGGCCGCGGTCGACCCCGTCCCGAGCGCGAGTCGCTGCCCCGGCCGGACCCACCGCTCGACCGCCGCGCGGGCGGCCGCGATCTTCGCCGGTCGCCACTCCCCCGCCACGACCCCCGGGAGGGCGCGGGCCTCTTCAACCCGGCGGGCCGGCCGGCCGACACCGATAAGCCCCCGGTGCCCTCCGGCGCGATCGGATGCCGCGATCCCGTCCGACGCCGCCCGCCCCGGTCGTGGTCTCGGTCGGTGGGTCGGTGCTGCTCACCGGCGCCGGGGACCGGGAGTACCTCGAGAACCTCGCCGAGCTCCTGCGCCGGTGCGGGCGCGGGCTCCCGCTGGTCGTCACCACCGGCGGCGGCCGCACCGCCCGCGAGTACATCCGCCTCGGGCGCGAGCTGGGCCTCACGGAGGTCGAGCTTGACGAGGTCGGGATCGACGTCACGCGCCTGCACGCGCGCCTGCTCGCCGCCCGGATCGGGCCCCCGTGCCCCGCCCGTCCCCCCACGACCGTCGCCGACGCCGTCCACGAGCTCCGCCGAGCGTCCCCCGTCGTGCTGGGAGGGACCGAACCCGGCCACACGACGGACGGGGTGGCGGCCCTGCTCGCCGTCCGCCTTCGGGCCGCGCGCGTCGTCAACGCGACCGACGTGGACGCCGTCTACGACCGGGACCCGCGGACCCACCCGGACGCCCGGCGGATCGCCCGGCTCACGTGGGAGGAGTTCCGCTCCATGGTCGCAGCCGCCACGTCGGGCGAGGCGGGCCAGAACTTCCTGTTCGACCACCTCGGCGCGGAGAGCCTCGCCCGAGCCGCGATACCGCTGTGGGTCGTGTCGGGACGCGACCTGCCGAACCTCGAGGCGGCCCTCACCGGCCGGACCTTCCGCGGCAGCCGGATCGGTGGCTGAGCCCGCCGGGGGACCCGCCGAACGGCTAATACCCGGAGCACTGTCCGCCCGACCATGCACCGCATCGCCTTCCTCGGGCCCCCCGGCGCCGGCAAGGGGACCCAGGCCGCCGTCCTCGCGACGGAGCTCGCGATACCCCACCTCTCGACGGGCGACCTGTTGAGGGGGGAGGCGGCGGCGCGCACGCCGCTCGGCCTCGAGGCCGACGGCTACATGCGGTCCGGACGCCTCGTGCCCGACGCGGTCGTCCTCGGGGTCCTCCAAGAGCGGATCGGCCGGCCGGACGCCCGCAACGGCTTCCTCCTTGACGGCTTTCCCCGGACCGTCGCCCAGGCGACGACGCTCGAGTCGGTCGCCCCCCTCGACCGGGTGGTCTTCTTCGAGCTTCCGCACGACGTGCTGGTGGAGCGGCTGTCCAGCCGTCGGGTCTGCCCCGCGTGTCGGACGGTCTACAACCTCCTGAGCCACCCGCCACGGGTCGCGGGACGCTGCGACCGGGACGGCGCCGAGCTCGTCCAGCGGCCGGACGACCGCCCGGAGGCGATCGCGACGCGGCTTACGGTCTACGCCGAGACCACCGCTCCGATCGTCGACTTCTATCGGGCTCGCGGAAGGCTCCGGACGATCGACGCGAGGGGAACCCCCGAAGAGGTCGGCCGTCGGATCCGCGACGCGACCCGCTGATCACGCCCGCGTCCAAGCCGGGTCGATCCTCAGGACCTCGCCTCCGACCCACCGGCCCCCCTCCCGAAAGAGGCGGACCCCCTCGAGGTAGCCGAGGAGGGAACCCCAGGAGCGAGCGGCGGCCGGAAGGGCCGCCGCCGTCCCGAGCTCGATGAGATGCCCATGGGAGACGAGGAGCAGGCGACCGCCGTCGCGCAGGCGTTCGACCTCCCCGGCCCAGAGCGCCGCCTGGTCGTTCGCGAACCGACCGACGATGCCTCCGAGCTCCACGATATCGACAAACCCGGCGAACGACGACCGCGAGGCCTCGGCGAGGCGGTCGCTCACGGCGTCCGGCACCGACCCGAGGCCCTCGAGCTCGGAGTCCACGCGGAATCCCATCGCTTCCGCCGTCTCGACGGCCCTCGGGCGGGGCGAGGTGACCACCCGGTCGAACCCCGGCGAACCCGAACCCACCCGACGGGCCAACGCGACGCCGGTCGGGCTGAGGTGGAGTCCGCCGGGCGAGCGGTGGCTGTGCCGTCGATGCTCCAGGAGCCGCATGGCCGAGCCGACCGCGCCTACCCGACGCAGAGTTTATAGGCCGACCGCCGCTCTTCCGAGCGTCCCGGCTTAGCTCAGTGGTAGAGCGGGGGACTGTAGGCGTGACTGCCGGACCACCGGCGGCCCCCGTGGAGATCCTCAGGTCGCCTGTTCGAGTCAGGCAGCCGGGACCTGAGGCGCCGCGGGGAGGGAGTCAACTTTTTTTGACCCACCGCTTAAGGAGGATATCGGAGGCGTGTCGACCGACATGGGCGAGACGAGCGGACCTCCCACCGGCACGGGGGCACGTCGGTTCGACGTCTCCGGCCCCCGCGCGCTCGCCCTCGAATTCCTGCGGATCGCGGTCGGGCTCGTCTGGGCCCTCAACCTCGTGTTCATCGTCGCCCCCCAGAACCACTGGTTCGCGGACTTCTCGGCGACCGCGCTCTCCTACGCTCCGACGACGATCGGGGGCCCCGGTCTCGCCCAGTACGTCGGTGCCCACGCCGCGGTCTTCTCGTGGCTCGTCGCGCTCGTCACGACCTATCTCGCCGCCGCGTTCCTTCTCGGGTTCACGACCCGTCTCGCCTGCCTCGTCGGCGGGGTCTTCTCGGCGATCCTGCTCGCCACGCAGGTCGGGAGCACGTTCGTCTTCCCGGGCGGCACCGACGTCGGGGAGCATCCCCTCTACCTCGTCATCTACATCGCGCTCGTCGTCGGCGGTGCGGGACGGACGCTCTCGGTCGACCGGTGGCTCTCCGACACGTTGGCTCGCCGTCGCGCGGAGCACGCCGCCCGGGGCCTCCCGGTCCCCCGGCGGGCGTGGACCGCCGGCCCGAGCTACCGGTTCTTCCTCGCCTACTTCACCGCGGGCATCCTCGTGTCGTTCGCCGTGACCCTCGGCCTCATGGTCGCGGTCCCGTCGAGCACGCCTTCGGGCGTCGGACCGACCCCGGTCTACTACGAGAACCTCACCGTCTCGTTGAACCCCGTCAACGGCTGGCCGCAGTACACGCCCGCGAACTTCACCGTGCCGACGGGCCGGGTCGTCTTCACGATCACCGACCACGATTCTCCGATGAACTGGTCGCAATGTCCGTGCGTCGTGAGCGGCACGGACAAATCGGTCGAGATGGTCAACGGGTCGCCCGACCACATCGTCCCCTCCTCGAACGTCGCCCACTCGTTCAACATTCCCCAGCTCGGCCTGGACGTGTACTCCCCCGGTCAGAGCGTGGTCGTGTTCACGATCGACCTCATCAACACCGGCACGTTCGTCTGGTTCTGCATTGCCCCGTGCGGCGCGGGGGCGAATCCGTACACCACGCCCCCGATGGGAACGCCGGGGTTCATGACCGGAACGATGACCGTCAGCTGACCGGTCGGCTCGGGGCCGGGCGTCCCGCCCGGGGGCGACCCGCCGGCGGGCGTCAAAGGGGCTAAGGGGAGTGCCGGACTGACCGACGATCGATGATGCCCCGGGGCCGTGCGCTCGGTCGCGACGACCGCGCGCTCGTTCGCGCCGCCGAGGGGGCCTTGCGCGCCGGCTGGGTGGAGGGACGTCACACGGTCGCCGCGGCCGTCCGCACGCGCGGCGGCGCGGTTTACCTCGGGCTCAACCTCAACGGGACGAACTCGCCGTGCGCGGAACCGGTCGCCCTCGGCGCCGCGGTCACGCAAGGCGATCGCGCGTTCGAGACGATGGTCGCGGTGCGTCGTCGTGGGGACCGCTATCCGGTCCTCTCCCCGTGCGGGACCTGCCGCCAGCTCCTCTACGATTACGCGCCCCGGGCCCGGGTCATCGTGAGGTTCCGGGACGGCCGGGTCGCGCGACTCACGATCGAGGAGAGCCTCCCGGCCCCGTTCGGTTCGTTCGACGAGGGGTAGGACGCGTCGGGGGTCGCCCCCACCTCCGGCTCGGACGGCGGCGGACGGACCGCGGGCGCCGGTCAACGGACCCGGAGCGCATTGAAGATGACGACGACGTCGAGGACCTCCTGGATCACAGCCCCGACCGCGGGGGCGATGAAACCGAAGCTGGCGATGCCCATCAGCACCAGGCTCGTCCCGAGGCCGAAGAGGATCCCCTGGCGGGCGATCCGGAGCATCCCCTGGCCGAGCGAGATCCCGTCCGCGACGCGGCCCACGTCGTCGACGAGAAGGACGACATCGGCCGCCTCCGCCGAGATGCCCGAGCCGTGGGCGCCCATCGCGACGCCGACCGACGCGCTCGCGAGGGCCGCGGCGTCGTTGATCCCGTCGCCCACCATGACCGTCGAGCCGAACCGGCGGCGGACCTCTCCGACCCGCTCGACCTTCGCTTCGGGGAGGAGCTCCGCGTCGACGTTGGGGATACCGGCTTGACGCGCCACGTCCTCGGCGTTCTCCCGCGAATCCCCCGTCAGCAGTCCGAGATGCTGGACGCCGAGCGCCGTGAGGCGACCGGCGAGGCCGACCACCTCGGGTCGGAGCGGGTCCGCGAAGAGGAGGGCGCCCGCGGGAGACCCGTCGACGAGGAGGTACGATACGAGCCGGCCCGAGACCGCCCCCGATCTTTGGACCGCCTCCCGCTCCGCGTCGAGCGTGCGTCCGGCGACCGAGACGCAGAGCGTGCGCGAGCCGACGACCACCCGGCGGCCCTCGATCGTGCCCGCGACGCCGGCGCCCGGAAACTCGTGCACGTTCGCGACCGCCGGCAGGCGAATGCCCTGGGCGCAGCGGGCGATCGCCGCCGAGAGGGGGTGCGAGGAGTACCGCTCCAGGGCGGCGGCCAGACGGACGACCTCGGCCGGGTCGTTCGGGCCGAACGGGACCACGCGGTCGACCTCGGGCTGGCCCGAGGTGAGGGTGCCGGTCTTGTCGAAGAGGACGGCCTTTGCCCGCCCGAGCTCCTCCATCGCCGAGCCGCTCTTCGCGACGACGCCCCGGTCGGAGGCCCGGTTGATCGCTCGAACCACGGCGATCGGGGTCGCCAGGATCAACGGGCAGGGAGTGGCAACGACCAGCACGGCGAGACCGGTGAGCGGGCTGTGCGTCGCGAGGGAGGCGATCGCGGCGAGGACGACGGTCGTCGGCGTGAACCAGACCGCGTAACGGTCGGCGAGACGCTGGATGTTCGGCTTGCGGGTCTGCGCGGTGCGAACGAGCTCGACGATCCGCGAGTACTGGCTCTCCCGGCTCGGTCGGACCGCGAGGAGGTCGAACGGCGGCCCGACGTTCGCGCTGCCGCTCAGCACCGACGCCCCCGACCGCAGGGTCTTCGGCAACGGTTCCCCCGTCACGGCCGAGTCGTCCACGACGGCGGTCGCGCTCGCGATCGTCCCGTCGACGGGAAGGATGTCTCCGGCGCGCACGGCCAACCGGTCCCCGGGGGCGACCGCGTCGACCGGGACACGCGTCACCTCGTCGCCGTCGTACCGGTAGGCCCATCGGGGGGCCCGCCGCGTCAATCGTTCGAGCGAGGCGGACGCGCGGTGAAAGGCGTAGTCCTCGATCGCCTCGCCGCCGGATTGCATCAGCACGATGATCACCCCGGCGAACGCCTGGTCGAGGCCGATCGCCGCCAGAATCGCGAGGGTCGCGATCACGTCGGAGGCGAACTGGCGGTGCCAGAGACGACGGGCGGTGGCGAAGACCAGCGGGGACCCGCCGACGACCAGCGTCCCGAGCCAGACGTAGGCCGCCGGCTGGGGCCGATGGAGCCCGAACGACAGGTACGCGCCGACGATCAGACCCGCGAGCGCGAGGAACGGCAACGGGTACCGGACGGCCCACCGTCCCCACCGTCGCGCGGCGGAGAGGTCCGGGACGGCGGGGAGATCGCCCTCTCCACCGCTCCCGTCCGATCGGGGGTCCGTCGGGACGACGACGACCCTCGGTCGACCTTCGTCGCCGCGCATCGTCCCACCGCCGACCACGCCGGGGTGGGTCGGTCGTCCGGCGAGAGGAGCGAGGGCACCTTAGAGGTTCCCTCCCTCCGACCCGAGACGGGGTCGGCTCACCCCCCTCTGCAGGTCTCCTCGCGGTCGGCCGCGCGACCCGAGGGTCCGCCGTGCGGCGTCGTCCGCCGACCGGCACCCGATCCTCTCGGGCGCCTCCGCGCACCCAAAACGGGAGCTCGGATCACGGGTGGGACTGTGTACTACGCTTGTTGATATCGGTTAACATTGTGTTATCTCCTCCGTACGGCAGCCCGTGGGCGGGATCCCCCGTACGACGCACCGACTCGAGACCCGCACCCACCGTTTCTTCCCCCGTCCTCCGGTTGGGGGCGGGCCGATGAGATCGATCGCTCGGCGATACGGCGACGGAACGCCGTTCGAGCGCTCTCCTGCGACCGAGGGGGATCACCCCCGTTTCGTAGCCCGGCCCCCTACTTGAGACGGAACGCCCGACTGCGGGTCCTGCGGCCCCGGCGCACCCTCGCCGGGCTCAAAGGGGCGCGGGCGTCCGCGCCGATGCGGGGCGTAGGGACATCTCCTCGGCGACCGCCCCCGGAGTGTGCGCGAGCGGCTCGACCTTGCCGGTGCGACGGAACCCCCGGTCGAGGTAGAGCCGGACCGCGGCCACCTGGGTCGGGTTGACCGATAGGCGCACCTCGGCGGTGGGGTGGTCGAGCGAGGTCCAGCGCAGCACCTCGTCGAGAAGTCGTCCCCCGACCCCGGTTCCCCGGTAGTCCGGGTCGACCCACATCCCCCAGACCACGTACGAGGGCTCTTCCCAGAAGACACCGGCCGTGCCCACCAGGTCGCCGCCGGCGTTCTCCGCGAGCCACGAGGCCGCTTCGGAGGAGGAGGCCGCCCGATGGGTCCGCTCCCTCCAGAGGGACTCGGTGAACGTCGATTCGCGCGCCCAGGTGCTCCCGAAGGCGAGGGGGTCCGATCGCAGCGCCCGCAGTCGGAGCGTGCGGTACCGGTCCCAGTCCGCATCGACGATGCGCCGTACCGTCACGACCGGTAGCGACGGCGGCGGTGGACCCGAACGGGGGACCATGGGCCGAACCTGGCGGCGACCGTTGCCCCGGTCGCCTAAAGGCTTACCCGGGCGCCCGTCGACCCTCGGGATCTCCGCCCCTCGAACCGTCGGCGCACGGCCTCGTCCCGGTCCGTCGAACGACCGAGAGGATCGTAGCCTTCGCGCTCCCCGGAGGGCCGAGCGGCGCCGGGGGAGGGGGGGCCCTCCGCTCCGCTTACGTGGCGAGCACCGTCGTCGAGCCTTCGGAGCTCGCCGGGGGACCCGGTAGACGCGTGGACGAACGCCGAGCCTTCCGGGAGTCCCGGTCCGCTCCCGCGGGAGCCCGGTCGCGTCCCCGACGCAGCAATCCCTCGTCCTGGAGCTGCTTCGTGATCTTTTCGACGGCCAGTGCGACGTCCGCGGGTCGGCGGGCGCCGGTGCAGACGAGCTTGCCGCTACCGAAGAGGAGCAGCACCACCCGGGGATTCTCGAGGCGGCAGACAAGCCCGGGGAACTGCTCGGGCTCGTACTCCACGCGGTCGAGGCCGAGAGTTATCGCGATCGTGTTCAGGTTGATCTCGCTCTCGAGGTCGGCCGTCGCGACGATGTTCTGCACCTGGGTCTTCGGGTTCTTGAAGATCTTCTGGCCGCCCTTGCGGATCATCTCCGAGACGATGCGGATCGATTCGTCGACCTGCCGCATGCTCTTTCCGCCCGTGCAGACGACCTTGCCCGAGCGGAACAGGAGGATGGCGGTCTTGGGCTGCTTCAGCCGGTAGATAACGCCCGGGAACTGTTCGGGCTCGTACTCGGCCCCGTCCAGGGTGAGGGCGACCGACTGCAGGTCGAGTTCGTCGCTCAGGCTGGTCGAGGCCACCACGTTCTCGATTCGGATTCGCGTCACGGTCGTATAAATAGTATTTATATAGCTATTTAAAGGCACCGACCCGCTCGCGCGGCCCGACATTCGCGGCGGGGCGCTCGGAAGGGAGCCGTCGAGGCCGACCTCCCCCGGCGCCCGAGGGCTTCGCCGCCCGAAAGCCCGCCAGAGTCGAGCGACTCCGACGTCGTGCGGAGCCGGAGGGAACCTCGGCATGTTCGGGCCGTGTCGATCGCACCCGCACCGACCTCAGGGCGCACCGGGTGCCTAGAGGCGACGGAGAGCCTCCCGTTCGAGAAGCGTGGCTCGCGGGGATCTCCCCGGGCGCGCTCCACCCCCGGATCGGCGTCCGGGCGGCAACGCGACTCCGGTCGGTCCACCGACCTTCGGGGTTGGGACGGATGCGGTTGTCGGGATTCGAACCCGAGTAGGTAGCTTGGGAAGCTACCGTCCTAACCACTAGACCACAACCGCGCGAGCTCACCCGGAGGTCGGACGGCTCTTACGGTTTGTGCCGTTCCTCGGCGTCGGTCCTAGAGGAGCAGCCCGACCGACTCGGAGGGCACCGACGGCGCGCTCGCGAGCAACTCGTCGTTCGAGACGACGGGCTCGCCGCCCGAGGGCGTGAACCCGGCCCTCTGGAGGAGCTTGCGCGTCCGGGGCAGGTCGTTGGTCGATAGGGCGACCACCGGTTGGTTCCCTTCGCGGGCGACGAGGATGGCGACGCTCTGGATGTTCACCTTCTCGCGCGAGAGCGCGTCCAGGACCCGAAGGAAGCTCCCCGCGCGGTCCTCGAGGCGGACCGCGATCATCTCGCGGACCTCGACCTCGTACCCGGCGTCGGCGAGCAGCCGTTCTGCGCGGTCGGGGTCGCTCACGATGAGGCGGACCCGACCCTTGGCCGCGGCGGAGTCGACACCGATCGCGGCGACGTTGATCCGTTCTTTCGCGAGGATGCGGGCCACTCCACCCAGGGTCCCCGGCCGGTTCGGTAGGGTCAGGGAGATCTCGCGAAGGGCCATCGCTGGGGGCCGACAGGTCCGGCGGGCCTAAAGGCTCGACGTTCGGAAGGTCGCGGAGCGGTTCGGCCGCGCAGATATTTATACCTGAATCGGGCCTAATTCTCGGTGCGCGGGGTCGCGGACCCCGCGTCGGTCCGTCCGATGGGGGGGAATCACACCGCGAGTGCCGGCCGACGGTACCGCCGGGCACGACGGCTCACGCGGAGTCCTCGAGGGGTCGTGGCGGTCGTCGGGACGCTCCTCGCCCTGCTGGTCTTCTTCGCGCTCTTCGGGATATTCATCACGCAGTACCTCCCGCTCTGGATGATCGACAACGAGTCCCAGCTCACGAGCCAGGCGGAGTCGTCGTTCGCCCAGTTCAAATCGAGCGTGGACCAACAGTACGTGCTCGGGGGTCCGGCGTCGTACGGCACCGCGTTCACCATCAGCTCGCAGGGGATCCCGCTCCTGGCGCAGCCGACCCAGGCCACCCTCGTGTTCCTCCCGACCACCTGCCCGGGGGGCTTTTACGCGCCCGGGGTCGCGGGCGCGAAGGCGGGCAACTACGGCCAGCCGGTGGTCCCGGGCTACTGCATCTTCGAGAACGTGACCCTCACCACCGGACCCGGCGGCTCCGGCCTCTATTCCCAGCACCTCGCGAGCGGGGTCCTCCAGATGGTCCTGCCGAACCGGTACTACACACCCCAGACGTTCTACTTCGAGGACGACGCGGTCCTTCAGGGGCAGGCGGGCGGCTACCAGATCATGGACTTCCCCCCTCCGCTCAACCTGACGACGGTCGCGGGCAACACGAGCATCACCTCGAGCCTCCTGCAGCTCTACGGGAACGCCTCGACCGTGCTCGGACAGGGGTCGCAGCAGGTGTTCAGCCACTTGCGCTACGCGCAGGTCGTCGCGTCGAACGGCCACAACGGACGGACGTTCAACTACACCTTCGAGATCGGAACCCAGTATCCGTGCGCCTGGGGCCACTACCTCGGCGCTCAGATGAACCTGAGCGGGCTTCCGCTCTGGACGAAGGCGTCCGGGTCCCGGCCGCTGACGGCCTATTACAACTTCACGAACCCGATCGGCGGAGCGTCAACGCTCCCGGTCCCGGGGTCGGCTTGCACCAACCCGGCCGCCGGCGGAACCACGGTCATCGCCCTCAACATCGGGAACCTCAACTACGCGACCGTGTTCTACGCCGGTGTCCAGGTCTCCCTCGGGATCGGAGGAACCTGAGCGATGGCGTCGGGCGGCTTCCGCGTCAAGATCCCGCGCGCCACCCCGTCGGGGGTGGGGACCCCGCTCGCCCCGTCCGAGCCGACCGGGGCCTCGACCGACGTCCCCGGTACGTTCATCACCGCGATGCCGGCGCTCGCCGAGCCGGCGATGAAGGAGGTCGAGGTCCGGGCGGTCAATCCGCCGTACTCGTACTCGCGCGTCACCTACAACGACCGGACCAAGGAGTACCTCTACGAGGTCATCGAGCCCCAGCTCTCGGCCCACGAGAAGCAGCTGGTGGAGCACCTCAAATCGACCCTCGCGCGGATCCTCGGAAGCGACGTCGGCAACCTCTCCCTGGTCGACAAACGCTCGTACCTGCGCGGCGAGGCCGAGGAGTACTTCCGCAGCCGGGGGATCACGCTCGGGCCGCTCTCGATGGAGCGGGTGATCTACTACGTCCTGCGCGACTTTGTCGGGTACGGCCCGATCGACGCGCTGATCTTCGACCCGGAGGTCGAGGACATCTCGTGCGACGGGGTCGAGGTCCCGCTCTTCATCTTCCACGGGAAGTACGAGTCGGTGAAGACGAACGTCGTCTTTCCCGACGAGGATTCGCTGAACTCGTTCATCGTCATGCTCGGCCAGCGGTGCGCGAAGGCCGTCAGCGTCTCCTCACCGATCCTGGACGGAACCACGCCCGAGGGCCATCGCGTCCAGGCGACGTACGCCCGGGAGGTCACGACGCGGGGCGCCAGCTTCACGATCCGACGGTTCAAGGAGCGGCCGTTCACGCCCGTTGACCTCGTGATGATGGGCACGGCCAACGAGGAGATGGTCGCCTACTTCTGGCTCGCGGCCGAGCAGGGCGAATCTGTGATCGTCTGCGGCGGCCCGGCCGCGGGCAAGACGAGCACGCTCAACGCGATCGCGCTGTTCATCCCGCCGACCGCGAAGGTCGTGTCGATCGAGGACACCCGCGAGGTGAACCTTCCCCACGAGAACTGGATCCCGGGCGCGACGCGCAGCGGCACGGGCGACCGGGGCCCCGACGGCAAGGCCGCCGGCGAGGTCGACATGTTCGACCTGGTCCGCGCCGCGCTCCGGCAGCGCCCGAACTACATCATCGTCGGCGAGGTGCGCGGCCGCGAGACGTACACGATGTTCCAGGCGATGGCGACCGGCCACACGACCTACTCGACGATGCACGCCGACAGCGTGAAATCGATGGTCAACCGCCTCGAGAACCCGCCGATCAACACGCCGCGCATCCTCCTCTCGGCCCTCAACAACGTGATCATCCAGATCCAGGCCCGGACCGAGAAAGGTGTGGTCCGCCGACTGAAGCAGGTCCTCGAGATCGTCGGGTTCGAGCCCGAGACGAACGAGCTGATCACCAACACGGTCTACGAGTGGGACCCGGGGACCGACAAGTTCGTCTTCAAGGGCCACTCGTTCCTCTTTGACAAGATCATGGACCTGCGGAACTACGGTCCGGACGACATGGACGCGGAGTTCCAGCGTCGGACCGAGGTGATCCGCTACCTCGTCCGGAACGCGATCACCGACTACCGCCAGCTCTGGGGGACGATCGCGCAGTACTACAAGGACCCGAACGAGGTCATGGCCCGCGTCCGGGCGAGCGCCGGCAAGGAGGGCTAGTCCCCGTGCCGGCGACCTCCACCGTCCGCGTCGGGGCGGTCCCTCCCGCCGAGTCCTCCTCCCGGCCGATCCGGCTGAAGCGCGGCGAGCACCCGACGCACACCGGGCTCACCGCGTTCCAGCGGTGGGCCTGGAAGACGTTCCGCGCCCGGGTCCTCGCCCGGGCGCCCGACCCGTCCCTCGAGGAGAACCTCGTCAAGGCCCACATGCGGGTCCGGGCCGACGAGTACCTCGCGACGGTCTACGCGACCACGGTCGTCGTCGGTCTCGCGACCCTCGCGGCCGGTGTCGTGGTCGGGCTCCTGTTCGTCCTCTCGGGCGTTCTCCTCCTCGGCCTGGTCATCGGGGTCCTCCTCCCCGTCTTCGGCACGCTCGGGACGTTCTTCGTCCTCCAGAGCACGCCGGGGTCGCGAGCGAAGGACCGCGGCCGCAAGATCGACCGGAAGATCAGCCCGGCGATGAGCTTCGTCTCGGCGATGAGCTCGGCGGACGTGAACATCGACCAGATCTTCAAGGAGCTCGGCCGCCAGAAGATCTACGGGCAGGTGGCGGAGGAAGCGGCGTGGATCACGCGCGACACCGAACTGCTCGGCGTCGACATCCTGACGGCGATCCGCAACGGCTCCCAGCGCAGCCCGTCAAAGCGGTTCCAGGACTTCCTCCAGGGCGTCGTCACCACGGCGACGAGCGGAGGGCAGCTGAAGCCGTACTTCCTGCTCAAGGCGGAGCAGTACGAGCGCGAGAACAAGCTCGAGATGCTCCAGCGCGTCGAGACGATGGGGCTGCTCGCGGAGACGTTCGTCACGGTCGTCGTCGCGTTCCCCCTCTTCCTCGTGATCATCATCGCGATCTTCGCGGTCATCGGGGGCGGCGGGTCGTTCATGATCGACGTGCTCTGGGGGATCGTCGGCGCGATGATTCCGCTCGCCCAGTTCGGATTCATCTTCTTCATGTACACGCTCGCGCAGGAGATGGCCTGAGATGGCGAGCGCCACCGCCCCCGCGTCCGTCCGCAAGGTCCGCGCCCTCGGGACGACCGTGACCGCGAAGGAGGAGGGGCTCGAGCGGGAGACGGTCATACTGATCGCGGGCGCCCTCGTCGCGGTTGCCTTCTGGGTGTTCGCGGTCCTGAGCTACCTCGAGGTGGTCACGGTCGTCCTCCGGCCCGGGGAGACGGCCGGAGCGAACCCGGCGATCGACTTCTTCGTCCTGGGCCTGCTCTGCTTCATCGCGCCGTACGGGTTTGCGATGACCGCGAAGCTGCGGCGCATCGCCCGGATCGAGGAGCGCCTCCCGGACTTCCTTCGGGACGTTGCGGAGGCCGGACGGTTCGGAATGACGCTCCCGGACGCGATCATCGTCGCGAGCACAGGACGCTACGGCCTCCTGACGGAGGAGATCAAGAAGATGGCGAGCCAGCTCGAGTGGGGCGTCCCGGTCGCGACCGCCCTCCGACTGTTCGAGGAGCGCGTCCCGACCCCCCTTACCCAGCGCGTCGTCTCGATCGTCACCCGGGCGAACGAGGCCGGCGGGAACGTGGCCGACGTGCTCACGATGGTCGCGCACGACACCCGCGAGAGCCAGCTCGCCCAGCAGAGCCGCCAGATCTCGATGCTGACCTACGTGACGGTCATCTACATCTCGTTCTTCGTCTTCCTCGTCACGATCTACATCATGGCGGCGGTCTTCCTGCCGCAGATGATCACCGCCGGCCAGGGCGTGGCGTCGTCGTCCCTGTCGGGAACGGCCGGTGTCGCCCTCCAGTTCGGGTTCGTGCCGGTCCTCTTCCTCGCCTTCATGGTCGCGGTCATCGTCCACGCCGTCGGGGACGGCATCATGGCGGGCGTCCTGTTCAACGGCCGTGTCGCCGAGGGGCTCCAGCACGCCACGATCATGCTCGCGGTCGGCTGGCTCATCATGCGGTTCGTGGTCCCTCCGCTCGTCGTGGGGGGCTAGCGAGGTTTCCGATGGCGGGCGAGGCGACGACCCACGATACGACCGGTGACGGCGACGCGATCCCGACCCGACGGGCGGCCCGGACCCCGTTCTTCTCGCCGTGGCTGCGCATGGGCGCCGCGCTCCGCAAGAACCGCGCCGATCCGCGGCCGGTCAAGCTCGCTCGCCTCGGCGTGTCGGGCCAGGGCAGCGAAGGCGAGGTCACGCCGGTGCCGCCCCTCCGCGACCCCGCGCTCAAGGAGCTCGACCTCGCGCCGATCCGGCCGGGGGTCTCGTTCGTCCGCATCACCTACCACAACGTGCGCAACGAGCACCTCTACGAGGTGATCGAGCCGCCGCTCTCGAAGATCGAGCGGGAGCTCACCGACCGGCTGCGCGTCCGCCTCGTCGACGACTTCGAGGCCCTCCCGGAGCACGACCACGACCCCGAGGCGAAACGGCGCGAGCTCCGCCGCATGGTCGACGGGCTCCTCCAGGACTGGGAGCTCGCCCCGGGACCGACCACGAAGGGCCGGATCCTCTACTACCTCGAGCGGGACTTCATCGGCTACGGCTTGGTCGAGGTCCCGATGACCGACGTCGAGGTCGAGGACATCTCGTGCGACGGGGTCGGGATCCCGCTCTACATCTACCACCGCAAGTACGGCTCGATCCGCTCGAACCTCAAGTTCTCGAGCGCCCACGAGCTCGACGACTACGTGGTCTGGATCGCCCAGCGCTCGGGCAAGCACATCTCGGTCGCGAGCCCGATCCTCGACGCGACGGTGCCGGACGGTTCCCGTCTCCAGGCGACGCTCGGCACGCACGTGACAAAGCGCGGGAGCTCGTTCACGATCCGGCGCTTCCGGGACAACCCGTTCACGCCGGTCGACCTCCTCAAGTTCAAGACGATGAGCTCGGAGATGATGGCGTACCTCTGGATCGCCATCGAGAACGGCCAGTCGATGATGGTCTGCGGGGGAACGGCGAGCGGGAAGACGACCACGCTCAACGCCACGCTCCTGTTCATCCCGCCCCAGATGAAGATCGTCTCGATCGAGGACACGCGCGAGCTCAACCTTCCGCACGAGAACTGGGTCCCGTCCCTGACCCGCGCCGGGTTCGGGGCGAAGAACGTCGTGAGCGGCAAGGCCCCCGGGGAGATCGACATGTTCGACCTCCTGGCCGCCGCGCTCCGCCAGCGCCCGCAGTACCTCATGGTCGGAGAGGTCCGCGGTGCGGAGGCGTTCATCGTCTTCCAGGCGATGGCGACCGGCAAGACCTGCTACACGACCTTCCACGCGGAGAGCGTGAGCGCGATGGTCCACCGGATGGAGAACCCTCCGATCTCGCTGCCCCGCTCGCTGGTCTCCGCGCTGAACCTCGTCCTCCTCCAGCGCCAGGTCAAGGTCGGGACGAAGATGACCCGACGCGTTCAGTCGCTGACCGAGATCGTCGGGCTCGACCCCGAGACGAACGAGCTGATCACGAACTCGGTCTACTCGTGGAACCCTTCGGACGACATGTTCCTCTACTCGGGGCACTCGTACGTCTACGAGCGCGTCGCGATGATGAAGAACCTCTCGATGAAGGAGATGGAGCGCGAGGTCCGCAACCGGGTCGAGATGCTCGACTTCATGGTCGCGAAGGACGCGCGGGCGACGCGCACGAAGCCGTTCACGCACCGCGACGTCGGGCGCCTGGTCGCCTACTACTACAAGGACCCCCAGAAGGCGGTCGCCGAGGCGCACGCGGAGCTCCAGAAGATCCGGGAGCCGTCCCCGGGCGCGACGCGGTAGGCCTATCGGCTGGGGCGCCTCGCTATCGCCGGCATGCTCCCGGGCGATCGTCACCGGAGGGTTCCTCTCCCACGGGGCCGCGCGATCGACCTCTTCGCCGAGGACTGCCGGACCGGCCTCGACCGCCGGCTCCGGCCGGGCTCGGCCGACGTCGTCGTCACGAGTCCCCCCTACAACCGCGGGGTCGCCTACCGCAGCTACGCGGACGACCGGCCCCGCGCCGAATACCTCGCGTTCGTCGCTTCGGTGCGCGACGCGCTCGCGCGGGCGCTCGCGCCGGACGGCTCGTTCTTCCTCAATGTCGGCTCCGCCCCGAAGGACCCGTGGCTCGCGTGGGACGTCGCCCGGGAGGTGGGGCGCGCCTTCGTCCTCCAGAACGTGATCCACTGGGTGAAATCGATCGCGATCGACCGTCGGGCCGCGGGACGCGCCGTCGGCCTCTCGCGCGACCTCGCGCTCGGCCACTATAAACCGGTCGTCTCGGACCGGTACCTGCACGGCGCCCAGGAGTACGTCTTCCACTTCACGCGGCGGGGGGACGTGCCGCTCGACCGGCTCGCGATCGGGGTCCCGTACCAGGACAAGACGAACGTCGCGCGCTGGCGCGCCGCGCGCGGCGACCGGCGCTGCCGCGGGAACACCTGGTTCCTGCCGTACCCGACGATCCGCGTGCGCGACCGCGACCGGCCCCACCCGGCGACGTTCCCGCCCGAGCTTCCCGAATGGTGCATTCGCCTCCACGGGCTTGCGCGGACCCGGCTCGTCGTCGACCCGTTCGTCGGGATCGGTTCGAGCGCGGTCGCGGCGGCGCGTCTCGGGGTCGGGTTCGTGGGGTTCGACGTCGACCCCGAGTACCTCCGGGTCGCCGCCGAGAGGGCGGCGGAGGAGCGCGCACGGCGCGTGGCGGGGCCCCGAAGGCCCTCTCGGTCCGGCGCGTCGCTTTAGGATGGCTCGTCGGCCGGCGGGGCGCGTCGCGGGGCCTCGTCGTCGGTCGAAGGCGGGGTCCACTCGCGCATCGGCGTCCGACGGACCCCGGCGGCCGCTGCGAAAGCGTTCCGGGTCCCTTCCTTCGCCTTCTTGCCGACCACGACCATCGCGTCGCGGGCCGCGCCCGCGGCCCGGGCCGTTCCCGAGCCGATCGCGACCCCCGCGTCGCTCAGGCGCTGGGGGATCTTGCGCACCTCGGCGTCGACCGTCTTCCCGAGGTGGGAGAGTTCGTCCTGGATCTCGAGGCCCAGGTACTTCGCATCCTTCGCGGTCGCCTGCCCGAAGCGCTCGATCTTCCGGTCGAGGTCGGAAAACTCGTGCGCGAAGTCCCGGCCGAGGCCGCCGGCGGCCCGTCGCATCTCGGTGAGGTGCTGGCGGAACTGCGCCTGCTCGCGGTTGTCGCTCATCGTCTCGCCTCTCGAGAAGGACCCGGGAGCCGGGAGATAAAGGTTGACGGCCATCGGCAACGGCCGCTAGCCGCCCATGCGACGGTCGGCGCGGCGTCGCCGTCCGCGGCCGGAGGCGGTCGGCGCCGGCGGGGCCGCGGCTGGGGCCCGGGCGTCGGGCGAGATCCGGCGCTCGGTCTCGGTTCCGTGGGCCCACCGCACGAGCAGCTCGACCCCGAGACGGGCGGGGTCGGTCACCACGAGGTCGCCGCCCAGCGTCCGGGCGATCGCCCGCGCGGCGGTCTCGTACTCGGGGTGCTCGGAGCGGAGGAGGACGAGCGTGCTGCGGAGCGGCGTCACCGTCGCGAGCTCGCGCGCCCGCTCGAGGGCGCGCTCCATCGCGACGTCGAGCTGGCCCGATCGGACCTGGCCGGCCGCGTCGGTGTAGGCCTCGGGCAGTCCGTCCGTGACGAGGTAGAGCTCCCGACGGGTGGCCCGGGAGCCCGCGAGCAGGAGGTGGGCGGCGCGCAGGACCTCCGCCGTGTTCGTGAAGGCCCCGGCCGAGCACTCCCAGAGCTCGACGAGGTCGAGGACCGCGACGTCGTTCGCGAAGGCGAGGACGTCGATCGTCGCGTCGGGGTGGCGGCGGCGGACCGCGACGTACAGCGCGAGGAGCGCCTTCTTCGCGGCCTCGAGCTTGTGGTTCTCGGTCATGCTGCCCGAGCGGTCGAAGGCGAGCACGACGTGCACGCGTTCGGACGTGACCTCCCGGTAGACGAGGCTCGTCGACTCGTCGATGTGCCGAAGGCCGGCGAGCCGCGCGGCGAGCAGCGAACCGACGACGTCGAGGTGGGCGACCTCCTCGGGCCGGCGCAGGCGGGCCTTCTCGTACGTCCCCGTCGAGCCTCCGCCGCGCAGCGAGAGCCGAACGTCGCTCGGGAGCGCGCGGCTCTCCTCCTCGAGGAGCAGGCGGGCGAACCGTTCCACGAGCCCGTAGGTGACGACGAGCTCGCCGGCGCGCTCGGCAACGAACCCGCGCTCCTTGAGCTCGCGCTCGAGCCGGCGCTCCTCGCCCTCGCGGACCCGGGCCTCGGTCTGGGCGGCGGCCCGCCGTTCGGCCTCCGCCCGCTCCTCCTCGAGCCGCCGCCGCTGGGCCTCGGCCGCCTTTCGCTTCTCCTCGGCCTCGCGACGCAGGTCGCTCTCGCGGGCCCGGATCGACCCCGTGACGGAGTCGGAGAGCTCCCGCCGCTCCGAGGGCGAGAGCCGGGCGAGCGCCTCCCCGATCTCCGACGGCCCGAGCGCGCGGCCGTTGGCCGAGGGCACGGCGACGGTCAGGGTCCGGCCCTCGCGGCGGGGCGTCGGAGCCGGGCGGCCTCTTCCGAAAAGGCGGCGCAACCAGGCGAGGAGCCGGGCGAGCGCGGCGCGAAGCCGCGCCCCGAGGCCAAGCGGAGGAGGCGGACGGTTCCAGGAGGCCGTCGGGAGGAGGAGCCCGGCCCGGACCTCGTCGAGCAGCTCACCGGACGGCAGCTTCGACCAGTCCGCCGAGCGGGCGGCGCGTAGCCGCTCCTCGAGGGCGGCGAGCTCCCGGGCGACCGCCTCGTCGCTCTTCCGCGACACGCTCGAGAGCTCCTCGATCCGCCGGTCGTACTCGCCGACGAGCCGTCCGACCTGCCGCTCGGCCTGGCGGCGGAGGCGGGCCCTCAGCCGGTCGAGGCGGTCCTTGAGCTCCCGGTCGCGCGACGCCGTCTCGCGGAGGAGTCGACGCGCCCCCTCGACGCCCTCTTCGGCGAGGGCCCGGACGAGGGCGGTCGTGTCGACCGGGTCGAGGAGGTCGTCCGACGGGACGTCGTCGGGGAACTCCTCGCAGCTCGGCAGCGTGACCGACGGGCTAGAGGGGGGTGTCGTCGTCGTCCTCCCCGCAGGAGAAGAGCGAGAACTCCTCGAGGAGCCGGAAAACGTTCGCGGCGGTCTCGAGGGTTCCACCGTCCGGGTCCGCGCGCTCCCGGTCGGCCACGTACCGGGCGAACCCGCGGAACTTCGGGAAAAGCGCGACCTCGGAGGCCGCCCGGCCGCGCAGCTCGGCGTCGTCCTTGAGGCGCCGACCCTCGCCGATGAGCGCTTCGGCCTCCCCCGCGTTCTCCTTCAGGACGCCGCGGAAGTACCGACACCAGTAGACGCCCGCGCTGCGCTTCAGGGCGGGCGGGAGGTACTGGTCGATGAACTCCGTCACGCGGCGTTCGTTCTGCCGGAACGAGTCGCCGCTGCGCGCGCGGATGCGGCCGCGCATCGCGTGGAGAAGCCCCGCCTTGAGGTCCGCGCTGCCGGGGACCCCGTGGAGGGAGAGCGCCGCGACCGCCGCCGTGCGGGAGGCGACATCGAGCAGCGTCCGGTTCGACCCGACCTCGCCGATGTCGGGGTTCTCCTCGCTCATCCGCTGGCGCCACGCCTCGACGACGCGGACGCCCGCGTCGACCAGTATCTCGGGAACGTACGCCCGTTCGCCCGCGCGTCCGACCGTGACGATACGGCGGTTGTCGGCGTGGCGCTCGTTGTAGCCGATGTGCAGGCTCGTGAGCCGGTCGGAGAGGGGGTCGTTGATGTTGTCGAGGTCCGAGAGGTTCGACGTCCCGACGGCGACGAACGAGCCGGGGAAGGTTTCGCGCGACTTCGACGGGGTGACGGTCCCCTCCTGGAGCGCCTGGAGGAGCACGTTCTGGGTGCCGACCGGGAGCTTCCCGATCTCGTCGACGAGGAGGAACCCCCGGTTCGCCTGGAGCAGCTTCCCGGGCTCGAGGACGAGGGGGCTCATCGGGTCGCCGACCTCCTCGAGCTTCCTCAGGTTGATGTTCCCCGTCAGGTGGTCGGGAAAGACCTCGCTGCTCCCCTGGAGCCGCGCGAATCCATACCCCTCCCGCAGTACGACGAACTCCGCCGGGACCCGGGCCGCATCGGTCGAAGCGGGGTCGAACCGGGACGCCTCCCCCTCCGGGGAGAACCGGCGGCGGCAGATCGGGCACGGAGGGAACCGGGCCGCGGTGTCCGGGTCGACGAGGCTCAGCGGGTGGTCGAGCACGGGGCAACCTTCGACGACCCAGACCCCCTTCGGAAAGAGGTCCCAGAGGTCCTTGGCGAGGCTCGTCTTGCCGGCCCCGGACGGCCCGAAGAACAAGAGGTGGGCCCCGGAGAGGATCCCGGTGACGAGGTCCTCGTAGGTCCCGTCCGGAAGGATCGTGCGAGGGAACAGGGCGCGGAGCGCCTCGGTCCGGTCGAGGCCCTTCTCGCGCAGGCCCGCCAGCGTCCGCAGGATCTCGGCCGAGAACCTCTCCCCGGGGGACCGGAGGGTGACGCGGGCCGCCCGGAGGTCGGCCGCGGTCGCCCGGGAACCGGGGCGCATCGCATCGGAGGCGATCGTCCCCGCCACGCCGCGCGCAGTTGGGTTCGGGTTATGTAGTTTGCCGAGGCCGGCGGGGCGGGGGTCCGGCGCGACGGAGGCGGGCCGCGTCCCGACCGGCCCGCGCCGTAGGGGATTCGCGCGACACGGTTAAGTAGCCCCCCTCGGTCGGCGTCCCCCGCGAGCGATGGCCGAGAAGCAGACGACCCCGAAGAAGACCGCCTTGGCCCGGACGGTCAAGGACAAGTGGCGCTCCAAGCGCTGGTTCAAGGTCCGGGCCCCGGGGCTCTTCCAGCACGTCGAGCTCGGCGAGACGGTCGCGACCGAGCCCGAGCAGGTCGTCGGGCGCACCCTCGAGACCACGCTGCCCGAGCTCTCGGGAGCGGGGGACACGGGCAAGGCCCACGTGAAGCTGCGCTTCCGCATCGAGCGGATCTCGGGGGACGGCATCGCCGAGGCCCGGTTCATCGGCCACGACCTCACGAGCGACTACGTGCGGCGTCTCGCGCGCCGGAAGCGCTCGAAGATCGACACCGCGCTCACCGTCACGACGAAGGACGGGGTGCGGATCGTCCTCAAACCGGTCGCGGTCGGCGAGCAGCGCCTCCAGACCCGGCTCCGGGCCGAGCTCCGCCACAAGATGGTCTCGATCCTCAACGAGGAGGCCGAGGCGCGGGCCTCCCCCGAGTTCGTTCGCGGGATGCTCCAAGGCGACCTCTCGAAGGCCCTCCAGCACGGCCTCAAGTCGCTCTACCCGCTCAAGAAGATCGAGATCCGCCGGTCGGTCGTGCTGGGCACGATCGCCGACGAGCTCCCCACGCCCGAGACGTCGGCCGTCGCAGAGGGCCCGGCGCCAGCCGAGGCGGCGCCGCTCGCCGCGACGGGCGACGGCACCGCGGCGTAGGCCCGGAGGACGCCGGTGGCGCGTCCCCTCCCTGTCGGAGTGGCTCAGCCCGGTAGAGCACGGGACTCATAGCGGGACGCCGCGCGGCGTCGCGGGAGAGATCCTGGGGCCGGGGGTTCAAATCCCCCCTCCGACATTTTCGGTCGGTTTCTTGCCGTGGATTCACGTCTCTTTCTAGCTCCTTCGGAAGCTCTGAACCCTCGGGGGGTTCGAGTCTGCCCTTCGGTAAGGAGTGCCTTGGCTGCATGCCCCATCGTCGAACGGGAGAGCGTTCGCTTAACACCCGGACCTGTCGTGGAGGAGCTATGACAAGTCGGCCACGGACTACACGACTCCCGAGAGAGATGGCTCGAGTGTTTCGAACCGGCTCCCGTGACGCCATCGATATACGTCGAGCTCCCACGGGGGACGTGGGTCTCCTCTATTCCGGAGAAGGGATCGAGGCGGTCTGGGTCTCCAAAGACGCAGAGAAGATCGACCGCGGCTGGTTTCAGTACCCCCGGGTCGATATCCTCGCGGTCCTGAAGGGGCGGCTCAAGGTGGAGTTCCGGGAGAAGTCAGCTCCACCCCGTGTCCTCCGGCCGGGCGATGTCCTCGTGCTGCTTCCCCGCACGGCCTGCCGGGCGTACCGGTGGCCCAGGAACGCCTCCCGACCCACGGTTTTCCTCGCAGTCTATCGAAAGACCGGAGCAAGGAGAGTTCCGAGGGAAGGAGAAGGAGGGCCCGCGGGACGGTCTCGGGGCCACGGCGGCTAATCCGCCGTTTCGAAGGCCCGCAGGACGAGCCTGCTATCGGCTGGCCTTCCTTTGGAGACGTCAGGCACGGCCCGACGTCCTGCGCACTTTTCGCTGCTTTCGTTCCGAGAGCAACTCGCCGAAGCTCGATCCTTGGAAGTGAACAACGACCCCCTCCGAAGGCCCGGCTTTTCGGGCGTAGGGCTCCAGCTCTGGTCGCTGCACGCTCACGTCCGTGAAACCGCCGATCTTCCCAAGGTCGGCAAGATCCGCGTCCTTGTAGAGGCGGCTCGCCGCGTCAAACTCGGCACCGTGCCGCGGCAGCTGCGTGGGGCGGGTTTGGAGCGTGGTCTCGAGCTCGAACCGATGGAGCTCGTCCCTGACAAGCCGGCTCGACTTGTCGCAGGCGCGGCCGCACTCTTTCACGAGCTCGGTAGCGCGGTCTACCTCGAACGGGAGCGCGGCCCTTCGTACGACAATGATTGGACCGGCTCAATCGGGGGAGGGCGGCGCCGGGTCGGCAATCTTCAGCAGTTGTTTCCCGACATTGGCCCCGGAATACAGGCGTGCGAGGGCGGAGGGAGCGTTCTCCAACCCGACCACGACATCCTCCTTCGACTTGAGTCTCCCGGCGTCGATCCACGCGCGCAGAGCGGCGATCGCCTCCGGAAACCGGTCGAAGTAGTCACGGCCAAGAAGCCCCTCCATGCGACCGTTCACCATGATGAGCTGCGGGTAGTTCATCGGACCCGGTACGCTGGGCGCCTGCTGGTACCGGGACGTCATGCCGCAGAGCACGATCCGCCCATGGGGACGAAGCCGCTCGAGGGCGAGGTCCAGGACCGGTCCGCCCACATTGTCGAAAAAGATGTCGATCCCCGTGGGGCAGAGGGCATCGAGCCGGGCGGCCACGTTCTCGCTTCGGTGGTCGATCACGCCGTCGAGGTGGGCGTCCTCGCGCAGCCAATCGCACTTCTCCCTCCCGCCCGCGATCCCGATAACACGGAGTCCCAGGACCTTGGCAACCTGGACCGCGACCGATCCCACACCTCCCGCCGCAGCGGAGACGACGAGCACCTCGCCCGGGCGGGGCTTCGCAATCTCCGTCACCCCGAAGTAGGCGACTATCCCGGTGATGCCCAAGGTCCCGGCCGCCAGGTTCGGTGGGACCCCCGGCGGCACTTTGGTCGTGTCCCAGTATCCCTTGCCGTCGCTCACGGAGAAATCTTCCCACCCCGAGAACCCGTACACGAGGTCGCCGGGTTGGAACGAGGGGATCCGCGACGCAAGGACCTGGGACGTCGCCAACCCTCGCATGGGCGCCCCGAGAGGATACCCCCCTTCCTCCGGCGGCGCCGACATGTTCAACACCTGCGTGGGTTCGAACGAGAGCCACAGGTTCCGGACCAGCATCTGTCCCTCCCCGGGCGAGGGAATGTCGGAACGGGCCCAACGGAAGTTGTGGGAACCCACCGGCCCCTCCGGCCGTTTCTCGAACAGCCATTGCCGATTGGTGCCATCGACCATGAAGCGCCTTGGGGGCCCACCTGCTACATGGCCCGGACCGACCATCGGAGAGGGAGTATATCTACGTCCGAGGAGGCGTGCGACGGTCGCGAAAGGGAACCGGCTGCGGGTCGCGTGGGGCCCACGTGTTGCCGCCCCGGGTCATTCGCGTGAGAGGGCGACCCAGACGACGGCGAGCCCCATAGAGGGCAGCCCTACGCCATCAGGGTACCTCGTACGGCTGCCCTGGGCCCGGGGATCACCGCAAGCCGGCCATCAGACACACAGCCCGCCGTCCGGTCTGTCGGCTTCGCCGACACGGCCACGTACGGTCTTCGCCGTCAGTTCATCGAGCACTTGCCGACCCAGCCAAAGGACTCGTTCTCAGAGGAGGCGCTAACCGATTCCCGAAATTGCGCTTGCGCAACGGGGACGCGTCTTGCGCCTTATCGCGAAGCCCACCGTCCGCGTTCTACCCGTCAGGCGCTGCCATCCCGGTCTTCTTCGCCCCCTCCGGTACGTCGGCGGCCCAGTTTCTCGGTATCGTTGTCGCCATCGTAGGGGTTCTCGCGGGCGTCGCGATCGCGGTTGTGCACAACGTTGCTCGCCGTCGACGTGGCCGGGCCAAGGTCAACAAACCGACCGGTCCGAGTACGACTCCCGGTGACCACGATCGAGATCGACCGACCAGACTACTTGGGGGGCCTGCCATTCACGCTCTTTCTCGAGCAACTCTGGTACTGCACGCAACTGGAGCTGCGAGTTCGGGAGGGAGCGTCCTCAAGCGAGGGGGAACCCCCGATCGCGAGCCCGCGGAAGTGGAAGGTTTGGTTCGCCGTAGGCAAGATACCCGTTGACAGAGTGCGGTTGACTGTAAGCAGATTTCGTGCACTGCGAGCCCGGTCTGATGGCCGGCAGTCGACGAGCGGCACGAAGTGGGCCGGACCCGCATTGCGAAGGCACGACTGCTCGGCTCTCGCGACCGGAAGCAGTGCCGAGCCCGAGACGCAGAGTTTGCGGGTCGCCACGCTTTCCTCGCCGAGCGCGACGAGGAGCCACCGACAACCAATGCGACCGCCACCCTCCACGGCGGAGCAAACGACTCCGCCGTCGCTCGACCCATCGGTTGAAGTACCACCGTCCGAGTCGGACTCCCCGAGGTGGGACAATGTCGACCGGACCAGATTCTACTCTTTCCGTTCGCGATCTGACCGTTCGATACCCCGGCTCCGATACCGACGCGGTGGTCGCGGCCTCGCTCGAGCTGGGCCGCGAGAAGATCGCCATCGTCGGTCCGAACGGGAGCGGAAAGACGACTCTCTTGAAGGCCGCCCTAGGTCTCGCGCCGGTGAGCGGAGGATCGGTACACGTTCTGGGCCACGATGTGCGAACCATCCGACGGCAGCTCGGGGTCGGAACGAATCTCGAGGAAGTCTACCGGCTGATGACCGTCCCGGTGGGCGGACTGATCTCGATCTGGGCCGACCTCACCGGTCGGTCGGACGAGGAGCTGCGGCGATGGATCGACGACTTTGGACTGAAGGGGGTCCTCGAACGCCCTCTCTTTCGTCTCTCCACGGGGCAATCCAAGTTGGTCGGGGACCTGCTGGCCATGGCCTTCTCCCCTCGCTTGCTGCTTCTCGATGAGCCTTTTGACAACGTCGACTTCGGACGTCGGCGGAGGTACATCGACTTGCTCAACCGGTCTTCGGCGTCAGTTGCGCTGAGCACCCACGAACTCGACCTGCTCCTGTCACTTCCGGAGTGGGGTCTCTACTTCATGTTCGAGGGCCAACTCATCGGTCGCTTCCGCGCCGGGGATATCGATCGGCTCCACGTGAGCCGTGGCCACCAGCCCGACGCGCTCGCCGGGTTCCACTCGAGCATCGGAGAGGTGTCAGTCACCCTCGATCACGGAGATCTACCCCTGAAAGGAGTGAGCAATCTCGGCTACTTGCTCGACCGAATCGCATGACACTCGCGTGGCGGTACACTCGAGCCGTTCTCACAAACCCTGCGCTCTGGTTCTGGGGCGTGGTGTTCATGGCGTTCTGGTTCGTACTGGGCGCCTACGTGTTTTCGGGCGGTCTCGCTCCGGGTCACTCCGCCGAGTCCGCGTACACCTCGGCCTGGTTCGCCGTGATTACCCTTTTCTCGCTCACCACGCTCGCGATGAGCGTCGCCTCCAGTATCACGTACGGCACATCGGCGCTTGCCTTCGGGTTTCGCTACACTCGGCTATCTCCGGTTCGCTACACGTCCGCGTTGATCGTCGCGGCGGCCGCGATGGCCGTGTTGCTCAGCCTCGTGATGGTGGCCGTCGTAAGCGGGCTCTTCAGCACTCATTTCGGAAGCACGATGCTTCCCGCGAATCTGCCCGCCATGATCGGCGTCGCGGTGCTTTCGGGAGCGTTCATGATGGGCCTTGCCACGACTCTCGTTCTGGTGGTGATCAACTTTCTCGGGCTCCGGCACATGAACTTCATCGAATTCTTCCCGCTCATCCTCTCGTACATCTTTGGTTTCACCCAGCTATTCTTGTCCGTGCCAGCATGGGTGTTGTACCTGTCGCCCTGGAATGATATGGAGAGCCTCCTCTACCAGGCGTTCAGCGGCACCCCGGCCCGAGTCGTACTCGGGACTACCACTTCTCCGGTGCTGTCGTGGCCCATCTCCGTCGGCGCGTTGGCACTCTGGGTGGCCGTCCTCGTCGGACTGGCGACCGTTCTTCTGGGTCGTATCCGCTCCGTCTCGATCCAAGAGGGCCGGCAAATCTGATCTCATCGGGGGCGCATACACGACGCCGCTCTGCGGCGGGAACGCTGGGCTCCGGTCCGTCACGCTCCGGGTCGTCTCGCGCGCCTTGCGACGGGCTCGCCGAGGCGCGGACTGCGACACGCCCGCGATGTAGTATGCTTGCTGGCAAAGTGCGAAGCTCAGATCAGGGCCTCAAGGGAGCCTCCGCCCGCTCCCCTTTTTGGGGGTCGTCGTTGGCGATCCTGTGGCCCTCGGAAATCCACCCGAGTTACGTCCCGAACTGGAGGAAGAACTCGGACGGACCCGTCACGTCGATCGAGCTCAACGTGGGGCTGTTAGGCCCGGATATGGAGATAAGCGAATACCCCGCCGTCTCGCTCACTGCGAACGTCTGAACTCCCGCCGGCGCAAACAGGAGCACGATCGGCGAGTTCGAGCCGAACCAGAGACCCGAACCGATGCTCGCCTCCCAGGCGGAGTGAGCGGGTAGGCCGCTCTCGATGAACGCGACCGGGATCAGGCCCGTGGGGGCGCGAAGGAGCGGGTGGTAGTCGCCCCCGACTAGGATGCTTCGGTGCACCGTGTCCGTCCCGGGCGGGAGGACGTCCGAGCCGACGTAGTCGGAGTAGTTGAACGTGTTCACGTACGGGAGCTTGCCGATCGGGTTCAGCATGTTCCCATAGTTGCTCCAATAGTTACCTCCCTGCCAGTGGTAGGAAGGACCGAGGATGTTACCGGAGAGGGCGAAGCCGTTCACGATGTCGGAGACGTGGCTCGCCGGCTGTATCCGAACGTCCCAGGTATCGTGGTAGGCGGGGGGAACGAGCGGCCCGCACTGGGCCGCATAGGCATCCGGACAGGCGTCCCGGTACATGTCGAAGGGAAGCCAAACGACCGGGTTGTCGATCGTGAAGTTGTTGTTGTAGAGCAGGTCGCCGCTCTCGGACTCAGCAAGACCGGTCCAGCTCGCGAACGCGTCGCCGGTCGCGGGAACGGTAGGGTCGTGGAACGTGTTCCCCCAGACCGTGTTGTGCGACCCACCGTAGAAGAGGAGCGCGTCCGGGGAGATGCAGGAGAAGAAGCAGGTCACCGGCGTACCGTACCCCGGGAAGGGCGGATTGATCGTCGGAACGAACGTGCTCGACATCACGAGGTTGTTCGAGGAGTTCCAGAACATCACGTTCCCCTGCGGGAAGAAGTTCTGGGTCGGGTCGACGGCCCCAAGGTCCGTCTCGACCTCGAACATCGCTGGCCAGCCCCCTGCGACGTCCGCGTGAGCCAGCGTTACGTGCTTCGCGGACACGAACTCGAGCTGCAGGTCGAAGCAGACGTTGGTCGAACCGGACCCGCTGCCCCATGCGAACCAGAACGTGCAAAAGCTCGGGGGGTTGAGCACCTCGGTGTAGGCATTCGTCCCATCCATGAGGATGCCGGCGAACGTCGGGTAGAAGAAGTCGTTCGCCGAGAAGAAGTAGCTCGAGAGGTTGTTATCGACGGCCCCGCCGCACTTCGTGCATGACGAGGTCGGGTTGTTGAAGAGGAGGTACGGGTGCGCGATCGTCCCCGTGCCCGCGCTCGAGATGCCGGCCAGCTGATCGTTCGAAAACGCCCAGAGCGGCGTGTACACGCCGCTCGCCGGGTGGTAGTGGAGGGTGACCGCGAGGGTCATCGGAGCGGTCCCGACCGTGAAGTGCCCCGTCGTTTCGGCGTAGTCGGAGAGCATGATGACGTACTGATAGGTCCCCGGAGCCAAGTGCCAGACCGGCGCGTCGGGGGCCCACTCGAAGGAGCTATCGTAGTAGCTCGAGGTCGAGAGGAAGACGAAGAAGTACGGCGGCGCTTTGAGTTTGAGCGGCGAGCCCGAGACCTTGATGTCGTTTGTAACGGGCGTCGACCCGGCCGAGGAACCCGCGACCCCCTGGAAGCCCCAGAGTCCCCGGAGCACGAGCGGCCCGGCGGAGGCGCTCTCGGTCGTGCCGCTGTAGGTGAAAGCGATGCCTGTCGAAGTCTCCCCGGTTTCGCTCCCGAAGTCGACCGCGGCCGGGACGGATTCATACTCGGCGGGCGTGCAGAGAGCCACGGACTGCGGGCAGTACTTCAGCGTTGCCTGGACGTTCGCGGCGAGGACGTTGTTCGAGGCGCCGTTGTAGGACCCGATTCCGTAGACGAGCTCGAAGTCGTTCGTGCTACCCACGGGGTCGACCTGGGTGCCATCGGCCACGAACGGCGCGATCTGACCCGGGAGGACGTGCCCTCCGGAGGCGAAGACGAGCCAGTCGTAGTTCCCGGCTTTGTGGATGCCGTGGGCGGCGGTGATGCTGTAATTGTACCAGAGTTCCTGGTTTCCGTCCGAGGTCACGGAGGAGTTGAGGTAGAGCGTGATCGTGAACGGCCGCGGAGCGTAGATCCAGGGTCCCTCGCTGATGTAGAGCCCGGTGACGAACGAGCCGTTCGCGTTGTGGCGGAGGACGTCCCTCGGGGAAAGGAAGGCCCCGGGACCTGAGAAGTTCCAAGTGTCCTGTCCCAGATTGAGCGTCTGGTTGTGCTGATAGTAATCGACCGCGTTCTGGCACCAGAACTCGTTGCCCGAACCGCCGCCCAGAGTCACGTTCCCGAGGACCGAGTTCTCCTGAATCCCCCAGTCGTCGGGCGTGTCGACGTCGAGGTAGAGAGCCGACAGCTGGTTCACCGTGAGCGTGCCCGCGACGCTCGAAGCGTTGACGATGGTCGCATCGAGGACGCCGCCAGTGTCGCTCTCTCCGTAATAGGCGATACCGGCGGGGGCCGGTGCCGCGGGATAGAAGGGACTCACCTGGGCCGCCGCGACGGCGGGGCCCGGCTCGACCGCTCCGTCGACGACCCGGGCGGGGGCTCCGACGTAGGGAAGCCGGATGTCGGTCGTGGCTACGCCCGCGGCTCCGAGGTCGGCCGCGGTGGTCCGGACGCGCTGATCGAACTGTTGAACGTTAGAAGAAATGCCGCTGGCGGGGGTGTCCCAAGATGCCGGAAGACTCCCCGGTTGAGGTGAGGAAGCGACCGAACTGCCTGCGGCCGGAGTGGCGCCGTAGGCGAGGCCCCCTGGCGACGCCCCCGCTCCCGGCGCGAGCGCGGCGGGAAGGACGCCGATCAGGGCAAAGGTAGCGATGAACGACAGCACGATCACCGAGACCCGGGTTAGCCTCTCGGACATCGGTGGCGGATTCCCACGTGTTATACATACTGTTTGGTGACCCCTTGGTTCCATAGGAGCCCTCGTGCCACGATCGGACCTGACCGGGTCTCGTGACCAGCGCAACGGTCCGCGCGGCGGGCGAAACGAGACGAGTTCGGCCCGCACCCATGCGAGATTAACCCGGTGTGCGGGATAGGGTCCGCCACGGGCTGAAGGAGCTTCTCTGACCCCCCTATATTCGAACTGTCCCCAATGGTGACTAGATTCCTGCTTCCATAGTCGTTGTTCTTATCTTGGTGGGGTCCCAACCGGGCCCGGGAATGCCGTAGAGTTCCCGTAGCCGGCCGATCTTCCTCAGGATCTCATCGGCTGTCGCGGTCCACGGGTGCAGGTGGGGATGGGCGTTGGAGCCGTTGGAAGACGGGGTCAGATGGAGGCGCACGGACCCGGATGGACCCACGGTTCGCGATTGGAATCCAGCTCTTTCGGCACGCCCCCGGGGGGGGGCACACGCTCGGAGAGGTCGACGCGGGAAAGCTGCGGACGGCCGTGTGACCTGGGATTGAGCCGCCCAGTCGCTAAATAGCCCCTACGCCAAGTCGCCCGTGGTGACGAATGTGCCGAGGGCGCTTGCCCTAGGATGGTAACGGGCTCGTGTTGGTGGAGCGACCTATGACGGTCGGCGCCGGGAACCCTCGGACTTCCGCCGAGGGAGGGCACGACGTAGTCATCGATGTCGACAACCTACGGATGATCTATCCTGCCCCGAAGCCCGGCGCCCTGCCGACCGTTGCGGTGGATGGGGTGAGCTTCCAAGTGGGCCGGGGCGAGATCTTCGGCTTCCTCGGTCCCAACGGCGCCGGGAAGACGACGACGATCTCCATTCTCACGACTCTCCTCCAACCTACCGCCGGCCACGCCCGCGTGGAGGGGATCGACGTCGGCACCCGACCGAACGACGTGCGTAGAAAGCTCGGCCTCGTTTTCCAGCGGTCCACGGCGGACGAGGAGCTCACCGGCCGGGAGAACATGGCGATCCAAGCAGGCCTCTACGGCCACTCGGGCACTTCCGTCGACCGGCGCGTCACCGAGCTGCTGGTGCAAATGGACCTCGGCTCGGTCGGCGACCGCCTCGTCAAGACCTACTCTGGTGGCATGCGGCGGCGGCTCGAACTCGCCGTCGGGATGGTCCACGACCCGAAGCTCCTCTTCTTGGACGAGCCGACCCTCGGACTGGACCCCCAAGGCCGGGCCGGGTTCTGGCGCTACATCCGAACTCTGCGGGGGTCGGAGGGGGTCACGGTGTTCATGACGACCCATTACCTGGACGAGGCTGACCAGTTGTGCGACCGGATCGCCGTGATCGACCGCGGGAAGATCGTCGCCACGGGAACCCCGAAGGAGCTGAAGGACGGGATCGGGGGCGATACCCTCGAGGTCGCCGTGGCGCCGGGGGCCGCCGACCTTTCTCCCCTCCTGACCCCGATGCCCGGCGTGAAGGCGGTCTCCCGCCGGGAGGACAGCTACCGCGTCAAGTGCACGAACGGTGAGCAGCTTATCCCGAAAGTGGTGCTCGCTGCGGAGCAAGCGGGAATCTCGGTGCGAGGGGTCACGGTGGCGAAGCCGACGCTCGATGAGGTCTTCCTAGAGCTCACGGGACACGCCTATCGGGAGGAAGGCGAGTCGCCGAAGGAGGATAGGTCCGGGGGAAACGGGGGCGGCAGCGACCAGGGAAGACGCCCATGATGCTACCGATGGCCTCCCTGATCCGCAGGGAGTACCTCCGCTGGATCCGCGCCCCGACCTGGGTGATCTCGGGCCTGATGAGCCCAATCCTTTACCTGCTGCTCTTCGGCCAAGCGTTCAACCTCGGCAAGCTCCTTCCCCCGGGCACGCCGGCCTCGGCCCTCTCGCAGGTGCTCTCGGGGGCTCCCAATTACTTCTCCTACTTCGCCGTGGGCATGGTGGCGTTCGCCAGTGTCACCGCCGCCATGTTCTCGGGGACCGGGATCATCTTTGACAAGCAGCTCGGGATCCTGCAGCGGATTCTCTCCACGCCGATCTCGCGCCGGTCGGTGTTCCTCTCGTCGCTGGTGTTCCGAGGGATGCTGACCCTCATACCGGCGTTCCTCGTGGTCGGCTTCGCACTCCTGCTCGCCGACGTCCCCGGCGTGGCGGGGCTCACGGTGAGTTCCGGGGTCACGGTGCTGGACAGCGTCCAGTTCTTGGCGGCCGCGCTCGTTCTCTCGGTCGCTTTTACGGCCCTCTTCCTCTCCTTCGGGTTCGCGGCACAGCGGATCGAGAGCTACTTCGGCGTGGTGACAATCCTCCAGCTGCCGATCCTCCTCACGTCCAACGCGATGTACCCTACGAGCATCATGCCGACGTGGCTTCAGTACCTCGTCGGCTTCAATCCGATATCACTGGCTGTGAACATCATGCGAATGAGCCTCTTCGGGACCGCCGGGTATCCCTATTCGGCGGGAATCTACTTCGCGGGCCTTCTGGCCTGGGCCGTCCTCTTTGTTGGTCTCGCTCTCCTCCTCGCCTCCCGTGCCCTTCGAACGAATCCCGCGGCGTCTCCCACGGGGTCGGCGCTTTCCCAGGCGATCGCGGAGTAGCCGGCCTTTTTACACACCGACCGACTCGGCAGTCTGGGTCCAGTCTTAGCCGTTCGACCACGCGGATCCTCCACCGCTGGACTCGCCCTGGGAGCGTCGGGAGGGGGAGTTGGTTCACCGCGGGTGCGTAGTAGGGCCGCCCGATTTGTTAAGCCCTCCTGGATTCACGGCATTCCCCACGCGAAACGTGCCCGGTTATGTGGGTTCCGCCGAACCCCGACGCCTGTAGGAGAGTTTTCCCGCGCTCGGTGATCTAGCTGAGCGTGGGGTACATGTTTGCCCTCGCCGCACCCCGTTATTCGCGCTCTACGGCGCAGGAAGACCCTTCGCGGTCGAGGGCCCCAAGACCGCTCGAAGCACCCGTTTTCCAGCGGTCACCCGGCGGTGCCGCAGGGCACTTTCCGCATTCGTCGGCCTTGGGACATCATCACGGAAGGGTTCTCGGTCTTTCGACACTGCGACGACGATCTTCAGGAGCGCGTGGGCTCCATCCACCGCCCCTTTGCCCTTGTCCCGGCGACGGCTCACCCGTCGAGCGACCTTAGTTGCCGTTCCGCGCCCCACTCGGTGTCGGTGCAGCCGGGAGACCTCGATCCGGAGCCAACGATTCGTTGCGACGCTGTCCTGCTTGAGGTGTCCGTGACACTCGGACTCGCCGGACTGGTGGGTCGTCGGCGCGAGGCCCACGGTCGAAATCGGCTTGTCGACGCTCCCGAATCGTTCGATCGGGCAGAAGTACGCGGCGAGAGCGAGGGAGATGATCTCACCGGCCCCGGGAATCGTGCTGAGCGGCTGGGCCTCCTCCGAGTTGCTCCAGACGAGGTGGGTGCGTACGGTCTCTTCTCGGCCGTTCCCGACACTGTCGTCGGTCTAGTCGAACCGATGCGAACCGAAGACGCCTACCAGAGCGTGGGCCTCGCGCGCCACTTGCTCGCGGTGGGTCTCGGTCGGTTGCCTGGGGCGGGTCGTTCGCGATTGAAGGTGAGCTTCGATCCGCTTGACGAACTGGCGCGTCGCCTCTGTCTCGGGGCAGGCTTCCGGACCGTATCGCCCACTCGCACGTACATTCGCGGCCTTTCCTCACCCTCTGGAAAGATAGTCGCGAGCAGCTCCCCCGTCCTCGGCGGTCCGGGTCTCTCTGACCGGTGCGTTCACAAACCACGGATGAACAAAGCCCGCAGCCAGTCCCAAGCCTTTCCCCGAGACGGAATCGCGGTCGTTGACCGTTTGGCCTTCAAGACCGGCGGCCCGCCCACCGGGGACCATGGCCGCGGGGGCCTCCGTGGTCCTAAATAGTCGTGGATTCGCAAAACGACTATCGACCAGTCGGGCCCAAGTCGTGTACTTGAAATGACCGGAGAATGTTCCCGGTTGAATGGCGACAAAGGGTCACACCCGGGACGGCGCGAAGAAGTCCTCGGGCCGATTCACGGACGAGGAACGGGCCGCGGTGAAGGACCGGGCTCTAGAACAGAAGATTGTATGGGGCAAAAACCGGGCCGACGACGAACGCATCGTGGTCGCGAAGATCTCCCAGATGCCGGAGCCCGACCGTTCCATCGGGAAGCGGCTCCACGAGCTCATCCAGAACAGCGCACCGCTCCTCTCACCGAGGCTCTGGTACGGGATGCCCGCTTACACCATGGAGGGGGAGGTCCTTTGCTTCTTCCAGCCGGCGCACAAGTTCAAGGCGAGATACGGAACGCTCGGATTCAGCGACAAGGCAAGGCTCGATGATGGGGCCATGTGGCCGACGGTCTTCGCGCTGAAGGAGTTGAACGCAACGGCGTTGGCCAGGATCGTCGCGCTCCTGAATAAGGCGCTGAGCTGAATCCGGGATGGGGGAACCTGATACACAAGGGACCCCTTTGGAGGGCTCCGTTTCAAGGCGCGTCTTAGTCGCTCAGAAGCTGCGAGGGTTTCGCGATCAACTACGGACCGGCACCTGGGAGACGCACCCATGCGAACTCTATCGGTGCGACGATTGCCTTGCCAGGAAGGCAAGTCGGGACGTCACTCAGGCCGCCTTGATCTGCTCTCGTGCCGCCGTGTGAGATCGCCAGGCCAAGTACAGAAGCGACAAGCCCACCAGAATGAACACGACCGACACAAATGCCGAGACACCCTCGTCCACCCAGTAATGTGAGCCTGCGCCGGGCGCAGGGCCCGGCACGAAGGTATCATAGAGGGAAAGTAAGACGCTGACGAGTGCTTCAAACCCAAGAAGGCCAATCACCAGGCCACCTACGAGGTAAATCGCCCGTTCGACACGAACCGAGCTCAGATTCCCGTCCGTCATGCCGGCGGGAACCTGACGGGGAGGATTAGGACTGTGGTGCGCCACTGATCGGTCATGAGCCGGTGAGGCGTCCGGGTGGAGGGGGGTCTCGCACCTCCTTCCAGCCACCCCCCTTCGATTCGTTCGCGAACCGAGGCCGGAGAACTTCTGCTCGGCACCCCGACCTGGGTGCAACAACAGTTGCACCCCCGGCACGTTCATGGGAGTGGACATAGGGCTGGGCGTCTCGTTAGTGAGTGTTGCGATAGTCTGATCTCTTCTCGCCTACCGGACATACCCCTACAATTCATTACAAAACGCCAAGTATAATGCGATTGTAGGGGCAAGTACTATGGAGGTTCAGGCACGTCGTCGGGGCCAGAGGACCTACTACTACCTGGTGCACTCGTATCGCCAAAACGGGAACGTCCGCAAGATCGAAAGGTATCTCGGGGCGACCAAACCGCAGGAGGTCGAGTCGCTCAAAGCGGAGCTTCGGGGCGAGGTCTTCTCGGAACAGTTCGAACCCGCCCTGGCGCACTCGCGCAAGATCTACCGGGCGAACCTCGCCAAGATGCCCAGGACGATCCGTGAGAAAGAACTGGAAACGTTCTCGACGCAGTTCACTTACGACAGTAACCGCATCGAGGGATCGAGCCTCACACTACGAGAGACCGCCCTGCTCCTCAACGACGGCGTGACTCCCAGCAACCGTCCACTGTCAGATGTTCAGGAAGCAGTGGCGCACCAGAGAGTCTTCTTGGATGCTATCCGTCGAACGCCGGAGCTCAGCCTCGAATCGCTCCGAGGATGGCACGGGGAGTTGTTCCGAACCACGAAGCCTTGGCTTGCGGGAAAAATCAGAAACTACAACGTCAAGATCGCAGGAAGCCGATTCGAACCACCGACTCCCATCGAGTTGGACTCCCTGCTACAGGAATTCGTCGCTTGGCTGAAAGTGGCTTGGAAGAACCTGCACCCCGTGCTTCTTGCGGGCTTGGTCCACCTCAAGCTTGTGACAATCCACCCGTTCGGTGATGGGAACGGGCGAGTTGCTCGAATCGCGATGAACTACGTCCTCTATCGTAAGCGCTACCCTATGATCGATATACGTTACACTCGCCGAGCGAGTTACTACAGGGCTCTCGAGCGGTCGCAGCTCCGAAAAGATGACACGGCGTTCGTACGGTGGTTCCTTCGACGATATCTCGAGCAGAACGGCCGAACGGTACCGAAGCTGAGGCGTAGCAGCCGGGACAGCCCAGTCGCCCACAAGTTGAGCTGGGTGCATTAGTCATTACACTTACACGCTCTGAGGGGACATGTGCCTCAAGTCGACGCATCGCGGACGGTAAGTTCCGGGTAAACGCTGCCTCTGAGGAAGCTGCCGGGTGGGAACTCTTCAAGTCATGTCACGAGGACCCCCGGGGCCGCAGGAACCAATTTGAACCTGGCTGCTTCAAGCTCTCCATGAACTTGACCGTAAGGTCGTAGACATTCCTCGCTTGATGCTCTCCCGGTCTTAAATGCAGATCTCGAGGATGTACGGCGGTGTTCCTATAGTCGTTGATGGCAGCAACCAGTCGCTTGAGGCCCTGACTCGCTTCGGGGAATGATTGACCAAACTTCGCGAGCAGGTCGCCCAAGGGCGGGATTGTATCCGATTGCATGACCTTTTCATGAACGATGAGAATCTCGCCCAGTGTAAACTCGACCGCCACCGCGCAATATTGAATCACTCCGCCCCATGCCGATACAAGTCCGCATAATCGAGCGAGTCGAAGCTGTGCCTCTACGAATCCCAGTCAAGCGGACACCAGTCGCCACGTCATCAACGTAGAAAGTTCTCGGAGAGGGTGGTGAGATGTATGAAGTGAAATCCCCGAGAGGACGAAGACAAGCTGGGGCTGTCTTGAAGCGGTAGATACAGGCGTGAACTACCTTCTTGGAGAACGAATCGACTGATGAGAAAATGCCGGAAAACGGGCCACGGAATGGAAGGCGGTAATGTATGCCTAGCCAGAAGCATTTTGGACCGAATCCCGGAAGCGAGATTCCCCCGAGATTCTTGGCAGATATGCGCCGCCCTACAGCTTTCGGCTTGAACGGCGTGTTCATTTGACCCGGCTCTGAGAGTGTGAGAATGCCATCAAGCTCCCGCAAGGGCAAGCGACGCCAACTGGAGAATCATGAGGTGCGCCTCGTTAACGAATCGGAAAAGAGGTCGAATGCGACCGACTTTCGGCTATTGGTCGTTTTCCGAGTCTATTCTCCGTTCAAATGATCGGAACGGCTGCATGAGCGAAAGAGGCGCTGCACAGACCAACACCTGAATCCAGCTTGCAGGGGGGTTTGTACACAGGACTGGACTGAGTACTATCGAGTCGATTCACAGGAAATGTCGGTCGCGGTAGCCTAAGAAGGGGGGTCCAAGGGAGTCGCTCGGCGAGTGTGCTTTAATCTGCCTTTCCTTTTCCCTAAGCAGACGGGCAATGCACCTGAATCGGTCCACAGACATTCCAGCATTCCTTGACTTTCCAAAGTACTACCTTATTGAGGGGCCGGGGGTTGCTATGCCCCCTTCCTCGGCGACTTCTCTTGCACGTCACGCGATCGAGGTCCCGCCGTTCCAGAGGGGCATCGAGTGGGGTGGGCCGGAGGTTGAAGAGCTCCTCGACACGAAATCTGCGACACTCGGGACTGTCATCCTCGCAAATCTCGCTGGCCGTGCCCAACCGCTTCTCGTTGACGGCTTGCAGCGGTTTGCCGTCGGGACGGCCCTGCTTGTTGAACTGTACCCAGAAGTGCTTGCAGCCTCACCTCGCAATCGGATAGCTGCTGCTCACTTTGTTCGACTTCAGGCCGAGGCCGGCAACTTCCAGCCAGTCTTCCAGACCAATTCCGATGTCTTGACGAAGCATCCCCGTCTAGCGATTAGCAGTTCGTATGGAACTCTCCTGCAGGAGGTGCGAGAACTCGTCAACCGAGAGCTTCGCACCGACGCCAGCGACTTTGCGGGCAGGGTGCAGCGGCTCTTCCTCGATCGCCAGGTGGGGATAGATCTTTACTCGGGATTCAGCGTGTACAGTGAGCTAACCAGCACGTTCATTGACATCAACACCCAGGGTCTTGATCTTTCCCCCACCGATCTCCTTCGCGCCCAGCTGGTTGATCAAGGTTTGCAGCTGAACTGGACCGCGGCAGATATCCAAGACATGGAGAACGACTTCACGGAAACGTTCGGGCGTTCTCCTCAAACTCACATGAGAACGCTTGGCAAGTTTCTCAATAGTGCAGTCGAAGACACCACTCGGCGGACCACTATTCTATCAAATTGGCCGGGCTTGACAAAGGCAGATGTGTCCGATTTGCTCGCCTTCATCGATTCAACGATAGATGCGGCACAGTCGGGGACATACCCGTATCTCGGACAGTCGTACGCCTGCGGTCCGCAGGCATTTTCACTCGTCCTGATCCTCTACTGGTTACTCTACAAACGTGGTCGCGGGAAGGCCGACTTCGCAGGCGGAGGATTCGCGACACAGAATGATCTTCATCTTCTCCTCAGAGCATTGTACCGGCGTCTAATTGACGGGACGATTTTCCGGATCGAGAGTGCCATCGACTGGCTTCTCGCAAACGCGGCCCGAGCGACGCCGGGAACCCTCGCAGATCAGATTGGCCAAGGAACCACGTCGGGAAGCCTCTCCGGAAGTCCTGACAGAGGCTGGCTGGAGCAGAGTCTTCGCCGAGCGGACTTAAAACGGAGCCGTCAGATCTTCAACGCTTGCCTTCTTCCGGTTCGTACGAGCGTCGGCGGACCCTTTCCAACGATGGGGTTCGGTCGTAAGGCAGGTGACTGGACTATTGATCACCTGGTGCCCCAGGCTAAGATCGCGCCGGCAAGAGCTGGCGAAGTAGAGGCGTTCCTACTACCCAATCTTGCACCACTTCCCGCGAGCGTAAACAAGTCCATTCGGGATCTGGACTGCGCAATAAAACTCGGTCCCACAGGTCCATACATCCACTACAAGGACAAGCACCCGTACATCGAGTGGTTGGTGACTACCCAGTACCCTGCGGTTTCCCCTACCTCCGCGTTCGACGACCAATCTCATCTAGCATCTGGTTCAACCCCCGCAATCGGCGATGATCGGATCGAGGCCTTGGCGGATATCTTGGAGGATCGACTGTAGTCGCATGCCCAACTCAGGGCTCCGGGTGACAATGGAATCCAGGGGACACCTCTATTGTCAGGTTTCACCATTCATTGGTAGGGAATGGTAGAAAACGGAAATGTAAAATCAGTTAGCGTGTCGTCCGCCGAAGGGCCCCGGACTACCAGGGGAACAGGCCCCCGACCGTTCCTGAAGTGGGCTGGCGGGAAGTCGCAAGCCTTCCAGGAACTTAGGCAGTTCTTTCCAAATCTGAAGGACGGCCAGACTTACTTCGAGCCATTTCTTGGAGGAGGGGCAGTTTACTTCGGCCTCTCCCCGAAGTCAGCCGTACTCTCGGACTTGAACAAGTCCCTCGTGTTCACTTACCAAGCGGTCAAGGATCATGTCGAGGGGCTGATTGCTGCCCTGGGAAGACTGCCACCCCCGGCTTCGGAGAAGGACTATTACACAGCACGGACTCGATTTAATCGTCTCGCCGCTCGATTGTCGACTCTAGACAGCAGCCAAATTGTCACCTTTTCCGCGCTGTTCATCTGGCTGAACCATTTGTGCTACAACGGACTCTATCGAGTGAACAAGAAGGGTGGCTTCAACGTTCCTTATGGATTCTATCGGAATCCGACCATCTACTCGGCTGATTCGCTCAGAGTCGCCAGCGAGGCACTGCGATCTGCACGGGTTATGGCGTCTGATTACGAATCCGCGCTAGAGGGCGCCGGCCGCGGAGATCTTGCCTACCTCGATCCGCCGTATGACCCCGTGAGCGAAACGGCAAAATTCACCTCTTACACATCGAGCGGCTTCGACCTCACACAGCAGGAGCGGCTCTCCCGAGTAGTCCACGAGCTCGTAGACAGGGGATGCAAGGTTGTGCTGAGTAATTCGCCCTCAGACAGGATCAAGGAATTGTATCGTGGATACCGCTTCGAGCGGGTGGCCGTACCCCGGGCGATAAACTGCGTGGGCTCAAGGCGGTCCGCTGTCGAGGAACTCGTGGTAATTGCCTGAGCAATCAATCCTTGAGCGGCAAGCTATTCTTCACTTGATCCGCGTAGCGTTCTGCAAACGCGGCACCAAGACTGCCGCACTGGCTTCCTGTCAATCGTGCGCAGCCCGAACCACCCCTGGAGTTCGCCGACAAGCGCGCAATGGGGGCACTGACACGGGTTGCACCAGTCCAGCTGTTCGACGCTATGCCGAATCTGGTCGAGCAAACCGACGGCCCTTCCATATGTGGGGTCGGCGTCGAAGTCCTCGTCCTCTCTGAATTCAACGTCGGATCTTACTGACACAAGGATCTTCCTTAGGGCTGCGCCCGCCTCGAGGAGAGCGTCCTGCACTATAGCAGCGCCTTCCGCGTCGGAATCCTTGGATCCCGTGCCTGAAGCCGGCAGCAAACCCGCGAGGCGTCGCACGTAGTCCGGCGCAATCCTCTCAGGGAAGACCTTCACAACCAGGCCCTCGAGTTTCTTGGCGCTAAGTTCGTCGTCAGAAGCGAGCAGCCAGCAAGCACCTGCGGCCAACAGCGGCTGAAATGCGCCGCGGTCCAGGCCTGACAGAAACTTGGGATCTAGTCCTGGCATCCACCCTTCAGATCGTGGGCCACTCCATGAAGCCTTGGATCAGCGCTCAACGCGCCCGATTCGGGGCGTGGGTGCCGGGAAGTTCTAGAAGCGGCGTTTCTCATTGTCGAACCTAGTAGTGCGCAAGCGGTACTGCGCCCTGGCACAGCCAACGGGCCGCGGGGGGTGTAAGGTTGATTGCGCTCACTTTGTCGTTCTCAGCCACGTTAACGCCACTTGTGACGGTTGTTTCAATCTAGAATTGCAGGCTAAACGGTCCCGACAGACTCAACAAATGAGTCAAGGCCAGCGCTCGCATCACGCACCCGAGCAACCTCTTCGAGGATGGATCGTACCGCAATGGACTGATCAGTCTCGTCGGGGGGGGGATAAACGAATGCAGTTACGTCGAGGTTGCTTAGGCGACGCTCTGAGAGTGCCCTCGCGTGATCAGTTATGTCCCGGAAGCTATAGACCAAGACCTTCGCGTCGTCAACGGTCTCCATCTGGTTCAGCCCGAAAGAAAAGCATTGGAATGCGCGCATGTTATCTTGGTCCAGTACGAAGTCAAACGTGTAGTAACTCTTGTTACCCGCGAATCTTCTCTGAGATATGACCGGGACATGATACCTCTCAAAAGCGCGCCTGACGCGGGCGACCACGCTCCTCCTGCGGACAACCTTCGACTCTCGCTTTCCTCTTTGATCTATTGAAACAAATCTCTGGTACAGGCTAGCCAATTCGTGATCTATGTCGCTTGCGGTCGTAGAAGCTGGCTCGCTCACCTGAATCGTTTGAGATTGTGACTTGGAAAGGGTGTCGAGAAATCCACGGTCGCGATTAGGGGTACCCGAATACTCTTCGAACCCATCGACTATTCTTTGGACTGAGTCAACATCAAGGGTCTCGTCTGAATAGGTCTTTAGGCGGGGAATGCCCTCGGTGAATCTGACCCGGAGCTTGCCGGATTCGGGATCGTGAAGCATCACACCAATATTCACTGGTTCGTAACGGACAAGGTCGGGGACGACCTTTACCACCACGTACCTCATCGGACTTCTCTCTTCAGGGAGGGGGCCTTTCGGGGTTAAGCGCAAACGCCTGAAGAGCACTTCGTACTAGTGCCTTCCTGTCCTCAAGAAACCTGACCGCTGCGGCTCTCTCGACTTGGTCTTCGAGCCATGCAATCGGAATGTCGTCCACTATTCCTCCCGGAGCCTCCGCAGGCATGGCTTCCAAGCTGTCGCAAAAGGGCCCGAATTCCTCCAACGACCAGACACACCGATTCAAGAAGTCGAAACGTGGCACCAAGTCTTTGGATGCTGCGACAGCTGCTAGATTGGCAGAGTGCCACGACGGTCCAGTCAGGATGAATCCGTTGTCTATCATGAGCATTCGATACCTTGGTCCCTCTGCGGTCTCGACTTTGCTGATTAGAAGATTGCCGCCGCCACGATCCATGTTCCTGACCCAATTGTCGAACCCGAGGATCTTCGCGACCTCCTCACGATTCGCAATATCCCAGGGCTTGATTCCGACTGAAGCGGGTTCAGTAAAGTCGAAGGCAGACGTAACCTGCCTAGTGCCAAAGTAACTCCCGGGCTGGATACCACGACTGGTCAACCCGGCCGAATCTCGAATGAACAGCTCAGTGAGCGTTACTATCGCAGCCTCAGCAGTCGGCAAGTTCAGGCGGTTGCAAATTTCCGCTCCCAGCCCTTCGTTAAAGAGGGCTCGAGATCCATGTTCTGGAAACTTCACCCAATACTCGCTCCGGTCGTCGCAAAGCATTCTGTGGGGCCGGGATCCGCCCTTCCCCGGAGTGAAGCCATAGTCGCGGACTGCTGTAACGGTCCTCAAACGTCACGACCACCCTCTCCGGATGACGACCTGGGCTTGAACGTCGCGGCCGGACACTGATAGAAGAAACTCCAAGGCGATGAGCGAAGTCCTAAGTCACCATTGAAGGGTTGTTGTAACGGTCCCTTCACCGATATCGGCCGAGGAGCGAGGGCCCGAACTCCGGCCACGGCCCCCGCTCTGGCGCTGGCCGAATTTCGGAATGGGATTCGAACCCCCGGGGGGTACAAATACTCCCTCCGACACTCGGTACGAACGCCCGAGGACATCCCGGCCCGCGAGTGGTGGGTGCAAACAGGATTAGGCATTCTGCCGCTCATTGTGGCTCACCTTCGGGCATATGACCCCGCTTCGGCTCGCGACTACGTCTAGGAAAAGCGTCGACTGTAGACGTCAGCTAGGAAGCGGGATCTCAAGCGGTAGCGTCGACCCCGCCTCTCTCCGATTTGCTCCAAGACACCGGCTTTGCTAAGCTCATCCAGCGCCGACCAAAGCGCCGGTTGGCTGTACCCCTTTGGATTCGGATAGTCGCTCCTTGAGAACCAAGCGCCGGTTCCCTGCAGCACCCAACGAAGCAGAGTGCGTGTGCTTTCCCGGGAGAACTTGGAGACAAAAGGTCCGAGGTTTGCCTGCCTTGCGGCCGCCTTGTAGGCTGCCTGCGCCTCACCAGCGTAATATCGTGCCCAATGGCCGTAATCAGTCCCCGCGTTCGTGGTGCCGAGGTACTCGTAATAGTGATCGCTAGTCCGGAAGAAACGGGTGTCGAGCGGGATTAGGGCAGCCTTCCGAAGACCGAGCTTCACTAACACGGCGATGTTCAGTAGACGGCCTAGTCTTCCGTTTCCGTCCATGAAGGGATGAATCGCTTCGAACTCAGCGAAGAATAGAGAGGCAGTGATTGGGGCGGGTAGCGCGAACCTTGCCTGGTCCAACCACTCGAGCAACCTCTCGAGCTCTCTCTCAGTTCGTTCTGGTGGGGTGGGTGTGAATCTGAGGGATCCGCTTCCGACATTGACAATGTAGTTCTGTTCAGGTTTCAGAACCCCCACCCAATCGGGGCGTATCACATCCTTGAACAACGCTCTGTGAGTGTCGAGAAGCCCCTGGACCGTTAAGGGTGGACCCTTCCCTCGTGAGAGGTCGCCATAAGCATTCGCTAGCCTGAGAACCCCTGTTTCCGACGGGGACTCAGGTTTTCTGCCCTCCAGTACCTGACGCGCTTTGTCAAGTTCGACTGTCTCCCCTTCGAGTCTGAAGCTACTTACTGCGTTCCTGAGTCTGGCCATCCCGAGCAATATCTGGTGGAGTTGCGGTGAGAGCAGGCGGGTTTCTAGTATCCCATCTAATCGGATGCATTCCACCGCAGGTGCCCCGATATCGTCCCCCACGTGAATGCTCGGAGAGAAACCGCCAGTCGTGTCCCTCTTCTCAAGCGGCACAGCTACTTATCAAGAATTAGACATATTTGGAGTTTTCATAAGAAGAATAAGAAGAGTGGAATCTGTGGGATTACCCCGATCTGGCAGTGGAGGGACCCGGGGAATCGTAAGCTTGCCATAGCAGGAGTAGCGCGCCTTGCAACTAACGAGTGACATCGACGAAGGTGAGGTGCAACGGGATTGCGGACAACTCGCGAAGACGCACCCGATCGCATCTGATTTCATCGTCCGCCGACCCGGATACGACTATCCATCCTGTGGGGGGATGGCCCGAGGCGGAATGCCGAACGCTCCCTCGGGTCGCCCCCTATCCTGGGATGGACCCCCTCGAAGAAGCCCGATTCACCCTTCGGCTCGAGCCTCCGCCCTACCTGAAAAGGGGTCGTCTGCGGGGGCACGAGCTGGTACGGTACACCAGTGGGAAGCTCAAGTTGCCGCCTTTCTGAACGACAAGCGTTCCACGGATGACGTGGGAGAGGCGTGGCTTTCGCGAATGCGCTGGGAACTCTGCAGGCTCCCCAGTCTGCTGCGTCGAGTGGGGCAGCCGGGCAGCGTGCGTTCTCCAAAGGACGTGACCGAAGACAGTCTCCGCGCGCTTCGGGCGGGGCTCCCGTGGGAGACGCCGACCTTTGCCGTTCACTTTCAGGCGCTGAGGCAGTTCCTTCGATGGGGAGGAAATCCGATAGCCGGTGAGCGTCCTTTGTGGGCGCTTCCAAGGAGCATCCCGGTCCACCGGCGGTGGGTAACCAAGGCGCAACTTGTATCGTTGTACCGTGCCGCACGTGGGGTGGAGCGTGTGATCGTCGCTCTCGAGGGCCTGAGCGGACTTAGGAGGGTCGAAGTCCTGAGACTTCGTGTCAAGGATGTCCTCGTCAAGGAGGAGTGCCTCCGCATTCTCGGAAAAGGGCGACGCGGGGGGAAGTGGCGGATCATCCCCTTGCGCGGAGAGGTGTTCCGTGTGCTGACGACATGGATCCGAAACAAACGAGACGATGACAAGGTGGTGTCACTGTCCAAATCCGGAGCCGACGCGGCTCTCCAGCGGGCGGTTCGCCGGGCCGGACTTACCCGTGACGGCGTCAAGGTATCGCACCATGATCTTCGGAGGACGTTCGGCCGTCTCGCCAACGCGTCGGGGATGAGCCTGGTTTCCCTTCAAGGGCTCTACGGCCATGCGTCGCCGACACTCTCATCTCACTACATCGGACTCGACTTTGACGAGCTCAAGGCCGCCCTCGCAAGGTTAGATTCCTTTCTGGGGCCGGTCGCTGAATCCCGCCCTCCGGAACGGGCCGTGTCCCGCCCCAGGACGCGCCTCGGCCCGCCGCGGCGGTGACGATAGCGCAAACATGTGTACATGTGAACATACACCCTCATGAGTGGTTCCCGTCAGGCGCCGACTCTTGAGTTCGCCCGCCCCGGAGCAAACCCGACCCTTGAGTCGATCGAGTACGTTAGGGCCATTCTCCGCTCCGCCGAGAAGCCGGCTCTCCGCGCCCGTCCGAACTCGCTACGTGCAGCACCCGCTGGCATCCCCGCCAGGTGAACCCGCCGGGGGCGGCTACTTGACCGGTGTCGGGGGCGAGCGGAGCACGAACTCGTTGCCGTCGGGGTCGGCGATCACCGATAACGTGGCGGTGAATCCGGGAGGATGGATCGTGTGCGGAGCATCCGTGATCGTTCCTCCTCGTCGGGCGATCTCCGCGCAAGCAACGGCGGGGTCATGGTGGGAGAACACGACCCCAGAGACGGTCCCGGGTTCGCGTCCCCCCTCCTCGGGGTCGTACACGTGCATTCGAAGGGTGGTGCTGCTGCCCGGGATCGCGAACACCGCCCGGCCCGCGGTCCCGTCGAACTGGAGTTCCTTCAATCCGAGCACATCGCCATAGAACTTTCGCGCCTTGTGGATGTCGCGAACGTGTACGGTCACCGCTTCGAGGCCTTCGACCGCTGCGACCATGTGCGATGTGGGAGCGCACAGGGTCTTATCAGGGCTGCGAGCCCGGCGGCGTCTGGGCCTCAGAGGGCCAGACTGGCCCTGGGTGCGTCACGGCGCCCCGACTCGCTCCTCACCTTCCGGCCGACCGGACACTTCGATGTCACGGGAGCCCCTGCGGCGGCTCGGAGACGCTCCTAGAGTTCGGACACGCACCGGTAGAGGTCTCCGGAGACGCCCCAACTTGTCCCGATCGCGCGACCGACGGTCTCCGCGACGAGATACGTGTCGTTCCAGGAACGGAATCTGGGGTCCGAGGACCAGAGCGTGATACCGGTCGTCACGACCCGGCGCGGCGGGCTCGCCGTCGGGTCCTTGATGGAGATCCCGTCCATGGTGAAGAACAGCTTGCTACCCTCCGGCGTCGAAAGGATCCCTCGCAACGTTGGGGTGAACCCCCCGTCCGGCCGCTGACGCGCGAGGTTCGTGGCATGGATCGTCCCACGAAGGCCATCGGCCTCCAACCGGCCGTTCAGGATCCCGTACACATGGCCCCCTTCCGGGAAGGCCCACTCCTCGTCCACGTCGGTGTAGACAAGCTCCAAGGATCCGATCCGCTCCAGTCTCATAGCCCCCGCCGTATCGTCACCACGGAGTAGATGGTTTCGGTCCTACCCCCAGAGCTGCCGACGTTCGGAAGGAGCAGGTTCGACAATCCTGCAGAGGTCTCCTCTAGAGGTGCGCCGGCTTCGCTCGGAGAAGGGAGCGTCGGTGACTCGGCCCGGTCTTCCGCGCAGGATCCGAACTCGTGGGGTGTGCAGATACAGACCGACCCTCGTTGTCGGTCCGTCAACGGGAACGGTCGCGTAGGGCCGTTGAAAGGTCGGGGGATAGGGACCATTCACCCGTTTCTGCTTCGCGACGAGGCGTGGGCGGGTCGGACGGGAGCCACCGCTCGAGCGGTGAGCCCAACCCCGTGGCCGGGGCCCGCGCACGGCGATCGAGGTGGCACACCCGCTCGATGCTGGAGGTCCGGCGGCCGCGCGGAGCCGGTTGACGCCCCGGGCGTTCAGCTGGGGAAAGTCTCCTGGGTCAGCGCGGAATAGGCGTCGCGCCGCGCGACGATCTCGTCCGGATGGGCATGATACGTCGGATCGTTGGTCGCGATCAACCGCATCGCGTTCAGGGCCGCCTGCTGGGCCCAGTTCCGGAGGTGTTCCATGGAATGGAAGTAGAACCCCCGCAGATTCTCGGGCAGGGCCGCCGGGTAGCCCACCACGCGAACCGCATGGCTACCCTTCGCGACCGGTCCGCTGCACCAGGGGCACACGAGACCATCTTCCGTGACCGTGACCGTTTCGAGGGTGAACGGGGACTTCATGGCGGTGGCAAGGGGTCGCCCATGCTTCAGATTTGCCCTGGGCAGCTCGAAACCACCGACCGGCCCCAAGGGCTTGCTTCGGTGCGGTGGTCGGGTCCGGTTCGGCGGATGCCGCCCACTGGTTCAGCGTCCGTTGCTCCCGTCGGCGCGAGCGTGCTCCTGCCTCAGCCGGCGGGACGGGCGGCGCGGCGAGCCGGACGAAGCGGAAGAACCACCGACTGCGTGGAGCGCGAGGGTTTTCCGAAGGGCCGCTCGAAATGGGGGACGGGGCAGGAGAGGGTTTACCGCATTCGTCGGCTGTCCGGCGGGGGCCGGATCCCGCCCCAGCGCGAAGAGGTCCGCCCGGGGCGAGCCGGACGCGCTTCGACGGAAGGTCGGTGTTCCTGCGGGGTGGCGGGAGAGCATCCGGTTTGAAGCGCCCTCGGTCCGTGGTGGCACCTCCAACGGAGGCAGGGGCGATGCGTTCGTAGCACCGACTTGGGGAGCCATGATAAGAGCGAGCCGTTTCCGGTGGCCGATGCGGGTCCCTCTCCGAGTGCGGAAGTGGCTCACGGGACCGAACTCCGACCCGAGCGTCCGGGCCCGGTTCTTGCTCGAAGTCGAGGGGCGGCCCCCGCAGGATCCCCGCGTGCGTGCTGCCGTCCGAGCGATCGGCCGGAAAGGGTGGGCCGCCTCGCTCCTCGACTTCCAGTGGCCGGACGGACACTGGGTCACTCCCGGCACTTCGGACGGGGAACTGTACCGCCCGAAGTACATCGTCACCAACTGGCTCGCGATCGTCCTGGCCGACCTGGGGATGACGCGGAAGGACCCCCGCATCCGCCGGACGGCCCGGCTCATTCTCGACCGATGGAGTCGGAAGGGGAGGGACCTCAGCGGAGCGACCGGGGAGGTCTGCGTCACCGGGAACGCCGTGCGGACCCTGATCCGGTTCGGGTATCTCGACCACCCGGCGGTGCAGCGCTCGATCGCTTGGATCGTTCGGACCCAGAAACCGGACGGGGGATGGCACTGCTTTCGTTCGCGCACCGGGACCCTCGACGGCTGGGAGGGGCTGGCCGCGCTCGCGGAGATTCCCGAGGGATCTCGAAACGACTCGATCCGCCGGTCGATCGAACGAGGCGCGGAATTCTACCTCAGTCGCCACCTGATGGACGAAGGCGCGGTCCGCTACCCGCCATGGTTCCGGATCCACTACCCGAACCACTACTTTTACGACGTGCTCGTCGGCCTGCGGATCCTGACACGGTTGGGCTACGGCTCGGACCCCCGTCTCGCCCCGGCGATCCGCTGGCTCCGAAGCAAGCGAGGCCGGGATGGGACCTGGTCGCTCGACGCCGCGCTTCCGGATCTCGATCCCAAGCTCGCGGGATACCAGTACAACGCCGTCATGTTTCCCCTGATGCTCGAGCCCCTGCACGAACCCAGCCAGTGGGCGACCGTGGAGGCGCTGAGCGTCCTCGCGCGGGTCGACGACGCCTGAACCGGGGGAAGGAGCCCGGGGTCCAGAGGGATAGGGATTGGCCGTTCGCACCCTCGTAGGGACGCGAGGACCGGACACCGCGCATCCCGGCTCGGCGCGGACTCGGTTCCGGGCCAGCCTTCGATCGGGGGCCGGGGAGCGGGAGTTCTACCGGGACCGCCGCTCGGTCACGGATTTCGCCTGCGCGACGGCGGCGTCGACCTCGTCGGCGCTCACGCCCGGCTCGAGCGGGTGGTCCGCTTCGTACGCTCTCGCGACGGAGGCGGCCGTTCCTCCGGCTTCCGCCAGGGCGGCCAGCTCCGCGCGCCGGCGGCGGAGCGATCGGGAGAGCGACGCGTAGGCGACGCCCGCCGGGCTCTGGTCGTCGACCGCTCGACGGCCGGCCTCGGGGCCGGGCCTCGGCAGGTCGCGGGTTCCCTCCCGTGGACCGTTCTCGCTCATGCACTCACAATGAGGGCGCGCTCGGAGATTACGTTCTCGGCGACCCCCCCCCCGCTTGGCCGATCTCGCGGGGAAGTCCGTCCGTGGGGGCTCCTGCGGGCGAGCCACGAGAGTGCGGTCCCCACTCGGTTCATGAACGGCTCGGGCGGCCGACCGCGACCGTGACCCGCGCGGTGACCGGTGCACGGGATGGCCGCACCACGGAGCCGACCCAACGAGCGGCCCATCCCCGGGTCTTCCGTTCGTTTCGTAAACCCACAATCTGATGTCGAGCGCCGCGGTGCGACGAGCGAAGACCGATGGTACGCATCCTTCTCGATCGGGAGCTCCGAGAGCTGGTCGACCTCCCCGCGGTCGTCTCGCGCCTGGAGCAGGGATACGTCGCGGACGCGCGGGGAGACGTGGTGCCGTTCCCCCGGAGCCGGATCGACGCTCGCGGTACAACGCTCGCCTGGATGGGAGCGGCGATCCCGACCGAGAACCGGCTCGCGTTCCGCTCCTACCTCTACCGGTCCGACGGGTACGATCGCGGGGAGCAGGTGGTGGACCTGTACGGTCATTCGGAGATGGAGCTGCGAGCGCTTTTCGTCGGTCGGCTCGTCGGGAACCTACGGACGGGGGCGGCCATCGCCGCGGCGTTCCATCTTGCGGATCCGGGCCTCGAGAAGTTCGGTCTGATCGGCACCGGCCATCAGGCTCGCAATGCCCTGGCCTGCATCGCGGCGACGTTTCGATCTCCCCGCGTTACGGCGTGGAGTCCTCGTCCGGACCACCGGAGGTCGTTCCGCGACTGGGGCCGGGCGACGCTCGGGATCGAGATCGACCTGGCGGAGGACGTACCGGGCCTCCTGCGGGCGGCGTCGGCCGTGGCTCTGGTCACCTCGTCCGAAACGCCGGTGCTCACGACCGCCATGATGCCCGGCCCCAAGCTTTTGCTCAGCATCAACGCGTACCGGCGGCCGGAGATCGACCTTCCGCTTGTGGACGCCGTCCCGTGGATCGGGACGGACAGCGTCGCGCAAGCCAGCGGCCCGGGAACGCTCTTCGAAGGAGCGGCGCGACGGTCCAAGCTTCGTCCGCTCGGCACGGGACTCGCGGACGGAACGCTCCGGGACGGCCGGACGACGAGGCTCATCCTCAACACCGGTGCGGCGTGGGAAGAGCTCGCGGTCGCGCAGACGTTGTTCGAACGGGCGGAATCCCGTGGGGCAGGAACGGAGCTGGCCCTTCCACCCGAGACCACGGAAGGGACGGGCTTCTGAGCCCTCGTTCACGCGCGGCGACCGCGAGGAGCGCGCCGCCCGGTTCCCGGGCACGCTACCGATCCCCGCGGGGAACCGGCCCGCGCTCGTCCCCTTCCCTGAACCCCGACGACACTTTAACCGGCCGCGACTTCCGTGCGGTATGGGACGAGCGGAGAAGCGAGCAAAGAGGCGAGACGACGCCGAACGGGCGCAAGGCTCCCCGGCCCCGGCGCGCGAACCCGCTGCGCGGACCCTCCTCGGCATCGCGGAAGAGCACCCCGAGACGCAAGTCGAGACCGCACGCCGCATCTACCGGACGGGCGGGAAGCCCGTGCGCCGTGCAAAGACGGCGCGCCGCGCGAGCGACAAGCCGCGCAAGTGGCGCGAAGGGCACCAGTAGTCACCGAGCGACCCGGCGCCGAACCCCGTCGCGCGGACGAGAGGGTCCGGTCATCGGCCGACCCGGTGCGGCTCCCCGAAGAGAAACAACCTCGGGATCCAGGGCCTGGACCGACACACGGAAGAGCGCGGCCGACGGCTGTTTAGAACGAGGGCGGGAACCCTCCCTCAGGACGGGGAGCCCGGGCCGGTCACGAGGCCCCGCCGAGCCGTGCCGTTCACCCAGCGACCGCCTCCGGAGGAGCGACATCGCATCTGGCCGCCATCGCACCCCTGCCGGCGAGCGCGGAGGACCGCCCGGGCCGATGCCTCGGAACCCCAGAGGTCGGACGCTAGTCGGTGGGTCGGTACGCCTGCATGGGCCGGCCGGCCTGGATGACGAGCATGACGAACCGCGGGTCCCGGCGGGCCGCCGCGAAGAGGGGGGAAAGACGGACCCGGACCGCCTGCATGGTGTGGTTCTTCGCCGCGGCGAACATGTACTCGAAGAACCGGTCCAGGTCGCCCAGGGCGTAGTAGATGAAGCCGATCGACGACTGACGGCTGGTGCCCTTCTTGAACAGTTCGTCGATCTTGGCGATCATGCGGACCGCGGTGTCCCGGTCCCCCGTCCGAGCGGCGAGATAGCCCCGGCACAGCACGGCCGGATCGCTGTTCGGAGCGACGCGCTCCAGCTCCCGAACCATCAACTCGGCCCGCTCGAAGTCGCCCGTGAGCATGTAGTGCTCGGCCAGGCCGCGGTAGGCGTCGATCGGGTCCGACTCGATATGCTTCTTCCAGTGCGCCAGCGCCTCCTCGTGCCGACCCGAATTGAAGTAGGCCTCGCCCTGACGCCGGATCATCGGCGGGGAGAGAGGGTCGAGACGGTAGGCCTCCTCTGCTTCGAGGATGTACGACTCCATGATCCCGAACGAGCCCGCTAGGGAGCTCAGGATGCTGTGGGCCGGCGCCAGGTTCGGGTTGAGCGCGAGAGCACGTCGGAGCTCCCGGTCGAGGATCTCCGCCGGTGCGTCGGCCATGAACGCGAGCTCCCCTAGGAGAGCGTGCGCTTCGGCCAGATCCGGATCGAGCTTGCTCGCTCGCTCGGCGGCCGCCTGCCCCATCTCGATCGATCCGGTCCAGGTCAGGTAGCCTTCGTTGCCCAGGTTGATGTACGCCCGGGCCAGCCCGGCGTAGGCGCGGGCGAACGTGGGATCGCTCTCGATGGCCTTCTGGAAGTGTTCGACCGATTTCCGCAGGGAGGGTTGGTCCGTCCTCCAGATCAATGCCTGTCCTTGGAGATACGAGAAGTACGCCAGGGTCTCCTTGGGCCGCTCCAGTTCCGGCACCGACATCTGCGGCTTGGTCAGGCTTCCCGGCAGCGAGGACGCCACCTTCGTCGCGATCTCGCTCTGCACCGCGAAGATGTCGTCGAGGTCGTCGTCGTACTTCGCGGTCCACAGGTGCTCTTGCGTGGCGACGTCGATCACCTGGACGGTCACCCGGATCTTGTTCGCGGCGCGGCGGACGCTCCCCTCGACGACCGTCCCGACACCGAGCTCCTTGCCGATCGTGGCGACCTTCTTCTCGCCTTTCTTGTATCCGAGAACGGAGGTACGGGCGATCACCTTGAGCCCGGGAACCAGCGAGAGGTTCGAGATCAGCTCCTCGGTCAGCCCGTCGGCAAAGTACTCGTCGTTCGGGTCCGGGCTGATGTTGGCGAAGGGCAGCACGGCGATCCGTGTCCGGTCGGGGGGGTGCGAAGCCTCCTCCGCGCGGTCCGCGTCGCGGCCTTCCCAGGCGGGCACGATACGGTAGACGTCCATCGGGAGTTCCACGCCTTTCAGCGCCTTGGGCTCGAGTCGGTCAAACCGTTCCGCGACCTTGGTGCGCACCTGCTCGTAGACCGCGCCGGACACGCACACGCCTCCGGGCTCGGCGAGAGGCTCGATGCGGGCCGCGATGTTGACGGCGTCCCCGAGGATGTCGGCCCCGGTCTGGACCACGTCCCCGAGATGGACGCCGATACGGATCCGGATCGGTGCCTGTCCGCCCTCGGCGTTCCGCTCGAAGATGCGGCGCTGGACGTTCACGGCGCACTGCACGGCCTTGAGCGCGCTGTCGAACTCGACCAGGAATCCGTCGCCCGTGGACTTGATCTCCCGTCCCTGGTGGAGGGCCAGGAGCGGACGCAATAGGTCCGTCTGCTGCCGGAGCAGTTCCAGCGTGCGACCTTCGTCGGCCTGCGTGGCCGCCGTGAAGCCGACGGTATCGGTGAACATCACCGCGGCGAGGCGGCGGCCCGGTGCCACGGGCGATGGATGCCTTCGGTGAATTAAGCGTGTGGGCTGGGGAGCGGGCGACCGGGGGCCCGGTCGGCCGACGGAAACTCGGTCGGCGGGTGACCGCGGCCCCGTGGACGCGTGTCGTGATAGGGAGACCGCACGTTCCCCGAGCGGGCGGGGCCGCTCACCCCGCCGACGGGTTGGCGACGCTCACCGAGTGGATGCCCGGGAACTGGAACGGCAAGAGTCGCCAGGTCTTCCCCGCGTCCGGGCTGACGAAGAGCTGGCCGGTGGTCGTGCCGACGTAGATCCCCGCGGGGGAGAGGTTGTCGGTCGCGATCCCCTCCCGCTGGACCCCGAAGTGACCCGGGAAGGCCTTCGGCGCGACGAGCTTGCGCCACTTCCGGCTCCGGTCGTTCCACTCGTGGACCTGGAAGTGCCCTTCTCCGGTCACCCGGGCGCGTCCGTCGAGCCGGACGAAGTACGCCCGCCCCGGCGCCGAGGGAGGGGACGCCACGCCGAACCCGAAGTCGTCGCCGAGCGGCTTTCCGATCCGGGTCCACGTCTCCATCCGGTCGTGCGAGACGTACATCCCGCCGTGGTCCTGCCGATAGAAGGTGTCGGGGTCCGCGGCGTCCGCGGCCACGTGGTGGACGCACTGCCCGGTCTCGGGGTACTTCTCCGGAAGGAACGGTGTTTCGACCCCCTTGTTGGTCGGCTTCCAGCTCTGCCCGCCATCGTCCGACCGGAACGTCCCCACCGAGGACATCCCGACGTACAGGCGCCGGGAATCCCGGGGGTCGACGAGGATCGTGTGCAGGCACGCCCCGCCGAACCCGGGGGCCCAGCCCGCCCTCGCGGGATGGTGGTTGATGCTGTCGATCGGTTCCCAGCTCGACCCGAGGTCCGAGCTGCGGAAGAGGAGGTGCGGATCGGCCCCCAGGTACAGTGTCTTCGGCTCGCTCGAGAGCCCGGGTTCGATGCGCCACAGGTTGTTCAGTGGCCGCGCCACCGGGGTGCCGGGGTCCGCCTCGTTGAACGCGGGCTTGCGCTCCTTCTTGATCGGCGTCAATGGAGTCGCGATCTCGTTCCACCGCCGGCCCCAGTTTCGCGAGCGCTGGACCATCGGGCCCCAGAACCCGTTGTTCACCGCGGCATAGAGGTCGCCCGGATGCCGAGGGTCGGCCACCACGTGGTAGACCTCGTCGCCCGCGTGGGCCACGGCACCCACCTTCCACGTCTTGCGCCGCTTGTCCCCTTCGACGACGTAGCTCCCCTTCCGCGTGCCCAGCAGAATCCGCACCTTCTCGTTCTTCTCCATGTTCTTGACCTCTCTACCCGCCCGCTATCGAATGGAGGATGTCGATGGTTCGGGCGCCGGCCAGCGACGTGGTCACGCCCGTCGTGCCGCTCACGTCCTCCCCATCCACGAAGACCCGAACGTACCGGCGCAGCTGGCCGGTCTCGTCCCGAAGCTTGAACCGAAGACGCGGGTACCTCTGCTCGAGCGCGTCGAGGAGGTGCTCGACCGAGTCGGCACCGACCGTCTCCACGCTCGGGGGTCCGAACTCCCGGAGCCAGCTGTCCAGGTGGACCTCGAGGCTGGCCGGGGCCAACGGGCGATGGGACCCGGTAACAGACCCGTCCGACGACGTCGATCTCGCCTCGGTCGGGCCCCTCGCGGCCGGGCGCCGGCGGGCACCCCCGGTAGCGGGTACCCTCGCCTCGCTGTTCGGTGGTCGCGTCGCCGGCTTCATCGGGTGCCGGACCGCTCCGGTCCGCACCGTACCGAGACGCGGCCCGGCGGAAGAACCCTCCTCTCCTCCGCGAGCCCCGTAGCCCCGGCCCGGATCTAAGACCGCCGGTCTCCCCGGTAGGTCACGACGGACCCGACCGAGACTATCGGTACCGGGCCCGCGCCCGATGGGCGCATCGTCCGGTCGATCCGCGTGCCCCTCCACCACTGTCATGCGACCCCCCCTCCGCCCGGGCCCCCGAGTATCAAATGTAAACCATATGAACCGGTAGGTGAGTGGAAGGATACCGACATGCGTAGGAACCTCGGTCGGCCGGCGCTCCCGGAACTCAAGGTCGATTTCGCGGGCTGTCCGGTCAGGGCCAGCCTGGACGTCCTCGGCCGCAAGTGGGCGCTCCTGGTGCTCCGGAACATCGAGCTCTATGGAGCCGAGCGGTTCAACGAGATGCTGCGGGTCACACCGGGGTTGACCAAGAGGGTCCTCGCCATGCGGCTCAAGGAGCTCGACCAGGGCGGGTTCATCCGCACCGTCGAACGGGGCCGCAGCTTCCGGAGGTGGGGTCTTACCGAGAAGGGGAGGGATGCCCTCCCGATCCTGATGGCGCTGGTCCACTTCGGGTCGAAGTGGCACGCGGACGAGGTCTTCCGGGACCGGCGACCCCGGTCCTTGAGCGAGGTGTTCGAACGGTCGTACATTCGAACGACCCTCCGGGAGATGACCGCGGCCGGAGCGTCGCCGAGGACCGGCCGACGGAGGATCGTGGGAACTCCTCGCAGGGCCGTTGCGATCGCCGCCGAGCCTCCTCTCGCGTGAGATCGCTTCCCGCGCGGCCGGCCGCTCCGAGCGCCGACAAGAGAGCGGCCGGTGGAAACGGCCGCCCCATCGGGTCACGGTCCCGGTCCGGAGCGGGCGCCGCTCCGCGGCCGCATGACGGGACACCGCCCGACACGCCGCTCGGGCGGGCGGTGGCTCTTTCCCCTTCGGTCGGGGGAGGGACGACCGTGGGGAGGGTCGCGTTTATGCCACCCCAGCACGTCCGACGGGACGTGATCGCCCTGGGCAAAGGGGCGGTGGTCTCGAAGACCCCGTTCCGACTGACGTTCGCCGGCGGTGGCACCGACCTTCCCGAGTTCTACCGGGAGCACGGCCCGGGCGCCTGCGTGGCCGGGGCGATGAACAAGGGGATCTACGTGATGGTGGTCGAGAACTTCAACCCCGACGAGATCCGGGTGAGCTACCGTATCACCGAGGACGCGAAGCGTAGCATCGACGAGATCTCCCACGGCGCGATCCGGGAGGCGCTGCGCCTCCTCAAGATCCCGAGCGGGGTGCAGGTGATCACCGCGACGCAGATGCCGTCGCGGGGCACCGGCATCGGCTCGAGCAGCAGCTGCGCGGTCGGCACCCTCAACGCCCTCCACGCGTGGAAGGGCGAACGGGTCGGCCCGCGACAGCTCGCCAAGGAGGCCGTGCGGATCGAGCGGGAGATCCTCCGGGAGCCCGGAGGCGTCCAGGACCAGTACTGCGCGGCGTACGGGGGGCTGAACCTCATCCAGATCGCGCGGGACGGCGGGGTCTCGGTCCACAACCTCGGCATCGACCACGAAGGGCTCGAGCTCCTGAACCGGCACCTGATGCTGTTCTTCACCGGTATCGAGCGACGCGCCGCGGACATCCACATCCAGCAGATCGGGCAGATCGACGACTACCTCGATTCCTACCGGAGGATGCGGGCCCTCGCCCTCGAGACCGCCCGGGCCCTCGAGAACCTCGACTTCCCCGAGGTCGGGCGCCTCATGGACGAGAACTGGCAGCTCAAGCGGCAGCTTTCGGACGGGATCAGCACGACCACGATCGACAAGGTCTACGCCGTGGCGAAGGAGAGCGGCGCCCTGGGCGGGAAGCTTCTCGGCGCCGGGGGCGGGGGGTTCCTTTTCTTCCTGGTCGCCCCCGAGCGTCAGAAGGAGGTCCGGCGCGCGATGGAGGCGCTCGGACTTCACCCGAAGGCGGCCGGCTTCGAGATCTCGGGCAGCACGATCGTGCACCAGGAGTGAGCCGGAACCTTCCGCCCCGGTGGGACGGAGCCTCGGGGGTCCAGCCGCCACCGGACCGTTCCGCCCGGTACCGCCGCTCGGGCCCGGACGATCGGGGCCGGGATGCCAAAGCCTGGCCCGACCGCGACGCGCCGGCGCGCGGTCGCCGCGTGGACGGTGCGGCCGCCCGAGCGGCCGGAAACGCGGCCCGGCGCGACCGACGGGGGGTTGCCCGGGTATCCTTATTGGGACTCGGAACCGCTATATCGAGTGCCCCGGCTTCGAAATCGGCGTCGCATGTCGTCCCCGCCACCCCCCACCGTACCCGTTGCCCCGTCCCCGACGCCGGCGGTCGACCCGACCGCGAAGCGTCGACGGCGGCGACGGAGCGGGCCGTCCGAGAGCAGCCTCAACCTCCGGCTCTCCGCGGTGCTCGTTTCCCTTCTTCTCCTCGGGGGAGTCCTCCTCTACGAACTCGACCGGAGCCACCCCCCGAACCGAGGGACGGGCGTCTTGCCGGTGCCGTCCCTCAACCTCCCCAGCCCGATCCGGCACGTGATCGTCATCTTCCTCGAGAACCAGCCTCGCTCGCTCGTCCTCCAGAACGGCACGTTCGAGCGGTACCTCGCCGAGAAGTACTCGTTCGCCGATCAGTTCCACGGCATCAGCGCGAACTCGATCGCGGACTACATGTACGTCACGAGCGGCTCCGACTCCGGCAACGTGGTCTCGATCCCCCAGCTGGTCGACCGTGCGGGCGAGACCTGGGCGGGGTACATGGAGAGCATGCCCACCCCGTGCGACCTGCAGAGCTCGGGCCTCTACTACATCGACCACAACCCGTTCATCTTCTACAACTACGTCACGGGGAACATCCTGCCGGGGTACTGCGCCGCGCACGTGCAGGGCCTCGGGAGCTGGAACGCCTCGGTCGCCGCCGGGACCCTTCCGAACTACGTCTTCATCACGCCCAACATGAACGACGACGCGCACAACACGTCCGTCCCCTACGCCGACAGCTGGCTGCACGGCTTCCTGAGCCCGTTCCTCAATTCCTCCCTCTTCGCGAGCAGCGTGGTGTTCGTCACGTACGACTCGAACGCGAGCGAGGGCGGAACCCCCGCGAACGGCAACGGACGCGTCTACTTCGCCGCGATCAGCCCGTATGCCCATCTCGGCTACACCTCGCAGATCACCTACAACGACTTCGACCTCCTCACCACCACCGAGTGGCTGCTCGGGCTCGGCCACACCAACCACAACGACAACTGGGCGATCGAACCCCCGATGACCGACCTCTTCGACTTCGCGACCACGTACACGGTGCAGGGGACCGTGACGTTCCAGAACGCCCCGATCGCCGGCGCTCTCGTGAACGGCAGCGGCTACGCGGTCGTGACCGACCCCGCAGGCGCCTACTCTCTTACGCTCCCGAACGGAACGTACGCGATGAGCGCCGCTCGGCCGGACGGCTCGTGCGCGAGCTCTCCCGCGACGTTCACGGTCGGGGGCTCGAACTCGACCGTCAACTTCGCCCTGGCGTGCTAGCCGCGAACGGGCGGGCCATCGCGGGGCCCCCGACGCTCCCGTCGCCCGTTCCGGCCGACCACCGCATCCCGCTTCCGGCCGCCGCTCCCGTGAGCAGCGCGACCGGCCCGACGGTCGGAGCGGGAGCGTGGGCGGCGCTCGCCGGCAGCGCGGGGACGGCCCTCCAGACGAGGAGGGCGTCGGGGGGCACGACCCACGTGTCCCTCGCGTTCGGGATGGGGGGGCTCGCGACCGGTGCGGAGGTCGAGTTCGACCAGGTCAGGGCGGCCCCCGACGGCGCGTACCCCGCGAGACCCGTGAGGTTCGCCCGAACGGCCCACGATGCGTTGGCGTTCACGAGGAGCACGACCGAGGGAGCGCTCGCGTTCCCGCCGAGCGCGACCGCGTAGAGCCCGCCCAGGGTCGACGAAAGGGTGCTCGGCTCCCACGTGGCGGGAAGCGGGTCCAGCAGGGAGGCGACCAGAGTGTAGGTCGGCTGGACCGCTCCGTTCGGCGAGAGCCAGGCTCCCGGGTACGTCCCCTGCGCCGCCCAGTACGCAAGACCTCCCGACCCCGACTCGATCGCCTGGACGAGCTCGGCCGCCTCAAAAGTGACCCACGGGAACCCGGCGGAAGTGTTGGCCGTCGCGCCGGAGGCGACGCCCGCCTCCTCGACCAGGACCGCCACCCGGCAGCTCGCGCAGGCGGCGGCGATCGTGGCTTCGGCCGCGGCGACCCGGGTCGGGATCCCGTTCGAGTTGTTGAGGTCGGCGAACAGCCCCGCGAGCCCTCCCCCGGTCAGGTTCGAGGCGATCGGATACACGTGGATCGCGACGGCGCTCAGGTTCGGTCCGTTGACCTGAACGGTCGCCTGGACCCACGACTCCTCCCCGAACCCCCCCGCGCCGACCCCGGGGAGGCCGATGATCGGGGTCGAGGGGTCGACCGCGCGGATCGCGGAGACGTAGCTTGCCACTTCCTGCGCGTACAGCGTCGGGTCCGTGCCGAAGGTCTGCCCCGGGGCCCAGTCGGCCCACGCGACCCCGAAGTGCGTCCAGAGGTCGGGCTCGTTCCCCACCTCCCAGTACGCCGGGCGGAAGCCGAGCGACTGGACGAAGTAGCTGACCTCCTGGGCAGCGAACGATGGGTCGTCGATCTCCCCGGGCAGCGTGACGATGGCCGAGCAGCTCACGCTCTTGCACCACGCCGCGAACTCGGCGGCGGTGGTGGCCGGGGGTAGCGGGGCGCCGGGGCCTCCGTAGACGAGGCCGGTACCGTTGAGGGCAAGAGCGTCCAGGCGGTCGCCGAGGTCCCCGCCGGGCCAGCGGACGAGGTGGACTCCCGACGCGGCGACCGCGGAGCCCTGAGCCCCCTGCATTGCGAACGTGGCCCGAAGGTTGATCCCCAGGAAGTCCGGGCCGATGGTCCGGGGGGTAGCACCCGCCGAGGGGGTCAGTGTGGCGTTGGCCGTCGGATAGGAAGGGGTCGCCGGTCCCCGGGGGTGGGTGTAGAATCCCCACGTCACGAGGGCTCCCGAAAGCACGATCGCCACCACGAGGAGGGCGATAACGGTGCGCGAGCGGTCCGGCCGCACGCGCGAGCATGCGACCGCTCCGTTATTAGGGGTGGCCCCGCACCACCGCCCGTATCGGACGGTCCGCCGCCGGGCGGCCACTCGGACCGACGGGTCGGCTCTCGACACCTCGGTGTAGGGACCGACGCCCGCACGGGGCGGTCAGGCTTGCGCGGAGACGAAGAGCCGTCGCAGCCAGGGGATCGGCCGACCGAGGACCCGCTCGATTCCCGAGACGAGCAGCAGGTCCCCCGGATCGGCCGCCCGGGTCCCGAGGACCGCCCCCAGGAACAAGACGGCACCCAGGAAATAGAGCGGGACGACCGCCCAGAACGGGAGGAAGACGAGGTTCACCGCGGCGAAGATCGGGACCCCGACCGCCAGCGCGACCGCGAGCGGCCGGTAGAACGTGCTCCGCCAGACGGTGATCGCGTGCTCGCGGTAGAGCACGATCGCCCCCGTGAGCGGGTAGGCGGCCCGCGCGACGGACCACGCGGCCGCCGCGCCCACCGCACCGTAGGTCGGGATCAGCGCGACGCTGAGGACGAGGTTGAGGGCGGCCGAGATGCCGGTCGTGATGAGCAGGGTGCGGCCCGCCCCGAGGCCGGCCATCGTGGCGTTGACCGGTCCGACCGCGACGGACAGGAAGACTCCGACCGACAGGATGACGAGCGGCAGGCTCGCGTCGACGAACGGCCGGCCGAAGACCGCGCGGATCGACAGGGAGGGGTCGAGCGCGAAGAGGAAGAACAGCGGGAGCGTGACCGTGACGACCCACCGATTCAGCGCGACGAAGACCCGGCGGATCGTCTCGAACTGACCGTCGCGGTGGAGCCCGGCGACGACCGGGAGGAAGATGAAGGTCGTGACCCCGTTGGCGAGGAGGAAGACGCGCGCGAGGGTCATCGCCGCCGAATACAGCCCGACGGTCGCCGCCGAATAGTGGGCGGCGAGGTACAGCGTGTCGAAGTACGAGGTCACGTACGCGAGCGAGTTCACGCCCCAGAGGGAGACGGCGAGGTGCCAGAACCGGCTCCGGGGCAACCGACGGGGCCACGAGAAACCGGGGAGATGCCGGGGCAGTCGAACGATCGTGTAGAGACCGAGGGCAACGGTCGTGATCATCCAGGAAGCCGTGTACGCCAGTACGAGGCCGTTGAATCCCGAGTTGGCGAAGAGGGAGATCAGGAGGACCCCGACGAACAGCGCCGGGTTCGCGATGAGGACGAAGACGGCGTTCGGGAGGACGTTCTGGAATCCCTGGTGGATCGAGGCGAGGACCGCGGCGACGATGTTGAACCCGACCGAGAGCGCGAGGATCTCGAAGACCGGCACGAGCCCCGGGTCGTGGAACAACGACGCGAAGAACCCCGCGTCGAAGTACATCGTGGCGCTCGTGATCGCCCCGAGCGCGACCGCGACGAGAATCGTTCCCCCGACGATCGCCGACCGCTCTTCGGGATCGGACTCGAAGGAGAGCTCGCGGGCGAGCGCCTGCTGGAACCCCAGGAGGGAGATCGTGGACAGAAGACCCACGAGGGAGACCCCGACGTTGAACTCTCCCCAGTGCGTCTGGGTGTACGTCCGGGCGATGACGACCCGCGAGACGAACGTGAACAGGTAGAAGCTCAAGGTGCCGACGAGTCCGATCGTCGTCCCCTTCGCGATCGACTGAACGGAGCGGGCGAACGGGTCCGGGCCAGGGCTCGACGGGCCGGCTACCGATCCCCTTCGGGTCGATAGCCCACCGTCCATCAGTCGTACCCCCAGCTGCGCAGGCGACGGTCGACCTCGGGGTCCCGTCGGCCCTGGACGTCCGCGCTCGCCCGGGCCGCGCCGACGGCCTTCTCCGCGTACGAGAGGAGGACGTCCGGGGCCGGGGCCACGGCCCCGTCGAGGTCGAGGGGGTTACCCGAGTCGTCGAGAGAGCAGCTCCCCTGCGATCCGAAGACCCGGATCGCCCGGTGGTAGCTCGAGACCGGCGCCGAGAGCAGGAAGCCCCGCGGCGGATGGGGCGGCGGGCCTTCGTAGAATGCGGACGCGGGACCGCGCCGGTCCACGCTCCCCTCCAGGACCCGCTCGGGCGGGTCGTCGCGACCCTCCACGCCGCGCGCGACGACGAGGTCGAACAGGTGGCGGAGGTCGACCCATGCATCGTCCCGGGACGGAGCGAGCGTCGCCCGACCGCCCCGGAATTCCAGGTACGCGGCCGGGATCCGCACGAGCTCGTCGTAGAGGAAGAACGCGTGCCCGAACGCCCCGCGATGCTCTCCAAGGGCCTGACCGTGGTCGCTCGTCACCAATACGGCCGCATCGTCCAGCACGCCCGACGCCCGGAGGGTCTCGAACAGCTGCTCGAGCGCCCCGTCCAGCCGTCGGCCGGCGTCCCGGTACGGCCGCATCATCTCGAGGCCCTCGCCCCAGTGCGCGAGCGCCTGGGTGTGCCGCGCGAGATTGACCGAGGGAAGGTACGTGAGGTCGAGCCCCGGCGGCCCGCGGCCCCGGGGCGTCGGGTAGGGCTCGTGCATCTCCATCAGGTTGACGAACAGGTGGAGGGGAGCCGTCGAAGCCCGGGACTTGAGGTGCTGGCGGACCGACCGGACGACCTGCCCGCCGGAGTAGAGCGGCCGGACGACGCGGTGGGCGGCGGTCCCGCCGAACTGGAGCGCTCGGTCGAGGAGACGGCCGGGTCCGGTCGGCGCCCGGGCGGCCATCCGGCCGATGCGGTCGTAGAGCAACTGCTCGTAGCCGACGACCTGGATCCCCTGGAGCACGATCGTCGAGAGCCAGGTCGGGAGCCCCGGGTTGAACTTGTCGTAACCGCGGGCCGTTCCGACCTCGGGGGCGACCAGCCAGTTCGCCGAGAACGCCACGCTCTCCCCGCCTCTCCGACGCCAGAGCTCGGCCAGGAACGGGGCGCTCGGGACGTCGGCGCTCCGGGAGGCGATGTGGAAGTGCGTCTGCCAGGGGTCCGTCCCCGAGAGCAGGCTGACGTGGGACGGCGGCGTCCAGCACGAGCTTGCGATCGCGTTCGGGAACTCGACCCCTTGCGCAAAGAGCCGGCGGAGGAACGGCATCGCCGTACCGTCCTCGAGGCCCGGGAACCACCGTTCGTGCCGGAGCGTGTCGAGAACTATGACCACGAGGTTCTTCGGCATTCGTTCTCGGAAGGTTATCCGGCGGCGGGGGAGGGAAGATAATCCTTGCGCATCCGAGGGGGCGCCCCCCCGAGGCTTTCGGGGGCTCCGGAGGCGACGCCGATTCTCGTCCGACCGGCCGCGGGTCGGGACCGTTCGCCGGAGGGTAAGGGCGGCTTCGCACGGGGACGCGCGGACCCCGTCACTCGTACCCCCAGGAGCGCATCTGGTCGTCGAGCGCGGCCTCGACGACAGGTTCCGAGCCCCGGGTCCGCTGTCGCTCCGCCTCCAGACGCTCGTACGGCCCGAAGACCTTCTCTCGGATCGCCTTCGCCTCCGGGCCGAAATGTCGGACCGGCGGCGCCCTGTCGGGGTCGGCCGGGTAGTGCCACTCGTCCACCTCGCCGGTGACGAGGTCGAGGACGAACTTCGTCTCGTCGAGGTAGGCCGCCACGAGGCGGTGGTTCCAGGCGAGGTCGAGCCGCACGCCGCGCAGGGACCGGTTCTGGTCGGAAGCGGGTCCCCCCTCGAAATAGACGACCCCCGCCTCCCGGCTCTGCGGGACGAACGGGAACGGCGCCCGGCCTTCACGGTCGAACGGGACGCGGCCGCTCGCCGCCGCCCGGAGCCAGCCCGAGACCTCGGTCAGACTGACCCAGGAGACGACCGAGGGCGGCAGTGTCATCCCGCGGGGGGGTGCCACGACGGTCGGCACCCGCGTGATCGATTCCGTGGCCCCACAGCCGTGGTAGACGTTCCCCCCCTCGCCGAACGACTGACCGTGGTCGGAGGCGACGATCGCCAATGTCCGTTCGAGCTCTCCGACCTCTCCGAGCGCGTCCAGGATCCTCCCGACCTTGGCGTCCGCCCGGTGGATCGTCTCCCGGTACGCCCTCTCGAGCGCCGACCAGGGCATTCGCCGCTGAAGCTCGGGGATGGCGAGAAGGTAGTACCGACCCGTACGAGCGTACCAGCGCTGCCAGGACGAGAGGCCGGGTATCCCGTCGATCTCGGGGTACGGCTCGTGGCAGTCCACGAGGTTCACGAACGCGAAGAACGGGCGACCCCGGTCGCGTGTCTCGACCCAGTGACGGAACTCCCGCGGGACGAGGTCGGTGGTCCGCTCGGCCTTGAACGCGACCTCCGAGGGAAAGTTGAGGGCGTTGACGGGGAAGACCAGCGGCGGGATCGCGCGAACCGCGTCGCGCAGCGAGGAGGAGTAGAGGATCTTGCGGCGGCCGAAGAGCCGGTGGAACGGGCTCCGGTCGTCGTTCGACGCCATGATCCGCGTCGCCTTCTGAACCTCGAACCCCTCTTCGAGCCCGTAGCCCGAAACCAAGTGGAGTTGCTCGGTGAACAGCCCCGTCGCGTAGCCTCGGCGGTTCAGCCAGGAGGCGACGGTCTCGAAGGGGGGAGGCCCTTTCACGAACGACCGGAGGCCGTGCGCACTCGGGTAGGTGCCCGTGAAGAACGACATGTGGGCGGGGATCGTCCAGTTCGCGGGAGCGATCATCCGATGGAACACGGTCGCACCGCCCGCCACCAGCCGGTCGATTACCGGGGTGTCGGCCGGCCGCGCGGCCCCGGCGGCCCGGACGCTCTCGGCACGCGCGGCGTCGATGATCACAAAGAGCAGGTTCGGGCGGCCGGCCGAGGCGGAAGAGTTCGATTCCATGGGATTCCGTTGGGTCCTCCTGAAGGCCGCGGAGCCAGACTATCCCGGCCTCGCTGTCTTATGGCTTTGCCATCCTGCGCCCGGAGGGGCCGCGGTCCTTCCCGACGGGCCCGGAGCTCCACCGGGGACCGGCGACGGCCCGGGGCGGGGGTCCGGCCCGCGGGGCGGGGTCCCGCGCTCCCGGTCGTCCTTCGACGGCGAAAGGTCTAAGAGTCTCCTTCTCGGCCCTCAGAGCGGATACGCATAAATGCTCCATTGGCTCGCGCTACCTGCGGGACCCCCCGCATCAGGAAACCACCATGACCTTGGAGGCTCCCCGGGAGCACGCGCGCGTTCCTTCGCCGACCGACCGCCCACGCTTGACCGCCCCGCGGACGCGCCTTCGACGGTGGACGGCGGTCGCCCTCGCGGCCTCGTTCCTCCTCTCAGCCCTCCTCGCATTCGCGATCGTACCCGCGCCATCGTCGGGTGGGTCCGCCTTTCTCGCCCCCGCCACGAGCGCCCAGTACAACGTCACGTTCACCGAGAAGGGGCTGCCGATCGGCACCAACTGGACCGCGATCCTTGCCGGCACCCACCACCACTCGACCACCAACCAGATCTCCGTACCCCAGGGGAACGGCACTTACAACTGGTCCATCCTTGCTCTGCCGGGTTGGGCCCCGAACAACGGCTCGGGAACCCTCAAGGTCGCCGGCTTTCCTGTCTTCATCAATGTCACCTTCCTCCGGGCCTGGAACGTCACGATCGCTGAGACCGGCCTTCCGGCCGCGACCGCCTGGACGATCCAGCTCAACGGGACCAACCGCACCACGACGAGCGCCACGCTCGGTTACATTCTCTCGAACGGAACGTACGTGTTCAACGTCCGCACGCCGCTGGCCGGGGCGACGGGCGTCCAGTACGTGGCTGCGGTCGGGACGTACACGATCGTCGTGAAGGGAGCCTCGATCAACCGCACCGACGCGTTCACGACCCAGTTCTTCCTGACGACCGCCGCGAGCCCGACCCCCGGGGGCACCGTCACGCCGGCGAGCGCCTGGTTCGTGAACCAGACCCACGTCCTGCTCGGCGAGACGACGAACGCGGGCTACCGGTTCGTCGGCTGGACGGGGACGGGTCCGGGCAACTATACCGGCTCGTCGGCCGCGCCCACGGTCACCATGGGCGCACCGATCTCCGAAGTGGCGGACTTCGCCCCGCTCTACAACGTGACGTTCACCGAAAGCGGGCTCGTCACGGGCAGCTCGTGGTCGGTGACGCTCGGTGGGACGCCCCTGAGCTCGACGACCTCCACGATTGTCTTCGCCGAACCGAACGGATCCTACCCCTTCAGCGTCACCGGCCCCTCGGGGTACTTCGCCTCGCCCTCCAGCGGAACGGTCACGGTGGCGGGCGCCCCGGTTGCCCGGGCGATCGCCTGGTCGCAGTCGACGTTCGGAGTGACGTTCGTGGAGACCGGGCTGCCGGCCGGGACCTTCTGGTCGGTGACCCTCAGCGGAGCCGCGAACTCCTCCACGACGTCGGGCGTCGGATTCCTCGAACCGAACGGCACCTACTCGTTCGTCGTGGGGTCGGTCAACGGATACTCGACCTCGACCCCCAGCGGAACGGTGACGGTGAACGGCCACGCCCAGCAGGTCAACATCGCCTGGAGCCGGGTCATGTACACCGTGACGTTCGCCGAGAGCGGCCTCGCCGCCGGGACGTCCTGGTCCGTCACCCTGAACGGCACGACCCAAAGCGGTCCGAACTCGACGCACGTCTTCTCCCTCGGGAACGGGAAGTACACCTTCACCGTGGCTCCCCTCTCCGGCTACCTGGTCGCCCCGGCGGGCGGTTCGGTGATCGTGAACGGCACCAACCAGACCCTACCCGTTGTCTGGTCGCGGCTCTACACCCTATCGGTCGCGGAGACGGGGCTTCCGACCGGGACGAACTGGTCCGCGACGATCGCCGGCACGCTCGTGAGCGGTGACACGCCCGTGCTCTCCGTTTCCCTGCCGGACGGGAGCTACTTCGTGAACCTGACGAACTTCCCGGGCTACCGGGCGAGCGCCTACCACATCCCGGTCCAAATCGCCGGAGCGAACGTCACCGTCTCCGTCACGTGGCAGGTGACCACGTACGCGTTGACGTTCGCGGAGACGGGACTGCCGAACGGGACCGCGTGGTCGGTCACCGTGGGCGGCTCGCTCCTGTCGACGACCGGCACCACGATCGTCTTCACCGAAGCGAACGGGAGCCTCCCCTTCTCGGTCTCCGCCCCTTCAGGGTACTCCGCCTCCCCAAAGAGCGGGAATGCGACGATCGCCGGTTCCGCGGTCACCGAGGCGATCTCCTTCGCCTCGACCGGGTCCGGATCGACGATCGCGGGCCTGCCGGCGCTCGAGTTCTACGTCCTCCTCGGCGCGATCGCGTTGGTCGTGATCGGAGCGCTGGCCGCGATCGTCGTACGCGGCCGACGCGCGAAACCGAAGCCGAAAGAGTGATCTCGCGGTCGGCGGCCGACCGGCCCCCTCACGATCGGGTCCGGTGCCGGCCTTAGGCCCCGGCGCGGTTCGATTCCGCCCGGACGAGCGGGAGGCACCCGCGCGGGCCCCCGGGTCGTTGGGTCGAAGGGCCCAGCGCACCCGACCCGCGGGCCCGTTTTCGTCAGCGCAGGGGCGCCGCCGCGCGCCCGGCCCGTGTCGGCCCTCGCCACAAGGCTTTTGGGCTCGTCCCGGGCTCGAACCTCCACGGAGTCTTGCGTGATCGCTCCCTCCACCTCCCTGCCACCGTACCGCATGTTCCTCGACTTCGACGGAACGCTCGTCGAGCCCAACGTGGCCGTCGAGCTCGTCGGGCGGTTTGCCCCGGACGGCTCGCGTGTCGCGCGCGAGGTGGACGAGGAGCTCCACCAGGGAAAGATCACCCTCCGCGAAGCCTGGGAGCGCCAGGCCGCGCTCCTCCCGTGGTCGCAGGTCGGCGCGATGACCGACTACGTCGTTCGGGAGGTCCCGCTGCGCCTCGGGGCTCGGGAGCTGCTCGAACTCCTGCGCGACCACGCCGTGCCCGTGGTCGTGCTCTCGGGCGGGCTCGACTTCTACATCCGCGCGATCCTCGAGCGCGAGCGCCTCGACCTGAGGTTCCTGTCGGACATCGCGGTGCGCACGGGCAACGGCGGATTGCGGGTCGAGCATCCCCACGGCCATCCGGTCTGCCGCCAGTGCGGCATCTGCAAGGCCCAGGCGATCGACGGCCCTGTCCCGCCGGCCGAGCGCACGATCTTCGTGGGGGACGGGAGCACCGACCGGTTCGCGGCGGAGGTCGCCGATGTCGTTTTCGCTCGTCGCCGGCTCCTGCGCTACTGCGAGGCCCGGGGGATCCCCTGCTACCCGTTCGAGGACTTCCGGCCCGTGACCCGGCAGGTCCGGGCGTGGCTCGAACGGCGCGAGGCGCCGCCGCCCCGTCGGTCTCGAGGACTCGTCGACTCACTCTGCCCGATCTCCCGGTCGGTCTTCGCGCCCCCGGCCTGAAGGGACGCCTAGGGCCCGGGACGGACCGCGCGCCCGCACGCGTCGGCACCTTTATGCGACCGCGAATGCGTATTGATGCGCACGGATGCGCGCCCGCCTTCTGGCCGCGACCCCCTCTTCTCGCCGTCGGCTCGCCGCCCCGGGGGCCGCGCTCGCCGTCGTCCTCGGACTCGTTGTCCTCGCGGTCGTGGGCGGCTTTTCGGGCGGAGCGCCCGCCACCTCCCCTCCCTTCTCTGCATCCGTATCGGCTGCCTCGCTCACGATCGGCTGGAACTCGAGCGTCGGGAACCTCTCGGCGGGCGTGTTCGGCAGCGACGTCCGGGTCTACGACGCGGTGGGGTCCAGCCAGGCCGTGGAGTGGACGGCCACACCCCTCTCGTACGCCGTGTGGCCCGGTGGGGCGGTCGCGGACGGGTACAACTACACGACCAACACGATCACGAACACGGGCGGAGGTACGTACGTACCGCCGCAGGACGAGTCGCAGTTCGTTCGCTGGTGCCGTTCGGTGGACTGCCGGGCGATCTTCCAGGTGCCCGCCGAGATCGACTCGCCCGCCACCGCGGCCGACTACGTCGCGTACACGGAGTGGACCCTCGGGTTCCATCCGGCGTACTGGGAGATCGGCAACGAACCGGGACTGTGGCGGCACTTCGGCACCCCCTGGTCGCAGTGGTCGTCGAGCCCCTCCGTGAGCGTTACGCCCGCCGAGTACGCCCAGGTCGTTCGCACCTACACGCTCGCGATGCGCGCCGTCGACCCGACCGTCCGGATCGTCGGACTACCGGGCACGGGTCTCGGGGGCAGCCAAGACCCCACCTGGCTTGCCGACACCGTCGCCGTGAACGGGCCGAACCTGAGCGCGGTCGCGATCCACGTCTACCCCGCCGGCGTCGGGGGATCGGGATCCCCGACGCTTTCGGGATTCTTCGGGAGCCTCTACGGGAAAGGAACGCTCACCGCCCGTATCCCGATCGACCGACAGGCCGTGGCGGCTGCCTGCCGCTCGTGCGGACCGATACCGATCTTCGTCACCGAGCTTGGTTCGGGGATCTCGGGCGGGATCTGGGACAGTTACATGTCGAGCTACCCCGAGGTCCCGTACATGGCCGCGACGCTGATCCAGGGGATCTCGCTCGGCGTCGAGAACCTCGACATGTTCTGCTTCCAGGGGTCGTACCCGGGTTCGCTCTATACCGGCGGGGGCACCGCGCTGCCGGTCGACCGGCTCTACAGCGACGTCCTTACGGGCCTCGGGTCGATCGCGGTGCGGACGACCCTCTCGAACGCCCTCCCCGGAGTCTTCGCGACCGCGACCCGTTCGGCGAACGGCTCGGTCGCCGCCCTGCTGGTCGTCAACGCGAACACCTCGAACTCCGAGACCCTCGACCTCTCGGGATCGACCTTCCCCCTCGCAAGCCCGGCAACCGTTCTCGACTGGAACGCGTCGGCGTCCTCCCCCTCGGTCCGGACCTCCGACGCCGGGTCGCCCACCGTCGTGTCGATACCACCGATGAGCCTCGTGCTCCTCCGAGCGCCGTTCTCGACCTCCTCACCGCCCCCGCCGCCACCCCCGCCCCCTCCACCCCCTCCGCCCCCCGCGCAGTACACGACCACGTTCGTCGAGACGGGCCTCGGGGCCCACACCGCCTGGACGATCTCGATCGACAACGACACGATCACGTCGGTCAATCAGAGTGGGGCGCTCCCGCTCGGGAACGGCACCTACCCCTTCGTTGTCGGGGCTCCGAGCGGCTACAACGCGACCCCCTCTTCGGGCCGGGTCGTGATCGCGGGGGCGAACGTTTCGGTTCCGATCCGCTTTTCGGCGGCGCCGTCCGGGAACTCCTCGGGGTCGAACAACTCGACCGGCCCGCCGCCCCCCGGGCCAGCTCCCCCGACGACCACCGATATTCGGTTCACGGAGTCGGGCCTTCCCTTCGGGGTCCGATGGTGGGTCGAGCTGAACGGCAACGCCTCGCTCAACGGCTCGACGGCGGGCGCCTCGATCTCGTTCAACCTCACCAACGGGACCTACCGGTACGTCCTCGGCGCCGGAGGCGGCTACACTCCCGTGGTCTCGGGCGGTGTCTTCGAACTCCCCGGTGCCCCCACGACACTCGCTGCGAGCTTCCGGACGACGGCGCCCGGCCCGGTGGCCCCGTCCGCCTCGACGGCGGGTTCGTCGCCGCTCCTCGGACCGTACGTGTGGCTCCTCGCGGGGCTCGGCCTGGTCGTTCTCGTGACGGTCGAGTCGGTCGCGGTCGCGAGGGTCGCGCGGCGGCTCCGCCGCGCGCCGTCGCGCGCCGGGCGCCTGTCCCCCCGGCGCCGGGCGCCCCCGCGGAGCCGGCGCTGAGGATGCGGTCGTCCGCCGCGCCCGCACGCCCTTCGGTCAGGCCGGGTCGCACCAGAGGTCCCCGCTGCCCCCGTCGTACGTGAACGCGCTGACGAGGTCGCTGACGACCTTCGCCGTCCGCTCTAGTAGGTCGCTCGCCCGCTCGTCCGATCGGCTCCCGGCCGTGATCCGGCACGCCGGCCGGGGGCCGTCGGGCCGCACGAGGACCCACCCGTCGTCGTAGAACGCCTGGACCCCCTCGGCGTCGAGCACCCGGGTGGCCCCGACCGCAAGCGTTCGTTGGAGCCGCTGCATCACCGAGCTCCTCGATTCGAGGGGGAGCGGCACCTCGCGCGACACGGTCGCGTCCGTGGGCAGCCGGTCGACCAGCGCGGAGAGCGGGGCACCGCTCGTGAGGAGGAGCTCGACCATGCGGACGGCGCTCATCGAGCCGTCGGGGGCGCACAGGTGCTCCGGCCAGTAGTATTCACCGACGTCGGTACCGGCGAACTTCGCGTCGAGCCGTCGGACCTCGGAAGCGATCGCGCGGCCGTCCGGAGCGGCGACCCGGAGCTCCCCGCCCCGGCCGGCTACGACCGTCGCGAGCGCGCGCGACGAGGTGAGGGTCGCCACGACCCGTGCGTGCGGGTGAAGATCCAGAGCAAAGCCCGCAAGGAGCGCGAGCGCCGCCGCGCCGGGAACGGGGCGGCCCGTCTCGTCGACGAACGCAGCGCGCTCCGAGTCCGCGTCGTGCGCGACGCCAAGGAGGGCGCGCGTCGCCACCACCGTCCGCGCGAGGTCGGCGAGCGGGCGACCGTCTCGGTCGGCGCCCGTTCCGAGCGCCGTCGGGTCGCTCGAGCCGTCCAACATGGTGAGCTGGCAACCGAGCCGGGCGAGGAGCCAGGGGGTCGCGAGGGTGGCCGTGCCGTGGGCGCAGTCGAGGACCACCCGGGGCCGAGCGGACCCGACGGCGCCCCGGTCTACGTGAGCGACGATCGAGGCGAGGTACCGTGCGATCCCTCCCCCGTCGTTTCGCCTCGATCCGCCGGCACGGTGGAGCGTCGGCCTCGGGGTGGGGGGGCGGAGACGTCGCTCGACCTCGCGGACCTCCTCGAGCGGGAGGTCGTCCCCGCCGCGGCCGAGCAGGCGTATCCGCGTCGACGCGTGGGGCTCGTGCGCGATCGTCACCATGAGACCCGCCCGCGCCCCCATCTCCCGCACGGCAAACCGCAGGGCGGGGAGCGGCATCGCACCGAGCTCCACGACGTGCGCACCTGCCTCGGCGAGGGCCCCGGCGACCGAGGCCGCGTTCCCGACGCTCGGCGTGCGGAGATCGCGAGCGACCAGCACGGGGGCGGCGTTGGAGAAGTAGTCACCAAGGACCGAGGCAATGTCGGCGACGGACTCGGCCGGAAGGTCTCGGGCGGCGGCGCCCCGGAGCCCGTCGGGATCGAAGTAGGGGATCGGTGAGTGCTCCATCAGTCCACTGCTTCCCCGGTCCGTCCCGGGAGCCCCGGACGGCGAACGCCGCCCGGCCTCTTCAGTCGAGTGGGTCCGGCCGACGACCCCATCGGGCGTCGGGGCCGATACGGGCTCACTTGCCGCCGGCGGGTGCCTGGGGGTCGGGGCCGGGACCCAAGTCCTCGGAGGGGCTCCGGACCCGCATCAGGCTCAGAGAGAGCCCGATCTGGTTGGCCCCCAAGAACATCATCTGCGATCGGGCCGCGGAGCGGTCCAGAGCGGTGCCGAGGGACCGGAAGGAGCCGACGGGGTGTTCGGCCGGGCGGGTCGAGATGATCGAGAACCCGTCCGTCGTCGCACCGGACCGGTCGAACGCCATCATCCTCCGGTTGGCGGGCCGGCCTTCGCCCGCGGGGTCGAGCCCCAGACCGATGATGCGCTGGGTGTTGGGAAGGAGGACGATCCGTGCCCCGCGCTTCGGAGCGGCGTCCGTGGGGGCCGTCAGCGCGACGACGGGGGCGCGGTGGGAGTTCGACGTGCGTACCATCGAGCCGAGCAGGTCGGTGGAGCCGGTCGCTCCCGGGGCGGTGAGGAGCTCGACTTCGGTGTGGATCCCGCTCGCGACGAGGCGATCGGAGAGGCGCTGGGCGTCCTCGATCCGCTTCGCGTCCGCGAGCACCACGAGGCGACCGCTTCCTTGGATGAAGCAGACCGCGAGGACGGAGCGCAGCAGGTTCTCCTCGGGCGGGCGAGCGGACGAGCCGAGGACGCCCCGAAACCGCATGGCGCTCACGATCGACAGGAGGATCCGAGAACCGTCCCGCACCGTCCTCAGCTTCGCGCCCTCGGCACGGGCCCGGTACTGGATGGGGATCTGGGCGACCGAGTAGCCTTGCAGGAGCGTCTTGAGGAACAGCTCGGACTCGATCTCGAAACCGGTCGACCGCAGCCCACGGTCCGACCAAGTGGTGAGGTCCACGCCCCAAAGGCCGCTGCACAGGTCCAGGATCAGCTCGCGGCCGAGCGCGCTCGCGACGTATGTGAGCGCGGCGTTACCGATCCGGTGGACGAACTCCTTGAGACCTTTCGGCTTGCGGAAGTTCTGGCGAACGCCGACCACCAGGTCGGACCCCGAGTCGAGGAGCGCGAGGAGAGAACGAATCGCCTCCCCCGGATAGGTCGAGTCGGCGTCCATGACGATCGCGAAGCGCATCCCTTCCGACTGCGCGTACTGCAGCGCCTCTCGGATCGCACCGCCCTTCCCGCGGCTCACCTGGGAGAGCACGGGCAGCCCCAGGCTCTGGGCCACGGCGACGGTCCCGTCCGTCGAACCGCCGTCGATCACGACGGGGTGCACCGCCCAGCCGTGGGCGCGGAGGTCCTCGAGGGGAATCGACTCGAGCGTGTTCCTTAGGTTCAGTGCCTCGTTCAGCGTGGGGAGGATGACGGCCACCTCGGGGGGGTTGGCGCGGGGAAGTACCCGGCGGACGGCGGCTACCGCTACGGAGGGCGAGGTGGACCCGGATTCCACGAACCTGCCTATCGTTCGAGATATATTACATTCGCTTCCCTTTAATAGGCATTCTTTGTTGGGTTTGGAACCTTTCGCGCCGCCGACCCAGATGGCGGCCGAGTTCCCCGGTGGGGCGGAGGGGCCTGTCCGTTCCGGGCCGAGCTCCCCGTTCCTCAGCATAGGGCCTCCGACCTCCCGGCGCGGCCACCGGACTCGGATTCGGGGGCCGGGAGCAGGGGAGGCCCGAGCGCGGTCGTTCGGGGCCCGCCGCGCCCTCTCCCCGCTTTCACGGCTCCTCCCCCCTCCGTAGCCCATCGCCCCCGTGCGGCCCGATTTCGTCCAACCCAGTCCTTTCTACAAAAGCGCCATCCTCGATTGGAGGCTTTGCCACGAGCCGCTTCGGGCGCCTCGATGCACTCCATAAGCGACCGGAGCCCGCCCCGTCGGAGGGTGTCGGCCAGCAACCATTATGTAACAGCGCTCGGAACCGTGCTAATCCGCTTGGATGCGGTCGCGGTGCCCTACGATGGGAAGGGAAGGCAGCTCGTCCCCGTCCCCGCCGCGGTCCCGGTGGATACCGTTCGGTGGGCTCGCGATCGCGCTCCCGGCCGCGATCCTTGCGCTCGATTGGAGGCCCCTGCTCTCCGGCTTCGCTCGCTTCTTCTCCTGGCTGGCGTCGATCCCCCTTCCTCTGGGCGCCGTTCCGGTCCTCCTAGGCGTGATACTGGTCATCGTCCTCTTCCTCCGGAACGCGGGGGCCGCCGGGGGTCGGGCCCTGGAACTCGGGTCGTTCGCCTCGTTCCGGGAGGTGCCGATCCCGCCGGAGCAACGCGAGGAGATCCTGCGGCCGGTCGACGCACGGGAGGGCGGGATCCGGATCTGGCGCAAGGACGGCGTCAGTACCGTGGCGGAGGCGGTGGTCCCGGCCGCCCCTTCGCTCACCCCCCCCGCGTCGACGCCGTTCATTCGGAACATGCTGGCGGCGTTCATGCTCCTCGTGGTGACGATGATGCTCTTTCGCCACCCGTTCTTCTACCTCTACGACCGCATCGTGTTGTACGCGAGCCTCATCATCTACTGGCCGCTCAGCCCCCCGACCGCGCTGTCGACGCTCTCGGTGAGCCACACGGTTCCGGACTACATCCTCATCGTTTACCTGTCGTTCCTTATCGCGTTCCTGCTCGCGTCGGGGGTGATCACCTCCGAGCGGTTCTCGCGGCGCACGGTGCGGGGCGCGATCGCGATCGTGCTCGCCTACCCCGTGACCGCGACCCTCTCCGACGCGTTCTTCTTCAGCAGTGTCGACCCGTTTTCGCGCTCGGCCGTGCTCGTTATCCGGGGGATCCTCGGCGGGGTGTTCGTCGCGGGCCTCGTGCTCTGGACGACCGAACAGCCGCGTCCCGTCCGTGTGGCCCCGCAACGGCCAGCCGAGGTGGGCGTCGTGGCGGTGTTCTTCCTGTCGGTGGCCGCGTCGCTCGTCCTCGCCTTAGGGCTGCTGTACCTGCTCTTCCGGTACGTCGGGATCGGTCACGATCTCCTCCCGATCGGGGTCCTGCTGCTCCTCCCCCAGGTCGCGCTCACGATCTGGGCACTGATCGGCCGGGGCGCCTATCACTACTACGCGCGCCAGCGGCCGGTTCCACCGGTGACCGTCTACCACCCCCCCGTGTCGGTCGTCATCCCGGCCTATAACGAGGCGGCCGGGATCGAGGAGACGATCCGGGCGGTCGACGTTGCGGCCGCGAAGTACCCCGGGGTGACCGAGATCCTCGTCGGGAACGACGGCTCCACCGACCAGACCCTTTCTGTCGCGATCCGCGCGATCCTCGAACTGAAGCACGCGAAGGGCGCGGTCGTCGACCTTCCGCACGGGGGCAAGGCCCACGTGCTCAACGCGATCCTCCGGGTCGCCACGGGCGACGTGGTCATCCGCATCGACGCCGACACCCGCCTATCGGCCGAGTGGGGGTTCGCCGCGATGGTCCCCCATTTCGCCGACCCGAACATCGGAGGCGTGCAGGGACTCATCCTCCCCCTCCAGCAAACCGGCTGGACCCGCCGACTGAGGATCCTCGAGATCGCCTGGAATCACCTGTTCCTGCGACCCGCCACGATGGGACTTCGAGCGACCCAGGTCGTGGACGGGGCCTTCAGCGCGTTCCGGCGCTCCGATCTCCTCGCGGTCGGAGGGTGGGTCGAGTGGAACGGGGAGGACACCGAGATCACGCTGCGCCTCCAGCGCCTGGGCTATCGGATGCGCCTCGAGACCGAGGCGGCCGCGTTCGAGGACGTGCCGGAGAACTACGCGAAGCTCGAGCGGCAGAGGATCCGGTGGAACCGGGGAGGGATCTACGCCCGGTACCGACACCTGTACTCGTCGCTCTCGGGTCCGTGGGCCTACGGGGGCCTCGCGAGCCTCTACTGGCTCGCGCTCTTCATCCGGTCGGGTCTGAGGAGCGGGCTCTACGTTTACGTGGTGCTCGTCGCGGTCTTCATCCCGACACTGTTCCACCTCGCGGTCATCCTCGCGATCCTCTTGGTGCCGCGCACGATCATCATCTCGGTCCTCCTGACGCGCTACCACCGGGCCCGGTGGATCCCGTGGGCGCTCGCGTGGCCGGCGTTCTCGGTCATCAAGCAGCAGTTCGCGGTCAAGGCCTGGGGCACGATGTTCCCCGGCGAGGCGACCGAGTACGCTTGAGGGCACCGCCCGGCGGATCGATGGGCGGTCCGGGGGTCGTACGGAGGCCCTCGCCCGTCCGCGAGCCCGGGGTCTGCGAGACGGGGGAAGGCCAACAGTTCAAATACCCCTTCCGTCCAGCAATCTCCCACGAAGGGGAGCAAAAATGAAGGTGCTCATCACGGGGATCGACGGCTACACGGGGTGGCCGCTCGCGCTCCACCTGCTGGGGCGGGGCCACGAGGTCGCGGGGATCGACAACTTCGCCACCCGTCGGCGGGTCCGCGAGGTCGGGAGCTGGTCGGCGATCCCGATCCCGTCGTTCGCGCGTCGGCAGGAGGCCGTGCGCTCGGTCCTCGGTAAGCCGATCTCGTTCCACCGGGGCGACGTCACCCGTTTCGAGTTCGTCCGCAGCGTCGTCGAGACCGAGCGCCCCGACGCGATCGTCCACCTGGGCGAGCAGCGGTCGGCGCCGTACTCGATGATCGACGTGCACCACGCCGTGCGCACCCAGACCGAGAACATCGCCGGAACGATCAACCTCCTCTACGCGATGCGGGACGCCGCCCCGGACTGCCACCTCGTCAAGATGGGCACGATGGGAGAGTACGGTACCCCCAACGTCGACATCCCCGAGGGATTCTTCGAGGTCAACTACCGGGGCCGGAGCGACCCGAACCTCCCGTTCCCGCGCCAGGCCGGCAGCTGGTACCACTGGAGCAAGGTCCACGACTCGGGGAACGTCATGTTCGCCACGAAGGTCTTCCGGCTCCGGGCGACCGACGTGATGCAGGGGGTCGTGTACGGCGTTCGGACCCCCGAGATGACCGATCCGAGCCTCGAGACCCGTTTCGATTTCGACAACGTTTGGGGCACGGCGTTGAACCGGTTCGTCGTGCAGGCGATCCTCGGCCTTCCGATCACCCCATACGGCCGCGGCGGACAGACCCGGGGGTACATCGCGCTCGAGGACTCGATGCAATCTCTCCGCCTCTCGGTCGAGCAGCCGGTCGCCCCGGGCGAGTACCGGGTGCTCAACCAGTTCGACGAAGCCTACTCGGTGAACCAGCTCGCGGAGCTGACCCGCACCGTCGCCAAAGAGTTCGGCTACGAGGCGACGATCGAGCACGTCCCGAACCCGCGCGTCGAGCAGGAGGACCACTACTACCATCCGCTCCACGACAAGCTCGCGGCGATGGGGTACCGGCGGACGCGGGAGCTCGAGGAGGTCCTCCGGGAGCTCTTCCGTGACCTCTCCAAGCACCGGCGTCGCCTCAAAGCGAAGCAGGCGGCCGTCTTCCCCTCGGTCGAGTGGCGACGGTCGGTCCCCGCCCCCGGGGCGAGCGCGGTGCCTGCCGTTGTTCCGCCGCGAACCGACGGGATGGCGGAGCGGCCCGCGATCCGGGAGCCGTAGGCGATGCGCGGTCTCCTGACGCTCGCCGGAGAGGGGAGCCGGATGCTGCCGTGGAGCCGGGGGCTCCGCAAGGAGTTCCTCCCGCTCTACGACCGCGGCTACGGCGACCAGCCGATCCTCAAACCCGTAGCGAACCTCGCCTTCGAGACCCTGGCCGCGGCCGGGATACGGGACTTCGTCCTCGTCGTCGGCGGCTCCGACGGCGGGGCGACCGCCCAGAACTACTTCACGATCGACCGGCCGTTCCTCGAGAGGAACGCGCACCGGGCCGATCGCCTCACCGACACCTCCCGGTTCTACCAAGCGCTCTCCGAGTCCCGGATCCGGTTCGCGCTCCAGCCGACCCCCCAAGGGTTCGGGGACGCCGTCCTGCGAGCGGCCCCGTTCCTCGGCTCGGACCCGTTCCTGTTGCACGCGGCCGACGCCGCCCTGCTCGAGCGCAACCGCGGACGCCTGCCGGCGCTCATGTCGTTGCTGCGGGACCGCGAGGAGCTCGACGTGGTCCTGCTCGTCCGCAAGGTCGAGAACCCACGCAACTACGGGGTCGTCGAAGGCCGCTTGGCCGGCCGGGAGGGGGAGTTCCGGCGGCTCACGGTCACCGGGATGGAGGAAAAGCCGGCGAAACCGAAGAGCCACTGGGCGGCGACGGCCGTCTACTGTCTCACGCCGTCGATCTTCGCCGAGCTGAAGCACGCACGCCAGGAGGACCCGAAGGCGGAGCTCGAACTCACCACGGGGATCGTCCGCCTGATCGAGGCCGGCGCCAACGTCGGCGCGCTCGTGATCCACCCCCGCTACGCCGAGTGGCGGAGCGTCGGGTCGCCGGAGGGGTACGTCCGGGCCCTCCTGCGGACCCGTCGGCTGGTCCTCGGGAAGAGCTCGTTCCTTTCGCCTCGCGCTCCCTCCGGACCGGGCTCCGTCACTGGCCCCGCCGCGGGCGCGCGGTCCGGGCGCCCTCACCGGACCCCCTCCCCCGGCCGTCCGGGGTCCGAGGGGGACGCCCTCGGCGAGGTCAGTGCGTGGGACGCGCCGGGGTTGACGCGGTCCAGCCCAGCCGGTCGAGTTCCCGAAGGATGAATTCCGCGGACTCCCCGGGACTCTGATGGATCGCATCGACCGCAATCTCGGGGGCCTCGGGCGGTTCGTACGGGTCGTCGACTCCCGTCATGTCCTTGATCTCGCCGGCCCGGGCACGCCGGTAGAGACCCTTCACGTCGCGTTCCTGGCAGACGTCGATGGGAGTCGTCACGTAGACCTCGACGAACCGGCCGATCTCCGTGCGGGCACGGGCCCGCGAGACCCGGTACGGCGAGATCAGCGCGACGATGGGGATGACGCCGTTGCGGGCGAGCACGCGCGCGACGAACGCCACGCGCTCGGCGTGGACCTCGCGGGACTTGCGGTCGAACCCGAGGTCGGCGCTCAGTCCCCGGCGGACCTCGTCCCCGTCGAGGAGTTCGACGGGCCAGCCGCGGGCGCGCAACCGGGGGACCAGCTCCTTCGAGATCGTCGTCTTTCCGGCACTGGGAAGGCCCGTGAGCCAGAGACAGAAGCCGGCGCGAAGCTCGGACATCGGGCGGTCGCCACCGGTGCTCCCCTTATAAAGCAACGGGCCGCCCGGGGGGAGCCTTCGGGCGCCCCCGCGCGGGGCGGGGGAAGCCTCGGATGAGCTCCGTTACCGGCGCCGCGGGCGCCCCCGCGCCGCGTCCCCCCGCGCGCCACCTCGCGCTCTTCGAGAACTTTTACCCCGCGATGGACCGCCTCGGGACCCATTCGACCAGCCTCGCGCTCCTCCTCCTGCGCGCCGACCCCGAGCTCGCGCTGAGCCTCGCGGTCCCGAGTCGGTCCACCTGGCCGGACGGCTTCGACGGTCGGCGCGTACGCTTCTCGCCGACGTGGACCCACGACGGCCCGCTCTCCATGCTCCGCGCCGGGATCTCGACCGCGAGGGCCCTCCCGGCGGGCTCGCGCGTCCTCTTCAACTGGTTCCCGACGTGCTACGGCGAGACCCGCCTCGCGGCGAGCGCGGGGATGCTCCTGCCGCGCATCGTCCGGACGTTCTCCGAACGGCGGCCCGCGGTCTACGCGCACAACTTCATCGAGACGCAGGACGTCCGCCGCCTCGGCTACCGGCCGGGCGCCGTCGACCGCTGGGCGGTCGGCCTCTTCGAGGGGGCGCTCGCCCGCGCGGCGCGGGTCTTCGTCCCCCTCGAAAGCCAGCGCCGCTCGGTCGAGGCGATGTTCAAGGTTCCGGTCACCGCCCGACCGATCCCCTTCGTCGAGGCGCTCTTCGGCCACTGGGTCGCGACGGAACGGCCCGACCCGAAGTGGGCCGCGGGGATCCCCCCACGAACGGTCTTCCGTATCCTCCTCTTCGGGGTCTGGGGACCGGCGAAGGACCTCGACTCGGTCCTGCCGGTCCTCAACGCGCTCTTCCGGTCGGGGCACGATTTCGAGGTCGTCTTCGCCGGCTCGGTGAACCGGTTCTTTCCCGAGTACCGAGAGCGGTTGCGGGCGGCCCTCGCGTCGCTGCCGACCGACCGGTGCCGGTTCGTCGCCGACCCCCCGGACGAGTCGACCCCGGCGCTCTTCGGTCCGGCGGACCTCGTCATCCTGCCGTACAACGCGATCGCCGGCCCGAGCGGGGTGATGGGGCTCGCGGCGTTCCACGGGTGCCGGATCGTGGCGTACGACGTCCCCGAGCTCCGGGAGTACGACGCGATCCTCGACGGTCGGACGGTCTTCGTCCCCCCGCGCGACCCCGACGCGCTCGCGGAGGCGGTGCGTCGCTGCTTTGCGGGCGAGGTCCGCGGCTCGACCGAGCCGAAGGAGAGCAAGGTGGCTCGGGCGACCGCGGCGGCGCTGCAGCTCCTCGACGACCTCGAGGTCGACTAGGCGTTCCCGCGTCCTCGGTCCCGCGGGATTGCCGCGACGACCGGGCTCCCCTGCACCCCGGGCGGGACCGCCTCACCGGCGGCGTAGAGGAGCGTCGGCATCACGTCGACCGCGTCGACGCGTTCGACCGTCCGACCGTCCACGACCGACGGGTCATAGAGAACGAAGATCCCGTCGACCCCGTGGACGGCGTCGTCCGGTCCCGTGTCGTTCTCTTCGAGGTAGTTGGTCGGGTAGCCGAGCGTACCCGCGGACCGCCACTTGAGGTCGTCAAAGTAGACCATCAGGTCCGGCGGGTCGCCGTTCAGCTGCCGGTAGAGGGTCTTCGGGTCGAGGATGCGCACGGGGAGCGGGCCGCCGTCGGGCCCCCGGAGGGTCGAGAGGTCGCGCTCGAGCTGGGCGCGGACGGTCGGCACGTCCTCGGGGGCCAGGATCCCCTCGGGTTCGCGTCCCCGGACGTTGAAGAAGAGGCGGGCGTAGTAGCCCCCCGAGCCCCAGACCCGGGTCCGGCTCCAGTCGACCTCCGCCTTTTCGAGCGGAGTGCCCGGCCGGTCGGGCGGCCGGCGGAACGCCAGGTAGCCCTTCTCCGCGAGCCACTGGTTGATGCAGAAACAGCCGCGCATCGGCATCATGCCGTGGTCGGAGACGATCGCGACCAGGGTGTCCGCGTCGATGTGCGAGACGAGGCGACCGATCCACTGGTCGAGCTGGGCGAAGTAGTCGTCCTCGACGTGCTCGAACTCGTTTCCCGCGACGTACTTGTCGTGCGCGGGGTCGATGTACTTCCAGAACGCGTGGTGCAGCCGGTCGGTACCGATCTCGTGGACGGCGAAGAGGTCCCAGGCCTCGCGGGTGTAGAGCGCCTCGGCGACCTGCCAGCGTTGGCGGGTCATCTCGACGATCTGGCGGAAGAGCGCCCCGCGCTCCTCGGCCCGGAACGGCACATCGAAGCGGTACGTCCCGAACTTCGACTCGAGCTCGCCCCTCAGCTCGGAGGGGTAGGTCGTCTCCCGGCTCTCGGGGGGCGTCAGGAAGTCGGAGATGTAGAACCCGTTCACCCGGGGCGGCGGGAATCCGGGCGGCATCCCGATGACCCCGACGCGGCGTCCGCGCTCGGAGAGGAGGGTGAAGAGGGTCGGGACCTCGAGGAGGGTCGTGCGGGGGACGTACGTCTGCGAGTACGAGTGGTTCAACCGGTGACGGAACCCGTAGAACCCGAGCGTGCCCGGGTCGTAGCCGGTGAACATCACCGCCCAGGCCGGGAGACTGATCGGCGGGTCCGTCGTGCGCATCGGCCCGCGGACCCCGGCGTCGAGCATCGCGGCGACGTTCGGCATCTTCGGACGCAGCCGGTCGAACAGGATCTCGGGCGGCACCCCGTCGAGGCCGATCACGAGGAGCTTGCGACGAGGCCGAGGGTCCGACGGGGCCGTCGCCATCGGGCACGGTCACGGCGCCCCCCTCTTAACCCTATGGCGACCACGGGGCCGCCCGGAGGAGCCCCGACCGCCCCGTAGCCCGGGAGCCGGGCACCGTCCGCTCGGAGAGGGCTCACGACGCGAGGGGGGGTCCGTCCGAATCGCGCTTCCGCCGCCTCCGGGAGTCCAGCAGCACCGCGACGAGGGCGAGGTCCGCGGCGGTCAGCGCGACCGCGACCCACTCGATCTCGGAGAGGCCGAACCCGTGCGGGGGACCGGTCGAACCGGACTCTAGCGGGAAAAACTGCACGGACACGTTGATCGGTCGACCGACGATGTTGAGAACGCCGGACGAGGCGGCGAGCGAGTATCCCGGGACGTAGCCGATGTAGTACGACATCGTGCCGTTCGGCAGTCGCAGGAGGAGGGTGCTCGAGCTCGAGGAACCGGAGAACGGACCCGCGGAGATCGTCCAGTACGTGCCCGTGGCCAGCCCGGTCTCGAGGAACGTCACGTTCGACTCGAAGACCGAGGCGTACGTGATCGTGACGGTGACGGTGTTGCCCCGGACCGTCACGTTGCCCGAGGCGTTCAGCGCCAGGAAGTAGGGCGGCGCCCCGGCGACGTAGGGGTAGGTGCCGTTCGCTTTCAGGAACGTGATCGGCGAACCGGAGGCGGCGGTGCCCTGGACGCCGGCGAGGTTCACCGACCAGTTGAGCCCGGCCGGGAGGTTGTTCTCGCGGAACTCGACCGGGTAGAGGACGGCGGTGTAGTTCACCGTCACGACCACGTTCGCCCCCTGGACGATAAGGTTCCCGGAGGCCGGGCTGACCGAGTAGCCACGTACCGCCCCCGTCAGGAAGGAGTAGCTTCCGTTCGCGAGATGGAACTGGACCGAGGAGGTGTTCGACGTGTGCCGGACCCCGTCCGTCGTGACCGACCAGACCGTTCCGGGGACGAGTCCCGATTCATTGAAGTCGACGAGGTAGGCGAAGTTCACGTAGGTCACCGATACGTTGACGGCCTTACCGTTCACGCGGAACGAGCCGCCCGGCGGGTATGGCACGTACCCCGGTGCGGAGCCGGCGGTGTAGTTGTACGTTCCGTTGGGGAGCGAGAAGCCGATCAGGGGAACGGTCGCGCTACCGTTGTGGCCGCTCACGTTCACGGACCACGGGGTGCCGGACGGAAGGCCACTCTCGTAGAAGGTGACGGAGAACACGACCTCCGTCCAGACGATGTTGACCGTCACGTCGCTACCGGAAACGTTCAGGCTCCCCGAGCCCGGCGTCGGATAGTACCCCGACATGTACCGGATCGAGAACGTCTGGGTGCCGTTCGGGGCGGTGTACAGGATCGAGGTGCCGGTCGTGTTCGCCGCGACCGTGTCGAACGTCATCCCCCACAGAGTTCCGGTGGGGAGGCCGGTCTCGTTGAACCAGACCGAGTAGTAGACCCGGGTCCAGGTGATGGCGATCGGCGGCGGGGAACCGCCGTTCACGATCGCGGTCCCCGAGTAGCTGTTCGCCCGCCACCCCGAGAGCGGACCGATCTGGTAGGGGTACGTCCCGTTCGGCTCGGCAAAGACGATGGTGGACGTCACGCTTCCGACCGTCGACGTGCCGATGGTCACCGACCAGTTGTGACCGTTCGGTAGCCCGGACTCCGTGAACGTTACCGAGAACGTGACGAGGGTGAACGTGACCGAAATCGATATCGGAGCTCCCGCGACCGTCAGCGTCCCGGACGAGGGCGACGGGTGGTAGGCCGTGTTCGCGGTGCTCACGCGGTAGACGTACGAACCGTTCGGCTCCGAGAACGCGAGCGTGGTGGAGGTCGAGCTGAACGCTTGTCCGTTGTTGAGAACGACCGTCCAAAGCGTGCCCACCGGGAGACCCGACTCGGTGTACGTTACCGGGAAGTTGACCGTGGAGAACGTCACGCTCCGACTCGCCGGTCCCCCGGCCACAGTGAACGAGCCGCCCGGCGCCGAGTACTCCTTGTTGACGGTCGCTACGCTGTAGGGGTAGGTGCCGTTCGGCTCCGAAAAGGTGATCGAGGATGTTCCCGAGCTGAACGACTGGCCGTTCGTGAGGTTGACGAACCACACTGTAGCGGGGGGGAGCCCCGTCTCGCTGAACGACACCTTGTACAGGACCCGGGAGAAGGTCACGGACTGCGACACGGGTCCACCGTTGACCGTGAACGAGCCTCCCGGGGCCGAATAGCTCGTGTCCGCCGATCCGAGCGAGTAGGTGTAGCTGCTGTTCGGCTCCGGGAAACTGGACGAGGTGCTCGTGGAGGGGAACGATTGCCCGTTCGTGAGATTCACCCACCACCGTGTCCCGGAAGGCAGACCGCTCTCCGTGAAGGTCACCGTGTAGGTCACTACGGTGAACGTGACCGGCACGTTGACGTCCAGCCCGCTGACGACGACCTGACCCCCTGGCGCGGTATACCCCGCGGAGGACGCCGTGTAGTTGTACGTCCCGTTCGGCACGGAGAACTGGAACGAGGGGGAAGGCCCCGATTGTGTGCTCCTGTTCAGCGTGACCGACCACATCGTGCCCGGAGGCAGGTTGGAAGTGAACGTCACGGTGCAGGTCGTGGGCGGGTTACTGCCGCAGCCGTTCTGGGCGCGGGCCCCACCGATCCCGAGGGTTGAGAGGACCACCAACACGACCACCAGGAGGATGGGGATGCGAAGGCCCCGCATCCGAGTCATGGGTCCCGGCGACCGGCGGAGAGCGGGGGCCGGGGCTACTAAACCTTTGTCCAATCCCCCCGGTCTCTTCGTGGGCCGCCCGGAAGCGCCCCCCGTGCGTCCGACCGCACCCGTCCCTTTTCCGCTCATACGACCGGGCTCGGGAGCAGGAGAACCTCCCACGGGCTGTCCCGGAACAAGATCGTCGCCCCGAACTCGTACACGAAGTACGCCTCCACGCCCCGCTGGAGCGCCTTGGTGATGTTGTTGAGCAGAACGAACCGCGTCTGCCACCCCGCGAGGACCCCCGGGGTCGTGATGACGGCGGGGAGCGGGCTCCCGAGCGTGTTCGCCCCCGGGGTACGGAGCGCGATCGAGAGGTTGAGCGAGCTCGCCCCGTAAGGGCTCGAGCTCGTCGAGGAGAACCGCAGTGCGACGCTGGACGGTTGGCTCGAGGACCCGAGCGGGATCGAGGCAATGCCCGGTGGTGCGACGGTTCCGTTCGTCACCACGCTGAGGAAGTTCTTGACGCCCACGTTCCACGAGAACGCGCTGCCGCCCGGCGAGACCTGCGGGCGGGGGAGCGCGGGGACGGCCGATCGCAGGCCCGCGCTGATCTCCCGGAGCATCGTGCCGGGTACCGCCTGGGCCGAGACGTTCACGTACACGGGGCCGTCGGGAACGACCGTGGAGGTCACTGTAAGGTTGTACTCGGGTGCGGCGTATCGGAACGTGAGGGTGGGATCGGTCCCGTTCGTGTAGCTCGTCGCGGGGACGGTCGCCCCGAGGTGCCAGGCGGGCACCGCGGTGCCGTTCTCGAGGGTCACGACGAAGGCATCCGGAACGAAGTTGAAGATCGAGGTCGGGGTCCCGAACCGCAGCGCCCCGTAGGCCGGAGACGCGTCAAAGAACTCGGGGACCGCGCCCGGTGCCCCCACGAACTCGATGCCGTTCGTGACGGCGGTCCGATAGTGGAAGGGGAAGTAGGCCAGCTGGTCGTCCTGGACCCGTCCCGACTTGAAGATGAACCCGCTCACGATCGTGGGCGCGTAGACGTTGCGGTCGGTCATCGCGAACGTCCAGTGGAGGGTGGCCCCTCCCGAGATGGAGAGGATGCTGCCGGGGATCCCCGATTGTTGGATCGCCTCCATGGCGCGGACGTACTGCCAGCTGTGAAGCGAACCGGAGTACTGCCGCTGGAAGCCGACAAGGCCGGGATAGGCGAAGACCCCACCGGCGAGAAGGACGATGACGAGCCCGCAAACGGCGACCGTGGGCACGAGCGTCACGGGTCGGCGGCGCAGGGTCGAACGGCGTCGGGGCGGAGCGCGCGCGGCCGGGCCCGCGGTCGGGGCTGCGGTGGGATTGGCGGCGGAGGAGGCGCGAGCGGCGGGGGCTCCGGGAGCGCGGACCGGAGGAGAACACCAGAAGAAGATGGTGTCGTAGCCGAGCAGCCCCACCAGGAGGAACGGCAGGTAGAGGGAGTAGGCGAATCGTCGGTAGTCGGTGTAGATCGACAGGATCCAGCCGCCGATCGCCATGGCGAGGACCGCGAGGACGCTCGAGGCGACCACGATCACCGACGGGGTGAGGTACCGGGGTCGGCGCCACGCGAGCACCAGCATCGTGACGAAGACGATCGCGGAGAACGCCGTCGCGATGGCGAACGAGCCGTCGGCCGTCTTGATCTGGTGGAAGCCGATCACCCCCCCGAGCGCTTGGAGGTGAAGGGGGTAGAGCACGGCGGAGAGCGGGAACCTCAGGTGCCCGAGCACGTTCGTCTTGAGGTAGTTGTTCTGCGCGATGCGGAAGAAGCGGGTCCCGAGATAGTACGCCCCGATCCCGAGTCCGGCGACCGCCATCCCGACCGCCCCCGCTCGGCTCACGAACATCGAGGCGGGGAGCTGGCGTTTGAGCAGGAGAAAGAACCCCGCGATCGCAACGGTCACGACGAGCGACAGGCCCACGAACTCGTGGGTCAGCAGGGCGGCCCCGAATCCGAGCCAGAAGTACAGCAGGTGGGCGGGCCGCCTGGCCCGGAGGTACCTGAGCCCGAACGCGAGCGAGAGGTTGAAGAAGACGAGCCCGAGGAGGGTCGGGTAGCCTCCGAAGAAGAAGAGGCGGTCGAAAGGGACCGTGACGAAAAGCAACGCTTCCGCGAGCACGGCGCTCACGCGGAACCGAAAGATCGAGCGACCGAGCACGTACACCGACAGGCCGAGCAGGATCGTCACGAACCCGAGGTAGAGGCGAGGACCGACGAGGGGGCCGCCGCCGAGCTGCACGAAGAACCCCAGGAGCGGGAACATGAGCGGAGGGTAGCCGAACGGAACGATCTCGGACGGGTGGGGGTAGAAGATGAACGGGTAGGAGAGGGCGGTCCACGTGCCCGTGTCTCCTCCGAGCGGGACCGGCGCGATGAGGGAGAACCACTCGACGATCACCGCGAAGGCGACCGCGATCCCGACGGCGGCGATCCAGCCGCTCGCCTCCGGACGGGGCGTAAGCAACGTCCCCGTCGTCGGAACGAACGGCCCCGCAGGGGCGGTCGGCCGCTCGGCCACCGGTTGCGGGGCCGGACCGGCGGTGGACCCCGCCGCCACCTCCCGATCGACCACGCTCTCCCCGGTGCGCACCCGTGTGGGTCGGGGCCGACCGCGGGGGGCGCCCTTGGGCCAGCACCCCTGCCCTCATTTATCCTATTCTCCTGGAAAGGGACCCCCGACCCTTAGTGGCTCACGGGCCCCCGGACGGCCCGGAGCGACAGTCGTACGGCCCCGGTGCGGCGGGGGTCGCTCGCGAAGCCGGGCGCGCGCGCGACAGCGCGACGACCTCCGCCGAGGGCCGAGCGGGCGGTCAGGATTTAAATAGGGAATCCGACGCTGGATTGCCGATGAGACGTCTGCTCGTCCTCGGCCTCGATTCCGTGCCCGCAGGTTTCGCCTTCGATCGGTACATCGACCGGATGCCCCACCTGAAGGCGCTCGTGGCGCGCTCGCCGCACGGGACGCTGAGGACCGTCGACCCCCCGATCACCGTGCCCGCGTGGGCCGTGATGTTCTCGGGCGTCGATCCGGGCACCCTCGGGATCTACGGCTTCCGCCACCGCAAGCCGGGCACCTACCAGACGATGTACACCCCGACCTCGACGATGATCCCGTTCCCGCCCCTCTGGGACCTCCTTTCGCGCGCGGGACGGCGGGTCGCAGTCATCGGGATGCCGCCCGGCTACCCTCCGCCCCACGTGAACGGGGTGTACGTCTCCGATTTCCTGACCCCGGACTCGGCGAAGGACTTCGTCTACCCGGCGTCGCTGATCCCCGAGGTCCAGGCCGCCGCGAGCGGCGAGTACCAGTTCGACGTCACGTTCCGGGCGGAGGATCGCGACCGGGTCGAGCGGGAGGTCTTCGAGATGACCCGACGGCGGTTCGCCGTCGCCCGTCACCTCTGGGCAAAGGAGCGATGGGACTTCTTCGCGCTCCACGAGATCGGTCCCGACCGGATCCACCACGCCTTCTGGAAGTACTTCGACGAGACCCACCCGCGCTACGTGCGGGACTCCCCCTACAACTCGGTAGCGGACCGTTACTACGCTCTCCTCGACGCGGAGATCGGCCGCTTCCTCGAGGACGTTCCGGACGACGTTCTGGTCTGGATCGCCTCGGACCACGGCAGCCAGGCGATGGACGGCTGCTTCTGCATCAACCAGTGGCTCATCGAGAACGGCTATCTGAGGCTCAAGGGTCCCATGCCCCCGGCCGGGACGCCCCTCGAAACGGTTCCGGTCGACTGGGCGCACACGCGCGTTTGGGGCTCGGGGGGCTACTACGCGCGGCTGTTCTTCAACGTCCGGGGCCGGGAGCCCGAGGGAATCGTCGACCGGAAGGATCTCGCGTCCTTGACGGACGAACTGCGGGCCCGTCTCGGCGCCGTCGTCCGACCGGACGGACGACCCCTGGACGCCGAGCTGCTCGACCCCGCCCGGATCTACCATCAGGTCCGGGGGGACGCCCCCGACCTCATGGGATACTTTGGGAAGCTACGCTGGCGCTCGGCCGGCACGATCGGACACCCGTCGCTCTTCCTCTCCGAGAACGACACGGGCCCGGACGACTCGGTCCACTCGATGGACGGGTTCTTCGTGCTCTCCGACCCGAAAGACGGGGGCCGTGCCGGGCGCCTCCCCGAGCAGTCGATCCTCGACGTCGCCCCGACGCTGCTCACCCGCCTCGGCATGCCCGTGCCCGCTCACATGCAAGGGAAACCGATCGCTGCACTGACGGCCGTCCGAGAGTCGGGCTAGGGGGCCGAAGACTCGGCCGGGACCCCAACGATGCGTCCGTCCCTGGCCCGGCCGGAGGCGGAAGGGTATCGCGGGAGACGGGCCGCGACGGTCGCCGTATCGGTCCTTTAGAGAGGGCGCCCACACCGCGGACAGAACCCGGCGTCCCCCGGCGCGACGGCCCCGCAATGCGCGCACCCCCGGTACTTCGGCCCGGGCGGCACCGGAGGCGAGGCTCCTCTCGACCGGGGCCCGACGGCCCCGAACGTTTCCGGTGGAGGGTCGCGGGCCGGCTCGTAGGGGGACGAGGGGCCCGGATCCGTTCGGGAACCGTACGGCTCGTCCTCGGGACCGAAGACGATCCCGCACGTACCCCCGATCACCCCGAGGAGGAGGCCCACCCCTTCTCCACCGCCGAGGCTCACCAGGCTCAGCACGGAGAAGACGACCACGAGGAGTCCCAGGAGGAGGTGCCAGTCGTCGGCCCACCACAGGAGCACCGAGGCGAGGAGCACGAGCGACCCGAGGACGACCCCGGCCACGCCTCCGGCGACGACCGCCCCGATGCTCGGTGCGATCGCGCTGGGGACGAAGAGGTTCGCCTCCGCCGTCCCGAGGTATAGCTCGTAGGCACCGTAGGCCAGGATCACGAAGCCCCCGACGCTACCGAGGACCGGACCGGCGGCCCGCCGACCGTCCGCCACGATCGGGCATCGGTCGTCCGATGCTTAAAGGTGCGGAACCTCACTTCGGTCGCGTCCGTCGACGCGGTCCGTCGTGCGTTGCCCCCCCTCGACAAGCCGCCGGGGGTTCGCGGAGGATCGGCGTCGGGCCCCGCGAGACCGCGCGCTCCCCGGACCCCGGCCGCGTTACGGGGAGGGGCGGGCGACGGGCGGTCGCATCGACTCGGGCATCTCGACGCAAACGACCTCGCCCCGGACCGTGACCTCGCCCGCGACCGAGACGGTCGTCTCGACCACGACCTTGCGGCCGCTCGTCGATCGCGCGCGGCCCCGAAGGACGAGCTCGGGGCCGAGCGGCGTCGGTCGGAGGAAGTCGACCTTGAGGGACGCGGTCACGAACCGGTGCGGGGGCGCGCTCCCGATCTCGCGACCCTCGAGCCGGTACGTCGCCGCGGCGGCGGTCCCCGTAGCGTGGCAGTCGACGAGGGAGGCGAGGATCCCTCCGTTGACGAACCCCGGGATCGCGATATGGTACGGCTTCGGCGTGAACCGGGCCACCGTCTCGGTGCCGTCCCAGAAGCTCCGCAGGTGGTGGCCGTGCTCGTTCAGCCGGCCGCACCCGTAGCAGTGCGCGAGCTCGTCCGGGTAGAGGTCCTGGAACGCGTTCATGGCCGGTCGGTCCGAGGGCCGCGACCTCATGAGCTGTTCGTCGGGGCGCGGGGAACCCAAGACCCTTTTCCCCCGACGCGCCTTCGGTCCGGCGATGCCCGAGAGCGCGCCGCCCCGAACGTTCATCTCGGACCTGCGGCCCGGCCGCGTCGCGACGATCGAAGCGTCGGTCGCGCAACTCGAGGCCGTGCGGGAGGTCCCCCAGCGCGACGGGGGGTCGACGAAGGTCCGCAACGGCACGCTGCGCGACGGCACGGGCGAGATCGCGCTCGTCCTCTGGGGCGCCGAGGTCGAGCTCGTCAGCGAGGGCGACTCCGTCCGGCTCGTCGACGCCTGGGTGAAGGACTACAAGGGCCGACCGCAGATCTCGCTCGGCCGGATCGGCCGGCTCGAAAAGCGCTAGGCGCGAACCCCGGGCTACGCCGGGGGCGGCGAGCGGTGGAACGGGTGGGCGGCGGTGGCCCGGCGCGCGGCATCCTCCTCGTGGACGTACGCGTTCGCCCGGACGACTCGCCCGAGCTTCTCGCGGAACGCCGGGAGACGGTCGCCCCGGACCCCGACGATCAGCCGGTCGTCCCCGAGGTCGGTGTAGAGTCGCGACCCCGTGCAGCCGAACGAGACGGCGACCGGCGCGCCCTGGTTGAGGATCGGCAGTATCGCGCACATCGGCCGCCCGTTCATCGGGACGGTCCAGGGGTCCGGCTCCGACCCCGCCGCTTCCGTGGCCAGCATCGCGCCGCGAGGGCTCGTGAACAGCAGGACCGCCGTCGGCGGGAACGGTAGCGCGCCGAGCGGACCGTACGCGACGAACTTCGGGGCGACCGGGTTGTGGGGGACGTGCGCCTCCTCGCCCGGGTTGAGGTACCCCTCCCGCTGCATCGCGGTCAAGGTCTCCCTGAGCCGGGCGCCGACGGCCCCCTCGGGACGGATACCGAGGACGAACGCTCCGACCTCGCACTCCTCGTGCTTCGAAAGGCCGGCGAAGAACGGCGACCGGGCCCCGAACGCGAAGAAGGTGCAGACCGACGGCACTCCACCGGGGTGCTCGGGGACGCCGGACGGCGCCTGGTCGAGGTACGTCACCTGGACGGGCGGCGAATCGAGGCGCAGGCTCCGGACCAGTTCTTCCGCCGTGCGGGCCAGAGCTTCGGTCATCGATGCGTCGCCATCCGACCCTCCCTATACAGGGTTTCCCCCGGGCCCGTCGTCCCTTACCGGGTCGCGCCGTTCGGGTAGTCGGTGAGGTCGTCGGCCTGTTCGAGATCGAGGAGATGGCCCATCTTCCTTCGCTTCGTTTCGAGGTACGGACGGTTGAAGTCGTTCGGCGGGATCTCGAGCGGCATCCGGCCGACGATGACGACGCCGTGACGCTCGAGGTCGCGGACCTTGTTCGGGTTGTTCGTGAGGATCCGGATCGAGCGGACGTGCAGCGACTTCAGCATGTGCGCCGCGACGCCGTAGTCGCGCTCGTCGGGGCGGAAGCCGAGGACCTCGTTCGCCTCGACCGTGTCGAGGCCCGCGTCCTGGAGCTGGTACGCCCGGACCTTGTTCGTGAAGCCGATCCCCCGGCCTTCCTGCCGCAGGTAGAGGACGATCCCCCGGTCCATCCGCCCGATCTTCTCGAGCGACTCGATCAGCTGGTCGCGGCAGTCGCAACGCAACGAGCCGATCGCATCGCCGGTCAGGCATTCCGAGTGGAGGCGGACGGCGATCTCCGAACCGTCGTAGACGTCGCCGTGGACGAACGCCGCATGCTCCTTGCGGTCGGAGTTGTTCCAGAACGCCACGACCTGGTACTCCCCGAACCGGGTCGGGAGGTCCGCCATCGCCCGGATCTGCACGCACGTCTCCGGGTGATCGGGGCACTGGTGCTCCTCGTTCTCCCGGAGGAGCTCGGTGACCCGCGAATGCGGAATCCCCATACCGTCCCGAACGAGCCGGCCGGCCGAATAACTCCTTGCGAACGGCCGGGTAAGCCCTCGGGAGGCCCGTTACGGCTCCCGCCAGCGCGCGAGGAAGAGGGCGGCGCCCCCGAACAGGAGCGTGACGGCGACGAGCATCCCGACGGCGAAGAAGGGGGAATCGACGAACGCGACCCCCGTCGAGATCCCGCCGCCGAGGCCGACCGCGCGGTCGGCGAGCTGGGCCGAGTACGTCGAGGGGGCGAGCAGAGCGACCCACTGCCAGCGGGCCGGGATCTCGGTGGCCGGGTAGAAGACGGGCGGGAGCACCGAGAGGAGCGAGAAGACGAGCGTGCCGATCGGCCAGATCTCCCGGAGCTGCGCGAAGAGCGTGGAGATGAAGAATCCGAGCGTGGTCGCGAGGAGCCACGTGACGAGCACCACGCCGAGGAGGGCCGCGAGCGCGAGCGGGCCCACGGGGCGGACGAGGACGAGGATCGACGCGAAGAGGACGGTCGCCGGCAGCGCGAAGGCGAGCTCGCTGAGCGCCATCCCGAGGAGGTAGGCGAGGGGGCTCACCGGGCTCGCGACGAACACCTGCTGGAGCTGGCGCTCGAGCCTCAGGTACGCGCAGTCGTTCAGCATCCCGTTGCCGGTGAAGAGCGCCGTGAACAGGATCCCGCCGACGACGCCGAACGGGAAGAGGGAGCGGGGCGCGATCACGTAGAGGAAGAACAGGAAGCTGAACGGCGTCAGGAACACCGCGGCGATCAGGAGCGGCGAGCGCCAGAGCGGCATGATCCCGTTGAAGTAGCAGATGCGGAGGGCGGCCTGCGCCTGGGTGCGGAAGCTCACGACTCGTCCTCCCCGATCCCCCGGCCGACGAGGTCGAGGAATGCCTCCTCGAGCGTCACCGGCCCGACCGTGACCTCGCCGCCGCGCGAGAGCGCGAGCTCGGTCAGCTCGCGGACCGACGCGCGCGCGGTCAGGAGGACGACACGGTCCCGGTCGGCGAAGACCTTGCCGAACGGCGCGAGCTCCTCCGGCCGCACGCCGCCCGAGAACTGGAGGCGGACCTCCCGGCCGACGGTCGCTTTGAGCGCCTCCCCGGTCCCCCGGTAGAGGATCCGGCCCCCCTCCACGACGGCGAGCTCGTCCGACAGCTGCTCGGCCTCGTCGAGGTAGTGCGTCGTCAAAAGGACGGTCGACCCGCGCCGGGCGGCCCGGCGGATCACCTCCCAGACCTGGCGTCGCGCGAACGGGTCCATGCCGAGCGTCGGCTCGTCGAGGAAGAGGAACGGGGCCTCGGTCGCGAGGACCATCGCGACCAGCGTCCGCTGCTGGAGGCCGCCCGAGAGGCGCAGCGCGATCACGTTCTGGTGGGGCAAAAGGCCCATCGCCTCGAGGATCGCGTCGGTGCGGCTCGTGGCGGACTCCTTCGATGCCCCGCGCACCCTCAGGTACTCGTAGACGTGCTCGCGCGGCGTCAGGTGGAAGAAGAGCTTCCCTTCCTGGGGAACGAGGGCCATCAGGGGCCGGACGGACGCCGGGTCGGCGACGACGTCGTGGCCAAAGAGCGTGACCGTTCCCTCGGTCGGCAAGAGGAGCGTCGCCGCGATCTTGATGAACGTCGTCTTCCCGGCGCCGTTCCGTCCGAGGAACGCGAAGAGCGCGTTCTTCGGGATCGCGAGGTCGACGCGGTCGAGGGCCCGGACCGACGCGCCCCGTCGGGCGTACGTCTTCGAGAGCCCGACCGCCTCGAGCGCGTCCATCGGCCCCGGGCGAGCCGCCGTCGGCGTAAAGAGTAACGGCCGACCGGGCTCCGCCGCCCCGTCAGGCCGCCGGCGCGGCGCCGAGCAGCGTGTCGAGGAGGCCAACCGGCGGACAGCCCGTCGCGAGGACCGCGTCGTGGAAGGCGCCGAGGTCGCTGCCGAACCGCGAGGCGAGGACCCGGCCGCGCGCGTTCAGGATCGCGAGCTTCCCGAGCGTGTAGCAGAAGTACTCGGGGTTGAACGTGCCGCGGACCGCCTCGCGCTCGGCGGGCAGGCGCTCGCAGTGCGCCTCCCGCTGGAAGAGCGCGGTCGCGGTCTCGAGCGTCATCCCTCCCGCGTGCAGCCCGATCGACGCGAGGAGGCGGCAGTCGCGCAGGAGCGCGTCGTGGATCTGCGCCACTTCGGCGGCGGGGCTCTCCCGGCCGAGACCCTGCTCGATCGCGAGCTGCTCGGCGTAGTGCGCCCAGCCCTCCACGAACGACGGCGAGAGGTAGACCTTGCGGGCGAGGCTCCCCGGCGTGCGCCGGAAGTGCAGGAACTGGAGGTAGTGACCGGGGTAGACCTCGTGGACCGTGACGTTCCGCAGGACGGCGTGGTTGAACGACCGCAGCCACTCCTCGGCCTGCGTCGGGGTCCACTTCGGGTCGACGAGCGTGACGTAGTAGACCCCCTCGGCCGACGCCCGGTCGAACGGCCCGGGCGGGTTCATGCTGGCCGTCGAGAGCGCCCGGCCCCAGACCGGCGTCTCTTCGACCCGGCAGTCGGCTTCCGGGGGGACCGTCGCCAGCCGGTGGCGCTCGACGAACTCGCGCGTCTCCGCGACGTACCGGCGGGCGTTCTCGAGCACCTCGCCGGCCGCCGGGTGGTCGCGGTTCTGCCGGGCGAACAGCTCGTCGACCGACGTGCCCTGGGCGCGGGCGATCTCGTCCAGCCGGGCCTGGTTGCGGGCGAGGTCGGCGGCACCGGCCCGCCGGATCTCCTCGAACGGGGTCTCGATCCCCTCCCGCACGAACAGCAGGCGCTGGTAGCGCTCCGGCCCGAGCGCGAACTCGGGGACCGCACGAGGGAGCTCCTCCTCGCGAAGCCAGGAGAGGAAACGGGCGGTCTCGGGTTCGGCGAGCGCCCGCGCCGCCGCGATCCGTCCGGCGAGTCCCGCCCGGGCGGCGAACTCCTCCGCCTCGGCGAAATGGGCGGGCAACCCGCTTCCTATCGCGAGCGAGAGGTCGACGAACGGCTTCGGTAGGGGGCCCTTCAGATGGCGACGTCCCTCGGCGAGCAGAGTCGGTACCCCCTCGAGGACCCGGACCATCGCCTCGACCCGCTGCGGGACCGGGGCGTACTCCCTCGAGAGGTACGAGGTGAGCGAGACCTGCCCGAGGTACGACATCGGGTTCCGGCCGAGGTCGTTCGACTCGCGGAGGTCAAAGAGGGGGCTTTCGAGCAGGAGGCGAAGGAGGAATCGGTCGACCGAGCGATCCTCCGACAGTCCCCCTCCGTCGGCCGCCTCAAGACGGGCGAGCAGCCGGTCCGCGCGCGACGCCCACACCCCGGTGGCGTCCTCGGAGAGGTCCGGGAGCTTGCCGTCGTACTCGTGCAGCCCGAGCCCGACCGCGTAGGCGGGCTGGAGCACGAAAAGGTGGTCGACGACCTCGCGTTCGAGCGCGTCCAGTTCCGCCGAAGGGTCGGACGAGGTCGCCATGAGGGTGCTGTCGTGAACGGGCGAGGCTCAAAAGCCTACCTTCGCTCCAACGCCAGGCGTCACTCGACCCACTCGAGCCGACACGTCGGGCACGCGTGGCCCTCGAGAGGGGACCCGCAGACGAAGCAGTGCGAGAACGCAAGCGGCTCGGAGACCGTCACGGGCGCCTTCTCGGGGAGCGGCGGGGGAGCGGGAGGGAGCGGGGTCTCGGCCGGGCTCTCCGTCACGGCCGGCCCGGACGCCGCCGGCGATGGTTCCAGGGTGGGGGCCGCCGCGGGCGAGGGAGGGGTTTCGGTCTCCGGCGACGAAGACGGTGGGCCGGACGGCTCCTCCTTGTCCCGGCGCAAGCGGCGGAAGAGCGCCATTGCGCATTCTATCCCTCCGGTCCTCATTAGGGCTCGGGCGCCCCACGGCGGAGCGCATCGTTTTCTCCCCAGGGAGGTTTCGCGTCCCGTGCCCCCTTCCCCGTCCGAGCGTCTCCGCGAGCTGGGAGTCGAGCTGCCACCGCCGCCCCGGCCGGCGGGGACGTACGTTCCCGTCGTCGTGCACGACGGACTGGCCTGGGTCTCGGGCCAGGTCGTGACCGAGGGCGGCCAAACCGTGCGCCCGGGTCTCGTCGACCGGGACGTCGCGCCGGAGGTCGCTCACGAGGTCGCGCGGCGCGCCGCGCTGCAGGCGTTGAGCGCGCTCGCGGCGACGCTCGGCTCGGTCGACCGGGTCCGTCGCATCGTTCGGGTCGGGGTCTACGTCGCCTCCTCCACCGGTTTCTCCCGGCAGCACGAGGTCGCGAACGGCGCCACGGAGCTCCTCGTCGCCGTCTTCGGGGAGAACGGCCGGCCGGCGCGGACGGCGGTCGGGGTCGCCGCGCTGCCCCTCAACGCACCGGTCGAGGTCGACCTCGTCGTGGCCGTGGACTAGCGGAACCGTGGAGCCGACACGCTGGGCCGGGGTCTTCCGCGACGGCCGTGACCTGTTCACCGTCAACCTCACCCCGGGGCTCCGGGTCTACGGCGAGCCGCTTCGCACGATCGCGGGCGTGGAGTACCGCGGATGGGACCCGTTCCGCTCGAAGCTCGCCGCGCTCCTCCTCCAGCCGTCGGCCCCGGAACTCCCCGGGAAGGTGACGACGGCCCTCTATCTCGGAGGGGCGCACGGAACGACCGTGAGCCACCTCTCCGACCTCTGGCCCTCGGCCACGATCTTCGTGGTCGAGAAGAGCCCCACGTCGTTCGCCCCGCTGCTCGCCCTCTCCCGTCGCCGGCCGAACCTCGTTCCGATCCTCTCGGACGCCCAGCTCCCCGAGCGGTACCGCGCCGACGTCGGTCTCTCGGAGTTCCTGTACCAGGACGTGGCGCAGCGCAACCAGGCCCAGATCTTCGCCGAGAACGCCCGCGCCTGCCTCGCCCCCGGGGCCACGGGGGTCCTGATGCTCAAGGTTCGGTCCGTCACGCAGCGGCGCTCGACCGCTTCCGTCGTGCGGGAGGCGCGCGCGACCTTGGCGAGCGCGAACCTCGAGGTGGGGATCGAGAGCCCGCTCGCGCCGTTCTCGCGCGAGCACGTGGCGCTCACCGTCCGCTCGCCCGCGCACCGTCCACCCTCCGGCGACCGCTGACGGCCGATATATCCCGACCCCGTCGGCGCCCCCATGGAGCGTCACCCGACTTGCCCCGTGGCCGCCTCGACCCTGTTCGCGATCGCCGCCGTGACGACCCTCTTCGTGGTCACCGGCGGGACGGCCGACCGCGGGCTCGCCTTCGCCACGCATGTGCCCTCGGGCGTGTCCACGGCGTCCCGGCCTGCCTCCGGGGCCGCGGGGGTCGCCCTACTGGTGGACCCGGCGTCCTGGTGGATGCGCGACGGGAACTCGACGGGCCTCGCGGCGGTCTGGACCGGGCTCCCTCCCGGGTGCGAGGATACCCCCCTCTGGTACCGCTGGTCGGACCCCCCGGGACCCGGGGCGGGGACCCTCGCGCCCTCCGACGAGAACTCGACCGTCTTCACCGCGGCCTCCCTCGACCCCGGAACGTCCGAGGTCCGTGTGGAGGCCGCGACGGTCGTGCGTTGCGGCGCCGATGAAACCGTCGTCGACGCGACCGCCGGCTCGAACGTCACGGTCGTGGCGCCGCTCGCCCTCACCGGGCTCACGGTCGCGCCGGACCCGGTACCCGCGGGAGCCGTGGTCAACCTCTCGGGGGTCCTGGTCGGAGGCGCTCCCCCGTACCGGCTCGAGGTCGCCTGGGGTGACGGGGCCGTATCGTTCGCGAACGCGAGTGCCGCGGGGGCCTTCTCGCTGGGCCACGGATTCTCGGCCGGCGATTTCGAACCCGCCGTCGTGGCGACCGACGCGTCCGGTCAACGCGCGAACGCGTCGACCGACGAACCGCTCTACTCGAGCGGGGGGCTTGCGGTCGGGATCCGACCCTCCACGACGGTCGCCGAGGTCGGAGTACCGGTCGGGTTCGCGGGCGTGGTCCTCGACCCTCCGACGGCGTACGGCTCCGCCTCGCTCTGCACCGGCCCGGGAGGCGGCGTCGCCCGCCGGCCCGCGGCGGACGCGACCGCCGAGAATTTCAGCTGCACGTTCGCGAACCCGGGACCGGCGATGGTCGAGTTCGAGGTGGTGCCGGTCTCGGCGCAGCTCCCCCCGGCTTCGGCCGAGCTCTCCGAGCCGGTCGCGCCGCGTCTCGCCCTCGCGGTCGAGACCCCGCCGGCGGTCGCGGAAGCCGGACGCGTCGCGGGGGTGAGCGCGACCGTCGCGGGCGGAGTGCCCCCGTTCGCGATCTCCTGGCAGCTCTCGGGGACGGCGAATCTCTCGTCGACCACGCTCGCCACGGACGGGACCGTCGAACTGCCGACCCTCACGGGCCGCCCCGGCAGCTACGTCGTGACCGTGACGGTCGTCGACGGAGTCGGCGCGGTGGCGGCGAACGCCTCCTCGGCCCTCGAGGTCGCGCCGGGGCTCTACGCCTCGGCGGCGGCGGGTCGCACCGTCACCCCGAACGGAACGACGGTCGAGGTGGGGGGGACGGTCACCTCGGGCACCGGTCCGTACCTCTGGGCCGTCGTTCCGTCGCTCGTCCCGGCGTCCGAGAGCCCGCAGAACGGGTCGCTCGACGCCGCCGGGGGCTTCGACTGGAACGGTACGTTCTCCGAGGAGGGGAACGTCTCGGTGACGGTCGGGGTCGTGGACCAGGACGGGGCGGGCTGGTGGGAAGCCCTGCCGATACCCCTCGTACCTCCCCTCGGCGTCGACGGCCGCCTGAACGCAAGCCGGGACGGGAACTCGACCCTCCTTCGGCTCGGGCTCACGATCGAGGGCGGCCTCCCGCCGTTCGTCGTCGAGGCGAACGCGACGCGCGGCGGCGACGGGAACCTCTCGGCCCCCTCGGACGGGTCGTTCTCCTACTCGTGGGTCGTCAACGGCACCGGCGCGTTCGACCTGACGGTCGCCGTCCTCGATCGGCTGGGGGCCTGGGCGACGGTCAACCTGAGCGCTTCGACGCCCGTGTCGTCCCCTCCACCGTCCTCACCGCCGCCGTCGAACCCGCCGCCCGGCTCCTCGCCTCCTCTCCCCTCGGCCGCCGCCCCGGAGCTCGACGTCGCGGTCGGTTCCGCACTTGCGGTGGCCCTCGCGCTCGGTGCTGCGAGCGCGTGGACCCGGTGGCGGCGTCGGGCCCGCTCGACCCGGGCGCCCCCGCCCGAGCCCGACGCCGTCGCGGTGCTGCGGGGGATCATCGAGCCGGCCGACGGCGTCGATCGGTCCACGGTCGAACTCCTCGCCGAGGAGGAGGGGGTCCCGCTCGCCCGGGCGCGCTCCACGCTCGACCGCCTCGTCGCGGAGGGGACGGTCCGCTCCGAGACCGGAGCGGACGGGGAGGAGGTGCTCGCGTGGTCGACGCGCGCGTGACCCGCTCCGTTCGGAGGCGGCGCACCCCCACCGGCGTCGGGGCCGCATTGCTCGCCGCCCTCCTCGTGGCCCTCGCGCTCCTTCCGGCATCCACCACGGCGAAACCGACCGCGAACACGGTGCCCCCACCGTCCAGCTCGGCGGCCTCCCCCGCGGTCGGGAACTTCACCGCCGCGGTCAATCGGATGGTCGAGCTCGTGGGTCTCGCCGGGAGCGGACTCCTCGCGCTCGTCTGGGCCCGCGTCGCCCTGAGCTGGTTCTCGAACGACATCACGAAGAAGGTCCAGGCCAAGGACCGGGCGAGGGACGCGCTGGTCGGCACCCTCCTCTTCACGGCGGCGGTCACGGGCCTGTTCTGGGGTCTCGCGCACTGGGTCCTGACGGGCGGGTAGGTGCGGACGGCGGGATGCTCGGCCTGAGCCTCAGCGACATCATCCGCGCGATACTGTTCTTCTTCTTCGCGAACCTGACCGCGCTCGTCGCGGCGGTCACCGGGCCGACGTACGACCACCTCCTCGTCCCCGAGCTCGGGACGGGGGCGCTCTACCCGTCGCTCGCCGCGAGCGCTTCGGACCCGACGAACTTCCTCGCCTCGGCCGCCCGGTTCTCGACCTTCACGATCGCGAACGTGGTCGATCCGGCCATCACCCTGGTCGCCCTCGGGGTCGCGGTCTCCTACCTCGCCAAGCCGCTGGTCGCCCGCTGGGCGGCCGTGCTTGACGGGCTGCTCCCGCGCCTCGTCCTCGCGGTCGTCGCCGCGAACTTCACGGTGCCGATCGCGGGGGCGATCCTCGGCCTCGGGGGCGCCCTCTACCCGGTGTTCGCCGGCTGGGACGGCGGGGCCTGGCAGCAGTGGGTCCACCTCGCCGGGTGGGGGGAGTACTCGTTCTCCTGGGACAACGGGATGGTAGCGTTCGTCCTCGCGATCGTAGAGTTCGCCGTCGTCTTCGCGCTCGTGCTCGCGGTCGGGGTCCGGGACGCCGTACTCGCCGTCCTCCTCGTCCTTTTGCCGCTCGTCAGCCTCCTCTGGCCGATCCGCCCGCTCGCACCGCTCGCACGGCGGGCGTGGCTCCTCTTCGTCGAGCTCGTCTTCCTTCCCTGCGTCCTCGTCGTCCCGCTCGAGCTCGCGGTCGGCAGCCCGAACCCAGTGATGCTCGTCGCGTTCCTCGGGACCGCCGTCGCCTCCCCCTACTTCCTCTCCCTCGCCGGCACGCAGCTCGTCGCGTTCGGGTTCCCCGGCAGCGGCAGCACGATCCACCCCGGAGTCCAGCGCGGATGGGGCGCCGCGTCGTCCGCCGCGGTCGGACCCGCGAAGCCGGCGGCGGCGAGCGCCGCCCGGTCGAGCTCGACCGTCGGGCGGGCGTTCGCCGGGGCGACGCGGGCGGCGGGGAGCGCGGCGGTGCCCGTCGCCGCGCCCCTCGCGGCCGTCGAGCTCGTCGGCCACGGGGCCCTCCACCTCGTGCGGCACCTGTCGCACCGGCCGGGCGGCTCCGGCGTCCCTCCCGGCCGCTTCGACCCCGGCCCCCGCGGAGGGTCGAAATGAGATGCCGGCCGAGGCGCCCCGGGCGGCGCTCCCCGAACGGATCGACCGCCGCCTGCGCCTGGGGCCGTTCCCCTCGGCCCGCGACGCGCTCAAGTTCCTCGCGTACGCCGCCGTCGGCGCGGTTCTCGCGCCGGTGCTCGGCCCGGAGGGCGCGCTCGCCCTGGCCGCCGCGGGTTTCGGACTCGCGGTGTGGCGCCCGGACGGTCGGGCGGTCGACGAGCAGGCGCTCTCGTTCGCGCGATGGAGGCTCCGGTCGGCCCGTCGGGAGGCCGTCGTGAGCGACGGCCCCCTTTCCCCCCTCGTGCGGAACGGCTTCTTCCGCGTCGGTCCGGCGCGCGTGGCGATCGTCCTCCGGTCGGGGGGCACGCCGGTCGCGTACCTTCCCCCGGGCGACCTCGCCCATCGGTTCGAGCTGTACCGGGAGCTCCTGCGGGCGACCGAAGGCCCCCTCGCTCTCTACGTGACGGCGGTCCCGCTCCGCGCGACCCCCTTCGTTCCGGCCCGCCCGGAGTCGACCGGGCCCGACCGGGAGGCCCGCGCGGGATACGGGGAACTCGTGGAGCTCCTGTGCCGACGGCGCTCGGGCCGCAGGGTCTACGTCGCGGTCGTCGCCTCCGTCACCGGAAGCGAAGCGATCGTTTCCCTCGAGGCGGAAGCGGCACGCCTCGTCGACCGGCTCGCCGCCTTCGGCCTGCGGGCGGTCCGCCTCAAGGACCGCGAGCTCGCGGACGCCGGCCGACGGTTCGGCTGGCCGCTCCCGCCCGGGGGCCCATGACCGCGACGGGGCCGCCGGGCGTATCGGTCGAGTTCGAGGCGTTCGGTGCGGCGGTCGGGAGCGCGGTCGTCGCGGGGGCGCTCTCGATCGTCGCGCCGTTCCTGAGCGCCCTCACCGCCGCGCTCGCGGCGCTCGCGGTCGCCGGATGGTTCTCCCGCCGGCTCGGGAGCGGGTCCGCGTGGCGGGAGGTCGTCCGGCGCGACCGGCTGGCCGGCGCCGCCCTCGTCGGCGCCGGGGCCGTCGTCTTCCTCGTACCGGTTCCCGGCCTCGAGAACCTCAAGGCGCTCCTTCTCGGACTCTCGTTCGTCCCGTTGTGGCTCGTCGAGCGACGCGGGCCGGCGGCGCCGCGGCCGGTCGGGAGGGCCGGATGAGTCCGGGCGCCCGGACCCGGACGAGGGTCGAGGGGGCGACGTGGGAGCGCGTCGGTCGGCACTACCGCGCCCCCCTCCTCGTCCGCCAGTTCCCCGCGGAGGTGCCGTTCGGATTCCTCGGTCGGGTGCTGCCCGCGACCGAACCGGCCGACCTCGTGCTCGAGGCCCACCGGATCCCGCCGGCGCGGGCGCTCGCCCTTCTCGAGGAGGCCCGGGCGGTCGCGGCCGCGGAGCTCTCAGCGGGAGGGGCGAACGGCGACACGGCGGAACTCGAGGCCGAGCGCGAGAGCGCGGAAGAGCTCGGCAGCGCCATCGCCCGCAGGGCGCAGGAGCTCTGGAAGGTCGGTCTCTGCCTGGTGGCCCGGGGTCCGTCGCGTCCCCGCGTCGAGGCCGCGCGGACCCGGCTCGTCGAGCGGCTCGCGACGCTCGGATTCCGGACCCGCGTGCCGCGGTACGAGGTCGCGTCGGCGCTCGCGCCGGCCGACTTCGGGGTCACGAACGGCCGGCCGGGAGGGTACTGGCAGACGTTGCCGAGCGACGGGCTCGCGGCGCTCTTCCCGTTCGGGGACGAGAGCGTTCTCGAGCCGGCGGGGGTCCTCGTGGGTCTCGCGCTGGCCGACGCGAGCCCGGTCTTCCTCGACCGCTGGTCGCACTCGAGCCATTCGTGGGGGATCTTCGGCTCGACCGGTGCCGGCAAATCGTTCGCCGCGGCACTGATCGCGCTGCGGACACGGTGGCTCCGGCCCGAGGTCGACCTGATCGTTCTCGACCCGCTCGGGGAGTACGGGTCGTTCGTCCGCGCCCTCGGTGGTTCGGTCGTTCGGCTCGCCGACGGCGAGCGCGGCCGGCTGAACCCGCTCGATCCCGTGACAACGGGCGGGGACCGGCGGGAGAAGGCCGCCCGCGTCGGCGCGATGCTGCGCGCGCTGTTTCCGAGCCTTCGCGACGAAGAGGCCGCCGCGCTCGACACGGCCGTCTCCCGCCTCTACGACCGGGGTCCCGACGTCCCGACGTTCGACGACCTGGGCGCGAGCGTCGCGCTCGGTCGGGAGGCGAGCGACCGGCTCGCCACCCTTCTCGAGGTGTTCCGCTCCGGGTCGCTATCGGGCGTCAACGGCCCGACGACCCTCCGCCTCGACGCGGGGCCGGTCTCGGTCGACTTTCGGGGCGTCGCCGAGGACCAGCTCCCGTTCCATCTCGCGTACGTGCTCGACTGGGCGTACGGAAGGCTGCGCGAGCGGCCCGGGCCGAAGCTCCTCCTGGTCGACGAGGCGCACCTCCTCGTGCGGCACGCGGCGACCGCCGGGTTCCTCGATCGCGTCGTCCGCCACATCCGCCACTTCAACGCCGGCGTGCTCGTCCTGAGCCAGAACCCGGACGACTTCCTCGGGCACGCGGCCGGACGATCGACCCTGCGCAACCTCTACGCGACCGCGCTCCTCCGCCTTCGGGAGGTGTCCCCCGGCACCCGGGAGTTCTTCGGCCTCACCGACGCCGAGGCGGAGTGGCTTCCGAAGGCCCGGCTGCCCCGCGAGGCCGGGTACTCGGAGTCGCTCTGGCGGATCGGCGACCTCCACCTTCCGCTCGCGCTCGTCGCCTCGACGCCCGAGTACGAGTTCCTCGGGCGGGCGCTCGGCCCGGAGCCCCCGGCGCCGCCGTGAGCGGCTGCCCGTCGAAAGCGAGGTTTATACGCCGGTGCGGGGCCGGGTCCGGCCGTGGGCGGCGAGGCGACGATCGAAGGGCCCGCCCGTCGTCGGACGAGCTGGAGCCTGAAGGCGATCGTCGAGGACGTCGCGGGCCGCCCGATCGGCGAGCTCCAGGACCCGGCCCGGCCGGTCCACCCCTACCTCGAAGGCAAGATCGCGAAGCTTCCGCCGCGCCCCGTCGTCGCGCCCGTGGACGGTGACGAGTACGACCCGATCGACCGCGTCTACCCGCCGCTCGTCGGGCCGACGGGACGTCGCTACCACGGCGCCGATCACGAGCACCACCAGGAGACGATCGACCGCCACCGTCTCCTCACGGACGCGGACGGCCACCCCCTACGCCGACCCGGACCGTCGCACCGGCCCGAGCGGCTCTACCTGCACTACCTTCTCCTCCACCTCGACCGGCTCGGCGACACGGGGCTCCGCTACCTCCGGGCGGCGATCGACGAGGAGCTCAACCACCGGGAGAGCCTGCCTCCACCCCCGATGCCGACGGCGCTGGCGGCCAAAGCCCCCGAGCCCGAGCCCTCCGGGTGAGCTCGTCATAGACGACCGGGTCCCACTCGACGCCGACCGCGTTCCGTCCCGAGGCGACCGCGGCCCACAGCGTCGTCCCGGTCCCGGCGAACGGGTCGAGCACGGTGTCGCCGACGAGGGAGAACATCCGCACCAACCGCTCCGCGATCGCCGCGGGGAACGCGCCCGTGCGCCGCTCCCGCGTGCCCTGGGGAACCCCGCGGACGTCGCTCCAGACCTGGCTGAACCACGCGTCGCGCTCGGCCCGGGTGAAGCGGCTCGCGAGCCGGCGGGGGTCGTGCGGCGCGAACCGGCGCAGGCCCCCCTTGCGGAAGAGGAGGAGGAACTCGCAGTCGAGGGTGACGTAGGCGTTCGGCGGCAGGAACCCCGACCCGAGGAAGGCGTTCGGCCGGTTCGTCGGCTTCTTCCAGAGGACGTAGGGGAGCGGAGTGAACCCCGCCCGGGCTGCGCTGTCGAGCACCCCGGCGTGGTTCGGCCAGAGCCGAAACCCCCCCGCGTCCGAGCGGAGGGCGTCGCCGACGTTCACCGCGAGGATCCCGCCGGCCACGAGCGTCCGATAGCACTCCCGCCATGCCCCGGCGAGGACCGAGTGCATCTCGGCGTAATCGGTCGCGCCGAGCGCGGCGAAAAGGCCGTCCCACTGCGGGAGCATCGGGTACGGCGGCGAAGTGACGACGAGGTGGACCGACCCGGCGGCGAGCGACGCGACGTCCCGGGCGTCGCCCCGGAGGAGCCGGACCGTCGGGGGCGGGGAACGGGACACCGGCGCCGAGCACCCATCGACAGTTAATACGGCCGTCCCCTCGACGGTCCGATGCGCCTCGAACGTCCGGTCCTCCAGGTGGCCCTCGACTTCGAGAACCTCTCCCGGGCGATGCTCGCCGCGCGGGAAGCGGTCGACGGCGGCGCCGACTGGGTCGAGGCCGGGACCCCGCTCATCAAGAGCGAGGGGCTGAACGCCGTCCGCGAGCTCAAGAAGGCGTTCCCCGACCACCGCGTCGTCGCCGACATGAAGGTGATGGACACCGGCGCGTTCGAGGTCGAGATCGCCGCGAAGTCGGGCGCCGACCTCGTCACGGTCCTTGGCGCTGCCGACGACGACACGATCGCCGAGGCGGTGCGCGGCGGCGAGCTCTACGGCGCCGAGGTCGTCGTCGACCTGCTCGGCGTACCGGACCCCGTCGCGCGGACGAAGCGGGCCGCCGATCTCGGGGTCGGCGCCGTCTGCTTCCACATCGGCATCGACATGCAGATGCAGGGGAAGACGCCGTTCGCGGTACTGGGCGAGCTCGCGAAGGCGTCGCCGATCCCGGTCGCGGTCGCGGGCGGTCTTAACAGCGAGACGGTCGCCGAAGCGGTCCGGGCGGGCGCCCAGATCCTGGTCGTCGGCGGCGCGATCACAAAGAGCCCCCAGATCGCCGAGGCGACGCGACGGATCCGGGAAGCGATCGCGACCCGGACGGAGGTCGCGACCGAGCTCTTCCGGCGCTACTCGGGCGACGAGGTGCGCACCGCCTTCCTCAAGGTCTCGAGCCCGAACGTGACCGACGCGATGCAGCGCCAGGGGGCGATGCACGGGATCGTCCCGCGCCTGCGCGACCGCTCGGTGCGGGTCGCCGGACCCGCGGTCACGGTCGTGACGCGGAACGGCGACTGGGCGAAGCCCGTCGAAGCGATCGACCGGGCCGGGCCGGGCGACGTGATCGTCATTGACGCCGGCGGGGGGCCCACGGCCGTATGGGGGGAGCTCGCGAGCTGGAGCGCGCACGGCCGCAAGGTCGCCGCGGTCGTCCTCGACGGCGCGATCCGCGACCTCGACGCGATCCTCGATCTCGGCTTCCCCGCGTTCAGCCGGTCGGTGAGCTCCGACGCCGGCGAGCCGAAGGGCCACGGTGAGATCGGGGTCGAGGTGACGGTCGGGGGTCAGCGCGTCCGTCCGGGCGACTGGATCGTCGGCGACGCGAGCGGGCTCGTGGTCGTGCCCCGCGAGCGGGCCCAGGAGGTCGCGAACCGGGCGCTCGACGTCCTCGAGCACGAGAACCGCGTCCGCGAGGAGATCCAGCGGGGCTCCACCCTGAGCGCCGTCCAGAAGCTCGAACGCTGGGAGCGGGTCGGCTAGCCCGCGGTCGCGAACGCCCGGGCGGCCGGGGACGGCGTCGGCGCCGCCGGCGCGGCGAACCTCCTCGTCGGCCACAACGAGGGGGTCCCTCGGCACAGGCGGGCGTGCCCGTCCCGCTCCCGCGGGGCGCGGGAGCGAGGGGCCGGAGGCCCCGTTCCGCCCTACGCGGGAGGGGGCTCGGGCTCGAGGTCCCGGAGGACCCGGCCCCTCTGCCAGAGACCCGAGCGGGTCGAGTCGAGGTACCGGACCTGGTGGCGGGTCGGTCCGCGCCAGCGGACCGTCCATGGGAACGGGTACTCGACCTCGTAGAGCACGAGGGGCTCGGGTTCGGCGAGCGGGAGCGTGAGCCGTTCCCGGCCGCGGAGCGCGAGCTCGAGCCGGTCGAGCGGGAGCCGTCCGGCGTCATGCTCGCGCAACGCCGCGACGATCTTCCGGACCATTCCCCAGACGAACGAGGGGGCGCGGACCTCGACCTGCAGGCCGCCGTCCACGAGGTCGACGGTGACGGACTCGACGTCCCGCCAGACCGGTGCGCCGGCGCCCAGGCCGCGCCCGAACGAACGGGCGTCGAGCGTACCGGCAAAACGACGGGCCGCCTCCCGCCATCGCGCGAGGTCCGGTGCGGTCGCCGCCTCGTAGTAGCGGTAGACCCGGCGCGCCGCGGAACGCACCCGCACTTCGTCCGCGAGACGCGCGGCCGCGGTGAAGAAGAGCTCGGGCGAGAGGCCGTTCAGCGACCTCAGGAGGTTCGGGCCCGAAAGGTCGGAGCGCAGCGCGAGCGCGTTCGCCCGGGCGCTCACGCCCCGGTCCGTGCGGCTCGCGACCTCGAGGTGGGCGCCCGCCTCCGACTCCGCGATCCCGCGACGCACGAGCCCGCGGCGGATCTCGCCCTCGACCGTGCGGAATCCGGGTTGGCGGGCCCACCCGTAGAACGAGCGGCCGTCGTAGCCGAACCGAACGAGCCAGCGCGCCGTGGCCGCCCCGAGCGGCGGGGCGACTAAGCCTCTCCCGCCCGTCGGGCCGGCCCCCGAAGCGCGTGAGAACTTGTCACAAATATGTATCTATTGTCGTGTATACAGTCTAAAGTCACTTTCTATATATCTCCCACCGGGCTCGAACGGACGATGACAGCGACCGGGAACCGGGGGCCTCCTCGGGTCGGCGGGGGCGAGCTCCGCGGAGCCGAGCGAGGGAGACGAGTGAGCCACGTCGACGAACCGGAGACCGGACCCGCGGCCGACCCTCGATGCACACGCGGGAACGCCCCGGCGCGCCCGAACCGGACGTCATCGCAAGGAGGAACCTAGTACCATGAGCGGAGTTGCCCAGAGCCCACCGACGACGAACGACAGCCTCACGGGGTCGCTGCCCCGCTCGTCCCGGCGACGGACGCTATCGGTCGGAGCGGCCGTGGCGGTCGCGGTCGTCCTCTTGATCGTCGGGATCGGCGCGGGGTACGCCCTCGGGAAGTACGCCGGGGGGTCCTCGACTACCTCGACCACGGGAGGCTGCACGACCACGATCTCCGAGACGGGGTCGAGCCTGATCTACCCCTACCTCCAGATCCTCTCGCCGAACTTCACGGCCCAGTACCCCGGCATCTGCCTCTCTCCGGCGTCGACCGGTAGCGGCACCGGTATCAGCTCGGCCGAGTCGGGCGTCGTCGACATCGGCGGCACCGACGCCTACCTCTTGCCGGCGACCGCGGCTCAGTACAACCTGATCAACGTCCCGATCGCGATCTCGGCGCAGCTCGTCGTCTACAACCTCCCCGGTATCTCCCAGCACCTGAACTTCAACGGCACGGTGCTCTCGATGATCTACCAGGGCGCGATCACGACCTGGAACAACCCCCTCATCCAGGCCGCGAACCCGGGCGTCAGCCTCCCCTCGAACACGATCGTGCCGATCCACCGGTCGGACGGGAGCGGGGACACGTTCATGTGGTCCTCGCTGTGCTACCTTTCCTGGGCCGGCTGGAAGCAGGGGTACGGGACGACGATCTCGTGGCCGGTGGGGCCCGGAGCGACGGGCAACGCGGGCATGGTCACGACGCTCGGGAGCACCCAGTACGGCATCGCGTACATCGGGATCAGCTACCTGGCGCAGATCACGGCGACGCCGGGACTCCAGTACGCGGCGGTCGGGGACCAGAACGCGAACTTCAACGGGACCGTGAGCGCGGGCGGGGCGGGAGGGGCGAACTACATCATGCCGACACCGACCAACATCAGCCAGGACGCGAACCTGGCGCTCCAGAACCTGCAGCCGCCGAGCGTGGCGATCAGCCTCATTCTCGGTGGCGTGCCCGGTGCGACGAACCTCGTGCTCGGCCACGGAGGGACGAACGCTACCTCGACCGACCCGACGCCGTACCCCGACACCAACCTCGAGTACACGCTGATCTCGACGCACCCGGCGAGCCCCTCCCACCAGAAGTGGGTCGTGGCGTTCCTCGAGTGGGCGCTCACGTACGGGGGGACGTACGCCGCGAAGGCGAACTTCCTGCCGCTGACGGCTACGGTCATCGGGTACGACATGCTGGCGCTCAACGCGGTACCGGTGAGCGCCTAGGCGGCTCCGAGGTGCGACGTGGGAAGTGCGGGAGTCCAACCTCTTCGGGAGCCCGCGGGCGGGGCGCCCGCGGCCCCTCCGACCCCCTCGGCCCCGGGCCGATCGGGACCGAGCCTCCGGGCGTGGGTCGGTAGCCCGCTCGCGCTGATCCCCCTCGGGCTCGTCGCGGCGGTCGCAGTCGTTCTCCTGGTCGCGAGCGGCCTCCACAACTTCGGAGGGTCGTTCTGGGGGATCCTCTACAACTTCGTGCCGGGCGATCCCGGTGGGTCGAGCTGGGGGATCGGCGCGTACGTGGTCGGCACCGCGCTCACCGCCGGGCTCGCGCTCGTTCTCGCCACCGCCCTGAGCCTCGCCCTATCGATCTCGATCGTCGTCTACCTGCCCACCGTGCCGAGCCGCATCCTCGCGATCCTGACGAACCTCCTCGCCGGTATCCCGAGCGTCGTGTACGGGATCTGGGGGTTCGTGATCCTCGCCCCCTTCTTCGGCCTCACCCTCGAGCCCACGATGCGCGACGCGATCGGCTGGATCCCCGGCTTCGGCGGGCCCGCCTCCGCGATCGGGTCGTGGGGGCTCCTGCTGGCCGTCTTCCTCCTCACGATCATGATCATCCCGCTGACCACGGCGCTGATGCGGGAGGCGCTTCGCAGCGTGCCGCACGACCTGGTCGAGGCCGGCCTCGCCCTCGGCGCGACCCGCTGGGAGGTCGCCCGCCGGGTCCGCATGCGCTCGGCCCGCCTCGGGATCTGGAGCGCCGTCCTCCTCGGGTTCGGTCGGGCCGTCGGGGAGAGCGTCGCGGTCGCGATGGTGATCGGAGCCGTCCCGAGGCTTCCCGAGAGCCTCTACTCGCCGTCCACGAGCCTCGCGTCGTTCATCTTCTACCAGCTCGACAGCGCGTTCTACTACCCCAACCTCCTCAAGTTCCTCGTCGAGGTCGCGCTCGTCCTTCTCCTCATCTCGCTGGTCGCGAACGTCCTCGCCCAGCGGCTCACGCGCACGGAGATCGCGACGGCGACGACCGTGGGGGCCGCGGGAGGATCGGAGACCCGATGACCGGCCCGGGCGAGGTCGGGAGCCCCGCGCTCCCGCCGGTGAACGAGCTCGTCGGCAGTTCCGGGCGGCTCCGACGACGCCTCCGGTTCGACCGAGCGATCGGCTGGGCGCTCCCGCTCGCGTTCGTCGCGGTCCTCTTCCCGCTGTTCGACATGCTCTACTGGATCTCGGCGAGGGCCCTCCCGACGTTCACGCTCGCGACCTTGACCGAGAACCAGGTCGGCACCGGTGGGGGGCTTTACCCGATGATCCTCGGCACGCTCGTCCTCATCGGCATCGGGACCGCCCTCTCGACGGGGATCGGCCTCGTGGCGGGTTTCTACACGAGCGAGTACGCTCCCGCCCCGGTGGCCCGAGTCGCCCGGATCGCCGGGAACCTCCTCGCCGGGGTGCCGGCGATCGTGCTCGGGTACTTCGGCTACTTCCTCCTCGTGCTGTACACCCACTGGGGGTTCACGGCCCTCGCCGGCGGGATCACGCTCGGGATCTTCATGACCCCGTACGTCTACCGCACCGCCGACGTCGCGCTCACGAACGTACCGCCGTCCCAGCGCGAGGCGGCGCTCGCGATGGGGAGCCGACGGGACCAGTACCTCGTGCGCATCGCCTTCCCGATCGCCCTTCCGACCATCCTCACCGGGATCTTCTTCGCCATGGCGCTCGGACTCGGGGAGGCCGCCCCGATCCTCTTCACCGCCGGCTTCAGCTCGACCCCGATCACGAGCCTGATGCAGCCGACCGGCTTCCTCTCGGGCGCCGTGTGGCTGTTCTACGACTTCCCGTCGACCTACGGGTCGTTCCTCAGCCTCGCGTTCCAGGCGGCGTTCCTGTCGGTCGTGATCGTCCTCGCCCTCAACGTCGCCGTGCAGCTCTTCTCCGACCGCTACCGCGAGCGCCTGCGGGGCCTCTACCAATGAGGACCGCGACCCCCGGCGACGCCGCGTCGCCGAACGCGCCGGTGTTGACCGTCGAGCACCTGAGCGTCCGAGCCCCGAGCAAGACGATCCTCTCCGACATCTCGCTCGAGTTCCCCGACAAGGACGTGACGGGGATCATCGGCCCCTCGGGCTGCGGCAAGACCACGCTCATCCGCACGCTGAACCGTATGATCGACACGAGCCCGGGCCTCGTCGTCGAAGGACGGGTGCGCTACCGCGGGCAGGACATCTACGACCGCGCGGTGAACCCCGTGCTCGTCCGCCAGCGGATCGGGATGGTCTTCCAGCGACCGACCGTCTTCCCGCTCTCGGTCTTCGAGAACGTCGCCTTCGGCCTGCGCCTTCAGCGGGCCGAGGAGTCGACGATCGAAGAGGTCGTCCGCCGCTCTCTCGTTCGGGCGGGGCTCTGGAACGAGATCGGAAACAACCTCGACCAGCCGGCGCTCGAGCTGTCGGGAGGCCAGCAGCAGCGCCTGTGCATCGCCCGGGCGCTCGCGATCGAGCCCCGCGTCCTCTTGTTCGACGAGCCGACGTCGAGCCTCGACCCGATCGCCGCGCAGAAGGTCGAAGAGCTCTTTGCCGAGCTCGCCCGGGACTTCGCGGTCATCATCGTGACGCACAACCTCACGCAGGCCGCTCGGGTCGCGAACCGGACGGCGTTCCTCTACCAGGGGCACCTCGTCGAGTTCGGGCCCACCGAGGAGCTCTTCGAACGGCCGCGGGAACGGCTGACGCAGGAGTACATCACGGGGAGATTCGGATGATGTCGGACGACCCGCCCGCCCCGGAGAGCCCTCGAGGACTGGACGCCGAGCTCGGACGGCTCAAGGGCCGGGCCGTGGAGATGGGGACCTGGGCGCTCGGCATGGTCCACGACGGCTGGCGGGCGTTCCGCACGGGAGATCTCGACCTCGCCCAGGCGGTCCTCGACCGAGACACCCAGCTCGACCGGTACGACCAGGACCTCGAGCACGAGGTCATCGGCTTCCTCGTGCTGCGCCAGCCCGCCGCCGGCGACCTGCGCACCGCCGCGGCCCTGCTCAAGACCACGACCCACCTCGACCGGATCGGGCGCCTGGGATTCGACATGGCCCGCATCACGACCCCCGTCGAGGGTCACGACGTCGGGGAGCTCGTAACGCTCCTCGAGTCGATGGACGAAGCGGTCGAGTCGATGGTTCGCCAGGCGCTCGACGCCCTCCGCCGGGACGACGCGGAGCTCGCCAAGGGACTGTTCGCCCGGGACGACGAGGTCGACCGCCTGCACCGTCAGGCGACGCGGCTCGTGGTGCGCGAGCTCGAGCGCGATCCCCGGCTCGCGCAACGGCTTTCGGGTTCCCTCCTGGTCGCGCGGCACTTCGAGCGGATCGCCGACAATGCCTGCAAGATCTGCGAGCGGACGATCTACGCGACGATCGGCCAGCGCCGGGCGGAGTACCTCCCGCGCCACCCGTACCGCCCCTACGTCCTCGAGCAACGGGGCCGGGGCCAGTGATCTCGCGGAGCTCGAGCGGTCCGCCGGTCCCGCCCCGACCGCGGCCGCCGCGAACGACGGAACACTTCAAGCGCCCCAACGACTAGGGCTCTGGCTGCTCCCGTAGTCTAGTCCGGTCAAGGATAGAGGGCCTTCGAAACGTCCGGGAAGGACGTTGAGGAAACCCTCCAACGCGGGTTCAAATCCCGCCGGGAGCACTCCGGATCCGACCGAGCCTTCCCGATCGATCCGGTCGACGGCACTCGGAGAGAGGCCCTGGGAAAGGGTCATCGGGATCCGACAACGCCGGCAAAGGGGAGGGTGATAGGGGGGTTGGGACACGTTCGAAGGGTTCGCGGGCAACGCGGAGAGGGACCGGATCGCCCGCGGTTGCGACCTCGCGGAGCTTGCGAGCTCTGGCGGGGGTGCTCTCGGGGTTCTCGAGCAACGTCGACTCGTTCTCGATGGCGCTCGCGTTCGTCGCCGCGACGAGCTGTTACGGGGTCGCGCAGGCCCTGGTCGTGCCGAGGGTTCCGGAGGCGGCTCACCGTCCTCCGGGAGAAGAGCTGCCCGGCGGCCGTAGGGAACGGGATCCCTGAGCCGATCCAAGATCTTAGGCGCGGACGCTGCGGCGATCTCACGGCACCGTCGTCGCCACCGCCACGCCACACGTCACGGTCGCGGTGGTGAACACGGTTCCGTTTTCGTGGGTCGTGTACGGCGCCTGCCAGTGGATGAGCACGACTTGGTCCGCAGACGTCCAGTTCACGGAAAGCGGTCCTTGGGTGTACCCCCACAAGGAGACCGGAGAGCGAGCGGAGTTCGACTCGGTGACCCACCCCTGCACCGTGGCCGCCCCGACGAACGCGGCCAGGCTCAAGTTGAAGGCGACCCCTTGGAACGCGAACCCCGGAAGGGGCAGCGCGGGACAGTACGGCCCTGTACACTGTTCCAACGTCACGGCCTCGGCGCAGTAGGCCCGGGCGTCGACCGTCGTATCGATGGGACAGCGTGCAGAGGGATTCCCCACAACGACCCACAGCGCGGTCACGGTCAAGATCGTGGCCGCAGTCGTCGCGAACGCCACAATGATCGCGCGTCGTGCCCCGATCGTCACGGGACCTTTCCGGCGCCCCTCCCCGGAACGACGCCGGTGGATTTCACCGTTTCCGCCGTCCGGAAGGGGCGGACCCGGTGGGCTACGGATCGAGGGCCGGGGAAGAACAGGCGCGCGCCCTCGCGGCTCTCGTTCGCGCGAGCAACGCCGCCCGCGGTCCTCGGCGAGGAGCGACTGCCCAGGGTACCCGAGCGGCGAGATACCCGCCGAGCGGAGCGGGAAGAGCGATCCGTCTCGCGCGGGGCCACCGCGGGTTTGCAATGGGACCGGCGGGGGTCGACGGCGGATGCGGGAGACGGCCCCAGAGTCCCACCACCGGTGTACGGGTGGTCCCGCGCGGATGCCGCGCGGGCTATGCCATCGCCCAGTAGTGGTGCAGTGCCGTGTTGCCCGTTATCCGTCGGGTCGCGACCGCGTGATCGAGGACGAGGTGGGCGAAGAAACGGCCGTGCTCGTCGCTCCCTTGCGGATCGTTCGGAAAGTAGAATCCATCGCGTTTGAGATCTTCCCAGAACAGCTCGGGCGTGAGCGGGTGGTCCTGGGTCCCGTCCCGGGCGCACCGATCGACGCACTCCAGGGCCCGTCCGATCGGATCGCTCGACTCCCGGTGACGCAACTGCATGGTCGATCGGACGATGCACGGGGGATATTTATCCAAGGACCGGGCACGAGGGCAGAACGGTTCGTTACGGACGCGTGCCCGGCCTCGGGGGGCCACGGCCCGTGCGGCCCGTAAGATCGTTGCGAGCGAGGATATCGAGGAGGCGGGTCCGACGATGGTTCGAAGACACTCCGAGGTCGTCCGACGCGGAAAGGCCAAGCCGAACCCCCCGCTTCGGTAGATACTCCGATCCACCCTGCCGTCCGATGCGCTGGCCCCGGAAACCCACGACCTCGGGTACTCCTAAACCTCCGGAAGGTTCCCCGACCGGCACCTCTCGCTGAACCTGCATCGAGGCGAGGTACTCGGCCTCCTCGGCCGCGCCGGCGCGGGCCAGCCGACCACCGTCGGCTCCTCACGACGCTCCTCTCCCCCACCGAGGGAACGGCGACCGTATTGGGTCAGGACATCCGCACGGGCGGGCGCGGCCTCCGCTCGTCTCTCGGGGTCGTGCTGCAGTCCGAGTCGCTCGATTTCATCACGGTCGAGGAGAATCTCACGCTCTACGCATTCCTCTGGGGCGCCCCCCGGAAGGCCGCCCAGACTCGCGCCGAGGAGGTAAACGAGCTCTTCGAACTCGAGTCGGCCCGGCGCCGCGAACCCCGGGCGCTCTCGGGCGCGGAACGACGCCGCTTCCGGCTGGCCCGAGAGCTCATGCACGACATGGAGATCCGATTCTCGACGAACCCACGGTCGGCCTCGACGCGATCGCACGCCGACGGACCCTCCGCTGCTTCCGATAACGATCGCGCGGCGGCCTCTCGATCCTGTTCGCCACGCACCTCTCCACGAAGCGGACTCGTGCTGCGACCGGATCGCGGTGCTCCGCACGGGCCGCCTCATCGCCCTCGACACCGCCGTCGCGCTCAAGCGAACGCACGGGGGCGCGCGGACGGTCTCGGCGACCTACGATTCGACGCTCGTGCCGAGCCCCCGTGGGGAGCTCACGCGGGCGCTCGAGCTCCGGGGAGCCCTTCTCCTCGAGCCGGAAAAGCCCGCCGCCGCGGCGACCACGATCGCGTTCCGGGCACGCGGGGCCGAGGAGATCCTCCCGTGGTTCAGCCAGTGAGCGCAGTCCCACGGGCTCGGGCTGGAGCGACGGACGGTGGGGGAAGCCACTCTCGAAAGCGTCTTCCTCGGCATGGTCGACGGCGCCGAAGGCAGCGACCCGACCCCGGCGAGAGGGGGGACCCCGCGACCGCACGCTTCCGCCGGGCCGCGTCGAGGTCCCGACGTGAGGATCCCACCGGTGCTCCGGCTCGTGGTCCGGAACTTCGCCTCGAACCTCGACCCCCGGACGGTGATCGTCCGCTTCGGCCAGCCGGCCGTGACGATCGTCGTGCGGGGCACGATGTTCGGCTCGATCCGCTCCTCGTCCGTGACCGGCGGAGCTCCTACACGTCCTTCTTCGTCCCCGGCAGGATCGCCTTCCCGATGATCACGGGCGGCGTGGTCTCGGGCAACCTGTTCTGGCTCGACCGACGCCGGGCGGTGGTCGAACAGATCATCTCCGGGCCGTTCCTGCGCTCGGAGTACCTCGGTGGACTCGTGCGCACGACGCCCCTTTTCTCGCTCGTGGGGGTCGGCGGAAGCGGGCGCGAACGCTCAGAGCCCCAGATCGCTCAAACCGGGATGGTCGTCCGGTCGGCGTCCGAGCGGCCAGCGGTACTTTCGCTCGGACTCCCGTAGGGGGAGATCGTTGATGCTCGCGAGGCGCCGGCGCATCCGACCGTCGTCGTCGAACTCCCAGTTCTCGTTGCCGTACGAACGGAACCAGTTTCCGGCGTCGTCGTGCCACTCGTAGGCGAAGCGCACGGCGATGCGATGACCCTCGAACGCCCAGAGCTCCTTGATGAGACGGTACTCGAGCTCCTTCGCCCACTTCCGTTGGAGGAAGGCGACGATCTCCTGCGTTCCGTGGAGGAACTCCGAGCGGTTCCGCCACCGCGAGTCCGGCGTGTAGGCCAGCGAGACCTTCTCCGGATCGCGCGAATTCCAGGCGTCCTCGGCAAGACGGACCTTCAGAGCGGCGGTCTCGCGCGTGAACGGGGGCAGCGGAGGGCGGGCCGACACGGCGTCTCCTTCGTCCGCCCGTAGGCGCGCGTCCGTCCTTTAGCTCGATGGTTTCGACGAGGTCGAACGGCCGGCCGCATCCCCCACCGATCGCGACCTCGGGGAGATCCGTGGGGGATATCGAGGGAGCCTGCGACCGCCCTCCCACCGGCCCGCGACACGGGGCGAGCACGCGGGCGCCGGGAGGCGTCGAGCCCGAGGTGAGCGACCTTCCCGTTGTCTTCCTGAAAGGGGGCATCGGCTCCCTCGCCAGCCGCGGGGTGCGCCTCCGCCGACGGGAAGCGGCCGGGGGTCCGGAACGACACTCGCGCACCCGACCCGGCGAGCGGAGAGGCGTTTGGAAAACAATGGACGGGGGCACGATTCGGCCCGTCGGTCGACCGGGGGCTCGCGGGGCTCGGAGCCAACGCTTCGCGCCCGCTCCGGCCACGAACGGCGACACGGCGGCGCCCCTCGAGAGCCTCGCAGGGCCCGCAGCGAGGTGGGGTGGGGATTCCGCTTCTCCGGAATGCCGACAGCCCCTACCGCTGAAGCCGACGGGTGGGAGTCCGAGGAGCCCGACGCGATGCGGCGCGTCTTCCGAGACTCGCCGAGGCGCTCGGTCTCGAGGTGTCGGGAACCGACCTCGCCCTCGCACCGGGAGCCACGCCCCGGGCGGCCGGGCTACGAGGTTGGCCGGCGACCGGTATCGGCGATACGGGAGCGTCTCCCAGGGCAGGCCGGCGCCCGGTGCGGTCCGCGGTCGGCGGGGTTCGATCACCCGAGCAGCCGCTCGACCACGGTCCACCGGGTCGGGTCGAGGGTCTGCCTCGCGATGCGCACGGCGTCCTCGAACCGGTTCGGAGGCGGGTCGAGCCTCAGGCCGGAGAGGAGAACCTGGATCTCGTTCGCGTTCAGGGCGGGCAACGTCCAGCGCATCCACTCCTCGTAGCGCGGGAGGGGGATCTGGTTGTAGAACCGGGCCCGCAAGGAGCGCAACTCCTCGTCGGTGAACCGCTCCCACATGATCGGGACGAGCGTCGCCTCCTCGTTGTTCAAGTGCGCGAGGTAGTACGCGAAGAGGTCGTTCGCCTCGAGGGTCAGCCGGTCCCCGACCTCGATCCTTCGAGCGGGGGGCGTCAGCGAGAGCAGTTCGTCGCACGTCTTCGCTACCCCGTGCACCCGGCGCGCGATCTCGTGGTGCTCCGCCATCATCAACCCGACAAGGTCGGGGTCGAACGGGCGGACCGCCCCGAAGAAGTCCCGCTCCTCGTGCACGGAGTGGGCTTGGAGGAGGCAGAGGATGCAGTTGGAGACCGAGCCGGTGAGGTCGTGCTTGAGCTGGGCGGCGACGTCGTTGGACTCCTCAAGGTCCGTGAAATCAGCGATCCCGAGTCGCAGGCCGAGTTCGTAGATCATCGAGCGGATGCCCTTGTGGATGGGGCGGAACAGGTTCTCTCGAGTCGTCAAGGGTTGACTCCGGCGCGGGCCAATCCCGGCACCGAACTTATCGATTCCTCCCAAGCCGCGTCCGGACGGGGCGACTTACGGCTCGTCCGGGCCGAACGAGAGGGATCGGGCGTTCGCGCCGGCCCCCCCGAACTCGGGACCGGGCGTTGCGACGAGGTTCGTTACCAAATACAGTAACCCTTTAATCTCGGCGAGCCGTGGAGCGGGCATGTTCAGCCCCCGCGAGCGAGAGTACCTGCGCCTCCTGGCCGAGCCCCCGGTTCGGGGCTTAGAGCTCGGCCTCGCCTTCCCGAACCCCGTCTATCGTCGCAAGCTCTCGTGGGGGATCCGCCGCAAGGTCGTCGAGGCCCTTCCCGACTGGGAGCTGTACGCCGCCGCCGCCGAGCGTAGCGCGCGGATCCGCGTCGTCGTCCCCCCTTCGGGTCCCGAGACCGTCCCGGTCTACACCGATCCGTTCATCTCGGTGGTCCGCGCGATGAGGTCGGCCCTCGGGCGGAAACCGACCGCCCCTTCTTCGCCGCCCGGTCCCCGGGACGAGGTGTGACGATGGCGCTCTGGCTCTCGCTCGTGACGGTGCCGGTGGTCCTCGTGATCGTCCTGGTCCTGATCTATGCCTGGACCCGGAAGCTGAATCGGCGCTCGGGACGGACGGGCGTGGTGCAGCGCTCCCGGCTGCACTGCCCGAAGTGCGACCAGACGTTCGATTACGAGTGGGTTCCCCTCGCGGCGGCGACAGCCTTCCGGCTGGGATCGTCCCGTTACATGGCGTGCCCGCTCTGCCACCGCTGGTCGACGTTCGACGTCGCCGGGACGGTCATCCCCGAGCCGGCCCTGCCGGCTCGCTGACCACCGGCACCCCCCCCTCTTGCGGAGGGTATCCGGGCGCCCGGAGACCCCCCCGAGCGCGCGGGGCGGGTCGCCCCCAAAGGCTCCATGAGCCGCTGTGGCACGGGGGAGCCGTGACCGAACCGACCCGCTCTGCCGTTTCGGTGTCCCTCGTTTGGGGGGGTCGCTCTCGACCGGGAGGCTGGTTACCCCGCGTTCCCGAGCGCCCTCCTCCTTTTGTAGTCGACCTTGGTCGATAGGGGTAAGGACCATGGTCTGGGAGGGAGAGCATGCTGGCGGATCCGATTGCCCGAGCTTACCGCACGGCCGGCTCGCTCCCCGGTGGGGTCGCTGTTAGGGAGTTCGCGGCTCGCGAGTTCCCGAACGAGGACCCCGCCTGGATCGCGTCCCAGGTCCGTCGTACAGCTACCCCGTGGGTAGGCGGTCGCGCGAGCTGGGGACGATTCCGGCGGTGGTTGGGCACCCCCGGGGAGACCGAGCCGGCCTCGGAGGCCACGGCCGAGCCCGTCCCCGCGTGAGCGGGGGCGTTCGGCGTCCGGCCGCGGGGAGAAGCCGCACCCGCGGACCGGACGAACCTTTTCCAAGCACCGGCGGCCCCACGGGGGCCGCGGTTCGAACCTTTCCAACGTCGGCGCTCCCCCGGGCCCCTGGGTCTCGCGGTCGATCGTGGACCCGGCCCCGGCCGGGAACGGCCCCCGACCCGGTCCGAGGAGGTCTAGACCGATTCCTCGATCTCGCCGGCCTGGGGGGTCCCCGCGAGTCGGTCGGCCACGGTGCCGAGGATCTCGAGGTGGCGGTCGACGTCGGCGTCGGTATGCTGGACCGAGATCGTCCACTGCTCGTCCGGTCCCGTGCCCGACGGGATGAGACCCTTGTTGAGGCAGAGATAGTAGTAGAGCATCGAACGGTCGCCGTCGACCCGAAGGAAATCACGCCAGTTCTTCACCGGGTGGTCCGAGAAGAACGTGGTGCCCGAGACCCCGTCGGCAGAGACGTAGGCGGTCACGCCCGCGTCGTCGAAGACCTCCGCGTACCCTTTCGCGAGCCGGGAGTTGAGGCGGGCGGAGCGCTCGAGCCCCTCCTCCGTGAGGATCTCGTCGAGCGAGGCGAGACAGGCGGCCATCGCGAGGGGGTTCGAATTGTACGTCCCCGCATGGGCGACCTTGCGCGGGCCGACCTCGTCGAGGATGCCGGGGCCCGCGGCGATCGCCGACATCGGCACGCCGCAGGCGATCGACTTCCCGAGCGTGATAATGTCCGGTCGGACCCCGACGCGGCCCGCGCCCCCGTGAGGGTACTTCGCGCCGGTCTTGATCTCGTCGAGGAGGAGGAGGGCCCCGAGCTCGTCCGCGAGCTCGCGGAGGCCCGGGAAGAACCCGTCCTCGGGCAGGATGAACCCCATGTTCATCGGGATCGGTTCCGCGATGATCGCCGCCAGGTCGTCGCGGTGCTCGAGCGCGATCTTCCGGGTGGCGGCGAGGTCGTTGAACGGGGCGACGAGCGTTCGCTCCGACACTTCGGAGAGGATCCCGGGCGAGGCCGGGGCGGACTTGGGGTGGTCGTGCGGCCCCGCGACCTGGAGCCGCGGCTTGACGCCGACGAGGAGGGTGTCGTGCGAACCGTGGTACGAGCCTTCGAACTTGAGCACGTAGCGCTTCTTCGTGTGCGCGCGGGCGAAGCGGATCGCGTGGTGCGTCGCCTCGAGGCCGGTGGTGCTGAACCGTACCTTCGTCATCCGGTAGCGGCGGCAGATCCGCTCGGCGACCTCGGGCGTCCGCTCCCACTCGTAGCCGTACACGCTCCCCTCGCCCAGCTGGCGGGAGAGCGCCTCGACCAGCTTCGGGTGCGCGTGCCCGCTCTGCAGCGAGCCGAATCCCATGTTGAAGTCGAGGTAGTCGTTCCCGTCGGCGTCCCAGAGGGTGACCCCCTTCGCGCGGCTAACGTAGAACGGGTAGGGGTCGAGGAACCGGTAGTTCGAGTGCACCCCCAGCGGGCTCCACTTCTCGGCGCGCTCCCAGAGCTCCTTCGAGCGGGGGGTCCGGCGCCGGTACTCGTCGTAGGCCGCCTCGAACCTCGGGTCCATAGCCCTCTCCTCCGACCGTCGGCGGGTCGAACCCACCGGCGCGGCTCGGAGCGGGGTCCCCTACAAAAGGGCATGCGGGGCGGGGGAAAATCGACAATCGCCGAACCCCGGACCCGAGAGGGTCAAGACCTCCGACGCCTCGGGCGGGGAAGGTTCGTCCATGTCCGAAGCGGAAACGGTCGAGAACTACGTCGCCGGCGCCTGGGTGCGACCGACCGGGCTGGGGACGCTCGACGTCCCGGACCCCTCGACGGGCGCCGTGATCGCCCGGGTACCCCGGTCGGACGCCCGGGCGGTCGACACCGCGGTCCGGGCGGCGCGGGCGGCGTTCCTCAGCTGGCGGGACGTGCCGGTCGCGGAACGGGCGCGCAAGGTCCTCGCGCTGAGGAACCTCCTCGAGGCCCACGCGGACGAGCTCGCCCGCACCGTCGTCCGCGAGAACGGCAAGACGATCGACGAGGCCCGGGGTTCGGTCCGCCGCGGGATCGAGGCGACGGAGTTCGCCGCGAGCGCCCCCACGACGATGCAGGGGGCCTTCCTCGAGGACGTCTCTCCGGGCGTCGACACGACGCTCGTCCGCCAGCCCCTCGGGGTCGTCGTCGGCATCACCCCGTTCAACTTCCCGGTGATGATCCCGCTCTGGATGGTCCCGCTCGCGCTCGTCTGCGGCAACTCGGTCGTCCTGAAGCCTTCCGAGCGGGTACCGCTCTCGGCCGTGCGCCTCGCCCGGTGGATCGACGAGGCCGGCTTTCCGGCCGGGACGTTCAACCTCGTCCACGGGGACGCCCCGGCGGTCGACGCGCTCCTGGTCCATCCCGGGGTCGACGCGGTCTCGTTCGTCGGCTCGGCGCCGACCGCCCGCCACATCTACACGACCGCGGCGGCGCATGGCAAGCGCGTCCAGGCGCTCGCCGGCGCGAAGAACCATCTCGTCGTGATGCCCGACGCCGACCTCGAGCGCTCGGTGCCGGCGATCGTGTCGAGCGCGTTCGGCCAGTCGGGCGAGCGGTGCCTCGCGGCGAGCGTGGTCGTCGCGGTCGAACCCGGCGCGGACCGTCTCGTCGAACGGCTCGCGAAGGCCGTCGAGGCTCTCACGACCGGTCCGGCCGACGACCCCGCGACGCACGTCGGGCCCGTGATCCGCCCGGACCACCGCGACCGGGTCCTGGCGTGGATCCGCGACGGCGAGGCGGGCGGCGCCCGCGTCGTCGCGCGGGGCCGGGTCCCCGAGGGCTCCGACGGGTACTACGTGCCACCGGTGCTGTTCGATGGGGTACGGCCCGAGATGGCGATCGCCCAGGAGGAGGTCTTCGGCCCGGTGCTCTCGGTCGTGCGCGTCGCCTCGCTCGCCGAGGGGATCGAGGTCGCCAACCGGTCGAGGTTCGGCAACGCCGCGGCGATCTTCACGCGCGACGGCCGGGCCGCGCGGGTGTTCACGCACCAAATCGAGGCCGGCATGATCGGCGTCAACATCGGCGTCCCGGCGCCCGCCGCGTACTTCCCGTTCGTCGGGTGGAAGGGGTCGTTCTACGGCGACCTCCACGCGACCGGCCGGGACGCGATCGACTTCTACACCCGCAAGAAGGTCATCACGAGCCGCTGGTTCTAGGCCCCGGGCGCGCGGGAGGAAGCCGCCGCACCACCGGGACCCAGAGGAGCGCGGCCCCGACCGCGCCGACGGCGCTCAGCCCGAACATCGGGACGATGCCGACCCCGAGGCTGAGGACCACCCCGGCGACGACGGCCCCCGCGAGGCCGCCGAAGTTGAACGCGGCGGTCATGAGCCCGACGGCCCGCCCACGCTCCTCGGGAGCGCTCGCGTCCGTCGCCTCGCGGACCCCGGCGACCGTGAAGAAGACGGCGACCGGGACGACCCAGACCCCGAACGTCACGGCGTAGTTCGGCACGGCGAAGAGCGAGACCCAGATCGCGGCGTACGCGCTCGCCGAGAGGACGAGCACCCACCGGCGGCTCGTCACCGGCTCGGCGAGGCGCCCCGAGAGGGGGGCGGCCGCCAGGTTGAAGAGCGACGAGACCGCGAGCCAGACGGCGAGCTGCTGGTCCTCGTTGAACGGAACGCCGAAGAACCCCTGCCGGGCGAGCGTCGCGGCGAGGTAGACGGGGACCGCGCTCACCGCCATGTACCGGAACGTCGCGACGGCGGTCGTCGCGCCGGCGAGCTCGACGACCTCGCGGCGGAGACGCGACCGAGCCCCCGCCGGGCCCCTCGGGACGGGCCGGTGCGGAAGGTCCCCCGCGAGCGCGTAGGCGACCGCGGCGAGGGCGGTGAGCGCCGCGAGAAACCCGACGAGCGACCAGCCTCCGGCCGAATCGAAGCGGAACGTCGGGCCCGAGAGGAGCGGGACGCTCGCGATCACGCCGAGGAGCATCCCGCCGCTCGACGCGAACTGGAGCCACCCGAGTCGCGATCCCGCGCTCCGGCCCGCCTCCTCGGTCGCGAGGGTCGTCGCGAGGACGACCGACCCGAAGAGCGCGCTCTGGAGCACGCGGAGCCCGAAGAGCTCGACCGCTCCGCCGAGCGGCAGGAGGAGGAAGATCGGGGCCTGGAGCGCCGTCGCGACGACGAGGAGCCCGCGACGGCCCCCCCGGCGGTCGGAAAGCCACCCCCATCCGTACGACGCGAGGGTCTGGCTCGCGAGCGGTGCCCCGAGGACGAGCGTCGCGAGCAGCGGGCCTCCGCCGAGCTCGAGCTCGACGAACGGGAGGACCGCGAGGAGCACCCCGTAGCTCGCGTACGCGAGCCAGGTGCCCGCGGCGACCCGGGCGAACGAGAACGGGGCGTGGGCGGGTCCCCCGCCGGCCCCCGGCACGCGAGGTCCCTTACGCGGCGACGACCTTCTGGTCGGCGACCACGAGCGATCGGTCGAGGACGTCGAGCGCGCGGTCGAGCTCCTCGCGGGTCACGATGAGGGGCGGCGCGATCACGAGGTGGGAGACCCAGCCGACGCAGAAGACCCCCTCCTTCATCATCGCCGCCGTCACCTGCTCGACGACCAGGGGGCGGCCCGCGAGCTTGTCGTCCTCGGTGTTGAACGGCTCGCGCGTCGCCCGGTTCTTCACGAGCTCGACGGCCGCGAAAAGGCCGAGGCCCCGCACCTCGCCGACGGACGGGTGCGCGTCGCGGATCTCCCCGAGGCGACGGAGGAGGTACTCCCCGTCGCGGCGCGACTTCTCGAGGAGGCCGAGTCGGCGGTACTCGCCGATCGCGGCGACCGCGGGCGCGAGGGTCAGCGGATGTGCTTCGTAGGTGTGGCCGTGGGGGAAGTAGCGGTCGCGGAAGGCGTCGTGGACCTCGGCGGTCGTCGCCGTGAGCCCGAGCGGCACCTGGGCGCCGGTGATCCCCTTCGCCGTCGTGAGGAGGTCCGGCCGCACGCCCCAGTGGTCGACCGCGAACCATTCGCCGACACGGCCCCAGGCGCTCATCACCTCGTCCGCGATCAGGAGCACGCCGTGCTTCTTCGTGATCTCGCGCAGGCGCGGGAGGTACTCCGGGACCGGCACGAGCACGCCGTTGGTCCCGACGACCGGCTCGACGATCATCGCCGCGACGTCGCCCTCGCGCTCGAGCTGGTAGTCGACGTACTCGGCGCAGGCGACACCGCACTCGGGGTACGTCCGCCCGAACGGGCAGCGGTAGCAGTAGCAGTCCGGGGCGAAGACGGTCCCCGGGACCTTCTCGAGCGGCTCGATCGCGCGACGCCGGAACTCGCCCGTCACGCTGATCGACGCCGCGGTCGAGCCGTGGTACGACCGGTACCGCGCGACGACCTTCGTCCGCCCCGTCACCGCGCGCGCGATCTTGAGCGCCGCCTCGTTCGCCTCCGTCCCCGAGGTGCTGAAGAAGAAGCGGGAGAGCCCCTTCGGAAGGACCTCGGTGAGGGCCGAACTCAGGCGGGCGCGGGCCTCGGTCGCGAACCCCGGGGCCGCGTAGGCGACCGAGCGCGCCTGTTCGGCGATCGCCTCGGCGACGGCGGCGTTGCCGTGGCCCAGGTTGGTCGCGATCAGCTGGGACGAGAGGTCGATGTACTCGCGGCCGGCCCCGTCCCAGAACTTCGACCCTTCGGCGCGCGCGAGGACGAGCGGGTCCCAGCCGCCCTGACGCCGCCAGGTGACGTAGTTCGTCTCGCGGACGATCCGGCGGATCTCCTCGGGGTCCATCGCGCCCGTCCCCGACCTCGAGCCGGTTTATGAGGACCCGGTCCGGCGCGGGGCCGGCTCGGGCAGTCGGAACAGCCGACGGGCGTTCCCGCCCAGGATCGCGTCGAGGTCCTCGGCCGGGAGGTCGAGCCCCCGGACGAGGTCGACGGCGACGGTGAGCTCCTCGAGGGGCCAGTCGGAGCCGTAGAGGATCCGCTCGGGCGAGCCGACCGTCACGATCGCGTTGTACAGCCGCCGCCGGGCGCGCTCCACCATCCGAACGAAGTACGGGGCGGAGGGGTGGGCGAGCAGCCCGGAGGTGTCGGCGTGGACGTTCGGGTTCTTGTAGACGATCTCGGCCGCCTCCTCGACCCAGGGGTTCCCGAAGTGACAGAGGACGAACGAGAGGTCACGGTACCGCCCCGCGACCTCGTCGACCTCGATCGGGCGGGCGTACTTGACGAGCCCGATCCCGTCGAGCGTGTCGCCCTGGTGGATCATCACCGGGAGGCGCCGGTGGCGGGCGTACTCGTAGACCGGATCGAGCCGGGGGTCGTGGGGGTAGAACGCCCGGTACCCCGGGTAGAGCTTGATCGCGACGAGGTCGGGTTCGTGTCCCCAGTTCGCGATCGTCTCGTGCACGACGGCCTCCCCGGCCGTCGGGTCGACGGTCGCGACCGGGTGCAGTCGGCCGCCGCTCGCCCCGGCCAGGGAGCGGCCCTCCGCGAGGCCCTCGGCCGAGCCCGGGGCCTCGAACAGCTGGAGGACGAGGCCGCGGTCGATCCCGGCCCGGTCCATCTCGGCGAGAAGGCCGGGGACCCCGTAGTCGAGGTCGGGACGGTACGCCGTCCGCGGAAGGTCCCGCCACCATCGGCTCAAGTGGAGGTGGACGTCGACCCATCCCGTCACCGTTACCTTCTCCCTGCCGGAGGCTTAGACGGACGCCGCGGATAACGAATCCGCGGGAACCTCGGGCGCCCTCCGAGAGTTGATATGGCGCGGACCGCTACGTAGGTCCGGTGTTGCCATGACCGGCCGCGATGCGTGGCTCAGCTTTCCCGACGCCCCGCGGATCCTGCATCCCCCGCCCGGCCCGCGGTCGCGCGAGCTCCTCGCCGACCAGGCGCGCTGGGAGACCGACGCCGTCGGCTATCCGCACTACTTCCCGATCGCGCCGAAGGTCGCCCAGGGGTCGACGATCGAGGACGTCGACGGCAACCGGTTCATCGACTGGATGGCCGGGATCTCGGTCCTCAACCTGGGCCATCGCCATCCCCGGCTCGTCGCGGCGCTCGAGGAGCAGTCGCGCGCGATCTGGCATGCCCTCGAGCTCCCCACCGAAGCCCGGATCCGGTTCCTCAAGGAGCTGCGCGACGTCCTGCCGGGGACCCTGCGCAATCACGCCCGCATCTTCTTCTCGGTCACGGGCGGGGACTGCATCGAGACCGCCGTCAACCTCGCCGATTTCGCCCAGGGGAAGCGCGGCACGGTCGCGTTCTCGGGGGCCTACCACGGGGTCCACGGCGGGGTCGTCCACCTCACGAGTGGGCGTCGCTACCACTCGACCACGAGCTTCGGAGGCGGCACGGTCGTCCGGGTGCCGTACCCGGACCCGTACCGGCCGGTTCTCGGCGCCGACAAGGGGGCCGCCGGCACGATCGCCTACCTCGAGCACCTCGTGAACGACCCGCACTCGGGCGTCGACGCGATCTCCTCCGTTCTCGTCGAGCCGATCCTGGGGGAGGGCGGGTACGTCGTCCCCCCCGACGATTTCCTCCCGTCGCTGCGGGAGTTCTGCGACCGCCACGGGATCCTCCTGATCGCCGACGAGGTCCAGACCGGCCTCGGCCGCACGGGCCGGATGTGGGCGGTCGAGCACTCGGGCGTCACCCCGGACATCCTCTGCATCGCGAAGACGATCGGCGGCGGGATCCCGCTCGCGGTCGTCGCGTACCGGGACGACCTCGTCCGGGAGCTCCCGCGGGGGTTCCACCTCGGCACGTACCGGGCGAACCCGCTCGCCCTCGCGGTCGGCGCCGAGACCCTCGAGCTCCTCAAGGAGGGCGACCTACTCGACCGCACCCGCCACCGCGGTCCCCAGCTCCTCCAGCGGTTCCAGGGGCTCGCCGACCGCCACCCCGCGGTCGGGAGCGTGCGGGGACGCGGGTTCATGATCGGCGTCGAGTTCGTCCGCGACCGCCGCAGCCGACTCGCCTGGGGGGACGGCGCGCGCTCGATGCGGTCGGCGCTCCTCGCCCGGGGCGTCCTCATGCACACCTGCGGCGCGTGGGACCAGGTCCTGCGGTTCATGGCGCCGCTCACGATCGAGGACGAGCTCCTCGAGCGGGGGGTCGCCGCGTTCGAGGAGTCGCTCGAGAGCCTCGCCACGACGCCCGTGACCCGGCCCGCCGGGGGCCCGGTGCACTACCCGGCCGGCCCGGGGGAGCCGCACCCGCTGCCCGAGCACATGGTCCCGACGCCGGGGGTCCCCCCGATCCCGGGACCGCGACTGCCGGTCGAGCACGTCGACGCGGACGAGTAAGGCGGTCGCTATCGCGGGCCGCCCGCACGCTACGGGAGGCCGTAGTTGACCGAGATCAGCTTGACCTCGGTCATCTCCTGCATCGCGTAGCGCAGCCCCTCACGCCCGAGGCCGCTCTCCCGCACGCCGCCGAACGGGAGCGCGTCCCAGCGCAGGTTGGTCGGGTCGTTCAGATGGACCCCGCCCGCCCGTATCCGGCGCGCGAGGCGGAACCCCCGGGCGATGTCCCGCGTGTACACGGCCGCCTGGAGGCCGTACGCCGTCGAGTTCGCGATCCGAATGGCGTCGTCGACCTCCCGGAACCGAACGACGGGCGCGATCGGGCCGAACGGCTCCTCGCGGACGACCTCGGCGGCCTCGGGAACCTCGTCGAGGACCGTCGGGGCGAAGAAGTTCCCGCCGCCCCGGTCGACCCTCGCTCCCCCGGTGAGGACCTTCGCCGACCGCTCCCGGGCGTCGCCGACCAGGCGGTCCATCCGCTCGAGCGCCGCGGCGTCGATGAGGGGGCCGACCTCGGTCGTCTCCTCGAGCGCCGGTCCGACGCGCAACGCCTTCGCCTTCTCGGCGAACGCCCGTGCGAACTTCTCGGCGATCCCGTCCTGGACCAGGAACCGCTTCGAGGCCGTGCAGACCTGGCCCGAGTAGCTGAACGCGCCCCGGACCGCCGCGCCGACCGCCGCGTCGAGCGGCGCGTCGTCGAGCAGGACGAACGGGTCGAGTCCGCCCATCTCGAGGATGACGCGCTTCGCCTGGCGTCCCGCCCGCTCGGCGATCCCCTTGCCGACGAGCGTCGAGCCGGTGAACGTGACGAGGCGGGTCGCGCGGTGGTCGACGAGCGCGTTGCCGACCGAGCTCCCCGGTCCGACGACGACGTTCATGACGCCGGCCGGCACGCCGGCGGCCCGGAGATGCTCGGCGAGGCGCAGCGCGGTGAACGGAGCGGCGCTGGTCGGCTTCGCGACGACCGGGTTCCCGGCGGCGAGCGCCGGGGCGACCTTGTGGCAGAGGAGGTTGAGCGGGAAATTGAACGGGCCGATCGCGACGACGACACCGATCGGGTCGCGGACCGAAAAGAGGACCCGGTGCTCGTTGCCCGCGGGACGTTCGTAGGCGTCGGCGGGGTAGCTCTCCCCGCCAAGGTGGCGGATCTCCTCCGCGGCGAGCTCGAAGACGCCGGCCGCCCGGTCGGCCTCGACGCGCGCTTCGACGATCGGTTTCCCCACTTCCGAGGAGATCAGGCGGGCGATCGTCTCCCGGTCGGCGCGCAGGCGCTCGGCCGTCGCCCGCAGGATGCGGGCGCGCTCGTGGCCGGGGACCAGACCCCACGACTCCTCGACCGCGGCCGCCGCGTCGACCGCCGCGCTCGCCTCGTCCGCGGAGGCGACCGGCGCCTCCCCGATCCGGCGGCCGGTCGACGGGTCGACGACGGGCACGTACTGGCCCGAGGCCGGTGGTCGGAAGCTTCCGCCGATGAACAGCGCGCCCCGCCCGCCTTCCGGGATCCCGTCGACCATCGTCGCCCCCTAGGCCGGGTCGCCGTAGACGGTGTAGTGCCAGCCCTTGCGGGCCTGGCCGGTGAGGTCGACGTAGATGTTCTTCACGACCGTGTAGTCGTTGAGCGAATCCGTCCCCAGGTCCTTCCCGAACCCCGACTGCTTGAACCCGCCGTGCGGCGTCTCCGAGCCGAGCGGGAGGTGGTCGTTCACCCAGACGTCCCCGAACCGGAGCGCATGGGCCGCCTTGAGCGCCGTGCGCACGTCGCGCGTCCAGACGCTGCCGGCGAGGCCGTAGTCGACGCCGTTCGCGATCTCGATCGCCTCGTCGAACGTGGAGAACTCGAGGACGTCGAGGACCGGCCCGAAGATCTCCCGCTGGGCGATCGTCATGTCCGGCGCGACCCCGTCGAACACCGTCGGCAGGACGAACGCCCCGTTCGGGAAGTGGGCGTGGTCGTCCGTTCCACCGACCTTGAGCGTCGCGCCTTCGGCCCGGCCCTTCGCCACGAAATCGAGGACCGAGCGCTGCTGCACCGGGCTCACGAGCGGCCCGAGGTCGGTCGAGCGCGAGAGCGGGTCGCCGGCGCGGATCGTGCGGACCCGCTCGAGCAGCCGCTCCACGAACTTCGCCCGGAGGCTCTGGTGGACGATGAGCCGCGTCGCCGCCGTGCAGTCCTGGCCCCCGTTCACGAAACCGCCCACGACCGCTCCCTCCACCGCGGCCGCGAGGTCCGCGTCCTCGAAGACAACGAACGGCGCCTTCCCGCCGAGCTCGAGCTGGACGCGCTTGACGCTCGCGCTCGCCGCCTCCATGATCTTCTTGCCGGTCGCGGTGTCGCCCGTGAGGGAGACCATGTCGACCTTGGCGTTCCGGCAGAGCTCGTCCCCGACCTCCGCGCCGGGGCCCGTGATGACGTTGAGCGCCCCAGCCGGAAGGCCCGCGTCCTGGAACGCCCGACCGAGCTCGAGGCTCGTGAGGGGCGTGTAGCTCGCCGGCTTGAGGACGACCGTGTTCCCGACGATCAGCGCGGGGGCGACCTTCCAGACCGCCATCATGATCGGGTAGTTCCACGGCGTGATCGACCCAACGACCCCGACCGGCTCGCGTCGGAAGATCGTCGTGCCGTCGCCGGTGAACTCTCCCGGGCTCCGCGCCTCGAGCGTGCGGCCGGCCCCGGCGTAGAACATCAGGTTGTCGATCGTGAACGGGAGGTCCGCGTCCGCTGCCTGTTTGATCGTCTTGCCCTGGTTGCGGCTCTCGAGCTCCGCGACCTCGCCGAGCCGCTGCTGGAGGATCTGGGCGGCCTTCACGAAGACCTCGGACCTCGCCTTCGGCGGCCACCGGGGCCAGGGACCCCGGTCGAACGCCTCGCGCGCCGCGTCGATCGCCCGTCGGGCGTCCTCGCGCGTCGACCGAGGAACCGTGCCGAGCGAGGACCGGTCGAACGGGCTCACCACAGGGATCGTCGCCTCGTCGGACGCCGTCACCCACTCGCCCCCGATCAGCATCGTGCGGTCCATCGTGCCCACCCGGGCCGCCGAGTCCGGGCGGCCTAATGACCCTAGGCGGGGAACGGACCGCCGCCCGCTTTCCGGGCGTTTTTCGCGGGGTTTATGAAGGATGAGGCTGTCGGGACTCGAGACCCTGGGGCGTTCTCATGGACCCGAAGTGGCGCAACGCAATCGTCGTCGGCATCGTGGTGATCGTCGTGGTCGCCGGGCTCGGGCTCTACCTGACCCGCCCCCAGAGCTCCTCGAAGAGCTGCGGGGTCGCGCTCAAGTCGACGAACCCCATCCTCATCGACCAGGCCGAGATCCCCGACTCGCTCGATCCGGCCGTGACGTTCTCGACCCCCGGCTGGGCCGCCGTCCAGCAGGTCTACCAGGGGCTCGTGAACTACAACGGGTCGAGCTACACGACCTTCTCGGGCGTCCTCGCCCAGAACTGGACGGTCTCTCCGGGCGGCTACAGCTGGACGTTCCACCTGCGCCCGGGCGTCCACTTCTCGAACGGGGACCCGTTCAACGCCTACGTGATGTGGTACAGCCTCTACCGCAGCCTCCTCCTCGTCCAGGGGCCGCAGTTCATCCTGGAGCAGAACTTCTTCTCGACCAACTTTAGCGCCTCGAACCCGCTCACGTACTACTCGGACGTGAACTACTCCAACGCCGCGAACGCGACCCTCCTGAACGACCTCAATACGTGGAACTTCGACACCCCCACGTCGAGCGAGATCGCCCTGATGGGCACGGCGAACCAGTCGTTCCAGGTGCTCAACAACCTCACGATCGAGCTCAACCTGGGCTACGGGTACCTCGGGACCAGCTACAACTACCTGCTCGCGTCGATCTCCGCGCCGAACTCCTACGCGGTCGACCCGGTCTGGGTCGACCAGCACGGGGGCATCTCGTTCGGGCAGCCGAACTCGTACATGTCCGTCAACACCCTCGGGACGGGCCAATACGTCCTCGAGAACTACAACGGTATCGCGGGCGGCGGGTACACGCTCGTGCCGAACACGAACTACTGGGGAGCTGCGGCGGCCGCGAGCGATCCGACGAACCCGATGATCCAGCCCGCGCTCAACTCGGTCGAGATCATCTTCCAGGACCAGTCGGCCGTCACGATCAGCGACCTCAAGACCGGTGCGGTCGCCGAGGCCTCGTTCGCCTACCTCGGGCCCTCGACCGTGAGCCAGCTCCAGGGCAACCCGTGCATCGCGGTCCAGGCGCTCCCGACGGTCTACGGCTCGACGAGCGGTTCCTGGTGGATCTACCTCGACCAGAACCAGTTCCCGTTCACCAACCTCTCCGTCCGTGAGGCGATCGCGCACGCGATCAACTACACGCAGATCATCCAACAGGCGTTCGGAGGGTACGCGAGCCAGTGGGTCGGGCCCGTCCCCCCGTCGTACCCGTACTACAACCCGCAGGGACTCTCGCCGTACGCGTACAACCTCCCCCTCGCGCGCCAGGAGATCGCCAACTCCCCCTGCGCGAACGGCGCGTGCAAGTCGCTCGACTTCAAGTACGCCTACATCAACACGGGAACCGACTGGTCCGACACCGCCCAGTTCCTGGCGGCGGACCTCGCGCAGATCAACCTTACCATCACGCCGGTCGCCATCAGCCTCGACCAGCTCTACCAGGAGCAGACGATCGACCCGACGACCGGGGTCTGCACGACGCTCGAGAGCACGAACGGCGGACCGTTCTACATGGGCCAGGAGTTCTACACGTCCGACTACATCTCGCCCGACGACTGGACGCAGAACGACGCGATCAGCTACGGCAGCGCGAACATGTGCATGTCGCAGTTCGCGAACGCGACGGTCGACAACCTCACCCTCGCGGCCGCAGCGAGCTCGAACGCGACGTTCCTGAACTCGAGCTACTCGACGATGACGAGCATCATGTACAACAACTACACCGACATCTGGCTCGTCGTCCCGACGTCGTTCGCGGTCTACTCCACGTACCTCCACGGGTTCCTCGAGAACCCCATGGCGAGCGCCGAGCCGTACTCGCTCCTGTTCAACACGCAGTCGGTCAGCTGAGCCGGGGTGGGGGCCTTCCGCGGCCCCCCTCGCCTACCCGCCGGTCGGCCCCATGGGGTCGCCGGCGCCGATCAGCGACGCCGCCGGCACCGACCCGATCTCGTCCGCGCGGTGGCAGGCGACCCGACGCCCGGGGAACCCCGCCGGCTCCACGAGCGGGGGGTCCTCCGTGCGGCACCGGTCGACGACGAACGGGCAGCGAGGGGCGAACCGGCACCCCGGCGGGGGGTCGATCAGCGTCGGAATGTCGCCGCCGATGCGGTACCGGGCGCGGCGCCGCCGGGGGTCGGGCTCGGGGACCGCCGCGAGGAGCGCCTTCGTGTACGGGTGGACCGGGGCTTCGAGCACCGGCCGGACCGGGCCGACCTCCGCGAGACGGCCGAGGTACATCACCGCGACGCGATCGGCGACGTACCGGACCGCGGCGACGTTGTGGGTGATGAGGAGGTAGGAGTAGCCCCGGTCCCGCTGGAGCTGCACGAGGCGGTTCAGGATCTGGGCCTGCACGGCGACGTCGAGCGCGCTCGTCGGTTCGTCGAGCACGACCAGCTTCGGATTGACACTGAGCGCTCGGGCGAGCGAGAGGCGCTGGCGGCCCCCGCCCGAGAACTCGTGGGGGTACTGGTCGAGGCAGTCCGGCGGAAGCCCGACGGTGGGAAGCAGGTCGAGCACCCGGCGCCGGTACTCGCTGCGGGAGACGGATCCGCCGTCGAGCGCCCCCTGGGCCCGTATCGGCTCGCTGACGATCTGCCAGACCCTCAGACGGGGGTTCAGGGAGCCGACGGGGTCCTGGAAGACGACCTGGACGTTGCGACGCCAGCGCAGGAGCGCCCGCCCCTTCAGGTGCGTGATCTCCTCGCCGTCGAACCTCAGGTGGCCCGCGGTCGGCTCGTGGAGGCGCGACACGAGCCAGCCGAGCGTCGTCTTGCCCGAGCCGGACTCGCCGATAAGGCCGAGGGTCTCGCCGCGCCCCACCGAGAGGTCGACGCCGTCGACCGCGTGGATCGCCCGGTGGGGTTCCCGGCGTACGATCTCGCCGAGCGAGCGGGTGAGGGGGAACTCCTTCGCGAGGCCCTCGATCTCGAGGAGGGGAGGGTCGGTCAAGGGGGGGCCTCGACGTCCGACGCGAAGAGGCAGGCGCTGAGATGGGTCCCGGGGGCCCCGGCAACGGTACCGACCGGCACGAGCGAGGGACCGGGGTCGCTCGCGCACTCGGGACGGGCGAGCACGCACCGCGGGTGGAACGAGCACCCCGTCGGGAGGCGGGAGAGGTTCGGGACGGCGCCCGGGATCGAGTCGAGCGCCCCGTCCGCCTTGTACCGCCGCGGGCTCGACTTGAGGAGCGCGGCCGTGTACGGGTGCCGGGGGTGGTGGAAGACCTCCTCGACCGGCCCGTACTCGACCAGGTGGCCCGCGTACATCACCCCGAGCTCGTCGGCCATCTCGGCGACGACCCCCAGGTCGTGGGTGATGAACAGGATCGAGGTGCGGACCTCCTCGATCAGCTCCTTCATCAAGGTCAGGACCTGGGCCTGGATGGTGACGTCGAGCGCGCTCGTCGGTTCGTCGGCGATGAGGAGCGCGGGCCGCCCGGAGAGCGCCATCGCGATCATGATCCGCTGGCGCATACCGCCCGAGAGCTCGTGCGGGTAGAGGCCGAGGATCGTCTCGGGGTCGTTGATGCGCACGAGGCGGAGGAAGTCGAGCGCCTCGTCCCACGTCGCACTTCGGGCGCTCTTCGCGCGCTCGGCGGAGCGCGCCGCGAGCCCCCCGACCGCGAGCGGGTGGGCGAGGGCCGAGGAGGTCGGGACGGGCGGCGGACCGCGGCTGTAGTCGAACGGCTCCACGCGGCTGCGGGGGACGTCCTTCGGGGACGCGTCCCGCCCGCGCCGGATCCGGATCGCCTCGGCGACCTGGTCGTAGACCCGGTAGGCCGGGTTGAGCGAGTTGAGCGGCTCCTGGAAGATCATCCCGATCCCCGTCCCCCGGACGAACGGGAGCTTCCACGCCGGGTAGGTCAGGAGGTCGGTGCCGAGGAACCGGACCCGGCCGCCGGTGACCTCGGCCGGCGGCTGCGGGAGGAGACGGGGGATCGCCCGGGCGAGGGTGCTCTTGCCGCACCCGGTCTCGCCGACGATCCCCACGACCCGGCCCGGGTCGACCCGCAGCGAGACGTCGGAGAGGGCGTGGAACCGCCCCGCACCGACCACGTAGTCGATGCTGAGGTGCTCGACCTCGAGGACCGGTTCGCCCACGGCTCACTCCTCGGCCCGAGCGACGAGCATCGCGGAACCGGCCTCGGACTGGGCGCGCCGGCTCCGCGGGTCGAGGATGTCGCGGAGACCATCGCCGAGAAGGCTGAACGCGAGCACCGTGACGAAGATCGCGAGGCCCGGCGCGAGGACGGTCCAGGGGTACGTCGAGAGGAACGACTGGTAGAACTGGATCATGCTGCCCCACTCCGGCGTGGCCGAGGGGTAGGGCAGGACCTGGACCACGTAGAAGATCGTCGAGATGACCACGATGACCGTGCCGACGTCCATCGTGAAGTAGACGACCAGCGGCTCGAGGACGTTGCGAAGGACGTGCCGGAGGAGGATCCGGCCCTCCCGCACCCCCGCGGCGCGCGCCGCCATCACGTACGGCTGGTGCTTCACCGACAGGACCTCGCCGCGCGCGAGGCGGACGTAGTACGGCCACCACGTCACGAGCACGGCGACGATCGCGCCGTCGACGGTCCGTCCGATCGACGCGGCGATCGCGAGCGCGAGGACGAGGCTCGGGAACGACAGGAAGATGTCGGCGAGCCGCATGATCGTCACGGAGACGACGCCCCCGAGCGTCCCGGGACGGTCCCAGTAGCCGGCGACGAGCCCGAGCGCCCCGCCGGCGACGAGCGAGATGCCGGCGACGGAGAACCCGATCGCGAGGTCGATCGGGAGCGCCGCGACGACGTTCGAGTAGATGTCGCGGCCGAGCTCGTCCGTGCCGAACGGGTGGGGCCACGACGGCGCCTCGTGGTACGCGGTCGACAGCTGGTTGGGCGGGTAGAGGAGAACGAGTCCGGGGGCGACCACCGCAAGGAACGCCATCACCGCGATCACCACGACCAGGACGAACCCGACGAACGAGAGCGGGTTCGCCCAGAGGATCCGCAGGAAGGAGACGACGCCCCGACGGATCTGGGACGCCGCCGCGGCCACGGCGTCCGCGCGGGCGGAGCGGCGAGCCGGCGGGAGAGTGTCGGCGGAGGGGCCCCGAGCGCGCGCGCCCTCGTCCGGGGCGGCGGACGGCGCCGGGCTTCCGGACCCCGCCATCTAGCGCCACTCCACGCGAGGGTCGAGGACGCCGTAGAGGATGTCGGCGATCATGTTCCCGATCACGACCCCGATCGCGAAGACGATCACGACCCCGATCGTCCCGGAGAAGTTGTAGCCCGTGATCGCGCTGAACGCGTAGGAACCGATCCCGGGCCACGCGAAGACCTCTTCGACGATCACCGTGCCCGAAAGGAGCCCTCCCGCCGTGACCCCGAGGACCGTGGTCGTCGAGATGAGCGCGTTCCGGAGCGCGTGCTTGTAGAGGACGACGAACTCGGAGAGGCCCTTCATCCGCGCGGAGTTCACGAAGTCGAGCGGGAGGACCTCGAGCATCGAGCTCCGGGTCATCCGGGTCGCGATGCCCATGTTAACGAACGCGAGGACCGACGCGGGGAGGATCAGGTGCACGAGCGCGTCCCCCGCCCACGGGAGGTTGCCCGCGAGCAGCGCGTCGACGACACTCATGTGGGTGACCTGGGCGAACGGCGGCGGGGTCGACGTGTACTCGCCGCCCGTCGGCAGTCCGAGGAACGGACCGATGAGGATCGCCGCGACCACCGCGCCGAGGTACGTCGGCGTCGCCCATCCCGAGAGGTAGAAGATCCGGACGAGGTGGTCGCCGAGGCGACCGGAGTACTGGGCCGCCACGACGCCGAGCGGGATCCCGATCAGGACCATCAGGACGAGCGAGGCGAGCACGAGCTCGAGCGTCGCGGGGAGGGCGACCGCGATCACGGGGAGCACCGGAACGCCCGCCGGGGAGTTCCCCCAGTTCCCGTCGATCAGGTTCGCGGTGTACTTGAAGAACTGGACGTAGAGCGGCTGGTGGAGGCCGAAGGTGATCGCGCACTGGGCCAGCTGGGCCGGCTTCGCCCGTGGGAACCAGACCGCGCAGGGGTTCGAGACCGCGACGTGGGTGAAGAAGAACGTGATGACGATGACCCCGAAGAGGACGGGGATGAGGAAGAGGAGGCGCTTCGCGACAAAGACCGCGAGATCGGTGAGACTACGACCCAACCCCCGCTCCTCCTATCGGGAGAGCGGAGCCCCCGCCCCCCGGCCACCCGGGGGCCAACCGGCCGAGGCTATTAATTCCCCCGACGGCCGCGGGAGACCCGTCGGTTACGGAAGGTAATCGCGGGGGAGCGACCGGAGCTCCTTCAGCGTCTCGGTGGCGATCGAGACGAACTTGTCGACGTCCTTCTCGGTGTGCGCGCTCGAGAAGGTGATCCGCTCGTAGTTGTCCGGGTGGATGTAGATCCCCTTGTCGAGCAGGAGCTGGTGGTGCCGGAGGTAGAGGTTCCAGTCGATCTGGAGCGACTCGCGGTAGTTGACGATCTTCTTGCGACGCGTGAAGAAGAACTGGAGCATCCCGTTCACCGACTGGACGAGCATCGAGATCTTCGCGTCGCGGGCCGCCTCCTCGAGCCCCTTCTCGAGCTTCGTCGTGAGACGACCGAAGCGAGCGTAGAGCTCCTCGCCGCCGCGGTGGAGCATCTTGAGGTTCGCGAGCGTCCCGGCCATCGAGAGGTTGTTCGCGAAGTACGTGCCGCCGAACGAGATCCGCCCCGGGGCGATCAGGTCCATGTACTCCGCCTTCCCGCTGACCGCGGAGACCGGCACCCCGCCGCCGAGCGCCTTCGCCCAGCAGGAGATGTCCGGCTCGACCCCGTAGAGCTGCTGCGCGCCTCCCGGGGCGATCCGGAAGCCCGTGAACACCTCGTCGAAGATCACGAGCATCTCGTTCTCGTGGGCGACATCGACCAAGCGCTTCAGATAGCCGGGTTCGGGCGGGATGATGCCGGCGTTCGCCATCACCGGTTCGAGGATCACGGCCGCCAGCCGGTGGCGGTAGCGGCGGACCATCCTCTCGAACGCCGTCACCGAGTTGTACGGGGCGACCATCACGTAGTCGGTGACCCCCGGCGGGATCCCCGCCGAGTTCGGCAGCGGCCGCGGGTACTCGTCGAGGCCGGCGACGACCGGCGGCGCCTCCGCGCTGATGAGCGCGAGGTCGTGCTGGCCGTGGTAGTGCCCCTCGAACTTGAGGATCGCGTCCTTGCCCGTCACGGCGCGCGCGATCCGGATCGCGTTCATCGTCGCGTCGGAGCCGTTCGAGCAGAACGCGACGCGTTCGGCGTTCGGCACGAGCTTCTGGAACATCTTGGCCGTCTCGATCTCGAGCGCGGTCGGGGAGGCGAAGTGGAATCCGAACTGCGCCGCCTCCTGGACGGCGCGCACCTGTTCGGAGGGCGCGTGGCCGTTGATGAGGACGCCGTACGCGAGGTTGAAGTCGAGGTACTCGTTGCCGTCCTCGTCCCAGATCCGCGGCCCCTTCGCTCGGGCGATGAACGGGGGGACGGGGTCGTACGAAGCGACCCGGATGAGGGAGCTCGACGAGTTCGGGATCCGCTTCTTCCCTTCCTCGAACAACTTCGCGCTCTTCTTGAGCTTCGGGACGAGCCGCGCGATCGGGATCGGCAGCGGGGAGGCTTCGAGGTCGGCCGCGGGCGGCACCGGCCCGAGGTCCTTCGGGGCCTCCTTCGCGGGCTCGCGCGCGGCCTCCTTGCGCGGCTCCTTCGGTTCCTCCGCCGCGTCGTCCTTCGGCGCGGGGGGCCCGGCAGGGGCCGGGATCGCGGCGTCCTCCGCCGTCAGAGGGCCGGGGAGCGGGTCCGCCCGGGCGAGGCTGGTCGAGACTCCGGGCTCCCGTGACGGGAGCGCGGACGTCGGGGCGGGTTCCCTTTCCGCCATATAGAACGCATCTCGGGCGTCCGTCGGAGCCCGAACTGGCTATATATAATTGGCTTGCGCCACGAACGCACGGTACTGCTCACGCTGCGCGCAGATACACGCAACCGAACGTCCTATTCCACGTGACGAACTGCACCAAAACCGTGAGCAAAACGCCTCAAGTCGAGCGATTTGATGGCATTTTGTTGCGGCGAAGGAGGATTCTCATCCTTTCCGGAACGGGGGCAGCGGAGGTTCCTCCGGTGCGATCGTCGTCTCGATCCCGCGCTTCGCGAGCGCCGCCCGGAACGGGCCCGCCGGAACGCACCGCTCGGGCGGGACAACGCCGACCTCGCGGACCTCGCCGCGGGCGATCATCTCCGCCCCGATCGCGCCCGCGACACCGACCGCGTACTCGGTGGCGGTGAGGTGCCAGTCGGGGCGCGGCGGGAACCGCGCGATCGCGTGGCGGACGACCGGGCGCCCCGCCTTCGTTCCCGTGAGCTCGACGTCGCAGACCTCCCAGTCGTCGACCGTGACGCCCTCGGGCGCCCCGAGGAGCTTCTCGCGCTTGAGGAGGGCGAGCGTGAACTCGCGCGGGGTGACCGCGTGGCCCTTGACCTCGAGCGGGGTGTCGGAGCCGAGGCCGAGCTTCGACATGATGCGGAGGACCTCGATCCCCGGCCCGCCCTCCTTCCACTCGCAGTGCGTCAGCCCCTTCGACCGGAGGCTCTCGGGCAGCGTCGCCGGCTCGGAATGGAGCGTCCGGTAGACCCGCGTGCGCCCGACCGGCGGGGCGAAATCGAACTCCTCGGCCCCGCTCATCGCCTCCCGGTCCTCGTACCGGCCGCCCTCGAAGACGACCGCCGGCAGGATCATCTCGTCCAGGAACGTGCTCGGCGACCAGGTGAACGAGACCTCGGGCCCGTTGACCGTGAGGTCGCGCCAGCCGTCGCGGATCACGACCGAGTCGACGTGCTCGAGGTCGCTCGCCGCCTGCATCGCGAGCACGTTCGAGACCCCGGGGACCTGGCCGAGGCCCGGAATCGCGATCCGGTCGGCCCGCCGGAACGCTGCGTCGAGCGCGAGCTGGCGGCGGGTCATGTGGAAGAGCCCGCCGAAGTCAAGGTACGGGACCCCGGCGTCGAGCGCCGACTCCATCACCGTGAGGTTGAACGTGTACTGCACGGCATTGACGACGACCGTCGCGTTCTCGAGGAGGCGGCGGACCGCGGCCTTGTCGCGGACGTCGATCCGCTCGGCGACCGCCCGCGGCCCGGCGGCCCGGGCCGCCGACTCGGCCAGGGCGGCATCGAGGTCCGCGGCGACGACCGTGTCGAACGTTCCGCCGGTCGCGAGGTCGCGCACCGTGCACCGTCCCGTCAACCCCCCGCCGCCCAGCACCACCGCCCGCATCGTTCGCACCCTACCGCGGGCGCCAAGAGGCCCGGCTATACGAGCCTTCGGTCGGGATTCGCGTGCGGGGTCACGCGGACGAGCGCTTTCGGGGGGTCCGCGCGGACTTCCCCACCGGTCTCCGTTCCGCCGGCGGCACGGGCGCCTCCGAGGTCGGCGGGGGCGTCGGGGCGCCCGACGTGCGGTTCAGGAGCTCCCGGAACGTCTCGAAGTGCCGGAGGAACGGGTCGGCGCGCCGCCGGTCCTCGAGTTCCCCCAGCGCGATCTCGAGCAGGGCCTTCGCCTTCCCGTTCCCGGCCGCCGCCTGGACGAGGTAGACGCACAGCACCTGGTAATGCGGGAGGACGAAGGCGTCCGTGCGGGGAGTGCTCATGTCGCCCTTGCGCGGACGGTACATCCGCTCGATCGGCACTTCGGCGGCCACCGCCCGGCGGTGCGAGAACCCGAAGTAGCGGCCGGGCCCGAGGATCCGGGTGACCTCGCGGACGTTGCCGTTCAGGTTGTTCGTCAGGCGGTCGCATTCGTGCCAGCACCAGAGTCCGAACCCGAAGTCCCCGTCGAGGTACGCGGCCCATGCCTGGCGGTACAGCTCCCGCTCCCTCTCCTCCTGGGGGAGCTCGGGGAGGAGCGCCGCCTTCCAGTCGGAGACGAGGAGGTCGACCCGCATCGACGGCGAGAACTCCTTCTTCGTAGGCACCGGGGGCGGGGTCGCCACGTCGCGCGAAGAGAGTGAGGAGGTTAGACGGTTTCCCCCGGACCCCCCGCACGACGGCGGTAGACGCAACTGCCGTCCACCCAGGTCTCCCGCACCGACGCGGCTCCCCGGCCGACCGCGGCCCCCAGGCGGGGGGCGTCCAGGACAACGAAGTCGGCGCGTGACGCGGGCTCGAGCGTCCCCAGGACCGCCGTACCGAGGGCCCGTCCCCCGTTGACCGTGTAGAGCCTCAGCGCCGTCTCGGGGTCGAGCGACTCGGCCGGCGTCGGGTTCGCCGATCTCCCGGACGCCGGGTCGGACCGCTCGACCGTGGCCCGGATCCCGCGCCACGGGTCGATCGGGTCGTACGGCGCATCGCTCGAGCCGGCGAGGAGGAGGCCGCGGCCGAGGAGCGAGCGGAACGCGTAGGCCCAGCGCGACCGCTCGGGGCCAAGGCGAGCCCCGAGCCAGTGGTCGCTCCAAACGAACCCGGGCTGCACGACGAGCGCCGGATGCGCCTCCTCCATCGAGGGCCACAACTCGGGTGGGGTCAGGGCGGCGTGCTCGATCCGGGCGGGCGACCGGGTGCGTCCCGTCCAGGGCCGCAGGAGCCGCGTCGCCCGCTCCACGGCGCGGTCGCCGATCGCGTGCAGGGCGGGAGCGAGTCCGAGCTTCACCGAGCGCTCGATCGCGCCGCCGAGCTCCTCGTCCGTGCCCACGGGCATCCCCTCCTCCGCCGGTAGGTCCGCGTACGGCGCCGAGAGCCAGGCCGTTCGGGGACCGAAGGCCCCGTCGGTGAATCCCTTCGTGCCGAGAACCGCGAAGCGGTCGGGCCTCCCCGCGGGGGCGAGGGCCGGGCGGGCGAACTCCTCGAGCCGGGACATGCGAAGGTACAGGCGGACCCGTATCGGCAGTCGGCCGGCCTCCGCGAGACCCCGGAGCGACCCCGCCTCCTCGGGACCCGTGCTCATCGTGGCGACCGTGGTCAGCCCGAAGGAGGCGCAGAGCTCGAGCGTCCGCTCGAGCGCCGGAGGGTCGGCGAGGTCGGCGTCGGACGCGAGGGCCCCGACCGACGCCATCGCGCCCTCGAAGAGACGGCCGTCGGGCCGTCCGTCCGGCGTCCGGCCGAACCGGCCGTTGCGGGGGTCGGACGCCGCCCGGTCGATGCCGGCGGCGCGGAGCGCCGCCGTGTTGACCACGGCCGCGTGGCCGCTCGCGTGGTAGAGCACCACGGGCCGGTCCGCGACCGCGCGGTCGAGGTCGGCCGCGAGCGGCCACCGGCGGTCGGCGAACCGCTCCGCCTCCCACCCGTGGCCGACGACGGCGCTCCCGGGGCGCACCGCGCTTCGGGCCGCGAGGCGCTCGACCAGGTCGGAGACCGACCGCGCCTCGGCGAGGTTGAACCCTTCCCGGGCGCGCGTCGCCTCCCCGAGGTGGAGGTGGGCATCGATGAGCCCGGGGACGACCAGACGGCCCGAGAGGCGCTCGACCTCGGCGCCCGCCGGTGTCGCCCGCTCGACCGAGGCGAGGGTCCCCACGGTGCGGATCCGCCCGTCCTCGACGAGCATCGCCTCGACGTACCGCTGGCCGGTGAAGATCCGACCGTCCCGGAAGAGACGCGTTTCGCTCATGCGCGCCTGCGGGCCGGCAATCGGGGCCGGACGAAGAAAGGGTTGGCCGGTGCGGCGTTATACGTCGAGGTACCGGTAGAACTCGTAGGGGTGGGGCCTCAGGTTCAGCTCGAGCTGCTCCTCGCGCTTCAGCTCGATGTAGGTATCGAGGAGCGTCGAGGAGAACGCGGGCTTGAGGAACTCCCGGTCCGACTCGAGGCAGTCGAGGGCCTCCCCCAGCGAACCGGGGAGCTCCCGGATCCTCAGCTCGCGGCGCTTTCCCGGCGTGAGCTTGTAGATGTTCTCGTCGACCGGCGGAGGCGGTTCGATCTTGTGCCGGATGCCGTCGAGGCCCGCGAGCGCGAGCGCGGCCTCGGTGAGGTAGATGTTCGCCGCCGAATCGGGCGTGCGGTACTCGACGCGCTTCGCCTCGGGTCGCTTGCGATGGTAGAACGGGATGCGGATGCTCGCCGACCGGTTCGCGCGGCTCCACGCGATGAAGACAGGGGCCTCGTAGCCGGGCACGAGACGGCGATAGGAGTTGGTGATCGGGTTCGTGATCGCGCAGAGCGCGCGCGAGTGCTCCATCAGGCCGCCGACGTAGTAGCGGCACGTCTGGCTGACCTCGGCGTACGCGTCGTTCGCATCGTAGAACGCGTTCGTTCCTTTCGACCAGATCGACTGGTTCGTGTGCATGCCGATCGCGTTGTCCCCGTAGATCGGCTTCGGCATCAGGCAGCCGAGCTTGCCGTGGCGGTGCGCCACGTTCTTGATCACGTACCGAAGATCCTGGATGTGGTCGGCGGTCGGCACGAGGTCGTCGAAGTGGATGTTGATCTCCGACTGGCTCGCGGTCGCGACCTCGTGGTGGTGGGCGTCGATCACGACGCGGAAGTCGTCCTCGAGGACGCTGCACATCTCGGCCCGCAGGCCGACGAGGGAATCGACCGGGGGCGTGCGGTGGTACCCCTCCTTGAAGCGGACGGTCGGTCGGACCTCGCCGGCCTGCCACGGGGCTTCGGACTGGTTGATGAGGTAGCCGGCGCCGGCCCAGGCGTCCCGGACGCCGGCGTACGACGGGATCATCTGGACGGAGTCGAAGACCCAGAACTCGACCTCGGGTCCCCAGTAGGAGTGGTCGTACCCGGCCTCCGCGAGGACCTCTTCGGTCCGTCGGGCGACCCAGCGGGGGTCGTGGTCGTACGGGTCCTGGGTCCCGCCGATCCGGACGTCACAGATGAACCGGACCGTGCGGCCGGATTCGGCGTTCCACGGGATCGTCGCGAGGGTACGGGGGTCCGGGACGAGCACCATGTCGGAGTCGAAGATCTCCCGGAATCCGCGGACCGAGGAGCCATCGAGCTTCGGGACCCCCGAGCGGAACATCTCGGCGTTGAGCTCGGAGAAGGGGATGTCGACCTGGTTGTACCCGCCGAAGACGTCCGTGTAGAACAGCTCCACCCAGCGGGTCTTCTCCGCCTTGAGCCGGTCGAGGATCGCCGTCGTATCCGCTGCCGCCTTCGCGCCGCGTTTCGGTGCCGTAGAGATGCCCCCGGGCCTTCCGAATCCCGTCCGCTACTTCAAGCCTCGTCCGGAATTATTGGACGTACGTCCGACTTCGTTGGCGATTTCCTTAACTTCGACCGACCCATTCATGAACCATGGGACGGACGTCCACATTGGACGACCTCGACCGGTCGATCCTCGAAGAACTGAACTTCGACGCGCGACGCAGCCACCGCGAGATCGCGCACCGCCTCAAGGTCTCGCCGACGACGGTGAGCGCGCGGGTCGCGCGGCTCGAGGCCCAGGGGACCATCCGAGGGTACATCCCGGTCCTCGACGACGAGCAGCTCGGCTGGGACCTCTGGGCGGTCGTCGGGATCCGCATCCTCAAGGGCCGGCTGCGCGAGGTCGAGGAGCGCCTCGCGAAGGACCCCAGGGCCTACGTCATCTTCGACGTGACGGGGGACTACGACGCGCTCCTCATCGGCCGCTTCCGGGACCGACGCGACCTCGACCGTTTCGTGAAGCACGCCCTCCAGGACCCGCACGTCGAGCGGTCCAACACCCAGGTCGTTCTCAACCGCGTGAAGGAGGACCGACGGGTGCCCGTCCAGCGCCGAAGCGGCGGCCGCGAGACCGCGGAGTAACGGCTAAGAGGGTCGGGGACCCCTTCCGGCACCGAGGACGAACGACCATGGACTGGGGGATGGCGAACCGGATGCACCGGATGTTCTCGCCGGCGAGCGGGAACACGGTCATGCTGGCGGTCGACCACGGCTACTTCATGGGCCCGACCCGGCGGCTGGAGGACGCCCGAGCCACGATCGCGCCGCTCGTGCCGTACGCGGACGCGCTCGCGCTGACGCGGGGCCTCCTGCGCCACAGCGTCGACCCGACGACCTCGGTGCCGATCGTGCTGCGGGTCTCGGGCGGTGCGACGATCCTGAAGGAGGACCTCTCGCACGAGGCGGTCACCACCTCGATGGAGGAAGCGGTGCGGCTGAACGTGAGCGCGGTCGCGCTGAGCGTCTTCGTCGGCGCGCCGCACGAGCACGAGTCGCTCGTCCACCTCGCCGAGCTCGTGGACGACGCGGAGGCCGCCGGTCTCCCGGTGATGGCGATCACGGCCGTCGGCAAGGAACTCGAGAAGCGCGACGCCCGGTACCTCGCACTCGCCTGCCGCGTCTCCGCCGAGCTCGGCGCGCGCATCGTGAAGACCTACTACTGCGACGACTTCTCCAAGGTCGTGGAGGGGTGTCCGGTCCCGCTCGTGGTCGCGGGCGGCCCGAAACTCGACAGCGACGAGGCGGCCCTCACGCTCGCGCGCCACGCGATCGACGAGGGCGCGCACGGGATCGACATGGGCCGTAACATCTGGCAGTCGGACCACCCGGTCGCGATGCTGAAGGCACTGCGCGCGATCGTCCACGAGAAGGCGACCCTCCGGGAAGCCCTCGACGTCCTGAACGGCTCGCGGGCGAACCCGCCCCCGCGCGCGGCGGTCACCTGAGGCGGCTCGTCCTCGGCTCGGGGACCTGCATTGCGCCCCGTCGGAGATATAGCCCGGTCCGGCTACGCCCCCTCGCGCGGGGATTGCCAAGCTTGGCCAAAGGCGCCAGATTCAGGGTCTGGTCCCGTAGGGGTTCGTGGGTTCAAATCCCTCTCCCCGCACCGCCACCGGCGGTTCAAATACGACAAACAGTGGGTCTCCCATGACCCAAGCGTGCCGAGCCGGAAACCCAGTGGTCAACCAAGCAAAGCCGGACCGCCGGGTCCTCGGTCGGCACCGTGTTTTGCTCGAGGATCCGCGGGTCCGTTCCGGGTGGGACGAGCGATCTCCCAAGAGCGTGGATTACTACCTTAGGGGTGCGTCCAAGGTCGTCGGTGGACTCACCCCTCGACAAACCGGTCCGCCTCGGGCGTTCGAGCGGATTGGCCGGAGCCGCCCGCCGTCGAGCGGGAACCCTCGGGAAGGGCAACGTCCAGAGAGCGGAGGCCCACCGCAAGAATGCTCGCTCCGACTCCTGACGCGATCGTAAAGAACCAGATGTGGCCAAAGGCCTGGAGGTTCCCCGTGCGCACAGAGAGGTACGAGATCGCGAGGGATGCTCCCACCACCGTACCGAACTGGCGGAACGCACTCCCCACTCCGCTCCCCACGGCGTATTTCCCCGGAGGAAGGTTGTGGGCGAACGCGCTCGTAAGGACCGGCAGCACGAAAGCGATCCCGATGCCCGTAAGGATCGAGAAGGGGAGCCAGATGCCCACATAATTCGGGTTGGGCGTAACGCGGTACCAGAGCATGGCCTGGCCCAGGGCGAAGATGAGGCCGCCGGGCACGGCCAGTGCCCGGTGCCCGAAGCGGCCGGCAAGGCGACCCGCCAGCGGAGCCAGCGCGACGACCGTGAGCGCGGGAGGGATCATCGCGAGGCCGGTCCAAAGGAGGGACCAACGCCAAACCTCGGTCAGGAAGTAGACCGTGTTGAAGAAGAGCCCGGTGAACCCGATGCTGAAGACGAAGAGCCCGGCGTTCGCGAAGACGAAGCTTCGGTCGCGGAAGAGCCCCGGATCGACGACCGGCGACTTCGCGTAGCGGATCTCGAGCGTCAAGAGCCCGAGAAGGACCGCTCCCCCGAGCAGCGAGCCCGTTACGCTCGCGCTCATCCACGGCTGAGTTCCGGACTGGATGATCCCATAGGCGACGAAGGCGGTGCCCGAAATCATCAGCAAGATGCCGAGCACGTCGGGGCGGGTCCCCTGCGTCCGGTCGCGCGATTCGGGCAGGATCCACAACCCGCTGACTGCGACGATCGCTCCGATGGGGAGATTGACGTAGAAGATCCACCTCCAATCCCAGTACTCGACGATCAGGGCCCCGAGTGTCGGGCCGACGACCACCGCGAGCGCCGCGATAGCGCCCACGAGCGTCACGGCCATGATCCGTCGCTCACGCGGGAACGCGGCGAGCGTGAGCGCAAGCCCGGTGCTCGATAGGATCGCGCCGCCGATGGCTTGAACCACTCGGAACGAGACCAGGAGGTCGAGGCTCGAGGCGGTCCCGCTGAGTCCCGAGAAGACCGTGAAGACCCCGACACCCACGAGGAAGAGCCACTTCCGCCCTACGAGGTCCGCCAGCCGCCCCGCCGGAACGAGCAGCGCTGCATAGACAATCGTGTACGCGTTGACGACCCAAGAGACGTTGGTCACGTCCGCGCCGTGGAAGGCTCCGGTAATCGTCGGGAACGCGAGGATTACGACCAAGGCGTCCAAGAGCACGGCGAAGACCGCGAGGCTCGTGACCGCGAAGACCGACCAGGGCGAGTGTCTCGCGGGCACTCCGTTTGTAACTTGCATATTACAAGTTACTGCAGTTAACGCTCTTACTTAAGTATTTGGTGATTCTCGGTTACTTCCCTATGGTCCGAGCCGCGAAAGGCCGCAACGCTCCCAGCCGATCCGAGGGGACCGCAGGGCGCAGGTCCGCGTGCCCCGTCGCCAACACCCTCGACATCGTGGGGGACCGGTGGACGTTGCTCGTAATCCGTGACCTCGCCCGAGGGAAGCGAAGGTTCGTGGAATTCTCGGCCTCCCCGGAGCGAATCCCCACCAACATCCTGTCCGACCGGCTCAAGCGGCTCGAACAGGAAGGCATCGTCACGTCCCACCTCTACAGCCAACACCCGCCCCGATCGGAATACACCCTTACTTCAAAGGGAGAAGATCTGGCCCCAGTGATGCGCTCGATCGTGGACTGGGGACTGCGGCACATTCCCGGAACACGTGTCCTCCCGCTTCCCGAACGCGCGCGACCGAGCTGAGTACTCTCGGCAGGGAGTCCGACGAGCCCGCGCCGTCACCCCAAGTCGTGTGAGCGCAGGGAACCGGGCTGCGACCGGGTGAGCGGATGGGAACCCGACACTTGTCGGGTCCGGCCTAATCTACGGGCGGGGAATCCTCTTGGCATGCACCCCCTCCCACCGGCCGCCCGATCGACGGATCCCGAGCCCGGTCCGCCCCGTTCCGGCAGTGCCAGGACGCCGGACGGCACGGACCGATGGCTTCCGGGCCCGAGAGAGGGGGCGGGAGCTTCCGCGAGGAGGCGCACGACCTATCTGGTCGAGTGGGACCTCCGACTCTCGTCGGGACTTTCGCTCCTCTCCGCACGACACCCTCAGGTCGCGTTCGGCGCTCGCCCCCTCGGGTTCCGCTGGGCGGTTCGCTGCGATGGATCGCAGGAGGAGCTCGATATCCTTCGAAAGTCGGAGACCTGGGACCCACGCTCGGTGATCTTCAGGGACTCGGCCCACGCGCACTTCGTCTTCGCTTACTCCCCGAAACCAGCCGAGATCGCCCTCTTGCGCGACATCGCGACCTCGGGCGGGTTCGTACTCCCGCCGCTCCGCCTGGCCGCGGGGACCCTGAGGGTGCGGTTCCTGACCGCGGACGGAGACCGCTCCGCGCTCCCGAAACGCCTCGGCGCCCGTGCGTGCCTGGTCTCCCACCGCCCGCTCACGTCGGCTCGCTTGCGAGACGAATGGGACCGTCAGCTACCGGGCGTCCCATCTCTGACGCACCGGCAGACCGAGGTGCTGCTCGAGGCGGTTCGCGCCGGCTACTACGAGGTTCCGCGTCGTTCTGATGTCCGCGAGGTCGCGCGACGGCTCTCCCTCGGACGGAGCACCACGGAGGAGCACCTCCGGGCGGCGGAGTCGACGGTCGTCCGCTCTGCGGTGCCGCTGATCGAGCTCGGGCAACGGGGAGGCGAAACGATCGGCGCCGAAGCTCCGGTCGACCACTTCGGGGGGTTCTCTACAGAGCTCGACCTCTACGTGGACCTCGCCTTGCGCGCCGGCCGCGTCGCGAGCGTCCGACTTCTCCGTTCCCCTCCCCGACGAGCGATCCGCCGGTCGAACCCGTACCTCGAGCGGATCCTCGAAGATCTCCGCACGGGCGAGGAGAACCTGCGCGACATCCCCGTCGACCTGCAGGTGGGCCCATTCGAACGGAAGGTGCTCGAGGAGCTCCGGCGGATCCCACGAGGCGAGACCCGGACCTACGCCGAGATCGCGCGACGGCTGGGCCACCCCGGAGCCGCGAGGGCGGTCGGGAACGCCTGCGCGCATAATCCGGTCCCGCTCGTGATCCCGTGCCATCGGGTGGTCCCGGCCCGCGGGGGGATCGGGAACTATTCGGCGACAGGGGGTCCCGAGACGAAGCGGAAGCTATTGGTCCGGGAAGGAGCCCTTTTCCCGGACGGCGCGGAGCCCGCACCGTTAGGAGACGGTGACGGGCACGGGTCCGTTCGGCCTCGGGGACCGGATCGAATCAGCCCACCGAAGATGCGGAGCAAGGAAACCGATCGCGGAGACACATGAGCTCGAACGGAACGCGCGAGACCGCGACCGCACCGGACGACGGACCACCGACCGGCGCCCATGGGTCACCGGGCCGGACCAGCGACATCCTCCTCGTGGTCCTCCTCGGCATCGTCTGGGGGACGGCGTTCCCGGTGATCCGGGCCGGCCTCGTCGCCGGAGCCCCGCCACTGTTCTTCGCGGCCCTCCGGTATCTGCTCACCGCGGCCGCATTGGTGCCGATCGCCCTCGCGACCCGGACGGCGCGGCCCACTTGGGCTCAACTCGCCTCCCCGGCCGCCTTCGGGGGCGTTCTGATGATCGGCGCCTACGGAGGCCTCCTCTATGTGGGAGAGGTCTCGACCACCGGGGGCCTCGCCGCGGTGTTGACCGCCTCCGCTCCCCTCGTGAGCGCTGTGATCGGCTTCCGGCTGCTTCCGACGGAGAACTTCGGTCGATGGGGAACGGCCGGTCTCCTGGTCGGCTTCGTCGGAGTGGCGATCCTCGTCCTTCCCGGCCTGGTCGCCCCGGGCTCGACCGGGATCTCCGGACCCGTTCTGGTCGTCCTCGCGGTCGTCGCCTTCGCCGTCGGCTCCGTCCTCCTCCGAAAGACCTCGAAGGCGACGCCGGGATTCTGGACGCTCGCGGTCCAGTTCGCCGTCGCCGGGGCGATCGTGGAGACGATGTCGGTCGCGCTCGGAGAGCGAATGAGCCTCGGGCAGGGGGCCACGGTCCCCCTCACCCTCGCTTTCCTCGTGGTGTTCCCCGGAATCCTCGGGTACACCCTTTACTTCCGGATCCACCACACTTCGGGTCCCACCCGGGCGAACGTGGTCGGGTACGTCAACCCCGCTACCGGGATCCTCGTGGGGATCCTCGTCTTCGCGGAGAACGTCACCGTTCTCGAGATCGGTGGACTGATCCTGATCGGCCTCGGTCTGTTCTTTCTCCAGCGGGACCGAGGACGCCGAGGTTCCCGGTGACGAGTGGGAGGGTGATGCGGAATCTCCTCGGAGCGGCCGTGTGCCGTTGAGACGACACGGTCCTACTCGGGAGGGCTCGACCGGCCCAGCACCCGACGCACACTGGTCTCTTCGACCGGCGCCGCCGTCCTTTGCCGGGGGTCGATCGAACGGACAGAATACGCCACCCCGCATGCCACCGTGGAGGGCCGTGCGACTCACGAGAAGGTGAAGGAGCTCGCCGAAGAAGCCTCGCCCGTTCCCATCGATTGAACCGTGATCCCGAGAGGTTCGTCCGAGATGTCGAGCGGATCTGGGAAAGCTTCCTCACCGTCTGGCCCCGGGATACCGAATCGAAACATTCCCTCCGAAAACCCCGAACCTCGCGTAGAACCGCGCCGCCTTCCGCCAGCCACGTGCAAGCACCTCCACCCGCCCCGGCGTCGTCGCCCTACCGCGCGGGCGCGCTTCCCCGCTCCGCAAGTCCCTCGATCGCGGCTCCGCCTCCCTCTCGTCTGCCTCGCAGGAGTCATCGGGTAGCCCACAGGTGGCTTCCAGGGGGGTGACCCGGCGTCCCGGGGTCGCGATTTCGTCCGGCTCTTCGTCCGGAACAGCGCACGTGACCCGCGCTTCCGCCCGGGTGCGCGACCCGTCGTGCGGACGGCGCCCTGGGTCGCGAGTGGGCACCGCAACCGGGGCCGGGCCCGACGCCCGTACCCGCGGGGCGGGCCCCAGCGCGGCCGGGCGTTAACAACCCTGACCGGGGGACGTGCCGGCCCGGCAATACACCGGGCCGAGCGACGGAACCGTCGCCGACCACAATTGACCGTTCACGTCGAGAGTGGTCTGGTTGAGACCCCCGTACAGGTAGATTTGCGCCGAGATGTTGATGAAGGGCGCGTTGAAGCCGATGATCTGCACTCCACCGTGGAACGTGGACCCGACTTCCGCGCCGAACCCATAGGCACCGAGCGACGGAATCTCGCCAAGGGCCGGGCCGAGCTCCGCCCCTAATAGCGGTTGGTAGACCTGAGACGGATCGGGGGAACACCCGAGCGCGCAGCCGAACTCCGCCGCGCTCGCGAGCAAGAGGTCCTCCCCGAGGCTGACCGAGAACACGTACGAGACGTTCAACCCCAAGGCGAGCCCCTCGGCCCGGAGCGCCCGCGCGTACGAAACATCGTTCCGGATTAGCTCGTACCACTGAGGCTCGACCGTTCCGTTCACCGGAGCGGGCAAGGGTATCGGAGTGGAGTTCAACAAGGTCTGGTCCGGCAGGGATTCGATCTCCTGCCCGGTGTTGTTCGCTCCGTTGGGAATCGAGAAGAGGGAGTAATCTCCAAGCGGAAGCCCGGTCGCGGCGTACGGAATCGAGACCGTGACCCTCGTGACGTTCACGCAGAAGCTTCCGCACAGGTTGCCACCAACCCCGACCAGGTGCTCAACTTGGCCGATGACTAGGTAGTCCGCCCCTGCCAGGGAAACCGTCGCGACGGGGGCCAGACGGGTGGCATTGGAAACCACCGTAGTGACACCCGCTTCGCTGCCAAAGTTCGGCAGGAGTCCGGTCCAGGCCGGGTCCACGCTCGAATCAACATGCCCCGGGAATGACGCTTGGACGCCGCCCAAGCCGATTCTCACCGTGGGGGAAAGGATCCATCCGTCCCCCACCTCCGCGACCTCGGTCGGACCCGATGACATATTGTTGATCAGGCCCGCGAGCGGAAGATAACCGGGAATCACGCTGAGCGAGACCGTCGTCCACGAGCTGGTAAATCGGCCGTTGCACGCGCCAGAGGGAGGCGTCACGGAGGAACCTGATGGGAGCGCCAGTGGCACCGTGGTGTCCGGGGTGGAGAGATTGAGCACCACCCGTGCGTTCAATGAAGTGCTCGGCACGTAGGGATCGTAATCGACCTGGTCGTAATAGTGGTAGAGGCTTACGTTCGCCCCTTGATAGGAGACGTAGCTGACCTCGAGTTCGACCGACACGGTCTCCGTCGGGGGCGAGGTCATCGCCCTCCACTCGGCTTCAACTGTTCCGAATATTCCCGAGAATGGGACGGCGACCCGACCGGACGAATCGGTTACGCCCGAGCCGAGCTCCACGAAGTACGGGTTCTCCGAGGAGGAGAGCTGCGCCAAGTCGAGCCCAAGTGCCGGGTGCAACAGGACGAGCGGTAGCACCGTGAAGACGTCGACCACCGCACCGGAGAGGTTCACCGGGTGACCCTCGCTGTCGTTGGCTTGGACGAGGGCATTCAGAGAGGTATTCGCACCGGAAGTGTTCTCAGCGCTACTAGGACTCAGTCGCCCTAGCCAGAACCCGAACAGGCCCGCGCCGACGAAAACGGCGGCGCCAAGGATCGCGAGCACAACAGTGCGCCACCGGGGGGGAGGTCGACGCGAGGTGGCGGGATGGTCGAGGCTGGGGGGACTCTCGGCCATGACTCCGAGGGTCCACACGGTCGGTCGAACCTAAGAAGGTGGTTCTTTGGCCGGGAATATCGGGCGATTAATCAGTCTCGAATAAGTCGTCTCTGTTCAAGACCGGGTTGACCGGGACATCCGCTCAGAAGATTCCCTCTTGGGACGCCATAACACGCGTGGAACCTGGCGACCCCCGCCCGTCGCGTTGAAGCGTCTCCGCGAGCCCCGGCGTCGTCGCGATGACCGCCCTAGGGGCCTTTTACCCTTCCCCGCGCAGGTCGCACGGCCCCGGCTCCGGGGCCTACTCGTCCGCCTCGCGGCGGTCGTTCGGTAGGCCGCTCGTGATTTCGCGGAGACCGAGCCTCCGCGTGAGGGTCGCGATCTGCTCCGCGCCTTCGTCCCGGCCCGGGAGCGCGATCGATGCCTCGGAGTGCGTCCGCGAACCGCCGAGGGGGCAGCGCTCGCGTTCGCGGTCGGACACCGCGAGAACGGCCACGGTGGGCCGCGTCGGGGCGGATCGCGGTCTGGTCGGTGCGGGACGGCAACGCGCGCGCCCGGGCCAGGAAAGTCCGCGAGGAGCCCGCGGGTCGCTTGACCCGGCCGGCTGCGACCTTGACTCCGACCAGCAGACCGCGACCCGGCGATAATCCACGCACGAGGTAGCGGGGACTCAGACCGGCGCCTCTCATGAGGCCGAGAAGCTCCGGGCGAGAGAGCAGGAGCTTGACGTCGGTCTCCTCGTAGCGCCGAATCTTGTGACCGGGCTCGCCGATGAGGAAGTGGTAGCGGATCGTCGAACGGATTCCCCTGCGCGAGGACGACGAGAAGCGGACGGCGGTGACCGCGGGACTCTCGTGAGTCCGGAGAGTGATCATCCCCGGTCGGAACTCGGAGGGAGAGAGCCACGGTTCCACGAGAGCGACCCCGTCGGGATTGAGGTGACGCGCGAAGTTGGCGAAGGCCGTGCGGACGTCCTTGATCGTTTCCAGATGCCCTATCGCGCCGAACAGACAGCTGACGACGTCAAAACGGCGGTTCAGTTGGAAAGTGCGCATGTCCCCGGCGATGAGCTCAACGCCGGGTAGACGGCGTCGCGCGACGCGGAGCATGTTCCGACTGCCGTCGAGCCCGACGACGGGATGCCTTCGACGCAGGAACTCGAGGTGCCGGCCCGTCCCGCAGGCGAGGTCCAGCCAAGTCGTTCTTCCGGGGGGGCCGAAGCGCCGCGCAATCGACTCCAGGCGTTCGCACTCTCCGCGGTAATCTTTCCAGTCGTTGAGCGCGTCGTAGTACTCGGCCAACTCCTGAAATTGAGGAAGACCCGGCCCGGCCGCAACCGCGTGTCCACGCACGAGTCGGTTCACCCGGTCGAGGTATTTCACCGAATCCCTGTTCCGGGCCCTCGTTATGCTCGCGGAGCGGAGGGAGGGAACACCCGCGCCTCGCGCGAGCGCGAGGCTAATGTGGGTTTCGCGTGGTCGAAGGCACGACCGCGATGATTGGGGGCGCCGGAACACACTGAGGACGGGGCCAACGCCCCGGAGTGCGGAGTGCTTCGTCCTCGTTCGCGGCGGTCGACGGGAACCCATATACTAGCGGAGTCGCCAGGTAGAACGAGCCTTTGACCGCTCCGGACCTGGCTGAGTCGGATCAGCTCGTCCTTTCCGCTTCAAAGACCCGACGAGACTACCGACTCAGTCTCGGACTCCTCGTGGCGGGTATCGTCGACGTCGTGGCTTTCTACGTCTATTTGTACTGGGCAAACGCGACCGGGATCTACCCCTTGTGGGCCGGGATCGGGGTCACAATCTACGCCGTCGGAGGCGCCGGGTTCGTTTTGATCCTGGTGGGGGCGATCTTCGCCGGCGCTAACTGGTCGCTCCTCCGGAAGCCTCGACGCAACGCCTGACCGGGCGGGTATCCCCACCTACCGAACCGCGTCTTGGCCGAGCGAGCCTCGGCGGGGCGAGGAAACTGGCGCGCGTCTGCTTGACGGGGGGCTTGATGCGGGACCGCGCGGTCAATACAAGATGGCGCTCAGCGCGCCGAGGCCGATCGCTCCCCCAAGTCCGGCGGCCGATGCTCGTCGCGGAGAGAGGACAGGGTGGGGCTATTCGGCCGTGCACCGAGCTTGACGAGAGGGTTTTCTGCGCGTCGGCCGGTTGTTCTTAGGTGCCGCTGGAGCGCAGGGCCCTTGGACTCGTAGGCGCATTGATCGCGGCGATCGCCATCCAGGTACCGATGTTCCCCGGGACCGGGCTCGAGACGCGGGACCTGTCGACCTTTCGACCATGGTTCCAGAGCATTTCGATGCTCCTTTTCCCGGCCCTGATGGTCACGGCAGTCGTTGCGCTGGCGATCGCGTGGAGACGACCGCGCATCACCGCGTACCTTTCGGTGCCGTTCGCCGTGGGCATGTCGGCCGTCACGTTCTTGGATGTCACGGGGCTCGGAGGGGTGGCGCCGCCCCTCGCGATCGATGCGCTCGAGTTGGGCGCCCTTGCTACGCTCGCGTTCACGCTCGTGTTCGCCGTGCGACTGCTCCGAGGTCGTGCGAGCGAGCCCGCCCTATCTCGATAGGCCCCCCTCCGCCGCGAACTTGAGCGGAACATCGGCTGCCGTTGAAGGTCCTCCGGGCGGCGCATGTCCATGACGTCGGTGTCGATCGAGCCGAACCCCTTCCCGGTCGGGCTGGCCGAAGGGATTAGCATCCTCACCGCCGCTCTCGCGGCAGCCCTCTTCGGTATCGCCATCTTCACCCCGACTCGCAGCGGACCTTTCTGCTCGATCGGCTGTCTTCAGGATCCTTACACAAATGCCTCCCTGTACTTTCCCTCCGACTACTTCTGGATGATCCCGGGGATTCTGCTCGTACCCTTTGTGCTCCTTTTCGGTACGTGCCTACACTATCGTGCCTCCGGGGGTCGGAAAGTACTCGGCAGTGTAGGCGTCCAACTCGCCGTGGGGTACGCGGTTGTGATTCTGACCACCGACTTCAGCCAGATTCTGGCGGTCTCGCCCGCGTTCCGATCGGGGCACGCGGATACGGTGCCTTCGTTAGTCAATACGATCCTAAGGAGTCTATTCATAACAACATGGAATATCACTGCGGGAGGATCGTGTAGTTCCACTCCGGGTGCACTTCGTGCTCCCGCAGGTTGATCCGACCCATCTCCTTGTCCGAGATCTTCTCCCCGAC
>JAKAVQ010000022.1 GCA_021817245.1 Thermoplasmata archaeon
CGCGATGTTCACGAAGTGTTCACTCAGCGTCGCACTGAACAGCGCCTGAACGCTGGGAGACCCCCTATGCCGACCCCTTCCCGGCCAGCCACTCCTTGCGAAGCTTCGAGGCCCAACCCACGGACATCCCGGTCTCGCGGGCCACATCCCTGACCCCGGCGTTCTCCTCGAACCGACGCAGTGCCGTCTCGCGTATCGCTTGACCCTCAGAAGACTTCCGAGGAGGCGGGAGGGCGGACCGAGCGGTTGTGTCGATCGCGTAGTCGATCAGGGGAGACCAGCCGTCGGGAGGAGCCCCCATCTGCCGTCGGACGTACTCGAGGGGAGAGCCGTAGGCGCCGTCCCCCGCACGGACACCCCGGACCCGGGTGACCGGCACCGACATGACCTCGGCAATCCGCTTGTCCTTCTCCTGGCGGACGATGAGCACCGCGATGGCGTGGTTGGTCCGAGCTTCGAGGTCTTCGAGGAAGTCGAACCACTCCTTGATCTCGGCGGGGGAGAGGTTCCAGAGGATCCTGTCTTGGCGGCGGGTCGCGATCTGTAATTGCTCGTCCTTCCAAGCGGCCTCCGCCTTCTCGATCCGCTCGTCGATCTCGCGGATCTCGCGCTTCTTCCGTTCGAGGTCTTCGTTGTAGTCGTCGAGCGCGTTCTCCTGAGCCGCACGGACGATCTCCTTCGCGTTCCTCTCGGCCTCCTCGCGGACCCCGCGGGCCTCGTCTCGGGCTCTCTCGACCAGCTCGGCCGGGGGCAGGCCCGCGAGGTCGCTCTCCCGACTCTCGAGATCAGCCTTGACTACACGCAGCTTCTCCCGGGTGGCATTGAGTTCGCGTAGGGCTACCCATTGTTCCTCTCGGACCTCGAGAAGACGTACTTCGACCTCCTCCCGCACTTGGTTGGTCCTGCGGGCAATATCGCCCGGGGTCAGGGGGATGAGCTGCGCCAGCTCGGCGCGGACCGCCGACAGGCGTCGCTCGCTCTCGGCCAACTCCCGACCGAGGGACTCCCGATACTCGAGAGTCCGTCGGGCCTGCTGATGCGAACTCGAGAAGTAGTGCTGTATCCAGGACTTTTCGGTGAGCAGCTTCCAACCGCAGAGCTTGCACCACCAGCCCCGGCCACGGACGGTGTAGTCGGCGGGACCGAGACCCACGTCCCGGCATCTGGGGCATTCGATCACAACACCTCCGCGATAGGGGAGGCGAGAATGGTCCCGAGGGCAGGCTTGGGTCTCGTTCATGCCACCCGCTGGGCTGCGTCCCCGTTCACGCGGTCTCACCTCCAACGGTAAGGGCGGATGGCCCGAGACGAGCAAGGACACGTTCTGCCTGGGCTGAGCCCGCCCGACGCTCGTGGACGGAGGCCGAGGAGCGCCCGGCATGGGCTCTTCCCGACGTGCACCACTCGACCGGACAGAAGGCCGCGCAGATCTGACACCATCGCGTCCCGGGGCGGCCCTCGAACCTCCGATCTCCGCGGTCGTGCCAGTGGAATCGTGTGATGTGGCCGCAGCTGGTGCATCGCCGGACCTTCGACTCGCCTTCCGTGAACGGAACGGGGGCGATGCGCCCGGCCTTTCCAAGCTCCCGCGTCCGGGCGGCATTGCGCTGTGCAATGGTCGGGGCGGTCATGGTTCGACCTCGATGAGCAGCTTTCGAAGGGCCGAGACGTCAGGCCAACACAGACGGGTCGAAATCTCGGCCACAGCCGATTCGACCGAGTAGCCCTGCTGCCCGACCATCGAGCGGAACGCCTGCCGTACGGGTTCCGGGACTCCCAAGCTGTCACCTGGTTCAGGCGCGGGGAGGGGCAGCTTGACCTGGTTAACCCGGCTAACCTCCTCGTCAGTGACGGAAAGGTTAGGCAGGTTAGTCGGGTTAGCCTCCCCCAGCGTGCGCAGGTCTCGACCGACGAGCGTCGTCCACTCCCTGACCGGGATGTTCCACGTACACTTGTTCTTCGGATGGGTCAGCCACGTCGGGCGGATCCCGAGGTCGTTCCGGATCTTCGCGCCGTCCGTGATGCGGCGAAGTCCAGCCTCGGCCCTACGCGCGTTGAGACGGTCCAGGAACTCCTTCTGACGGACGATGACGAAAGGGGCGTCCTTCGTGAGGGTGTTCACTTCGAAGGTAGCAAGGACCTCCCGGGCGTCCTCGAGGTCGAGCGGGGCGTTGGCGGAGGCGATCTCCCGTCGGATCCCGAAGGCGGCTCGGAGCGAGTCGGTAAGGTCGATGCCAACGACGCGACAGGTGCGAAGACAAACATCGGTGAGCTGGGTCTCGCGGTTCGCTCCGACGAACTCGGGTCCGATGACCGTTTCGATCTTCCCAAGCCACGCGTCGCTCTCCCAGTCCTCATCGGAGACGCCGGCTGCGGCACGTGCTCCCCACACCCTGAGACGAGCAGTCAGATCGCCGAGTCGAGGCTGGTAGTTTCGGACGACAAGTCGAGCTCCGTCCCGCCCGGGCACCGCGGCGCGGAGGGGAAGGATGAACACGCGGTCCTCGGTCGCGTCATCGGCCTTCCCACGAAATCCGAGGGCCTTCGCTCCAAAGGTCGGACAGGAGTCCTGTTTCCGACTCTTCGCATCCCAGCGTTCGTACGACCCGTCCGCCTGGTAACCGGTTCGCACGATCGCCGCTAGGGCCGAGTCTCGCTCCGAGTCCCGGGGGACATCGAACTCGTCGATGCAGACCGTCCCTCGAGGATGCTCCTTGAGCCAGTGGACGAGCGCGGCGGGAGAGATGTCCGAGGCGTTGAGGCCCCCCGTGAGTTTCGAGAGCAACAGGAGCGCGGTGGTCTTCCCCTTCCCCTTGCTTTCGGAGAAGATGATGTAGAACACGACGGAGATGGCGTGGATGCAGGACGCCATCATCACCCAGAGGGCGGCGATGTCGTACGCCCAGTCGGTCTCCAAAGCGATGTAGTGCTGCAGAGTGTCCCGGACCTCCCGGAACAAGGACGGACCGTCGCCGATCTCGACACCGGTCGCCTGGAGCTCTGTTTGGAGCTCCCGTTCGACCTGGTCGATCCACTGGTCGTAATCCGAGGTCCCCGGACTCCCTTCGAACGCCCGCATCAGATCCGACAGGCGGTCGAGGGCGCGACCCAGCCAGTGGGACGGATCCGGCGTCTTCTTCGACCAAGCGCTCAGGAGGTCGTACGCGTAGGGGCGAGTCGCACGAGGGTCTCTGGCCGTCGGCGGCTCGTTCACGGCCGTCCCCCCTCTTCGACCACTCGCAGGTGCGAACCCGAAGTCCGCACGTAGACAAGCCGAACCCCGGCGCGACTTTCGAGGTCGCGCAGCACGGCACGAAGCGTCGTGACCTCGCCGTTCAGGATGACGCCGAGGTTGACCCGAAGGTCGCGGAAAGCGTCAGGTGTGTTCGCCATCGGTCCCATCCTTCATTCGTTGCTGCAACGTCGCAATCCAAGCGAGGGCTTCGCGGGGAGTCGGCCACCGATCGGAGAGGGTGGCGAGGATGGCCGTTCTCAGTCCCGAAGCGGGCAGGGCTCGAGCCGCAAGCTCCAGATCCTCCCGGGTTACCAGCCGGGGGAGTCTACTCCGAAGTTTCGGCACCGGGGTGACGCCGAGGCGGTCTTCGGAGTCGAGGGGAGGGACTTCGGCCTGCATCGTACCGAACGATTCCGTTCGATTACGAATCATCCCAATCTATATCATCTTTCGCTCCATGCTGAAACGCCCATGACCGAACCCCTCCCCCGACCGCGGAAGCGTCCGCTGCCCAAGGTGTCGATCGCTGCTCGCATCGAGCGGGGATACTACAGCGAGCTCGTCGGGATCATCGACGCCGATGACCACTACAACCGGCTCGCGGACTTCATCCGGGAAGCGGTGGTCGAGAAGATCGAGCGCTGGAAGAAGGACCATCCGCTGGCGTCGCCGTCCTCCAGACGGCGGACTCAAGAGCCTTGAGGGCTATCTTCCAGATCCCTCAGAACCGGGTTTGAGACCATTGGGCCCACTGAAACTGGACGCATAAGAGTTCGAATCCCGGCGGGCCCGTCCCATCAGCGAAAAATGCCGTCGCGGACCAACACCGCCCCCTTGCCCCCCGCTCCACCGCGACCTCGATCGGCTGAACTCGGATTACGCGGCTCTGCTCCGCTCTACCTACCCCCGCCCCGCTGAGCCCATGCCGGCCCGTGTGGCCGGCCCAACCCTTTCTGAGCCCCCCTCCTCGCGGTTCCGAGAGCACGGAACTGCCCGGCAGCCCGCCCCCTCGAACACCGCGCGCTCCTTCTCCCCCCGGATCCGCTCACGGGACCCGCGGGCAGTCCCGTCGGGCCGGCCCGGAGGGGAGGTGGGATCTCCGGCGGGAGCGCCGTCCGGGCCGGCGCCCGTATTCGTTCTCTGTCCCATCCGCCGGCAAGCGATCCGATGAATTGAGGTCCGCAGAATCTCGTTCTGTCCGGTCCACGGGTCCTCCCGGCCGTTCACGTTCCTCCGGCTCGGTCCACGACGACTCGGGGGGTGCGAGATGGCCCGAACCCGGGGTCGGCACGGGCGCGTGTCACCACCAAAGGCCTTCCCCGCTCGCCGGAGACCGAGCCGCCGACTCATTCCGACGCGCTGGCCGTCCTCTCTGCGACGCAGCTGTTTTCCCGGATCCCGCCGAAGGAGGGCGGCTCCTACTGCGACCCCGGCTACTTCGAGGATTGTCGGGAAGAGGTTCTCGAAGCGCTCGGTCGGCCCTCCCGCGGCGCTGCGAAGAGACTCCTCCTCGGCAACCGGTGTGTCGCCGGCAGGAAGCCGATCCCCCTCGAGTCGATGGGGGACCCCCTGATCCCACGGCACGACGGGGGCCCCTGCATCTTCCTCTTCGGTCGTGGCAAGACGAAGAGCCCGCCCTTTGCCCTCCTCCCGGAACGAAGGGGTCTGTCCGGGCTCCATCCCTCGAGGAAGGTGGGAAGGGGATCTGTGATGCAATCGATCCCCGCGTCGGGTTCCCGGGAGGGGCTCGAACGGATTCCCTGTCCGCCCAAGATCACCCGGACCTGGGGAGACCGACGGCGGATCTGGAGGGCAAGGGTCCTCGCCGCCCCGAGATACGAGGCGGACGTGACCGAGATGAAGGCGGCTACGGGCTGGCGCTCGGCCACGAAAGCGAGGACGGACGACAACGGAGCGGTAGAGCCGATGTTCAGCGGGGCGTATCCTTTCTGCCGCAGGAGACCTTCCGCGAGGTGCAGACCGAGCGTGTGGGTCTCCCCCTCCGGAACGCAAAGGACCACTTCTCCGCGGGCGCGGAAGGGGAGACGGTACCGGGCGTTGACGTGCTCGACCACGCGATCGGCCACGCCGGTCGCCAGGTGCTCCTGACTGACGGAGAACGAACCCTCGGCCCACCGTCGACCGATCTCCGCGAAGACCTGCGGTATCAGCCCTCCGTACAACCCGCCGACCCCGACCTCCCGGACGGCCCGGAGGGCAGCACCCCGGGCGCGCGGGAAGTCGCCGGCGGCGAGCGCCTCGCTCAGGGCATGACGAAGGTCGTCGACGGCCGCTTCGCGTCGGGCGTTCGCGGTCTCCGTGGCGTGCTTCAGCCGCGCGGCCAGCGCCGGCGTGCGGACCGCCTTCGGAAGGTCGGAGAGCCGGATTCCGTCCGCGGGTCCGAGGTACCGCAGAACGCGCTGGCGAGGTTGACCGACGATCGGGTCCCAGCGGTTCTCGACCAGGTATCCGTAGGCCCTCCCGCGTCGACGCTTGAGGCGGACGAACGGCATCGCCGATTACTCCGCTCGGGGGCCGTTCGTCCACGAGGGTTCCGGTCCGCCCCCGACCGAGGGAGGTCGCGCCCGTCGTCCGGTGAGGTGGAGGAGCGCCGGAAAGTAGAACGGACGAATGAGGAACGTATCGAAGACGAGGGAGATGATGAACGCGATACCGAGCTGCTGCAGGAAGAAGAGCGGCTGGAGCGCGAGCGAGCCGAGCGACGCCGCCAGGATGAGCCCGAGGGCGCTCACCACGACCCCGCTGCCGGCGATTCCCCGGTGGATCCCCTCCCGGATTCCCACGGTCTGTTGCTCTTCCCGTACGCGGGCCATCAAGAACACCGTGTAGTCGTTACCGAGCGACATGAGGATGACGAACAGGATGAGCGGGATCAGGTAAAGGAACGGCTGATGCAGGAGGTACGTGGACATCCCGTAGATGAGACCGGTCGTGACGGAAATGCTGAGGAAGACGCCGGAGAGGGAGATGAGGGGAACGACGCCCGAACGGAAGGCGATCGTCAGGATGACCCCGATGAGCACGACGAGCACGAGTTCGAAGAGCGGGTACACGAACGCGTTCTGGTTCTGCTGGTCGATGACGGAGGAGGTGAGGCCTCCCACGAGGAAGGAACTGTTGTCCCGGAGGGAATGGACCAGGCCGAGAGCGCCGGTGGTGTACGGCCCGTCGCTGGAATAGACCAGGAAGTAGGCGTGGGTCCCGCGGTCGAACACGAAAGCGGTCGCCCCGAGCGAGCCGGTCAGGTTTCGGCCGGATACGAAAGGGCCTACCACGGAGGAGACGCCGGAGTACCCCAGCAAGCTTTCCGCGATACGTGGCAGATCCCGTTCCGCCTCGCCGCTCAGGCTTCCGTTGGGAGCGAGGTAGGTTCCCGGGGACGTCACGACCACGTAGGTCGGATACAGGAGATTCGCACCGAACTTCTCCCGGACAAGTGCGAGTCCCTGGGCGCTCGGCGTGGAGGACGGCAGGCTCCCCGAGACGTCGTAGCTCGTGGGGACGAGCAGAAAGCTCGCGATTGCGGGCGCGGCGACGAGCACGGCCAGGACCACGACGAGCCAGGGGCGGGTCGTCGAGAAGCGAGCGGCCCGGTAGAAAGCCGACCGGTCGACCGGTCGCGCGGGGGCCATCCACCGTCGAACGTACAAGCGGGGCCCGACGAGACGCAGGAGGGCCGGAAGGAGCGTGACCGTCAGCAGGGCGGTGGTTAGTACCGTCAGCGCGAGCACCGGCCCCCAAGTCTCGAGCCCGGGGAGGAACGAGAGCGCGCCGAGCCCGACCGCGACCGTTCCGGCGCTCACGATGACGGCAAACCCCGACCGCCCCGATGCCACACGGAGCGCGTCCTCAGGGAGCCGTCCCTGGGTCAGTTCCTCCCGGTAGCGGTAGGATAGGAACAGAAGGTAATCGGTGGCGATGCCCAGCGTGACCGCCGTGAGCGTGTAGGTGGCGGTGAAGTCGACCTTGGCGATCCACAGCCCGGTGGCCACGATCGCGAGGTACCCCAGCACGGTCGAAAGGGACACGAAGAGCAGTGCCAGCAGGGGAGCGATCCACGACCGAAGGGTCACGGCGACCGCGGCGGCGAGGAGGACGAAGATGAGGGCGAAGAGAATCCCGGCCCCGCTCTCCAGCACTTGGGCGTCATACGCGGCGGCCCCCGTCCCTGTCACCAGCGCCGAAGGGCCGAACCAGGTGTTGGCGAGCGTCCGGATCGGCGGGGTCGCGCTCTGGGCCGGGTACTCGCCGGAGGAGGTCCGGTAGCTGTCGGTCACGTCGAAGACCACTACGACCAGCGAGAGGCTGTGGTCTGGGCTGAGGTACTGCGCCAGGATCCCGGACGGCGCTCCGGAAAGACCGTAGGTTGTGACGAAGTTCCGGCCGAAGTCTCCCGGAACCTCTGCGGAGGCGACCCAGGTGACGGGGACGGGGGGCATGCCCGGCACGGACACGAGGGTCGCCACGATGCCCGCGGTGGCGCGGGTATAGTTGGCGACGGTGGCCCCCGAGAGCGTGGCATTCCGCTCGGGCGACGGAGCGAAGAACCCCGGGGCCGTCGCGCGCACCGCGGCCTCGACCTGCTCACCGGGCGAGGCCGCCGCGGTGAAATTCGTCCAAAGATCGGCCCCGAACGCGACGGCGTAGGGGGAAGAGGAGCCGTTCAGGAGGGCGAGGGTGCTGTTGATCGAGCCGCGCGTGGCGCCGTGGGCGGTCCACGCGGTCAGGAACTCGGCCGGCAGTCCGTAAATGGACGCACTGAGGCTGGTGATGGCAGGATACAGCGAGCGGACCGTCGGGACCCGAGGGCCGAAGGCGCCATCGAGATAGCCCGCGTACGCGGAGTAGGCGGATTCGACCCCGGCGAAGTGCGGGAGGTCCAAGTGGGCCGTCGCGTTCGCGAATCCGAAGGTGGCGTTCGCGGCGGAGGAGCTCAGAGGAGTCGTCAACGGGACCACGATCAAGAGGGTCGAGTTCTGGGGGGCGACATGGGCGAGCACGGCGGCTGCCCGGGCCGATTCGGTCCCCGTTAGACCGGACGAGGACTGCCCGTAATTGATCTGGCTGGTGTAGGAGAAGGCCACCGGGGCAAGGAGGAGGAAGAACGCGGCCCAGACCGCGACCGTGGTCCACGGATGGCGTATCGACCATCCGAGAAAGAGGGCGGGACGACGTTCGGCTCGTGACATGGTCCGGCGTGGTGCCCAACCGACACTTATAGTATTCGGCACTCGCGCGACGTGGTGGGCACTCGGTCCCCGAACCCTTGCCCTGGCCGCGATCCGACGAGCATAGGGTCTATTGTCATATTGCGCGTGCACAACTGCTAGGTGTCCCACCGCTCACGCATGGCACTGGCCGACATCGTGGCGACCGCCGCGAGCGCGGGACGATCCCGAGAGCGGGTGACCGCCGCCCAGGCCGCGAACCTGGTAGGGACCCTGCTATAGGTCCGGAGGCATCTGGCCATGCGTGCCATTTTCCGCCGTTTCCCGTCAGTTCCTGACCGCGGCGCTGGTCCATCTTGCCGCCGCGGGTGCGGTGTTGCTTCTGGGTTCGTACGGGGGGGCACTTACCGCACGCTGGGACTTGCTCGTCTGGCTCCTGCTCATCGGTTTCATCGGGTTCACCACCGCGGGGTTCGCCCTCCACCTCTTTCCGACGATCTCCCGACGCCCCCAGCCGCCTCGTTGGGTCGCACGGGGGGCGTTCCTCCTCGCCGAGAGCGGTTTCGTCCTCGGAGCCGTCGGTCTTTCCGGCGCGACCTCGACGCCTTTCGCCGGGGGGATAGTCGCGCTCGGGGCGCTTCTCTTCCTGGGGTGCGAGGTAACTATTTTGGGTCTCTTCGCACGCGAACTCATCCAACCACCGCTGCGGACACGCGGCCCGGACGCGCGGCCGGGCGACGCCGTCACGGTTCCGCTCTTCCTCGCGTCATGGACCGCGGCCGCGGGCTCGGCGGGCTTGTTCGTTCTTTCCGGGTTCACCGGCGGCCCAGGATTCGGCTGGTGGCTCGCGGCCGTGCATCTGTTCGTCCTTGGGCACGCGGTCCTCCTCATCACGGCGGTCAGTCTCCGACTCGTGCCCCGATCGCTCGAGGCGGACGTTTCGCGTCCGGTGGTCTATGCCCTCGCCGGCCTTGCGATCTCCGGCGCGTGGCTCGTCCCCTTCGGGATGCTCGCACTCCCGCCGACTTCGGCCTCCGACCTCGCCCTCTTCGCCGCGCCCGAAGCGGCGTTTGCGGTCCTCTTCGTCTCCGTGCTGATCGTCCTCGTCCACCGGGCACGGACGCCCCGCGCCGAGGTTGGCCTGCACCTGACGAGCGTCACGTTGTTCCTGATCGGCGGGACGATCGGTCTTTGGATGGTCACCGAATCGGACTACGCCCTCGTCGTGGCCCATGCGCTCCTCAACGTCCTCGGGTTCGTGGGACTGACGATCCTGTTCATGTGGTTCGGAATGGTCGCTCCGTTCCAGCGAATCTCGCACGCCTGGACCCGACGGATGCTCGGGATCCTCGCGGTGGCCTGGGTCCTCGGTGTCGTCGCGGCCGCCACGGCGGGCGTCGCGGGATGGCCGCACGTCGGATGGCTGTCTCCGCTGGCCGGGGCCCTCCTTTTCGGGGTCGCCATCACCTGGGGCGCTGGCACGATACCGGTACTTTATCCTCGTATCAATCCCTTGCCGGGAATGACCAGCGGGGAGCTCCGGGTCATCCGAGATCGATGGAAGCACCGGTGAACGACCCCGTCGAGCCACCGTCCCAGCTCCTGTCGGGCGACCACCGGGAGCTCGACCGGAAGTTCGAGGAGTTCCAAGCGACTCCCATCTCCCGCTCGGACGAACGTCGCGAACGGTTCGACGAGTTCGCGGCCGAACTGCATCGCCACATCGTGGTCGAGGAGCGCCTCCTCTTTCCCCCCTTCGGAGAAGGGGACTCCTCCCGCCGGCTTTTGGTGGAATTGATGCTTGACGAGCACCGACGCATCGAGGACGTGTTGCAACGGGTCCGCGAGCGGCTGGCCGCTGGCCCTCGGTCGACCGAGGACCTCGAATCGGAGCTCGTCAATGTCCTCTGGGCCCACAACACTCGCGAGGAGGAGTCGGTCTACCCGTGGTTCGACGCGCACCTTCCCGTTGACCTCGTCCGGGCGGTGGACCGAGAGCTCCACGAACCCGGCACGAAGAGTCCCGGGCCGTGGTGACGTCCTCCATCACGGTCGATCCGCGTTCGGGTCCGGGAGACGCTTCTCAACTTCCCGTCGCCCTCGTGTCGTGGAGCTCGCCCCCCCGCTCCCGCGGGTCTCGCTCGAACGACGCTCGACTCCTCGGGATCTTGCCCGTGGAGGCCCGCCCGGCCGGCCGTCCCAACCGGACCGGTCCACGTGTCCCGCGCGGTCTCGGGGCGGCCCTCCCTCGTCAGGCGCTTGCCGTCGCGAGGGCCAAGGACGGGACGTCATCCCCTCCGCCGCAGCGAGTTGCCTCGCCGCTAGGGGCGCGGGACCCGTCCCGAGATCGCCTTCGGCCCCCGGGGGCGCTCGAAGGAGCGCCGCCGCTCACGTCGGAAGACGAGCGAACTCCCGGACGAGGAACTCCAGGACGCGCGTCCATGCATCCTCCGCCGCCTCCTTCCGGTAGACCTGCGGCCGGGAGTCGTTGAAGAAGGCGTGCGGGGCGCCGGGGTAGATGTGCCGTTCGAATCTCCGGCCCGCCTTTCGCATCGCCTCTTCGAACTGGGGCACCGTGTCGGTGATTCGGTGGTCCTCCGCTCCGTACAGCCCCAAGATCGACGCCCGGATGCCCGGCACTCTCTCGAGCGGTGGGTTCGAGCCGTAGAACACGACGCCCGCCCGAAGCTCCGGGTCGCGGGTCGCGAGGAGGGCGACCAGCCCTCCCCCCATGCAGAACCCCACGGCCGCGATCCGCGTGGGGTCGACCTCGCTTCGGCCCCGAAGGTACCGGGCAACGCCCCGGAGGTCCTCGGCGAACTGTTGCTGTTGGTCCGGGCTCATCACCCGCATGAGCGTGCGGAGCGCCTCCTGCTCGGCGGGGGAGCGCTCGGCGAGGAGTGGGCCGAGCTTGGAGAAGTCGCGCTGCAGCTCGGGAGGTGCCTGTCGCAGGAACGCCATGCCCGCCATGATGTTCGCGGGGGTCATCGGGCCCCGCAACTCTCCGGTATAGAGGTCGGGGGCGAGCGCCACGTACCCTTGGGCGGCGAACCGACCCGCCACGTCGCGCATGTGGGCGTCGAGGCCCCAGATCTCGTGGACCACGATGACGGCGGGTCGCCGCCCGTCGCCCCTGGGAAGGGCGAGGTCGGCGTCGAGCTCCCGATGGTTCGCGGAGAAGGTCACCCGCTCCTCGTGGATCGATTCGGTCATGCGGGATTCCCCAGCCTTCCGGGGTTGAAAACCGTTCGGGAGCGGAGGCAGGTCGCCCACCGCCCGCGGGGCGCGCTGGCCCGGACCGACCCCCCTGCGGCCCGCGACGGCTCCGCCCGCCCCGCGCAGGCGCTGGTCCGGGTCCCCGACGATTCCGGGGAGCTTCTGCCCGGCCGGTGGTTGGAAGTAAGATGCCTTAATATCCTCCGGTGGGTGGCGGCCGCGCATGGCGATGCCGGTTGTGGTGCGCCGGGCGCGGGCGGGAGGGTCGCTTTCGGTTCCGCGACCGGTCGATCCGCCGTGGGAGTCCGTCCGCGAACTCTACCGGGTTCTCCGCGGCATCACCCGGGAGGCCCTCCGCCCTCACGGGCTCCTTTTGTCGGAGTACCTGGCGCTCGCCCTCTGCGCGCCGGGACCGGTCCCCCTCAAGTCCCTCACGCGAGCGCTCGACGTGACCCCCGCGGCCACGACCGACCTCGCGCGCCGCCTCCAACGCCGTCGGCTGATCCGACTCGAACCGCATCCCACCGACCGCCGTTCCCGTCTCGCCGTTCTCACCGAACCGGGCCGCCGGCTCCTCGGTGAGGCCAAGGGTGCCCAGCGGAAGGCGCTCCGGGAGCTGGGGGCGCGGATCTCACCGACCGCCCGGGAGGGCCTTCTCGGGGGGGTCGCCGAACTCCTCCAGGTCCTGGAAGAGAGGACGGGAGACGCCTGAGGGGGGCCGGAGCCACGGTCGACTACAAGTGGGTCGTCCTCTCGAACACGACGATCGGCGGACTGATGGCGTCGATCAACGGCACCATCCTCCTGATCTCGATACCCGTCATCTTCCGGGGTCTCGGCGTGAACCCGTTCGACGCGTCGAGCTTTGCGATCCTGATCTGGCTCCTTCTCGGTTACGGCGTCGTCACGGCGGTGCTGCTGGTCAACGCCGGACGCCTCGCCGACATCTACGGCCGGGCGCGGATCTACAACCTCGGGTTCGCGATCTTCACCGTCGGATCGCTTCTCCTGTTCTTCACGCCGAACGCCGGCACGACCGGCGCCTGGGAACTGGTGGGATTCCGCCTGCTCCAGGCGGTCGGCGCCGCGTTCCTCTTCGCGAACTCGGCGGCGCTCCTTACGGATGCCTTCTCTCCCGAGGAGCGGGGGAAGGCGCTCGGGATCAACCAGGTCGCCTTCATCGGCGGCTCGTTGCTCGGCCTCATCGTCGGTGGGATCCTCGCGGGGATCCCGGACCTCCACCTCGGCGCCCTGACCATTCCCACATGGCGCCTGATCTTCATCGTGAACCTGCCGGTCGGCGTCTCCGGCACGGTCTGGGCGTACTACCGGCTTCACGACCTCCGACCCCCCCGCAAGGACGAGCGGCTCGACATACCGGGCAACCTCCTGTTCGCGGGCGGACTCACCTTCCTGCTCGTGGGCCTCACCTACACGCTGCTGCCGTACGGCAGCTCCTCGATGGGGTGGGGAAGTCCGTACGTGTGGACGGCGCTCGTGTCGGGCACGATGCTGCTGATCGCATTCGTGTTCGTCGAGATGCGGGTCGCCCAGCCGATGTTCCGCCTTTCCCTGTTTCGCGGCCGGGCGTTCGCCGCGGGCGTCTCCTCAGCGTTCCTGGGGTCGCTGGCCCGGGGCGGGATGATGCTCCTGTTGATCATCTGGTTCCAGGGGATCTGGCTCCCCCTGCACGGATACTCCTTCGCCAGCACTCCGTTCTGGTCCGGCGTCTACATGATCCCGCTCCTTCTCGGGTTCTTCGTCTTTGGGCCGCTGAGCGGCTGGCTCTCCGACCGCTGGGGGGCTCGGACCCTCGCCACGCTCGGGATGGTGGTCGCCGCCGCGACGTTCTTCCTGTTCCTTCTGGTCCCCTACAACTTCGACTACCCGACGGTCGGCCTCCTGCTCTTCGTTCAGGGAGGTGGGATGGGCATGTTCGCGGCTCCGAACGCTGCCGCGGTCATGAACTCCGTTCCGGCCCGGCACCGCGGCGCCTCCTCCGGCATGCTCGCCACGCTGCAGAACACGGGCCAACAACTCTCCCTGGTCTTCTTCTTCACCATCGTGATCGGCGGTCTCGCGTCGGGGCTGGCGGGATCGGTCGCCTCCGCGCTCGGGGGGCTCGGCGTCGGAGCGCCCGACGGCCCGATCCTCGCGAGCCTCGCCCAGGCGAATCCGACCGATTCGCTGTTCGCCGCCTTTCTCGGGTACAATCCGGTCGGCACGCTGCTAGCCTTCGCGTCGACGGTCCCCGGCTGGGACCCGAGCCAGATCACCCCCGCGATCGCCGCCCGGCTGACCTCCACAGGATTCTTCCCGGCCGCAATCGCCCCCGCGTTCATCGAGGGGCTGCACGGCGCCTTCTTGTTCGCCGGCGTCATCACGCTCGTGGGGGCGGGGATCTCCTTCCTTCGGGGCGCCCGGTTCTTCCACGAGGACCAGGGGGTCGTCGCGCCCCGCCCCGACGAGCCGGCACCGAAGGAGAGTGGGGCCGACCGGGCCGAGTCGCCGGCCTCGGAGGCCCCGGGACGGCCCGTCGGCTGAGCCGGGATGCGTGCGACGGGCCGACCGGTTCATCGGACGCACCGGGCGTTCCTTCCGCCGGTGTTTCCGGGGCTCGGACCATCGTCCTTTTCTAGCTCCGCCTTTCGTGACGGTGCCGTCCCGGGGCGAACGCGGCGCAGGAGAGGACGTTGGGTTTCGCAGAGCGCCCGGTGCTCGTCTTCTGGGAGACGACGCGCGCATGCCCCCTCTCGTGCCGTCACTGTCGGGCTTCGGCGATCGCGCGACCGCTACCGGGGGAGCTCTCCACGGTCGAAGGTCGCTCCCTCATCGACCGTCTTCTCGACTTCGGCCGGCCGTATCCGACCCTCATCCTGACCGGCGGGGACCCGCTCCAGCGCGCGGACCTCCCCGAGCTCGTCGGCCACGCGCGGGCCCAAGGGATGAATGTCGCGGTCTCCCCCGCCGTTTCCGACCGCCTCGATGCGGAGACGCTCTCGACGCTGAAGAGCCTCGGGGTCGCGGCGGTGTCGGTCAGCCTCGACGGAGGTACCGCGGCGACCCACGAACGGATCCGCGGAGTACCGGGGCACTTCGGACGGTCGCTGGAGGCGATCGAGGCGGGCGTGCGGTCCGGCCTCCGGCTCCAGGTCAACTCGACCGTGATGTCCGGGAACCTCACGGAGCTGCCGCGGCTCTTTCGCACGCTCTACTCTCTGGGGGTCCGGACGTGGGAGGTCTTCTTCCTCATCCGTACCGGCCGGGGGGCGGACCTGGAAGAGGTCACCCCGACGGAAGCCGAGGAGGTGAGCCACTTTCTCTACGATGCCTCTCGGTACGGAGTGCTCGTCCGGCCCGTTGAGGCCCCGTTCCTCCGGCGGGTCCGCAAGGAGCGGGACGGGCCCGCTCCGAGCCACGGGGGCTCGCTCTACTCGGCCCTGCACCACGAGCTCGAAGAGGGGATGGGGCCGCCGTCCCAGCCGTCCTCTCTCGCGCCGAAGGGGACCCTCGACGGAGACGGGATCCTCTTCGTCGCCCACGACGGCACGGTCTATCCGGGAGGGTTCCTCGAGTACCGCCTCGGCAACGTTCGGGTGGACGGCCCGGTCGCGCTGTACCGGGAGAGCGAGCTCCTCCGACGTATCCGGACCCGCGAGCTCCACGGCGCCTGCGGGACCTGCCCGTACCGCTCCGAATGCGGAGGGAGCCGGGCCCGCGCCTTCGTGCACTCCGGGGACCCGCTCGGTACCGACCCGGCCTGCCTGTTCGCCCAAGGGCTAACGACCCGCGCGTGACGGTCCCGAGATGAGCCGGCGCCCTGAAGGAGGAGGAACCTCGGTGTCGATCGCTCATCGCTCCTTCGCCCGCGGCGCTGCCCGCCCGGGTCCGGCACTTTTCCCCCCAGTGCGGGACGGAGAGCCGTTGGCTCCGGGACCGAGGGGACACCGAGGGAGGGGGCCGACCCGATGAACGAGTGGGTCGACGCGGCTGTCCTGTGGGTCCACCTCTTCAGTGCCGTTCTCTTCGTGGGGGGGTCGTTCTTCATGTGGCTCGTTCTCGAGCCGGTCTCGCATCGGATCACGACCGATGAGGCGGCCCGGACGCTGCTGGTCGGTCGCGTCGCGCGCCGTTTCGGAAAGCTGACCACGCCGCTCCTGGTAGTGCTCATCGTCACCGGCCTCTACAACGCGACGTGGTACCTCCCCTCGCCGACGAGCCCATTATCGACGCTGGGTGGCCAGATCCTGGTCGTCAAGTCCGTGGCGGTCGCGGTCCTGGTGGCGCTCATCTACGCCCACGGACTTTACTTCGGCCGGAGGATCGGCCGGCTGGCGCGAGAGGGAAAGGTCGACGCCCTCCGCCAGATCCGGCGACGGAGCCGACTTGTGGCCTACGCGAACCTCGGACTCATGCTGGCGGTCCTCGGGCTCGCCGTGGCGCTCCAGACGGTCGGGTGAGGGCTGCGAGGCGGCCGGGGGGAGGAGGACGTCGAGTGCCGAGGACGGATCGGGACCTCGACGCGACGGGGGCCTCGGGCCCTCCTCCCCGCTCGCTCGTGCGGTCGGGAGCCCTCGGACGAGCGGTGGGGGCGGCCCCGAAGGCGGACGCATGAACGCGACCGTACCGCACGAGCGCGCCGTGCTCCTGATGGCACTCGGCGGCCCCTCCGCCCTCTCCGAGGTCGAACCCTACCTAAGCGACCTCCGGGGCGGTCGGCCCACTCCGCGCGAGCTGGTCGAGGAATTTACGGAGCGATACCGACGCATCGGCGGGGGCTCCCCGCTCGTGGACGTGACGCGGGCCCAGGCCGCCGCGCTCGAGCAGCGCCTGGCCGCGGTCGGGCATCCGGCCCGGTGCGAGGTCGGGATGCGGCACTGGAACCCCCATATCGGCGAGTCGGTGGCCCGACTGGTCGACGAGGGAGTGACCGACCTGACGGGCGTCTGCATGACCCCCTACTACTCGACGTGGAGCGTCGGCGGGTACCTCTCGAGCCTCCGCAAGGCCGTGGAGGCGACCGGTCGGACGGTCCGTCTTCGGACCGTCGAGAGTTGGGGGCACGACCCGTCGCTCGCCGCGGCGTTCGCCGCGAAGATCGCCGACCGCCTCGCGGCGCTGGCGGAACGGGGAGCGTCGGACCCGCTCGTCCTGTTCACCGCGCACAGCCTCCCCGGAATCCAGGAACCCACGACCGAACCGTACGTCGTGCAGCTGGGCGCGACCCGGAAGGCGATCGAGGCACGATTGCCGTCGATAAGGTCCCGCTTCGCCTACCAGAGCGTCGGTCGCCGGGAAGGACCTTGGTTGGGGCCATCGGCCGAGGAGGAGCTGGAGGGGGCGGCCCGGGACGGAGAGACGGCCGTTCTCGTGGTGCCCTTTGGGTTCGTCTCCGACAACCTCGAGATCCTCTACGACGTGGAGATCGAGATGCGCGAGCTGGCCGGGCAACGGGGGATGGAGTTCGAGCGCACGGAGTCGCTGAACGACGACCCGCTCCTGGTCGAGGCCCTCGCGCGGGCGGTCCTCTCGGTGAGCGACTCCCCGAAGGGCGGCTCGGGGGACCCCCGGCCGTAGGTTCCCACGGCCCTCCTGTCGGTCCCCGAACCCGAGGTCCTGCGCCTCGCGTCGGGAAGGGAAGACCGTCTTCGGCCCGCCGGACGCCCGGAGGACGGACCGATGGCGGGCCGCCGTTCCCCCAGCGGGCGCTCTCTCGGACTCAAGAGCCCGAGGGAGGGGCCCGATCTTCCGACGGTGGAGGGGCCATGACCGGCTTCGCGGGGCCTGCCTCCTCTTTCCAAGCGGGCAAGGCCGCGCCGCCGGCCGGCGGAGGGCCGCCTCGCCGACGGGCCCGGAGCCAGAGCGTCGCGAGGCCCGCGATCGCGGCGAGCAGGACGACGACCACGAGCGAGAGGTCGAAGAGCATCGTCCGGAAGATCGAGGGATAGGCCAAAGTGAAGTCGAGGGTCGTCGAGGTTAGGCCCGTGACCACGGCCGTGGCGGTCACGGTTTGCTCGAGCGGGGTCAGGTCGTAGGTTTCGGCCCACGTCCCGGTCACCGTGTAGGTGCCCGCCGGAACAAGGAACGTCAGCGTGCCGTTCCCGCTCGTCAGACCGGAGGCGATCGTGGAGCCGGTGGTAGCGTTGACCACGGTCAGGAACACGTTCGACAGCCCGCCTCCCCCCGCGGAGGTCGCGCGGACGGAGAGGGCGAACACGTGCGCCGCCACCACCACGAACGGCCCGTCCCCGTCCACGCCGACCGGCTGGGCGAAGACGACCTGGCTGTCGGCGTAGATCACCGTGAGCGTGTAGGTCCCGACGGGAACCTGGGCGAGGGAGAACGTTCCCGAGACGCTCCCGACGATCAAGGGATACGCGGTCCCGTTGGGGTGGATGACGGTGATGAGGGGGTAGGGAAGCGGTTGGCCGTTCGCCGCTTCGATATCAAACGTCGGATAGACGACGTTCGCGTGCAGGACGAACAGGGTCGTCGCGTTCGTGACCGTCTCGGGGAACGAGCCCACCGGGATCCCCTGCCAGTCGACCGCAAAGGTGTACTGGGTCCCCGATGCCAGATCGAACGTCACGCCTCCGCTCCCGTTCGTCCGGCCGGAAGTCACCACCGTTCCCGCAGTGGTCGCGTCCACAACGGCCCCGCCGAGCGAGATGTTGTGGTCGTCGACCACCGTGAGGCCGACCGGTACGGGGGGAAGCCCCACCGAGACCGACGCCGCCGAGAAAGCGTTTCGACCGTAGTAAGCGGGCAGCGTGTTCTGCCCCGCGAGGTTGTGGTTCGTGTCGTCCGTCGCGTTGACGGTGAAGCGGTAGCTTCCCGCCGGCAGCGCCGAGTAGTTGAACGAGATCTCGTACGTGCCGTTCGGGGCGCCGGGGGGTGCTAGCGTCGGTACCGGCGACATCGACCGCGCGGCCACGACGAGGGCCCCGGTGGACGAAACGACCGAGAAGTCGACCGTGAAGTTCTCGAAATCGTACGCTCCGAGCGGGTCCGCGACAACGCCTTGCACTGTGACCGTCGTGTTCGCGACGGACGTCGGGAGGACCGTGACCGGCTGACCGGCGCCGTTCAGCACGGCGACCTTCGGAACCGTCAGGTACGAGCTCGACGGCACGCTGACCGAGCTCACGTAGTAGGTCCCTCCCACGAGCCCCCACCAGATGCCGTAGTGCTCGGCGGTGTTCCCGGCGATCGTCACGTTGACCTCGAGGGAGCTTCCCGCGGGGACCGTGGCGTGCAGGTCCGGGCCCGGAAGGAACACGAGGGTCGGGACCGAGCCGCCGGGCCCGATGCCCTGGGTGGGCGTGGTCGGCCCGGTGCCGAGCAGCGTCACCGCGCCGTTCGCCGCGACCGCGTTGACGGTGACCGTGATCGTCCCGCCGGTCGGGGAGCTTCCGCTCTGGTTCAGGTAGACCGTCGCGTTCACCGATCCGTTCAGCGCGAGCGGGGAGGTGAGGGCGGGAGCGGCGACGAACTGGACGGAATCGTAGTGGGGGGCGAGCGAGACCGCCCCGGTGTTCGTCCACGGGGCCCGGGAGTCGCTGACCGTGTCGACCACGTCCAGGTACTGGACGGAGCCGACCGGGACGCCGGCGGAGGAGTTGTGAAGGTAGAACAGGAGGTTGGAGGGGGTCGGCTCGGGGCCGGTCCAAGGGGTGGCGGCGACCGGGCCCGCGGCCAGGAGGAGCAAGAGTGTCGACCCGATCAGGAACGACACCCCCCACGCGGTCAGCGTTCTTCGGGAGTTCTGGTTCGTTCGACCCGAGGGACCGTGGCGCGTCATGGAACGGGAAAAACTCCGAAAATCACGTATTTGAGGGTGCGTCCCGTTCGGGATCGCGGTCGCTGGCCCTACGGCCTCCCTATCCTCGAGGCGGCAGACCGGTCCCGTCCGTCCTTGGGTCGTCCCGATCGCTTGCGGGCGTCTAGGACGAAGGATCTTCCGGGCCGTCCGGACCATGACGCTCCGTGTCCCCCATGGGGCCGTTCCCAACTTTCGAGACCGCTCCCGCGGCCGCGGCCGGCCGAGTCCCCGAACGCTTCGGCGATCCCGAACTTCTCAGCGCTCGGGGCGATGCCCGGCCCAACGACCCTGTCGTCTCGCCCCGGAAACCCGAGCGAGCGGCGAGAAACAATCTTGATGTAGCGTGACCCGTTCGGGACACTCGGTGCCATGCCGTTCGGCAAGGAGCCGGGAGCTAACGCCGCCGTGGCCCCCGAGCCGCCGACCGAGAGCGCCCAGTTGGTGGTCCGGATCGAGGAAGAGCTCGACCTTCTCGCCCGCAACGTCGACATTCTCGAGAAGCTCTCGAAGAGCCCCCCGATCGGCATCATCCGGCTGAGCGAGGCCCTCCACTTGCCGATCCACAAGACCCGGTACTCGCTCCACCTCCTCGAACGCGAGGGCGTCATCCAGCCTTCGGCGGACGGTGCGGTCGTCACCGACCGCGCGAAGGAGTTCTGGACGGAGCTGAACCGCTCGCTCGACCGGATGGCAGCCCTCGTCCAGCACCTCAAGACGCGCGCGGCCGAGCATGGGGATCGGCCCGCTCCCGGTCGGAAAGGCTATTAGACCGATGCCGGCTCGACCGCCCCGGTGCCGCCGTAGCTCAGTGGCAGAGCGATCGGCTGTTAACCGAAAGGTCAGCGGTTCGAAAGGTCGACGGACCGCCTCCGTCGCCCCAGGATTCCGCTCGGCGGCGCCTCGGCGACCGACTCTATGGGCCCGTAGCTTAGTCCGGACTAGAGCGACCGGCTCATAACCGGTCGGCCGACGGTTCAAATCCGTCCGGGCCCATTATAATAACCTATTAGAACCACCGTCGCCATCCCTCGATCATGCCTCGTGATCGCACCCCCAGACTGGCGCCCTTTCTGGACGGGCCACCCGACCGAAGG
>JAKAVQ010000010.1 GCA_021817245.1 Thermoplasmata archaeon
GATGCCGCACCCGTAAGCCCGTGTGGGGTAGCTACGGGGTCGGGGCTCTTCCCCGCCCCGCTGCAATGGATTATCCTAGAGGCCTGCGGAGCCTCAGACCTGGGTTCGAATCCCAGCACGGGCGCCTTCCCTCGACCGGTGAAGGTTGGTGGGACTCGAACTAAAGCGAGATCGAATCGACGTGCGTCCCACCGTGTCGGTTCACCCTCGAGATTCCAAGTACTGTCGGAGGCGCTGACAGACTTGCTCCGTCGTTTCGAACATCTCGAAGTCCGGCCGGCCGTGTAGAGATCGATAGATCCCGCGGCGTCCTCCCTCGACCTTGAGGCGCCACCTTCCGGGCATCTCTCTCAGCGGCCGAACGTCCAGGTCTGGAGTGGCGGTCCAGGGATGGCGCGCCAGTATGGGGAACTTCCCAAGGAGCGCCCGTTGCACCGGTAGCGGAAGGCTAAGGAACTCGCGCTCAGTCGACTGGCGAAAAGTGAATTGCTCCTTCCAGAGGGCTAACGGACTCGCCCGCACGTATCAACGGCTCGGTCGTCGAAGCTTGGGGTGGTCGCGCTCGATCTCGACAAACGTTCGACTCGTTTCCACGCTTTCCCGCCGTTCCAACTCCCTCACCGTCTCCGGCGGCAACCAGTCCTCGAAGGCCGATAGAAGGAACTCATCCCAGTTCCGGTTCGTCGGCTTGAGTTGTTGAAGGAGCTCGATAGTGGATCGGTGCGCAGGGATGCTGGACATCGGGTCGGCTACGGTCATGATTTCCTCATGAAATGTGTGGCCATAGGGACGTGTCGTGCGCCGAGCGGGTCCGAAGTCTCCGGTCTGAAGGCATTCTCCTTCCCCGCCGAGACCTTGGACATGTGACCTGAGTGCTGTCTTTCGTTCAGCTGACCACGTACAGGCTGAGCCCACACACATACATGTCGCGATTCGATGAGTCGTATGCAACGCCGTATAGACCGCTGTCGCCGCTTTGCAGGTAGGTGTGAGTCATCGTCCCCGAAGGGGCCAACTCCCACACGTCGTTCCCTCCCGCAGCGGTTAGGTAGACATCGTGATTGGTCGTCGAGAATGCAACTCCGCCGATAGCGTAGTTCAGGATGTCATGGGGGTAGAGATAGCCATAGGTGAACAGACCCTTCGCGATAGAGTTCGCGCTCAAGAATAGGACTACTACATGGTCAAGACTGGAAGGGCTCCCAGCCAAGACAACCGTCTTGTTGAGAGGATCCCATGCGATAGGGTCTGGACTTACAATCCCTTCGGACGAGACCCCGAACGATCCTACGAACCTCAGGGTTCTGTCATTGTAAACGTTAACCCGGTTGCCGGCTGCAAACACGTAGCCGTCGGCCGCAAGCACCGCAGTAGGGCTGTTTCCTTGGTCGAATGCATCGAGAATCACAGCAGCGCGAGTGCCGCCGTTCACATCGGTTAGGTACAACAAATCTACCCCACCGCAAACGTCAGTCACTAGCACTGCCGCGAGGGCCCCGTCCCATCCGGCAGAGAATGGACAGTGGTCAGCTCCCCCCAAACTAACGGTCTTGACCAGGGAAAGTCCGTGAATAACGTATGCGACGGCCGACGCTTGGTCGATTGCAACTATCTCCCGGGTTAGGGGGTCGTACGAAACTCCTCCTACGTTTCCGCTACCGGCTCCAAGCGTGATGGACTTGATCACTTCGCACGGCGGTTTCACAATCGAGATAACTGAACCCGTTGAAACATAGACGTAGCCTGCCGACGGATCGTATGCGTCAGAGAACGGGATGTCTCCCCGCAGGCAGCTACCAATAAGATGTGGGTGGAAGTCGACTGCGCCCTCCAGCGTCTGGTCTGCGACCAACAATTCCGATCTGGTCGAACCTCCAGCTCCTGGAGGCAGGCCCCCCACAGTAGTCGAAGAGACAAGCGGAAGAGCAACGAGCAACGCCATAACTAGCGGTACCGTCACTGAGTACGATTGTGTTGCTGTCATAGCGCGTTCCTATTCGTGACTTCCTCAGTACCCGTTTTGGGCAAAGGAGAACTCGCTCTTCGGTGAATCTGGGCCACCCAAATTCAACCGGTCCTTGGACCACAGAGAATCGAGGTATCCCGGATTGCTTAGTCCCCGGAGGTATGAACTGTGGACTGTAGTGAAATTCGCGAGTCCAAACAACCACTCAATCGTCGCGGTGATACCGTAATCAGAGGTCTTCGCTGTGAAAAACGAAGCCCCTTGTTTCCCAGCGTGCAGACTTCCGTTCGGGATTACGGTTACCAGGTACGGATTACCCCCGCAGGTTGCAATGTAGTCTGTGGGGTACTTGTCGCCGTTGCACCACCACAGATTGTCATTCTTCGACTCCCCAGGGGCATTCTTGTAAGTCAACCCCCCCGAGCTTCGCGTCGTCGGTCCACCCAATCCCTCATCGTACAGGATGAAGAACACCGTGTGGTTCATCTCCTGCCGGCAATTGGAGTGAGCAGACCCGGATTCGTACGGTCCCGTGCAGTTTATGAGGTCCCCAAGAAACCACCGTAGCCACGGATCGGCCTGGTTGTGGATGGCTTGAGTGTATTCTGAGGAGACGGTATTTTCGGCCACGTAACACTTTGTCGCACTCGGGTGGGCTGAGTCAAAGCACGTCGCGTTCGGCCCGGTCAGACTGTTAGCAACGGTCGAGCCGCAAAGGTCGTGCCCGTCATCACAGGCATTGGGAGATATGAAGGAGAAGTTCAACATCTTTCCTTCCGCAACCGACGTGTTAAACGCGGGATGGCTTGGTGACGTGTAGTTCGCATACTTCCCCGGTTCCAAGCTCAGGATCTGATGCTCGCAGAACGTCGAGCTGTATACTGTGTCTTGCTCGTACAGGAACGGAACGTGCTTCGAAAAAAAGAGGGCCGCCCCAGTCCTCCCAGAACTCTGAATGCTGGAGTACTTTGAAGGGTTCGTGCAAGCATCAGAAGGTAGATTCTCCGCGTAGTTTGCCCAAGTAAAGTCTCTCGAACCGCCGGAGTAGATTGTGTTGTTCTGAAGCAAATCTCCCAGGGTGACATTCTTCCATGCGTGTGACGGGTAGCTGTCGGTTCCGCACTGATCACTGGTGGCCGCCACCAATGCAAGGTAGTTCGGCGCGGACGGATGACATGCCGCTTCGAACGACGAGGCTCCTTCATACGTATCGGCCAACCACTTCTCAGAAGGACCATGATCCATAACATAGGATCTGGGTTCATTCTCCATCACGATTACAACGACGTGCTGGATGCACGCCGGCTGACCGGAACCGCCGCACTGAAGCGGGTCGGTGAAGTTGAAAGACATGTCAACAGAAGTGCCTTGGACTGTCAAGAAACCTGAGTTGCCCAGGTTCGGGTCGACGTAGTTCTCATCGCTCTCCTCCGATACATTCCAGTCGTACGTCCCGTTCTGGATGAGCCAAGTGGAACCGGCTTTCCCGCACTGAGTGGCCTCTTCACTCTGGATGTCTTGGCACCATACAGTCCCGGAAGGAAGTCCAGTCTCTGAGAACGTGACGGGATACTCTGTGGTGTAATCGACAGCACCGATCGCGATGATGTCCTCGATCCATGGCGCGCGGGAGGTGAGGGTCGCGTTCATCCAGACCGATTCCGCGGTCGAGTTATTGTTCGAATAGTACAACACCCCGGTCGTCACGTTCGTGCCCGTCACCGAGGAGTTCGTGGTGACTTGGTCGGCTAGGGCGGCCGGAGCCTGGGCGGTGAAGTTGTTCCAACTCCACGTGCCGATTCCGGCAAGGGCGAGATCATTGGCATGCACCGTCAAGTGCTCGTTCGGCGAGTTACTATTCCCATGGATGATGTCCGCGACTTGATCTACGAACGGAACCGGGTTCCCACCATACGGATTCCCCCCGTTGACGTCCACGACATCGATCGCCGCACTGTCGGTCGTCCCGCCGGTCAGCGTGACGTTGACGTCGGTGTTGGGACCTCCACTGACGTTCGTCGCCGCCCAGACCGAGAACCCGTGCGTTCCCCCATTGACGTAGTCGAGCAGATACGCCTCTTGGACGAACGTGTCGTTCGGCCCGTTCTCGACCGTCACGTTGTGGACGGTGGTCTTTCCGAACAGCTCGACAAAGACGACCAGGGTGTCGGACGGGGCGACATCAAAGGGACCCGTGTCCCCCGACGTGTTCTCCGTGATGGTGAAATTGACGATTTGGGCGATGACTGGAAGGACGTGGACCGAGGCGGTGGCGACGGTTAGGTTGGAGCTCCCGTTGGAGGGATTCGCGGCAATCTCCCCCACTCCGAGAGTCGCTGAGAGAGACCATGCGAGAATCGCGAAGAGAGTGACTGCGATGACCCAGAGCTTTCGGGTGTCGGGACTTCTCCCCTCCGCCCATACACCACCGCCCCGGGGTCGGGAATGAGGAGCGCGAAAGCATCCCCCCATGGGCGAATTGTCCCCGGATCGTCCTGCTGATACATGTATCTGCCGGTGCCCGTTTGCTGTCTGTCTTGCCAAGGCCTCACTGTCTACTCCCACTCGGCGAGACAACAGTAGGACTTCGTGCACACTCCCGGGGGAGCTCTCCGTCAGTAACTCCACCGTGAGGCTGAGCCCGAAGTGCTGGATCACCGCTCATTCGCTTGTCCGGTGTCGGCCAATCGAGACGTTCGGAGGATTCTAATACCTGAATTCAGTTCTCGGTTTGAGCGGTGGATGCGGCCGTTGGCTGGCGTCCTGGTTCCTCTTTCTGCAGTGCTGTTTCCCGTGTGCTTGGGTCCTATATCGCGCAAAAGCGGTCCAAGTGGTCCATTCCATCCGAACAAGTGTAGACCTTCGTTCATCGGGTTGAGCGGATTCCCTGCAGCTACCGTGCAATCGCTCGGGGAGCCTCCATGAAACGGAGAAATCCGGGAGCTCACACGAAGTGGCAAGCAGTCGCAATCGTCGTGGTCGCGGTCATCGCGTGGTCGACTACATCCCGACTCGACGGAACGACTTCCGGTGGGAATGGCGATGCCGGCACCCATCTCTCGACGGCCTCTTCGACGGTTGCGGTAGTTCCTAACATTGCCCAGATCTTCAATTTCACTCTCACGGGGGCATCCTCAGGAGATTCAGGCGCCTACGATGTAGCCCCGGCCGATACCCTCGTGGTTTTCGTCGAGCTATTTGGTCGTTCCACTGTCCAGAACGTCATCGTTGAGGACGGACCCAACGACACCTTCGTCCAACAGGCATACCAACTCCAGTATGCCAATGGCGGGACCCATGGGTTCGCGGTGTGGACCTGCGCCGACGTCGACGGAGGCCCCTATACTGACGTGAATGTGACCCTCGCGGGAGGCACCACCTACAACGCTGCCGTAGAAGTGGTCGACGTGAACGGGGGGAATCCCTACGGAGGCAATCCGATTCCGTTCGTCGATCAGGTCGCCGACACGGTCACCGGAGTGAATCGGTATCCCAACGAACACATCACCGCGCATGCGGACGACTTGGTCCTTGGCGGTATCGGGACCTGGAGCTGGAACAACTTCACGGCCCAAAGCCCAGCCAGCCTCGGTGACCAGGTCACGACCAACTCTTCTGGTGGCGGCATGAACGTAACGGCAGGAGTCCTTACCTACACAAACCACAACTCCACCCAACAATCCGTCTGGATGAATGCCACGCTCACTTCCAGCGCCCCCTGGATCGAGTGCATCATCACGATCGGCGCGACGGAATACACCCAAACGTTTCCGGTCACGTTCACTGAAACTGGATTGCCAGCAGGAACAACTTGGTGTCAGGGACTCACGGGCATGGTCTCTACGGTCGCGTGCGGGGCTTCCTCCCTGACAACCTACGTGATTAATGGGACGTACGAATGGAACATCTCCGTCGTGAGCAACGAAACGTGGTATGACCCCGTCCTCGGAGAAGACGGCTACCTGACCGTTACCGGCACCTCCGCTCAGCTTGACTTCAATCTTGTGGACGGCTGCACATCACGTTGCATACAGCACGTCGTCGTTATCGTTTTCGAAAACGAAGCACTGTCGACTGTCAACAAGTACGGAACGTACGAAGACAATCTCTCAAGAAACTATGAAGGAGACCAACACTTCTACGCGCCCTGTCATCCCTCGGCTCCAGAGTACTTGGCGATGGTCTCCGCGACAACTGACCAGTGTCCATACGACGCGTATCCGGGAAGCAACCCGCCGTCGAGTGGGGGAGGAGTCTACAAGTCTTGGGAGAACATCACTCTCGGCGACCTGCTCCAAAATCACTCGACTTACAATTCGGGTGACAGGAACTACACGGGGAATTTCAATTGGAGCGTCTACGCCGAGAATCTGCCGATGTTTACAGGTTCTGGCACTTACCCCAACACGTGTACGAATCCATCACATTACGATAAGATAGTCGGTGGAACTTCCGGATTCTCCCTCTTCGCCTCAAAACACACCGGCTTCCTCTACGAAGATTCGATGGTTCACAATGCCTCGTTTTGCGAGAGCCACCTCTTCAGCGTAGAACCTGGCAAGTACGATTCGAGTCGCTTCTCGTTCAATCAGACAGTTGCGGATGGAAACATGACGAACCTCTCGTTCGTCATTCCCAACATGTGCGATGATGGGCACGACAATTGTTCGACGGCAACCAAGACGGTCACGGGCCCGAATGCCACATGCGACGGTTCTTCATGCGTCGCGAAGTCATCACCTTGGCAAGTCTCGCGTCAAGCCGATCCGTGGCTCAAGTGGTTTCTCGGCGACCTCTTGTTGTGTTCCGGGCCATATTCAAACAGTGTATCTCCAAGTGCGCACAGCAATTGTGAGAAGGAAATCCCACACACGTTGTTCCTGGTGACCTATGACGAGTCGGCTGGGACGAGTTACTCTGTTGGCATACCAAAGGCACAGGTCCCGGGCTATGCTAGCCATGCGTACAACAACTTTGCACTTTGCTTGTCCAAGACAAGCAACTCGAGGGTGGTCTGTGGAGGGTCGACTTACTTCACCGTAGTGTTCGGAAACAAGAGCCTGATGAAGGGACACGGCTCGAACTACTTGTATCCAACCGGGTTGTCACTTCCCGGACACAAGGATTTGAATACAACCGACTACGCCATCGTGGACCTCGTCGAATGGCTTTTTGACCTCACAAACTTCGAGCATGCATACAACGTCTCAAAGAACAGTGGCAGCCTTGGGAAACTCAGTAATTCGGGTTGGCTCGATTCTCTTTGGTTCGACGACAAGCTCAATTTCAATCCAAGTCGGATTTTTGTGTTCAGTTCGAATGGTTACTAGCGGAGATCGGAGGTAGGATGCCGAGGAAACTGTGCGCGTCAAACTCGTTGAGGGGCAGAGTACCACCCTGGCGACGGTTCAATGTCACCGTCGGTAGCGAAAGCGATCTCTCGATCGGTCAAGTCCGGGGGATTAGGGCTAACGAATCGCGAACTCGACCACCTTGCGTTGACGGTCACCCAGACAAGTCCCCATCCAAGTTGGTGTTCGTTGTCGCGATTGGAGTTGTGCTGACCGTCTTGCTGGGTGCTGTATCCGTTGGCTCAGTCGTGACATCGTCTGTGAGTGCACACTCCGCTGTCACACTATCTGCCACTCAGGTGCCGCGCCTCATTTCTTCGTGCCTCTCAAACGAATATGGTACGCTCGCCGCCGTGTTCAATCCTTCCAATGGCTATGTGTACGTGGCTGATGGGTACTCAGGAGTAGTAGTCGTCAAACCGCCCTGCACCTTCGTCAAGTCGATCCCAGCTCTCGTGAACCGAAGTGAGGGATTCGCGTTCGTTACAGGCGTCTCGTACGACCCCCTTACTCACGAAGTCGTGGCAGTAAGTCCCACAACCGAGGAGTCCGCCGGATTGACGTATGTCTGGGTCATCCACGGCACGACGTTGGCAAAGAAGGTGGATCTCGGCGATTCCCAGTTCGCATTTTCGGCTGCCTGGGACCCAGCGCTACTCGCGTTTCTGATCCCGAATTCGTGCTGCACCTACAGTTCGGGAGTCGACATTCTATACGTGACAGAAGTCAACGGTACGACGAGGGTCGCCGTAATCCTCAACGCCTTCGACCGAGGCAATCTTCCCCAGAGGGTCTTCGTCGCGGATCGATATGTCTTCGCGATGGGAAACCGCGTGGACACGTTTAGCGACAGGACTCTGAACTATCTCGGTTCCTTCGACTTATCGGCGGCGCCGGGATGTGGCGGATGCGTCTCCATGGCGTGGGACCCTCTCAACCACACGGTGCTGGTGGGCCTTATGGCAACCTCCCCTTCGAAGGCTGTCTATTTCCTTGACGCAAACTCGGTCGCTAGCCGGACGTTCACTTTTCGCAGCCTTCCAATCCATGACATCCTTAAGAACGGTGCAGGAGGTGTTGCGTTCTCCCCTGCTGATAACGATGTCTACATCACGGCGGCGGGCGGTAGTGACGTCTGGTTCCTGAGCACTTCAGGATTGCTCCAGCACATCTATCTGGGGACGAGCGCGGGCCTGGGAGGACTCGCGTACGATCCCGTCAGCCATGATATGTATGTCTGTGGCAGCGATCTCTATGGGGTCGGAGGTCTGCTGTACGTTCTAAGCCCCTAAGTGCCGTATCTCAGGCTTTTCGACGCACCCCCCCGGGGTGGACCAGGAGGACGCCCTTGTTCGGTGGCGAAGCGCTCGTTAGGCGGTGTCAGGGGTTTCCCGGGTGACTAACCCGACTCTCCGACGATTCGTAGCCAGGATTCGAACCACTGGCTTTTCGAATCCCAGCACGAGCGCCTTTCCCGACCGGCGACGCCGCTGGGTGGATCCGGACACGTGGAGGGTCGGACCCGGCGCCGGAGGAGTGCATCGACTCGACCGCAGGATCGGAGGGGACGGCGAAGTCGTTGGTGAACCTCTTCTCGTGTTTCGAACGTCCCGAAGCAGGCCCCACCGAACCGGGCGCGCTCGGGATCGCCCGCGCTCGAATCCGAGTGGTGCCGGCACCAGTCTGCGGTCGTCTTCGCCCTACTCTCATTCCCCTACTGGATTATATCGTGGGCATCCCGTCTCCCGCTCCATGGGCACGGGGTCGCGCTCCCCCAGGGATCGGATGGTCCGCCACCAGTACTTCAGCCGCGCCGCGCCCGTGCGAGCCTTCGATGCGGTCACGAATCCCCGGATGCTCGTGAAGTGGCTGTCGAGCCGAGCCGAGATCACTCCGAAGAAGACCGGCCCGTACCTCCTCGGATGGACCGGAGGGCCCACCCACACCGCAAGAATCCTCGAATTCGAACCCGGTAAGAGCATCGGGTTGACTTGGGCGTGGCCTGGCGTCTCGCTGCGCGGAACGGTCCTCCGGCTCTCCGTCGCGCCGGAGGACGACGGGTCGCTCCTCACGGTCGAGCACTCCGGTTTCGCCCGAATCGGGGAGTGGACCGATCTCTACGGCGGAGCGGAATGGGGCCGGACCTACTTTGCCATGAACTTGAAGTCAGTCCACGAGACGGGCCATGATCTTCGATCCGGGCACGACGGGTGAGTCGTGGCGGAGGGGGAGGAAGAGATGACTCGGAGAATCACGGCCAACCTGTACATGACCCTCGACGGTCGCGGCGAGTTCCCGAAGTACCCGGGTTCGGATGTCGCCTCGGACGAGGCCGACGAGTTCTTCCGATCCTTTTGGACGAGCCGATACAAGGACGTCACCACGGTGGTCATGGGACGACGCTCGTTCGTCGGTCACCGGGATACCCACTCGCTTCGGGCGCGGAAACCGAACGACCCGAAGTTCATGTTCGAGTACTCCCGCTGGCTCGACCGCGTGGACAAGGTCTGCCTCAGTCGCACGCTCAAGGAGACCGGCTGGGAGAACTCTCGGCTGATGAAGGGCGACCTTTCGGCCATCGTGAGGCGACTGCTCCGAGAGAAGGGCGGCAACATCATCATCGAGGGAGGCCCCCGGTTGATCCAGGACGTCCTCCGACGCGACCTGGCGGACGATTATTGGCTCGTTCTGATGCCCGTCGTTTACGGGCGGGGGCCCCGATACTGGGGGACGCTGAAGGAGCAGCGAACCTTGAAGCTCCTGTCGGCGAGCTCGCTCGAGTGGGGAGAAGTGCTGCTCCACTACGCGAGCCGGGGGAGGGTGCCGGACTCGGACCGAGGACGGGCGACGCACCCTTCGGGGTAGACGGACCGGCCGGCGCTTCGACCGCACCCAGAACCTCTTGGGCCGGAGCGATGCCCTCTCGATACCGGGACAGGCCCCTATCCCGAGCGGTGGCGATGCAAACGGATGGGCGCGGCCGATTCGGGACACCCGTGGTTGGCCCGTTGTCCCGCGAGCCCAAGATCTCCGAGGCGGCACCTCGAGGAGCTGTCCGAGGAAACGGTTCGTTTCGTTCCCGCTGATGACGTTCCGATGCACGTCGAAGCACGATCCGCGGGTGAGCGGTACCTTCTCCCGCGCCCGCGGATCGGAGTCCGTGGCCGTCAGCGTTCCGGCGCCCCGGTACGATGAGCGTTCGCCTTGATCGGATCGCGAGCTTCGTCACGGACGGCCGGCCGGCGCCTAGTCGTGGAACGCTGCGCCCCACCGCGATCACCGCGCGGTTCGCGAGACGGGTGGCGAGCCGGCTTCGGGCGCTCGGATGCCCCGGCGTGTCACGAGACCTATAACTCGGCTCGGGCCCTCGACGGAGACGACGGCGGCGACGTTCGTTCCCTGACGCTCCATACGGCTGAGCGATTCGTCGGCCGGGAGGTCGGCCGGGAGAAGGAGTTCCACCGGCCGCACGAGGTCGAACATCCGTGTTTGCAAACTCTCGTTCGTCGGGACCTGGAGCAGGTCGCTCAGACGAACCGCTCCCAACCAAGCTCCCCCCTGCTCGACGGAAAGCACCGAACGTCCATTGGCCACCGCGAGGTCGATCGCTTCGCGCACGCGCAGGGAGGGGGGCACGGGTTCGGACTCGTGTTTCGCGATCTCTCCGATCGGCGTCCCGGAAAGGAAGTAGCTTCGATACTCCTCTTGGTGCGCGGGGCTTTGGATGCGGCTCGGAAGCTGCTCGGAGTAGATGTGCGACCGGCCGGTAGCGACGTATGCCACGAAGATCGACAGCATCGCCGCGGGAAGGATCGTGTAAGTCCCCGCCATCTCGACCACCATGATCAGCACCCCCAGCGGCGCCTTCGAGATTCCGCCGAAGAATGACATCATCCCGACGATGGAGAAGACCGGTACGATGGTGAGCGGGACAAGGCCGGGCAGCAGGTTGTGAGAGATCCCTCCCACCACCGTTCCGAGGAACGCCCCCACGACCACGCTGGTCCCGAACAGGCCCGCGCTCCCCCCACTGCCAACCACGAACGACGTCATCACCATCCGGAGAAACACAGCGGCCAACAGAGTCGCGAGGATCATCGCGGAGAAATTCCCCGAGGAGAGCCGCCCGAGCATCACGGCTTGGACGAACCCGTACCCGACCGAAAGCGAAGAAAGGGAAGCGAAGTGCCCCTGCTCGGGCAACAAGAAGTATGCTCCGAGGAAGATGCCCCCGGCAACGGCCGCCCCGGCCGCCGGCCGAACGACCGGGGGCCAGCGGCGCGAACCAAACCACGAGTCCGTCCGGTGGTACATCCAGGTAAAGAATATCCCTACGGCACCGCAGACGATCCCGAGACCCGCGTAGAGGGGTAGCCGAGCGGGGTCGAAGGCGTAGTTCGAGAGCGCGCTCGGCGTCGCAAACAGCGTATGGAAGCCGAAGATGGTGGAGTACACCGAGTAGGCCACCACCGACGCGATGATCGCAGGGACGAACACTTCGGGCTCGAAGTCGCCCGTGTAGAGGATCTCGGCCGAGTAGACCGCTCCGCCCAACGGGGCGCGGAAGATCGCTCCGATACCCGCACCCATACCGGTCGCCAGGGCGATGCGACGGTCCCTGTCGCCCAGGCCGAACAGATCCGACCAGATCGAACCGAAGCCACCCCCGATCTGAGACACCGGGCCCTCCCGCCCTCCACTTCCTCCGGTCCCCAGCGTGATGGCGCTCGCGATGGTCTTCAGAATCGGGACCCGGACCCGTACCTTGCCGGCGTTCTTGTGAAACGAACGGATGGTCGCGTCGGTCCCGTGACCCGCCACCTCGGGAGCCGCTCCCCGGACGATGATCCCCACCGCGAGACCGCCGATCACGAGCAGCGCTGGGACGACGAGTATCCGAGGGAACGAACTCGACCACGTGAGCTGGGAGAGGGCGGCGGTGCCCTCCGACGGCAGCGTCAGTCCGGCCAGCTGAACCAGCAGCGTTCCGGTGAGGAGCCCGATCAGGTAATAGAACAGCGCGGCGCCCAGCCCCGCGACGATCCCGATCGGAACGGCGATCACCACCCACCGAGCGAGGTCGCGATAGACGCCCGTCCAAGCGGTGGAGTGCGGGGCACTAACTCTCGGGAACCAGCGACGCCCGACCGCGGCGGTCCGAGGAGAGAGGCGGACGGATTCCGATGGGGGTCCGGGGGTGCCGGGAGGACGAGGGGTCGTCGTAGGCTCACTTCCGAAGACGCAACGGGAGACCCGAGACGTGGTAAGGGATTTGCGGGAGGTGGAGACCGCACCCTTCGGGGGCACGCGGCCGCGCGTAAAGACCCGGCCGTCACGGCCGGATGAGGTCTGCGTTCCCCCGACGCCCGCGTCTCACGCGACGGGAATCCGAGGTCGGGCTGCACGTGAAGTCCGGATCGACCGATCGTGGGGCTCTCGGCCCGGAACCCCCAGGCCCGGGTGCGCTCGGAGCTCCGGATGTGGCCGCGCGACGACCGCCTTCGCCCGGTCCGCCCCGGCGGCGACGGAGCGCAGGCGGCCCGACGCGCACCATGTCGAGCCGCCTTGACGAAAGTGGTAACCCGCGGCGGGCTCCTTGAGGAGCGAGGGAAACGATGCGGGCGGCATTGGGGGCGGAAGCGGAACAACGGCCCGGGGTCGTGCGAGCGCTCGAATTGCTCTTGGCCGACGAATTCGTCTTGTACACCAAGACCCGGAACTACCACTGGAACGTCGTCGGGCCGGGGTTCAGCGAACTTCACAAGTTCCTGGACGAACAGTACAACATGCTCAACGGCACGGTCGACGAGGTGGCGGAGCGGATCCGTGCTCTCGGTGGGTGGGCGATCGGAACGCTCCACGAGTTCGGGGAGAAGACCCGGCTCAAGGAATCCCCCGGACGGTTCCCCGGGGCGCGGACGATGCTCGAGAACCTCCTGCGGGACCACGAGACCGTGATCCGGGAGCTGCGGGACCTGACCGAGCAGTGCGCCCAGCAGTATCACGACGGCGCGACCGAGGGGTTCCTCACGGAGCTGACCGTCCGCCACGAGAAGATGGCTTGGATGCTGCGCAGCCTGATCGCCCCGACGGTGCCGTAATCAACGAACGGGGACCACGTCCGGCGGTCCGCCGGGGGAGGCCCGAGAGCACCTGTCAAGAGGGTACGCCCCGCGCCGCGGGTCCCCCGTCGGGAAGGGCCGGTCCGCCCGCACCCGAAGGACGGGGGATCGCGCCCTCCCTCCCGGCGGTCACCGGCGTCGCCACGTTGCCGGAAGGGCGGGGGGGGGCGCACGCTGCGTGCGCGTAGGGGATTCCCCCGGGTCCACGCAGCGGTCGGGCCCGTCTCCGGTGCGGTCGCGACGCCGATCGAGACGTTCGTGGGCCCCGGCGGGGTCTCGACCTGCCTTCTCGGACGCATCTCTTCTTCTCGGGAGCGAGCGTCCCGTACTCTTGCTCGGGCCCGAGCGCTCATGCCCCCGCGCTCGGTTCTCGACGCTCGGCCTGACGTGCATCGTTACCGCGGTACCGGTCGTAGCGTTCGCCTCGCACGGGCCACGGCTCCCGCTCACCGTGGTCCGGGCCACGGCCGTCGCCGAGACACAGGCCCGCGAAGCTCCGGGCGTCGTCGCTTGGGACCGTCCGGGACATGGCCGCTCCCCGATGCTCGTGCCTTCGCTCGGTGCGAATCAAACCGGATCCGACGGCGGATGGCGCTCACCGGAGCCGGTACTTAGGGCCGGGGCGCCGTGCAGCGCGACGGTCGGACGGTCGCCTCCGGGGCCACCTTTGGACCGCGCCGGACGAGGTGTAATAGGGTCCGCCGGTGTAGGGACCCGATGCGTCGTCGGGCGCCCGCTCCCTCGGGTCCTGAGGGGTCTGACCCCTCGAAGGAGGCCCCGGATCTTTGACCCTCCTTTCCCTGTCGGGCACCACCCTCATCCTCCTACTGCTCGGAGTGACACTGCTCGTCGGGTTCGGGGCGGACTGGCTCGCGACCCGATTCCGGCTGCCCGACGTCCTCTGGCTGATCGGGCTCGGCCTGGTCGCCGGACCGGTCCTCGGCCTGCTGACGGCAAGCTCGCTCCTGTTCATCGCTCCGGTGCTGGGTACCGCCGCCCTCATCCTGATCCTCTTCGAAGCCGGGATCGACCTCCGGGTCTCGCTGATCCGACCGCTCGCGGGTTCGGCGCTCCTGTTCGCCGCCGCGAGCTACGCGGTCAGCACGGCGGTCCTCTTCGGGGTCAGCGACCTCGTCCTCTTCCCCGGGCACCTCGTCCTCTCCTTCCTTTTCGCGGCGTCGCTCGGCTGCAGCTCCGGGGCCGTGATCATCCCGCTCGCGGGGCGCCTGGGTCTCGTCGAGGGACTTCGGGGAATGATGCACCTCGACGGGGCGGTCGAGGACGCGCTCGCGATCATCACCGTCACCACGCTCCTTGCCCTCGTGAGCCCCGCCTCGCCGTCCCTGGCCCTGAACCTCACGTTCTCGCTGATCTTACCCCTCCCGGTCGGGGTCGCGATCGGGTTCGCCGGCGGGCTCGTCTGGTTGCTCTTCCTCTACGGTTGGCAGGACCGCGCCTTCGCCGCGCTCGCCACGCTCGGCTTCCTGCTCGCGGTGTACTCGGTCGCCCAGGCGCTCGGTGGCTCGGGAATCCTCGCAGCGATCGTCTTCGGGGCCGTGCTCGGCAACGAGGCGGTCCTGCGCCGGTTCCTGCGCCGCTCGCGACCGTTCCGCATCTCGAACGACCTGCGAAAGGTTGAGGTCGAGATCGCGTTCGTCCTGCGCGCGTTCTTCCTGTTCCTCATCGGGGTCCTCGCTCCGCTCTCGAACCCCGGCCTCGTGCCCGCCATCGCGATCGGCGGCCTCGTCCTCGTGCTCTTGGCCCTCCGCCGGGGGGTCTTCTCCGCCACGACGAACCCCCGGAAGGTCCCCCGGTCGTGGGCGAGCCCGGTCTCGGCCCTGTACGGTCGGGGTCTCACCTCCGCCGTCCTGCTCACGGTCGCCCTCGATCGGATTCCCCGGGTTTCCGAACTGTTCTTCCCCGGGCTGCTCGTCATCGTCGGCACGAACATCGCGATGACGGTCTGGCTGTTCGTCCAGCCCCCGGAGGCCGGGCGGGAGATCCCCGAGGCGAGCCGCGAGTGGGCCGCCGCCGCCACCGACCTGCTCTCGTTCGCCGAGAGCGGGGCCGGCCTCTTCTCTCCCCCTCCGCCGCTGCCCGCCGGACCTGCCCACGACCCCCGAACCGGCGGCACGTCTCCCCCGCCTCCCCTTCCGAAGGGCCGCGGGGACCGGGACCGGTAGGGCGGGGGGCCGCCCCGCCCGGCTACGGTGCCCGTCCGAGAGCGGCCTCGACCAGCCGACCGGGGAGCCCGGAGCCCGGCCGGTCCTCGCGGAGGAGGACGAACAGCTCCACGACGGCGCCCGCGCGTTCCGAGCGGTCGGGTCCGCGCCGGGCGCGCTCGGCGAGGAGGGTCCCCTGCCGCAGTTCGGCCCACGCCCGGAGGACCGCCTTCGCGTCCGCCTCGCCGCCCGGCGCCTCGAGGGCCGCGAGCCGGCCGGTGAGGAACTCGCTCACGACCCCCTCCGCCTCGGCCGCGACCCGACGGGCCTCCTCACGCCACGACGCTTCGGGGTGGTAGCGCTCGATCGCTTCGCGTGCGTCGAGCGCCTGGAGGTTCGCGCCGCCCTCCCAGATCGGGGTCACGTGGGCGTCGCGCGCGAGCTTCGCGACCGGGAACTCCTCGAGGTACCCCGGTCCGCCGACAACCTCGAGCGCGAGCTCGGTGCCGCGGACCGCGGCCTCGGCGCAGACGAGCTTCGCCGCGTGCGTCGCGAGACGCAGACGATGGTAGTCGGCCGAGTAGCGCGGCCGCTCGTTCCCGACACGGTCGAAGAGATGGACCGCGTCGAACGCGAGGAGCGACGCCGCGTCGGCCTCCACGGCCAGGGTGGCGAGGTCGGCGGCGAGGAGCGGATGGCCGGCGATCGGGCGACCGAAGGCGAATCGACGGCGCGCGTGGTCCCGGGCGAGCTCGAACGCGCGGTGAAGGACCGCGGCGCTGCCGACCGCGTTCGCGACGCGCGAGACGTTCAGCATCTCCATTACCGGCAGGACCCCGGCCTCGGTGGGTCCGAGCCGGTAGGCCTCGGTGCCGTCGAGGGAGACCTCGCCCGTCGGCACGGAGACCGTGCCGAGCTTCTCTTTCAGCCGGCGGACCCGCCAGTTCGGCCGGCCGTCCGGCCGTTGGGCCGGCGCGAAGAAGAGGCGGATGCCCCTCGTCCCTTCGGGAGCGCCTTCGGGCCGCGCGGTGAGCAGCGCAAAGCCGGCGCCGACGTTGCTACAGAAGTACTTCTCCCCCGTCAGCGCCCAGCGTCCGCCCGCGCCCTCCCGGGCGACGGTGAGGTTCGCGCCGAGGTCCGACCCTCCCTGGGCCTCGGTCGCCCACGTCGCGCCCTGCGCCCGTCCTCCCCCGGCGAGGAGAGGCGGCCCGAACCGCTCGCGAAGGCCCGGGTCGGCATACTTCGTGAACTCGAAGATCGTCGCCATCGTGACGGTCGCCGAGCAGGCGAGACCGACGTCCGCGACCTCGTGCAGGAGCGCGAAGCTGAACGCCCAGTCATGGCGACCCTCGACCGGCCCGGTCGCGACCCCGCTCGCGTACAGGCGGTCGAGCGCCCGGCGGTGGTCGCCCGAGAGACGGACCTCGTCGACCTCACGGCCCTCGATGTCGTAGCGGAGGAGGTACGGCCGGGAGCGTCGGTCGACGTCGATCGCGACCGTCTCGAGCTCCTCCCGGGCGACCCGCCCGAATCCTTCGAGCGTCCCGACGAGCGTCGAACCGAGGTCGGCCGCGCGGAAGAGGCGATGCGCGTCCCGGGCGACGTCCGACGAGGTCGGCACGGGCCCGAGAGAGGGGCGCGGACGGGAAAGCCTTCCGCTCAGAGGTCGGGGGTCCGTTCTCGCGACGCTCGGCGAGCGGGACCGCGCGGGATGCTCGAGAGCGTCCGGACGACCCGGCTCGCGTCCGCCCATCGGCGGAGGCGCGGCACGGAGGGGCCCACCTCGGACGCGAGCGCTCGCAGGCGACTCGGTTCCCAGCGGTGGAGTCCGGTGAAGAGGATCGGCGCCATCCCCGCACGACGCGCTCCGCGGACGTCGTAGACGAGGTCGCCGACGTGCACCGCGGCGTCCGCCGGTGCCTCGAGCTCCCTCAGGGCGGCCCGGAACGGCTCGGGTCGAGGTTTCGACCAGGGGTGCTCCGACGAGAGAACGACCGCGCGGAAGTAGGGTTCGAGCCCGGCGGCGTCGAGCAGGCGTCGGGCCCCGCAGGGGGTCTCGTGGAGCACGTTCGACACGATGCCGAGCGAGAGACCTTCGTCCCTCAGCTCCCCGAGCGCCTCGGTCGCCCCGTCGGCCACGCGTACGCGCGCTCCGAGAACGAGCGTGTCGAGCGCCTCGCCCACCGCCATCGCATCTACGGGCCTTCCGGTCCGTCGGGCGAGCCATCCCGCCTGAGCCCCGATCGCGGGTGCGCGACCCCGCGATTCCGCCCGGGACGCCCACCGTTGCATCCGTGCGACCCAACCGAGCGCGGCGGGACGCCGGAGTCCCGCCGAAACGAGGGGTCGCGCCCAGATCGCCGCCCGTCCCGCCTCGAGGTCTCGCTGGTCGCGTGGCCGCAAGTAGAGCAGAGTGAACCATACGTCCGCCGTGAGGGCCCGGATCCGACCGGGCCGCCGCGATGGCCGATCGCGGCCCGGGGCGGGTGTGCGGCGCGGCCGGGCCCGACGGGTCATCTCAGCCGGTCGCCGAGGCCCCGGGTCGTCCGCAGGCCGCTCCACTCGTACCGCTGGATCGTCGCTTCGAAGATCTCCCGCAGCCGCGGCGCCGCGCGCCGCACGAAGCATCGCCGCGCCGTCATCGCCCCGACCGAGCCCATCCGCTGCGCCTCCTCGGGGTGGGCGAGGAGCCGGCTGATGTGGCGGGCGAGCGTCGCGGCCGAGCCGGGCGGGACCGTCACGCCGTTCACCTCGTCGTCGACGAGCTCGGCGATGCCCGCGCCCCGGCTCACGATGATCGGGAGCTCGTGGCACCAGGCTTCGACGCCGACCAGGCCGAACCCCTCCCACGGGGCGGGATGGACGAAGACGTGGGCGGCACTGTAGGCGGTCTGCAGGTCGTCCGATCCCAGGGAACCGGTGAACACGACCGCGTCGTCGAGCCGTCGGGCGCGGACGAGCCGGCGCAGGTGAGCGTCCCACCGCACCGCCTTCGACTCGCGGATCGTGGGGTCGGAGGTTCGCGTCGAGAAGCTCCCTCCTCCGACGAGGACGAGCTTCGCGGTAGGGTGGTGGTGCCGCACCGTCTCGAACGCGGCGATCAGGAGGTCCTGACGCTTCACCGGGTCCATCCGGCTCACGGAGAGCACGATCGGGTCGCCCGGGCCGATCCCGTAGCGTTCCCGGAACGCGGTCTGCTCGCTCGGGATCGCCGTGCGCTGCGTCGACGGGTCGAGGTATGGGTAGACCTGGAACGCGTGCCCTCGAAAGCCGGCCCGTATGAGCTCCTCGAGCCCGGCGCGGGTGCTGACGACGATCCCGTCGAACCCCTCCATCGACTTCACGAAGAACCGTCGGACCGGCTCGGGGTAGCCCTTCAAGTCGACGGGAATGTGCCACCGCAGAAGCGCCGGCGCGGCGGAACCGACCATGCCCCCAACGAGGACCTGCTGGAAGTCGTGGACGTAGACGAGGTCGAAATCCGAGATCCGCTCCAAAAGCCGCTCCGCGGTCCGGAAATTGTACTCGATGAATGCGGTGTAGTCGGCGACCGGGAACCGGTACTCGAGCGGAGTGTGGAACGACCGCCAGATCGACTCCTTGAAGCGGGAGTACGCCGCGCGGGTCTCGGTCGCCAACGTCAGGGTCTCGAGCGTGTAGCCGTCGTCCGTCTCGACCTCAGGCGGGAGGTCGGGGTCGCCGAGCGCGACCCACCGGCTCTTCGGGGTCACCCACGAGCCCGACGCCTCCTTGAGCAGAGCGCGAACCATCGGAATCACTCCGCCGACGTTGAGCTCGTAGTCGATCCCCCTCTTCCAGCGGGCCCCCCGTCGCCGAGAGGCGCCGGGGAGCGCGTGGATCGGGGGCGTCTGGGTATTGATGCACAGCCGGATCACGTTCTGCCTCGACCTGCCTCTCCCCGAGAACGAATCGACCGAGGGGCCGCCCGTACGGGCCCGGACCCTCAACCACCTTCCGGAGCGACGACCACGTCGCGACCCCCAGGACCTCCGAGCAGAAAAACGTCGCGAGGGCCGAGGAACGACCTAGGGCCCGGGCCGTCGTGCGTCGGGGCGAAATACTCCGTCCCGCTCGTGCGGCCGTCGATGAGCACGCGCGACCTCGCCAAAGCGTTCGACCTCGTCGCAACCGCGTACGACGCGACCCGGGAGCCGGCGGACCGCGCCACGATCGATGCGGTTGCAACGGTGCTGCGCGCCCGCGGCGCGCGCCGGCTCCTCGAGGTCGGGGTCGGGACGGGGCGGATCTCGCTCGCGTTCGCCGCGCGGGGATTCGAGCTCGTCGGCGCGGACGTTTCCCGGGGGATGCTCGCCCGGGCCCGGTCGAGGGGACTCGACCGCCTCGTCCGCGCCGTCGCCTCCCGGCTTCCGTTCCCTTCGCGCAGCTTTGACGCCGTTCTCTTCGTCCACGTGCTCCACCTCCTGGACGACCCTCGTCGGGCGCTCGAGGAAGCCGTACGGGTCGGCCGCCTCGGTGCGTTCGCTCTCCTGCGGCCCACGGACGGGCGCCGCGACCCCATCGAGGGCTCGGCGCTCGACCCCCGCCGCATCGTCTACGACCGGCTCGCCCGAGAGGGCTACCCCCGCCCGGGTCGAGGCCTCGGTCCGGGCCACCGGGAGCGTCGGCTCCTCGAGGAGGAGCCCCCGGACGAGCTCCTCGTTGTTGGGGAGGCGGACGTGACCCAGCCGCTCTCCCACCGCCTCGACCTGCTCGCGAAGGGAGCGAGCCGCCACGTCGTTGGGATCCCGCCCGACGTCCTCGCCCGGGCGGTCGCGGAGGCGCGCAAAGCGGTCGGCGACCGGACCGTCCGATACCACCGGGTCGACGCGCTCGCGGTCTGGAACTCCTCGCTCGTCCCGGGACGTAGGGCGCGTTGCGGGCGGGGAGGTCGGCTCAGGTCGCGAACCGGTGCGCCATCACGTACGGGAGCACGCCGCCGGCGCGGTAGTAGTCGAGCTCGGTCGCCGATTGGATCCGGCACGTCACCGAGAACCGTTTCGTCGCTCCGTCCTCCCCGGTCGCCCCCACGTCGATCGTCCCGCCGGGGGCGAGGTCGGCCCCCGACGGGATCGTGAGGTCGAACGCTTCCCGGCCGGTGAGGCCGAGAGAGATCGCGTTCTCGCCCGGGCGGAAGGTGAGCGGGAGGACCCCCATCTCGACGAGATTGCTCCGGTGGATCCGCTCGAAACCCTCGGCGATGACCGCGCCGACCCCGAGCAGGCGGGGTCCCTTCGCCGCCCAGTCGCGGGAGCTGCCCTGGCCGTAGCTCTTCCCCGCGAGGACGAGGAGCGGTACCCCCTCCGACCGGTACTTCTGCGCGGCGTCGAAGATCGTCATCGGCTCGAGCGACGGGAGGTGGAGGGTCAGTCCGCCTTCCTTCGGCGCCACGAGCCGGTTGCGAAGCCGCACGTTGGCGAACGTGCCGCGGATCATGACCTCGTGGTGGCCGCGGCGCGAACCGTAGGTGTTGAACTCCGAGCGGGGCACCGCGCGCGCCCGCAGGTAGGCGCCGGCGGGAGACTCCTCGGCGATCTCGCCGGCCGGCGAGATGTGGTCGGTCGAGACCTGGTCGCCGAGGACGGCGAGCGCCCGGGCCCTCGCGACGAGCCGGCCCCCCTGCGGGAGCCAGGGAGGGGGAAGGGAGAGGTACGGCGCCCCGGCGAGGTACGTCGAGTCGTGCGCCCAGGGATACCGCTCGCCCGACGGGACGCTCAGCGACTCCCAGTGCGCGTCGCCGACCTCGATCGACCGGTACTGCTCCCGGTACATCGCGGCGTCGAGGTTCGCCTCGACAATCCGCCGGATCTCCTCGGCGGACGGCCAGAGCTCCTTCAGCATCACCGCGGTCCCGTCGGGGCGCCGACCGAGGGGCTCCCGGGAGAGATCGAGGTCCATGCGACCCGCGAGCGCGTACGCGACCACCAGCATCGGCGAGGCGAGGTAGTTCGCCCGCACGAGGTTGTGGATCCGGGCCTCGAAGTTGCGGTTGCCGCTCAGCACCGCCGCGACGAACAGGTCGTTCTCGCGGACCTGGCGGTCAACGGCGGTCGGCAGCGGGCCCGAGTTGCCGATGCACGTCGTGCAGCCGTACCCTACGACCTCGAACCCGAGGCGGTCGAGGTACGGCCGCAGGCCGGCGCGATCGAGGTAGGAGGTGACGACCTTCGAACCGGGGGCGAGCGAGGTCTTCACGTACGACGGCACGCGCAATCCGAGCTCGACCGCGCGCTTCGCGATCAGCCCGGCGCCGACCATGACCGACGGGTTCGACGTGTTCGTGCAGCTCGTGATCGCGGCGATCACCACCGCGCCGTCCTCGACGGGGCCGGAGGGGACCGACCCCCCCTCGGTCGGCCGGTCCCGTTCGCCGTCGAACGGTCGCAGCGGATCGTCCGAGGGATACGGGCGGGAGGCGACGCTGTTCGAAGGACGGGGATGGGCGCTCCGGTAGGACGATAGCGCGGCGCGGAACGAGTCGGGGACCTGCGAGAGCGCGACCGCCTCCTCGGGATTCCTCGGCCCCGAAACGCTCGGAACGACCGTCCCGAGGTCGATCGAAAGCAGGTCGTCGTAGTCGATCGTCCCCGGCACGGGGGAGCCCCAGAGCCCCTGAGCCCGAGCGTACGCCTCCACTCTCGCCGCCACCGCCTCGGCTCGGCCCGTGCCCCGAAGGTAGGCGATCGTCGCCGAGTCGATCGGGAAGAGCGCGGCCGTGGCCCCGTACTCGGGGCACATGTTCGAGACCGTCGCGCGGTCCGGCACCGATAGGGCCGCAACTCCCGGGCCGAAGAACTCGACGAACTTGTCGACGACCCCCTTCGCCCGCAGGCGCCGGGTGACGGTGAGCACGAGGTCGGTGGCCGTCGCCCCTTCGGGCAACGCGCCCGTGAGCTCCACACCGACCACGACGGGCGGCGCGAGGAAGTACGGCTCGCCGAGCATGACCGCTTCCGCTTCGATGCCGCCGACGCCCCATCCGAGCACCGAGACCCCGTTGACCATCGTGGTGTGGGAATCGGTTCCGATGAGGGTGTCCGGGAACGCGACCGCCCCGCTGTCGGTCCCCCGGGTGACGACGACCGCCGAGAGGTACTCGAGATTCACTTGGTGGCAGATCCCGTTGCCCGGCGGCACGATCCGCACGCCGCGGTAGGCGCCCTTGGCCCACCGAAGGAAGCGGTAGCGCTCGGCGTTGCGCTCGTACTCCCGGTCGAGATTGAGGGGAAGCGAGCGGACCGAGCCGAAGCTGTCGACCTGGACCGAATGGTCGATCACGAGGTCGACCGGGACGACGGGATTGATCCGGGCGGGGTCGATCCCGCGGGCGTGCGCCGCGTCCCTCAAGGTCGAAAGGTCGACCACGACGGGGATCCCGGTGAAATCCTGCAGCAGGACCCGCTCGGGGTAGTACGCGAGCTCGGCGTGCGGGTCGATCCGATCGCCGTTCGCGAGCGCGACCACGTCCTCGCGACGCGTCTGCCGGGGGTCGAAGTGCCGGGCGATGTTCTCCAGGAGGACCCGGACCGTGCGCGGCCGTCGCGCGAAGCGGGTGGGGTCGACCCCGGCCAGTCGCTCGACCCGGTACACGGTCACGGTCTCGTTTCCGAGCATCCGGGATTCGGCGAGGCCGAGCGGATCAGGGACGGTCATGCTCGAAGAGAGCGTCAAGGGTTTTTGGGCTCTTGCCCCCGCCGCGCTCGAGCCCCTCGGGCGCCGACTCGGTCGCTTGGCCTTCCGAGCGCCGACCTTCACCCGTCGAGGGGGATCGACCGGTCCCATCGAACGCCGCCCCGGTCCCCGGCGCTCAACGGCGCCGACCCGGCGCGACGGCGAAGCTCGGCGCGGTCGCCAGCGTCCGTCCGCACGACCACGAGCTCCTCCCGGCCGACGGACCCTGCGGTGACGACGGTCGCGGCGAGTCCCCCGGTGCCCACCGCTTCCCAGCGGAGGTCGGCCGCGTGCACGGCCTCGAGCCCGCGGGGCCCGGTCAGGACGTTGTAGCCGAGGAATCGCGCCGCCCGCTCCGAGCCGGGGCCCGCGTAGACCTCGGACGGGCGCCCGACGCGCTCGAGGCGGCCGTCGAAGAGGAGGCCCACGCGGTCGCCGAGGAACAATCCCTCCTCCCGGTCGTGCGTCACGTGGATCGCCGCGATGCCCCGCGTGCCGAGAACGCGCCGGAACTCCGCGCGGAGCTCCGCCTTGAGCTCGACGTCGATCGAGGCGAACGGCTCGTCGAGCAGGACGAGGCGAGGCCGGGCCGCCAGCGTCCGCGCGAGCGCCACGCGCTGACGCTCTCCCCCCGAAAGCTGGTCCGGCCGCCGGTCCTCGAACCCACCGAGCCGCAGCAAGCTCACGAGCTCGTCGACCTCTCGGTCGACCTCGGGCCGCGGTCGCCGGTGCAGCAGCGGAGCGTAGGCGATGTTCTCGTAGACGGTTCGGTGGGGGAAGAGGGCCGGGTCCTGGAACATCAGACCGATACCCCGTCGGTGGACGGGCCACGCGCTCACATCGACGCCGCCGAGGACGACCCGGCCGCGGTCCGGGGGTTCGAGTCCGAGGACGGCGCGCAGGAGCGTGGTCTTTCCGCTCCCGTTCGGACCGAGCAGGACGAAGAACTCCCCGTCCGCCACGGTCAGCGAGATGTCGCGCAGGACCGGCCGACCGTCCCACGACGACGAAAGCCCCGTCACCTGGAGAAGCGGCTCAGAGCTCGACACGTCGGCCTCCGACGGCGATCGCGAGGAAGACCGCGAGGCTGAGGAGCAACAAGAGCCCCGCCGCCGCGTCGGCGACCGCGAAGAGGCGGCTATCGGCGAGCTCGTAGAGCGCGACCGGGAGCGTGGTCAGCCGGGCCGTGACGAGGAAGTTGGTGGCGGTGAATTCCCCGAGGCCGAGCGCGAACGCGAAGAGGCCGGCGGTGGCGAGGCCGTCGCGCACCCGGGGAAGGTCCGCGTCGACGAACGCGACCCATCGGGACGCACCGAGCGCTTCGGCTCCCTCGCGGACCGACGGAGAGAGACCGGTGAGCGGGATCTCGATGCTCTGGAGCGCGAACGGGAGCGCGAGGATCGACTGGCTGACGATCACCAGGATCCACACGTTCGGCGCCCCTCCGAGCAAGGGCCGCCAGAACTCGGCGAGCGCGACCGCGAGCACGACCGGCGAGAGCAGAAGGGGGACGAACAGCACGAGGCCGAGCGCGCCCGCCCGCGCGGGACGCCCCTGGACCGCGTACCCGAGCACGATCCCGAGGAGGAGGGCGACGACCGCGGCCCCCGTGGCGAAGAGGAGCGTGTTCGCGACCAGCCCGACCGCACTGACCCCGAGGCGCGCCGTCGTCGCGTCCGAGAAGAGGGCGACCCAGGCGCTCGCGGGTCCCCGGCTCCCGATCGGCGCGAGCGTGCGGTCGAGGACGGCCGCGAGGAGGACCACGACGCTCCCGAGGACGAGCGCGGTCTCGGCCGCGAGGGCGACGCCGACGACCGACCGCCCGGGGACGGAGCGCCGGCGCGGCCGGGCCCGGCCCGAGGCGCCGCGAAGGCGCCCGAGCAGCGCGAGGTAGGCGACCGTCGGAAGGAGGAAAAGCCCGACCATCGCGAGCGCGAGCGCGCCGGCGGCGGTCGGCTCGAGCGTGAGGGACGCGAGCGACCAGATCCGGGCCTCGACCGTGTAGCATCGGGGACCGCACAGGAGCAGGGGCGGCGCGAACGACAGCGACGAGAACAGGAACGTGAGCAGCCCTCCCGCGGCCGCGCCGACCCAGGTCGGGGCCGCCCATACGTCGACGTACGCGCGCCCCGGCGAACCGCCGAGCGAGGCGACTGTCTCCTCGAGGTCGCGCGGAGCGCTCTCGCCACCGGTCGAGGTGAAGAGGACGACGATCGGGACGTTGAAGGCGAGGTTCGCGACGACGATCGCGGGAAGGCCGGAACCGAACGTCCCGAACCACGGCACGGCCGACGAGAGCACCCCGTCCGCGCCGAACAGGTCGAGGACGCCGAAGACGACGATCAGGCTCGGGAGGAGGAACGGGACCAGGAGCAGCGAGCGCAGGATGTCCCGCCCGGGAAAGGCGTATCGGCCGAAGAAGACCCCGGCGGGGTACCCGAGCGCGACCGCGAGCAGCGCCGACAGGCCCCCCTGCTCGAGGGAGTTCTCGATCGACGCGACGTTGAGGGGGCTCGAAACGATGGCGACGATCCCGCCGAGACCCCCGGCCGCCGCGGCGGTGCTCGCGAACAGGACGACCGCCGGCACGAGGGCGAACAGGACGACGAACGCGAGCGCCGGCGAGAGCGCGAGCATGTCGCGCCCGGAGATCCTCATGGCGGCAGGAGCTGGTTCGCGAGCTGCTCGTACGTCGCGACCCAACCCGGAAGGGAACCGGCGACCGCGTCCGGCGTCGTTAGGGCGTTCAGCGGAACGATCGTGGACGGCGGCACCGCGGCGCCGAAGACGGCCGGCAGAGGGATCGTCGCGTTCGCGGGGTATTCCCACTCGTTCGTCGGGATCTGGGCCTGGACGGCCCCGCTCAGGAACCACTGCTCGAACTCCTGGTCGAGGGTCAGGTGGCGGGAGCCGGCCACGATCCCGATCCCGTAGACCGTCCGCCAGCCGTACGCGGTGCCGTTCCACCAGCTCACGGTCGAGTTGAACTGACCGGCCTGCCCGTAGAAGGCGGCGTAGGCGGGGTCGGTCGAGTAGCTCACGACCATCCGGGGGTTCCCCGGGGGTGTCGAGAACTGGCCGAACGCGGTGCCCCAATCGGGCGCCGGCTTGTAGGCGAGGTGTGGGAGCATGCTCGTCCAGAACGACGTCCAGTTCTCGTGGAGGACCTGGAGGTAGTATTCCACTTCCCAGACGAGGAACTCCTCGCCCGTGATGTCCGTGGTCGGGTCCTCGTAAAGGAACTGGGCCGCCCAGCTGGCGTTCGTCGCCAGCTCGGGGAAGCTCGCGGTGGCGACCGCGCCCCGGGTCGCCGCGTAGAACGACGCGTTGTAGTCGATCGCCAAGTATCCCCACTCGTACGGGACCGCTCCGAAGGCGGGGCTCAGCTCGCTCGCGAGCGCCGGCGACACGTTGGCGAGCTCGGGAGGGGCGTACGGGACGAGGAGATGGTGGGCCTCCGCCTGGGGGGCGGTGATCTCGTCGAGCCCGATCACGAGGTCCGCCGCGGGGGCGTTCGCCTGCTGGAGGAGCGTGTTCACCAGCGTTCCGCTCGGGTACTCCACGTCGATGCGCACGTGGTGGGCGCTCTCGAACGGCGCGAAGACGCTCTCGAACGCCGGCGTCCCGGCGCCCCCGAAAAGACTGGGGTAGGTGTAGACGACGAGCGTGGGTTCGCCGAGCACCGAGTTCACGTAGAGCGCAATGCCGACGCCGGCCAGGACGACAACGACCGCCACGGCCGTGGTGGTCACCACGCGGCCGAGCCTCCCGGGCGCTCGCAGGCGTCGTGGCGGAGCCGGAGCGACGGGGGGTCCGGTCATCCTCGACCGCGACCGGTCGAGAGTCCTCTCAAGGGCGGCATCGCAATCCCTTCGCGGGCATTATCCCGTGCAGGTTCGTGGGGTCGACGGGACGCTGTCCCGTCCTCTCAGCCGGTGCCCAGCTCCCCCTGCGGGACCTCGGACGACCCGCCGGGAATTAAGGTTTGAGGCGGGCGCGGACGCGGGCCCACCGTCTTATAGACCTCCGCGATTTTCCGGTTTGGACTTCTCAATGGCCGACCTGATGGGAAAGCTCCGGTTCGGGACCGAGCTCGTGAAGCGCGGGTTCGCCCGCATGCAGCAGGGGGGCGTGATCATGGACGTCACGAACGCCGACCAGGCCGGGATCGCGGAGGAGGCCGGCGCTGTCGCCGTGATGGCGCTCGAGCGCGTCCCTTCCGATATCCGGGCGATGGGCGGCGTGGCCCGGATGGCCGACCCCCAGAAGATTCGCGAGATCCGGGAGCGGGTCTCGATACCGGTGATGGCGAAGTGCCGCATCGGCCACACCGCCGAAGCGCAGATCCTTCAGGCCCTCGCGGTCGACATGATCGACGAGTCCGAGGTGCTGACGCCGGCCGACCCGTTCCAGCACGTCGACAAGAAGCCGTTCAAGGTCCCATTCGTCTGCGGCGCCCGCAACCTCGGCGAGGCGTTGCGGCGGATCGACGAAGGGGCCGCGATGATCCGGACGAAGGGCGAGGCGGGCACCGGCAACGTCGTCGAGGCGGTGCGGCACATCCGCCAGATGAACTACGACATCCGCGAGGTCCTCGGTCTGAGCAAGAAGGACGTCGCCGCGTGGGCGAAGAAGGAGCGGGTCTCCGAGGCGACCGTCCTCGAGGTCCGCGAGCTGAAGCGCCTGCCCGTCGTCAATTTCGCGGCGGGCGGGATCGCGACACCGGCCGACGCGGCGCTCTGTCGGGAGCTCGGGGTCGACGGCGTGTTCGTCGGCAGCGGGATCTTCAAGTCGCAGCATCCGATGAAGGTCGCCCGGGCGATCGTCGAGGCCTCGTTGCATTACGACGACCCCGACGTGCTCGCGCGAGTCTCGACCGGTCTCGGCGAGGCGATGCGCGGCCTCGACGTGGCGACCCTGCCCGCCGAGCAGCTGCTCCAAGGCCGGGAGTCGGAGCCGCTCGACTCGGGCGCGCGACGGCATCCCCCGACCGCGGCGTGACCCCTCGGACCCGACCGTGCCGTCCGCCGATGAGCTGAAACCCGAGGGACGATAGTCCTCGACCGTGCGGATCGTCCAGGTCTCCCCGTTCTTCCACCCTCACGCCGGCGGGGTGGAGTCGCACGTCCGAGGGCTGGCCGGTGAATTCACCCGCGAGGGCCACGACGTCACCGTCGTGACGTCCCGCTACGACCGGCACCTTCCCGCGGAGGAGTCGTTCGAGGGGTACCGGATCCGGCGGTCGAGGACGCTCGGGATCGCGCTCAACACTCCGATCGATGTCGGCACGGGCCGACTCCTTCGGTCCCTCCCGGCGGACATCGTCCACCTCCACTATCCTCCGCCGCTCACGTCGTACTTCGCCACCCGTGCGCTCGCGGCGACGCGGGTCCCGATCTGCCTCACCTACCACTGCGACCTCTTCCTCGGAGGACTCGGCGGCCGGGCGCTCGCCGCCCTCTACCAGCGGGCGTTCCTGCCGCCGACCCTGCGCCGCGTCGACCGGATCGTCGTGCACACCCGCAGTTACGGGGACACGTCCGCCGTGCTGCGCGGGCGCACCCTCTCGGTCATCCCGTCGGTGGTCGACCTGGCCCGCTTCCGTCCCGGGCTCGACGCGAGCGCGCTCCGTGGCGACCTGAGGCTCGAGGGGAAGCGGGTGCTCGGCTTCACCGGGCGACTCGTTCCCCACAAGGGCGTCGACGTGATCCTCGAGGCGCTCTCGCTCCTCCCGAAGGATGTCGTGCTGCTCGTCGTCGGGGCCGGTCCGCGGCTGCCGAGCCTCATCGGCCACGCGCGCCGCCTCGGCGTCGAGGGCCGCGTTCGCTTCTGTCCCGCGGTCTCCGACGACGAGCTCCCCCGGTACCTCGCGCTCGCCGACGTCTTCGTCTTCCCGAGCCAGAACCGGCTCGAGGGGTTCGGCCTCGTCGTCGCCGAAGCGATGGCGGCCGGTCTGCCGGTCGTGATCGCCGACATGCCCGGGGTGCGCGAGGTCATCGAGCCCGGCACGGAGGGGCTGCTCACCGAACCGCTCCTCGCGCCGGACCTCGCTGAAAAGGTCCGCCGCCTCCTCGACCAGCCCGAACTCGCGCGGACGATGGGTGCGGCCGGGCGGCGACGGGCGGAGGCCCGCTACGGGCTCGCAACCGTCGCGCGCGAGCTCCTCACTCTTTACGAAGACCTGCGCGCAACTGGTTGATCTGGACCTTGAGGCGCTCGGCCTCCGCGCCGGCCGCGCGCTTCCAGTCGGCACCCGAGGAGGCGTAGAGGATGCTGCGCGAGGCGTTGACGACCAGCGCGCGACCCCGCGCATCGACGCCTTCCCGCACGGCGGTCGAGAGCGAGCCTCCCTGGGCCCCGACGCCGGGGACGAGGATCGGGATCCCGTTGCCGAGCGCGGCGCGCGCGTGGCGGAACGCGTCCGAGAACGTCGCCCCGATGACCACCCCGAGGTTCCCGTGCGCGTGGGCGAGCCGTCGGACCTCGCCCACGACCGCAAGCCAGAGCGGCCCGCGGGGCGTGGGGATCTCCTGGAAGTCGAGCGCGCCCGGGTTCGACGAGTGGGCGACCACGAACGCACCGTGCGCGCTGTCGTCCAGGAACGGCTGGAGCGTTTCCCAGCCGAGCCAGGGAGTGAGCGTCACCGCGTCGAACCCCAGCGCCCGGAACGCCCCGTCGCGGTGCATGCGCATCACGTTCGGGATGTCGTTCGCCTTGAGGTCGAGGATTCGTAGGCGGGTCGGCCCGATCTTCTTCGGCAGCGACGCGAGGACCTCGATCCCCTTCGGGCCGTACTGGAGGTAAGCGCCGAGCTGCATCTTGTACGCAGCGGCGTGCGGGTACGTCGCCTGGAGGACCCCGCCGAGGAACCGCTCGAGCTGGGCTCGCGGCGCGAGCCGCTTGAGCGCCTTCGGCATCATCGCGGGGTCGGGGTCGAGCCCGACGCAGACGAGGGAGTTCCGGGCGGCGAGGATCCGGTCGACCTTTTGGTTGAACCTGAGCGCCAAGTCGCTCGGGCATCGTGCGCGGGGCAAAAGGCTTGCCGCCGCACGGCCTCGGGGCCGGGGCGCGCGGGGCCGGCCCGCCGTTCATCGCCCGCGGGGGCCGCGGCAGCTTTATCGGTACCCGCCGTTCCTCGCGCTCGGTCCCGCGCGCGATGGCTCCCGCCGAACCTTCCACGGCCCCTCCCGAGGTGCGACTGCGCGACCTCCGTGCCGAGACCTCTCCGGTCGAGCTGGTCGCCCGCGTCGTCTCGTTCGAACGACGGGAGATCACCCGCCAGTCCGACGGGAGCCGCCGGCCCCTCCTCTCGGGCCTCCTGAGCGACGGCAGCGCCACGGTCCGGTTCACCTGGTGGGACCCGCCCAAGGAGGGTATCGAGAGAGGCACCGTATTGAGGGCGGTCGGCGCCGAGGTCCGAGAGTTCCGCGGCAAGCCCGAGGTATCGTTCACCTGGCGGACCCGGGTCGGCCCGGCGAGCCCGGCCGAACTGCCGCGGATCGCAGCGGAGGACCTGCCCCGGAGGTCCGTTCGGGAGCTCGCCCCGCCCGACGAAGGGTTCCGGGTCGAGGTGCGCGTCGTCCGGGTCGCGCCTCGGTCGGTCACCGTCGGGGAGGAACGCCGCGTCGTCCACGACGGGCTCGTGGCCGACCGGACCGGTGCGATCGCGCTCTCCGCGTGGAGCGACTTCGGACTGCGGCCGGGAGAGGCCGTCGACATCCTCGGGGCGTACGTACGGACCTTCCGCAACCGGCCCCAGCTCGTCCTCGACGAACGGTCGACGGTCCTCCGCGTCGACGGCCGGGACCTTCCCGAGCCCGCCACCTTCCTCGCGTCGGCCCCCCGCACGATCGCCCGCGTGGAAGACGAAGGCGGGGGCGAGGCGGTGGCGGTCGAGGGGATTGTCGTGGGACTACTGCCCCCGAGCGGGCTTGTCTACCGGTGCCCGACGTGCCACCGGTCGGTCAAGAACGGCCTCTGCCGGGTCCACGGCACCGTGGACGGCCAGGCCGACCTGAGGGCCCGGATCGTCCTCGACGACGGGACGGGCGCCCTGACCGTGAACGCCGGGCGCGCCGACACCGAACGACTTTCGGGGATGACGCTCGAAGAGGCGCAGCGCCGTCTGCGCGAGCAACCCGACCCGACGCTCCTCGAGGAGCGGATCTTCGAGCACCTGTTCGGCCGCCGCCTGCGCGTCCGCGGCCTCGGCACGAAGGACGACTTCGGCGTTACCATCACCCCCGAGTCGATCGAGACGGTCGAGCTCGACCTTTCCTCCACGGCCGACGAGCTCTCCGCCCGCCTCGGGGGGAACCGATAGTGGCGTTGCGCGAACTGGCCTGGCGCGTGACGACCCGCGAGCTCGAGGGCTCGCTCGAGGAGGAGCCAGGCGAAGGAGAGCGCGCGGCGTCGTATCTTGTGAGCCCGTTCGGTGCGCGGATGAACCGCGTCCTCGTCGCGGGCACGCTTTCGCCGGCCGAGCCGATCGGTCGGGACGCTTCGCAGCCGTTCTGGCGCGCGCGCCTGAACGACCCGACGGGCGCGGTGGCCGTCACCGCAGGGTCGTTCCAGCCCCGGGCGATGGCCGCCCTTCGCTCCTCGACCGCCCCGCGACCCGCGGTCGTGGTCGGCAAGGTCCACCTCTACCGGGGCCGGGACGGGGTCGGGTACGTCTCCGTGCGGGCGGAGGCGGTCCGTTTCGTCGGCGAAACGGACGAACGAGGGGTCCTCGCCGACGTCGTCCGCCAGACCCTCGACCGGCTCGACCTCGTCGACCGCCTCGCCGCCGAGCCCGACCTCTCCGACGAGACGCTCGCCGCCGAAGGCGTGCCGCGGGTCTGGGCCCGGGCGGCGCGCATCGCCCTTCGCCGCTACCCGAACGTCGACCGGCCCGGCTTCCGCGACGAGCTGCGCACGGCGATCCGTCGGGTCGCCGGCGACTCCGGGCCGATCGCCGCGCCGGAACCCCTTCCGCCGACCGTGACCGTCACGCGCACCCCACCTCCTCGAGCTCCGCCCCCCGCGCCTACCGCCGCCGAGCGCGACGAGGAGGCGGTCTTCCTCGACCTGCTCGACGAGATCGCCGACGTCGCGGTCGACGGCTACGCCGACCTCAAAGAGCTCCTCGCCCGGGTCGGGGCCCGGGGAATCGCGGCGGTCCGTGCCGAGGCAATCCTCAATCGGCTCGAAGAGGAGGGCGTCCTCGAGGAGCCGATCGTCGGGAAGCTTCGCCGGGCCTGACCGACCCCTTGCCCGGACGAGGATTTATATCGCCCCCCGGCTCGGGGCTCGGGGGAATGAGGAACACCTGTCTCTCCGAACTCGTGACGAGACCAGCGACACGCTGACCCCCAACCCGACCGCACGGTAAGACCCATGGCGAACCCGAACCGGCCGTCCCTCCTTCTCCCCATCGTCCTGGTCGTCGTGGTGCTGGTCGCCGCGGGCGTGGGTACCGTGCTCCTCTACGAGCACAACAACGTGCGGCCCACGGCCCCCATCCGCGTCGTGCAGGTCGGGGACAACGTCACCGTGAACTACATCGGCTACTTCGGGAGCGGACCCCAGGCGGGCCGGGTCTTCGACACCTCGATCTACTCGGTCGCGACGAACAACCTGACGTGGCCCAAGTCGCTCGAGTTCTCCTACCGCGGGAGCGCCGCCGCGTACTCCCCGCTCCCCGTACACGTCGGGCCGTCCGCGCCCCCGGGCGGATATGCGGTCGGCGGTCTCACGTTCTCGAGCGTCGTCCCGGGGTTCTGGCAGGGGCTCCTCGGCCTGCCGGTCAACACGAGCCAGACCGTCCCCGTGCCGCCGGACCTCGGCTACGGGCCGGGGAACCCGGCGTGCCTCGTCCTCCGACCGCTGACGACCACCGTGCCGGTGACGGTGAACGTTCCGCCGGCGAACTTCACGAAGAGCTACCCGGGCACGAACGCGACCCCGGGGGTCGAGTTCGTCGACCCGACGTATGGGTGGAACGACCTTATCCTCTCCGCGAACGCCTCCGCGGTGGTCGTCGAGAACCTTCCATCGGTCGGCTGGACCGTGCCCGGTACCGGCTGGCCCGTCGTGGTGACGAACGTCACGACGACGACGATCACGGTCACGAACCGACTCGCGCTCTCCGACCAGGGTCTCGTCCTGGGCCAAGGCACCGCCCCGAGCGGCTGCTCCCAGTCGAAGTACATCGTCTCCGCCGTGGACCCCGCGGAAGGGACGTACACCCAGGACTTCAACCCCGAGGTCGACGGCCAGACGCTCGTCTTCGTCGTCAGCGTCTACGAGTTCTACTAGGCCAGGACCGGCCCCGGCTCACGACGAGCCGCCGAGCGTGACCTTCCCGCGCTTCATCAGCTCGGCGAGCTGGGCCTCGGCGGCCGTGTCGAGGAGGTCCGCGTTCGGACCGCGGTGCCGCGTGAACTCGCGGAGCGTCTTGCGGCTCTCCTCGCGCCGGGCCCTCGCGGCCCCGACGAGGCGCCGGCCCTCCCGCTCGAGATCGGCGATCTCGCGGCCGAGCGCGTCGACCCGCGCCATGAGCTCGGCCCGCTCGCGTCCCTTCGCACGCATCTCGGCGACGAGCGCTCCCGCGCCCTCGAGCGTCTCGCGGATCTCGTCCATCCGCCGGTCGCGCGCCGTCCGGGCCTCGGCCATCGCGGCTCCGAGCGCGTCGACCTCCGCCCGGGCGGCCGCGACCGCGGCCTCGGCCTCCCGGCGCAGGCGTTCGTGCTCGGAGACGAGGCCGGCTCGGGCCTCGGCGACCTTGAGTTCCTGCGCCCGCTGGCGGAGGCGGGCGATCAGGGCGTTCTCCTCGTCGATCGGCACCGCGCGGGTCTGCTGGAGGAGTTCGAGCTGCGCGATCTCGCGCTTCAGATTCTCGGGGCGGACCCGTTCCCCCGGGTCGAACGTGAGCCGCAGCTCGCGCAAGTGGATCAGCGCCTCGTCGACCTTCGTCCGGGCGCGGTCGCGCTGCCCCTTGAGCTCGGCGGCCTTCCGGCCGAGCTCGCCGTGCTCCCGGTACAGCTTCTCGACCAGGTCCTGGGGGACCTGGCGACGGTCGTAGAGCGCCCGCTGTTCGGCGCCGAGCCGTTGGATCTCCGCGATCAGCGGCTGGCGCTGCCGGTGCAGGGCATCGAGGCGGGCATCGAGCGCGCGCAAACGGTTGCGGTCTTCCCGCTCGTCCCGCTCTTCCTGGTCGCTGAGGAACGGCCGGGGGGGCACGCCGGTGCGAAGGCGCCTGTCCCCACAAAAGGCCTTCTAGCGGACCGCAGACTCGACCCTTACGGCCTGCGGTCGCAGACGAACCAGAGGCGGGCGCCCCTCTCGTAGTGACGGGCGACGCGTACGAACCCCGCCCGGGTCAGGGTGTCGAGGGTGCGGGCCCGGAAGTAGCGGAACGGGGTGCGGTGGGGCCCTCCCCTCCAGACGCCGGGCGCGACCTCACGGCTGACGAGGGTCCTCGGATCCGTCGACGCCCGGACCGCGAACAGGTGGAGGCCCCCGGGGCGGAGCACCCGACGGACCTCCGCGAGCAACCGCGCCAGCTCCCGGTCCGGCAGCATCATGTAGAGCGCGTGGGCGCAGACGACGTCGAACGATCCCGACCGCCGCCGCTCGAGGGCGGCCCGCGCCTCCGCGAGCTCGAACGTGAGGTTCGACGGTGCGGGCGCGATCGCCCGAGCCCTCGCGATCGCGGGAGCCGCATGGTCGACGGCGTGCACTCGGAACCCGGCGTCGGCGAGGTAGCGCGCGTCGCGGCCGGGGCCGCAGCCGAGCTCGAGGATCCGCGCCCCCGGGCCCAACTTTCGGATCCTTGGGCCGATCCATCGTGCGAACCGGGACGGACGTCCCTCGAAGAGACCGGGAGTCCTCCGGTACATCGCCTCGGACGCCCGGCGACGGGCGGCCCGGGAGGGCCACCTCACGACCGAACGCGTCGTGGACGCCCCCGCGTCCGCCGGGCGGGACGTCCGACGAAATGGTGCGCGGCGAAAAGGGCCGCCGGCACCGCCGCATCGATGTTCACGACCCCGATCGGGGCGCACGACTGCAGCATCGCGAGGAGCGCCGCCTCACCGGAACCGCCGCGTCCGTAGCCGACCGAGGTCGGCACCCCGACCACCGGCGACCGGACGAGCCCGCTCACGACCGTGGGCAGCGCGCCCTCCCGGCCCGCGAAGACGAGGTAGATCGTGGGACGGTGGCGCTCGAGCTCGTCGAGGGCGCGGAGGAGCCGGTGCAGTCCGGCGACCCCCACGTCGTACGCCCGAACCACCCGGACGCCGAGCTCGACGAGCACCGCGCGGGCCTCCTCGGCGAGCGCGACGTCGCTCGTGCCGGCCGCAACGATCGCTGCGGTGCCGCCGAGGGGAGCCGACCCGAGGGGGCCCCGAAGCCGAACCAGGCGGCCCCCCGCGAGCTCGCGGACCGGGAGGCCCGCCCCGCGCGCGCGCGCGAGGACCCTCCGCTGCTCAGCGGTAGGGCGAGAGACGAGCGCGCCGTGGCCGCCGTCCGAGAGCGCCCGCAGGATCCCGAGGAGGTGCTCGGGGCTCTTGCCTTCCGCGAGGACCACTTCGGGAAGGCCGACACGTCGCGCGCGGTCCCGGTCGAGCCTGGCGTACGCGCGAACCCTCAACTCCCGCCCGCGAGCGCGACGCACCGTCATCGACGGACCCGCACGCACCCAAGCGTGATATAGCGGATGCCGGTGGCACGCCGACCCCCGGTACATGCCCGATTTCTCCCTGACCCCGGAGGAGGAAAGCCTGCGGGACCTCGCCCGGAAGTTCGCCCGCGGCGAGATGGCGCCGGTCGCGGCCGAATGCGACCGGTCCGGACGGTTCCCCGAGGAGGTCTACCGCAAGGCGCACGGGCTGGGGCTGATGAACCTCAACGTCCCGACCGAGTACGGGGGCAGCGGCCTCGGCGTCTTCGCCCAGTGCCTCATCGTCGAGGAGCTCGCGTACGCCTGTGGCGGCATGACCACCTCGATCATCGCGAACTGCCTCGCGCTCGAGCCGATCCTCCTCGGAGGCACGGCCGAGCAGAAGACCCGGATCCTGACGCCGTTCTGCGCCGACTACCGGTTCGCCGCGTTCTGCCTGACCGAGCCGAGCGGTGGGAGCGACGCCGGAGCGCTGCGGACGGTCGCCCGGCGGGACGGAGAGTCGTACGTCCTCGACGGGGAGAAGTGCTTCATCACGAACGGCCCCCACGCCGAGCTCTACACGGTCTTCGCGACCGTCGACCCGAGCCTCCGCCACCGGGGGATCACGGCGTTCGTCGTCCCCCGCGCGACCGAGGGCGTGCTCCCGGGAAAGGACGAAGAGAAGATGGGCCACCGCGCCTCCTCGACCGGCACGATCCGCTTCGAGAAGGTCCGGGTCCCGGCGACCCAGCGCCTCGGTGGGGAAGGCGAGGGGTTCGCGCTCGCGATGCGCACCCTCGACCAGACCCGGACGCCGATCGGGGCCCTCGCGACGGGGATCGCCCAGGCGGCGCTCGACCACGCGGCGCGCTACGCGACCAAGCGCTACACCTTCGGCAAGCCGATCGCCGAGCACCAGGCGATCCAGATCAAGCTCGCGAACATGGCCCAGGCGATCCGCGCCGCCCGCCTGCTCACCTGGCACGCGGCGTGGACGATCGACCGCGGCGCGCGCGGCACGCTCGAGTCGTCGATCGCGAAGTGCTTCGCCTCCGACGCCGCGCTCCACGTTGCGGACGAGGCGATCCAGACGTTCGGCGGGTACGGGTACATGAAGGACTATCCCGTCGAGAAGCTCCTGCGCGACGCGAAGCTCACCCAGATCTACGAAGGCGCGAACGAGATCCAGCGGACCGTGATCGCCCGCGAGCTCCTCAAGTCGTACGACTGAAGGGGGCGCTTCGTGGAGATCGTCGTCTGCGTCAAGCCGGTCCCCGAGAGTGAGACGCGCCTGAGGGTCTCGGCGGACGGGACTTCGCTCGACCCCGAGGCGGTGAAGTTCGTCCTCGCGGGGTACGACGAGTCGGCGGTCGAGCAGGCGCTCCTCCTCAAGGAGTCGCTCCCCGGTTCGAAGGTCCACGCCGTGTCGTTCGGGCCGGCGCCGCGCACCGAGGAGGTCCTGCGGGCCGCGATCGCGCTCGGCTGCGACCAGGCGACCTGGGTCGAGGCCCCTCCCGGGCCGGCCCCGGACCCGGTCGCGACCGGGAGGGCGCTCGCGCGGCCGATCTTCGCGATGCCGCACGACCTCGTCCTCTGCGGGAAGCAGGCCGGCGACGACGAGGCCGGTCTCGTCGCGGCCGTGCTCGGCGAACTTCTTGGCGTGCCGGACGTGGGGTTCGTGGTCGACCTTCGGTTCGACGTGCCGAGCGGCCGGCTCCGGTTCCGACGGGCGACCGAGGGTGGCCTCGAGCTCTGGGAGGCCCCGACCCCGTGCGTGATCGGCCTCCAGCAGGCGTGGAACGACCCGCGCACGGCGAAGCTCCCCGCGATCCTCAAGTCCCGGCGGGTGGCGATCGCGAAGGTCCCGTACGCCCCCGAGGATTCCTCGGCGCCCCGGAGCGTGGCCGAGAAGTTCGAACTTCCCCCGCCGCGGACGGGCGCCGCGATGATCGAGTACAAGACCCCGGCCGAGGCCGCGGCGAAGCTCGTCCGGGTACTGCGCGAGGAGGCGAAGGTCTTCCCGTGACGCCCACGGTCCTCGTGGTCGGCGAGTCGAGCGGCGGCCGCCTCGCCGGCGCCTCGCTCGAGGCGGCCGGCACCGCGCGCCGCCTCGCGGCGGGCGACGGGGAGGTCGTCGGCTTCCTCGCGGGCGCCGGAACCGGCGCGGCGGCCGCCGAGTTCGCCCGTTACGGCGTCGGACGGGTCCGGGTCGTCGACGACGCGCGGTTCGACGCCGCTCCCGCGGCGGCGACCGCCCACGCCGCGGCCGCCGCCGCGGACGCGGTCGGGGCGAAGTGGGTGGTCCTCGCCGGCACGACGTTCGGACGAGACCTCCTCGGCCGTCTCGCGACGCGCTGGAACGCCGCCGCCGCGAGCGGGGTGACCGAGGTCGCGGGAGACGCCGAAGGGCTCACGGTGCGGCGGCCGGTCTTCGGGGGCCGGGCCACCGAGACCCGACGCCTCGTGGGCGACCGCGCCGCGGTGGCGCTGCGGCCGCACGCGTTCCCTTCCCCGGCCGAGGTGCCGGTCGCGCTCGCGATCGAGGCGGTCGGGGCCCCGGATATCCCCGCCGCCCTTTTCGGACCGAAGCGCACCGCGGTCGAGACCGCGGGGGCGGGGTCGGGGCCGGGCCTCGCGGACGCGGCGATCGTCGTCTCGGGAGGGCGCGGCCTCCGGGCGCCCGAGAACTTCCGCCTGATCGACGAGCTCGCCGCCTCGCTCGGGGCGGCGGTCGGCGCCTCCCGGGCGGTCACCGACGCCGGATGGCGGCCCGCGTCGCTCCAGGTCGGCCAGACCGGGCGTGCCGTCTCCCCGCAGCTCTACATCGCGGTCGGGATCTCGGGCGCGATCCAGCACCTCGTCGGGATGGTGAGCTCGCGCGTGATCGTCGCGATCAACTCGGACGCGTCCGCCCCGATCTTCAAGGTCGCCGACTACGGGATCGCGGGGGACCTCTTCGAGATCGTGCCGGCGCTCACGGCCGAGGTCCGACGGGTCCGCGGGATCTAGACGAGGGGGCGTCCCTAGACGCTCCGGACCACGTCCGACCCGTCCTTGAGGAGGCGGAAGAGGGAGATCCCGGACTCCTTCTGCACCTCCCGGAGGAGGTGGCGGAGCGGACGCTTCGGACCGCCGGTCTCCGACATCATGGAGTGGAAGAGCGCGGTCGCGAACTTCGGGTACGCCGTGTAGATCCGGGGATTCCACTTCACGTCGTCCATCCGCTCGAAGTCGCGGAAGTCGGGGAGCACTCCGCTCGCCTCCAGGCGGCGGTCGTACTCCGCAAGACGCGCGGCGGACGGATCGTTCGCGGCCTTCGCGGCGAGCGCCGTTTCGGCCGCGGCGAGGCCGGTGCGGACCGCGTAGTTCATTCCCTGGATCACGAGCCCGTTCGAGAAGACGAACCCGGCGGCGTCCCCCGCGACCATCCAACCGTCACCGTGGAACGCCGCCGGACGGCTGGCCCACCCCGAGCTGATCAGCTTCGCCCCGTACTCGACGAGCTCGGCTCCGCGCAGGGTCCGCGCGATCGCCGGGTGGAGCTTGAACTGTTCGATCATCTCCGTCGAGTAGGTGTTCCGTCCGAAGAGCGACCGGAGGTTGATGATCAGCCCGAGCGAGATCGTGTCCCGGTTCGTGTAGAGGAATCCCCCCGCCATGACGCCGGGCGCGAAGATCCCGGTGACCCACTCCTCGGCGTGTCCCTCGCCCGGGCCGAGCTGGAACCGTTCCTCGATGACCGACGCGTCGAGCCGATAGACCTCCTTGACGCCGAGCTCGGTCGCCGTTCCCGAGAGGCGTGGGTTCGGCCGGATCGGGGTGCCGAGGGTGACCCGGGAGTTGGTCCCGTCCGCCACGATCGTGACGGGCGCCTTCATGGTCTCGCCGCCCTGGACCACGCCGCGCACGCGCGTCCCCTCCCAGTTCAACCGGTCGACCGGTACGGAGGTGACGACGGTCGCCCCCGCCTCCTCCGCCTTCCGGGCCAGCCAAGCGTCCGTGCGCGCGCGCAGGACGGAGTGGGCGACGAACGGCTCGCGTCGCCACCCCCCGTCCTCGTAGTCGAAGGCGAGGGAACGCTCGGGGGTCATGAGGCCGAAGCGCTTGCGCACGATGTGCCGCTCGACGGGCATATCGTGCCACCACCCCGGGACGATCGCGTCGAGGTCGTGGCCCCAGAGGACGCCCCCCGAGAGGTTCTTCGCCCCCGCTTCCGCGCCGCGTTCGAGGAGGAGGACGTTCGCCCCACCCTGGGCGAGGCGGATCGCCGCAGAGCTGCCGGCGAGGCCGGCACCGACGACGATCGCGTCGAACTCGTCCGCCATGGGGAGTGCTCACGCACTCGGCCCGGCGCATTTAACGGTGCGCGGACCGGGCGCCCGTTCGGACGCCCCGTCCGTCAGCGGGGAGGTGGGTTGTTCCACACGACCGGACCCCGGGCGCTCTGGAGGTCGACCGTCGCGTTCTCGATGCGCTTCTGGAACGTGAACGGCTTCGGCACGCCCTTCCAGTCCTCGTTGCCCAGGTGCTGGCCGCCTTCCGAGCTGACGCGGACCGTCCCGTAGCCAAGGAGCCGCCGGCCGGCCGTCTGGTGGACGTCCACCCCGCGGACCTGGAGGATGGGGATCTCGTCGAATTCGCGGCCGAGGATCCCGCGTTGGACGATCACCCGGCGACTCGTGACCGCGTAGACGGTCGAGATCCACCGGAGATAGCGGACCAGGATCCAGAGGAGGCCGATCAGCGCGAGGAGACCGAAGAGGTACTCGATGTAGCGCGGGGCCGTCCCGAGTCGGGAGAGGGCGTCCGAGTAGGCCGCGATCTGTCCGAACCAGCCGTGGATCTTGGCGGCCGTCAGATAGGTGAGCGCTCCGAAGAGGAGGGTGAAGACGACCGGCCCGGGGAAGTAGAACAGACCCGTCGCGCGGGTCTCGTCGAGCAGAACCTCCTGGTCGGCGAGGTACGTCGCCTTGAGGAGCCGCGGCATCGACCGAGGGGAGGCGGGGGTGGCCATCGAGCGTTGTACGGGCATCGCTCGGTCATAAGCCCTCGGCCCGAGCGGTCGCGGAGCTCCCCCCTTATAATCCCCCTCCGTACGGGACGACCGTGGGGGTCACGGACTGCCACGTGCACATCAACCCGATCGCCGAGATGCGCCCGGACGCGCTCGGACTGCTCGCCGGCGTCGACCCCGCGAACGCCCGCCTCCTCGGCGATCCGACGGCGTTCCTCGAGTACCTCGATACGTGCGGGGTCGAACGTGCAGTGCTCGTGAACTACGTGGCTCCCGAGGTGATCGGGTACACGGAGGCGACGAACCGGTTCGTCGGGGAGTACGTCCGGGCCGACCCCGACCGCCTGATCGCGTGCGGAGGGATCCGTCCCGATCACCCGGACCCGGAACGCGAGGTCGACCGGCTCGTGAGCGAGTTCGGGATCCGGGCGATCAAGCTCCACCCTCCGCATCAGCTGTTCCGTCCGAACGCGTACGTGGACGACCCGCGTTCGACCCTGCGAGCGCTCTACGCGGCGGCCGAGCGGCGGCGACTCCCCGTGATCTTCCATACCGGCACGTCGGTCTTCCCCCGGGCCCGCAACCGGTACTCGGACCCGCTCTACGTCGAGGACGTCGCCCTCGATTTCCCCGACCTCACGATCGTCCTCGCTCACGGGGGCCGGCCGATATGGATGGAGACGGCCGTCTTTCTCGCCCGGCGGTTTCCGAACGTCTGGCTCGAACTCTCGGGTGTACCGCCGAACCGTCTCCTCGAGTACTTTCCCCAGCTTGCGCGGATCGCCGCGAAGACGCTCTTCGGGACCGACTGGCCGGGCCCCGGCGTTCGCGACCTCGGGGCGAACCTGCGCGCGTTCCGGGCCCTCCCGCTCGCGGAGGAGGCCGCCCGCCGTATCCTCGAGGAGAACCCGCTCGTCGTCTTTCCCCGCCGGGCGCCCTCTTGAAATAGTCGGCACCGCTCGGCCGGCCGTGCCCGACACTCCCGACCCCCCCGCCGAGACGTCGACCCCTCCGGCCGGCGAGCGAGAGGTCGCGAGCGTCGAGGTCGTGGAGGGCGGCGAGGAGCTCGGGCGGCTTCCGTTGCCGCGGCGCAACCGGGGGGAAGTCTTCGGGATCGCGAACCAGCTCCTCGGCGCGGCCCGGATCCGCGTCATGTGCGAGGACAACGTCTCGCGGATGGGACGGATCACCGGGAAGATGAAGAAGAAGATGTGGATCCGCGAGGGGGACCTGCTCATCCTCCGGCCCTGGGGATTCCAGGAAGGGAAGGCCGATATCCTCTTCCGCTACAGCCGGACGCAGGCGCAGTACCTCGCCCGCCGCAGCCTTTTGCCGGCGTCGGTCAATGTTTTCGGAGGCTCCGAGGCCCCGGCGCCCGCCGGCGCCTCCGCCGCGTAGCCTCGGTACCGATGTGGGCCGCCTCGCGCCGCGCGCTCTCCTCGGTGGAGATGGCCGTCATCGAGGAGAACGCGGTCGCGCTCGGCGTCACGATCGATGCCCTGATGGAGAGCGCCGGTCGCGCCGTCGCCGAGGAGGTCGTGCGCCACCTTCCGCCGCCTCCGGCCCGGGTCGCGGTCGTCGCCGGCTCGGGCAACAACGGTGGGGACGGGACGTGCGCCACGTTCTACCTCCAGCAGTGGGGGTACTCGCCCGAGGTGTGGCTCGTTCACCCTCCCTCGGAGATCCGCTCGCGCGCCGCGCGCCGATGCTTCGACCGGATCGAACACCGCTGTCCCGTGCACGTCCGCGTCCCGCGGCCGGAGGAGCTCGCGACCATGCCGCTCGTGGTTGACGCCCTCCTCGGCACGGGCCAGTCCGACCGGATGCGGTCTCCCGTCCGGGAAGCCGTCGAGGCGATCCGATCGAGCCGGGCCCCCGTCCTCTCGGTCGACCTCCCGACGGGCGTCGCCGACCCCGAGGGACTGCGGCCGTCGTGGACCGTGACGTTCACCACCGTGAAGGAGGAGATCGCGCGCGGGAACGCGGGGCAGGTCGCCGTCCGGGAGATCGGGATCCCGCCCGACGCTTGGCGGCGGACCGGTCCGGGCGAGTTCCTCCTTTTCCGCGTGCCGAGCGGCACGTCCGACCGGGGCCGGACGGGCCGTCTGATCGTGGTGGGAGGGGGCCCGTACGCGGGCGCACCGGCCCTCGCCGGCCTCGCGGCGCTGCGCTCGGGGGCGGAGCGGGCGACGATCGTCGCTCCCCACGGCGCGAGCGAGTCGGTCCAATCGTTCAGCCCGAACCTCGTCGTCCGGGCGGTCGGCCTCGGACGCTTTCGCCCGAACGACGTTCCCGAGATCCTCGAGTTCGTGCGCGCGGCACCCCCCCGGGCGCTCGCGGTCGGCATGGGGGCGGGGGCGCATCCCGAGACGATCGAGGCGCTCCGCACGTTACTGCGGGAGCTCGTGGGAACCGTCCCGCTCGTCGTGGACGCCGACGCGCTCGCCGCGCTTCCCACGTCGCAGGAGATCGCCGAGCGGCCGGCGTCGGCCGGCGTCGTCGCGACGCCCAACACGGGCGAGTTCGAGCGGGTCCTCGGCGGCGTCGCCACCGGCCCGCAGGAGCGGACGAGCGCCGACGTCGCCCGCATCGCGTCGGAGCGCCGGCTCACGTTGCTCGTCAAGGGGCCGTCGGACCTGGGCTCGGATGGGGAGAGCTCGTTCGAGAATGCGCACCACCACGCGGCGATGACGGTCGCCGGGGCGGGCGACGTGCTCGCCGGGGTGGTCGCGAGCCTGCTCGCCCAGGGACTCTCCCCGTTGCACGCCGCCCGCCTCGGCACGTACTGGACCGGCGAGGCCGGTCAGCGCGCGGCCGCACGCCGGGGGTTCGGGCTGCTCGCGACGGACGTCCTCGACGAACTGCCGGGGGCCTTGGTCGCGGGGCTCGAGCGGGTCCACCGCGCCGCGTAGAACCGGGCCGCGCGCTCGGAAGGCGTCCGGCCCCCGGACCTCTCGGTCGAGGGGGTCGATGGGTGCGTCCGCCCGGGCTCGCGAGCGGAACGGGGACGGCCGGGGGCCCGACCAATGCCGGTCGGCGCGTGCCGACGCTCCGGTTCCGACTCGCCCGGGAGAGACCGCGGGGCACGTGCGCCGGGGCTCCTTCGAAACCGGGGACTCCGAGCGTGGCCGGTCGGCGAGGACGGTCTGCGGCGCATTCGCCCCGTTCTTCGTGGTCGTCCGAAGGCTCGGAGACGGGGCATCGCGCCACGTACGCGTCGGCCGGAACCGGCCCCTCGGGCCAGCCCCGTTCGCCCGCGAACGCCCCCGCGCAGGATGCGAGGGCGCCGACCGCGCGCGAGGAACGGACGCGCCCAGCCGGGGGATTCCACGTCTAGGCGTAGCGGACGCGGCCGCGGATCGCCTTCGCCCGCGCTCGGACGGCCGACTCGCCGCGAGGATTCCCTTCGGCGTACCCCTCATGGAACGATCGGACGAGCTGGTCGGCGTTCGAGTGAAGCGCACGGAGGTCCTCCTCGACCAGATGGAGGTCGATCCCGAGCTCCTCGACGCCCGGGTTGCGCGAGCCCATCGACAGGTCGAGGAAGGCGGGCGGCTGGAGGGGGCCGTTCGGGAACAGAACGTTCGAGCTCGTGAGGTCACCGTGGGCGATCGACCCGGCGTGCAGTCGTCCCAGCGCGAGGCCGAATCCGCGGACGGCCGCGACCACGGAGGAAGCCGGGATCGCGGGGTCCTCGAGGAGCTGGCGGAGCGTCGGTCCCGGCAGCTCCTCGAGAATCAACCGGTGGCGAGGGAGGTCGATGTCGTAGACGATCGGGGTCCGCACGCCGAGGCGACGCGCGTCGACGAGGAGACGCGCCTCGGTACGGGTCCGCTCGCGCCTCAGCCGCTCGTCGAGCGCCTTCGGACGGTACGATTTGAGGTCGCGCTCCTTGAGGAGGGCCGGGAACCCCCACCAGTCGACCCGACGGATCGTGGCTTCCGCGCCGCGAGAGAGCGGCCGCTCGGCGGCGGGGGGGTCGTCCATCGGACCCTAGCGGCCCTTCCGGGCCTGAAGGATGCGGGCGATCGCCTCGCGCGCGAGGCGAGCCGCGAGCGCGCTCGTGTTGCCGTTGTCGTAGTGCGGGCTCACTTCCATGATGTCGAGTCCCGCGAGCCGGGGGGCCGCTTGGTCGATGACATACTTCACGTCGCGGGGGGTGAGGCCGAACGGCTCGGGGGTGCCGGTACCCCCCGCGTAGGCAGGGTCGATCGCGTCGATGTCGAGCGAGATGTAGATCCGCTCCGTCTTCAGCATGTTCAACGCTCGCTGGACGGACGCCGAGATCCCCTCCTTCGCGATCTCGTGGGCGGTAACGATGGACATCCCGATCGACCGGTTGTCGTCGACCTCCTCGTGCGACACCGACCGGACCCCGAGGACGACGATGTTGCGCGCGCCGACCTTCTCGAGGATCCGGCGGGAGGAGCAGGCGTGGCTGCGCGCGTCGCCGAGGTAGCTCGCGCGGAAGTCCATGTGCGCGTCCAGGTAGAGGACCCCCAGGCTCGGCGCGCCGTCCGGATACGCCTCGACGACCGGCGGAGAGCACGCGTGGTCCCCGCCGAGGACGATCGGAACCTTCTTCGCCGCGTAGATCGGACGGATCTCCTCGCGCAGCGCCCCGACCATATCGGCCGCGCTGCCGAACTCCTCGGTGTTTCCGAGGTCGTGGATCGGGGCGTCCGAGAGGTCGATGCCGGTCTCGAGGTCGTAGGACTCGAAGTTCCACGAGTGTGTCCGGATCGAATCCGGACCGAAGCGGGCGCCCGGCCGGAACGATGTCGTGCGGTCGAACGGGACCCCCACGATGACGAACTCGGCGTCCTCGAAAGAGGCCCGGGCGTCGGCGAACGTCGTCGGCCGCTGCACGACGGGGCGACAACCGTGCCCTATAAGAATCGGCGCCTGGCCGGCGAGGCTACGGCGGGCCGTTCGCGGCCGCCGGCGGTCGGTGGAGGCGACCCCGAACGGTCGGCCCGCCGTAGACGAGCTGAAGGGCGACCAACGAGACCACGGTCACCCCGATCGCCATCGCGAGGAGCCCGGGGTACCCGCCGAACTCGATCGCGACCGCGCCGACGAGCGGTCCGAGGCTCCAGAGCGAGGAGTTGACGAGGGCGAAGACGCCCAGGTACTCCGCCCGGCGGTCGGCCGGAGCTATCCGGGCGACCCAAGCGCTCATCGCCGGGTTGAGCCAAGAGATCCCCGCGCTGCGAACCGCCTGGGCGGGAACGACCTCCTCCCACGTCGTCGCGGCCAGGAAGATCCCATACGCGGCGAGGCTCAGGACCGTCCCGTACCAGATCCCGCGGATCTCGCCGAAACGGTCGACCAGCCGCCCGAGGGGGAGCGAAATGACGGCGGCGGTCAGCAGACCTCCGACGGCGACCAGGCTCACCTCGAAGCTGTTCGCGCCGAGGCCTGCGGCGAGGAAACCGTAGAACGTCGCCACCGCTCCGCTCCCGATCGAGCGGACCGACACCACGAGCGAGAACGACACGACGGGCTTGAGCTCGCTCAACGGGCGGCTCCGCGCGCGGGGGCGCTCGAGGCGGACGTCGGGGACGAGGAAGACCACCACGAGGAGCGTCCCGACCATGATCGCGACGACGAACGGGAAGAGCGCCTCGAGGCCGAACGCGAGCGTGACGACGCCGGCGACCAGAAACCCCGCGACCCCACCCGCGTTCGACGTGGCGTTGAGGAGCCCGTACCCTTCGCCGCGTTCCTGGGTTCGGGTGAGGTCCGCGACGTACGCGGTGTAGGCCGGTCCCCCGATCGCGAGGAGGACGACGGCGGTGATGAAGAGCCCGCCGGCGAAGAGATACCCCGGAGCGAACGTGATCGCGAGGAAGACGGGGAGCGCGGCCGCCTCGCCGACCAGGAGGAACGGTCGCCGGCGACCCCACCGGTCGGAAAGGCGGCCGACCCAGGGGCCGATCAGGCTCGCGGGCAGCCAGCCGAGGGTGAGGATCGTCAGCGCGATCGGGAGGGTCGCCCCTTTCACCTCGACAAGGTACAGCGGCAGGAAGACGAGGAACAGGCCTCCGCGGTTGCTCGCGAGGAGCGAGTAGAGCGAGAGCGACAGGAGCTGGCGCGAAACCATGCGCGCGCGAGAAGGGCCGGCTACTTACGTCCAAGCGCCTCCGCACCGCCGGGACCTTCACAGACCCGAGGGGAGCGGTCGGGGATCCGACGAGGGTGAGGTCGCGCCGGTTCCGCCCCGAGAAAGGGCGGGGCGGGGGACGCATTAAGAGGGGGTATCCGCCTCTCCCCGACGGGAGATGTCGATGGCCGAGGGAGAGAAGGTCGGACGCCGGAGCGAAGGGGGCGGCGTCGAGATCCTGGTGATGAAGAACCCGCCGGTGAACGCGCTGAGCACCGCGCTCCTCGCCGACCTCCGCCGCGAGGTCGAGGCGCTCGGAGCGGACGCGGAAGTACGGGCGGTGATCCTCACGGGCGACGGCCAGTACTTCAGCGCCGGGGCCGACCTCAAGGAGATGGCCACGATGGACCTCGCGAACGCCCCGGCGGTCGTCCGCCGCGGCCACGAGCTCTTCGGTCAGATCGCGGGCCTCCCGGTCCCGGTGATTGCCGCGGTCAACGGCCTCGCGCTCGGCGGCGGCCTCGAGCTCGCGCTCGCCTGCGACCTCCGGGTCGCGGGCGAGTCGGCCAAGCTGGGGGCTCCCGAGGTCAACTACGGACTCATGCCGGCGTACGGCGGCACCCAGCGGCTGCCGCGGCTCGTCGGGGTCTCGAAGGCGAAGGAGCTCATCTTCACCGGGGCGATGATCTCGGCGGCGGAAGCGCTCAAGATCGGCCTCGTCAACAAGACCGTCCCGGCGGGCCAAGAGTTGCGCGCCGCTCGCGACCTCGCGCACACGATCGCCGAGCGCGCCCCCAAGGCCGTCCGGGCGGCCAAGCGATCGATCTCGGAGGGGATCCAGCTCCCGCTCGCCGAAGGGATCGAGGGGGAGGCGCGCCTCTTCGAGACCGAAGTGCTCCCGAGCCAGGACCTCGCCGAGGGTATCGTCGCCTTCGCCGAGCGCCGCCCGCCCAAGTTCCGGGGGGAGTGACCGTGGCGATCGAGTTCTCGTTCACCGCCGACCAGGAGGCCTTCCGCGACGCGGTGCGCGCGTTCCTCGCGAAGGAGGTCGCCCCGGTCGTGGCCGAGATGGACGAAACGGAGGAGTTCCCGACCGCGACCGTGCGCCGGATGCAGGAGGAAGGATATTTCGGCGTCCCGATCCCCGAGGAGTACGGCGGGCTCGGCCTCGGGAAGGTCGGCTACTGCCTCTTCCTCGAAGAGCTCGGGAAGGTCGACGCCTCCCACGGCACGATCGTCGGGGCGCACACGTCCCTCGGCACGACGCCGCTCCTCTCGTACGGGACCGAGGAGCAAAAGCAGCGTTGGCTCGTTCCCGCGGCGAAGGGCGAGAAGCTGCTCGCCTTCAGCCTGACCGAGCCCGGATCGGGCAGCGACTCCGGGGCGGTCCACACGGTCGCGGAAAAGCACGGCGACGGCTTCTCGATCACCGGCAACAAGATCTACGTGTCGAACGGTCGCGAAGCCGACACGGTCGTGCTGATGGCCGCGAACAACGTCTCGCTCGGCCCGAACGGCGGCGTGACGGCGTTCCTCGTCGACACGGACCTCCCCGGCTTCAAGGTCGGACGGTGCGAGAAGAAGATGGGCCTCCACGGCACGTCGACGGCGGAGCTGATCCTCGACCACGTCGAGGTCGGCCCGGACCGCGTCCTCGGCGAGGTCGGCAAAGGGTTCCACGTCGCGATGACCGCGCTCGACGTCGGCCGGGTCTCGCTCGGTGCCGCGTCGCTCGGTGGCATGCAGGCCGCTACCCAGCAGGCGGTCGACTTCTCGAAGAATCGCACCCAGTTCGGTCTTCCCATCAGCGAGTACGAGGCGATCCAGTTCAAGATCGCCGACATGGCGATGCGGATCTCGGCGCTCCGCTACCTCGTGTACCACGCCGCCGCGCGCCAGGACCGGATGGGCCCCGACCCGAAGTCGTGGAGCCGGCTCGAGCGGTACGACAAGACCCGAGAGGCGGCGACCGTGAAGTGCCTCGCGTCGGAGTGGGCGAGCGAGGTGATCGACGAGGCGCTCCAGATCCACGGCGGGCTCGGTTACATCCGCGGGACGCCGATCGAGCGGGCGTACCGCGACGCCCGCATCAGCGAGATCTTCGAGGGGACCAACGAGATCCAGCGCCTCGTCGTCTCGCGCGACGTCCTCGGCCGGGGGCTCTAGGCTCCCGGGACCCCTCCCGTCCTTCCGCCGACGCGGGAGCGGCGCGCTCGCCGTCGTCCGGGATTCGGCGGCGGACGAGAGCCCACGGGGGACCCGGTTACCGCCGGGGCGAGGGCAGGAGATCGGGGCCCCGCCCGCGGAACGGGCCAAGAACGCGAGATGGGCCGAGCGGGCCGTCCCCGGGAGCCGGGTCACGCGCCGGTCCGGCGCGGCGGAGGGCGAGCCTCCGGTCGCTGCGCCTCGGAAGGACTCGACGGGTTCGAGGTCGGTTCGCGCAGCACCCGGCGCAGGACCTTCTGCACGCCGCTGCGCGGCAGACTGTCCCGGAACTCGACCGTCCGCGGCGCCTTATAGTGAGCGATCCGCTCGCGCACGAACGCGATCAGCTCCTCCGCCGTGACGGCCGCGCCGGGCTTCCGCACGACGAACGCTTTGACGACCTCGCCGTGCTCCTCGTCGGGGACCCCGATCGCGGCGGCGTCGGCCACCGCCGGGTGCTGGAAGAGGACCTCCTCGACCTCGCGCGGGTAGACCTTGAGGCCCGAGACGTTGATCATGTCCTTCTTGCGGTCGACGATGTACGCGTAGCCGTCCGCGTCGATCCGGGCGATATCGCCGGTGAGGAACCACCCGTCCTCGAGCACCGCGGCGGTCTCTTCGGGCTGGTGGTAGTAACCCAGCATCACCTGCGGCCCCCGGACGCTGAGCTCGCCGACCTCGTCGGGCCCGAGCACCCGGTGGGGGTCCTCCGGGTCGACGATCCGCTCCTCCGTGTTCGGCAGCGGCAGTCCGATCGACCCGGCCCGACGCTCGCCGGCGACCGGGTTCACGTGCGTCGCCGGCGAAGTCTCGGAGAGCCCGTACCCCTCGACCAGGCTCGCCCCGGTCAGCGCCTCGAACCGCCGCGCGACCTCGAGGGGCAGCGGGGCCGACCCGCTGAGGCAGAACTTGATCGAGTGGATCCGGAAGCTGGCGACGTCCGGCTGCTGGTTGAACGCCTGGTAGAGCGCGGGGACGCCGGGGAACTGCGTCGGGCGGTACCGGTCGATCAGCCGGAGAAGTTCCCGGATCTCGGGCCGGGTCTGGATGACGACGGTCGCCCCGTCGGCGAGGCCCATCAGCATCCCGACCGTGAGGCCGTAGATGTGGAAGAACGGGATCGCGGCGACGAGGGTCTCGGACCCCGAGATCCGGGTCGTGTTCCACGTGTTCGCCTGCGTTACGTTGGCGACGAGGTTGCGGTGGCTCAGCATCGCCGCTTTCGGTCGGCCGGTCGTTCCTCCCGTGTACTGGAGGACGGCCACGGTGGTCGAGGGAGCGGCCCGGTAGAGGGGAGGGGCTCCCGGCGTCCGGAGGGCCGCCCTCAGCGGACGGATCGACGGACCCTCCGGGAAGGCGGTCGGCATCCGCTGCCGGCGGAGCACGCGATTGACGAACGGGCGGGCGTACCAGGGATAGAGGTCGCGCAACCGGCCGACGTACGCGACCGGCACCTCGTGCTCCGAGCGCACCTTCGCCAGGTTCGGGTAGAGGATCTCGAGCGTCACGATCGCCTTCGGCTCGGAGTCGCGGAGGAGCCGCACAAGGTCCTGCCCGATGTAGAGGGGGCTCACCTGGACCGCGATCGCGCCGAGCCTGAGGATCCCGAAGAGCGCGATGGGGTAGGCGGGGCAGTTCGGCAAGTAGATCGCGACGCGGTCCCCCGGGCCGATCCCGTCCCGAGCGAGCGCCGCCGCGAACCCTTCGCTCTCCCGCCAGAAGCGACGGTAGGTCCAGGTGGCTCCGTAGTAGACGAGCGCCGTCCGGTCGCCCCACTTCTCAGCGCTCTCGGCGACGAGCTCGGTGAGCATGCGGTCCGGGATCTCGATCCGCGGAGGCACTCCGGCCGGGTAGCGCCGGACCCACACCGGTGGCACTTCCGGGGTCGGCGAGCTGGCCATCCGTTCCTACCCCGTCGCGGTCGGCCCGGGGTCCTTGGCGAATTGCACGCCCGGCTTATAACTCGGTACGAACCGGACGCGCTCGCCGATCGACAGGTCCGCCTCGCGCCGCACGGCCGGCATCCATCCGGTGACGCGGCCGCCGCCGTCGAGCTCGACGACGACGTAGGCGTACGGCGCATCGTTGAGAAACTCGTCGCCCGGCACGCTGAGAACGGTGAACGCGGCGACCTTCCCGGTCGGTGCGAGCTCGGTCTCGACGAGGTCGGCCGCCCCGCACCGGGAGCACGCGAGCCCCCAGGTCGCGGTGACGAGCCCGCACGCCGGGCAGCGGAACCCCCTCAGCTTCCCCGCGTCCTCGTAGGCGTGGACGAACTCGTCGATCGTGTGCGGCGCGGACGGTAGCGGTTCGGACATGGTGGATCCCCCCTCGGTCTAACGGCGGGCGAAGATGTGGACGGAGCACGAGCCGCCCGTTGCGCCGACGTTGTGGGCGAGGGCGGTCTCGGTCTTCGGCACCTCTCGGCCCTTCGCGAGGCCGTTCACCTGCTCGAAGATCTCCACGACCTGGCTCGCCCCAGTCGCGCTCACCGGATGGCCCTTCGCTTTGAGACCACCGGACGAGTTCACCGGGAGCGAGCCGTCCCGGGTGGTCGTCCCTTCTTGGGCGGCCGACGCCGCCGAACCCTTCGGGAAGAACCCGAGGTCCTCCAGCGCGAGCACCTCGGCGATCGTGAAACAATCGTGGACCTCGAGGAAGTCGATGTCCTTCGGCTCCATCTTGGCCTGACGGAACGCTTTCGCGGCCGCGGTCCGGGTCGCCGGGAGGCCCAGAAGGTCGGGTCGGTCCTGCATGTCGGTGACCGAGCCCGAGCGCGCGCTCGCCCGAACGACCAACGGCTCGGTCACGGGCGACTTCATCACGTCCTTCGCGGCCACGACGACCGCCGCGGCGCCGTCGGAGAACGGGCAGCAGTCGTAGAGGCGCAGGGGGGTCGCGATCATCGGCGAGGCGAGGTACGTGGCCATCGAGATCTCCTTCTGGAAGTGGGCGTGGGGGTTCCGGGCCGCGTTCGCGTGGTTCTTCACCGCGATTGCGCCGAACATCTCGTCCTTGGTCGGGAACGCCTGGCGGTACGCGCTCGCGAGGGTCGCATACAGGCCGGGGAACGTCGCACCGTTCTTCGTTTCGAACGCGTAGTCCGCGGCGATCGCGAAGTAGCTCGTCGCCGACAGCGTGTCCATGTGCGAGAGCTTCTCGGCGCCGACGACGAGCGCGGCGTCGATGAACCCACCCGCGACCTGGACGAACGCCTCGTGGAGCGCAGCGCTCGACGAGGAGCACGCCGATTCAAGCGTGACGGACGGGACGTCGGGGATCCCGAGGCCGTTGTTGATGAGCGGGCCGACGTGCGCCTGGTGCTCGGAGATCCCGAACGCGTTCGCGACGAACGTGTAGCCGATGTCCTTCGGTGCGAGCCCGGCCTGACGGATCGCCTGCAGGGAGACCCGGGTGGCCGCCTCGCGGCCGGTCTCGCTCATCTTCCCGAAGCGATTCGAGGCCGCCCCCACCACCCACGTCTCGCGCATGGTGCTCCGGTGCGACCTAGGACTGGGGCGGGTTTAACGCTGCTACCTCCGACCCGGGTCCGGAACGCTCCCCGAGGGGAGTCGCGCGTCCGGGGGGGAGGCGGGGAGGTCGAGGAGCCCGCGAAGTCGGGCGAACGAGTGCTCGGCGAGCGCGAGGTCCGGGGTCTTGAACAGAAGCCGTCCGCTCTGGCCGATCGTCACGTCGACCTCGAGGGCCGCGATCAACATTACCCGCGCGTCCACGAACTCGACGCCGGCCGCCGTGAGTCTTCGCCGAGCTTCGGAAAGGTCGAGCGGTCGCGGTGGGTCGGGAACTGCTTCGAACCCACCGCGGTTCGAGCAGAGGGTAAGCGTGCGGTACACGGGTCGATCCCTTCCGCTCGAGGCACCTCGGGCTCTTGGGGGTTGTCGTCCCCTCATCGGCGCGAGTCGGTACGATCGGCGAGGGTCCGCGACCCCGATACAGCCCGCCCGAGTTCCGCCGGCCGAACGGGACGCTACCCCGACCGCGGGTCGGCGAGAGCCGGGAAGGAGTTCGGGCCGGGACCGTCGGAGCGCTCAGCGGGCCATCGGGGCACCACACTTCGCACAGAACATGGCGCCCGGCGCGTTCGGCGAACCGCACGACGAGCAGAACTTCTGGCCCGGCGTCGCCGGCGCCGCACCCGTCACCGCCGCCGGGGGGGCGACCGGGGCACCCGCGTAGGCAGCGCCGCCCGACATCTGGTTTCGTTGCCAGCTGATCAGCGGGTCGAACTTCAGGTAGGCGATGAGCAGGAGGATGCCGAGGAGGATCCCGCCGATGATGAACCCGAGGATCATCCACACCAGGGTCTTCGACTTGGCGGACTCGTACTGGTGCTGGTTGACGAGTCCCTCGATCTCCTTCATCTTGAGGTAGATGATGACGTCGACCACCCCCCAGATCACGACGAAGAACGGGAAGATGAGCAGGCCTCCGAGAGCCCCGCCGCAGTAGAGCCCGACCGTGGAGGTACACGCCGCGTACGCGGCGTAGACCACGGCCACGTACGCGATCCCGCCGATGAACAGGAGGATCCCGAAGATGACCGCGAGGATCCGCACGATGTGGAGCATCGAGCGGACCGACTGAGCTTCGGGTGGTTCCATACCGGCGGGTGCCGGGGCACCGGCGTACGGTTGATATCCCATGTTACTGCGCTCTCCGCCGAGAGGGAACATGACCCTGTTGATAGACCCTTCGTTCGCTGCAGGAATCATCCGCCTCGGCGCGGCCCCGGCGTCCGACCGCTCCGGGGCGATCGGAGCGCGTTGGGAACCCTCGGCCGGGACCGCACGGTCCGGAAAGGGCGGCGCCCCTCTCCGGGCTCAGAGCTGGACCGCCCGACGCACGCAGTCGTCGATGATCCCGTCGACGTCGACCTTCTCCTCTTCGCGGAGAATCTGCAGCAGGTTCGAACGAGTCGCCGGCCGGTCGGGGACCGCCTGGCAACAGACCCCCGGGCGCGTCGAGATCCCGTAGGTGCCGATCTCCTTCGCCACGCGCTCGATCTCGTGCTTGTCGAACCCGATAAGCGGGCGGACGATCGGCAGGCGTACGGCGGCGGTCGCCTGGCGCATGTTCGAGAGGGTCTGGGACGCGACCTGGCCGAGCGCCTCCCCGGTCGCGAGGAACGTGCCGTTCTCCCGCTCGGCGATCCGCTCGGCCGAGCGCCACATGAAGCGTCGACACAGCACGCACCCCACGTGCCGCTCGGTGTTCCGCATCAGGGTCACTTGAGTCGAGCCGTGCGGGACCACGTACAGCGGGATCGGCTGGCGGTAGCGCTCCCGCAGGACGGTGAGGTGATCGACGACTTTCTCAAGGGGGGTGTCGTCGGTGAACGGTCGGTTGTCCATGTGGACGGCGAACAACTCGTGGCCCTGCCGAAGGAGGTAGTGGAGTGCGACGGGAGAGTCGATCCCGCCGCTCATCAGCATCACTCCCCGCGCCATCAGGGGGGACGGAGCCGGCGGCCGGTATTAAGGTGTGTCTTCCGCCCTCCCCCGCGCCCCCGGAGCGGTCGGGTCGCGGGCGCCAGGCCTCCCCGTTGTCCCGCGCGCCGGGGCGGCGTCCGATACACCCCGCGCAGCACCTGCGAGCGTGCCTCCGCCCGGATCGGTCCGGGACCGGGGTCGCGAGCGCGACGCCCGCGAGATGTGCCGGACCCAAGGTAAATACCCGCGCGCGTCGTCCGGACGATGGCCGAGGAAGCCGCTCCGCCGGTCGATCTCTTTGCCCGCGACGAAGGCCACGGTCCCACGGTCGTTCTGTTGCACGGCATCGGCTCGAACCACACGGTCTGGAACGGCGTCCTGCCGCTCCTCGTCCCGGAGTTCCGCGTGGTCGCCCCCGACCTGCGCGGGCACGGACGCACCTCCGCTCCGCCCGGTTCGAGCTACACGTTCTCCGAGCTTGCCGAGGATGTCCGTCGGCTCCTCGAGGGCCGCAAGATCGATGCCGCCCACCTGGTCGGATTGAGCGGGGGCGCTCTCCTCGCGCTCCGCATCGCGCTCGACCGGCCCGAGCGACTGCGCAGCCTCACGATGGTGAGCGGGGCCGCGTACACGGATGCCCACACCCGCTCGGTCTCCCAGCGGTGGACCGAAACGTACGCGAAGGAGGGCCGCGACCCGTTCGCACTTCGCCTGCTCAAGGACCTCTATTACCCCGACTGGATCGAGGCGCACCTCGACTTCGCCGACCAGCTGCGCGCCCAGGTGAAGCGCCAGGACTTCGGGCCGGCGGTCCGCTGGGCCCGCTCCATGGAGACGTTTGACGAGCGTCCGAGGATCGCCTCCCTCCGGTTGCCGACGCTGATCGTCCAGGCGATGGACGACGACGTGGTCGATGCCTCCCATGGTCGCATCCTGCGCCAGTCGATCGCCGGCGCGAAGATCCGGATCCTCGCCGAGACCGGCCACATGGTCCCCGTCGAGCGTCCGAAAGAGACCGCGGAGGCGATCGCCGCGTTCGTCCGTCAGGTGGAGTCCCCGTCCACTCCCGGTTAGCTAACGGGCGGCCGGCCGCCCGGTTTATCTGTCGGTCGGAGTATTCGTCCGTCGATGGCCGAGGACCCGGCGACGTCCCTCGAGGCCCGGCTGGAAGCCCTGGACCGTGAGCTCCGGGAGCTGCGGGCGCGGGTCCTCGCGCTCGAGCGACTGATGGGCAGCGGCGGGGAACACCCGTCGGACCAGACCACCGTGCGGCAGAAGGTCGCCTACGACTGGCAGGCGTGAACGTGGCCGACCCGTTGCACCTCGAGCCCGGGGCCGCACCACGGGAACTGGACGCCCTGCTCGACCGCTTTCCCGCCGTTCGGCCCCCGGCCTCGATCGCCGGTGCGGCGGTCACGATCGTGCTCCGGGACGACCGCAATGAGGTCGAGACGTTGCTCATCGAGCGCGCGTCGAACCCCCGGGACCCTGCGTCGGGGCACGTCGCGTTCCCCGGCGGAGGTGTCGAGGAGAGCGACCGTTCGCTCGCTACGACCGCCCTCCGCGAGCTCGAAGAGGAGGTCGGTCTGGGGCCGGACGACCTCGCGGGGCCACCGCGGTTCGTGGGCACGCTCTACGCGGCCCGGTTCCGCCTCGAGGTCGGAGTCTTCGCGGCGCGCCTCGGATCCGGCGCGCGTCCCCCGACCGCCCGGAGCCCGGACGAGGTCGCCCAAGTCTTCTGGCTCCCTCGGTCGGCGCTCGCCTCTACGCGCGAGGTCCCCCGGGAGACCGGGCTCGGGCCGGCCACCGTCCGAGCGACCGTTTTCGACGGCCACGTCCTCTGGGGGTTCACCCGCCGCGTCCTGCGCCGGTTCTTCGAGCTTCCGGCGGAGGAAGAGTGGATCGGGTCCGGGCTCGACGGTTACCGGTCCGGCCTGTCGTAATCGCAAGCCTTCGACGGCGGTCGCCGCCCCGTTCGGCTTCGGGGCCGGAGGGCGCGCGGACGGTCGCACGATGGTTTAAATACCTCCTTAAATAGTTCGGCGGCGAGGGATTACCTTGGTCAAGATCCGCATCGAGAACGTCGTCGCGTCGACCTCGCTCGGGGATGAACTCGACCTCCAGTCGATCGCGCTCGGCCTCGACGGGGCCGAGTACGAGCCCGAGCAGTTCCCGGGGCTCATCTACCGACTCAAGCAGCCGAAGACCGCGATCCTCCTCTTCCGGTCGGGCAAGGTCGTCTGCACCGGCGCGAAGAGCATGCACGAGGTCGAGGAATCGATCCGCACGGTCGCCGGCCAGATCAAGAAGGGCGGCCAGAAGATCAACATGCACCCGAAGATCGAGGTGCAGAACATCGTCGCGAGCTCGGACCTCGAGAGCGAGATCAACCTCAATGCGATCGCGGTCACTCTGGGACTCGACCGGGTCGAATACGAGCCCGAGCAGTTCCCCGGCCTCGTCTGCCGTATCGACGAGCCCCGGGTCGTGGTCCTCCTCTTCGGGAGCGGCAAGCTCGTATGCACGGGCGCGCGCAAGCCGTCCGACGTCGAGGTCGCGGTCAAGAAGATCACGAAGGAGCTCCAGGGCGCGGGCCTCCTTCGCTAGCGCGCGTCCGCGAGCTCGCGGCGTGGCGCTTCCTCCCGGCCTGCCGGTCGTCGACCACCACTGCCACCTGTCGCCGTCCGGAGAAGGGGTCGAGGCGGCCCGCCGGTTCCGCGCGGCGGGAGGGACCCACCTCTTCCTCGCGACCCAGAACTACTCCGGGAAGGTTCCGAGGTCCCTCGGGGAGTACCGGGACCAGTTCGAGACCACCGAGGCGCTGGCGCGGCGCGTGGCCGAGGGCGCCCGGGTGGTCGTGTATCCCGTCGTCGCCCCGTACCCGGTCGACCTCGTCGGCGCGGCGGAGTCGCTCGGCATCGGTCCGGCCCTCGAGCTCCACCGCTCGGCGATCGACCTCGCCGGCGAGTGGGTGCGCGAGCGTCGCGCCGTGGCGCTCGGCGAGGTCGGCCGGCCGCACTTCGCGGTGCCGCCCGATATTGCCGACGCGGCGACGCAGGCGTTCCGCCACGCCCTCGAGGTCGCGCGGGAGTCCCACTGCCCGGTCGTCGTGCACTCCGCCGACCTCGACGCCGGCGGCTACCTCGATCTCGCCACGGCGGCCGCGAGGGCCGGCGTCGACGCGCGACGGGTGGTGAAGCATTATGCACGCCACCGCATCGCGCCCGCCGAGCGGGCCTCCGTGACGCCTTCGTTCCTGGCGCGCCGCGACCTCGTCCGAGAAGTTCTCCACGACCCGGCCCCCTGGTTCCTCGAGACCGACTTCCTCGACGATCCGAGCCGCCCGGGCGCCGTCCTCGACCTGGCGACCGTCCCGCGACGCGCGAACCAGATCGCGTCGAGCGTGCCGGGCGATATCGACCGTCTCTACGTGCCGTTCGTCGAGGCCGTCGAGCAGGTCTACGGCTTCCGGCCCGAGGCCCCGGCTCGAGAGGGGAGCCCGTGAGCGCGCGCCGGCGGAGCCCCGGACTCCTTGTCGCCATCGAGGGGGTCGACGGGACCGGCAAGTCGACGCTCGTGAACGCTCTGGCCCGAGCCTTGCGCCGGCGGGGATGGTCGGTGGCCACCCGCCGCGAACCCGCCGACTCGAACCTGGGCGCGCTCGCCCAACGCGTCGGCCGGGACGATCCGTGGAGCGGGGCGGTCTACTTTACCCTCGACCGGCACCTCGCCCGGCCCTCGCTCGAGCACGACCTCGCCCGTCACGACCTCGTTCTGAGCGACCGCTCGTTCTACTCGACCCTCGCCTACCAGGGGAGCGAACTGTCCGTGCCGCAGCGACGCCGCCTCGCCGCGCTCCAGAGGTCGGCGACGTGCGCGCCCGACCGTGTGATCCTTCTCGACCTCGCCGCGTCCGCGGCCCTCGAGCGCGTCCGGGGACGTCGGCGGGTCCGTGGCCCGCTCGAGGAGCTCCGGACCCTCGAGCGCGTTGCCCGAGCGTACCGGGCGCTCGCCCGGACGCATCACTGGATCGTGCTCGACGCCCGCGCCCCCGCCTCCGGTCTCGTTCGCGAAGCGCTCGGCCGGCTCGAGCTCCCGCCGTCGTCGCGGGGCCGGGGTCGACGTCGGCCGCGAGCGTGATATGGGCCATCGGGGTCCCGCCGTGCGTCCGGAGGGCCCCGTGAACCGCATCCTCGTCAAGGAAGAGACGCTCGACGCGTCGTACCTTCCGGGCCGGCTCGTTCGACGCGAGAAGGAGCTCGACCTCACGTCGCGACGCTTTCGCGAGGCGCTCGGGAAGGGGCTCCCGTACCACCTCCTCCTGACGGGAGGCGTCGGGAGCGGCAAGACCGCGCTCGCCCGACGCCTCGGCCAGGACCTCGAGCGCGGCGGCCGCCTCGGCGGGTTCCCGGTGAAGACGGCGTACGTGAACTGCTGGCGGCGCGCCAGCGACCGGACGGTGATGCTCGACCTTTTGCGGAGCGTTCACGTCTCACTTCCCGACCGGGGGTACAGCTTGAGCGAGATGCTCGACGTCTTCGAGCAGGGGATCCGCCGAAACCCCCAGCACCTCGTCATCGAGCTCGACGAGGCGTCGAGCCTGGTCCGCCAGGAGACAAAGCTCGTCTACCTTCTCTCTCGGGCGCAGGAGGTCGGGCTCGGCTCGATCTCGCTTCTCCTGATCGCGGTCGAAGACCTGTTTCCGTTCCTCGACCCCGCGAGCCGGTCGAGCTTTGGCGTAACGCACCGGCTGTCGCTCGCCCCGTACGACCGGGCGGCGCTCGCGGAGATCCTCGCCTCGCGCGCCGAGCTCGCCTTGCGACCGGGCAGCTTCGACCGTGACGTCCTCGACCAGATCGCTCGGATCGCCGAGGCGAACGGCGACGCTCGCTTCGCGCTCGAGCTCCTCGCGGGCGCCGCGCACGCGGCGGAGGACGACGGGGACAACGCGATCGCGTCCGAGCACGTGCGGCGCGCCAAAGGCTCGCTCCTGCCGACCGTTTCCGAAACGCAGCTCGACTCGCTCTCGACGAACGAACTCGGCGTCCTCCTTTCGCTCTCCCGCACGCTGAAGGGCCGGGGCAGCTCGACCACGAGCCAGAAACTGAGGGCGAACCACACGACGCTCCTCGAGGAGCTCCGGGCTCCGGCGATGAGCCGCACGACCTTCTGGAGGACGCTCAAGGAGCTCGAGCGGGACGGCCTCGTCTCGCTCGAAGCGGGTGAAACCGGGGAGTCGAGCAAGGTCGCCATGGACGAGCTGCCGGCGAGCTACCTCACGACCCTGCTCGAGGAGCGCCTGGGACGAGGCCGGGCGAGTAAACGCTAAACCGCCGACCCCCGTCCGCCGGGCGTGGCGACTTCGGTGGCTCCCGCCGGGGAGCTCGAACGGCTCCCGCCGTGGATACGCGTCCGCCCGCCCCGGGGGGCCGCGTATCCCGAGGTGCGGGGCCTGCTCGACGAGCTTGCGCTGGGGACCGTCTGCCGGGAGGCGCGGTGCCCGAATCTCCCCGAATGCTGGTCCGCGGGCGCGGCGACCCTTATGCTCCTCGGAACGGACTGCACGCGTCGCTGCGGGTTCTGCGCCGTTTCGACCCGCTGGCCGAAGGGCGTGGTGGACGGGACCGAACCCGCCCGGGTCGCCGAGGCCGTACGACGCTGGGGCCTGCGGTACGTGGTCCTCACCCAGGTGTGCCGGGACGACCTCGAGGACGGCGGCGCGGGGCTCCTCGCCGAGACGGTCCGGCGGATCCGCGTCGCGTCCCCCGGGACGCGGGTGGAGCTTCTGATCGGCGACCTCGGTGGACGCCCGGAGCCGCTCGAGACCCTCTGGTCGAGCCCGCCGGACGTCCTCGCGCACAACCTCGAGACCACGCGCGAGCTCTCGGGCCGCGTCCGCGACCGGCGCGCGGGGTACGACCGGTCGCTCGGCGTGCTCGCGGCGGCCCGTCGCACCGGCCCCTCGCACTTGGTCGTCAAGAGCTCGGTCATGCTCGGACTCGGCGAGACCGAAGAGGGGCTGCGCGCCGCCTTCGAGGACCTGCGGCGCGCCGGCGTCGACCTCCTCACGCTCGGCCAGTACTTGCGGCCCGGGCCCGGCCACGTTCCGGTCGCCCGGTACGTACCTCCCGAGGAGTTCGAACGGTGGAAGGCGGCCGCGCTCGCCCTCGGCTTCGAGGGCGTCGAGGCGGGACCCCTCGTGCGGAGCTCCTACCGGGCCGAGGAGCTCTACCGTCGGGCGCGAGTCGCCCGGGGAGGCTAGCCCGTGGCGAAGAAGGTCCGGCGCAAGCTCGAGGAGGAAGAGGCCGCCGCGTTCGAGTTCCCGGTGTTCGACGAGGTCGCCTTCGTCTCGAAGGAGTTCGAGCTGATGGGCGCCTACCTCGTGGCGGTCGCGATCGCGGTCCTCCTCGGGGTCTTCGCGTGGGCGGCGACGGTCGCCGCGGGGCTCTCCTGGTTCCCGTTCCCGATCGGGATCGCGGTCATCGCGCTCAGCCCGTACCTCATCCGCCGCCTGCGCACGAGCGCCCTCACCTACACGAAGGGCGACTGGGCCGGGCTCATCATGCTCGAGTTCTTCGGATTCCTCGCGCTCTGGTTCGTGCTCCTCGACATCTCGCCGCACGCGATCTAGCGCGGCGGAAGCCAGGGAAGCCGCTTGTCGAACAGTTCGCCGAGCGCCTCGGCGAGCGACGGGAGGTCCTCCGTGTCGCCGAGCGCGCGCACTTCGATGCGGGAGGGGTCGCGCGGCGTCAGGTCCTTTCCGAGCGCGAGACGCGGACGCGCGGCCTCCACTACCGACTCGACCGAGCGCTCCTTGCGCGCGGTCTCGACGCCGAAGCTCCCGTCCTCGCGCACGTACGGCCCCTGAAGCACCCGCGCTCCGGCTCCGGCCCACTTCGCGAGGAAGTCGCCGGCGCGGTCGATCCCCGGCGGCGGGCCGGACCGCAGCTGCACGGCCGGGCGGTCGGCGTGCGCCACCTCGAGGACCACGTGGACGCGCTCGGCGTCGAGCGCGGTCGTCACACCGAGTACGACGAACTCCGCCCGCGCGAGCGTCTCCGCGACCGCTCGCGCCGCCTTGCGGACCTGCGGGTAGAGGGTGTCGTCCACGACCTCGGCCGGACGGGGCAGCGACACGACCGTGACGTGGGTGCCGCGCTCGGCGAGGTGGCGAAGGGCCTCGGCGCGCGAATGCATCGACGGCCGGCGGACGTCGAACCACGACTCCGCGGGGCGGTCGAGGTACGCGGCTGCCGCCGCGATGACGAGCCCCAGGTTGCGGCGCGAGAGGGCGGTCGCGACGTTGCGGTTCGGGTCGACCGGATCGGCGAGGACGAGCGCGACGTCCTCCGGGAGGCGAGGGGGCTCGCGGCCGGGCTCCGCGAGCCGGACGGGGACCGGCCAGTGGCGAGCCGCGGCGAGCAGCCGACGCAACGACCCGAACCGGAGCACGAGCAGCTCCACGAGGTATCCCGAGAACCCCTCGGTCCGAGCCTCGGAACCGTAGACGCCGAGGTGGTCGAGGAACCGCTTCGTGAGGCGGACCTCCCGGACGACCTCGGGGGTCTCCCGCGCGGCGAGCCACGCTTGGTGGAACGGGGTCCGGTCGACGGCCGAGAGCGGACGGGACGGGTCGGTGACGGCGAACCCGGGCACGGCATCGACCCGGAACCCTTCGAACGTCCCGCGCAGGTACGGGTGCTCGGCGTACCGCGTCTCGGGGTCGGCGAGCACCGCTCGTCCGAGGGCGAGGCCCTCCTCGCGCAGCCGCTCCCGCGGAAGGTCGGACGGGAACAGGAGGAAGAGGTCGACGTCGAGCCGGTCGGCCAGGAACGTACCGCGCGCGGCACTCCCCGCCACGAGCGCGCGAACGAGCGGACTCGAACGCGCCCTCGCCGCCTCCTCGACTCGCCGGACGAGCTCGGTCCGAACCTCGGCGACCCGTTCGAGGAGCGCGGGCGACGGCGCGAGCCGCCTCGCCGCGGCCGCTTCCACGCGGTCTGCCTCGGCCGCCGTGTCGACGGACGGGTCCGCCCGGGACGTCATCGATACGGGCCGGACGGTTCGAAAGAGATGAACCTTCGCGTCGAACCCGTGGGCGGCCCGGGCACTGTTATCGGGGTCGGCGCCGTCTCGGCGGTCGGAGGCCACGATGGTCGGGGTCGGGCATCCGGCCACTCTCTACGAACCGCTCGGGGGCGGTAAGGTCCGGTGCACTGCGTGTGCCCGGTACTGCACGATCCCGAGCGGCTCGCACGGGTTCTGCTTCGTCCGCAAGAACGTGAACGGGCGGCTCGTCCTCCTGAGCTACGGGAGGGCCTCCGCGGTCCAGGTCGACCCGATCGAGAAGAAGCCGCTAGCGCACTTCCGCCCGGGCGCCCGGGTCTACTCGATCGGCACCGTCGGCTGCAACTGGCGCTGCCAGTACTGCCAGAACGCCGAGATCTCCCAGGAGCGGGAGGTGGTCGGCCGGCCGCTCTCTCCTTCGGCCGCGGTCCGGGGCGCACTCGGGTACGGATGCGAGGGCGTCACGTTCACGTACAACGAGCCGACGATCTTCGCCGAGTACGCGCTCGACGTGATGCGCGAAGCGTGCGCGGCCGGACTGTTCTCGACCTTCGTGACGAACGGCTACATGACGCCCGAGGCGGTCGAGGCGCTCGGGCCTCACCTGGACGCGGTGAGCGTCGACTTCAAGGGGAGCGGGGAAGCCGGGTTCCTGCGCAAGTACATCGCCGCGAAAGGCCCCGAGCCGATCTTCGATTCTGCCGTCGGGCTGAAGAGACGGGGGGTCCACGTGGAGGTCACCGACCTGATCGTCCCCGATGTCGGGGACTCGGTCGCGGCGACGCGAACGCTCGCGCGCTTCGTCGTCGACGAGCTCGGCGCGTCCACGCCGTTCCATCTCCTCAGGTTCCACCCCGACTACAAGATGATGGGGTTTCCGTCGACACCGGTCGCGACCCTCGAGAGACTGCACGCGGTGGCGGCGGGAGAGGGGCTCGAGTACGTCTACCTCGGGAACGTCTGGGGGCACCCGCTCGAGCACACGTACTGCCCGAAGTGCGGCGACATCGCGGTCGAGCGCTACGGCTTCACGATCCGTTCGTGGAACCTCGACGCGGAGAACCGCTGCCGCCTCTGCGGTCACCGCCTACCGTTCGTCGGGCGCTTGTCCGAGCGGTACGAGCCGACGTTCGCGACCCCTGTGGCCTAGCCTCGTCGGTCCGGGTCCGGCGCGATGGGGGCCGGCGGACGACCGCCTCGACGACGAGGTGAAGCGGTATCTCCGCGATGAGCGGTCCCTGCGGGCTGTTCGCGACGAGCTCGGGAGCGGGCGTCGGCTCCTCGATCCTCGCGATCGCGAGCCCCGCGTCCCGCAGGATCCGAGAGTAGGTCGAGAGGGTCCGGTGGTAGCTGCGCGTGTACCCGACTTCGGACGGGGAGATCGGCCACGGTACGCGGACCGAGCGCTCGTCGCGATAGAGCCGGACCTTCCGCCAGATCTGGTCGCGAAAGACCCCGTCCCCCTGCCGCGACCGCTCCACGATCCAGGCGGACCGGTCGTCGAGGTCGAAGCACGGGTGGGCCACGGAGAAGACGAACCGTCCTACGGCGTCGAGGACCCGCGCCACCTCTCGAACCGCGCCCGCCGCGTCCTCGATATCGAGGAGCGCCATGTTCGCCACGACGAGGTCGAACGACCGGTCCGCGATCCCCGAGAGGCGGCTCGCGTCCCGTCGGAGGAATCGGGCGCCTGTCCGCGAGGCCGCTTCCCGTCGTCGGGCGTGAGCCAGCGACCGGGACGAGAGGTCGACCCCCAGGGCGACCGCCGCGCCCTCGCGCGCCCAGCGTCGCGTCAGGTAGCCGTTCCCGCACGCGAGGTCGAGCACACGGAGCCCCCGCACGGGCCCGACGACGTCGAGCAGGGTCGGGTCGATGAGCGCTCGATGCCAGAGGTCGCCGTCCTCCCCCATCCGCTCGTCGCGCCACCGCGCCATCGCGTCCCAACCTTCGCGCGTCATCGCTGCCGCCGAACGGGCGGGCCCCAAAGTCGTTTCGCCGCCCCGTTCGGCGAAACCGTTTGCCCTCCCTTCACCTTCATAGTCCCCGGCGGCTCGGTCCGACGGTCGTCCGGAGCGCACGTGACCCAGCGTTCACTTTCAAAGCCCTCCCGTTCCCCGCGGCCGGTCCGAGCTCCGGCACCTCCCCTCATCGAGGTCGAGGTCGACCTCGACCGTTCGGACGACCGCCTCCGGACGCTGCTCGTCGGGCACGGCGTCCGCTCGCGCCTCACGGCGTGCCGCCCCCTCGGCTCGGGCCGCAAGGCGCGCCTCGTGCGCTGGGTCGACCTCGAGGCTCCTCCGGTCGACCTCGATCGATTGGTCGAGGCGCTCGAAGCCTCGGCCGACCCCCACTCGGTGTCGGTCTCCACCGACGGGAGCGACCGGGCCATGCTGCGGCTCGCGCAGGCCCTACCGGAGTTCTGCGCGGCGGTCTTCACATCGGGGGGCGCGTGCGTGACCTGCCCGATGCTCCACGGCGCGGACGGGGACGGCTCGACCCGGGCCCGGGTCCTCGTGCCCCGGAACGGCGAAGCGAGCCGGTTCGCCCGCGAGCTCGCCCGCCGCCGCCTCGGACCGGCCTCGATCCAGCGCACGGGGCCGTACCGGCCGCGGGCGAAGCTGACCGCCCGACAGGAGGCGGCGCTCCGCGCAGCGTTCGAGCTCGGGTTCTTCGCCTATCCCCGGCGCTCGGATCTCTCCGCGGTCGCCCGCCGGCTCGGCGTCGGCCGCTCGGCTACTCTCGAGCTCCTGCGCCGGGCAATATCCGAGCTCGCGGCCCGTCGGTACGACTCGCCGGATCCCACGCGGGACCGGCTTTAGGCGCCGAGGACGGACGCCCGCATCGGAGCGGTCTCCGCCGGAGTCTCGGACGGGAGCCCGGGCGCGCGAGGGGCGGAGGCGCGGGATGGGGGAAGCGACAGGGTCGCCCGGGCGGCGCCGGATTTCGCGCTCTCCATCAGCTCCCGGAAGAGACGGTCGACCAACTCGGGGGGCACGCCGGATTCGAGGGCCCACCGGCGCGCCCGGTCGACCACCCGGCGCTCCTGGGCCGTGTCGCTGACGTCGCCCCCCAAGCTCGTGCGGGTCCGGATGGCGCGTTGGGCGACCCTCAGGCGCGTCGCGACGAGCCGGATCAGGAGGTGGTCCAACCGGGCGATCTCCTCGCGCAGCTCGTCGAGGGACGGGGGGTACGCGGCCGAAGGCATTGCGGAGAAAGGTAGGGTCCGGCACGGAAGTCTCCTCACCCGCACCGGTGCGGGAGGAGGCTCTTGTTTGGCCTCCGTTGATAGCGGAAGATGGAACTTGTCCTCGCCTCGAACTTCGACGACCGCCTCGTGCGGGACACCGCCGACCTCCCGATCGCTGCGTTCTTCGGCGGCTATCCGATCCAGCTGACCGGCGCGGGGCGACCTCCCCGGATCCTCCCCGCGATCGGTCCCGAGCGGTTCCGGGAGCACGTGGCGGCGATCCACCGTCACGGTCGCGACTTCTACGCCACGCTCAACAGCAACGACCTCGGACTGCACGAGTACCGACCCGGCTACATCGATGCGTTCCTCTCCGAGGTCGGCCACCTCCTCGACCTCGGCGTCGACGGACTCGTCATCGCGCTCCCGGCGCTTATCGAGGCCGTCCGCACGGCGTGGCCCGACGTGCCGATCTCCGTCTCGACGTTCGCGCGCATCCGGACGGTGACCCAGGCCGAGTACTTCCTCAAGCTCGGCGCTCGCACGATCATCCTCGAAGAGGCGAACCGGGACTTCAAGCTCATCCGCGGCCTCGTGCGCCTCGGGGCCGAGGTCGAGATCCTCGTGAACCAGACCTGCCTCCCCTCGTGTCCGTACCGCGGCCACCACCTGAACACGAGCTCGCTCGCGTCGCAGCCCGGCGCCGCCTGTCCGGCGTTCGAGTACCCGATCCTCGAGTGTGGGGTGGAGTACGTCCGCGACCCGGCGAAGATCATTTCGGGGATCTTCGTCCGGCCCGAGGACCTCGAGGTCTACGAGGAGGCCGGCGTCACCCGCTTCAAGGTCTCGGGGCGCAACCGGACCACCGACTGGCTCGTCCGCGCCGCGCGCGGCTACGCCGCGCGGTCCTACCCCGGCAACCTCGCCGAGATCCTAAGTCTCGTCCAGGTGAAGGGGCCCCGGATGATCTTGTCGCGCGTCGCGGAGAGCTCGGGCGACCCCACCGCGGAGAAGATGGTCGCTGCGTTCGCGCCGTTCGAGGCCGTGACGATCGACAACAGCCGGTTCCCCAACGGGTTCCTGCGTCATATCGCGGCGGTGGACTGCGAGCACACGACGTGCACGGCGTGCGGCTACTGTCGCGGCGTCGCCGAGAAGGTGCTCCGAGTCGGGGGTCGCGCGCTGGCAGAGTACGAGCCGCCTCAGGAGCTCCCGGCTCCCGTCCGGTTACTTCCCGGGCTCGGAACGGACGAGCCGACGGGAGCGCGCCCGTCGATCGTACCGGTCTCTCCGGCGTAACGACCGCGCCGGCCCGCGCTCGACCCCCGCGCCGACGGACGCCGTGGGCCTCTCGCCTCTACCTCGGGCCGGTCGGGTCGCCGTACGGGACCCGGTCCGGGCCGCAGCGACGCCGCGCCCGAATCCCGCTGGCCGGGTCGACAAGGGGGGTCGGGGATCCGGGTGCGCGGCGAGGCGACCGGGTTCTGCCTCGCCGTTCCTCGATCGTCCCCCGGCTCCCCTGCGATCTCCCGACGGGGACCTCACGCTTCCCGGGGTCTCGCGGGGCCGGTCGATAGGCCCCACCACGAGGTGACCAGGAACGATATCCCGATCAGAATGAGCCCGACGGCCGCGAGGTACCCCCCGGCGGGTAGGCCGGTCGAGACATAGACCAGCACGCCCGCGAAAGTGACGAGGGTGCCGGCGATCGCGGTCCAGCCGATCCGCACCGGCTGACGTCCGGCCAGCAAGCGCTCCGCGAGGAGAATCACGAGCACGACCAGCATCGTGAGATAGAACGCGACGAACAGTCGGATCCAGGCCTGGGGCGGGGTGCCGATCGCCGTTCCGTTCGCCGGTTCGGTGACGGCCGTGAGGACGGTGAACACGACGAGCATCAGGAGCGGCAGCGCCCGCAGCGGCAGGCCCGCCCGATCCTTCCATTTCTGCACGCGGCCGCTGCCGATCACGAGGGCCGAGAGGAGGAGCAGACCGCCGAGCACCAGGAACACGAAGTTGCTCGCGTCGTTCAGCGCCAGGAAGCTCGGCACGCCCGGTATCGCCAAGATCTGGGGCGGCAGGTTGCCCGGCCAGTTCGAGAATCCGATGAGGAGCGCCATTCCGGTCTGAATCACAAGGTCGATGCACACGAGCGCGAAGCCGACCTGGGCCATCATCTTCGTTCCCCCGTCCAGCCGATAGTAACCGAATCGGACGGCCGCGAGCGCCATGATCCCCGCCGGAACCGCCGTGATCATGAGATACGAGTGCGCGCCGATGAGGCTCGCCGCCCAGTCGTCGAGCGACAGGCCCATCTCTTGGGAGGCGTATTGGCCGAGCAGGGTCGGATTGTCTCCGAACCCCAAGATCGTGCCGGCGAGGTGCCCCATCAGTGCCGCGACCAGCATGACGGCTCCGGTCAGCGCGGCGGTGATGAACGGAAAGGTCCGGCTCCGCGGCGCGCCGTCCCGCCAGACCGAGAGCATCCCCCACAGGAAGAGGATCACGATCTCGTCGAGCGCGAGGAACGCCGTGACTTGGACCCACAGGCCCGCGTTCGTCCAAGGGGCCGAGGTGTTGAACACGGCGCCTATTGGAGAGAGGACCCCGGCGATGAGGACTCCCGCCAGGATGCCTCGCCGAACGTGGACGGACGGGAGCTCGAAGAAATCGCACGCCACCAGGGCGGCGAGCCCGACGAGCCCGGTGTTGAGGCCATGGAGATACATCACGACCCAATAGTAGTGCGGCGACCCGGCGCCGAGGTCCCAATTCGACGCCGCGCCGGAGCCGGTGAACGGGTTGTTCACTAAGAGGCTCCCGGCGAAGAAGATCGTCACCCAGAAGATCAGGAAGAACGCCAGCCGCCGCGGCGTCAGCCACCGCATCCGGGGGAACAGCGCTCCTTCGGGCTCGTCGAGGAATCGGGTCGAACTCGCGGTCGTCGTTGCTCCTTCTCCCATCGTTCGGTTTCTCCGTTCATCCGTCGGCAAACCGGTGTCCCGCGCGGAGGCGCCGAAGGACTCCGCACCGGCCGCCGGCCGGGGAGACTCGGAACACGGACCGCGGGGAGTGGGGCACGGACACGCGCGCAGCGGACGGGACCGTGCGCCCTCCGATCCGATTCAGCGGGAGTTTCGCCACCGCGGATGACTCCGAGCCTGGCCGAGAAGGTCGCCGTAGGACGGCATCATAAGTCTTACGTCGAAGCCGATTGACGCATTCGAATCGATCTTCTTCGCCCGGGTCGCGCATCGTTCGAGCGTCTACGAGAGCACGCGCTCGGCCGGCTGCCGGGGCGTGGACTTGCCCGTCAAGCATCGGTTCCGGGAGGAGCGAAGACCCCGGGGGGTCCTCCGAAAAGCCCCCCGTCGACCTCGGGAACTCGGTCCGCGTCGTGCCTACCGCGCGGCGGGGAGGGCCTTTCGGTCGTTCTTGAGCGTCCCACCGCGCCCCACGTGCTCGCCGTACGCGACGCAAGGGCGCCTTGGTCGGCCGGACGAGGTCTCGGCCCTGGCGCCGTTCTCCTAAAGAACGCCTCGAGCTACTAGTGTGAGGAGAGGGAACTCTCATGCCCGTGCGTTTCCAAGTTGTGATCGATTGCCACGACCCCCGTCGTCTCGTTCGGTTCTGGAGCTCCGCGATTCGGTACCGACCCGAGCCACCTCCGCCGGGTTTCGGGGGGTGGCGGGAGTATTGGAGGAGCACCGGGGTCCCGGAGGAAGAGATCCGGGATGTGACGAGTCCGGAGTCGATCGATGACCCGAAAGGAGAGGGACCGCGGATCTGGTTCCATGCGGTCCCCGAGGCGAAGACTTGCAAGAATCGCCTCCACCTCGACATTCGAGCGAGCGGGAGTCGCGACCTTCCTCGGACGACGCGAAAGGACCAGGTGGAGGCCGAAGTTGGCCGACTCGTGGCTCTCGGGGCGATTCGCCTCGAGACGCTCTCCGAGGAGGGCGAAGACCACTACGCCGTCGCCATGGCCGACCCGGAAGGCAACGAGTTCGACGTCAACTGATACGCGACCGGCGAGGGCGGTCGACCCACCCGCATCTTGAGTCGGAAGTCCCTTGCGCCCGGAAGGGGTGCTTCTCCCCCGGAGTTCCGGTCCCCACTCCTCCGTGGGAACTTCGAGGATGCAGCGAACCGGCGGCTGTCGGGGCCAGGATTGGTCGCTATGATTTCGAATCCCGGACAGTTCATGGTGGCCCCCCCGTCCACGCCGCTCCGGCAACCCCGACGAACAGAACTTATATCTCGACATTACAATGAGTTACTCGAAGATATGCCCAAGGCTGTCGTCGAGCTCTCGGAACATGCCAACCGAATCGTCAACGTCGTTAAGGCGCGAGATGGTCTGAAAGGGAAGTCGGAAGCGATTGAAAGTATCGTGGTTGCCTATGAGGAGAAGATCCTCGAGCCTTCATTGAAACCGGAATTCGTGGAACAGATTCAGCGGATCCGCTCGGGTAGTTTTCGAAAGGTTCGTTCTTTGGATGAAGTTCTGAGGGACCCCCGGTGAACTGGAGGCTCGAGGTCTCGCCCGAGTTCGAGCAGGACTACCGAAAGCTCTGCTCACGGAACGCGGGGTTCAAGCGCGCCATCGACGTGAAGGTACGCCAGATCCTGCAGAACCCACTCCACTACAAGCCCTTGCATGCGCCCCTCGACGGGGTCCGTCGTGTCCATGTTGGCGGATCGTTCGTCCTTCTGTTCGAGCCTCTCCTCGCGAGACAGACCGTGCGGTTGCTCCGTCTCGCTCATCATGACGAGGCCTACGGAATCTGAAGCACGGAGGTCCGTTGCCAACACTCGAGCGGTGTGCTCCAACTCCTGGCTCTCGGGCTCAAGTCGTTGGGCCGAACTTCGTCCCTTCCGTGGAGAGCGACCCTCGCGCCGGTTCAGTCTGGCTTCCGTGTGATGACCACGTCCATCGCCTTCCGATGGGGAACGCCGCCTCCGTGGGAAACCGACTCCACCTGCCCCGAGTCCAAGGTCTGCCAATCCCAGTTATCGCTCAGCCGCTCTCCCGAGCGGAAGGGAGACGCGATTGGATTCATCGAGTAGGGTGGGATGTAGGGCTTCGGTACGTCGGCGTTCATGGCATTGCTTCCTCCCGGCGCGGTGTTCGCTTTGAAGTGTTCCGATCGGCTCGCCCGAATTCGACGAGGGAGGTCAGTCAGGGCACCCGAGCAAAACACCACGTCCACTCGATGACTCAGTCGGTAGGTCCGAATGTCCCCGACTTGAAATCGAACGTCGACCCCGAGCCGAGACGCTCGGTGCTCCGCCTTTCGGACTCCGACACTCGAGATATCCACGCCCAAGACGCGGTAGCCTCGCCGGGCAAAGTAGATCGAGTCTCGGCCCTCGCCCGCACCAGGGTCGACCAACGTACGGGACGAGGGCGGGAGGGAGCGGGCTAGGCGAACGACATCGCGTGCCAGTCTGGTGGGCTTGCTTCCCCAGTACCGACCGGGCCGAGCGTAACGCTCATCGTAGATCGGCTCGCTCAGCGCTAGCGCCCCTCCCTACCCTCGGTGTAACTGCCTCGACCTGACGAGAGAGGCCGCCGCCGCATAGGAATTCGGTGGGATCGAGCCGGGGTGGCGACCTTAGCTTCATCTACTGACCACGAGCATGTGGCTCGGGCTGCCTGGTCGTCATGGAGGAAGTGCGGAAGTCTCCCCGCACGCCTGAGATCGAGGTTCGATCCGAGAGAGCCATGAGCGGCGCAAAGGACGTCGACACGTACATTGATGGCGCCCCGAATGAGGTCCGGCCGAGACTCCGGCAGGTGAGAAGGGCAATCCGCCAGTCCGCCCCCGATGCCGTCGAGAGCATCAGCTACGGAATGCCCTTTTACAGTTTCAAAGGAGAGACGGGATTCGGGGCCCGACTTTGCTACTTCGGGCTCCTGAAGAAGAAAATCGTCTTCTACACTCGCCCGGTCTTCCTCGAGGAGCACGCAGACGAGGTAAAGAGGTACCAGTCCGCTAAGTCAGCCCTACACTTCGCACTGGACAAGCCGATTCCGGTTCGGTTGATCGAGAAGATCGTGAGTACCGGGACACGGCTGCACGACGTCGGGGAGAGGAACTGAGCGCGCCTGAAACCAGGACTTCGAAGACGTACCAGGGTCCCCTGGATCGCGATTGGCCGGGATAAGGGCGGGGGTTCCGGTCACGTAGACGTCGTGGTCCGCGAACAGCGGTTCCCCCTCCAGGAGTCGATGCGCAGCCTCAGGTGCCGGGGCCAGGATTCGAACCTGGGAACTCCTGCGAGAGCAGATCTTGAGTCTGCCGCCTTTGGCCGCTCGGCCACCCCGGCGCGCGATCGCCATGGAACGGGACCGCCTTAATTCGTTTCGTCGGCCTCCTCGTCGGAGACTTCCTCGTCCTCTTCCGCCCCGGGGATCGGCTCCGATAGGGCGCCCTCGTCCCGGGGGGCTTGGCCCGGGGCCGTCGTGCTGGGAGCGGCGGAGCCGGGCCGCACGTCGCGCGTCCGGGTCCGACGCGCTCGGCCGCAGACGAGACACGTCCGTACCCGGCGGCCGGAGCGCAGTCGAGTGCGCACGCTCCGTCCCTCGGCCCAGAACGAGGAGCACCCGCGACAGTAGAGCTCGCGGTACTCGGCGAGCAGCCGCACGTTGTAGCGCATTCCAATCCGCCGCGCCAGCCGGACGTACCGATCCGCGAGCTCGCCGTGACCGTTGGCGGATTCCCGCTCGGCGAGCGCGAAGAGGTCCGAGATGCGCCCCCGGGCGATCCGGACCATCGCCGCCGTCCGCCGACCCCGGCGGCCCCCCGACCTCATGCCTGCGGCTGCTGGCATACCGGACAATATACGGCGGCTTGCGAGATCGGCGTTCGACACTTCACGCAGTACTTCGCACTCGGCGGCGGCGCGATGGGTCCCACGGCGCCCGGCACGGCGGCGAGCGGGGCCGCGTACGGCGCCGGAAGCGGGGGGACGCGATAGGGCGAAGGGGGGGGACGGAAGGCCGGAGGGGCGGCGCCGTGCGGCATCGCCCCCGCGGGTACCGATGCGATGGGCGAGGGCGGCGTGGGACCGGCGCCCTCCTGGGGAAGGGTGTAGCCGCATTTGGTGCAGAAGAGGGCTCCGTCGGGGCCGATCTCCCCGCAGTGAAGACAGACGGGCACGCCGGGGGCAAGATTAATGGCGTATATCACCGTCAGGTACCACGGTGAGATACCGGTCGGTCGCACTCGTAACCCGAGACCCTCGGCTGTACCACGAGCTCGCGGGGTTCCTGCGGGAGAGGCGATGGCCGGTGACGAGCCTGTTTCCGGGCGACCGCATCCCGGACCACGTGACCGCGGTGCTCACGTCCCCCGAGGAGGCCGGGCGCATCTCCCACCGCAACGTCATCGCGGTTTCGGAGGGCGGGGATCGTCGGGTGCTCGGCGCGGCGGTCGCGCACGCCCTCGGCATGGCGGACCCGGGGGACTCGTTGATCGTCGGGATCGACCCGGGTCCGCGCCCCGGCTACGCGATCTTCGCCGGCCCGGTGGTGCTCGACCAGGGCGTGCTCGAGTCGCCCGAGGCCACGGGGGCCTTCTCCGTCCAGCTTCGGCACCGGTTCCCATCTCGGCATCTTCTGTTCCGAGTTGGCACGGGCGATCCTCCGGCCCGGAACCGGATCGTGAACAGCCTCCTCGAGCATCATCGCGCCGTCGAGCTCGTCGACGAACAGGGCACTACGCCCCGCGGCCACCGCCGCCCGCGGGACCCTGAGGCCGCTCGTACCATCGCGCGCAGCCGGGGCCACCCCGTCCGCGAGCGCCTGGAACTCACGACCACTCCGGGTGAGATCGCGAACCTCCAGCGCCTCAGCCGCGAGGGGAGCGACGGTCGGGTGACGATCTCCCGTGCGTCGGCCCACCGGGTCCTGCTCGGCGAGCTCACTCTCGCCGAGGCCCTTGACCAGGCGATGGCCCCCCGGGCGGCCCCTCCGGCGGCGCCCCGGCCGGCCGCCCGACGATCCCCCGCCCGCGAACCCATATAATCACGGGGAAGTCGCCCCGTCGACATGGTGCTCTCGCCCGAGGTCGAGCAGCGGGCCCGACGGGTCGTGCTCGAGAACGCGGTCGCCCACGCCGGCGAGGCGCAGTCCGGCCCGGTCGTCGCGCGGCTTCTCGCGACCGACCCGACCCTCCGTCCCCACGCGGCCGACCTCCGCTCGCTCGTGTCGGGGATCGTCGCCGAGCTGAGGGGGGTACCGACGCCCGAGCTCGAGGACCGCCTCGCCACCCTCGGCGGTCCGGAGCCCGAGCGTCCCAAGGTCGAGAGGTCAGAGTCCGCCGGCTTCCCGGAGCTTCCGGGCGCCACGCGCGGGGGGGTCGTTCTGCGCCTCGCGCCGTTCCCGAGCGGCGCCCTCCACATTGGCAACGGGCGGATGCTCTTCCTGAACGAATACTACCGAACGCGCTACGACGCGAAGCTCCTGCTCGTCTTCGACGACACCATCGGCACGGAGGAGAAGCGGGTAGAGACCGAGTTCTTCCACCTGATCCGCGGCGACCTCGAGCTCGCCGGACTCCGGCCCGACGCGACGTACTACAAGTCGGACCGGATCCCCTTCCACTACCCGTGGGCGCGACGGGTCATCGAAAGAGGCGGCGCCTACGTCTGCCGTTGCCCGGTCGAAACGCTCCGCGAGAACCGCGCACGGGGAGTGGCGTGCCCGGAACGCGCGCAGACCGTCTCCGAGAGCCTCGAGGAGTGGGATCGGATGCTGGGCGGGACGTATGCGCCCGGAGAGGCGGTGCTGCGATTGCGGACCGACCTCGCCGACCCGGACCCCGCCTTCCGGGACCGGGTCCTCTTCCGGATCAGCGACCTCGACCACCCGCGCGTCGGGCGCAAGTACCGTGTCTGGCCGCTCCTCGAGTTCTCGTGGGCGGTCGACGACATCGAACTCGGGGTCACGCACGTGGTGCGTGGCAAGGACCTCGTGATGGAGGACCGGATGCAGCGGTACATCTGGGACCTCCTCGGGATCCGGGGCCCGTCGTTCCTGCACTGGGGCCTCCTGAGGGTCCGCGAGGCGAAGGTCTCGAAGAGCAAGTCGTATCGGGAGGTCCGGTCGGGCGCGTACGACGGTTGGTCGGATCCGCGAACGTGGTCGCTGCGCTCCCTCGACCGCCGCGGGATCTCGATGGACGCGCTGCGCGACTTCACGCTGTCGTTCGGGCTCTCCCTTGCGGACATCGAGGTGCCGGCGGAGACGCTCTACGCCGAGAACCGCAAGCGGATCGACGCCTCGACCGTCCGCCGTACGTTCGTCCCCGACCCGGTACGCGTCGAGGTGGACGGCTACCCGTTCGACCTCTCCGAGGTCTCGCTCGCGAACCACCCCGACCGGCCCGAGCTCGGCCGCCGCACCGTCCGCGCCGGGCCCGCGTTCTACCTCCCGCACCGGGACCTCGTCGAGCTCGCGGGGACCGAGCTCCGGCTCAAGGAGCTCATCAACATCCGCCTCCCCGAAACGATCGCACCCCCTGGCGGGACCGTGCGCGCGACGTTCGCGAGCCGGGAGAACCGACGCCTCCCGCGCCTTCAGTGGATCGGGGCTACGGATGCGGTCGAGGTGGACGTCTTCGGGACCGATGGGGAACATCGGCGCGGCCTCGGCGAAGGGGCGTTGCGGGACGCCCGACCGCGGGAGATCTTCCAGTTCGAGAGGTACGGGTTCGTCCGGGTCGACCGGGACGTGGCCCCGGGCGAGACCCCGCTGCGGGTCGTCTACGGACACCCGTAGCCCGGAGAGGACGCCGGGGCGCTGCCGTGGGCCGACCGAACGGGGACTTTTGTAGGTCCGGCGCGTCGCCGGCCCCACCATGAAGTTCCTGCACACCTCGATCACGGTCCGCAACATGGAGGAGAGCCTCTCGTTCTACACGAAGGTCCTCGGGCTCGAGTTCGAACGGCGGCGCGCGATCCCCGAGAACCGCGCGGAGATCGCGTTCGTCCGGGACCCGGCGAGCGGGGCGAGGGTCGAGCTCACCCACTGGGACGGCAAGGAGACGTTCGACGCCGGCGAGCAGCTCGACCATCTCGCGTTCGAGGTCGCCGACCTCGACGCGGTACTCCGGGAGGTCCGGGACCAGGGCGTGCGGGTCGCCAAGGAGCCGTACCGCCTGTCGGGCGGCTCGTCCCGGATCGCGTTCATCCTCGACCCGAACGACGTCTGGATCGAGCTGATCGAGCCGCGACCGGCCCCCGGCTGACGGCACGACCGTGGCGGAGACGGCGCCCGACCGGTCCGCGCGCGAGCACCGGCGGGCGCTGCTCGCCGTCTTCTCGTCGACCTACTTCGTCCGCTTCGCGTTCGGGATCACCGTCGCCGTCTTCGCGAGCTACATCCAGGGGCAAACGGCGGGGATCGGCCAGGGCGAGGTCGGGGTCGTCGGGTTCGTGAGCGCGATGGCGCCGGTCGGCGAGCTCTCGACCGTGCTCGTCTCGGGCCTGGCGGCCGACCGCTACGGACGGTTCCCCGTCCTCTTCGCCGGTATCGGCGCGTCCGCCCTCATATTCGCCCTGAAGGCGACGAGCCGTTCGCCGGTCGTGCTCGGCGGGCTCAACCTCCTCTTCGGGATCGCGAGCGGCGCCATCCTCGCGGCGAGCCTCGCACTGGTCGCCGACTGGTCCCGAAGCGACGAGCGCGGGTTCGAGATGGGGCGGTTCGACGCGATGAACCTCTTCGGCTGGGTCTCGGGGTTCGCGTTCGGCTTCGCGGCGCTCGGGCTCCTCCCGAACGCGCGCCTCAACGTCGTCTTCGGGGTCGGCGCGGCGATGCTCGCGGGGGGTCTACTTCTCGCGTACCGGCTCGTCCGGGGCCTTCCCTCGCGTCCGCGGACCGCCACGTTCGACCTTTCGGAAGTGCTCCGCCACGCGTTCCGGCGCAGCGTTCTGCTCGTGATCCTGCCGTGGCTCGTGATCTACATGCTGATCGGTACGGCGCTCGTCTTCCTCGGTTCGGCGGCGAGCGGGCTCGGGATCTCCCCGACGTACCTCGCGCTCGCCATCGGCCTGGGCGGCGCGGTCCTCGTCGTCACGCAGCCGTACTTCGGTCGTCTGTCCGACCGCACCGGCCGCATGCGTCTCATGATGGTCGGCACCGTCGGGTTCGTCGCGCTGATGGGGTTCGCCTCGCTCGCGGTCGCCTACGGCGCCCGCCCGGTGATCCTTGGCGGGATCGCCGCGAGCGTGCTGCCGGCGCTCGCCTACGGCCCGGCCGCCCTCGCCGCGCTCGCCGACCTCGCTGCGGAGATGAGCCGGGCGACGACGATGGCGATCTACTCCCTGACGATCTCGGCGGGGATGGTGGTCGGGCTCGTCCTCTCGACCTCGCTGTTTGCCGTGCTCGGCACCGGGGGCCTCTACCTCTTCTTCGGGGTGATCGCGGGGGGGCTCGTCGGGCTCACGGTCGCCCGGTACCGGGACGAGGAGGCCCTCCTGAGCGAGGGGCTCACGACTCGGGCTCGATGACGATGTGCCGCAGGACCGGGTGCGTCTGCTTGAGCGCGAGCGTGACGCGGTCGATGGTGTTCTCGATCTGGTCCGTCGTGAGCCCGTCCTGGAAGTTGATCCTCAGGGCCAGAAGCGCGTCGTCCGGGCCTAGGAGCATCGACTGGAGACCGCGGACCCGGCGGACGTGCGGGTCGCGCTCGACCTCGGCGAGAAGCGAGCGGGCGACCCGGGGATCGAGCGCCCGGCCGATGAGGTATTCCCGGCTCTCCGCGGTGAGGATGAACCCGGTCGCGATGAGGAGGAACCCTTCGAGCGCCCCCGTGAACCCGTCGACGCCGAAGTCCCCCGTGCGGTACACGACGAGGAGTCCGACGAACGCCACGACGCACCCGGCGATCGTCACGAGGTCCTGGAAGAAGATCGACTTGAGCCCCTGGTTCGCCGATTCGAGGAGCGCCCGGAGCGTCTGACGTCCGATCCGCAGCTCCCGCAGCGTGACCGCGATGCTGCCCACGCTCGCCGCGAGCGTGGCCCCGACGACGACCAGCGAGACCCCGATGTGGGTCACCCGGTCGGGAACGAGGTACTGTTCGACGCCGACGACCAGCGCGAGGAGGCCCGCGATCGTGAACGTCACGAGGATGGAAACGAACGCCCAGAAGAACCGCTCCTTCCCTCGGCCGAACGGGTACTGGTAGTCGGCGGGACGGAGCGAGGCGTGGAGGCCCCAGAGGAGGAGCCCGCTGCCGATGAGGTCCGTGATGGTGTAGATCGCCTGAGCCAGGACCGCCCGGCTGCCGGACTCGAGTGCGACCACGAGGTTGACGGCGAACAGCGCCGCGTTCAACAGCAGGGTTGCGACGATAACGACCTGAGGGCGCATCCGCGTCCGACGGGGGAGCCGGTGACGTTCGCTACGCTTCCCCGAAGGATAAAGGGGCATGGCGCACCGTCGGGGCCCGCGGCGCACGCGGTCGGGACCAACCGTTAAATCGCGAGACCCTGTTCTCGATGCGAGGTTTCCCGATGAGCGAGTCGAGCCACGGGACCCCGGCCTCGTCGGGGCCCGGGGAAGCGAAGGCGGCCCCAAGCGACCGGTCCCCGCGTCCCTCGCTCCGGCGTCTCGGCCTCTCGCCGGGCAAGACGACCCGTCTCAAGCGACTGCTGTACGACCACGGTCCCGGCGGGGGGACGATGCTGGTCCTGCCGATCGACCAGGGGCTCGAGCACGGACCGGTCGACTTCTTTGCGAACCCCGATGCGCTCTCGCCCACGTACCAGTACGACCTCGCCCGGGAAGGGAACTTCAGCGCGATCGCCCTCCACATCGGGCTCGCGGAGAAGTACTTCCACGAGTACGCGGGCGACGTTCCGCTGATCCTGAAGCTCAACGGGAAGACCGGTATCCCGTCGGACGCGCAGGCGTTCAGCCCGCTCACGGGAACGGTCGAGGACGCGGTGCGCCTGGGAGCGGACGCCGTTGGCTACACGATCTACGTCGGCTCGCCCGCGCAGGATCGGGACTTTCTGCAGTTCGTCGGGGTCCGGCGCGACGCCGAGCGGCTCGGCATGCCCGTGATCGTATGGGCGTACCCCCGCGGGGAGGCGGTCTCGAAGCGCGGCGGCAAGGAGAGCCTCTACGCGGTCGACTACGCGGCGCGCGTCGCGCTCGAGCTCGGGGCCGACGTCGTCAAGGTGAACTACCCGGTCCCGTCCGAGAAGGATGCCGAGAGCCCTCCGCCCTACAACACGCTCCGACCCTCCCCCGACGGGGCGTTCCGCAAGGTCGTCGAGAGCGCGGGCCGCTGCCTTGTCCTCGTCTCGGGCGGAGAGAAGGTGGGCGACGCCGAGCTCCTGCGCAAGGTCCGCTCGTCGATGGACGCGGGCGCGACCGGGATCATCTTCGGCCGCAACCTCTGGCAACGTCCGAAGGCCGAGGCGCTCCGCCTGACCCGGGAGCTCCATGCGATCTTCCGGGAATACGCCGAACCGTTCGCCTAGGCCCCCGATCCGCCGGCTCGTGGTCGTCCTCGGCGACGACGACCCGAGGGCCTGCACCGGTCGCCGGATGTTGCGTCGCGGTCTCGCGCAACCGTCCTCCCGACGCGACCCGGGGGCGAGACCGATCGTGCTCGACCCGTTCGCCGCCGAGCCGCTCTCCCGGAAGGACCGGGCGACCGCCGAAACGCACGGGATCCTCGTCGTCGACGGATCCTGGAACCGCCTCTCGGTCCGTGGCCGTTTCGACCTTCCGGCCCCCGGGGGGATCCCCCGGGGCCCGCACCGTCGGCTTCCGATGCTCGTGGCCGCGAACCCCCAGCATTACGGCCGACTGGGGGAGCTCAACAGCGTAGAGGCCCTCGGGGCGGCGCTTTACCTCGTCGGCCGGCCCGACGAGGCGGCGACCCTCCTCTCCGAGTTCGCCGGGGGCGACGCGTTCCTTGAGATCAACCGCGGTCGGTTCGCGGTCTATGCGCGCGCTCCCTCGCCGGACGGGATCCGACGAGCCGAGCAACGGCTTTTCCGCTGAACGCTTCCGCCTTCGGGGCGACGGGTGCGCCGCGGGTCCTGGCAATCTCCGTTCGCTCCGTCGGCGACGGACCGCACCCCACCCGGGGCTCGAGCACGGGTCGACGTCCGCCCGCGGCCCGGACGCGCACGGGCCGCCGCTAGTCGTCGAACGACCGGCCCTCGGTCGATAGGTGCTCGACCTCGAGGTCGCGGATCGAGAGGAGGGGATGTCCCAGGGGCACCCGTGCGACGATCACGCCCCCGAACCGCTCGTAGATACGGGTCGTCTGCAGCGTGAGGCAACGGTCCCCGTAGAGGCTTCGGCCGGTGACATCCGGGTCGTGGCCGCGCAGGAAGACGGTGAGGTTCGTCGCCCGAAGGAACGTGTCGAGGTCGGCGGCCCCCCACGGGGCCGACCCGCCTCGCCGACTGCGGGAAGCGTCGCACTCGGCCCAGACGACCTCCGCGAGGAGATCGTCGGAAGCCGACTCGAACGAGGAGGCCCAGTCGGGGGCCGCCAGCGCGCGGGGGAACCCCGCGTGGGCGAAGTACGCTCCGTTCGCGCTGGTCGCGGCGATCGGCCCGCGCTCCAGCAAGGCGAGGAGCCGGTCGTACCGGTCGGCCTCGGGGCCCCAGAGCTCGTCGACCTCGTCCGGCAACGTCTGGGGGTACGCCGCGATCCGCCGGACCGTCTCATGGTTCCCCTGGAGCAGAACGACCCGGCTCGGGTCGTGGGCCGCCCACTGCAGAAGGAAGAGCGCGTTCGCCACGGAGCCTCCTGGGCAATCCGTGGGCGACCGATCGACGTAGTCCCCGAGTCCGATCAGGAACCGACCCTCTCCGCCCGCGCCGAACCGGTTCACGACCTCCGCGGTCGACCGCCAGTCTCCGTGGGTGTCGCCGAAGACGACCGCCTCGCGGTCCGGCCCGCCGGCGATGCGGGCGAGCGGTGGATGGACCGGCACGGCCCTCTCGAGGTCGTCGAGGAGCCGGTCGGCCCCCGACGGGGAGAGCCCGAGGATCTCGGGCGGAGAGAGGAGGTCGGCCGTCTTCCCCATAGCGTGCCGTCCGGCGCCGGCCTAAGGTCGGCGGAATGCGGGGGGCCGGAATCCCCGGCCGCCGGTCCACGGAACCGGTCGGCCCTTTGAACCGGCGCATGCCCTAGGCAACAGGGTCCTAAGCCCTGCCTCGTAGGCCCCGCCGTCCTTCGACGGTTTGGCCGAGCTGGAGCACCCCCGCACAGGAAGTTCGAAACCGTGGAGAGAGTAGCCCCGGCAGGAGTCTCGGCCGGCGGAGTTAGGAGCGTCCGCGGCGTTCGAACCTGCGTCGCGAGATCCAGAGTCTCGCATGATTGGCCACTACACCACGGGGCTACACGGAAGCCAGCGTCGGGCCGTTGATAAACGTTGCCGCGCGGAGGCTCGCGCTCGTGTCCGGGACGGGGGAGGAAGAGCTGCCGGAGGGAACACCAGTTCTGCCTTCCCATGGGTTTGGGTAGGAAACAGATACTCGCTTGCCCCGGGCGGCGAGGAGTCCCCACAGCTCCGCTCGGCCGGGCGCACCGATCCCGGACCGTTCTACCGGCCCCAAACCGCACTCACGAGACGCTCTCGAATCGACCGATGCTCGATCGTCGCCGGGCCAGTTGACCGGCTCGCCATCGTGGAGTTGGGCCCGAGTTCGACCCAACGGCACAAATACGCCGGGAGAGTCCCACGGCGGTCCATGCCACGGAGGTTGCATGGCGAAGGACGAAGGGACCCGGCCGGTCGTTCCCGCCCACTTGCCCAACTGCTCGCGGGGGTCGGCCCTCGCCGGCCGGCCGGGTCCCCCGGCGGGTTGTCGTAAGCTTCTCCGCTGGCCGTCGGCCCGCTGGGCGGCCGGGATCTACGTCGCGGTTCCGCTGATCTTTGGCGGGAGCCTCGCCGCCACCACGGGCCTTTCGCTCGGCGGGCTCGCGGGGTACCTTCCCCAAGCGAGCCTCGACACCGCCTACTCGTTCTTGCGCATGCTCGCCGCTTACGCGCTGTCGCTCGGGTTCTCGCTGGCGTACGGGTACTACGCCGCCACTCATCGTAGCGGGGAGCGGGTCATGATCCCGATCCTCGACATCCTCCAATCGGTCCCGATCCTCGGGTTTTTCCCGTTCGCCCTACTATTTTTTGCGGACGCAACCCCAGGGAGTTGGATCGGACCGAATTTCGCCTCGGTCTTCCTGATCTTCACGTCGATGGCCTGGAACATGGTCTTTGGCGTCTACGAGTCGCTCAAAACGCTCCCGGCCGACCTCAAGGAGGCGGCGGACACGTTCGGGCTCGGGGGTTCGCTGCGGTTCCGGCGGGTGCTCTTTCCCGCGACCGTAAACCGACTCGTCTACAACTCGGTTCTCTCGTGGACCGCGGGATGGTTCTTCCTGGTCGAGGCCGAGATCTTTTCGACCGGCCGTTCCCCTCTTCCCGGTATCGGCAGCTATCTCTCCCTGGCCGCGAGCCAGCACCACGGGGAGGAGTTCCTCGCCGGTCTCGTCGTGCTGGTGACCTTGATCGCCTTCCTCGACTTCGCAGTATGGCGTCCGCTCGGCCATTGGGCCGAACGGTTCCGCTACGACCAGGCGCCGGCCGGAGAGGGCGGCGAACTGACCCCGACCCGCGACACCTCCGGGAGGTTCCGGCGCGCGGCTTCGTACGTGACGCGGGGGGTCCGTACGGGGGTGACGCGAATCCGCACCCCGCTCGTCCAACTGGCGGCCATCGGCGGCCGGTCGGGCCGTCGGCCGAGCGAGCGCCGGCGATCCCTCACCTATTACGCCACCCTCGGCGCGATCCTCGTGGTCGGTTGGCTGTTGCTCATCGCGATCGTCGTGGGGGTCTTTGATGCCCTGACGGGGCCGATCAGCGGACCGGTCCGCCACTTGATCTTCGAGGTCCCGACCGCGATGGGCGTCTCGGTCGTTCGGGTCGTCGTCGCCTACCTGCTCTGCCTCGCGATCGCCCTCCCGCTCGCCATCCAGTTCGCCCGCAGTCGCCGCGCGAGCCGGTTGGGCCTGCCCGTGATCGAGGTTGTCGCCTCGTTCCCGGCGACCGCGCTCTTCCCGGTGATCGTCTTCGAGCTGATCCCGTACCTGTCGGCCGAAGGCGCCGCCGTGCTGATGCTGATGACCGGGATGATGTGGTATCTCTTCTTCAACGTCCTCTCGGGGATTCGGTCCCTCCCGCCGGACCTCGAGGAAGCGGCCCGGTCGTACGGGCTCACGGGACGCCGGTTCCTTCGACGGGTCCTCTTGCCGGGCATCTTCCCCGCCCTCGTGACCGGGTCGATCACGGCGTTCGGCGGGGGTTGGAACACCCTCATCGTGGCGGAGTACCTCAGTGTTGGGGGTGGAGGGACCGGCCAGTCGCTGAGCGTGCTCGGGATCGGCCAGCTGATCGACATCGCGACCGAACTCGGACAACCGGGCAACCCCCTCATGGCGGTGGCCCTGCTCACGCTCGTCGCGACCGTGATCGCCATCAACGAGCTCATATGGAAGCCGCTCTACCGCCGGGCGGTCACGCAGTATCGGTACGACTGACGGTGGGCCGGACGCGGTCGGAGGGACGTAGCGATGTCGCTCATCCGCATCGAGCACGTCGACAAGAGCTACGCGTCGCGTCACGGCACGATCTCGATCATGCAGGACGTCTCCTTCACCGTCAAGGACTCCGACTTCCTCGCGATCGTCGGTCCCTCGGGATGCGGGAAGTCGACCCTGCTGCGCCTCATCCAGGGCCTCGACCGACCGAGCGCGGGCCGGATCTACTTCCAGGATCGTCCGGTCGACCGGGTCTGCAAGAAGATGGCCATGGTCTTCCAGAGCTTTGCCCTCTACCCATGGCTCACCGTGTCGCAGAACGTCGCCTTTGGCCTCGAAGCGCTCGGCTGGCCGGAGGAACGGATCGGGCCCCAGGTCGAACGGTACGTCTCCGTGACCGGGCTCGACGGCTTCCAGGAGGCGTTTCCCCGAGAGCTCTCGGGTGGAATGCGCCAGCGGGTCGGGCTCGCCCGCGCGCTCGCGGTGGAGCCGGCGGTCCTCCTGATGGACGAACCGTTCAGCGCGCTCGACCCGCTCACGGCGGAGAACCTGCGCGAGGAGGTCCTCCAGCTTTGGAGGGACCCTCAGCTTCCCCCGGACGCGGTCCTTCTCGTGAGCCACAACATCGAAGAGGCGATCGAGCTCGCCGATCGCGTGATCGTGCTCTCCCGACGTCCCGGCCACATCCTCGCCGAAGTTGAGGTGACCCTCCCGAGGCCCCGGGACCGGAAATCGGCGGCGTTCTACGAGCTCACCGATCGTGTCTACTCCTTGATCACCGCCGGGGGGCAGAGCCTCGCGACCGCGCCCGCCCCGGAGGGCGCCGGACGCTCCGGAGAAGCCTTATAGATGGCTCCGGCCGTAAGGATGTCCCCCGAACGATCCGTGCCGACCACCTACCCAAAGTGCAACCCCACCGAGATGCTGGGCCTCTTGGTCCTGCTGAACTCCCACAAGGGCTCGGAGGACGTAGCGCTCCTCGCCGATGACCTCGACCTTGAGATCGACGAGATCCTCCCCTCGCTCGAGTACGCGGAGGTCCTCCAGCTCGTGAAGGTGACGGAGGGCCGGGCGACGTTCACCGACCTCGGAAAGCGCCTCGTCCAGGGAACGATCCGCGACCGCAAGGGGATCATTCGGGAGCAGCTGCGCCGCACCACGCTCTTCCGGACGCTCCTTCGCGCGCTCGACAACTCCCCCGACCATTGCTTGTCGGACGAGCAGCTCGGCCAGATCGTCTCGTTCACCACGGCCCCGGCCGACGAGGCCGTGCAGAACATCGTGAACTGGGGCCGGTACGCCGACCTCTTCCGATACGACGCGGGGCAGCACCGCTTGGTGGCGGTCCTTACCCCGGCGTCCGGCCGCACGGGCGGCAATCGTCCCCCTCCCACGGGGGGCCCGACGTCCCGCGGCGGGGGCCCGGTGACCGAGCCCCGGTCCGCGCGGGGTCGCCCCGCGTCCGAAACGACCGAGCCCCCGCCCAGCGGGGTCGTTCCGGTCCTCGCGTAGCGGGCCCGAGGTAGCCTCGCCGCCACCTACGGACGGGTGCGTCCCTTGGACGTTTAAACGCCCGGAGGGTCCTTGCTCCCCGAGGGACGACACGTGAGCGAGCTCAAGATTCTCGGGGTGCCCGGTAGCCTGCGAAAGAACGCCTACAGCCTTGGCCTCCTCCGGGCGGCGGTCGAGGTCGCCCCAAAGGACGTGACGATCGAGATCGCGGACATCCGCGGATTCCCGGTGTTCAACCAGGACGAGGAGGAGCCCGTCCCGGAGCCGGTGAGGGTGCTCCGGCAAAAGGCCCGCGTCGCCGACGCGATCCTCTTCTCGATCAACGAGCACAACTACGGACTCTCCGCCGCGGAGAAGAACGTGCTCGACTGGGGCTCGCGGCCGTACGTCGAGAACGTGTGGAACGGCAAACCCGCCGGCATCATGAGCGCGAGCATTGGGATGCTCGGCGGGGCGCGGGCCCAGTACGAGCTGCGCCAGTCGATGGTGTTCCTGAACATGTTCCCGATCAACCGCCCCGAAGTGATCGTCCCGTTCGCTGCACAGAAGTACGACGAGAACGGCCACCTCACGGACGCGACGGTCCGCAAGTTCATCGCCGACCACCTCGCGGAGCTCGCGCGGTTCGCTCGGGTCCTCCAGCACGCGCACTAGGCGCCGAACGATGGGGCCCTCGGAGCGCCGGACATCTCAAAGCCCTTAAACGGGCCGGAACCTCCCCCGCCCGCGTGGGCACGTAGATCAGCGGAAGATCGCTGCTTTCGCAAAGCAGAGGTCGGGGGTTCAAATCCCCCCGTGTCCACTTCCGCCATTGCGCCACGGCGTGCGGGGGAGGACCACAGAATCTCCGAGAACGGCACGTCGTTCAGCGGCCCTGGGGATGCGGCGAGCTTGCGGGCTTGACTCCCGAGTTCCAGCAGCTGGAACCCCAATATCTGCCTCGGCACGGGCGGTCAGTCAAAATGGCCTTCGAACGAGGCCGGTCCGACAAAAAGGCATTACTTCTCATAGAGGTGATGGTGCTCTCGAATCATGACTGCCACAGACTCACGCACCCACCGCCTGCTGCGCGTACGGTTGCCAATCCGAACGAAGAGAATGATGCTCCGACTGCCGGGACTGGCGGATGTTCCCGACCTGGAGCGGATGTTCCGTAACCCCCTGACAGCCCGAGCCGCCGGCGCCCCCCTTCATTCGAGTGCCGAGAGGAGGGACCCGGCAGTGATGGTCCGCCGGACCCGCCGGGAGTTCAGGGCAGACACCCACCTCTCGCTGTCGGTGATCCTGAACTCGACTTCCGAGTGCATCGGCAGAGTCGGACTGAGGGGGCTCGACTGGAAATGGAAGAAGGTCGAGAGCCTATCCTACTGGCTCGATCCTCGCTACTGGAGTCAAGGATTGACAACAGAGGCCTCCTGGATTCTGTGTAAGCTCGCCTTTGACCGGCTGGACATGCGCCGGATTGGTTCTCAAGCGCTCGATGGGAACCCGGCTTCTCAGGCCGTGCTTCGGCGACTCGGTTTCGTCGAGGAAGGGCGGGAGCGAGAAGCGGTCTGCGTGAAGGGACGCTGTATGGATATGGTTTGGTTCGGCCTCTTCGCGAGGGAGCTTCGCCCACTCGGAGACTGAGTCGCCTCCATGCGTCATCGGATAAGCCCGGCTTGATGTGAGCCGTCCCTTCTGCGGAACTGCCGGTACGCTTCGATCCATTCGATTCCGGGAGGTCGCTCCAACAGCTCGACATCCTGGAGCCGTACTCGGTACTTTCGGCCGTCCCGTTCGCAGACGGCCATCACATCGAGTCCGACACTGTCCTCGACCTTCAGCACGGACACCCTCTCCCCGATGACCCTCCCGGCGAGGGGGAATCGAACATGCTCTTCGATGGCGTATCCGAGGCCCATGGCGACGTCCTCCTCGGTGTCACAGTCCTGCTCGGCGATAGAATCTATCAATCGTTCGAGCTTCGGGTCGTTCCGGGGCATCGGTGCCTTCGTGCAGAGGTCCGTAGATTCATACGTGGCGTCATGAACCTCACGGGTGCCCGCGACTCTCCGACCCCGTCGAGATGCCCTCCCGCCGACCCTGCTTCAAGACACGCTCCTCGAGCTCTACCCCTCCGAGGTTCTGATCCGCCTCGCTGAGGAGAGCGGCTTCGTCCGCCGCTACCTCAAGCTCGACCCCGTGGCGTTCTTCTGGGCCGTCACGCTGGAGGCCGGGGTCTACCTCCAGCGCTCCCTCGACCAGTTGCGCCATGTCTACAACCAGAAGGCCGCCCGGCCGATTCACAGCTACGCGAGCTTCTACGACCGCTTCACCCCGGAACTCGTGGAGTTCCTCCACCTCTGTGTCGCCCACGGGCTCTCCCAGCTGAAGGCGGCCCCCGGGAACCAGCTCAGCCCGAAGCTTGCTGCCTTCGAGGACGTGCTGATCCAGGACTCCTCGATCGTACGGCTCTCGGCGTCGTTGATGACCCACTTCCCGGCCGCCCGGGCGAGCCAACCGACGGCGGGCGCCAAGATCGCCACGCTCGTCAGTGTGAGAGCGAACGGACCGAAGCGGGTGGAGCTGATGCCGGAGAGCGTCAGCGAGCGGGATACGCTGAAGCCGGGCCCATGGGTCAAAGGATCGATCCTCCTCTTCGATCTCGGGTTCTACAAGCACCAGGCGTTCGCCCGGATCGCCGAGAACGGAGGGTCCTATCTCACCCGTCTACAGACCCAGGTCGATCCGACCATCGTCCGATCGCTCCGGGTCCACCGGGGCCGAGCGATCGATCTCGAAGGGAAGTCATGGAAGGACGTTCTCCCGAGCCTCAAGCGCGAGGTGCCCGACACCGAGGTGGAGATCGCCTTCGCGCGGAGGGCCTATGGCGGCCACCGTCGAGGGGACTCGCTCTCTGCTCGCCTCGTGGCGGTGTGGGACGAGGAAATCCGAAAGTACCACACTTACCTCAAAAACCTCGGGCCGGAGGTGTTGAGCGCCGAGGAAGTGGCGGAGCTCTACGGGTGCCGGTGGGAGATCGAGCTGGTATTCAAGGAACTGAAGAGTCAGTATGCGCTCGACCGGGTGAACACTACGAATAGATCGGTGGCGGAGGCGTTGATCCGGGCCTTCCTACTGACGTTGGTCATCAGCCGGCGCCTGCACAGTGAGATCCGTCGGCGACTCCCCGAGAAGGTGAGAGTACGGTATCCACCGATGGGCTGGGGGATTGACTTCCGAGAGCAGTCCGGGAAGATCCTCGAGCTTCTCCTGATGCGCCTCCGTAAGAAGCGCGTGGACCCGGAACCGCTGCTCGACTTGGCGAGAACGCTGATGGCCCGTGCGTTAGATCCGAGCGCCGGCCGAGAGAGATTCAGGGCGGAATGGTGGGGTTAAGCGATAACGCATGAAGGGATCTCTATCTGCTCGACGAGCCCACCGCCAACCTGGATCCCAAGATCGCGGCCGAAATCCGGGACCTCATTCTCACGCTGAGCAAGGACCGGGTGGTGCTCTACTCGTCGCACAACCTGTTC
>JAKAVQ010000023.1 GCA_021817245.1 Thermoplasmata archaeon
GGGGTTCGAGCGGAAACGGTCCTAGAGAGTCCATCGACAGGAGCGCGGTACGAAGCACCCGGGTCGGTCGGCGCGGGGGGCCGGTAGGGCGCCAGCGAGACGCCCGATTTTGGCTGGAGCCGGAGCCTGTGCGTTCCTGAAACTCCGGCCCTCCCTTTCCTGAAATTCTGGCACCTTCCGGCCGGAGATGCCGGGTCCGGTACGACGGCCCCTTGAAGTGGAGCACTCTGCCTCGCTCGAGCACTCGGTCCAAGATCGCCTCCGCCAGATCCGCGTCGTGCAACACTCGCCCCCACTCCTCGATCGGTGTGTTCGTCGTGAACACCATCGGTCTCCGGTGTAGGTGCCGGTCGTTCACCACCTGGAACAGGACGTTCGCGGCATCCGCTCCGAGCGATAAGTAGCCCACCTCGTCAATCACCAGCACCCCGGGATGCGTGTACTCCGTCAGTGCTTCCCTCAACTGACCATCCCGGCTCGCCGCAGAGAGTTCGTCGAGAAGATGAGCTGCCGTCACGAACCGGGCATCCGACCCGTTCTGGATCGCGCGGTAGGCGATCGCCACCGCCACGTGGCTCTTCCCGGTCCCTGACGGACCGTAGGCGATCAGATTCCTTCCCTCGGTGACGAGCTCCGGCCCGAGATACGAGCCGAGGAGTTCCTTCCTCAATCCTGACTGCCAGGAGAAGTCGGACTCCTCGATGGTGCGGAGGAACGGGAACTTCGCCCGTCGGGTCATCCGCTGGACCCGGGTCTGCCCTCGATGGGCGATCTCCTCCGCCATCAGCGTCGAGAGGTAGTCGGCGTAGCCCATCCCTTCCTGCTCGGCTCGCACTTGGAGCTCGCCCCAGAGCCGGCGGACCGTCGGCATGTGCAGGCGACGGAGCATCGCATCGAGCTCGGTCGTCATGCCCGCACCTCGGGCCATTGGACGACCCGCTCGATGTACTCCGCCCCGTGCCACCCTCGATCGAGAGCGACCTGGAAGGCACGGAGGAGGCGATCACCTCCGTGTTGCTGGAGGAGATCGAACAGGGTCCGCACGTCCCATCCCCACGTGCGGGACCGACTGTGGACGAACTCGGTGAGGAACGCCTCGGCCACCGGGCCGAGGTCGAGCAGTCGCTGGCGCATGAAGTAGAGCTGGCCGCGGCGGCCCGACACCGCCGCCAGCGCGCTCGTCGCGTGCTTCGGGAGCGTGCTCACGCCGTTGTTGGGATACCGAGGATGAAGTTCGTCGAACCGGTCCGTCATGATCCGCACTCGGTCCCGATAGAGGAAGAGTGTGGCGCTGAGCCCCAACGCCTCCGCCGGCATCGAGTAGCGGTTCCCCTGGAACCGCACCCACCCCGTCGGACCCACGCGCACCGGATACCGAAGAGCATACTGGTCGGGAGGGATGGGCAGCGGCCGCAGTCGCCGCCGTTCCTCCTCGATCCGCGCCGTCGGGGTCACTTTCGTGGCCCGACAGGGACGGACCTCATTGACCTCGTGGTGCCACTGATCGAGCTGGGCTGTGAGGTCCTCGCGGTCGTGGAATCGTCGGACTTTGAAGAACCCGTTCTTCACGAAGCCCACAAGATTCTCGACGGCTCCCTTCTCCCAACCCGAGCGTGGTGTGCACAGCTCCGCGACGAACCGGTAGTCCAGGAAGACCTGGCCGAATGTCGCGTTCCACTGGATGTGATCGCCCTGCCGTGCGATCACCACGGTCTTCGGGTTATCGAAGACACAGCAGAGCGGCACCCCGCCGAACGAGCGGAAGGCGTTGAGGAGCGCTCGGATGAGCGCCTCCTCCTGCTCGTTCGGAACCGGCTCAACGTAGATCCATCGTGACCATTTCAGTCGGCTCGCGAAGAAGTGAAGGATCTCCTCGAGGCCGTCATCGTAGCGGACCCGCACGCTCCCAAAGTCATTCTGGCAGAACTCACCGGCGAGGCCCTCGAATCGAACCATCGGCGAAGTGTGCCGGGGCCGTAGTCGACGGACCATCTGGTAGACCGGGTTCTTGCCACCATCATACCCCTGTTCTCGGAGCCGACGGAGGATCTCGACGGTCGGCAAGGTCCCCTCTTCCGAGAGGATCCTCCGAGCGGCCTCCTCGAAGGAGACCGCGATCGGTGGACGCCCCACGGGCAGGATCGCCGGCGGATCGACCGTACCCTGACGGGCAATGCGCTTGACGGTACGAAGTCCAACCCCCGTCTTTCGTGCAACCTCACGAAAGGTCAGGCCCGCTCGGCGGAGCACCAGGATCTCGTGACACTTCATCCGGTCGTGCACCGGGTTCTCCTCCCTCTCGAACGGGAGGGAGAAGTCGGGGTACATCGCGCTCACCCGGAGCCACCCCCACGAACGCTTGGAGGGGTGCCATAATTTCGGGAAGACTTGGGGCCAAAATTAGAGGAGCCGACACTTTTGCACGGAATTATGGGCCCGGACCGACCGGGCGGCTGACCCGCCGAAAGTGAAGCGGCTGTCCACCCACGCCTCGCTCTTGCGGATCGACACTCCCTGTCATCGAGCGGAGTTCACGGCTGGACTTGCCCCTCGTTAAATACTATCTCCGGCAAAGGTTGTCGGAATGCTCGTGGTTAGGACTGGGGACGTAGCGATCGCCCCGGAGATGACGTAGTGACGACGGAATGCCTAACTCCGGGTTGTCTGCACCAGCGGCGGCTACATGGGTCGGACGGTTCCTGCCGGGTCTGCGAGTGCTCGACCTACAAGCGAACCGGTCCGGGCCATCTGACGAAGGCCGTGTTGAAGCAGCGAGCCCAGGCTCTGCGACGCTGGTGACCCACCGGTGGGTTGGGGCGGCGGCCGTTCACATTGGGTGAGCCCGCCCTCCCGTGGGCGAACCATCAGCCCATTTTCTGGGGGCCCTTCCGGGTTCGATGGAGATGGAAATTCGCAGTCCTAGCGGGCTATACGGCGAGGGAATTGGCTGAGTAACCAAGATCATCCTTACTAGTGCGGCCGGGTTGCCTAGGACCCGACCACTTCCAGGATCGCCGGTGTATTCCGCCCCCTTGCTGGGGGGTCTCACGCGCTTCCTACCTCGGAAGAAGACCCAGCTCGGCGAGCATCTGTCGCGCGGCGTCCTCGATCTTCGGAACCGGTCCGAAGAGCTCGGCCTGGCGATGGGTATCGGCAACGTACTTCCCCGTCTGGAAGAATCGGAACATGGCCAGCATGTCGTCACTCGACGACCGACCCGCTCCCTGCATCGAAGCTACTTGCATCGGGCGGCTGAGGAGCTTCCCGAGGAGCTCCGCGTATTCGGGGCCGGACAGAGGCCGATCGGACCCGAGATCGATCTTCTGGCCGAGCGCACGGGGTTCATCGACCGCAAGGGCGATGGCTCGCGCCACCTCTCTCGGAGCGATGTAGGTGATCCGGATTCCCTCGGGAGTCATTCCGAAGACCTGACCCCTTTCGAGGCCCTGGCGGATCATCTGCCCAAAGCCGCCTTCGGGAGCGTACAAGAAGGCCCCGGGTCGCAGGGACACGAATGGAACGCCCTTCTGGCCGAGGTAGTCCTCGGTTTCCTTCTTCGTCCAGAAGTGCGGCACCCCGGGGGCTTGATCGCATGCCAGAATGCTGAGAAGAACGAACCGGGGAACCCGTGCCTGTTTCGCGGCGTCGACGAGGTTTCGGTTTCCCTCTCGATCGGTCCGGAGCGAATCCCCCTCCTTCCGTTGCGAGTACCCGATGGCCGTGGTCACGATAGCGGAAACATCCGTCGCGGCACGCTGGAGGGATGCGGGATCAAGGAGGTCGCCTCGGACCACTTCGACGACCTTGGGGAGCTTGGACGCGTCGCTGCCCGGGCGCACCAAGGCCCGCACCTTCTTTCCGCGCGCCAGAAGCTCTTGAAGGACGAGGCTTCCGAGAAGCCCAGTTGCGCCCACCTGGAGTACCGGCCGGTTTTCCGGGAATGACGGGGATGAGGTCATGTCGTCCAAACCCTCTGATCGCATATATTGACTGACTTCTTCGTTTTCGGCTCGGGGGTGGAGAGAGAGGGGGCGGGCGCGACTTGTATCGGCTCGGGTCGACTCGAGCTGCAAGGACCGTTACGCACTGTCGCTGCGGAGCAGCGGGGCTCTGTCGCTACGCCTGGGATGCCATAGCTGTAATCGGTCTCGCTCCTCAAACGAACTGCTCGGTCTCGTCCTCGACCTTCGCGCCGCTGTCCGTGCTTACCAAGGGTTCCTCCACCGATACGCCTGCGAGAGATCGACCGGATGCTCTGCAAAGTCGTTGAGTGGTTCCTGCCGATCGGCTCCAGCTCGGACGGGCCATGGTCATGATTTCGCCCGGCCGTGCCTCGCCTCGCAAGACTCAGGTTCGTTAACGGCGCATCGACCCCGACGTGGAGTCGCCCAGCTCGGGCACGACCCGCGTTAACTAGGCGACGCTTTCTGCGGCGAGCAAGCGCTCGGACGGCCCCCCGAAGGCGATCAAGAGCAGGGAGGCAACAATGCCGAGGATCGCGAAGCCTTCCATCGCGTAGAGCGCGAGATCACTCGATCCAAGCCAGAGGAAGGCCGCTCCCGCTATCGCGGCGAAGCCTGCGCTAATACCGGCTAGCCGCGCGGAAGCGCGCGCCCGACTCTTGTACGGTCGAGAGACCACTCCGGATAGGTAGCCGGCCAGACCGACGGTTAGAAGTGCCAAGCCAATGTGACTTGCCAGCGTCACGACCAAGTAGCTGCTTTCCAGGGCGAGCGAGCCCCCCACTGCCGATGTGAGGATGAACATCAGCAGGAGCAGGATGCCCCAGACTCTCAGGGACGGTCCATGGCGGGACTGCCCGCGAGGGCTTGGGGGAGAGACCGGAGGGGATTCGGTCAAAGTTCAGGACCCCCAATGTGGCAACATGTCCCGTGACAATTGCCGCTCCCAACGCATCGCATCGTCAGTGGGTTTAAACCACCATGGTCTCAAGGGTCGCTCCTCCATTTGCGTCGGACCAGAGGACCGCGGGTCCCCCCCCCCACGCTGCTGGCAAGCGCGGCGACCGCAGGAAGAGAGCCCCCAGTACCTAGCATCACCCGTCATTCTCGCTGGAGCCGACGGCGAGAGGCGGCTCGACCCCCGGAGATTGAGTCGTCGTAGTTCTGGACCGGTCCCTGGCCGTGATGGATCAAGGAGTTTGCCAGGGGCCTGTGGCTTGACTCGGGAACATCGTGACCGACGAGAACAGAGACGGTGGTCGCAAGAGCAGAAAGCCGGCGACGGCGTGCGTGCAATGGTTGTGACACCGAGTTCCACACCGATGTGTGTCGCTGCCTTGCCAGGCATTCGCGAAATTGCAGCCGCCTGATCGCGGCGGACGGCGTGTTAGTCCCCCTCTGCGATCACCGCATCGGAGTGCGAGTTCTGAAGTCGGAACTCTCTTGCCGACCGATACTCCGGTGAGTCATACCAGGCCGAGAGGTCCTCCATAGTCGGGAACCTGATCACGACGAGCAGCCCCCGTCCCCACTTGCCCTCGACAACCCGGAAGTCTCGGGACGCGACGATGAACTCCCCGTGATGCTTCTCGATTTGGTCCCCAAGGAGCTCGATGTAGCGCTTCCTTGCTTCGTCACCGTTCCAGTCGATCTGAAGAATGTAGTAGCCGCTCACTGCAGGGTCGCCCTCTGGTCGTCAGGACCCACTAGCGGAGGAATGCTCTCCGGGTTAAGCCATTCATGGTGCCGAGCGATGTGTCATTGGCGCGTACCCCTGTAGATTCCGGCACGTATCCTGGTGGGGGTTTGGGGGAGGTTCCGGGGTAACCGAAACCGACGAGAACGACCGACGCGTGCCCTCTTCCACGGAGGTCCCATGACCACGCGGAAGACGTGGAGCAGCGAGGAGAAGCTGCGGATCATCCTCGAGGGGATTCAACCGAACGCCAACGTCGAGGCGATCTGCCGCGCCCACGGCCTTCACTCCGCCCAGTTCTACAAGTGGAAGGACCAGGCGCTCGGCGCCATGCGCGCCGGTCTCGAGAACCACCAGGGCACTCCGTTGCAGCGGCAACGGCAGGAGATGGCCCGCCTCAAGCGCCTGATCGCCGAACAGGCGATCGCGCTGCAGGTGTTCAAGGAGGAGCTCGGGTCCGTCGAGGGAAAAAACGACGGAGGCAGCTCGCGATGACGCTTCGGAGTCACGGGGTCCCCACGGCCCAGGCCGCCCGCTGGGCGGCTCTCGACCGGTCGACGGTGTACTACCGCCCGCATCGGAGCGGCTCTCGAAGGCGCGCCGATGAGCCCCGGGTCCTCGACCAGTTGCGTCAGATCGCCCTCGCCCATCCGACGTTCGGCCATCGTCGGGTCTGGGCGATGCTCCGACGGGCGGGCGTCTCGGTCAATCGCAAGCGGGTCCATCGCCTCATGGCCACCGAGGGACTGCTGCGCCCCGCGCACTTCCCTCGTCCTCGTCTTCCGCCGACGGGCCGCCTCTCGGCCGAGCGACCGAACGAGCGATGGTACACCGATCTCACCGAGGTCGATACGGCGGACTTCGGCCCGTGCCCGCTGATGACGATCCTCGACGCCTGCACGCGGGAGGTCGTGCACTGGGAGTCCTTCCCGAACTGCGGCGCCACGGAGGCGCTCTCCGTGGTCGAGGGCGCTGTGGCGCAGCGGTTCCCGAAGCTCCTCGGCTTGGATCTGCGCTGGACGCGGAAGAAGCGGCCGGAGGACAATGGGCTCCAGGAGTCTTTCCACGGTCATCTCAAGCAGGATTACCTGTGGCTCCGAGAGCCGGAGAGCTTCCTCGTGACCCACCGACGGCTCGCGGAGTCGATCGAGGACTACAACACCGAGCGACCGCACTCGTCGCTCGGATATCTCACGCCACGCGAGTTCGCGGAACGAAAGATGGAGGGTCAGGAAGCATGAACCGAAGCAACGAATCCCTCCCCCGCACCCCTACCCTGGCTGCCGGACCCGGAGGGGTACACGTCAGACTCGCGTGCTATGACCGATACAGACACCCGGCTAACCTGAGCAATTGAGCCTGACGCTGCCGTCAACTCCTGACTGATAATTGGTAACGACGTAAACCGGTTACGGTCGAACGGGGAAAGGACCCTCCCTGACCCGAAAGTGCGGTTGTGCAGTAGCCACTCCAACGGTGGCCCTCTGGGCCCGGCTCCCGTCCGCATACGGATTCGTTGACGGGCTGGCCCCGGTACCGGCCCCGATCGGGGTCAGACCCGGGTCACTCGCTCAGGGCTTTCGGAGTCTCCTTCAGACGCCGAACGAGCTCGACCATCAAAGCACGGAGGGTCTCGGGCTCGCGCGACATCGCGCCCCAGAAGTCCCAACGGGACAGTACCAGGCACTGGCTCGCGGCCGCGGCGATGACGTCGGCCGTGCGGACCTGGTCCTGGAACAGCGCCATCTCACCGAAGAAGCTGCCGGAGTGGAGGTCCGCGATGTGCTTCCCTTCGGACTTGACCTCCATATGTCCGTTCAGGAGGAGATAGAAGCCAACGTCCCGCTCGCCCTTGGTCACGACGTGGTCCCCGACCGCGTACGTCCGAACGGCTCCCGTCTTGGCGATGGACTTCAACTGGCGCTCGGAGAGCTGGGCAAACAGAGGAACCGTCGCTAGCTGCTGAGCGACCGCTTCCTCCTCCTTCTTGTCCATGCGGGCGACATGCACGAGGGAACGATAAACCCACCGGGATTCGACGGTGCGGTCGACCGTCCCCGGCTTAGGGAGGGGGAGGGACGGCCGCGCTGGCCGACCTAGGAACGCCGGCGGACCGGAGGACCGACGCGGACCCGCCCCTCGAAGAGCGGGGCGCACGCCGGACGCTCCACGGCCCTTATCTCCTCCTCACCTTCTCCGCGCGCCCGGGGTGTTCCCGGTGCGCGTGGACTTCCTTGGGACCGGTGCCGGAAACTTCCGGGGGAGTCGGCGGACTCCCTCCAGCACCCTCTTCGGCCCGTTGCTGCTCGACTGCGGCGCTGGGGCGACCGGCCGCCTCTACGACGTCGACCGCTTCGGGGAGGTCGACGGGGTGCTCATCTCCCACCTGCACTCCGACCACATCGCCGGCCTCTTCGATTTTCTCCTTCACACCCTGATCTCCGGTCGGAAGCGGCCGCTCACGCTGGTCTCACCGCCCGGGCTCGGGGAGATCCTCCGAGCCGCCTTCGCGGTGAAGAGCACGGTCGTGGAGCCCGGCGAGATCTACCCGTTCCGCCTGATCGAGGCCGAGCGCGTCGACGTCGAGATCGCCGGCTGGCGCGTCCAGTCGGTCCCGCTCGATCACACCGTGGTCAATCACGGCTATCTGCTCACGTCGGAGAACGTCACCGCGTTCTACTCCGGCGACACCCGCGAACCGTCGGTCGCCCGGACCTTGCAGGCCGATTACGTCATCCACGAGGCGACCTTCTCGGAGACGCACGCCGACCTCGCCCGTCGGTTCGGCCACAGCACCGGGGCCCAGGCCGCCGAGACCGCCGCAAGCATGCACGCGCGGCAGCTCTGGATCAACCACGTGGGCGACGAACCCAATGCCGAGAACGAGATCGGGGCAGAGGCGCGCCGGGCCTTTCCGGACTCGGTGGTCGTCGAGGACCGGGCGAGTTTCCGGATATAGGCTGGGGCGCTCCTGAGTCCGGCCGGGCGGTGCCGGTCCCCTTCGGCCCCAAGTCCCCTCGCTCACGTTGCCGATGCGCGGATCCGTTCGAGGTACGCCCGCGCCACGGTCGCGAGCTCCTCGGCCTTCGAGGTCGCGCCGGCCCCCCGGTACATCCCGGCGAGCAGGAGCTGACTCTGGGCCAGCTCGTGCTTCCAGCCGACCCGCTCCCAGAGGGCGTTCGCCTCCTCGAGGGACGCGATCCCTCCCGCGAGGTCTCCCCGGCGGGCGAGGTCGGCACCGCGCGCCCGTGCGGCGTAGGCGCGGATCGTCGGCTGGCCGGCCGCCTCGCTGAGCGACTCGAGTGCAGTGAGGGCGCGCTCGGCCGCCTCCGTGTCTCCCTCCCGCGTCGCCGCGTCGATCTCGAGATGCAGGGTCTCCGCGTGCAGGGCCGCCATGAGCGCGGGGATCCCCGCACGGACCGCGAGCCCGATCGCCTGGCGAAACTGCTCCCGGGCCCGTGCGGTGCGTCCCCGGCGGAGCTCCGAACGTCCCCGAACGTTCCTTAGGTGCACCCGCTCGCTCCAGTCGCGGTCGCCTTCCAATAGGGCCCCGGCCTCCTCGAGGTCCTGGGTCACGCGCTCGCCGTCCCCCCGGGTGAGGGCGATGTCCGCATCGACCAGAAGCGCGGTCGGCTCGATCTTGCGCGGATCCCCTCCCGCGTACTGGGCGTGCGCCGCCACCGCCCGAAGGGCCCGCTCGTACTCCCCGAGTCGCCACGCAACGTAGGTGACGAGGTTCCCCTCGATCGCCCGTTCGGAGTAGACGTCCTGCGCCCTTCGGGCCCCCGCGAGCGCGTGCGCGAGCGCCTCCTCCGCCCCGGGACCGTCACCGCGGACATGCAGCCGCGCGAGCGCCAGCACCATGTAGAGGTTCGAGACGATGTCCTGGAGCTGGTGCTGTTCGGCCAGCTCCAGCGATTCTCGAAGGTCGTCGAACAGCCCCTCCGCCTCTTGCACCGGACGAACTCCCGAAAGCACGATCTGGGCGGTGATCTGGGTGAGCGGGTCCTCGACGGCGCGCGCGACCTCGACGGCGCGACCGTAGAGCTTGACGGCCTCCGGCGCGTCCCCGTCCTCGTAATGGTAGCCCGCGATCGTCGTGTAGAGCCGGGCGAGCTCGACGGTCGGTGGGCCCGCCTCGAGGAGCCGCCGCGCCTCCTCCCAGTGGTGGCGGGCCGAAGCGGGATCGTCGCGCATACCGTGGGCGATCTTTCGATGGAGATTGCCGGCTTCCCGCAGGCCTCCCAGACGCTCGTAGGCCGTGATCGCGGCCTTCCGGAGGTCCTGGCTGGACCCGATCTGGCCGAGACGGTAGAGTTGGTCTCCGAGGGCCTCCTGGACCCTGGCTCGCGTGCGCTCCTCCGGGCGACCCTCGAGCAGGACCAGGGCCGACCGATAATGGCGGACCGCCTCCTCGCGGGCGAAGAGCCGTCCTGCCTCCTCAGCGGCGCGCAGCGTGTACTCGAGGGATCGCTCCGTGGCCTGAGCTCGCTGGAAGTGGTACGCGAGCTCCGTGGCCGGAATATTCTGCCCCGATCGCCCGAGGGCTTCGAGGGCCTCTCCGGCTCGGAGATGGTCCCGGACACGTCGGGTGATCGGAGTGTCGGCGTAGAGGGTCTCCCAGACGAGCCGGTCCGGGAAGGAGTATCGGACGACTCCGTGCTCGTCCGTCTGCTCGATGAGCAGCCCGAGGGCCACCGCGGTGCCCAGGCGGTCGATGAGCGTCTCGTTGTCGAGGCTGGTCAGCCGAGGGAGCGGCTCCGAGCGGAATTCCGACCCGAGCACGGCGAGGGTGCGCAGAAATCCCCGTAGCGTCTCGTCGATCCGGTCGATCCGTTGGCGAACGAGGCGTCGGACCGAGTCCGGCAACGGGAGATTCTCGGGGAGGCGGGGGAACGGCTGTCCGGCTTCCTGGGCGAGGATCCCGCCCTCGCGGAGCGACCGGACGACCTCTCCGATGAAGTAGGGGTTTCCGCCGGTCTTCTCGAACAGCTGCCGGACGAAGTCGTCCGGGATGGCCTTGGACTTGACCAGGGCGAGGACCAGCTGGCGCACCGCGGCGAGCGGCAAGCTCGTCAGGTCGACCCGGATCGTTCCCGAGAGGTCGGAGAGGCGGGCAAGGACCTCGGCCAGCACCGAGGTCGACCCCTTCGGCTCGGGCCAGTGAAGGGCCAGCAGGAGCACCCGGTCCTCGGGCACGGTCCTCGCGAAGCTCTCGAGCAGGCGGAGGGATCCGGAGTCGGCCCACTGAAGGTCGTCCAGGAGCAGCACGATCGGCCGGTCGCGGGCGAGCTCGCGGAATAGTCGAGCCACACCGCTAAACAGGCGATCGCGGGCCCGATCGAGCTCCGCGTCGGGGACGGGGGTCAAGGTCTCGGTGGTGAGCGAGAGCGTCGGGACGAGCCGCTGGAGCTCGGCGGCGTACTCCCCGGACGACTCCCGCAGCATCTCCGGGGGAATCTCCTCGGCCAGCTCCTGGATCGTTCGGACCCAGAGCGAGTACGGCGTCGCGGCCATCTCCTCGGAGGGCCGGCCCCAGAGGACCCGCGCCGCCCGACGGGTGGCCGCGCGGATCAACTGCTCGGCGAGCCGAGTCTTTCCAAGCCCGGACTCCCCCGAGATCAGGGCGAGCCGCCCCCGGCCCTCGATCGCGCCCTCGAGCGCGTTTTCGAGCCCGCGAAGCTCCTCCTCCCGGTCGATCCACGGCCCCTCCCGGACCGGGACGTTCCTCTCGGGGCGCAGGTCGATCCGGTAGACCGGAACCGGCAGGTGAATGTTCTTCAGGGTCGCCGGGCCCACGGGAACCGCGACGACGTCGAGGCTCGCGTGGGCGGCGTCGTACACCGGGCCCGAGAGGCACACGCCTCCGGGAGGCGCGAGGGGCTCGATCCGAGAGGCCACGTTCACGGTGTCGCCGAAGAGATCGCCTTCCTGATGGATCACGGTCCCTGAGTGGAGACCGATGCGGATCGTGACCTCGGTGACCGTGGGGTCTCGGTTGCGCTCGGCCTGCTTTTGCTGGATCGCGAGCGCGCAGCGGACGGCGGCGACGGGGTCCCGGAACTCGACCATGAAGGCGTCGCCGATCGTCTTCACCTCGCGGCCGTGGTATTCGTTCAGCAGCGGCCGGACGATGCGTCGGTGCTCGTTCAGCAGGCGGAGCGCCTCGGCCTCGTCCCGCTGGGTGAGCTCGGAGTACCCGACCATGTCGGTGAACATGACCGTGGCCAATAGACGGCCGAGCTCCGGGGATTCCGCCTCGATCTCACCCTCTGCCATGCGCTCGGCCGCGACCGCGAGGAAGGGTCCTCCGCGGGAAAAGGAGTTCGGAGTGCCGGGGTCGCCGCGGCCACCGACCCACCGTACCGGTACGGGTCGCTTCGGTCGCGTATATATCCAAGAAGTTTCTACGCCCGCGATACCGGGTGGAGTTTTGCGCGGATTACAGGGGATGCTTTCGCGGTCTCGGCGTGGTGGACGAACGGCTCTCGTGGGTACTGCGGTCCTGCTCCTCCTCGGAATGGCGCTCCTCGTGGGAACGACCGGCGCGGTGTCCGCGCAGCCCGCCTCTACGGCGACGGGGATCACGCCGTTCGCCTCCCTGTCCAGCCCGAGCGCGGTCGCCGCTACGCCGACCGAGCTCCTGGCGCTCTCCTCTACCTCCTGCACGTCCGTGTATTCCATCGGAGCGACGGGCGCGGTCTCGGTCTTCGCGACCCTCCAGGGCTCGTTCAAGAAGTGCGACGAGTCGGCGCTCGCGATCTCCTCCGGACTCGGTAACTTCCCGGCGGGCGAGGTCTACGTCCTCCAGTCGGGCGAGCTGTTCGAGATCCCCTCGGGGGGAAGCACATCGCCGGTGTCTCCCGCGCTCCTCCTGCCGAACCTCACCGGGACCTACGTCGGACTCACGTTCGACTACTACGGCGCGTTCGGATACGCGCTGCTCGCCTCCGGGGGAAAGATCGGGAGCGTTGTCGCGATCTCCCCCACCAACCAGCTGACGAACGTCGGCAACTTCGGGCTCCCGGTCGAAGGGGCCGCCGTCGCTCCCCTCGGCTTCGGAAGCGTCGGGGGCGACCTTCTGGTCGCGAGCGAGGGGCACCCGCGGCTGTATGCCATGGCCCCGGACGGCTCGACCCAGCTGTTCTCGTCCTGGCCGAACCCCGAGACGGTGTCGTTCGTGCCGAACCTGGCGTGCTCGTTCTCGACGACCGGGAACTCCTACTTCGTGGCGGACGCCTCCGCGAACGGCATCCTTGCCTACCCGTCGTCCACGTTTACCTCGGTGCGAGGCTCCGGCCTGGTCCTCGGCGAGTTCAAGGGGGCGGGAGTGGGGGAGCTCCTGAGCTCGGGGGCGACCTCACCGCTGATCTCGATCGCCGGCACGCTCGAAGGCGCCGCCTATGTCGCCTGCCCGATCGGGGTCAGCCAGAGCATCGACCTCAAGACGCAGAGTCTGGATACCTCAGGCCTCAACCTCATCGGCTTCGACCCGGCGACCCAGGAGCTCGTCGGTGCGAATCCCGTCGGGGCGCCCGATCAGATCGTCCTCCTCAACGGACTGACCGGGGCGTACGAGGGGCAGGTCCCCGTGGGGACTTCCCCTTCGTCGGTCGCCTACAATCCCGAACAGAATCAGCTGTTCGTGGCGAACTCCGGTTCGAGCAACGTGACAATCCTCGACGCGAGTACGTTCGTCAGTGAGGGTTCTCTCCCGACCGGGACCGGAACCCAGCCCGTCGCACTGCTGGTCGATCCCTCGACCGAGCTCCTCTACGTGGCGGACGGAGGTACCGGGCCCGCCTCGCTCAGCGTCTACCAGCTCGACGACATGGACGATGGCGCCCACTCGACGGCCCTCTCGGGGGCGCCGATCGGTCTCGTGCTGGACCCCATCGACGGCCATGTCTACGTCGCCGGCAACGTGAACGGAGCGGGTACGGTCTGGGAGTTCGCCGCCGGCTCGTACCTCAGTCAGATCACCCTCTCCTCGAGCCTCTCGGGCATCGCGGTCAACTCCACCTCAGGGCTCCTCTACGTGGCGCTCCCGAACGCGAACGAGCTACAGTTCCTCACGCCGGGCAACCCTCCCGCTCTCGGTGCGGTGGTCACGGTTCCCAGCCCGGTGGGGGTGGCGTTCGATATCGCCAGCGGACTGGTCTACGTCTCGAGCAGCAACGGGGAGATGTACGTCCTGAGCGGGACGATCGTGGTCGCGACCTTCGAGGCCGGTCAGAATCCCGGACCGCTCGTCTACGATCCGGCCTCCCAGTTCGTGTACTGGGCGGCGGATGTCTCGAACCCGGACCCACGCATCATCCTCGGAGGATAGGCGGGGAACCGTCGCTCTCCGGCCGGGTCCCAGGACCACCGGGTCACCCTATCGACGGCGGACGCTCGTCGTCTACGCAGCTTTCCGGCCGGTCGAGGGATGGGCCGTCGGCGGCGAGCTCACCGAACGGGCGACTTCCGATTTTCGGAGAGCCGTCGCGGAAAAGCGCACCACAGGGTAGCCGGCTACCGATTCTCCGACCTCCTCGCTCGGCAGGATTAAGAGCGCCGAACCGCTCCTCTCTCTCGGTGAATCCGTCTCGGGGGCGCGAACGATGCTGTTCGGAGTTGCAGAAGTAGAGGCGATCGGAAGGGTGGCGGCAACGGCGGCAGCGCGAGCGGCGGCATCGATGCAGGCGCTCGCCTCGTTCAAGGCGATGGCCGCGACGAACGTGGTGGCGGCCAAGATCAGCGGGTCCCAGATGGCAGCGTTCAAGCTGGCGGCGGCCAAGTCGCTCGCGGCCTCGCGGCTCGCAGCCACGGCCGCGGCGACGGTCAAGGCGGGCCTCACCAAAGCGATGTTCTCGAACACCCTCTTTGCCAAGACGGTGGCCCCCCACGCCGCCGTGATGAAGGCCGCGACCGTGAAGGTCGCCGCCGCGAAAGTCGCGGCCACGAAGGCGACGGCCGCCCAGCTCGTCGCGACGAAGGCCTCTCTCGTACAGGTGGCGGCGGTCAAGGCCACCGCGACCAAGGCCGCACTGGTCAAGGCGACGGTCAGCGCCGTGATGGCCTAGATCGCCCGCGGGCGATCCCCGGATCGCGAACCCCTTCTTCGCTTTCTCTCCGCACGGAACGATTTGGAACAGCGCCGCCGAAGTGGGCGGCTCCGCACGGTCCGATCCTCGGGTCCTCCCTGGGCCGGAAACCGTGACTCCTGCCCGCGGTTCGGCCTCTCGGTGCTCCACCCGGCGGGGTGCGCTACGGGAATCCCCGGGCGGCCAGGGCGGCCGAGGCGATGTGGTCGGTAAGCCAGCCGGGATAGATCGACGATCCCAGGGCGAAGGTACGACGGATCTCGGCCACTCCCTCCACGCTGGCCAGGCGACGCAAGAACCTCTCGAGCGAGGTCGGCACGTCCGCGGGAACGAGCCCGGCAAGCGCGGTCGCCCCGCCCCCGGGCTCGACACCGAACCCATCGCCTGCGACCGGCATCCAACCGTGGGTCGATCGCTCGATCCAGCCGATCACCGGGTCACGGTGCGCCGCGCTCGCGAGGTCGATCCGGACCAGCGCGAGCGGAAACTCCTCGGAGGCGGGCCCGTGGGTCCACCAGCAAGCGTGAGCGTCGATCAGCTGGTGGTAGCACCGGGCGGCGGTCTTGAGCGAGATCCCGACGGCGTCATGGATATCGGCGAGCGGAGCCTCCGGCTCGCGGCGGAGGAAGAGCAGCACCCGCCAGTCCAGGGAAGAAAGCTCGCGCGAGCAGGGGGGGATGTAGTACGGTCTCGGGGCGGCGGGGGCACCTCCGGGCGATAGGCGACCGATCAGCGCTCCAACGCGGGCGGCGGTCGCGGTGCTGTCCGCGACGAAGTGGACCTGCATCTTGCGCTCGGACTCGTCAAGAATGTCTCGGGTGAACACCACGCCGTCCACCAGTCCGAGGTCGCGAAGGAGGTGATCGACGTCCGCCGATTGCCGGATGGGGAGGTCCGTGACGAACAGCCGCCGCCCGAACAGCGAGGGGTTGGGGAGCACGACCTGGTCCTTCAGGAACCCGCGTTCGGCGAGATGCTGCAGGCGGTTTCGGACGCCGCTCTCGCTGATGCCCACTCTCTCGGCGATCGTTCGCGGAGTGATCCTCGGATCGATCAGCCGCCGGCCGCCCCAGAACCGCGCTTCGCCTCCGGGCGAGAGGAAACGGTAGATCGCGAAGTCGAGCGGGTCCATGGATCGCCCCTGACTCGGAGGCCTCGACCTGGGGCCGACCGACCGGGTCCCCTGTGGCCCATCCCGGCCGAGACCCTGACCGCTCGCCGGGAGAGCCCCGTCAGTCGGCGAGGGCCTGGTTGGCCGCCCGAAGACGTCGACTCATCTCGGCGAGGATGTTGAGGATCACGTTCGGCTGGCTCGCGGCGAACCCCCAGAACTCCCACTTCTGGAGGCGGGCCATCTTGGACGGCTCCGCGGCGACGACGTCGGCGGAACGGGGGAGGTCATCGAAGAGCGACATCTCGCCGAAGAACTGACCGGCGCTGAGGCGGGAGAGGCTCCGGTTTCCCCGTCGGACTTCCGCTGCGCCCTCGAGGATCAGATAGAGGCCGTCTCCCGGGTCGCCCCGCTGGACGACGGACTCCCCCGCATCGAATGTGAGCACTTCCGTCCACTTGGCGAGGGTCTTCAGCTGGCTTCCCGAAAGAGATCCGAGAATGGAAACGCTCTTCAGCCGTGTCGCGAGCTCAGCCTGAGGGAACTTTACGGGCGTCGACACATTGGCCCGCAGTCCGTCCCGGGATTAATACGTGATTCCGGACCGAAGGCCTTTGCGACCTCCTGAAGTCCTGCCCCGACGGGATCGGCCGCCCCATCGCCCCCCGGTCGGGCTGTCGCTCGCCCCGGGACGATCCACCTCCCTCCCGTCGCAGGGTCGCATCCGTCCGGCGCGCTCGGCCGAAGGGGGGTCAGAGGGTCACGGGAGGTACATCCCTTCGACCTTCGCGTGGTCCCACTGGTCGAAGCTGCCGAGGGGAGGCTCGATGTCCATCTGCCAGAGGAGGGCGTTGAGCTCTCCACGGTGCTGGAGCTCCTCCTCCACCATGTGCCAAAGGAGGTCCCCGATCCGCACGGCCGTCGGCTCCCCCGGCCTTCCGTCCGGGCCGGGAAAATGGCAGGAGAGGTCTCGCGCAAGATCCTCCGGGTGCAGCGGGGCGAGGAAGTCGCTCACGAGCCGGCCCACCTCGTCGGTCGAGTGCCGCAGCCGGCGCTCGTCAAGCTCGCGCGCCGGAAGCTCCAGCGTCCGGGCTTCGGTCGCACGGTCCTGAGGGACGAGCTCGAACCAGAACCGGAGCGCGTCGAGAACGTGAACGTAGATCTCCTGCAGCGAAGGGTAGGAGGCGCCCCGATCCTTCAGCCGCTCCTCGACCGGCATGGCGAGGATCGCGTCGAGGTAGCGGCGGCGTACGTCGTCGTTGAATCGGTAGAACGTCCGGAGGGCCGCGAGCTCGCTCATCTCATCAAGCCGACGAGGGTGACGCTCTTAACCCGCCGGCGAGGGTGATGAAACACCCTCGGGCCGGCGTCTCGAACGGCGGGACCAGAACGGCCCTGCGCCGGAAGAGTCTGCGGCGATCTCCGTCGGGGCGGTCCAGGATACCGGGGGCCTTCCGAGTCTACGGACGGGACGGCGGGGGAGGGTTCGCCGGCGCGGCCTCGAGGACCTCCTTGAGCAGCTCCTGCAGCACGGTGGCGTTGCAGTGCTCGGCATCTCGCGCCGCATAGACGAGCGTCACGGGGCTCCGCTCCCCCTCCCGCGCAAGGGCGACCAATGCGTCCCGGCGGCGCAGGAGTTCCTTGCGGTACCGCTGTCGGAAACTCGAGAACCGCGCCACGTCGTGTCCGAACCAGATCCGAAGCTCGGTGCTGGGCGCGAGGTCGCGCTCCCACGCGTCGACCCGAGCCCGCTCCTTCGTCAGCCCCCTCGGCCACAGGCGATCGACCAATATCCGGCGGCCATCGGTCGGTAACGGAGGATCATACACGCGTTTCGTGCGGATCACCATCTCTCCCCTCGGCCGATGAGCTCTCGGCGGGAGCGGGCGGTCGCGTCCCGTCCTCCACGGTAACCGCGCTGATCTTGAAAGAGCCCATGTCTAGACCTGTCCGTGCGGCCGCGCAGGGTGCCGCCCGTGGCGGTCCGGAGCGCGCCTGAACACCCCTCCGACCTCTCAGATCGCCGCCCCCCCCCGGGAGCGCGCCGGACCGGCCGCATCGTGGCGTAGCGGTCGCGCCATCGTCCTCGTGGACCGAAGGCCGGCTAAGGACCAACGTCGGGAGAGGGGCGCCCGCGGCCTCCCGGCGCCGCTCGATAATGTTGATGTAGGCGTGCTCGAGTCTGGGAGCGAGACCATGCCCTTCGGCAAAGAACCTCCGCGCCCCGAGGAACTCGGCGTCGAACCGCCGTCCGAGACCGCCCAGCTCGTGGACCGGATCGTGGAAGAGCTCGAGCTGCTCTCTCGGAACGTGGAGATCCTCGAGAAGCTCTCGAAGAGCCCGCCGATCGGGATCATCCGACTTTCCGAGGCGCTTCACCTGCCCATCCACAAGACCCGGTACTCGCTCCACCTCCTCGAGCGGGAAGGAGTGATCCAGCCGTCGGCCGACGGCGCGGTCGTGACGGACAAGGCGACCGAGTTCTGGGCGAACCTCAACGCTTCGCTCGATCGCATGGAGACGGTCGTCCAGCGTTTGAAAAGTCGGGCCGCCGAGCACGAAAGTCGACCTCCCCCGGGTCGGAAAGGCTATTAGACCGATGCCGGCTCGGCCGCCCCGGTGCCGCCGTAGCTCAGTGGTAGAGCGATCGGCTGTTAACCGAAAGGTCAGCGGTTCGAAAGGCCGGTGGACCGACTCCCCCGGCCCCCAAATCCGCTCGGCGGCGCCTCGGTTCTTGTGGCGGTGGGCCCGTAGCTTAGTCCGGCCTAGAGCGTCCGGCTCATAACCGGTCGATCGACGGTTCAAATCCGTCCGGGCCCATTATAATAACCTATTAGAACCACCGTCGCCATCCCTCGATCATGCCTCGTGATCGCACCCCCAGACTGGCGCCCTTTCTGGACGGGCCACCCGACCGAAGG
>JAKAVQ010000029.1 GCA_021817245.1 Thermoplasmata archaeon
CGGCGTGACCGGCCCCTATCCCGGCTTCCCTGTCGGAGGCCAGTTCGGCACAATCGTCTGCGATCCGCCGTGGCCGTATCGCAACGGGCCGAAGGGAACCTTGCGCGTCACCCCGTACGCATCAATGACCGAGGGAGAGATTTTCCATCTGCCGGTCGGAGATGCCGCCGCCCGGGACTCCGTGCTGCTACTCTGGACGACTAACGCCCACATCGGTCTCGCCGTAGAGTGCCTGAGGCACTGGGGGTTCGTGCAGAAGACCATGCTCACATGGGTAAAGACGACGAGGACCGGGCGACCGCGCCCGGGAATTGGCTTCTGGCTGCGCGGGTCCACCGAGCACGCGATCCTGGCGGTGAGGGGGCATCCTCCGACGCCCCGCGCTCGCTCGAAGGGCGGCGAGAAAATGCCCACGTACACGACCGTGATCATGGAGCGGCCGAGCCGGCATTCCGAGAAACCCCGGGCTGTGATCACCATGATGGAGCACATCGGACCGGGGCCACGGCTCGAACTCTTCGCACGACGTCGACGCGCCGGTTGGACCGTATGGGGCAACGAACTCGCGACCACGGTCGAGACGACGCTACAGCCCACCCTCGCGGAGGTGCCCGCTTGAGCCCGATCGAGCGTCTCGGCAGAAAGGGCCGAGGGGACGTCCGCATCGAGCTCGAGACCGGCCGAGTCGTCTACCTAACGGCATTCGAGGTCCGTTCGGCGTACAGGGAGCTCTACCGCGAAGGGACCAGAAAGCGAGCCGCGGCACCCATCGAAGAAGAGTCAGAGATCGAGCGGTCGGCTCGATTGGGTGCGCCGACGTGACGCGCTTCGAGGACGCCGACGGCCACCCCGTGTTCCCGCTCACGTCTTACTGGAAACCCGGATCCGGCGAGGTCTGGAAGCGCAGAACCGGCCTGAGCAGGGGTTGCGCTTCTTTTTCCACGAGAGCCGCCCATCGCATCAGCCGGGCCTCCGAGATCGCCTTCGAGGTGGAGGGCCGGGCATGGACGGAGGCATCGACTGAGGCGCTCGCGCGCTGCGATGGGGAATCCCCGGATAGCGGTCGGTGCGCGATCCGCCCGCTGCCCAGTTACGTCCACGTCACCGAATCCGTACGCCTCGCGGAGGCTCGTCCTTGACCGACCGAGCCCCGAGACGAGGGAAGGCGTCCTATCGCTGGGCCGACCACGTTCCGTTAGAGCTTCCGAACGCGCCCTATGGGACACTGCTCGTCGATCCGCCGTGGGAGGTCGCCGGGTCGTGGGGATTCAACCCCGCGAACGGCTTCCGCACCCCATACAGCGTGATGCCCGACGAGGAGGTGATCGGGATGCGCGTCTACTCGATCTCTGCCCCGGACAGCCTACTTCTGCTCTGGACGATCAACTCGACCCTGCCTCTCGCCGTCGCCGTAGCAGAGCGGTGGGGATTCGAGTACAAGACCGTGCTCACTTGGGATAAGGTCAGGTCCGGGATCGGGGTCTGGCTCAAGGGCCAGACCGAGCACCTTCTCATCGCAACTCGGGGGCACATCCTCCCGCCCACCCTCTCCAAGCGCGGAACACGGTGGACGACCCTGGTCCGCGAGGCGCGCACGGCCCACTCCCGAAAGCCCGACATAATCTACGCGATCGCGGAGGACCTCGGGCCCGCGCCCAGGGTCGAGTTGTTCGCGCGGCGCCTACGCGAGGGATGGGACTCCTGGGGCGATGAAGTTCCCGGGATCGCATCAGGGGAAATAATGGCATGAGCAGCGGGCCTCGGCACGGGGTTCGCTCCGTCGGCACCGTGGTCGCCGTACTGTTCTGGACGTTCGGAGCGCCGCGGTCGGTAGAGCCTCGAGCGATGGCATGAGCGGCGCGGTCAGAGGCCCGGGCATGACCGAGCGGGTAGGCGCGCGGGACTGGTCGGTGAAGTCACCTGAGGGGCCCGGGTAGCATGAGCCAATCCTTTCCCGGCGATCGGCGCTGCCCCGACTGCCTCACCTTGGTCGGCGCGTGTGACCTGACTCCCGCCCGATCGGAGTCGGACCTCCCCGCCCATATTGTGGTAGAGTCGGAAGCGTCCTGCGGGTGCTGGGTCGAAGTACACGCCGCTTGCAGTGATGATGGCGATCTTCCCATCGGTCCTCCGTGGAAGCGCCTCTGGAGTCGCATCTGGAACCTTCGGCGCGGCTTCGGCAAGAACCTCCGCATTCTCGTCCGCTGTCCGAAGCACGGAGGCGACCGCTCCGTGCTCTACCGCCCGACCAGTTGGACAGGGGGGAAGTTGGCCTGGCTTACCGCGAGCGAGGCGGCGGCCATCATCTTCGGTACTTTCATCGCTGTGCTGGTGGGGGCCGCCCTGTTTTTTGTGATCACAGGGAGGTGGCCGACGTGACCCTCGCAGCGATCTACGTCCGCGTCTCCACCGAGGACCAGGACCTTGCCGGGCAGGAACGCGAGCTCCGCGCCGAGGCCGAGCGTCGTGGCTGGGATGTCGCCGAGGTCTACCGCGAGAAGGTCTCGGGCACCGGGAGAGTCGAACGGACCGAGTACGACCGCCTCCTAAGGGACGCCGCGTCCCCCGGCCGCCAGTGGTCCCATCTATTGGTATGGGCCCTCGACCGCTTCTCCCGTGAGGCGGTGTTCACGCGGGCGACGCAGGCCGTCCTGGACCTCGAGCGGCGAGGGGTAGCATTCCATAGCCTCAAGGAGCCGACGCTCGACACTCCCGAGGATGGGAAGCCCAACCTCGGGCGGGACGTCCTGCTCGCCCTCCTGCCCGTGATCGCGGCCTTCGAGTCAAAGAGGCGCTCAGAGCGGGTCAGCATTGCGATGAAGGAGATCAAAGCGGGGCGGCGGCCCACCCGGAGCGGTCGGCCCCCCGGGCGCCAGCGGAAAGTGACGCAGGAACAGGCCGACTACATCGTGAAGAGTCGAAACGACGGCGTACCCTACTCGGTCATAGCCCAGCGCGTCCGGTTGCCGATCGGGACGTGCCGTCGTGTCAACTCGGTCTCGCGGCGCGGTCTGGGCGCGTTCACAAAACCCCCCGTTCACAACGGTCAGTAGATAGGGGACTCCGCGCCCGTTCACAACGTAAGCCTTCGGAGCGTCTCCGAGCGACCCCGAACGTTCACGACCCACTCGATTAGCGGCCCAACCCGGGCTGCAGGGCCCGCTTTTCCCCGCCTGTGCCTACTCCGGAGT
>JAKAVQ010000011.1 GCA_021817245.1 Thermoplasmata archaeon
CGATCCAAGCCCTCAGAGTTAATGGTTGTGAGATGAACAACTGAGCGGTCCGCTCCAGAACAACCTAAAGGGTGTCGAAGAGTCGTCGGAGCCGGAAGTCAGCCCTTCGGTCATACCTCCTGGGTCACACCGAGACTCGGGCGACGGTTTTCAGGCGGGGACTTTGCTCACACCATCATCTCGCGTGGGTCTATCGCTTGTCGTCGTCGCCGGGGACTGCGTGCGACCGCCGGTTGCACTCGGCCTGCGGCTGTTCCCATGACCGCACCCGCCAGAGGCACGCACGAAATGGACTCTCAGTGGGAGCGGACGGCATGGAGACGTCTGCGCACAAGGGGCGCGCGGAGAGGACGACGTTGCGCCCAATACCGGGCACCGGTTGTGAGCGCAGTGGAGCGACCGCCCATTCCCTCCGGTCCGGAAACGTTACGGAACGGGCCGTGTCACCGATGTGAGCGCGGGGAGGGGGGTGGCCCCGACTCGTCCGACACTCGCTCGTCCCCGCACCGCAACGGATACGGTACGTACCGCCCCCCATCTCCCTCCCCCGCCGCCGCTCTCTCCCCCTACGAGTCGTGGAGAGGGATCCGCCGCATCTCCCGACCGGGGGCGGAGCGCGTTCCCTGCCCCCGGTGCGGCCTCTCGGTCCGTCGCGACAACCTGAGCCGGCACCTCAAGCGATGCCCCCACGGCCGGGGGACGAGCGCATGACCGACTCGTCCTCGTCCGTTCGTCCCACGCGTCCGGACGAGCGACCGCCTGCTCGTCCGCCCGTTTCGTGGGCGGACCTTGTCCGGATCCGCGCTGAGACGAACGCCCAGCTCGAAGCCGTCCGCGCCCAGGTCCGAGCGAACCTCGCCGAAGGCCACCGTGCCCTCGCCGCCTACCAAGCGGAGCGGACCAAGACCCACGCCGAGGGGGACGCCGCGATCCTCGCCGCGCTCCGCGAGGGGAAGACCGTCCGCGCGATCTGCGCGTCCCTCAAGGTGGGCCCGCACCGCGTCGGACGCCTGAGAGCCCATCTCGTCCACCCGTCCGGCTCGTCCTCCTCCGGGCCGGACCCTTCCCCCCTCGCGCGCGCGCGTGAGAGAGCGCGCCACATCACGCCGCCTCCCGAGTAACGGGTAACGTCGCATCTCCCGGCACCGCCCCCCGTCTCTTCGCAATCTGACAGAGATCGACAAGTTGGGCCGCCCCCGCGGCCGGGCCGGTCCGTCCTCGCGCGCGCGTGAGAGCGCACGCGGGGTCAAGTTGCCCCCTGGGAAGCGGGAAGCGACTCAGGTCCTGATCGGAGCGTCGGTTCCTGCGCCGAGGCAAGACGGCGCAGCGCGATCTCCCGGAGCTCGACGACGTACTTCGGGCTCGCGTGGAACCTCTCGGCTGCGACCCGGTTTCCCCTCACGCGCGCGGGAGAGCGCACGCGGGGTCAAGCGGGCGCCCCCGTAACAGATAACGCAGGAGAGCGATTCGTGTCGAGCCGTCCCCGGGCCGGGATGGCCGTTCCCTCCTCGCGTGTACGTGGAGTACATATGTCATATCATACGGCCGCCGCGGAAGTGGGAAGCGCCGATCTGGGTAGTTTCGGCCGCGCTCATCTCCTTCGGCACGGTCACCTTGAACGAGATGCGCCCGTCCATGAGGAACTTCAGCACCGTGTACTCCTTCCTGAGCGGGTCCACGTTGTTCAACGCCCTCGCCATCTTACTCGACGTCCTCCACACTCAGGATAGCCGAGAGGAGGAGCAGGCCCGACGAGAGCGGGAGGCCGCCGCCGCCCGCTCCGCGCACACACACGGAGGGGACACGGCCCGTTCCGGAACGTTTTCGCCGGAGGGAGAGTTTTCGTCGCTTCGGGTGAAAGTGGCGCCGCATCGAGCACACTGCGGCGGTGGTGGCGGAGGGGACACGGCCCGTTCCGGAACGTTGTCACTGACGAGTGGTAGTTCCTCGTCCGACCCTTCGTCCTCGCCCACTCGTCCCCCCCGTCCGGACGAGCCCACGTCCCCCTCTCGCGTACGCGGAGAACTAACACCGGTTCGTACGTCTTACCGGGTGGCGGCCTCACACGTGGGCTATGCCGATTGCGGGCGCCCGGAGAACTGCCTGGTCGGTCCCGAGCGGGGAAACGAACTCCCAGCCTAGCATGAGCAGCTCCGAAACCCCCGTCGTCGGGACCACTCTTTGGATGGGCTCCGCCTTGCGTGAGCCCAGGATCCGCTCGAGCTCGTCCCCCGCAACCTTGCCCTCGAGGACCTCGCTGATCTTGTCGTCCTTGACCCCTTTCTCCTTGAGCAGCGCCGCGAGGACTCCCTCGAGGACGGTCGCGCGGTCCTCCCCGGGCCGGGCTGATAGCGAGAGCGCCGGCAGGCACTTCGCGTAGCTCGCCCGTAGCTCCTCGATCTTCTCTGGCGAGAGAGTTCGACCAAGATTATAGAGCGTATCAGTGGACCCGAGGGCGTGGCCGAGGAAGTACTCCCGGCGGGTCCGGGACACCAGGCCCCGGCTCTCGGCCGCTTCCAGAGCCGTGCTAACGAAAGCCCTGAGCGCGTGAGGAGTCCACCGGAGGTTTCTCGGTGCGACCGTGTCCATCGCGGCTTGGACCCTGGCTGCTAGTGACTTCCGTACGATGAACACGTGGCCGTCCTTCGACCTATGCGACTCCCGGACTCCCCGCGCGTCGGGAGCGACTAGCGGGCTCTCGGGGGTCAACCTCTCGCCCCGGCGCTGCCGCTCCTTGAGGTAGGTCACCACTGCTTCTCCTGCCTCGTCGGTAATCCCTGTGTAGTAGCCCCTACCACCTTTTGAGAGGAATGCGGGGACCCGAAGAATCGGCGGGCCGCGCTCGAGGCGAGGCTCTGGCTCGAGCTCAAGGTCGATCAGGTTCTTCAGCCGGAGTCCGTCAGCGTGGCCGTTCTGGGTGGCAAAGGTCCCGATGCGGACGCCGCTCGAGGCAAGGATGAGCACCACCATCCGGTCCCTCGCCGACTTGACCGCACCGGCGATCTGCCGGACCTGTTCGTGGGTGGGGACGACCCGGGAGGCGTTCTCCTCGTCGGCTTCGGTCGGCTTTACGGTCGGGTTCCACGCGGGCGCCGCCCCGACGGAACCCAAGAACGAGCGAACCGACCACCAGACATTCGTGACGTACTTCGTCTTGAGACCCGCCTCCTGCTGCGAGTGGATGAAGTCGATGACGACATTTCGCAGCTTCCGCTCGTCCTTTCGCGCCAGACGCAAGAGCCCCTCGATGTCGAGGTCCGATCTCTCGAGAAAAATGCGGAGGTGGTCGAGCTGGGTGGATGCCGTCCCGGGGGAACGGTCTTTAACCCAGGTTGATACGTCGGCGTGTCTGAGGAGGAGGCTCTTGCGTTCCGTGGCGCTCGGGGTGGGCTTCATCGGTCACGCCATGAACGGCCCGGAATATGAACCTTTGTCCTTGAACTATGGGACTGTGGGGTAGCTTGGTCCATCCTTCGGGGTTCGGGACTCCGAGACGCCAGTCCAAATCTGGCCAGTCCCATTCGACCGGGGCGGCGGGGCCCGCCGCCGCCCTCCGCTTCTCGCGCTAGAGCTTGTGGGTGAGGGCCCGGACCGCGGAGCCGCCGTTCTTGAGGATCGGGCCACCGTGGTAGCTCAGCAGGGAGTCGATCGTCAGCTGTCCCATCCGGCGCGCCGATATCTTCGCCGTGGGGGTGTGGTGGGTGAAGTCGGGCGGGGTAAGCGTCACGGCATCTCCCTCGACGAAGAAGAGGTCCCCCGAGAAGAGCAGCTTGCGCTCGGGCTGGTAGTAGGAGGTGTGGCCCGGTGTGTGCCCGGGGGTGTGGTAGGCGATGACTCCACCGGCGGCGTCGATCGTGTCGCCGTCCTTGAAGCGCTCGTCGACATCGAACGCCTCGGCCGGTGGCGTGCCCGGACCATCGTACTTCGGGTCGAGCCCGATGTACGCCGCCTCGATCCAATGAGCGAAGGTGCGCGCCCGCGTCTTCTCCGCGACGGCGTGCAGGGAGCCCGTGTGGTCCCGATGGAGATGGGTCAGGAGGACCTTCTTCACCGCCGACGGATCCACATGGATCTTCGCGAGGTAGGCGAAGATCGCCGCGTGGGCCCCGGGGAGGCCGGTATCGATCAGGGTCCAGGAGGACCCCGAGTCCTTGACCAGATAGACATGGGTCGAGAAGTCGGGCGATGGGTCGACACCTTCCACCTGATGAACGCCGGGCAGGATCTCGGGCATGTTGGACCTCGGGCGCCCCCGAGTCGCGCTCGGCCAAAACCCCTTCGGGACGCTGCCGATCCTCCCGACGCCGCCGGATCAGCCGGCACGGCGACGGACACGCTCCCGTCCGGCTTCCTCGAAGGCGAGGAACTCGTTCCCGTCCGGATCGGTGAAGCGCAGCGTCCGGGAACCCCACGGCTCCGACTGCGGGGCGCGGGTCACGTGGGCCCCCAAGTGCTCGAGGCGGAGCGCGAGCGCCGAGACGCTGTCGGTCTGGAAGACGATCCCCGTCCGAGTACCGACCCGGGCCGTTGCTTCGGAGAAGTGCGGCTCCCCCCACTCCTTTCTCGGGACGATCAACGAGAGGGCTGCGGTCCCGCGGCCGAGGGAGAGCTCGGTGTAGCCGGTCTCATCGTCCCGGGCGCGCACTTCGAGACCGAGGCCGTCCCGATAGAACCGGATCGCCCGGTCGCGGTCGGTCACGACCACCGCGACCCGGTGCAGGAGCGTCAGTCGACCGGCGCCGCGGGCCGGAGGCAGCTCGAGGTTCACCCCGGAGCCGAGGCTCTTCGGGTCCCACTCGATCAGTTCGGAGCGGACCTCCTCACACCGGGACCACGGGTCGGTCCGGAGCACCCGACGCGCCTCGTCGTACTCGCGGGCCCGGAAGATGAGGAGGTCACCGCTCGGTTCGGTCAGGGCGCCGTGCGCGACCAGCCGTCCGACCCGCTCGAGACCGGCGAGGAACGCCTGGGTCTCTCGCGAACCCGGTGCGTCGCCCGTCGCCGCCAGGGCGAGACGGGCGACCCGGACGTACATCCTCTTGGGCTTGCGGCCGGGCTTACCGTCCGATACCATCGAAAGACCTAGGTCCGGCCCGACCTAAAGTACGTGTCGTCCGGGAGACGCGCGGCGCAAGGTCCACGCCCGGAGGCCGGCCGTCACGGACCGTGGTCGAAGGCGTGGCCCAGCGACCGAACGGACTCGGCGACGAGGGAAGGGGCGAGGGCACCGAAGTCGAAGATGCCGAGGACCTCATCGACTCCGGTCCGGGCGAACTCCTCGAGCCGGGCCGCGACATCTCTCGGCGTTCCGAAAAGGGCCCATCCCGCTTCCTCGAGCGCGCCGGACCGCGCCTGGTGCGGGTCATGCTGGACCTTGCTCAGGTAGTGGAGGCTTTGCGTCGCCCGTCGTCCGTCGAGGTAGCGTTGCAGCGCTTCTCGGGCCCGGTCCGCGTGGGAACCGGCGTACAGGTGCAACCCCGCCGCCACTTCGCCCCTGACGCCGGCCGGGAGCCGGGCGCGGTACTCGGAGACCTCCTCAGAGAGTTCCTTCCAGCCGGAGAGCGTCGCGTACGGGATCAGGGCGATCGACGCGCCTCGTCCCGCGACGAACGGTATCGCCTCCCGGCGCTGCACGGCGATCCAGAGGGGCGGGTGCGGAAGCTGCACCGGCCGCAGGTTCAGCCGAACCGGGACCGCCGAGGGCTCGTCGAAACGGACCGCGGCCCCCGTGAACGCGCGGACCAACGTCTCGAGAGCACGATCGAAGCGCTCCCGCTTGGTCGAGGGATCGACCCCGAACCCCTCGAACTCCATCGGGATGAAACCGCTCCCGACCCCGAGGTTCAGGCGCCCGTCGGTCAGACGGTCGACCATCGCGTACTGCTCGGCGAGCTCGACCGGTCGGTGGAACGGGAGCACGCTGACGAGCACCCCCAGGCGCAGGCGCCGGGTCCGGGCTCCGCACGCCGCGAGCAGGACGGGAGGGGAGGGGCAGACGCCGCCCGGGTTGAAGTGATGCTCGGCGACCCAGAGCGCGTGAAGGCCCCCCGACTCGGCGGCCTCGGCAAGGGCGACCGCGTCGCGGAGCCGATGCGACGCTTCCATCGCCTCGTACTCATCGAGGACGGTGAACGCGCTCAGCTTCACGCCCCTCCGACCGACCTCGAGTAGATGTCGTTTCCCGCCATCGCGGCGACGCGCCGACAAACCGAAGAGGCCGGCGATGTTCTCCCGCCCGATGTCGCTGCCGGCGATGCCCCTCGCGCCCGGGTGGGGATCCGGCCGGCTCCACCTCGTCGACGACCCTCTGAACTGGTCGTACGGTGGGCCGGAGCCGGAGGTCATCGCCCTCCCTTCGCTCTGGTGGCCGCTTCCGCAGCCACTTCCCCCGAGGGCCCGGGCGCTGCTCCTGCTCGGCCCGGCGACCGCCTCGGAGCGAACCCTCTCGGTCCCGGTGCTGGGCGGGATCGACGTCGATATCCTCCGGGAGGGAGAGCGCGTGGAGGTCAACGGGTCCAAGGGGACGTTCTCGATCGACGGCGTTGAGGAGGTGGCGGTCGTGACGGCGATCCTGGAGCGGCCGGACGGACGGATCCTCCTGCTCGAAAGGTCCGAGCGCGTCGGCAGTTTTCGAGGACGGTGGGCCGGTGTCTCGGGGTTCCTCGAGGACCCCACGCCGCTCGCCCAGGCGTACCGGGAAGTGCTCGAAGAGGTCGGTCTCGATCCGAGCCAGCTCACGCTGGCGGCGTCCGGTGCGCCGGTGCTCGCGCGGGATGGACCCCGGGTCTACATCGTGCACCCGTTCCGCTTCCACGTCGCCACCGAGGAAGTGCGGCTGGACTGGGAGAGCGCGCGCTTCGAGTGGGTGGACCCCGAGGAGATCCGGCGGCGTTCGACGGTCCCGAAGCTCGACCGGGTGTGGGAGGCCGTTCGGCCCTCGCACCGACCGAAACCCTAACGCCCCGACGCTCTCCTGGCCCCCGGCGTGGGCTGGTAGATCAGTCCGGAAGATCGCCGGTTTTGCAAACCGGAGGCCTCGGGTTCAAATCCCGACCAGTCCACTGCTCACTGCTCCGCACGCCGCCGCCACGGACCCGACGATCAGAGGCCGAGCTCGCTGAGCCCCGGATGGTCGTCCGGCCGCCGTCCGAGCGGCCAGCGGTACTTCCGCTCCGACTCCCGGATGGGGAGGTCGTTGATGCTGGCGAGACGCAGTCGCATGAGGCCCTCGTCATCGAACTCCCAGTTCTCGTTCCCGTAGGATCGGAACCAGTTGCCGGCATCATCGTGCCACTCGTAGGCGAACCGCACCGCGATGCGACGACCGGCGTACGCCCAGAGCTCCTTGATGAGGCGGTAGTCGAGCTCCCGGGCCCACTTCCGCCGGAGGAACGCCACGATCTCGGGTCGCCCCTCGAGGAACTCAGAGCGATTCCGCCAACGGGAATCCGCCGTGTACGCGAGCGCGACCTTCTCCGGGTCCCGGGAGTTCCAGCCGTCCTCGGCCAACCGGACCTTCAGCGTCGCGCCGTCCCGGTCGAACGGAGGAACGGGCGGACGGGCGGTCACGGCTCTCGTCCGGCGAAGCCACGCACCGATTTAGAACCTATCCGATAGCGGGCGAAGGACGCTTTCACCCAACCTTCAGCAGCATTGATCCGAGACCGAAACAGCAACCGTCTCGTGAGCCTACTCCTGGACGGAATGGCGAAGTGGTTCTCTGAGACCTACTTGGCTGTCGCCGCCATTCTGCTCATCTCGGGGACATCCTGGATCTTTGCCGCGTCCGTCTACCGGGCTCAGGGCCGGGGTGGTTGGGAGGTCTCAGCGGTCTACGACTCTGTCGGGATCGGGGTAACGGCTTTTGGAGTCTACTCCCTCCTGAAGGCGCAGAAGCTTCGCGCGGAGTCCCAATGCAACGGCGGAATCCCGTCGGTTCCGCCACGGCACTCCACGTGAGATGGCCACCCCCTTTCCGGGAGCCTAATTGACGGGCTCGCTCACTCGCGCCTGACGTTTACCTCTTCCGGTTCCTTCTCGAAACACTTCTGACCGAAGGCCGACCCGTCGGAGTCCTCGGCGGTGCCGATCGTTCCGCCGGGATCTGGCAACATCCCCCCCTCATCGTCGGCTTGCTCATCATCAGCACGAAGGTCGCCGTGGCATCGCACCGCTCGCATCCGCAATGGACCGGTACGGGAAGCGGAGGCGCCATCTGCGTTTGCGGCCCCCCTCGGCACCTCGCGGCCTCCTAGTCCGCGGCGTGCGCCCGCCCGGAGCGTCGAAAACCCTTTAGGCTCGAGAGGCCGAGCGGGCGGCGTGGCCGAGGAGGCGTTGGACCCGATCCTCATCCAGGTCACCGTTCCGCTCCCGGTCCCCATGATCTACGCGGCGCTCACGGCACCGGACCAGCTCGGAGGCTGGCTGTGCGAGCGGGCCCGCGTCGGGGACTCGGTCGGCGGGGAGTTCCATCTCGCGTTCTCGGAGCCGGAAGCCTTCGAGAGCCCGGGCCGAATCCTCCAACGCACGGCGGACCTCGATATCGGGTTCTCTTGGCACGCCCCCTCTCGCTTCGCGGAACTGATGAACCGACCCGGGTCGCTGAGCCACGTCTACGTACGCCTCCAGGAGTCGCCCGAGGGCGTGGACGTGACGCTGGAACACTCCGGCTGGGGCTCGGGAGACGCGTGGGAGGAGGCGCGCTCTTGGCACTTCCATTTCTGGGACGAGCGGCTCGGTCGCCTGAAGGACTACCTGATCCGGACCGCGTACGGCTGAGGGGCCCTGCGGCCGGTCCCTTCAGGGCCCGCCCGCAGCGTACTTCCGGCAGGCCGACTCCCCGCAGATCGCGCACGGGCCCGACGGTTCGAGCCGAAAGTTCGCCGAGCCGTCGACGCCGACGACCACCATGTGGTGCGTCGGAAGGTGGCCGCACCGGCACCGGGCGCGGGAGCCGGGCGTCGGATCCGGTCCACCGGGCGTCATCGGCCGGTGGGAGAGGACCCCCAGCAAAAGCTTGTCGCGCCCGTAGACGTAAGAATCCCCCCGAGCTAAGCCGGCCGTGGAGATCGAGGGCTGCCCGCTTCCCGAGGACCGGCGCTACGACCTCGAGCACGACGTCTGGTGGGCAGAGGATCCCTCGAACGGATCGGCACGGGTCGGACTGCTCGGCACGCTGGCCGCGTTCGCGGGCCGGTTCCATACGGTTACGTTCCGTCCGATCGAGGGGACGGTCGGCCGGGGACGGTCTGTCGCGACGGTCGAGAGCGTTCGCTTCACGGGGGCCGTCCGGCTGCCGGTCGATGCCGAGATCGTCGAGCGGAACGACGCGATCGTCGCGCGTCCCCGTCTCCTCAACGATGCGCCCTACGGAGACGGATGGGTCGTCCGGGTCCGACCGACCCGGACCGAAGATCTCGGCCGCTGGCTGGAGAGCGCTTCCGCGGTCGCGGGACGGATCGCCGAACGGATCCGGACCCAGCGGATCCGCTGCTGGCCCGTCAGCCCTGACGTTGAGCTCGTAGAGGTCGGCCTCGAGTGCTCGGCCGTGCTCACCAAGCTCACCGAGGAGATCGCACGTCGCCCGGCCGGGGACGCCGTACTGCTGGTGAGCGACGACCCGACCAGCCCGATCGAGATGGTGCGATGGGCCGACCGTTCCGGCCATGCCCTGCTCGTGCACCGGAGGGAAGGGCCGCTCCATCAGTTCCTCGTCCGCAAGGAAGCCCATCCGAGGCCCCGGCTCCGTGGAGCCGGCCCCTCGGGAGCGGTACCCGAGTGAGACGCTACCGCTCGATCGGGGTGCGAACGAGATTCCCCCACTCGGTCCACGAACCGTCGTAGTTCCGGACGTCCGGATATCCGAGGAGGTACCGGAGCACGAACCAGGTGTGGCTCGAGCGCTCTCCGATCCGGCAGTAGGTGTACACTGGAACGTCCGGACGGATGCCCTGATCCGCGTAGAGCTTCTCGAGCTCGGCGCGGGACTTGAACGTTCCATCGTCGCGCACCGCCTGAGCCCACGGAACGTTCTTCGCCCCGGGAATGTGACCCCCCCGCTGCGCGTGCTCGCTCGGGTACTCCGGTGGAGCGGTGATCTCCCCGGAGAACTCCTTCGGTCCCCGGACGTCCACCAGATGGAGCTCGCCCGCCCTCACCCGGGGTAGCGCGGCCCGCACGTCGTCGAGGTAGACCCGGAGCTTCGGGTCCGGCGCGCGCGATTCGAAATGGCCCGTAGGGGGGTTCGGGACCTCCCGCGTGAACGGACGGTCCTCGGCGATCCACTTCTTACGGCCCCCGTTCAAGAGCTTCACGTGAGGCGTGCCGTAGTAGGCGAAGACCCAGTAGGCGAAGGCAGCGAACCAGTTGTTATAATCCCCGTACAGCACGAGGAGCGTGTCGTCGTCGATCCCCGCGCGGCGGAGGAGCGCGGTGAAGGCGGCCCGGTCGAGGATGTCCCGGTTCACCGGGTCGTTGATGTCCTGCCGCCAATCGAAAAGTACCGAACCCGGGATATGCCCGAGGGCGTAGTTCGCGGCCGGATCATAGTCGACCTCGACGACCCGGACCTTGGGGTCGGCGAGATGGGCCTCGAGCCAGTCGTTCTCGGCCAAGACCTCGGGGTGCGCGTACTCCGCCATGGTCGTCCCGCCCAGGGGAGCCGCGAGGGAATATACGGTCTTCGAGGTGTGTAAATTGGGACACCCCGATCCCCCCGACGGCCCTCGGGCGGCAGCCTTCGGAGCCGCCCTGATGGCGGTCCGGGAGCGGGACTACCCGCGGCGTCCCCGCTTCGGGAGCGCCGCATCCGAGACCTCGATCGTCTCGGGGTCGAAGCCGAGCCGGCCAAGCTCCTCCCGGATACGGGCACGGTGGTCCCCCTGCAGGTAGACCTCCCCCTCTACGACCGAGCCTCCGGTCGCGAGACGGTTCTTCAGCTGACGGGTGATGTCCGCAAGGTCGACTCCGGGCGGGAACCCGGAGATGACGGTCGCCGGCTTGTTGTAGCGACGGGGTTCCGCCCGAACCCGGATACGGGCGGTCTCTCGGTCCAGCGCGGACAGGATCTCGTCGAACTCTTCGTTGCCCATCGTTGGGTCTCTCTACCGTCCCTCCCCATGGAGATACGGAGCGGAAAAGGAGGGAGTCTCGGCGTCCGGCCGGGTCGGACCGCTAGGGGATTGAGGGTAGGCCTCCAGGTATTCGAGTCGCACCGCGCCGGACATGCCCTCACCCTCCTTGAACGTTTCCACCCACGCCGAACTCACGCCTCGCCCCAGCGATAGAGCCGAAGGCTGACGACCAGGACCACCGCCGCGGAGACGAGCAGGAGGCCCGCGTAGAGCGCCATCTGGTCCGGGGAGGCGGGCGTGACCCCGAGAGCCCCCTGCACGAGCAGGGCCGCGTACGTCGCCGGGAGGAACCGGGCCGCGTCCTGCCAGAGCGGCGGAAGCGCCGACAGGGGATAGTAGAGGGGGGCGAGCATCCCAAGCAACGTGAACGTGAGGTTCCCGACCGGCCAGATCTGCCGCTGGGTCCGGACCCGGCTCGAGATCGCGATGCCGATCGCGGAGAAGAGGACCCAGAGGGTCGCGAGGCTCCCGATCAGGACCACCGCCGCGAACGGCGTAAGGGGTACCCCGCGCTGGCCGCCGACCCAGGCCAGGAGGGCGGCGAGGATCACGAGCGCCGGCAGCATCGCGATGAGATTGGAGAACGCGACCCCGAAGAGGTAACGCATCCGGCCGAGCGGGCTCGCGACGAACAGGTCCTGGAGCGAGCACTCGATCCGCCAGGTGGCGCTGTCGCCGAGCACCCAGGAGCCGATGTTCTGCATCGTGAACAGCATCGCCCCGGTGATCTCGAGCGGGAGCAGCGAGGGCGGTGAGATGAACGACAGGAAGTACAGGAAGATGAACGGCAGGAGGATCGGGGCGATCGCGACCGCCGGGTTGCGGCCGATCCAACGCCAGCCGACGATGAGGAACGCCGGCAGCGCGCGGCCCCGCGTCGGCACATCGGCGAACTCCGCGAGCGGGACCCCCATCGGCTAGACCTCCTGGACGGTGCGACGGGCCCAGAGGATGGCCAGGAGGAAGAGGAGCGTCGACTCGGCCGCGAGTCCGAAGACGGCGAGCGAGAGCTCGCCCGAGGAGAGGGACGTCGCCCCGATCGCGTTCTGCAGGATCGCCGCCGCCGCGCTCGGGGGCATCAGGAGGGCGACCGGCTGCAGTCCCGCCGGGAACCGGTCGAACGGGTAGAAGACCGGCGGCAGCACGCCGAAGACGTTGAAGAACAACGACGAATAGGCCCAGATCGCCCGGTTGTCCCGGAAGAACGTCGAGAAGACGTATCCGATCGACGCCGCAAAGACCCAAACGGCCAGTGCGAGCAGCAGGAGCGTGGCCGCCTCCACGAGGGAGAACCGGATCACGACCTCGGCGAGCACGCCGACGGCCACCACGGGCGTGAGGTACACGACGAGGATCCCGAGGCTCATCCCCAGGAAGTACGCCTCGGGCGACAACGGCCCGGCGAGGTACAGGTCGTTCGCCTTGTGATCGATGCGGATGTACGCCGCTTCGTTGAGGACCCGCTGGCCCATCGCGAACATCGAGAAGAGGACGGCGCCGACCAACGCGACCCCGATGAGCGAGGGGGCGAGGATCCAGACGAAGACCAGGAGGACCCCCTGCACGACGATCGAGGTCGCCATCGCGAGGTTCTCGTGGGCCTGAACGAGGACCTCCGTCCAGAGGAACGCCGCGAGACCCCGGAAAGGGACCGCAGCCCCTTCGGCCGCGCTAGTCCTCATTGATCGACCGTCCCACGACCCGCAGGAACGCCTCCTCCAGCGTGACCGGCCCGACCGTGGCCGTGAGGTGCGAACGGACCGCGAGCTCCATCAGTTCGCCCAAGCGTTCGGGCGCGACGATGACCGTCAGGTGCTCCCCGTCGGCGACGCACGATCCGAACGAGCGGAACGACTCGACGACTCGGGCCCCGCCCGCGAGCGACACTTTGAGCGTTCCCCCCACCGAGCGCTTGAGGTCCTCCGAGGTCCCGGTGACGAGGACCTCGCCCCGCTCGATGATGTAGAGCCGGTCGCTGAGCGCCTCCGCCTCGTCGAGGTAGTGGGTGGTGAGCAGGATCGTGGAGCCCCGCCGGGTGAGGTTCCGCAACGACTCCCAGACATCCCGTCGAGCGAACGGGTCCATCCCGATCGACGGTTCGTCCAAAAAGAGCAATGGCGCCTCCGTTGCGATGACCGTGGCGACCATCGTGCGCTGGCGCTGGCCTCCCGAGAGCGTGATCGCGAGCCGGTCCGCGAACTCGGTGAGCCCCATGCGCTCGAGCGACTCCTCCGTTCGGGACCGGGCCACCTCGCGCCCGAGCCCCCGGGCCCGGAGGTAGGTGTAGACCTGCTCGCGCGGCGTGAGGTGGAAGAACGGCTTGCCCTCCTGCGGCACGACCGCGATGTACGGTCGAGCCTTTTCGGGAGCCCGGCCGACATCGTGGCCGAACACCTCGATCGTCCCCGAGGTGGGTCGGAGGAGCGTCGACGCGATCTTGAGGAAGGTGGTCTTGCCGGCCCCGTTCCGACCCAAGAGGGCGACCCGTTCCCCCCGGTGGACGTTAAGCGAGACCCCGGCGAGCGCCGTGACCGGAGGGGCGCCGCGCTGAGTGTAGATCTTGCGCAGGTCCTCGCTGCGCAGGGCCTCGACGCTCATGGGCGGGCGCGAGCCGCCGGACGGTATTTAACGGCGGACCCCGGCGGAATCCCTCCTTCGGCCCTAGCGCGGAGGTTCACGGCGCGCATCGGTCGCCTCGTCCTCGGTCACGACCGGAGCGATCTCGGGGAGCTCCGACGTGCCGCTGAAGAGCTCGGGAAGCTGCGTCGACTGGAGTCCCTTGGCCTGCGAGAGGTCGACCGGAGCGAGCCCCGGCGAGCGTTCCCGCCAGCAGAGGCGGGCAACGGCGTCGAGGAGACGGCGGGGAAGGCCGAGGGAGCTCCCGATCCGGCGCACGTCCGCCTGGGTCAGCTCCCCGATCGCGGCGAGGATCAGGAAGTAGGCCGCAAACCCGATGACGACCGCGGTCAGGAGCTCGTACCAGCGGCTCACCGGGAAGAGATTGACGTGATTGATGAGCCAGAGCGAGGCAAAGGAGCCCGCGGCGCTCGCGAAGATGGCCACGATCGGCCACGGGCGGATGTGCACCCGGATCAGGCTCTCCATGAAGTAGGTGTTCAGCGCGAGCGCCGCGATCGAGGAGACCAGGACCGCGATGGAGGCGGCGATCAGGCTGTCGCTCTGGGAGAAGATTCCGAGGAGCCCCCAGGGGGGCATGATCAGGGCCACCGTCCCGAGGAGCACGGCGACCTGCGTGCCCGTGATGTACAGCTCGAGTCGCTGACGCCCGATCGCGTTGATGCTCGACTGGATGATCTGGCTTAGCGCGAGCGGAAGGGCCCCCACCACCAGGATCGCGAGCGGAAGCGACCCCGGCACCGCGTACGCCGCGTTCTGGAAGACGTTGAGGAAGTTGAAGCGGTACGTCACGAGGGCGACGACGCCGGGAACGAGCAGCATCGCGGAGTAGCGGAGCGCCTGCCAGGTGCTTTGGCGCACCCCCTCGTACTCCCGACGAGCGTGCAGGCCGGCGAGGTACGGGAACAGCGGGGTCGTGACGGCGCCCGGGAGCGCGAGCACCAGGATGCGCCAGCCGTTCGCGGCCAGGAAGATCGACAGGTTAGCGCGACTCGGGCTCGCGGCCGTCACGATGAGCGGGATCATGTTGGTGACGACGTAGTTGAGCAACAGACTCGCCATCAGCGGCCAGGCGAAGCGGAAGAGCGCGAGCGCCTCCGACCTGCGGACGGCCCGCAACTTCGGGAGGATCGCCGGCAGGCTGAACAACGCCGAGGCGCAGGCGCCGACCGCGTAGGCGATCGTGATCCCTTCGACCGTGTGATCGAAGTACGCCACGTAGAGGAGGACCGGGAGCCGGGCCAGCGCCTCGACCAGCGACGGGAACTGCGCCCGCAGCGAGTTGCCGAGACCGATGTACATCGAGTTGTACACGGTCGAGAACGACCAGAGGAGCGGCAGGGTGAGGAAGATGCCGAGCGACGTGAGCTCGCTCGAACCCCGGACGATCGAGCCCCCTCCGATCTCGATCGGAGCGATCACGAACAGGATCAGGCCGGCCGCCCCAACCATCGAGAGCCGCACGGCCAGGTACGTCGCGGTGTTGCTCGTCGGGGGCCGGCCCCGCGCCAGGAAGTAGGTGTACGCGGTCCCGAGCCGGAGGTCCGCGACCCCGTTGATCGAAGAGCCCAGCAGGAGGAACAGCTGAGCGGTCCCGATCAGCGCCTGCCCGGCGGTGTCGATCCCGATCTGCTTGGCGAGCGCGATGCTCCCGATGAGGCCGATGAGCTGGATGGAGATGCTCGTGCCGAAGACCGCGCCCGAGCTCAGGGTGAGCGAATGCGCCGGACGGGGGACCGATGCCGCCCCGGGCGGAACCGAAGCGGGGACGTTCGACCCTTCCACGGCGCACCGGAGACCGCCATGGCGAACGCCGATTCTTATGTCCGTCGGTCGGAGGGGCAACCCGTCAGGCTCAGGCGCCGGGCCGCGAGGTCGGGGGGAGCTCCTCCGCCTCCCGTTCGTAGAGCTCGATCCACACCCCGTCCGCGTCCGAGAGGAAGGCGAGCCGATCGCCCCCTTCCCGGAAGGCCGGGATGCGCACCCGGGCGCCGAGCGCAAGGAGCCGTGGGATCCAGTCCTCCAGCCGATTCACCCGGAACCCGAGATGGTCGAGCTCGTCCCCCTCCCGGTACGGAGGGTCGCCCGGATAGAAGTTCAACTCGAGGATGACCCCCGAATCGGGATCGATCAGCTCCTGCCAGATGCCCCCGGCGGCCATCCGCCCGGAACGACCGAGGCGGAGGCCGAGACCTTCGGTGTAGAAACGGATCGACCGGGCGAGATCCCTGACCCGGATGCCGGTGTACTCGAGGGGCATGACCGTCCGCTCGGCCGTGTCAGCTCCTCAGTACTTTAAACCCCCTGCGCCGCTCTCGCACGGGCTCGCGGGCAGGTAGTTAGCGTTAATTAATCATTCAAGTGACTTAATCATCATGTTGCCCGGTCCCCGGTCCGTTCGAGACACGGACCTCTGGCCCGCCCTGGAGGAGACGTTCGGAGAGATGCGCCGCCTGATGGTGGACTCCCTTCGTGCACGGGACCTCTCGGTCGGCCAGTTCATGACGATCCACCGGGTCTGCACGATGGGCGAGCTCCGAGTCTCCGTCCTCGCGAACGAGATCGGCATCTCCCGGCCGGCGGCGACGGCCCTCGTCGCTTCGCTCGAACGGAAGGGCTGGGTCCGCCGGGCCCGGTCGGCCTCGGATCGAAGGGGCGTGGTCGTTCGCCTGACCCCTCGGGCTACCCGCACCCTAACAGTCTTCGACCGTGAGTTTGCCGCGGTCGTTCGGCGGACGATGGCGACCCTTCCGAAGGCGGAGCGGGACGGGGCGGCCTCGACCCTTCGGACGCTCAATCGGGGGCTGCGCGAGCATCGCCAGCACCCCCGACGGGGGCCCGACTCCCGATGACCCTCCCCGCGGTCGCGGTCTCCCCCACCGCCTCGGAATCCACCTTCGACTCCCGCTACGCCCGGCGAGTGATGTTCATCCTCGCCGGCATCGTCACGCTGGTACTCTACATCGAGGGCATGCTGACGCCGTCGCTGCAAACCATCCAGACCGAGTTCGGGATCACCACCGGACAGGCGAGCCTGATCCTCTCCTCCTACATCGTGACCGGGGTCGCGCTGAGTCCCGTCGTGGGGAAGCTCGGCGACATCTATGGGAAGAAGCGGGTCCTCACGATCGTGATGCTGGTCTACGCGGTCTGCGTGTCGGTCACCGGGTTCTCCCCCAACTACTCCTTCATGGTCGCGGCCCGGGCGTTCCAGGGCGTGGGCCTCACGATCTTCCCCCTCGGCATGAGCCTCGTCCGGGAGGAGTTCCCTCGAGAGCTGGTTCCCCGGGCCCAGGGGTTCTTGAGCGCGATGTTCGGCGCCGGCTTCGCGATCAGCCTCCCCCTGGGGGCGTGGGTTTCGGACAGCTATGGGTGGAGGACGACGTACCACTCGGCGATCCCGTTCGTCGTGATCCTCGCCGTCCTGATCGTGCTCTATGTCCGGGAGTCGCAGTATCGCCGTCCGGAGACCCGGGTCGACTACGTCGGCGCCTCCCTGCTCGGGGGCTCGCTCGCCCTCCTCGTCCTCGCGCTCTCGGAAGGGGCGAGCTGGGGCTGGCTGGCCGCCCCGACCCTCGCGCTTTTCATCCTCGGCGGCGCCCTGCTCGCCCCGCTCGCCTGGTACGAGGCCTGGTACCACGCCCGGGGGGGTGAAGCGATCCTCGACCGAAAGCTGCTGAAGCAGCGGAACGTGGCGGTCACGAACATCCTCGGAGCCGTCGCGGGCCTCGGGATGTACCTGGCGCTGCTCTCGATGGTCTACCTGCTCGAGCTCCCCTCAGCTTCGGGAGGTTACGGGGAATCGATCTTCGGGGCCGGGATCTCGCTCGTCCCGCTCGCAGTCGGGATGCTGATCTTTGCGGCGGTCGCCGGCGTGCTCGTCTCTCGAGTCGGAACGCGTCCGATGACCGCCATCGGGGCCGCGATCACCGCCGCTGCGTTCGTGGCCGCGATCCCTCACCACTCGCTCGACACGCTGCTCGTGGTGGAGTTCTTCATCGGCGCCGGGATCGGCATCGTGAACGCGGGAATGATCAACCTGCTGGTGCTCACGGTCGATCCCCGCGAGATGGGCCTCGCGACCTCGATGTCGTCGGTCTTCCGGAACGTCGGAAGCTCGATCGGGGCGCCCCTCTCCGGCTCGCTCCTGGCGACCTTCGTGACCGGCCTGGTCCTGCCCGGGTTCGGCCCGCTGCCGTCGTTCCTCGCGTTCCAGGTCTCCTTCGGCATCGCCGCGGCCGCGTTCCTGTTCGCGGGAGGTTTCGTTGCGTTCGGACGCGAGGTGCTGGGTCGGGGGGTCGATCGGACCCAGGGGGCGGCCGACGCGGCACCCGTCGCGTCGGTCTCCCTCGCGGATTAGGGGCTCCCGGGAGAACCCACCCGCGTCGAAGACCACCGCCCGGAGAGAGGTGGGAGCACGGGGATTTGAACCCCGATATGCGGGTCTCTCCGCGCGCTCCAGTCACTCGTCACAGGGACGCACCGCGCCCCTCCGCAGACCCTAATCCCAGGGGATCGTTCGATCGCCCTGACTGGAGCCCGCTGGTCTGCCAAGTTAGCCTATGCTCCCACGCTCGACCCCGGGAGTCTCTGGGAAGATAGCCTTTGTCGTACGGTGACCGGGCCCGCCGAACGACCGCCGGGGCAAGGACGGCGCGGCGGAACGTTTATGTGAAACCACGTTTGCCCTAAATCCAATGTCCTTTAATCCAGCCCCCAAACCGCGCGGATCCGCCCGAGCCGTCCCTCTCGCGACCGTCCTCGTGATCGCGGTCGTCGTCGCCGGCGCGGCGGTCGCGGGCACCGCCGCCTACTTCACGCAGAACGGCTCGGGTCCGGGAACGCCCGGCAGCGTCACTCTGACCGACGATCTGGGACGCACCGTGACGGTCCCCTACGACCCGGCGCGCGTGGCCGTCCTCAGCCCGAGCATCATGGACGAGGTCTATCGGCTCGGGCTTCGTTCCCATGTGGTCGCGGTCGATTGTTACGCCGCGGCGTTCGGAGGGCTCTCCGCCGACTATTCCCCCGACCAGATCGCTCTCTGGAACCTCTCCCCGTCGATGTGCGTGCAGGTCGGACCCACCTTCGTTCCCGAGATGCTCGCGAACCTGACGCCCTCGCTCGTCCTCGCCTCGACGATCGTCTCGATCGCGGCCGTGGAGCAGATCACGAGCCTCCTGCACATCCCCGTGGTGATGCTCCAGCCGCCGACGCTGAGCGGCATCCTCGTGGACGACAGCATGATCGGGGAGATCTTCGGGGTCGCTCCCGCCACCGCGACGCTGAACGCGGCATTGAGTGCGGAGCTCTACCGGGCCACCAATCTCACGTCCTCCGTCTCGTTCCCCTACGTCCTCGTCACCTACTCGGTCGACGGGAACGGCTACTGGACGTTCGGCCCCGGAACTTTCGGCGAGTCGCTGATCGAGCTGGCGGGAGCGACGAGCATCGCCGCGAACACGACGACCCCGTACCCCGAGCTCTCCGCCGCCCAGGTACTGTTCGCGAACCCCCACTTCATCGTCTATGGGGAGGGCTTTGGGTTGAACGAGAGCGCCTACGCCGGGGGTCCCGATTGGTCGCAGTTCGGAGCGGTCCAGTCCGGCAACGTGAGCGGCATCGACTCGAACTGGATCACCGAACCCGACCCCACCATGATCCTCGAGGGCTTGCCGGCCCTGGTCGCCGCCTTCCACCCGGGTGCCGCCTGAGTTCGGTCGCGGGCCCGTGCTCCCCGCCCCGGCCTCCCGTCATCGACAGAGACTCACGGGCCGACCCTGGACCATCGCGGGGCTTGCCGGGGCCGGACTGGTCCTGCTCGCGCTCTCGTCGCTCCTAGGGACCGTCCCGGTCCCGCTCGCGGCCGGCCTCCGCATCCTCGTCCACCAGCTCTCGGGGGGCGCCCTCTTCCCGTCAACCTGCGCCGGCACCGGGGTTTCCGTCCCCGACTGTTCGACGCTGACGTTCATCGTCTGGCAGCTGTACCTTCCCGAGGTCCTCCTCGCGCTGGTGGTCGGCGCGGCCCTCGGCCTGTCGGGGGGGGCGCTCCAGGGGATCTTCCGCAATCCGCTCGCCGACCCGTTCCTGCTCGGTATCTCGAGCGGAGGCACGCTCGGAGCGGCGATCCTGTACGTCTACCGCATCGAGGTGGCCCAGGCCGACCTCTACCTCCCGCTCTTCGCCTTCGTGGGGTCGGTCGCGACCGGCCTCCTCATTCTCGCGGTCGCTCGCGGGCGTTCGAGCTCGGTCGAAACCCTGCTGCTGACCGGGGTGGCGATCGCCAACCTCCTGAGCGCCCTCCTCTCGCTCGTCCTCCTGTACAACCCGGTGGGCGGGGAGCAGGTCAGCTTCTGGCTGCTCGGGAACCTGGGGCTCGCCTCCTGGAGCGTCGACGGCCTCGCCTTCGGCGTCGTCCTCGCGCTGGGCGCGCTGCTCGCGCTCTTCGGCCAGGACCTGAATTTGCTTCAGCTCGGTGCCGATGTCGCCCAGAGCGCGGGCGTCGAGGCGGGCCGAGTGCGCCTTAAGGTGATCCTCCTCGCGTCGACGATCACGGCAATCGCGGTCGCGTTCACGGGAGTGATCGGGTTCGTGGGGCTCGTTTCCCCCCACGTGGTGCGGCGGCTCGTGGGCTCCGATTACCGGGTCGTCCTGCCCGGGTCCGCCTTGGTCGGCGCCGCCCTCCTCCTGAGCGCGCGGGACGTCAGCTACCTCGCGTTCCCCTCCTCGGTCTTTCCCATCGGCATCTTCACGGCGTTCTTCGGGGTCCCGTTCTTCCTCTTCCTCCTCTACCGCCAACGAAGGCTCACCCCCATGGGAACGCGATGACCGCGGCGAGGTCCCCCCCTCCCCTCGTGGTCCGTCGGACAACGGTCCGCTACGGGGATCGCGTGGGAGTCCAGGACCTGGACCTCGCGGTCGGCGCGGGAGAGTTCGTCGCGCTCACCGGGCCGAACGGCTCCGGAAAGACGACCGTCCTCCGGGCGGTCCTCGGCTTCCTCTCCCCAACGCAAGGCTCGGTCGAGGTGTTCGGCCGCCCGGTGGAGGCGCTATCGATCCGGGAGCGGGCGCGGACGATCGCGTGGGTCCCCCAGGAGGAGTCGCTGCGGGACGACGTCCCCCTCGAGGAGTACGTCCTCTACGGTCGGTACCCGTTCCACAGCTTCCTCGACCGCGAGACCCCGGCGGAACGGGCCGGGGTCCGCGCGCTCTTGCGCGAGCTCGCTCTTGAGGACCGGGCTCGGGACGGGGTCCTCTCGCTGAGCGGCGGGGAGCGCCAACGCGCGGTGCTCGCCCGGGCACTGGCCCAGGAGACCCCGCTGCTGCTCCTCGACGAACCGACTTCGCATCTCGACATCGGCCACCAACTCGACCTCCTGAGCCGGGTCCGTGCCCGGACCCGGGCGACCGGCGTGGCGGTCGTCGCGGCGCTGCACGACCTGAACCTCGCCGCCCGTTTCGCCGATCGCATCGTGGTGCTCTCCCACGGCCGTCGCGTGGCCGACGGAACTCCCTCCGCCGTCCTTTCCGTCGAGCTCCTCGCGCGGGTCTGGGGGGTCGGCGCGGACCTTGAGCGGGACCGGCGGACCGGTCTTCCGTACCTCGTCCCTCACCAGATCTCGGTCGCGCCGGCGTCGAGCGAACCTCCGGCGTCGCTGGGACCGGTGCACGTGGTCGGGGGCGGTGGCGCCGCGGCCCCGATCCTCCGTCGGCTCGTCGACGCCGGCTACCTCGTGACCGCGGGCGCTCTCCATCTCCTCGACTCCGATACCGAGATCGCTCAGGCGCTCGGAGTCCCGACCGCCCTCGAGAGCCCGTTCGCTCCCCTCGGGGAGGAGGTCCGGTCGCGGCACCGGGCACTGCTCTCCCGGGCCAAGGTCATCACGGTCGCCCCGTTCGCGGTCGGGCCGTCGAACCTCGCGAACCTGGAGGACGTTGGGCCGTTCGTCGCCCGGACCCCCACCTACCTACTGCGGTCCCCACCGATCCGAGAGCGGGACTTCGCCGAGGGGCGGGCCGAGGTCGCGTACGGGGAGCTCCTTCGGGCCGGGGCCCACGAGGTCGACGATCTGGCCGGGCTAATGCGCGAGCTCGCGCGGGCCCTACCGAACTCCGTCCCGCCGGCCCCTGCGGCCACGAGGGAGACGCCCTAGGGAACGGACCGGACGGACGTCCAGCGGAGGGGGCACCACCACCGAGAATGCCGAGAGGAGGTCGGGGAGGTCCCGGTCGAGCACGACGATCAGGCTGGGGACCCCTATCCGGGCGGCTTCGAGACAGGCCGCCCCGACCGCGAAGCGGACGATCGGGCGGTCGGCCGATCGCCGGAGGGAGTGGTACGCTTCCAGCCCTTGGGCCGCGACCAGCGCGGGAGCCGAAGGGAGCTCCCGACGCAGCCGCCGCTCGAGCTGAGGGTCCGCAAGGTCGGCATCGGAGAGGGTACGCACCGACACCCGCGCCGGGACGATCGGAACGATGCCGCCCAGCTCGGAGATCTCCACGAGGGTTCCCCCCGCGGCCCCGCGGGTCGCCCGGCCGTGGGAGGGGCCGTTCCCGCCCGGCCGGGCAGTGAGCACTCCGTCCCGGATCTCGAGCGAGACCGGCGCCCCGGCTTCGAGGTCGGACCCGGCGATCGCCCGACAGGACCGGATGACGTGGAGACGGTCGATCCGCTCCCGAACGTCGTCGGTCAGCCGTCCCAGACTTCCGTGGAGCCACGCGACGCCTTCGACGGTGGGCCGATAGTGACCGTCGCGGACCTCGACCAGCCCCCGTTGTTTCAGCTGGCGGAACGAATGCGAGGCCGCCTGGACCGTGAGCCCGAGACGCGCGGCGACCGGCCGCAGCTGGGTCGGCTCCCGGGTCGCGCACTCGTAGAGGAAGAGGAGCTCGGTGACCGTTCCGCTCCGGCGAAGCTCGGCGAGCCCTTCTCCGGGTTCCGGACGCGAGCCCGCTCTCGCCACGCCGGGCGGAGCCGAACGCACTAAAAGGCTCTTGCCCGGCCGGACAAACGCCGTTTACCTCGCGGCCGCGGCGCGACGGGGTACCCCGCGCTCCTCGGCGGCCCGACGGACCTCTCGGATCCGGTCGCGGATGCGGGCGGCCTCCTCGAAATCCAGCTGCTCGGCGGCCAGCCGCATCTCTTCCTCGAGGTTCGCGAGAAGGAGCGGGAGCCGGTCCTTCCAGTACCGGCCGAGCTTCGACGTCGAGAGCTCCCCCGACGGCGCCGCCTCCTCGGGGGCGAGCAGCGAGCGGACCTCCTTGCGGATCGTCTCGGGGACGATCCCGTGCGCGGTGTTGAAGGCGAGCTGGGCGTCACGGCGGCGGTTCATCTCCGCGATCGCCCGCGACATCGAGCCCGTGACCCGGTCCGCATACAGCACGACCTTCCCGCTGACGTTCCGGCTCGCACGGCCCGAGGTCTGGATGATCGAGGTCTCGCTGCGCAGGTAGCCCTCCTTGTCGGCGTCCAGGATCGCGACGAAGCTGACCTCGGGCAGGTCGAGGCCCTCGCGGAGGAGGTTGATGCCGACCAGCACGTCGAACCGGCCGAGCCGCAGGTCCCTCAGGATCTCGATGCGCTTCAGCGTCTCGACCTCCGAGTGGAGGTAGCGTACCTTGAAGCCCTGGTTCGCGAGGTAGTTGGCGAGCTCCTCGCTCGTCGCCTTGGTCAAGGTCGTCACGAGCGCACGGTCGCCCCGTCCGATGCAGGTCCGGAGCTCGGTGACGAGGTCCGCGATGTGCCCTTCGAGCGGGCGGATCTCGATCGGCGGGTCGACCAGACCGGTCGGGCGGATGACCTGCTCCACGATCCCCTTCGAGTACTTCCGCTCGAACGGGCCCGGGGTCGCCGAGACGAACACCGCCTGGGGCACGTGCTCGAGGAACTCGGGAAACTTGAGCGGTCGGTTGTCGCGGCAGGAGGGAAGACGCCAGCCGAACTCGACCAGGTTGTCCTTGCGGCTCCGGTCGCCCTTGTACATCCCCTGGAGCTGGGGGATCGTCACGTGGGACTCGTCGAGGAAGACGAGGTAGTCCCGGGGGAAGAAGTCGAGGAGGGTGTACGGCGGCTCGCCCGACCGCCGCCCGGAGAAGTACCGGGCATAGTTCTCGACCCCGGAACAGTAGCCGGTCTCACGGATCATCTCGAGGTCGTAGTCGACCCGTCCTCGGAGGCGCTGCGCCTCGACGATCTTCTCGGCCCGCTCGAGCTCGGCCACGCGCTCGTCGCGCTCGCGCTCGATCTCCTGAAGGATCTGCTGCATCCGCGCGTCGACCGTGAGGAAGTGGGTCGCGGGGAAGATCGCGAGGCTCGGGAGCTCCCTCCGCTCCTCGCGGGTCACCGGGTCGAGCTCCGCGATGGTGCCGATCGTGCTCCCTTCGAGGACGATCCGATGGACCGTCTCACCGGCCCCCATCACATCGATCGTGCCACCGCGCACGCGGAACCGCCCGCGCTTGAGCTCGAAATCGTTGCGGACGTACTTCATGCGGACGAGCTGCTCGAGCAGGGACTGTCGGGAGATCGTCTGCCCGACCGCGAGGTCGACGACGTTCGCCCGGTAGTCGGTCGGAGAGCCGAGGCCGTAGATGCAGCTCACCGACGCGACGATCAGGACGTCCCGCCGGGTCAGCAGCGCCTGGGTCGCCCGGTGGCGCAGGCGGTCGATCTCCTCGTTGATCGACGCGTCCTTCTCGATGTAGAGATCGATCTGAGGGACGTACGCCTCGGGCTGGTAGTAGTCGTAGTAGCTCACGAAGTACTCGACCGCGTTCGACGGGAAGAGGGCCCGGAACTCGCTCACGAGCTGCGCGGCGAGCGTCTTGTTCGGGCTCACGACGAGCGTCGGCCGCTGAAGGCGGGCGACCGTGTGGGCCATTGTGAACGTCTTACCGCTCCCGGTCACGCCGAGCAGCGTGACGTACTTCTCGCCCCGCTCGATGCGCCCGACGACCTCGTCGATGGCGCGGGGCTGGTCGCCCTGAGGGACGAGGTCGCTCTCGAGCCGGAACCGACCCGGAAGCTTCTCGAGCTCCAACTCCCGAGCCGGTACCGGGCTCATCGGACGGCCGCCTCGCGGCGGCCGCGGTACCCTTCGGGGTCCATCGAGACCTCGGCGAACCCGAGCGCGCGGAGCTGCTCCTCGAGCTCGGTGACGAGCGGCGTCTCCGTGAGACGCCTCACCTCGTCCGGATCGACCTCGATCCGGGCGGAGGGTCCCCGGACCCGGACGCGGACCCGGCGGAAACCCCACCCGCGAACGATCTTCTCGGCCGCTTCGATACGTCCGAGGAGCTCCGCGTCGATCGGCGCTCCGTGCGCGACCCGGGACGCAAGGCAGGCGTCCGACGGTTGGTCCCAGTTCGGAAGCCCTCGGCCCCGCGCGACGGCCCGGACCTCCGCCTTGCGCCAGCCGGCGTCGAGGAGGGGGTGGGAAAATCCGGCCTCGTCCATCGCCCGGAGGCCGGGCCGCTGGTCCCCAAGGTCGTCGACATGGACCCCGTCGAGGTAACGACCGATGCCGCGCTCCCTGCCGAACGCGAGAAGACGCGCGGTCTCCACCTGGCGACAGAAGTAGCAGCGGTTCGGGGGGTTGGCCCGGTACTCCGGCCGAACGAGGGGGTCCACTTCGAGGATCTCGTGCGCGATCCCGATCGAGCGGGCGACCGATCGGGCACGGGCGACCTCGGCACGGGAGACCGACGGGCCGGCGAGGGTCACGGCCACGCTCTCCGCCGTAAGCGCCTCGTAGGCCAGGGCGGCGACCACCGCGGAATCGACGCCCCCCGAGAGCGCGACGAGCGTCGGACCGCCCGAGCGCAGGCGCGCCACCAGTTCGGCCTCCGACCAGCGCGGCCGGTCGAGGCACCCCGACGGGAGGGCCATCGCCGGCAACGAGAACCTGCCTCCCTGTTACCGTTTCCCCTTCCAAACCGCCATAGCGGCGAGCGTCCTACGGCCGAAACCATGCAAGCGGTTTCGGACGGCTCCCGTTGGATGCTTCGGTTGGACGATGGTCAGGACCTCTTCGAAGGCCTCACGGAGTTCGCGCGTCGGGAGCGACTGCGCGCCGCGGCGATCGCTTTCGGCATCGGAATGTTCCGCCGCGCCACGGTTGGCTACTGGGACGGAAGCCAGTACCGCGCGCAGGATCTTTCCGAGCCGCACGAGGTCGTCGGACTCCACGGCACGATCGCGGAGGCGGACGGGAACCCCTCGGTGCACCTTCACGCGGCCCTCGCCGGCCCGGACCACCGGCTCGTCGGAGGTCACCTGATGCGGGCCACGGTCGGCGTACTGCAGGAGGTCCTCCTCGAGACCTTCCCGGGCCGGACCTTCGGACGGCCCCTGATCGAGAGCTTCGGGCTTCGGATGCTGGACCTCGAACCCGGATCCCACCCGTAAGGAACGTCGGTCCTTTCCGGCCACTCCGAGCGCCCGGACCTACGGTACATGGCGACCGAGATCGTACCGCCCTTTGCCGGGATCGATCCCCGGCTCGTGGAGGCGCTCGGCCGCCGGGGGATCGACGCGCCGACCGAGATCCAGCGTCTCGCGTTCCCGGTCCTCGCAACGGACGCGGACGCGCTGCTCCTCTCTCCCACCGGGACCGGGAAGACCGAAGCGGCCCTGCTACCCATCCTCTCCCAGCGCCTCGCGACCCCGACCTCGCCGATCTCGATCCTGTACGTCACGCCGCTCCGGGCCCTTAACCGGGACCTGGAACACCGCCTGGTGGCCCTCGTCCACGAGGTCGGTCTCGAGGCCGCGGTGCGCCACGGGGACACTCCGTCCTCGGCCCGGCTCCGTCAGTCCCGCCACCCCCCGGACCTCTTGGTCACCACGCCCGAGACCCTCCAGATCCTGCTGGTCGGCCGTCTTCTTCGCGCCGGGCTGACGAACGTTCGGACGATCGTCGTCGACGAGGTGCATGAGCTCGTCGGCTCCGATCGCGGCGCCCAGCTCGCGCTCACGCTCGAGCGGCTCGACCGGCTCGCGGGGCGATCCGTCCGACGGATCGGGCTCTCCGCGACCGTCGGCAACCCCGAGGCCGTCGCGCGGTTCCTCTCGCCGTCCCCTCGGGCGGTGGAGGTGCGCGTCGCGCGGCAGCGCCGTCCGCTCGAGCTCACGGCCCGCCGTCCGAAGGAGGACCGGCCCCCGCTCGAGGGTTCGCTCGTCCAGGAGCTCAAGGCCGACCCGGTCCTGCTCGGGGGGCTCCGGGAGGTCGAAGAGGAGATCCGGGCCCACCGGACGACCCTCGTCTTCGTCAACACCCGCCCCACCGCCGAGGGGCTCGCGGCCCGCCTCCACCGTCTTGCCCCGGATCTCCCGGTCGCCGTCCACCACGGCTCGCTCTCCCGGGAAGTCCGGGAGGACGCGGAGGCGGCGTTCCGAGAAGGGCGCTTGCGCGCCCTGGTCGCGACCTCCTCGCTCGAGCTCGGCATCGACATCGGCGCCGTCGATCATGTGCTGCAGTTCGGTTCGCCCCATCAGGTCGGACGGCTCGTCCAGCGCGTCGGCCGATCGGGCCACCGCCTCGGCCGAACGATCCACGGCACGGTGCTCGCGCTGGACGACGACGACCTCGAGGAGGCCGCGGTCCTCGCCCGACGGGCCGACGAGGGGTCCGTCGAGCCGATCCTCTGGAGGACGCGGAACCGGCTCGCGGCGGCGCAACAGATCGTCGCGTCGCTCCGGGCCGAAGGGTCGGTCGACCGCGCGGCGCTCGTCCGCCTCCTCGGCCACGCGGCACCGGTCGCCGACCTCGCCGAAGCGGAGTGGGAGGCCTTGGTCGACTATCTGGCGGGCCTCGGGCTGGCCCGTCCGGACGCCGGGCGGATCGGGCCCGGACGAGGCACGCTCCGCCGCTTCTACGCCTCGCTCTCGCTCATTCCGGACGAGCGCACCTACCGTCTTCGGGACATCGCGACCCGGCGACTCATCGGGACGCTCGACGAGCGGTTCGTCCTCACGCAGATCCTCTCCCAGCCGGAGGAGATCTTCCTCCTCCACGGCCGCACCTGGAAGGTCGTCGAGTACCGCGACGGCGAGCTCTTGGTCGAGACCGTACAGGAGATCGGCCAGGAGCCGCGCTGGGCGGGCGAAGACCTCCCGGTCCCGTTCGACGTCGCCCAGGAGATCGGCCGGCTCCGGCGCGAAGGGGGCTACGACCAGTACCCGATCCCGCCGACCGATCGCGCTCGGCTCGACGACCGCCGGACCCGTGCGCTCGCCGTGGGTCCCGTGCCGACGGACACGCGGATCACGATCACCGTCCACGGCCGTCTCGTGGTCTACGGGTCCTGCTTCGGCACCCGGACGAACGAGACCCTCGCCCTCGCGATCTCGGGCCTATTGACCGCTCGTCTCGGCGGACGCGTGGAGGTCGCCAGCGTCGAGCCGACCTGGTTCGTGCTCGAGCTCCCGATCGCCGTCGACGCGGCGACGCTCGTGGACGGCTTTCGGCTCGAGCCGTCCACCCTCGCGCCGCTGGTCGAGCGGCTGGTACCGACCGGGCTCGACTACCGGTGGGTCTTCCTCGCCGTCGCCCGCAAGCTCGGGGTGGTCCCCGAGTCGGCCGACCCCCGGGACCTCCGGACGCTCGAGCCGCTCCTCGGAGCGAGCCGGGAGAGCCCGCTGGGCGAGGAGGTGCTCGACAAGACCCTCCACGACCGTTACGACGTTCCCCACGCCTCGAGCGTGCTCGAGCGGATCCGGGAGGGCACCGTGACGGTCGTCCCCACGGCGCCGTCGAACCTGAGCGACGCACCGCTCTCGCGGCTGGAGTGGCGAGCGGTCCCGGACCTGCCGCCGCCGACCTTGCTGAAGGCCGTCCGGGACCGACTCGAGAAGGAGCCTCTCGTTCTCGTCTGCCTGCGGTGCGGCTTTCTCCGGACCACCTCGCCCGGCCGATACCGGGCGGAGGGAGGCAGCCGCTGCCTGCTCTGCCACGGGTCGCTCTCGGCGGTGCTCTCCCCGCGTCGGACCGAGGAGATCGACCGGCTGGCACGCTACGCCAAACGCAAGTGGCGGCCGACCTCCCGCGCTGCGGCGGCGGGGCCGGCGAAGCGGGCCGGGAGCCGGGTCCGTCGTGAGCCGCCCCTGCCGGCCGCGACCGAGAGCCTCGTACGGGCCGGCTACACCTCCGCCGAACTGCTCGCCCACTACGGCGAGCGGGCGCTGTATGCCCTGGCCGCCCGCGGCATCGGACCCGAGACGGCCCGACGCCTGTTGATGCGCCTCTATCGGGACGACGACGCGTTCTTCACCGAGATCCTGCGGGCGGAACGCCATTACGCCCGCACGCGCGCCTTCTGGGACTGAGCGGCAAGCCCTCGCGCGATCGCCTCGACCTCCGCGCGGGGAGCATCGGTGCGGAAGCCGCTCGGACGGGCGTGCGTACGCGCCCATCGATATCCCGATCGGCGCAATGCCTCCCCGAGGTCCCGCATCCCCGGCGGACGCTCGAGCCGGGCGGCGCGGGCGAGCTCGTTCGCCTCGAAGTAGAAAGGACGGTCGACCCCGCTCTCGTCTCGGAACCGCTCGAGGAGAGCGGCGAGCTTCCCGGGATGCTCGGCCGTGGCGGGTACCTCGAGGTGGGCCACGAACGCGCGGTCGAAGAGCGGGCCCAGCCAGAGAGGGCCGAACGGTCCGCCCTGCCCGAGAGCCGGGCCGTCCCACCATGCCGGGTCGATTCGGCCGATGGGGTCAGGAAGGTCCCCGTCCGTCCGGACCGTGACGTAGGCCCGCACGTGGTGGTCCCGGACGTAGGCGAGTCGAGGATCGATGCGGCGCCCGGCCCGCCGGGCTTCCGAGGCCATCGCGGACAATAGAATCCTTAAGCCACCCTCCGGCCCGAGGCGGCCGCGGACCGGTTCGGCGCCGTAGAGTCGGCGACACACCGCCGGCTGCGCGCCGGCGAGGACCATCAGGTCGGTCGCGGTCACCGCGACGGTCCCGCCCGAGGAGACGGACCCGAGCGCGGTGGCAAGGAACGGCAGCGGGGACCCGTACGGGTCCAGATCGACGTAGTCGAACGGCCGACCGGGGGGCAGCTCGCCGGCGTCGCGGAGCTCGGCCCGGGCCGTCGGTCGATCGCGACAGTTCCGGTCCAGGACCTCGTACGCCGCGGGATGGCGTTCGGTCAGAAGGAACTCCCGGAACGGTCCTGCCTCCCCGACCAGTCGCAGGCCGCGCACCCCGGTCGCCGCCGTCATCTCCCAACCGCGCGCGGGCCCTTCGCCGACCGCCCGGAGCGCGCGAACGACCGCGACCCCGAGGTCCCGGTCCAGCGCCATCGCGGGATTGTAGAAGACCGGGGCCCGCGCGCGGGGCCCGGGTCCGGGCGCGCTCGCCGGAAGGAGCAGCTCGGTCGCGCCCTCGCGGGCCGGTCCTAGTGGGCCCGGCCCGTGATCAGGTGGACGATCTTGAACGCGAGAAGGTTCTTGTTCACGGGCGTCACCTCGAGCAGGCGTAGTTCGTCCCTCCGTCGGATGTCCTGGAGGAGAGGGTTGCGCGACTTCTTATGGAGCGTCATCACGATCGATTTCTTCGCGTCGAGCGTGTCGACCACGCTCTGGGTGAAGACTTCGCTCTCGACCTCCATCTTGCCGACCTCGTCGATGACGATCACGTCGGCTTCCTCGCGCGCTTCCGCGAGGGCCCGCGTCCCGAGGCCCTCGAGCGCGGCGAGGTTGACCCCGTAGCGGCCGGAACGCACGCGGCTCTTCAGCGATTCGTGCGCGAAGACCTCGTGCTCCTTCGTCAGCCAGTTCGTGATCTGGAACCCGGCCCGCCGATGCTTCTCCACGATCGGCTCCGTCACCATGCCGCCGACCTTGATCCCTTCCTCTTCGAGGAGCTGTATGATGCGCAGCAGGGTCTGCGTCTTTCCCGAGCCGGGAAGGCCCGTGATGCCGATCTTCACCGGAGGAGAGAGGCGTCGGGGCATAAGCAAGAACAGCAGAACACTTCTAGGCGTAGTGCGGATAAGAAGCCATCGCGCCTGCCGCGCGGTATGCGAGGTGCTCGCACGGCCCGCTTCGATCTCGGGACGGAACCGTTGCCGTCGGGCGTGTACCCCCCGCGGGAGGACTCGTTCCTCCTCCTGCCGTACGCCGAGCGCGTTCGGGGGACCTCGCTCCTCGACCTCGGCACCGGTTCCGGCATCCTTGCGCTGGTGGCGGCACGCGGAGGAGCGAGCGTGGTGGCGACGGACCGGCACCGCGCGGCCCTGCGCCGCCTTCGGACGGTCGCCCGCATCGAGCGCCTTGATCTCGAGGTCGTGCGGACCGACCTCGGTGCCGGTCTCGGCGGCTTCGACCGGGTGCTCGCGAACCCGCCCTACCTCCCGACGCGCGCCGTGGAGCGCGACCCGGATCCGAATGCGAACCTTGCGCTCGATGGCGGGCCGGACGGGACCCGCACGTTCCGCCGCATCGTGCGAGCGCTCCCCGCGCTGCTGCGGCCCAGGGCCACAGCGTACATCGTCATCTCCTCGCTCCAGCACCGGCCGTCGGTCGATCGGATCCTCGCCGGCTGGAGGGCGGAATGGGGTACTTACCGGGTCGTCGACCGCCGCTCCTTCGAGGGGGAGCGGCTCTCGGTCCTGCGGTTCCTTCGGTCGGAACGGCGCGCTACCCCGTCCGCTCCGCGTAAGAGAGGACGGCGTCCAGGAACGCGTGCCCGTCCCCGAATCCGTCGGGCGGCCCGCTCCGAGTCCAATCGGGGAGTTGCGCGCGGAAGAACGCACGCTCGGGGTGGGGCATCAGTCCGAAAACGTTCCCTCCGGGATTCGTCAGGCCGGCGAGGTTCCCCTCGGAGCCGTTCGGGTTCCACGGATACGTCGCCGGGCTCCCGTCGGGAGCGACCCAGCGAAAGAGGATCTGGCCCGAGGCCTCGAGCTCCCGGCGACGACGCTCCGCGTCCCCGCCCAGGATGAGCCGCCCTTCCGCGTGGCCCGAGGGGAAGAGGAACCGGGTGCCGGGAGGCGTGCCCGCCAGGGCGGGGAAGTTGCCGCCCTCCCAGCCGACGAACGTGGGGCGGCACTCGTAACGGCCCGAGAGGTTCGTGGTCAGGACGGCGTCCGGGCTTGCGAGCCGGCCGTCGCTCCGGCCAGGAAGCAGCCCGAGCTCCGTGAGGACCTGGAACCCGTTGCAGATGCCGCCGACCACGTGCCCGCTCCGCACGTACTGCTCGAGCTCGGGGCCGAGGGAGGCCCGCAGGCGCGCGGCAAGGATCGCTCCGGCCCGGACGTAATCGCCCGCCGAGAACCCTCCCGGGAGGAACAGCGCGTCGAAGTCGAAGAGCCTCCGTCGCTCCCCCGGCGTGACGTCCCGACCTTCGAGCTGCTTCAGGTGGACGATCTCGGGACGGGCCCGGAGGGTGCGCAGCGCGACCGCGAGCTCCTCGTCATTGTTCGTCCCCTCGATCGAGAGGATCGCGACGGAGAGGTTCCGGCGGGCCACGGCCGAGCACCCGGGCCGATAGCTTAACGGTTCGCCCCCGCCCTCGTCTCCGGCGAGGCCGGTCCGCCCGGCCCGAGCGGCGGATCGAGATGGAACACACGGAGCCGGGATCCGGCCCGGACGATCCTCCGGCCCGGCGGGAGCATCGCGAAGGCGGTCGCCCCCGACAGGCTCGTGATGACGGAGGAGCCGCGGAACGTCGAGTACGCCCGACCGCCCTCGAACCGGAGCGGAACCACCGTGGCGAGGCCGGGCGTGGGCGCGACCGCGTCGCTGCCCAGGACGGCCCAGCCCGGAGTCCAGCCCGGGCCGGGACGTCGGGCGAGGCGCCGGAGCGCCGGCAGGACGAGCCAATACATGTTCACGAGGCAGGAGGTCGGGTGTCCGGGAAGACCGAGGACGATCCGGCGCCCGGCCCGCGCGGCGAGCGTCGGTTTCCCCGCGCGCACGGCGATCCCGTGGAAGAGCAGGTCCCCGACCTTCGGTAATAGTCTCGGCAGATGGTCCCGCTCTCCGACCGAGCTTCCGCCAGTGGCGAGCACCAGGTCCGCGGTGCGGAGCGCCCGGCGCAGGGCGCGCTCGATGCGGTCGGGGTCGTCGGGAAGCGGCGGCTCCGGGCGCGCGATCCCCCCCGCGGACGTCACGACGGCCGCGATCGTCGCGTTGTTGCTCTCGAAGATCCGGCCCTCCTTGGGGGAAGCGCCGGGGGGGAGAAGCTCGTTGCCGTTCGGGAGGATCGCGACCACGGGCCGTGCGAAGACCCGGACGGAGGCGATCCCGCATGCCGCGAGGGTGCCGAGCGCGGTCGCGGAGAGCTCCTCCCCCTCGCGGACGAGCCGGGCCCCCCGGGCGAAGTCGTGCCCGGGCGTGGAGATCCGTTCGCCGGGCCGCACGGCCCGACGGAGCCGGATCCGTCCGTCGTCCCGCTCGACCTCCTCGAAGATCTCGACCGCGTCCGCGCCGCGCGGAATCGCGCCGCCGGTCGCGATCGCGACCGTTTCCCCGGGGCCGAGCCGGCGACGGTACGCCTGCTCGGCGAAGACCTCTCCGACGATGCGCAACGTCACAGGCCGGTCGCGCCGCGCCGTCCGAGTGTCCTCGGACCGGAGAGCGTAACCGTCCCACGTCGTCCGCGCGAACGTCGGGATCGGGAACGGGCTAAGCACCGTGCGGGCGCTCACCCGGCCGAACGCCGCGTCGACCGGTACCTCCTCCGTACGTTCGATCGGCCGCACCGCGCCCATCAGGCGTCGTCGCGCGACCTCGACCGCGGTCAGCCGCCCGAACGCATGCATCTCCATGATCCCTCCTCCGGTTCCTCGCTAGCGCAAGCCCTCGATCCACCGAGCCGAAGCCCGGGTTCCCGCGCGCAGGCACTCGGCGAGGGGCCGGCCGGCGAACCAGCCGGCGTAGAAGCCGCCGCGGAACGCATCCCCGGCGCCGACCTCGCTCCGCACCCGCCGGGGCCGGGCGGCCGGAACGTGGAGCGCCCCGGCCCGCGAGAACGCGGTCGCGCCGGCCGATCCCTCGGTGCGAACGACCAGGGGGACGTGGACGAGGAGACCGTCGACGTCCGCGGCCCCGACGTAGTCGACCGCTCGCTCCACCTCCGACGCATTGCCGAACAGGATCTCCGACCCGCGCACGAGCGCGCGGAAGCGCCGACGGTCCCACCGGTAATGGATCTCCTGAGCGGGGTCCGCCGCGACCTTCACCCCCTCGGCCCGTGCGGCCGCCGCGAGCCGCAACTGGAACGCGGGGTCCCCCGTCGCGAGATGGAGCCAAGAGTACTCCTTGAGCCAAGGACCGGGGAGCGATGCCTCCTCGAGGTCGCCGCCCATCGGTCCTTGGTCGATGAGCGTCCGCTGGGACCCCCGTCGGTCCTCGATGATGTAACAGATCGGCGTGGGAACCGCCGCGACCCGGACGAGTCCCCTCAGGTCAATGCCGGCGCTCGCGAGCTCGGACTCGAACGACGCCGGAAACTCCCCCCCCACCCGCGCCACGAGACCCGTCGCGACTCCGAAGCGGGCCGCGACCCGCGCCACGTTTCCGGCGGTCCCCCCGAGCTCCGCCCGGTTCCCCCGCAGGGGAACCGTTCGGTCCGGCTCGGGGAACCGCTCGACCTGCAGGAAGCGATCGACGTTCACGTGCCCCGAGACCAGCAGGTCCCGGGGACGCTCGGAGAGGTCCTCGGCCATCGGGTGCAAACGGGGTGAGCGTCCCGGAGGAATAGCCCTTCGGGAGCGCCTGCGGCTCGCCCTTAAGGCCGAAAGCGCCTCCCCCGCGCGTTCGATGCTCGTCGAGGGGGCGATTCTGGACGCCGACGGAGCCCGGCCGGCTTACGTCCACCTTCGGAAAGGCCGAATCGTGGAGACCGGCCGGCTCGGCACGGACGGTCTTCGGGGCCGGGGCCCGCGCGTCCGCGGGATCGTGGTGCCGGCCCCCGTGAACGCGCACACCCACCTCGGCGACGCCGTCTCCGTCCGGGAGCCTCCCGCCGGCACGGTCGCCGCACTGGTGCGTCCTCCCCACGGCTACAAGTTCCGTCTCTTGTCGGAGACCTCGCCGGCCGCCAAGCGTGGGGCGATCCGGTCCGCGCTCTCCCGCATGGTCCGGGAAGGGGTGGCGGGCGCGGTCGACTTCCGGGAAGAGGGCCGAGCGGGGGTGGATCTGCTGCGGGCGGCCGCCCGGGGACTTCCCATCGAGGTCCACGCGCTCGGCCGGCCGGTCGCGCGCCCGATCGATCCGGAGGAGCTGCGCCGCCTGCTCGAGGTCGCGGACGGGATCGGCCTTTCGAGCGCGATCGACGAGGACCGGACGGTGCGACGCGCGGTCGCGCTGGCCTGCCGCCGGGCAGGGAAGCCCTACGCGCTGCACGCGAGCGAGGCGGTGCGCGAGGACCCGGACCTCTACCTCGATCCGCGCCCCGACCTGCTCGTCCACCTCGCCAGGGCCACGGCCGAGGACCTCGAGCGTGTCCGTGCCGCGGGCGTGCCCGTGGTCGTCTGCCCCCGCTCGAACGCCCTGTTCGGCCGGCAGCCGGACCTCGCGGCGATGGAGCGGCTCGGGCTGTCGGTCCTTCTCGGAACGGACAACGCGATGTTCCACGCGCCCTCGGTTTGGCGCGAGCTCGAGTTCGCCTACGTCGCGACCCGGCTACGCCGCCGTCCGGTCTCGGCGGATTTCCTCGCGCGGGCGGCGCTGGTCGCACCGTGGCGCTGGCTCGGTGTTCCGGACGCGGCACGGATCGCTCCGGGAACGTCTGCCCGGCCGGTCGTGCTCCGTCTCCCGCCGGACGACCCGGCGTACCAGGTCGTCACCCGCGTCGCCGAACACCTTATCGTTCCGGTGCGGAGCACCCCGGGTCGAAGAGGTCGACGGCGATGAAGAGCGAGGAGCTGTTCGCCCTGCTCCGGCGGCGGGGGATCGTGTGGCCCACCGCGGAGATCTACGGCGGGGCGCAGGGGCTCTACGACTACGGGCCTCTCGGAGCGGCACTGAAGCGCCGGATCGAGGAGGCCTGGACCGCGTGGTTCGTCGGTCTTTCCCACGACTACTACCGGATCGACCCGGCGGAGATCCTCCCCGAGGCGGTCGTGCGCGCCTCCGGGCATCTCGAGAACTTCACCGATCCCGAGGTGACGTGCGAGAACTGCCACAACGAGTTCCGCGCCGACACCCTTCTCGAGAAGGTGCGCCCCGAGGGGGTCGACGGCCTCGCCCCGGCCCAGATCGCCGAGCTCGTCCGCTCGGAGAAGGTCCAGTGCCCCCGCTGCGGCTCGAGCGCGCTCAGCGTGCCACGCCCGTTCAACATGATGTTCGGCCTCGACTTCGGCGTCACGGGGAAGGAGCGCGTCTATCTCCGCCCCGAGACCGCGCAGTCGAGCTACCTTGCCTTTCCCCGAATGTGGGACGTCGGTCGCCACGCGCTCCCCCTCGGGATCGCGGTCGTGGGCCGCGCGTATCGCAACGAGATCGCCCCTCGGCAGCTTTTGTTCCGGCTGCGCGCGTTCACCCAGGCGGAGCTCCAGATCTTCTTCGACCCCGCATCGTTCGACCTGCCGTTCGAGCGGGTCCGAGAGGAACGGCTGCCCGTCCTCCGGGTCGACCGTCGGACGGCCGGTGAAGAGCGCCCCGAATGGGTCGCCGCCGGGGAGCTCGCGCGCCCGGGGGGGCTTCCCGAGTTCTACGTCTTTCACCTCGCGCACACCTACCGGTTCTACCGGGACGTCCTCGGGATCGCCGCCGAGCGGCTCCGGCTGTTCGAGAAATCCGATCAGGAGCGGGCGTTCTACAACCGCATCCAGTTCGACGTCGAGGCCGAGCTCGAGAGCCTCGGGGGATACAAGGAGCTGGGCGCGGTCCATTACCGCGGCGACTACGACCTCTCCCGCCACGGAGAAGGGTCCGGCAAGGATCTCTCGGTGACGCTGAACGGAGGCCGGCGCGTCCTTCCCCATGTGCTCGAGCTGACCTTCGGGCCGGACCGGACGCTTTGGGCCCTCGCCGACCTCCACCTCCGGACCGACGGGGAGCGGACCGTCTGGCAGCTCCCGGCGTACCTCGCCCCGGTGGCGGCCGGCGTCTTCCCCCTCATCCCGAAGGCCCACGCGGAGCTCGCGCACCACCTCACCGACGACCTCGTCGCCGCCGGGATTGTCGCCCGATACGACGGGACCGGCACCATCGGCAAGCGGTACGCCCGGGCCGACGAGGCCGGCACCCCCTTCTGCGTGACGGTGGACGGAGAGACGCTGGGGCCGGGGCCGAACCACGACACCGTGACCCTCCGGGACCGGGACTCGAAGGCACAGCGTCGGGTCTCTCGGGGAGAGCTGATCCCTCAACTCCTCGCCGCCCTCCGACTGCCCCGGCCGGTTCGGACCGACCGGTCGCTCGGGCATCGGGACGCGGAGTCGGGAGAGCCCGGGGACGACGGGAGCGAGCGGGTCCCGCCCGCCTCCGGCGCGTAACTTCTTTATCCCGCGGCCGGGTCCGCCCAACCGATGGCGACCGGAGGAGGGCCCCCCCCCGAACCGCCGAGCCACCCGACGGCCGTCGCCGCCCGTCAGTCGCGTTGGATCGGTCAGCAGTACGCCGACATCACCAAGCTGAGGGAGATGGCCGCCCGGCACGACCGGGCGGCGGCCCGCGCCCAGCAGCGGGCCTCCCGGCTCAATACGCGGATCGAGAAGCTGCGCCACCAGGCCACGCTCCTCCGGGAGAAGGGCCAGCGGGCGCTCGCGGAGATCCCCGACATCGAGCAGCAGATGAAGCAGTTCGAGCGCGACATCGCCGCGTCCACGGAGAAGGCCGCGGGCGGGGCGGTCGGCTCGGACGTGACGAACCTCCACTACCGGGTCCGCAAGCTTCAGCAGAAGGTCGTCGACCGCCAGCAGCGGGCGCGGACGATCGAGCTCAAGGCCGCTCAGAAGACCCAGAAGACCGCCGAGCTGAAGGTCAAGGTCGACCGGTACATCGAGACCGCTCGCCTCGAGGAGCAGGAGGCCCTCTCGTACCGCCAACGGGCCGACCGGCTCCAGATGGTCACGGAGCACGACGTCGCCCAGCACCTTTCGGCCGGAGGGATTACCCCGAGGAAGACCGGCGCCGACGACCCTCCCGGCCCCGCATGAAGCTGATCGTCACCGTCGGGATGCCGGGCTCCGGCAAGGACGAGCTGATCGGCGTCGCTCGCTCGATGGGGCTCGCGACCTTGAAGATGGGCGACCTCGTGCGCGACGAAACGCGACGGCGGGGACTTGCGCTCACCAACGCGAACGTCGGGCGCATCGCGTCGGAGGAGCGGGAGAAGCACGGCGCGGGCATCTGGGCGCAGCGGGCGCTGCCGAAGCTCACGGAGACCCGCATGCTCGTCGACGGCTGCCGCTCCGATGCCGAGGTCACGGTGTTCCGCCACAACTTCGGCGACCTCTTCGTCCTCGGAATATTCGCCTCCCCCGAGACCCGGCACAGCCGGATGTCGACCCGCGGACGCGAGGACGACGGACCCGACCTCCAGGAGTTCTACGATCGGGACCGTCGCGAACTCAAGTGGGGGATCGGCAACGCATTCACGCTCGCCGACGGGATGCTCGTGAACGAGGGCACGCTCGACCAGTTCCGTCGGGAGGCGCGCTCCGCCCTCGAGCGGATCCTCGCCCGAACCGACTAGCGGGACGCGCTATCCGTCGGACGGGTCGAGCGGCGTGCCGTGGGTGAGGTAGTCCCGGACCGCCTCGAACCGTTCACGGTCAACGACGATCGCGACGCGCCCCCGCTCCTCCGCAAGGCGGGCCGCCCCGCGGGCCAGGTACCGGTCCCGCGCGCGCGCGAACCGCTGCGACCCCGAACCGCCCGCGACCTCCCGGTCCCACACGAGCGCGAACTCGTCCGCACTGGAGGGGGTCGGGGGGCTCCGTCCGACGCGCCGCTCGCGCACGGTGCGGCGGACCAGCTCGAGGTAGCCGATGTGCTCCGTGAAGAGCTCCGCCGCTCCCTCGTCCGACGGGTCGAGCGGCGCCACCGGGACCGAGCGGGAATCGGCCCAGGAGAGCGTGTCGACCAAGCTCGGGTTCGGCACACCGACCTCGCCGAACCGGACGAGCCCTTGGACCTCCCCCGCCTCCGCGCGGGTCAACGGGACGACCGGCTCGGCCTCGGAGCGGACGAAGTAGTCGAGGAGCCCGCGCATCTCCTCGGGAGAGACGCCGAGGCCGATCGCCGTCGGAGCGTACGCGTCGAGGGCTCTGAGGACCTGGACCGCGTCCCCGTCGAGCCCCCGCACCGGTCCGAGCAGCAGGACGGGACCGTCGGGCGGGACCCGCGCAGAGATCACGGACTTTCCCGCTCGGCAAGCTCTTCGAAGAGCTCGTCCGGGTCGCGATGGCGTCGCAGCTCCGCGGCGCTCAGGATCGGCAACCCATCGATCGACGGGCGGTGGAACGCTTCCCGGACGACGAAGAAGGCGTGGCCCTCCGTGACCCGCGCCAATCCGTGCAGGATCTCCGCCCGATGGAGGGCCGTCCGCAGGCTTCCGATCGCCGCCAGCAGGAGGTCCGGGCTCCGAGCGAGCGCGTCGAACGGCGCCCGCGCGGTCACGGTCACGTCGAGCCCGATGTCGCCGAGCTGCTCGAGCACGCCGTCCCGCCACGGGTCGCCCGTCGCGCTGACCGGTCGCTCGGCGGCCGGTGCGGGGGGACGGCGTTCGGCCTCCGCCGCGGGCGGGGACTCGCGATGGACCTCGAACAGCTCGATCGGTCGTACGATCGGCTCGCCGAGGTGGATCTCGATCCGCTCGATGACCGTGATCTCGGCGCCGGCGCCGTCCTCGTAGAGCTGGATCGCGCGCCGGGAGACCCCGGCGACGGAGGCGAGCGAGCCGAGCGAGAGCCCCCGGGCCACCCGCAACGCGCGTAGCCGGGGTCCGTCCACCGGGGCGAAGGTCCCGCCGGGGCTCGCGTAGAGGTACGGAGGGATCGCCTTGTCGAGGTACTCCTCGAGCGTCTCCTCGTTGATGATCGGGACCCCGTAGCGGGTGTAGACGACCCCGGTCTCGAGATCGGAGACCCCCGAGCTCATGCCGACGACGAGCACGACCGCCGGGAAGAGGTGGCCGAGCTCGGAGAGGCGGCGCGCCTCCTCGGCGTCGAGCGCGTCGATGTTCTTCAGGACCTTGATCAGGAGGAGCGTCGCGTCCCGGCGCGCGGCCAGGTCGAAGCTCGACGGGCGGACTCCGTGCGTATCCGCCACGTAGAACCCCGCCCGCTCGAGCGAGCGGCGGAGCCGGTCGATCCAACCTTCCCGGCCGGTCGGCATCGCAACCCCGTCGAATTCAGTGACCGCTTCTATATAAATGTGCCAGCTCCGTTCTCTCGGCGGACCACCGCTAGCCCTGGCGGCGTCGACGCGGTCGGTGCGGCGCCGCGCGCTACGGGTCGCTGACCGGGCCGGACGACCGCCCGGAACGCGAATCATCATGGGGGCGGCCCGTCTCGCCACGGTCGTGGTGGCGACCCTACGCCCGATCCCGGACGCGCCGGCCCTCCTGCTCGAGCCGGCGGAGCCTCCGTATCGACGCTCGATCGTCGTCTCCGACGTGCACCTCGGCCTCGGAAGCAGCCGCGCCCGGCCGTCCGGTCCTCCCGAAGCGTCGGGGGAGGGTATGGCAGAGCAGCTCGTCGTCCTCGCCGCCCGGCACCGGGCGCCGGCCCTCCTCGTCGCCGGAGATGTGAAGCACCCGATCGTCGGGACTCCGCCCGCGCTCCGTCCCGTGGTCTTCGACTTCTTTGCCCGTCTCCTCGCTGAAGGGCTCGACGTCGGGGTCGTGCTTGGGAACCACGACGTGGGGCTCGTCCGTCAGCTGCCGCGCGAGGTCGTGGTGCATCCGGCGAGCGGTGTCGTGCTCGACGGGGTCGGGATCTTCCACGGGCATCGCTGGCCCTCGAACCGGGTGCTGCGCTCGGCCCGGCTGGTGGCCGGTCACCTTCACCCGGGCTTCCGCCTGGCGCCGACGCCGGACGACCCGGAAGGGAAGCGCCGGTGCTGGGTCCGGGTGGAGCCCCCTCGGGTGCCGCCCGGACCCCGCCGTCGCCGACGGCACCTAGAGCCGCGCGCGAGCGAGATCGTGATCCTGCCGGCGTTCAATCCGATCGCGGGCACGGAGGCGCTCAACCGTTCGCGGCCCGCCCGGGGCCGCTCGTTCCTCTACCGGAGATTCCTCGCGCGAGGGACTCCCCGCGCCTACCTCCTCGACGGAACCGACCTCGGCCCGTTGCCTACGCGGTAGCTGTCGGAGTCGCGGAGGAGAGGCGTCGCCTAAGCTCCTCAGGCTCGGTGATCGGCGGCGCGCAGGAGATGCCGGAGCACAGGAGGGCCCGGGAGCTCCCGGCGTCGGTCGTGCCGGTCGGCACCGGGAAGGAGAACGGAGGCGGTGGCCGTCCCGCAAAGACCGCAACGTTCGGGTGCCAGGTCCGCCGGGCGGCACGGAGCAGCGCGGCGGCGTCGGGGCCCGTCCCCTCGACGATGACGGTCACCGGGTCGGTCGTGAGCAGGCCGGCCGCGAGCCCCGATCCCGCCGCAAAGAGGCCGGCCCCCGCAATCCGAGACGCGATCGGCGGGAGGAGCGCCCGCGCCTTCTCGGTCCAGAAGTCCTCATGGAGGAGCGCCCCGGTCCGCCGGAACGCGAGCGCCGCCGCGGCGTTCGCGGAGAGGTGGGGGCTGTCCTCGAGCGGGTAGGAAGGGTCGTGCGTGCCCGCGAGCGGGGGGCAGTCGTAGAGCCCGGGCGCCACGTCGCGCAGAAGACCGTCCTCGCCCCGGAACTCCTGGTCCACGAGCTCGAGAATGCGCACGGCCGGCGCGAGGTAGTCGGACGAGGAGACGGCGACGGCGAGTTCGAGCAGGCCTCCCGCGAAGGCGACCTGGTCCTCGAGGAGGCCGAAGCCGCTCACCGACTCCCCGTCGAGCCGGTGCGCGACGCCGCGATCCGGACGGTAGGCGACCCGCAGCAGCCGATCGGCGGCCCGACGCGCCGCGTCGACCACGTCGTCCTCGCCGAGGAACGTCCCGGCCCTCGCCAGCGCGCCGATCAATCGGCCGTTGATGTCCGCGTAGAGGGCGCGGTCGACCGTCGGGGGAGGCCGTCGGGCCCGCTCCACGCGCAGCTTCTCGAGCGCGCGCCCGAGCACGACCGTCGGGGGTGCGTCGACCTCGACGCCCTGTGCGGCCTCGTCGAGCGGAAGGAGACGGAAGAGGACGTTGCGGTCGGGGTCGTGGGGCATTCGCGCTTCGGTGCCGACCCCGAAGAATCGAGTGACGAGACGGGCCTCGGCGGGGTCGAGGACCTGCCGTAACTCCGCGCGGCTCCACGTGAAGTAGCTTCCGTCATCGCCCGGAGCGTTGTCGGCGTCCTGGCTCGCACCGAAGCCTCCCTCCGGGTCTCCGAGGACCGACCGGATCCAGCCGACCGTTCCCCGGACGACCTCGGCGAACCGTTCCTCCCCGAACTGCTGGGCGCCGTCGACGTAGGCCCCGAGGAGCGCGGCGTTGTCGACCCCCATCTTCTCGAAGTGGGGGATGTGCCAGCCCTCGTCGACCGCGTAGCGGTGAAAACCGCCGCCGACCTGATCGTAGAGACCCCCGTCGGCCATCCGCAAGAGAGTCTCCCGGGCCCGGTCGAGGCTGGAGGGCTCCCCGCGGACGAACGCATCCCAGAGTAGGAAGCCGATCGCGGTGGGGTGCGGGAACTTCGGCGCGGTGCCGAACCCCCCGTGCACCGGGTCGTAGCTCGAGAGTATTTCCGTTCGGACCCCGTCGACGAACCGGTCCAGCGCGACGGCCGTCGAGCTCCTTCGGGACCGCATCCGCGCGAGGGCGTCCTGGATCCCCCGGGCATTCTCCCGGAGCCGCTCGGGCTCCTCCTTCCAGAGCCGCGCGACCTCACCGAGCACGCGGCGGAACCCGGGCCGCCCGTGGCCGTCCGTGGGGGGGAAGTACGTGCCGCCGAGGAAGACCTCCCCTTCCGGCGTCAGGAACGCCGTCAGGGGCCAGCCTCCCTCACCGGTGAGCGCTCCGACCTGCCGCTGGTAGCGTCGGTCGACCTCGGGATGCTGGTCCCGGTCGACCTTCACCGCGACGAAGTGCTGGCCGATGAGGCGGGCGACGTCCGGGTCCGAGTAGGTCCCTTCGTCCATCACGTGACACCAGTGGCACCAGGAGGCCCCGATGTCGAGAAGGACCGGCCGGCTCGAGCCCCGGGCACGCTCGAACGCCTCGCTCCCCCACGGATACCACTCGATCGCCTGCTCGGCGGCGCTCCGGAGGTAGCCCGAGGGGGCGCCGGCCAGCCGCCAGCCGCCCGTGCGACGGGTGGGGTTCGGGGGGCGATCGCTCATGCCGGAGGGGGCCGCGGGGGCAGATAGGATTGTCGGGAGTGGTCCCGCACGAGCGCCGCCGACCTCGCGTAACCGGCTGACCGATGCGTTACCTCGCGCGCGCTCGTTATAAGGGGGACCTCAGTGGCGGACCGAGGCAACCCCGATGGAGATGCAACCGGGCCAGATGGCCTACGACCGGGCGATCACGGTCTTCTCCCCGGACGGCCGGCTCTTCCAGGTCGAGTACGCCCGGGAGGCGGTACGACGGGGCGCGACGACGGCGGGGGTCGTCTACTCGAACGGGGTCGTGCTTATCGCCGACCGCCGCATCCCCAACCCGAAGCTCGCCGAGCCCTCGAGCCTCGAGAAGATCCACCAGATCGACGAGAACATCGCGTGCGCGACCGCCGGCCTGGTCGCCGACGCCCGGGTGCTCGTCGACTACGCGCGTCTCTCCGCGCAGATCAACCGGGTGACGTACTCGGAGCCGATGTCGGTCGAGCTTCTCGTCCGCCGCATCTGCGACTATAAGCAGCAGTACACCCAGTTCGGCGGGGTCCGTCCCTTCGGGACCGCGCTCCTGGTGGGGGGGTACGATGACGGGGGCGTTCACCTGTTCGAGACCGAGCCGTCCGGTTCGCTGACGAGCTTCAAGGCGGCGAGCACCGGCGGGAACAAGGGGCCAGTGATGGAGCTCTTTGAGCAGAAGTACCGGCCCGGCATCGACCGGGACGCGGCCGTGCTTCTGGCGCTCGAGGGGCTGCGCGCCGGCCTCGAGGAGGGCGGAAGCCTGGCCCAGGTGGAGGTCTGCACCGTCGAGCGCGACGTCGGCATGAGCCGGCTCTCGGCGGAGGAGATCCAGCGTCTCGTCCAGCGATTGCCGTCCGCCGGGGCAACGGGTAAGAGCAACCGCGCCTAGCGCGGGCGCGCCCGAGGGCGCTCCATGGTCAAGGTCGACGACGCGGTCATCGCCCGGTGGGAGATCGCCGGCTCTCGCTTCGAGGTCCTGGTCGATCCGCAGGCGGTCCAGGAGCTCAAGGACGGGAAGGACGTCGATCTCTCCGACAAGCTCGCGCTGGACCAGGTCTTCAAGGACGCGAAAAAGGGCGACAAGATCTCCGACGAACATCTCGAGCACACGTTCCACACGCGCAACATCGTCGAGATCGCCCGTCAGATCGTCCTCAAGGGCGAGGTTCAGGTCACGACCGAGCAGCGGCACCGCCTCCAGGAGGCGAAGCGCCGGCAGGTCGTCGCGCTCATCGCGCGGAACGCGATGAACCCGCAGACCGGCGCCCCCCACCCGCCGGCCCGCATCGAGTCGGCGATGAACGAGGCGAAGGTCCACATCGATCCGTTCAAGCCCGTCGACGCTCAGGTCCAGGAGGTCCTCACGAAACTCCGCCCGCTGATCCCGATCCGGCTCGACGTCGTGAAGGTCCGCGTCCGGCTCCCCGGGCAGCATTACCCGAGAGTGATCGGCGAGGTGAAGGGCCTGGGCAAGCTCCTCGAGGAGCAGTGGCTCTCGGACGGGAGCTGGAGCGGCGTGGTCGAGATCCCGGCCGGTATGCAGACCGAGCTGTACGAGAAACTGAGCGCTCGGACCAAGGGCGCCGCCGAGACCGCTTTGGTTAAATAGGCCACGCCCGTCGCACGCCCCGGTGCAGAAGGAAAAATGTCTCGAGGCCATCGGCCCGGCCACCGACGGCGCGGTCGCGGGGAGTCTTCCCCGTCCCCGTCGGGCGAACGGGTACTAGTTCTCCCGGGCGAGGAGATCCCCGCCCACGGCCTGAAGCCGGGACCCGGTACGTACCGGCTCGGCGGCAAGGTCTATGCCAGCATCGTCGGACTCCTGGCATCGCGTCCTCCCCTTCTCCAGGTGATCCCGCTCTCGGGGCGGTACATCCCGCGGCCGGACGACGTCGTGATCGGCATCGTCACGGACGTGCAGTCGACGTTCTGGCTTCTCGACATCAGCGCGCCGCGCTGGGCCCCCCTCCACATGACCGGCACCCCCTGGCCGGTCGATATCGGCGAGACCGACCGCTACCTCCACGTCGGGGACGCGGTCGTCGTCCGGGTCGAGAGCCTGGAGGCGACGGGCCGGATCGGGGTCACGATGAACGGCGAGCGCCTCGGCAAGCTCGAGGGCGGCACGATCGTTCACCTCTCCCCTGCTCGGGTGCCCCGACTCGTCGGGCGCGGCGGCTCGATGATCCAGACGATCACCCGGCTGACCGGCGCCGAGATCGCCGTCGGCCAGAACGGTCGGATCTGGATCGGGGGAACCCCCGATGGGATCCACCGGGTCTCGGAGGTGCTGAACCTGATCGAGGAGAACGGCCAGCGACCGGGGCTCACCGAGCGGGTCGAGAGCTATCTGCTCGCGACCGCGCCGACCAGCGAGGGGGGGCCCGAGGCGCCGCCGCCCGAGGGCGACGGAGGCGAACGGGCGCCGTCCGTCGCGGGCGAGGACGAGGAAGAGGGGGAATCCGAGACCTCCGACGAGGTCGATGGTCCCGGCCCGGAGCCCGAGTGATCGATTGAAGTTCCAGGAGCAGAAACCATGGGAAGCGTAGGTGCGAAAGAGGTACCGGTCCTGCTGAGCCCCGAGGGGATCCGGATCGATGGGCGCCGGTTGGACGAGCTGCGACCGATCCGAATCCAGGCGGGCGCGCTCCACCAGGCCGACGGCTCGGCGTTCGTGGAGTGGGGCGCCAACAAGGTGATGGCCGCGGTCTATGGCCCGCGCGAGGTCCATCCCCGCCACCTCCAGCAGAACGACAAGGCCGTCATTCAGTGCCGCTACAACATGGCCGCGTTCTCGGTCGACGAGCGCAAGCGGCCCGGGCTCGACCGCCGCAGCCAGGAGATCAGCAAGGTGATCGCCGAGGCGTTCGAATCGGTGGTCTTCGCCGAGGAGTTCCCCCGCACGAGCATCGACGTCTACATCGAGGTGCTGCAGGCGAACGCCGGCACGCGCTGCGCCGGCCTCGTCGCGGCCTCCGTGGCGCTCGCCGACGCCGGGATCCCGATGGTCGACCTCCTGCCGGCGGTCGCGGTCGGAAAGATCGGCGGGGCGATCGCGCTCGATCTCAAGAAGGAGGAGGACAACTTCGGTGAGGCCGACCTTCCGATGGCGCTCGTACCGCAGTCCGGGCGCCTCGTGCTCCTCCAGATGGAAGGTCACATGACCGAAGAAGAGCTCGCCCGCGCCCTCGACCTTGGCGTCGTGGGTTGCCGGGACATCTACGAGAAGATGAAGGCGGCCCTGCGCGAGCGCTACGCGGTCCGCCCGGCCGAGGAGGGAGGCGCATGAGCGGCGGGGTCACCGCCGAGATCCGCACCACCCACATCCTCGACCTCGCGGCCGAAGGCAAGCGCCTCGACGGCCGCGGACCCGACGAGTACCGCCCGATCACCATCGAGCCGGGGTTCGTCGTGACGGCGGACGGTTCGGCCCTGGTCCGGATGGGGGACACCGCGGTCCTCGCCGGCATCAAGCTCGAGCCGGGCAAGCCGTTCCCCGACACGCCGAACGCCGGGGTGCTGACGACGAACGCCGAGCTGGTCCCGCTGTCGAACCCCACGTTCGAGCCCGGTCCGCCGCAACCCGGCGCGATCGAGGTCTCGCGGGTCGTGGACCGCGCGATCCGCGCCGCCGAGACGATCGACCTCACGCGGCTGTGCGTGACGCCGGGGGAGAAGAGCTGGGTCTGCTACACGGACGTCCATGTCCTGGACCACGACGGGAACCTTATCGACGCCGCGCTCCTCGCGGCGGTGAGCGCGCTCGCGCACGCCATCGTCCCCGCGAAGCGCTTCGGGGTCCGAGAGGTTGACTATGCGCTCGAGATCCAGCATTACCCGATCGAGAGCACGTTCGTCCGCCTCGGCGAAGCGATCGTGGTCGACCCCACTTTTGACGAGGAGGCGGCCGCCCAGGGACGACTCACCGTCGCGACGGACGAGGCCGGACGCGTCGTGGCGATGCAGAAGGGCCTGGTCGGCGCGTTCTCGCCCGACGACGTGAAGGAGATCGTCCACCGCGCGTTCCGCCACGGCGACCGGCTGCGCGAGCTCGCGAAGAGGAGCAGCGCATGAGCAAGCGGACGAAGAAGGTCGGCTCGACCGGCTGGATGGGACCGCGCTACGGGATCCGGATCCGCCGCCGGGTCCTCGAGATCGACCGGGCCCGCTCGAAGGACGCGGCCTGTCCACGGTGCTCGACGGTCACGCTGCACCGGGTCGCCTCGGGGATCTTCGAGTGCCGCCGATGCGGCACCCGCTTCGCGTCGAACGCGTACGTCTTCCAGGCACCGCCACCGATCTCGCGCACCGAGCGCGGGGCCGAGAGAGCGGTCGCCCCCTAGGGGCCCCGCTCTCCGCGGCATGGGCGCCGGCAAGCCTTAAGCGGTCACGCCCGGTCCACGCCGTCGATGTTCCGCTGTATCCGCTGCGGAGAGGCGCTGCCCTCCGACGCGAACCTGTTCGGGGTGCGCTGCGACAACTGTGGCGGGAAGATCTTCACGAAGGAACACCCCAACGTGAAGAAGGTCATGAAGGCCCGATAGGGCCGGACCTATCGTTCGTCCGGCCCGCGCCCGGTCCACGGGCCCCGGATCTCGGCGATCCGCTGCCAGGCGGGCCAGCGGCGCTCGATCAGCCGATCGAGGGAGTAGCGGCTGGGCCCGTACGTCGCGTTGACGATCATCAGGAGCAAGAACGCGAAGGCGTAGATGACCCCCGTGCCGATGTCGGTCGAACCGGGCCCGTACGGACCCCCGAACCCCTCCGGCACCGCCCAGATGAACAGGCTCAGGATCGCCCCGCCTCCGTAGGCGATCTTGCGCGCGAAGCCGAGCAGGAGCGCGGCGGCCACCGCGAGCTCGAGAGCGCCCGTCGAATAGACCCAGAAGGCCGGGTTCTGGCTCGCCTGGGCCCCCCAGAAGGAGAACCAGCCCTGCAACCAGGCCGGCTGGCCGGCCCCCGCGTCCTGGACCATCCCCGGGAAGGCGTCCACGAGGCCCGGGGCGAACTTGAACGCCCCATCGATCCCCCAGACCAGCCCGAAGGCGACCCGGAGGAACGACTTGAGGCCCTCCCGATTCCGGTAGATCCAGGAGTCGAGCCGTGCCTGCGGGTCCCGGCCGCCGGGCGCCCGGGTCTGCTCCTCCGTCGTCGGTCCGACCCCCTCGCCCCAGGGCACCGGCCGGGCAGATAGATGAGGGTTGCTCGCGCCGCCAACGGCGCGCTCCGTCGATAGTCCGCCCGCCGACCGTCCGAGGGCCGATAGGTTTAGCCTCCGCACTCCCTCGCGGCGGCGATGGCCGAGGACCGGTGCTCGACCGGCGTTCCCTCGGTCGACCGGTTGCTCGGAGGCGGGCTCGAGACCGACTCGCTGACCGAGATCTACGGCGAGGGGGGGAGCGGCAAGACCCTCTTCTGCCTCGGGGTGGCCCACCGTATTGCGCGGGAGGGGCGCTGGGTGTTCTACATCGACACCGAGGGTCTCAGCGTCGACCGTCTCGGCGCGATCGCGGGGGCCGAGCTCGACCGCATCCTCGGCCGGTTCTTGCTCTCCGCGCCGAAGGACCTCGAAGAGCAGGGCCGTGCCATCGCCACAGCGTGCGCCCTGGCCCGGGAGGGAAAGCGTCCGGTGGGGCTCATCGTCGTCGACTCGGGGACGGCCTACTACCGGCTCTCCCTCTCGGGGCCGGACGAGGACGACGCCCGTCAGGCGCTCTCGGTCGCGGTCGCCGACCTGGTCGCGACCGCCCTCCGTGCCCAGGTACCCGTCCTCCTGACGAACCAGGTCTGGCGAAGCGTCCGGGAGGGGACCCTCGAACCGTTGGGAGGTTCGTTCCTCAACCACGCCGCGAAGACGATCCTCCGATTCGAGCGTCTCCCCGGACCCCGCCGCCGGGTCGTACTGGTGAAGCACCGCTCCCTGCCCGAAGGCTCCGCCGAGTTCCGCATCACGTCGACCGGGCTCGAAGGACCGTGATCCGCACCCGAATGCTCGAGAGGGGTCGCTCAAACGCCATAAGCGCCCGGACCCCTCCCTCCGCGATGGCCGATCCGGTCGAGTACGCCGACGTCACGACCCCGCTCGGCACGTTCCGGATCGTCTACCGCGGCGGAAGCGTGCGCGTCGTCGACCTGCTCGAGAACGGGGTCGCCCAGACCGGGCTGCCTCCCGGCGCGCTCCGCCGCAAGCCCCCGTTCCCTGGGGCGAGCCCTCCCCGCCAGCTGCAGGAGTACTTTCGGGGCGAACGGACCTCGTTCGAGCTCGATCCGGACCCAGATTCCACGTCGGAGTTCGACCGGAAGGTCTGGAAGGCGCTCTCCCAGGTACCGGCCGGACGGACCGTGACGTACGGCGAGCTCGCCCGGCGGGCCGGTTATCCCGGCGCGGCCCGGGCGGTCGGAGGAGCGATGCACCGCAACCCGATCCCGATCGTGGTGCCCTGCCACCGGGTGATCGGCCTCGGCGGCTCGATTACCGGCTATGGGCTCGGGCTCTGGCGTAAGCGGTGGCTCCTCGACCACGAGGGGGCCTGGCCGATCCGGTCCCGGTCCGCCGAGGGGCCCCGACCGCGCGGTCAACGGACCCTCGACGCGTTGCTGGAACCGGGGCCTCCGCGCCGTGGGCGAGTCAAACCTACTACCTAACGTAGTAGGTTGTGGAGATCGGCCCGGGCGACGGCGTCCCGCCGAAGAGAACCTACTACAGAGCGTAGTAAGTTCGCCGGTCCGTCGGACCCGGGCCACCGACCGGGCGGACCGGTCGGCGGAGCTCAGCCCGAGTAGTAGGCCGCGTCGTACGGTTCGGGCTTGAGCCCCCGGCGCTGCCGGACCTCGGCGACGACCGGTGGCTGGAGCTCGCCCGGCACCGGCTCGAAGCCCATCGACTCGGTGGCCCAGAGGACCTTCCCCGCGGTCGCGCTGCGGATGTCCGAGGCGAACCCGAACATCTCTGCGACCGGCACCTTCGCCACGACCGTCTGGAGGTCGCCGACGCTGGTCATGTCGAGGATCTCGCCCCGTCGACGCTGAAGCTCGCGCGTCGCCCCGGCGAGAACCTCCTGGGGCACGTTGACCGTGACCTTCTGGAACGGCTCGAGCAGGAGACGGTCGCCGAGGACCATCGCGCCGTACATTCCCGAACGCGCCGCCGGGATCGTCTGCGCGGGACCGCGGTGGATCGAATCCTCGTGGAGCTTGGCATCGACGAGGCGGATCTTGAGCCCGTGGACCTTCTCGTTCGCGAGCGGTCCGCGGTTCATGGCCTCCTTGAACGCGTCGACGATGAGGTCCATGGTCTCGTTCAGGTACTGGATCCCTTTCGTGACGTCAAAGAGGATGTTGGTCCCGTCGACCGCGACGATCCCACGGCCCTCGTCGCGCGAGATGCCGAGCTGGTCGAGTCGGGTCACGAGCGTCTTGGTGTCCTTGAACGATTTTCCCTGGGGGATCTCGCCGTCCTTGATCGCCTGGACCACCGCCTCGGGCAGCGGTTCGACCTCGAAGTAGAACCGGTTGTGCTTGTTCGGCGACTTCCCCTCGAAGGGGCCACCGGGATGCTTCACGGACTCCCGGTAGACGACGATCGGTTTCGACGCCTCGATCTCCACCTTGTAGTCGTTGACGATCCGATACTGGGTGATCTCGAGGTGGAGCTCGCCCATCCCCGAGAGCAGGTGCTCCCCGGTCTCCTGGTTGATCTCGACCCGCAGGCTCGCATCCTCCTTCGCGACCTTGCGCATGACCTCGATCAGCTTCGGGAGGTCGGCCATCCGCTTCGGTTCGATCGCGACCGTCACGACGGGCTCCGAGACGTGCCGGATCTCCTCGAACGGGGCCATGTCGGACGACGCGGCCATCGTCGTGCCCGCGAACGCATCGGTGAGTCCGATGACCGCCGCGATGTTGCCGGCGGTCACCTCGTCGACCATGAGACGCTCCGGCCCCATGAACAACGAGACGTGCTGCACGCGGTTCTTGAGCTTGGAACCCACCACGGCGAGCTCCATCCCCTTCTGGAGCCGCCCGGAGAAGATGCGCCCTGTGGCGATCTCGCCCGCGCTCGGATCCATGGTGATGTCGGTGACCATGAACGTCGTGGGGCCGTTCGTGTCGGTGTTGACCATCGCCTGGCCGATCGAGGAGCCGACGTCCCCCTTCCAGATGTTCGGGATCCGGTAGCGCTGGGCGACGTGCGGGCTCGGCAGGTGGCGCACGACCATGTCGAACACCACGTCGTTGATCTTCGCCCGCTGCGCGATCTCGCGGGAGCGGCCGGTCGAGACGAAGTCGATGATGTCGGGGAACTTGACGCCGGTCCGCTGCATGTACGGGACGCTGATCGCCCAGTTCTCGTAGCCCGATCCGAACGCGACCGACCCGTCGCGGGGGTCCACGCTCCACTCGTCGATGAACTCCTCGGGCGCCATCCGGCGGATGAGCTCGTTGACCTCGCTGATGATCGCCGAGAAGCGCTTCTGGAGCGAATCCGGTGTGAGCTGGAGCTCCTTGATCGCGCGGTCGACCTTGTTGATGAACAGGACCGGCTTGACCTTCTCGCGCAGTGCCTGCCGCAGGACGGTCTCGGTCTGGGCCATGACCCCCTCGACCGCGCAGACGACGACGATCGCGCCGTCGACCGCCCGCATCGCCCGAGTGACGTCCCCGCCGAAGTCGACGTGGCCGGGCGTGTCGATGAGATTGATCAGGTAGTTCTCCTTCTCGAACTCGTGGACGATCGTGACGTCCGCGTTGTTGATCGTGAGCAACCGGGCCTGCTCCTGCTCGTCGAAGTTGAGGTAGAGCTGCTTCCCCGCCAGCTCGGTCGAGATCATTCCCGCCGCGGCGAGGAGGTTGTCGGAGAGCGTCGTCTTCCCGTGGTGGATGTGCGCGACGATCCCGATGTTCCGGATCTTGTCGACGCTGCGCATCATCTCGGGGATGGCCTTCGCGAGCTCGCTTCGGATATGCGTCATCGGGGCACCTCTTGAGGGCCTTCAGCGGGCCGACTGCGCCACGCGCTCGACCTCTTCCTTTCGCCCGACGGCGAAGCTCGTGAGGTCTCCCTTGGCCGCGAGGCGGATCTCGTCCGCAAGGCAGGAGTGGATCGGCTTCGTCGACTTGTGCGACGCCTGGATGGCACCGAGCGCGAGGTTGCGGATCGCGACGTTCAGCCGCCGCGCCGGAGAAGCGTCCACCGCGCGCGGGACCGAGATACCGCCGAACTGGAGACGCGTGACCTCCTCCCGGGGGGCCGCGTTCTCTACCGCGTCGACCAGGAGCTGAAGGGGGTTCTTCCCCTCCTTCTGGGCGAGCTCCGCGAACGATCGGCGGATGGTCGCGAGCGCCTTCGATTTCTTGCCGGCGAACTTGCCGCCGCGCATCAGGTGGTTCGCGAGGCGTTCGACCAGGTGCATCCGCGACTTCTGGAACGGTCGACCGGTGAGCCGCCCCTCCGAGTGCGGCGCGTAGACCGCGTGGAGGTAGAGGTACGGCAGCAGCCCCGGATCGTGGACCTCGACGCCCTCGAACGGGTACTTCCCGAAGAGCGGCGGCACCGCGAACGGCGGGGGCGCCGGAGGCTGCGGACGCTGGACGATCGGGCCGGCGTCCTCGCCCGTCGTCTCGGACGGAGGGAGGGAATCGGGGTTCGCGCTCATCGGGCCGGCTTCTCCTTGCGACCCCGGACCAGCTCGTCGAGGGAGACGCTGTTCACCTGGATCACCTTGTAACGGACGCCGGGAATGTCGCCGTACGACCGTCCCATCCGGCCCCCGATCCCCTCGACCAGCACCTCGTCGTGCTCGTCGATGAAGTTGATCGCGCCGTCGCCGACCGCGAACGCCGTCACCTGGCGGCCGTTCTTGATCAGCTGGACCTTGATGCACTTACGGATCGCGGAGTTCGGCTGCTTCGCCTCGACCCCGACCTTCTCGATCACGATCCCGCGGGCCTGAGGGGCCCCCTCGAGCGGGTCCGACCTCTCCTTGAGATGGAGGGTGCGCCGCTTGTAGTACCGGTCCGACCAGCGTCGCCGCTGGCGGAGCCGGGCCAAGCGGCCCGCAGTGTTGAGACCGGACGGCGGTGTCATACGCGGCGAAGGGGCCGAGCCACAGGGTGGCCCTATTTAAGTTCCGTGCCGCGTGCGACCCCGGTCACCCCGAGGTCGACCCGTTCGCACCGATGCGACCCCCGGTAAATCCCTCCGGCATCCGCCTCGACCGCCCGCGGGCCGGACGGCGTCGCCCCGTCCGGGCCGGGACCCGCGCCGCGTGGGAAGTGCTGTCGGAGGAGATCCGCGCCTGCCGCCGTTGCCCCCTCGGTGCGCTCCGGACCCACGCCGTCGTCTACCGGGGCAGTCTCGTCCCCCGCGTCGTGTTCGTCGGCGAGGCCCCCGGCGCGGAGGAGGATCGGCAGGGCCTTCCGTTCGTCGGCCGCTCCGGTCGGCGACTCGACGCGGCCGTCGCCCGGCTGGGGCTCTCGCCCGCCGACTACGGGGTCCTCAACGTGCTCAAGTGCCGTCCGCCGTCGAACCGTTTCGATCCCCGCGCGGCGCGTGTCTGTCGACCGTACCTCCATCGCCAGCTCGCCCTCCTGCGGCCCGAGCTCCTGGTGACGCTCGGGGCGCACGCGCTCTCCGCACTCGACCCGGCGGCGCCCCGAGTGCTCTTGGCGGCCGGTCGTCCGCGGTCCACCGACCGGGGCCCGCTGTTTCCGCTCATCCACCCCGCGGCCGCGCTGCGCTCGCGTCGCTGGCACCGCCGTTGGGAGGCGGACCTCGCGCGCCTCGGCCGCTGGTGGGACCGTCGGGCGACCGAGAGCCTATAATCGCGGTCGGGCTGTTACGGACGTGCGGCCGATCGAGCTGTTCGTCCTGGACGGCTCCTACCAGGCGGTCAACGACGAGGTCGTGGTCGAGCTCTTCGGGCGCACCCGCGACGGCCTCCCGATGGTGGCGCGGTACTACGGATTCCGCCCGTATTTCGAGATCACCGAGCCGACCGACGAGGTTCGCAACCGCCTCCGCCAGGACCCCGAGATCGTCGCGGTCCAGGACACGACGGTCTGGATCGACGGCAAGGATCGCCCCGCGCTCCGGGTGACCCTCCACCGGCCGTGGCTCGTCCCCCAGTACCGGGACCGTTACCGCCGCAAGGGCGACGATGCCAGCGTGCTTGCCTGCGACATTCCGTTCGTTCACCGCTTCCTCTACGACCACCACCTCGGCCTGACGGTGGCGTTCGACGCGGAGGAGGAGCCGCCGGAGGTCCGGGCCCGCTACTCGGTGCCGGACGTCGTCCGGGTCGTCGTCGGCCCGGAGCCGGGGCAGGAGATCCGTCCGGCCGAACCGTTCCGTCCGTCGCTCCGCATTTTCTCCTTCGACATCGAGAACGCCATCCGGGAACGGACGATCTTCACGATCTGCGGCGTCGCCGACGGGGGAGGTCGGGACCGTCATACCTTCCGGCTCACCGACCCGAGCGAGCGACGCATCCTCGAGCGGTTCGCCGAGGAGATCCTGCGCGACGACCCGGACGTCATCACCGGCTACAACATCGGGGGCTACGACTTCCCGCTCCTCCTCGAGCGTGCCCGGGCCCTCGGGCTCGAGAGCTTCCCGATCGGCCGGGAGCGCTCCGGTCCCAGCGAGTTCGGCGACCGCCTATGGAAGGTGACGGGACGGGTCGTGGCCGATGCCTGGTGGAGCGCCCGCCGGGATCTCAAGCCGAAGCAGGAGACGCTTCAGTTCGTGGCCCGGACGCTGCTCGGCGACTCGAAGCTCGCGGTCGACCGACGGAACATGGACGAGGAGTGGGCCCGCGACCCGGAGCGGGTGATGGAGTACTGCGAGCACGACGCCGACCTCGCGCTCCGCATCTTGCAGCGACTGAGGGTCGTGGAAAAGGCGGCCGACCTCGCGACCGTCGCGCATCTCCCGCTCGAGGAGGGGTTGAACGGACGCACGTCGCTCTACATCGACGCGATGCTCATTCCTCGCGCGGACGCGCGCGGCGTCGGCGTCCCGATGAGCCACTACGGCGGGCGGGACTCCTCGATCGAGGGGGGATACGTCCACTCCATCCGGCCGGGAATGTATCGATGGGTCGTCGTCCTCGATTTCAAGTCGATGTACCCCTCGATCATCATCTCCCGCAACCTCTGCTTCACCACCCTCTCCCCCGAGGGGACGACCGTGGCGCCGAGCGGAGCGCGGTTCCTGGCGCCCTCCGTCCGGCGGGGAATCATCCCCGAGATCCTCGCCGAGCTGCTGAGCGACCGCGACCGCTTCCGCGCGCTCGGCCGATCGGCATCGACCCCGGAGCTCGCGGAGTACTACGACGGCCTCCAGAACGCCGTCAAGGTCCTGATGAACTCGTTCTACGGCGTGCTCGCGTCGAGCTTCTACCGCTTCACGAACAAGGAGATCGGGGCCGCCATCACCGCCTTCGCCCGGGAGGCGATCACGTCGATCATCCGGGCCCTCGAGGCCGACGGCTACGAGGTCGTCTACTCGGACACCGACTCGGTCTTCGTCCGGTCCCCCGTCGAGAACCTCGAAGGTGCCCGGGCGTTCGGGGAGTCGGTCTCGAAGCGGTTCACCCACGAAGGCGTGACGTTCGAGTTCCAGTCGGTCTACGAGTCGTTCTTCTCCCACGGCGTCAAGAAACGGTACTTCGGACGCACGGTCTGGCCCCGGGAGGACCGGGTGGTTCGAGGCTACGAGACCCGGAGGTCCGACGCCTTCGACTACCAGTCCGAGGCGCTCTCGGAGGTCTTCGACCTGGTCCTGAAGGGAGACACGGAGGGCCTCGTGCGCCGGGCGCGGGAACTGGTCGTCGCCGTACGGAACCGCCAGGTGCCGCCGGCGCGGCTGGTCATCGCCCGCGCCGTGCGCGAGGAGAGCCAGTACAACGAAGCGACCCGGGACGCGCTGCCGTTCCTCCGGGTCTTCAAGCAGCTGAAGGCGGAGGGCTACGATGTGATCCCGGGGATGCGGGTCGCGTGGGTCGTCACCGACTCCCGCAAGAGCCCCCAGGAGATCGAACCGTGGGTCGAGGGGCGGCCGTTCACGAAGGAGCCCGACTGGGAGTACTACGCCGAGCGCGTCGCCCAGACGCTGGCGCGCGTGACGGAGGTCTACGACTGGGACGCGGCGGCGCTGCTCGGGGGCAGTCGACAGCGCCGTCTCGCCGCCGCCGAGCCGACCCCTCCGCCCACCGCTTCCGGCCCGCCGGCGACCCTCGATACGCCGCTTTCGGAGCTCGGCAAGCCCGCCCGCCGGAAGTCGACGAACCGGAGCCTCGCCGACTGGCAGTAGGCCGTCAGGGACGGCCCGGGGCCGGGGCGTTCGCCGGCGGCTCCTCCCGCGCTTCGGCACGAAGGGTGAGGAGGGCGCCTCCGACCGCGACCGGGATCCCGAGGACGGCGACGAGGGGGAGGCTGAGGCGAAGCACGACCGCGGAGAGCAGCAGGGTGAAGACCGGGATGCCGGTCATCAACATGGGGGGGATTACCAGGCCGACCTTCCGCAGCGCGAGGAAGTAGAGCGCTGGGGCGAGGAAGAAGCTCGAGAGGCCGGTCAGCAGGAGCACGACGAGAGGACCGGCGCCGAACCCCTCGAGACCCGGGAGCCCGCCGGGCACCGCGGGGGAGATCGCCACGGAGAGAAGGGCCGAGGCGAGCATCGACTGGCCGACCACGGCGCTCGCCGGCCGTCGCTCGTTGGCCCGCGCGGTCAGGAGGAAGTAGAACGCGACCGTCAGGGGCACCGCCGGGACGATGAGCCAGCCCCAATCGTGGATCCCGGTGATCCGCTGACCGCCGGCGATCGCCATCGAGCCGCCTACGAGGCTGAGAAGGAGGCCGACCGCGAAGAGCGGAGACCGGACCTGCTCGCGGTGGGCGCCGAGGACGAGCGCGACGATAAGGGGCGTCGCCACGACGTCCCCGATCAGCGAAAGGAGAGCGGCGTCGACCGGACCGGTGAGGTACGTCGCGGCGAGCACCGAGACCTGCATGCCGACGAGCAGCGCGGTCCGGACGTAGGCCGCCGGCTCGAGCCAGACCGCGAGGAACGCGCGGCCGTGTCCCTCGACCATCGACCACGCCGCGTAGGCGAGCCCGCCGAAGACGAACGGGTAGACGAGGATCGCCGAGGGCGTGGTGCCGGGCGAGATCGCGAGGACGAAGATGTAGTAGGTCGCCCACCCGAACGCCGCCAGGAGCGACAGGAGGACCGCGATGCCCCGCGGGTCGGTCGAAGAAGCCACGCGCGGCCGTCAGCCTCGCCGTTCCATAATCTTTGGCGGAACTACGCGTATCCCTCGTACGCTAGACCGAACGCCGGGACCGACACCCCTCGGCCCCGCTCGACGTGGCCGATCTCGCCGGCATCGCCCGCCCCGGCCCGGGCGAGCCGGCGGCGGGTCTCCGACAGGTGGTCCGGCGCCACGACGAGCGCGAACCCGATCCCCATGTTGAACGTCTGGAACATCTCCGTGGTGGAGACGGCCCCGAGCTCCTGGATCCAGCCGAAGAGCGGAGGGATTGCGGGCCACGCGTCGAGGACGAACGCCACTCGGTCGCTGAGGCGGGACAGGTTGCGGACCCCGCCGCCCGAGATGTGGGCGAACCCGTGGGCCTCGGGACGGTCGGCCAGGGCGTCCGCCGCCACCGTGTAGATGCGGGTGGGTCGGAGCAATTCCTCGCCGACCGGGATCCGGCTTCCCGGCCGCGGCCGCGCGAGGTCGACCGATCTCGCGTCGAGGAGCTTGCGCAGGAGCGTGAACCCGTTCGCGTGGACCCCGTTCGAGGGGATGCCGAGAATGCGGTCCCCGGGACGGATCCGGGCACCGGTGACCGGTCGTCGGCCCCTCGGAAAGAAGCCGATCGCCGTCGCGCCGAGGTCGGTGCCGCGGACGAGGTCGGGCACGATCGCGGTCTCGCCCCCGAGCAGCGAGCAGCGGGCTTCCCGGAGCCCCCGCTCGATGCCGCGGCCGAGGGCCCGGAAGACCTCCTCCTCGGGTCGCGCGCACAACACGGTGTCGACGAGCGCGGCGGGGCGAGCCCCGACCGCGGCGAGGTCGTTCACGTTCACTCCGACGATGTCCTCTCCCACCTCCTCCCACCGATCGAGCGCCTCCGCCAGGAGGGTCTTCGTACCGACCGTATCGGTCGTTACCGCGATCGTCTCCCGCCCGATCCGCACGAGGCCCGCGAAGTGGCCGGGCGCGGCCAGAGGCCGGCCGTGGGTCGGAGGAGGGCGGTAGGAGACCCCGCCGAGGAGCGCGGAGAGCGCCCGGGCCCGGGCGTCCACGTCCACGCCGCTCGAGGCGTACGTCCACGGCCCGGAACGGCGCTCCGCCACGCCGGCCCTGAGGTATTGGGAGAGAAAACGGTTCGGTCGGCCGCGCCCGTGCCTTCTTTACGGAGCGCACCGTCCCGCCGAGCCGATGAGCGGAACCCGCGGCGACCGCGAGCAGGAGCGGGGCTCCGCCCCGGAGCTGATCCTCGCGGGACGAGCGCTCCTTAACGGGCGCCTCCAGCCGGTGGAGATCGCGATCGACGGGGAGGGACGAATCCAATCCCTCGGCCGGGTCCGGACCGGCGCCCCGCGGCACGACGTGGGCGACGCCGTGATCCTGCCGGCCGCGACCGACCTCCACGTGCACTTCCGAGAGCCGGGCGGGGATCGCGGTGTCGAGAGCCTCGCCACCGGAACGGTCCAGGCGGCGCTCGGGGGGGTGACGCTCGTCGGCGACATGCCGAACAACGACCCGCCGATCGCGGACCTCGACGCGCTCGAGTCGAAGCAGCGGCTCGTGGTCGGCCGCGCCGCCGTCGATGTTCTCCTCTACGCCACGCCGACTCGCGCCGCGGCGCTCGAGCCGCTCTCCCGGGCCGCCGGCGCGTTCAAGATCTACCTGAGCCCGACCACCGGGATCCGCGAGACGCTGCCGTCGGCCGCGCTCGGCCCCCTCCTCGAGCGGCTGGCCGCGCTCGGACTGCCGGTGACCGTTCATGCCGAGGAGCCCGACCGCTTCGGCGACCGGTCACCCCCCCGCGATCCCGTCGACTGGAACGCTCACCGCCCGCCCGAGGCGGAGACCGCCGCGATCGATCGGCTGCTGACGGCACCTGCGGGGCTGCGACTTCACGTCGCGCACGTGACGTTGCCGTCTTCGGTCGAACGGCTGCGCGCCGCCCGGGTCTCCTTCGAGGCCACCCCGCACCACCTCCTCCTCCACGACCGCTCGGGTCCCGACGCGCGATTCAAGGTGAACCCGCCCTTGCGCTCGGAGGCCGACCGCCGGGGGCTGTGGGAGGCGTTTCGACGAGGCGAGGTCCCGTGCGTCGCGAGCGACCATGCACCGCACGCTCCGGACCGAAAGGAGCTCCCGTTCGCGAAGGCCCCGAGCGGGATGCCGGGCGTCGAGACCCTCCTGCCGCTCCTCCTCGCCCGCTGCCGGAACGGAGAGCTCGAGCTCGCGACGCTCCTCAGAGCAGCGTGCGACCGGCCGGCGCGATGGCTCGGCCAGCCGCTGGGCCGGATCGCCCCGGGCCATCGGGCGAACCTGCTGGTCGTCGACTTCAAGGCGCGTACCCGCCTCGACGGAAAGCGGCTCCACGCGCCGTGCGGCTGGACAGCGTTCGAGGGCTGGGAGGCGATCTTTCCCCGGGAGCACTACCGGGACGGGCGACGGATCGTCGAAGGGGGGGAGTACGTCGGACGGCCCTCCGGGCGGCTTGTCCGGCCGGAGTACGCGCCGAGCGGCGGGCCCCGCCCGCCCCGACGGTAGGTCCCCCGCTCAGGCGGACGGCGGGGAGGCCGGCGGCGCGGGAGGAGGGGAGGGACGTTCTGCCCGCCGCGGGGGCCATCCCGGGGCCAGTACGCCCGCGACCTGGAGCAGCAGGAGCAGGACCACAAGCGCAACGAGCGCGAGGAGCGGATAGTTGAGGTAGTTGAGGTAGTTCGAAACGACGGTCCAGTCCGAGCGCAGGACCATGCCCGCGTAGATCAGGCCGAGGGTGAACGGGATCGATCCGAGGAGGGTGTACACTCCGAAGCGTACCGGTGGCATCTCGGCGGAGCCGGCCGGGTAGGAGATGTAGCTGCGGATGACGGGGAGCAGCCGGGCGACCCCCACCGTGACCTCGCCGCGGCGCGCGAAGTAGCGATCGACCCGCTCCAGATGCCGGGGCTCGAGCCGGAGCCGGCCGATGCCGAGCCCGGTGATGCGATGGCGCCACCAGCGGCCGATCGCATAGGCGGCGAACGAGCCGACGAGGCCCCCCAGCAGCGAAACCCCGAGGGCACCTCCCAGGGAGAACGTCCCTTCGGCGACCAGGAAACCGGAGAAGGGCAGGATGACCTCGCTCGGCACGGGAGGTATCCCGAAGCTCTCGACGGCCATCAGGGCGAACAGCCCCGGTAGGCCGATCACGGTGAGGATGTTCGTGATGACGTTCGCGACACTGCCGACGATCGAGAACACCACCGAAGATCCCCTCCGCGCTCCTTGGAGTTACGACCCCGGCGCCGGGGGAAAGACGAGACGGAAGGCGACGGGGAGGCGGGCGTTCGTGCGCGTGGGGATCCCGTCGAACTCGAGCGGCTGGGCACAGCCCCCGCACGAGACGGCCGGTCGCTGACGCCCGAGGGCGATCGACAGGGCTACCCCCACTTCGATCTCCCGCGGCCGCTCCGCGGCGGCTGCGACCGCGAGCCGAAGCTCCGTGAGGAGCTCCTCGTCCGTCACGGTGGGAGAACGACCGGTCATTGCACGAACGACCCCGTGGGCCTTCTTAAGCTGTGCACCGCTCGCGCGGTCCGGGCCTTAGCGCGACTTCTCGCTCGGCGGCGGGGACCCGGATCCGCTCTGGCTCCCCGTCTTGGGGGCCCTCTTCAGGATCTCGCCGCTGATCTTGTCGAGCTCCGCCATGAGGGAGTCGATGTCCGGCTCCTTCTCGGCCGCGGCGGCGCCCGCCACCGCGCCAGCGCCGCCGACGGCCGCAGCGGTCGAGGCCGGAGGAGAGACGTACGGAGGGGCTTGACCGACATCCTCCGGGGTCTCGAGGTAGGCCGGGGCGGCGGCCGGTGGGCCCGAGGGCGCCGCTGACGGGGGCGGCGCGCCCGGCCCCCTCGGTGGCGTCGACGGCGGCGACCCTCCCTGCCAGGCCGGGACGGCGCCGCCCGTGGGCGGGCGTCGGCGGCGGCGGACGAAGATCAGAACGAGGCCAAGGGCCGCCAGGACCACCAGGAGCCCGATCGCGGCGACCACCCAGCTCGGGATGCAGCTGGAGGCAGAGATTCCCGAACAGGGGGTCGAGGACGGCTGACCGTACTGGGAGGGCGTCTGGGCCTGAACGATCCCCACGTTCGGGGTCAGGGCAGCCGCGATCACCACGGCGAGCATGACCGCCCCCAGAAACAGGGGCACGATGCGCCGTCCTCGCCGTGCGGAAACCATCGATTGGGGAGGGGAGCCGCCCTCCCTACTTAGGGATGCCGTCCACGGGTATGTATAGTTGCGGTACCGACGGCACGGGCCTACGCCGCACCGGTGCCGGGGCCCTTCCGCGCGTCATTGGCCCCGGAAGGATCGGAGCGTACGATTTAGCGCGGCAGCCTGCTGCCGAGGGAAGGTGGTTCGTGACGTTTCCGTACGTCGAGGTCTTCCTCGCGCTCCTCTTCGCCTACATGGTCTACTCGGTCTGGGCGGGGCTCGATGGGCGGTACCCGATCGCGGCCGCCCTGGTGCTCCTGGTCGTCACGGCCGTCACCGACGCCCTCGGGGCGACCGCGGCGGCGAACACGCTCGCCGAGTACGTCTTCTTCCTTCTCGGCGCCGGCGTCGTGCTCCTGCTGGTGGAGCACGTGCGCGAGGGGCGGTCCGCGGCCCGCGGAGGCCCGGCCCCGGAGGCGCTAGCGGCGACCACGGAGGCCGTAGCGACCGATGCTCCGCACGAGGCGGAGAGGCCGGCCGAACAGCCGCTCGACCGCCTCGAGGAGCAATCGGTCTCCGTCGTCGATGCTGCGGGTCGCCAGGACGACGAGCGCGAACAGTCCGGCGATGGCCAGCCCGACCCCGGGCAACGACCACCACGGGACGCTGGGTCGTAGGGCGGCGAACAGGATCCCGAGCGGCAGCGCCGTCAGGAGGACGGGTACGGTGAAGTCCCGCCGAAAGGGGTGCACTCCCGAGGCCGTCGCGAGCTGCCCCAGCGACAGGCCGGTGTAGGCGACGTTCGCCCCGGCCCACGCGACCGCCGCGCCCGCGTAGCCGTAGGAGGGGATGAGGAGCAGGGAGAGGGCGAGATCGAGAAGACCCGCGGCGATCGCGTTGTACATCAGGAGGCGGGTCTGCCCGTAGGCGACCTGGGTCGTGTTCGACGGACCGAGGAGGGTCGTCAGGAACGAGCCGAGGACGGCGATCTGGAGGGGGACGACGACCAGGGTGTAGCTCGGTCCGTAGACGAACCCGAGCGAGCTCGCCGGGAGGAAGAAGAACAGGAGGAACAGCGGCAACGAGAACAGCAGCATCCACTTCGTGGCCGTGGCGTAGGTGATCGGGATCGATCCCGCGTCGTTCTGACGGAGGAACTTCGTGGCGACCGGGAGAAAGATGTAGCCGAGGGCGCTGATCCCGATCTGGAGCAACCGCGCGAGCGTCAAGGACGCGGTATAGGTCCCGACCTCGCTCGAGTGGTAGATGCCGAGGATCACGGTGTCGCCCGAGCCGGTGACGCTCGCCATGATGGTGACGACGAAGAGCGGAGCGGCGAAGCGCAGGAGCCGTCCCACCGCGTCCGGGCTTCGGGGCCCGGCAGGAAGATGCCGGGGTAGGCGGAGGAACACGTAGAGGACGAGCAGGCCCAGCGTGGCGATGTTCGCGAGCAGGTAGGCGAGAAGCGCCTCGCCGTAGCTGATCCCGTAGCTCGGTAGGACGAATGCGACCGCGAGGAAGCCGATGAAGAGGGCAGGGTTGACGATCTGCACGAAGAAGGCGTTCGGAGCGACGTCCTCGAACCCCTGGAAGATCGACGCGATCAGGGCTGCGATGATCGAGGTGCCGACCGAGATCGCGAAGAACTCGAGACCGAGGCCGATCTCGGGCTGACCGAGCGCCCGGCCGATCGGCCCAGCGAACAGCCACAGGACGAGCGACGCAAGGAAGGCCGCGATCGCCCCGAGCAGGAGCGCCGCTCGGACGTACCCCCGTCGCTCGCTGTCGGACGCCGAGTAGGGGATGCTGCGGGCGATGGCGGTCGGGAGCCCGAGGGTGCCGAACGCGGAGAGCAGCGCGGCGAGCGTCAGCCCGAACGAGTAGGCGTTCCAGTCGGCCGGACTGATGCTGCGCACGAGCATCACTCGCGAGACGAACGTCAGGCCGACGAAACAGAGCGTGGAAACGAGGAGAAAAAGAGTCCCACGGGTGACGCTCGACAGCCCCTCCCGAACCCCCGAGGCGGAGCCGGTGGCCACGACGCACTCCGGGGAACGCCTCGCGCCGGACGGTAAATAGCTGGCGATGGGCGGGAACGGTTCTATAAAGCGGACCCCCTCGCGGACCCGTGCCCCTCCCCGGCCCCGGCGGCCCGCTCTGGGCGGTCGCGCTCCTGCTCGGCGCGGGGTCGGTCGCGGTCCTCGGCGAGCTCCTCCGTGCGGTCGCCGCCCGCGCGATCGGAACCTGGCGGGACGTCGGGCCGATCGAGCGGGTTGTCCTCGACGTCTACCTGGGTGGCGGGCTGCTCTACCTCCTCGCCGCGGTCCGGCTCGGGCTCTTTACGGCCCCGCTCGTCGCGGCGCTACCGATCGCTGCGGCGCTCCTCCTCCTCTTCGACGCGGGGCGGCGACGCCGCCGGGGCGACCCCGGCGAGGGCGCAGTCCGCGCGCTCGCCTCCCTCCGGCGGCCGATCCCGCTGCTCGTGATCGGCTCGGCGCTCGCGCTCTACGTCATCGAGCGCGGGGTCGCGCTGCCGATCGGGACCGGCAACACGTTCGACGCGAGCCTCCTCACCACCTACACCGCACTCCTCCTCCAGCACGGCTCGATCCCGCTTTCGTTCGCCCCGTACGCGACTTCTTCGATCCTCTACCCGCAGGGGACGACCGTCTGGCTGGGATGGGCGGAGCTCACCTTCGGCCTTCCCCCGGCGCGGACCAGCCTCCTCGTCACGCCGCTCTTCTTCGCGCTCGCCCCGCTGAGCGCGTTCGCGCTCGGCCGCCGGCTCGTCGGGAGCGAAAGGGCAGGGCTCGCGTTCGCCCTCACCCTTGCGTGGCTCGCGCCCTGGACGCGCGACCTGGTCGGCGGCAGCAACGACTTCGTCTTCGCATTCCCCCTCGTCCTCTTGCTCGCGGGCTTCGCCGCCCCGTGGTTCCGTGGCACCGTGCCGAAGCTCGGGGAGGCGGTCGGTCTCGGACTGCTCGTCGGCTACTCGGCCGCGCTCAATCCGGTCGGCGCCGAGTGGCTGCTTCCCGCGGTCTTCCTCGCCGGGCTGTGGACCGGGCTCTCGGGAACGGCCCGCGGGGGACCGTGGCTCCGCGCCTGGGTCGCGGCGGCGGCCGCTTCGCTCCTGGGCGTCGTCCCCTCGCTCTACGTGCTGGTGCTGGGCCGGTCGAGCCCCGGGTTCGTTCCCGGGGCCGCCGCCGCGCCCGCGGGGAGCCCGACCGGCATCACCGGTAGCCAGTTCCTCGGGAGCATCGACCCGTTCCTGTTCCGGGCCCGGGACTTCCAGCTCTCGCTGCTACCACCGGTCCGGCTCGAGCTCGCGCTCCTGCTCGCGCTCGGTCTCGCGCTCCTCGTCTTGGTACGGAGGGAGTCCGCGCTGGGCCGGTACCTCGGACCGTTCCGCCGCTTCGCGGCCATCGGAAGCGGTGTCCTGGTCGCCCTCCTCGGCCTGCTCTGGCTCGCCGCGACCGGCTTCGGCCCGGCGGTCGTACTCTCGGCGATCACGAGCGCGGGCGAGATCTCGGCCTGGCTGTTCACGGTCTACGTCCTCGTCGCCGCGTTGCCCCTGGTGATCGCGCTCGAACGGGCCGCGGCCGCACCCCGGCCGGAACCGATCGGCGCCGATCGACCGGCGCGTCGCTCCTGGACTCCACCGTCCGACCGTCTTTGCGCGTCGGACCCGACGCGCCGGATCGTGCCGCTCGCAATCGCGCTGCTGATCCTTGCGCCCGGGGTCGCGCTGACCCCCACGATGCTCCCGCCGGCGCTCGCCGGCCTCTACCACGACTTCGGGAACGTCACCGCGTCCGACCTCGAGCTCCTGGAGTACGCCGGCGCGCACCTTCCGCCCGGCGCTCGGGTCCTGGTCGCCCCCGGAAGCGCGGCGCTGTTCCTACCGGGATACGCCACGAACATCGTGCTGCTCTATCCCCTCGTGCCGGGGTTTCCGTACGTGAACGCATCGTACACCGTCGTCGTGAACGAACTCTCGAACGGGACCCTCGACGCGGCGGGACGCGTGGCCTTGGCCGTCCTCGCGGTCAACTACATCGTCGTGACCGGCAACAGCACCCTCCTCTGGCCGGCGTTCTCCGCCACGCCGCTCCTCAACGACCCGGCGAGCTTCCCGCTGGTCGTGCGGTTCGGGGACGCCTTCCTCTTCGAGCGCGTCGGTGGCTGACGCCCCGGGGGGACCCCGCTAGACGAACTCGTCGAGCAGCGAGCCCTTCCCGCGGAGCCCTGCGGTCTGCAGGGCGAGCGGGCCGGCGGCGAGCACCTCTTCGAGGTCCTCGTAGGTGGGCTTCTCCGTGCGATAGAAGAGACCGACCGGGATCTTGTCGCCCCACTCGAGCGCCCGCTGCCATGCCCGGGTCAGGTCGCTCGGGTCGTGGCCCGCGCTCTCGAGCTTGTAGAGCCGTTGGCGGAAAAAGTCGAACGTGTTGATCTTGTTGTAGGTGACGCACGGGCTGAAGACGTCGACGAACGCGAACCCATGGTGGGAGATGCCGTTCGCGACCAGGTCGGCGAGCTGCTTCACGTCCCCCGAGAAGCCGCGGGCGACGTACGTCGCGCCGCTCGCGAGCGCGAGGGCGATCGGGTCGATGGGGTTCTCGATCACGCCGCCCGGTGTCGACTTCGTCCGTTGACCGAGCGTCGAGGTCGGGCTGGCCTGACCGGTCGTGAGCCCGTAGATCTGGTTGTCCATCGTCACGTAGGTCAGATCGACGTTCCGACGCATCGCGTGGACGAAGTGGCCCGCGCCGATCCCGAAGCCGTCGCCGTCTCCGCCCGTCCCGATGACCGTGAGCCCGTGGTTCGCCCAGCGGATCCCCTCCGCGACCGGAAGGGCACGGCCGTGGATGCCGTGGAATCCGTAGGACGAGAGGAAGTGCGGGAGGTTCGACGAGCAGCCGATCCCCGAGACGATCACGACGTTGTGGCTCGGGATCTTCAGTCGTTTCAGCGCCATCTCGACCGCGGCGACGACCCCGAAGTCGCCGCAACCGGGGCACCAGGTCGGCTTCGTATCGGACTTGCCGACGACCGGAAGGGCGGCGCCCAAGTCGCTCGGCGGACGCGACGCGCTGGTTTCGGCCATTTCACATCACCTCGAGAGCCCGCGCGACGATCTCGTGCGGAAGGAACGGCTCCCCGTCGTACTTGAGGAACCGGTCCGTGGGGGTGATCCCGGTCTCGGCCCGCAGGAGCCGACCGAACTGGCCGGAGTAGTTCATCTCGACTAGGAGCGTGCGGTGGGTCCGGGCGAACGCGGCGGTCACCGCGTTCGCGTCGAGCGGGTAGACGGTCGGGAAGTAGAGGAGGTTGGTCGGGCGCCCCCGGGCGGTCAGCTCGGCGCGGGCGTCGCGCACGGCGCCCACGGTCGACCCCCACGTCACGAACGTGAGCGGGGCGTCCGCCGGCCCCTCGAGGACCGGGGGAGGGGAGGCCGCGGAGAGCCCGTGAAGCTTCTTCATGCGCTTGTCCATCATCCGCTGGCGCTCGGAGACCCAGTGCGGCACACCGGCGCGGACGTCGGAGATCAAATGGCCGCGCTCGTCGTGCTCGTCGGACCCGGCCACGAACTGGAGGCCGGGCTGACCCGGAACCGCCCGGGGGGAGACGCCGGACTCCGTGTACTGGTAGCGCAGGTAGCCGTGGCCGTTCGGAGCGACCGTGAAGAGCGACGGCACGTCGACCTCGAGGTCGATCTCGTCGCGATCGACGGTCATGTGGTTCTCCGAGAGGTGGAGATCGCTCGCCACGAGCACCGGGGTCTGCCATTCCTCGGCGAGCCGAAACGCGTCGAGCATCGCTCGGTACGCTTCGGCCGGGTTCGCCGGGGCGAGGATCGCTCGGGGAAACTCTCCCTGGCCGGCCCCCAAGAGGAGATTGAGGTCGCCCTGCTCTGTCTTCGTCGGCAGCCCGGTGGAAGGGCCCGAACGCTGCGAGTCGACGACCACGAGCGGGGTCTCGGTCATTCCCGCCATGCCGAGGGCCTCGACCATCAGGGAGAACCCGCCGCCGCTCGTCGCGGTCATCGATCGAACCCCGCCGAACGAAGCGCCGATCGCCATGTTGATCGCGGCGAGCTCGTCCTCGGCCTGCTTCACGACCACCCCGAGCTCGGTCGAGTGGGCCGCCAGCCAGTGCATGATCGTCGACGCCGGGGTCATCGGATATTGCGCGAGGAACTTCAGGCCGGCCGCCGCGGCGCCGAGCGCGATCGCCTGGTTGCCGGTCATGAGGAGCTTCGGCGCGCCGGCCTTCGGAAGCGCGTGCGCGTTCACCGAGGCGTGCTGCTCCGCGTAGTGGTAGCCGTCCGCGCTCGCCCCCAGGTTCCAGTCGACGATCTCGCCCGCCTTGCGGCCGAAGGAGTCCGCGAGGACCTTCTGGAAGAGCTCGAGCGGGATGCCGGCGAGGAACGCCGAGGCGCCGGCCCCCACCGCGTTCTGCAGGATCGACTGGGTGGTGTACTTGCGGGCGAGCTCGAGCGTCGGCACGGCCAGCGCGTGCACGCCGGCCGGGAGCGCCGACGCGTCGACCGGGAACTTCTCCGGGTCGTAGACTACCGTCCCGCCCGGGCGCAGGCTGGGGGCGTGGATGTCGACGGTCTCTTTGTGGAGCGCGTAGAGGATGTCGGCTCCGTCGCCCGGAGAGTGGACCCGGTCGACCGCGGCGCGGGCCTGGAACCAGACGTGGCCCCCGCGGATGACGGACTGGTAGGCGTTGAAGCCGAAGACGTGGAGACCCATGCGTGAGAAGCCGCGGGCGATGGACTCGCCGATGGACGCGATCCCATCCCCCGCCTCGCCACCGAAGCGGACCGCGATGTCTCCCATCGGACCGTTCGAGGTCCCCTCCGTATTAATCGGTTGCCGCCGAAGGACCCCGATGCAGTTTTTACAACCGTGCGGCGTCGGGTCAGCCGTGCCGAGATCGCCGTCGACCGTGCGGATCCGGCTCTTCGCGACGGCCCGCGAAGCCGTCGGGGCCGCTTCCGTGGACCTGGCCGTCCCGGACGAGGGGATGCGGGCGGACGAGCTGGTCGCGGCGCTCGGACGGAAGTACCCCCGCCTGCGCCCGGCGCTCCGCACCTCCCGTTTCGTCCGGAACGACCGGTACCTGGACGACCTCGCCGAACGGATACGCCCGGGGGACGAGTTCGCGGTGCATCCCCCCTACGGGGGCGGATGAGCGTGAGCGTGCTCCTGACCGCCCGGGCCCTGTCGGTGGAGCAGGCGATGCGCGAGCTCTCGGGACCGGCGCTCGGGGGCGTCGCGCTGTTCGCGGGGCGGGTCCGGCCGGATCGAACGAGGGCGGGCCGGGTGTGGGCGCTCTTCTACGAGGCGCACGAACCGCTGGCGACCCGACGGCTCCGGGAGCTCGAACGCACGGCCCGCCGCCGTTTCGGGGCGGGCCGGGTCGTCCTGTGGCACCGGATCGGCCGTCTGCGGGTCGGGGAGGTCGCGGTGATCGTCGGCGCGGCGTGCCCGCATCGGGACGCCGCGTTCGAAGCGGCGCGGTACCTGATCGAGCAACTGAAGGTCGAGGTCCCTATCTGGAAGACGGACCGAGCACGACCCGCGCGTCGACGGCGACCACGCCCTTCCCGGCCGGGCGCACCATCAGCGGGTTGAGGTCGAGCTCGACGACCTCGGGCAGGTCCATCGCGAGCTGGGAGACCCGCTCGATCGCCTCCTCGAGCGACGCGATGTCACTCGGCGGCTCGCCCCGGACCCCCCTCAAGAGCGGGAACGCCTTCACCGACTCCACCATCCGCTCGGCGGAGAGCGGGCGGACCGGCGCGAGGCGGAACGTGACGTCCCGCAGGACCTCGACGTAGATCCCGCCCATTCCGAAGACGACGATGGGGCCGAAATCCGGGTCTCGCTGGACGCCGACCAGGACCTCCTTCCCTCCGAGGATCTGCTGTCCGACCTCGAACCCCTCGATCCGCGCGTTCGGCACCGCCGCGCGGACGGACCGCTCCATCCGCTCCCAGGCCGATCGGAGCATTTCGGCGTCCCCGATCCCGAGCGCGACCCCCCCCACGTCGGTCTTGTGAGAGATGTCCGGCGAGGCGACCTTGAGGACGACCGGATACCCGATCACGTCCGCCGCCCGGACCGCCTCGTCCACGGTCTTCGCGCGCTCGATCTTCGGGAACGTCACCCCGTAGGCGGAAAGCAGGGAGCGGGCCGCGTACTCGGGCAGGACGCTCGTCCCCTCCGCGCGGGCCCGATCGAGCGTCTCGCGGACCCGCGCGCGGTCGACCGGGAAGTTCCGCACTTCCGTGCGGGGCCGCGTGCGCCAGGCATGCCACCGCGCGAGGCTGCCGAGTCCCTGAACCGCCTCTTCGGGGAACGTGAACGTCGGAACCCCCTGTTCTTCGAGGAACGCGACCTCCCGGGTGAGGTCGGTGAGCCCGAACAGGCACGCGACAACCGCCTTCTCGGTCTTTGCCTTGACGTCCAGGATCGCTCGGGCGACCGACTCCCCGGTCATCGTGCCGGTGGGGGTCGCGATCACGAGCGAGCCGTCGTACTGCGGGTCGCCGAGCAGGGTGGTGAGGGAGTCGCGGTACTGATCGGGTCCGACGTCCGCCGTCATATCGATCGGGTTCGAGAGCGCCGCGATCGACGGCAGGCGGCGACCGAGCGCGGCCTGGGTCGCCGGGGGCGGCGACGGGACCTCGAGCCCGTTGCGGATGGCGGCATCCGCCGCGACGATCCCCGGGCCTCCCGAGTTCGTGAGGATCGCCAGGCGGGGGCCGTCGAGACGAAGTCCGGTCGCGAAGATCTTGGCGGTCCGGAAGAGGTCGCCGAGAGAATCGGCGCGCAGGACCCCGGACTGCTCGAACAGCGCGTCGTAGAGCTGGTCGCGCCCGGACTGGGCGAGCGAGCCGGTGTGGCTCCGGGCGGCCCGTTCGCCGGCCGCCGTCCGCCCGCTCTTGATCACGAGCACGGGCTTCTGGTCCGTCACCTCGCGCGCCGTCTCGAGGAACCGACGCCCGCCCGCCAGGCTCTCGACGTACAGCAGGATCACCTTGGTCGCCGGGTCGCTCCCCAGCGAGAGCAAGAGGTCGTTCTCGTCGACCCCGGCGCGGTTCCCGACGGAGACGAAGCGCGAGAAGCCGATCCGCTCGGCGATGCCGTACTGCAGGATCCCGGCGCAGAGCGCTCCGCTCTGCGAGACGAACGCGATGTTCCCGGTCGGGGGCAGGCTCTCGCTGAACGTGGCGTTCAGGCTCACCGTGGGGTCGGTGTTCAGGACCCCGAAGCAGTTCGGGCCGACGAGCGACATCCGATACCGCTCGGCGCGTCGCACCACCTCCCGCTCGAGCGCTGCCCCGGCCTCCCCGACCTCCCGGAACCCGGCGGAGATCACGACGATCCCCTTCGTGCCGGCTTCGCCGAGCTGCTCGACGACGTCGGGGACGGCCGGCGCCGGGACGATCACCACGCCGAGGTCGGGAGCCTCGGGGAGGTCGCGCACCCCGGGGTAGCAACGGACGCCCGAGACGCTCTTCCACGAGGGGTTCACGGGATACGCCACCCCCCGGAAGCCGGCCTGCAGGATGTTCCGGAAGAGGCTGGTGCCCACCTTGCCGGGCGTGTTCGAGGCCCCGATGACGGCGACGGAGGCCGGCCGGAACAGCTCGTCGAGCTCACTCGACCGGCCCACGGTCATCGACGCCCCGCCTCTCTTCCGTCGGACCTGCGGTCCGTTATATAGACGACCTCCGGTGCGACGCATATGTCTCCCGACGGGGATGCGGAGCCGCGACCTTCGACGCCGGCCGGGCCTGCGCCCGGAGCGGCTCGCGGTCCTCCCCGCGGTCTGTTGCAGCGGATGGATAAGGGACGGATCCGCCACGTCGTCGCCGTGGGCAGCGGCAAGGGCGGCGTCGGGAAGTCGTCCGTGACGGCGCTCCTCGCGAGCGAGCTGCGGCGGCGCGGGCTCGAGGTGGGGATCCTCGATGCCGACATCACCGGCCCGTCGATCCCGAAGCTCTACGGAATGACCGGCCCCCTCGCGGATCGCGGCGAGGGGATCGAACCGGCTGTCTCCCGTACCGGCATCTCGGTCGTCTCCTCGCAGTTCATGGTCGAGGACGAGCAGACCCCGGTCATCTGGCGGGGCCCGCTCGTGACGCGCCTGATCACGCAGTTCTTCGGAGGGGTCAACTGGGGGGCCCTCGACTACCTCCTGCTCGACATGCCGCCCGGGACGAGCGACGTGCCGCTCACCGTCTTCCAGACGATCCCGATCGACGGCATGCTGTTCGTGCTGACCCCGCAGGACCTCGCCGCGCTCATCGTGAAGAAAGCGATGAACATGGCCCGCGACCTCCACGTGCCGCTTCTCGGACTGGTCGACAACATGGCCTGGCTCGAATGCCCGCACTGCCGCGAACGGATCGAGCTGTTCGGCACGAGCCGAGTGGAGTCGATCGGCCGGGAGTACGGGATCCCGGTGCTGGGCCGGCTGCCGGTCGTGCCCGCGATCAGCGCGCTGGCCGACGCAGGGAAGATCGAAGACCACGTCGCCCCGGAGCTCGGCGCCTTCACCGACGCCTTTGTCCGGGCGGTGGACTCCGCTACGAAGGGCGCGGTCCGGGTACTGTAGCGGGCGTCCGACGTAGCTCGCGGAACGTCACCGCTTCCGACGGCACGCCGCGGCGCCCGAGCGCGGCCTTGAGTCCGGGAACGTGGGCGTCGCCGACCACGGCCGCGATTCGGCCGTACCCGCGCTGGCGGAGCACCGCGAGACGCTCGGCCATGTGCTCGTTCCGGTCGTCGAGGAGGACCCGGGCGATCGTCGGGCTCGCCTGCCGAAGCTCCTCGGCGTACTCGGTCGGCGACTCGGCGTAGCGGTCCATCTCTCGTTCGACGACGCGGGCGGGAAGGACGAGGCCGACGAACGCGCTCGCGAGGAGGGAGACCCGCTCCCTGAGCGGCATCCGGCGGACGAGCTCGCCGAGGGTCGCGCGGAGCGGGTCGTCGATCAGGAAGAGCGGAAGCCCCTGCTCGCGTGCGTAGACCGCCGCGGCGCGCATCTCGGATCCGGGAGGGCCTCCGCCGATCTCGGCCCCGAGCCGCCGCTGTACGATCGCCCAGAGCCGCGCGAACAGGGGCGCGCCCGTCGACCTTCCCCGGTGCTCCGGGGGGTCGAAGAGGGTGGCGGCCCGCTCGGGGTCGAGCTCGACCGCGATCCCGTCGAGCGGGCGCCCCGAGAGCACCCGGCGGAGCGGGTCGGCGAGGTCCACCACATGGGCCGCCCCGATCAGCAGCACCGGCGCTTCGGTCGTGCGGGCGAGCACGCTGCCCCGAGACGCCGCCCCCTTTTCTGCTGACCGGCGCGATCCTCCGGGAACGCGTCCGTCTCCGGGCCGGCACAACCCCATATAGGGGAGCGGGGTCGCGCGGGCCGATGGCGTGGACGATCTTCTCCGTCCCGGGGGGAAAGCGCTCCGAGCTCGACCGCGTGCTCAAGGACGACCTCGTCTCCCGCCAGAGCCAGAAGGTCCGCGACGCGGGGGCGCTCGGGGGACCGGCCGACACGATCTATGTCCTCGTGGAAGGTTCGGCCGATGGGGTCCGGCACGCGGAGGAGCTGCTCGCGCCGGTCGGGACCCGGCTCACCGGTCCGGACGGCGAGGGCCTCTACCGCCGCTTCAAGGACGAAGAGGAGGCCGCATCCGCGGGGATGGGCCTGTTCTTCACCGAGGAATAGGTCCGGGCGGTCACTCGGGACCGCTCGCCTGCGACGGCTCGAGGTCCTCGCCGCCCGCGAAGACCCGCTGGCACGACTGGTAGAACGCCTCGAGCCCCGTGGTCTCCTTCGCGCTCGTCGGGACAACCCCACCGAGCGGGCCCATGTTCTCGATCGCGCGGAAGAGCTCGGTCGAGAGCTGGACGTCGGGGGTCGGAGCGTCGCGCGTCACCGCCTCGTACAGCTGACCGGGCTCGTCCGCCCAGGCGGAGATCTCCGCGAGCTGCTCGGGCGTGAGGACATCGGACTTCGCGAGGACGTTGACGAGCGGGAGCCGGAAGCGGAACTCGAGGGTCGCGCTCAGCATGAGGAGCGAGACGAACCCCCCCGGCGTCCGCGCGAGCGCGGGATCGAAGAGGAACGCGATCACGGAACGGTCTCCGCTCAGGGCGTCGACGATCGCCCGGGACGCCTCGCGGAACGCGAACAGCTCGATCTGTCCCGGCGTATCGACCAGGATGTAGTCCGACCGGAGCTCCTGGACGGCCTGCTTGACTTCGAAGATCTTGAGGGCGATCATGTCGGCCGCGGCGACCTGCGCCCCGTTCGGGCCGAGCCCGTACTCGTCCTGGAGGTCGGCGAGCCGGACCCACTCGCGAATGTCGACGTCGAACCCTCCGTCCTCGACCTCGCTGCCCGGGTCGAGGTTCACGACGGTCGCGTCGTACCCGGCGGAGCGCATCCACTCGGCGAACGCGCGCACGAGCGTGGACTTGCCGGCCCCCGCGGTGCCGGTGAAGTAGACCGTCCCCGGCTCCTCCATCTAGCGGGCCGCCCCCTGGGCCCGCACCCGGGCGAGCTCGACCGCGACGGCGCGCAGGAACGCCGTCTTCGTCACGCCGGCGCGCTTCGTCACCTTCACCCGGCCGGCGTACGACGGGACGTCCCGGGAGTACTGCTTGCCGGCTTCCGCGTCCGCGCGGTAGCCGAGCCGCTTCGCGGCCTGGACGATCTCCTCCACAGTCACGTCCTTGAGGACGGTCGCCGTGGGGAGGCGGCGGCCCTCCGCGCGCGTGCGGTCCCGCGACAGGTACGCCGGGTAGACGTAGAAGTGATCCGGCATCGGTCGGCGTCGAGCGCCGTCAGGCCGACGGCAACGGGGAAACGCGCACCCCGTTCAGCACGCCGTCCTGCCCGGGCCGGGAGAGCACGCGGACCAGCCCGACGTCCGTCTCCAGGATCGCCCCTTTGGTGATGATGTTCCGCTGGACGTAGTTCGGGTTCGCGGGGTTCTCGCGAACGGTGACGATCTTGGCCCGCTGCATCTTCTTCGTCGCGGGGTCGAAGACATTGATCGTCATCGACGTGAGGATCCTCAGCTTGCGGTTCCTTCCTCGGACGCGGTACTTCTTCACCGTACCCGAGCCCACGGTCGCGTGCTGGAGCTCCCGGCCGATCTCGAACCGGCGCTTCTTGCGGATCGGGCGTAGCCGCCCGCCGGTCCGCGTACGTCGGGAACGTCCCTGCCAGATCCCCATCGGCGCTCCGAGAGGGTCGCTCGCAGCGGTGTCGGATATTTGACCTTTAGGGCGCGCCGGTGGCCCCGCCCGGGGTCACCGCGAGGACGGTCTTGATCGTGCCACCGCTGCGCTCGGTCAGCACCGCCCGGTACGACTCGAGCGGGGCGCGGGTCGAGATCAACCCTCCGACCGCCCCCGGCCACCGCTCCTCGAAGACCGTGAGGTCGCGAAGGCCGGCTTCGAAGTAGGTGCGGTTCGCGTTCACCGAACCGACGATCGCCTGGTTCCCGAGCACGACGTCGCGCAGCAGCGCCCCCCCCGAGACCGGCAGTAGCGGTCCCTCGGCGTCCGGGATCCCCGTGAGGACGAGCACGCCGTTCGACGCGAGCCGGTCGATCAGCGTGAAGTCGAGCGAGACCGAGCCGGTCGCCTCGATCACGAGGTCGAACTTCCGGTCCCCGAGCGGGGCCATCCCTCCGCCCACGTTCGCGTGGCCGGCGCCGATGCGGGCGAGGAGCTGGGCGGCCGGAGTGTCCTCCCCGTGGCGGTCGATCGCGGTCACGGAATAGCCCCGCACCGCGAGGGTAAGGGCGGCGAGCATGCCGATCGCCCCGGTGCCGGCGACCAGCGCACTCGGGGTGCCGGTCTTCGGTTCCCCCGGTGTGGGCTCCTTGCGGTCGAGCACCCGCTGGCCCTGGAAAATCGCCTTCTCGACCACGCTGAGCGGCTCGAGGAGGACGGCGACCAAGCGGAGCGCCGGTGGAACCTTGACGAGGTATTCCGGGAGGTCGACGTACTGCTCGGCCATGTAGCCGTGCGCCCCGCCGATCCCCCGCTCGGTGAAGAGCCCGGTCTCGCAGAAGTCGGAGCGGTTGGTCCGGCAGAACCGGCAGCGTCCGCAGCCCCGCCGGACGGTGGCGACGACGAGGTCGCCGGGCGACCAACCGACCACGCCGGCGCCGACCTCGAGGACCTCGCCCAGGTTCTCGTGGCCCAGGATCAGGTCCGGGGACCCCGAAGGCGCCGTGCCGTACTTGCCGCGGACGATGTCGTGGTCCGTGCCGCAGACCCCGCACTCCAGGACCCGGACCCGGACCGCTCCGGAAGCGAGCGACGGGGTCGGTGCCTCTCCGAGCTCGACCCCCGGGTTCGGCGGCCGGACGAGAACGGCGCGCACGTCCTACCTCCCGAGGAACGGGCGGAGGCGCTCGCGCAGCGGCTCGAGCCGCGCTCGGACCGCGCTCTCCTCGGCGGTCGAGAGCGGGTCGTAGGGGGCGCGGAAACCGACCTCGCATCCCCGGAGCTCATTCGCGAGGAACTTGTCGGTGGAGGGGAACGGCCCGACCCGGCTCACGTCGACGAGCGCATCGACCAGGGCCTGGAGCTCGGAGGCCCGCTCGGCCTTTCCGTCCGCCGCAGCGCGCACGAGCTCCCGGCACAGGCTCGGGGCGACGTTCGCGATCCCCATCACGGCCCCGGCCGCACCGGCCCCGATCGCACCGCTCGCGAAGGCGTCGTCCCCCGGGAACACCGCGAACCCGTCCGGTCTCCCATCGAGAAACGACCGGACGCTCGCGAGCGCGCCGGAGGTATCCTTGACCCCGGCGAGGACCCCGTCCCGGCCCAGCGCGTGCACGCGCTCGGGCGGAAGGGCGTAGCCGACGAGCGAGGGGATGTTGTAGGCGATCACCGGCACCGAGACCGCCGAGCGCACGGCGCGGTAGTACCGCTCCACCGCCGGGATCGGCGGGTGGAGGTAGTACGGAGGCACGAGCACCACGGCGGCGGCCCCCGCCGTTTCGGCGCTCGCGGCGTACGCGACGGCCTGACGGGTCGATGGGGCTCCGCAGCCGACCCAGACGTCCGTCCCGATTCCCACGGTCTCGATCACGACCTCCTGGAACCGCTCGCGCTCCGCGTCGGTGAGGGAAGCAAACTCGCCGAGCGAACCGAGGGCGAAGAGGTGGTCGACGTGGGCGTCGGAGAGGCCCCGCGCGAACTTCGCGTTCCGGCCGAGGTCGAGCGCCCCCTCGGCATCGAAGAGGGTCGGGATCGGGACGACGAGTCCGTCGAGCGACATGGGCCACCACCGACGCGCCGGCTTAATGCGTTACCGACCCTCGGTCCGTGCACCGATGGCCTCCGCGCAGATTCTCGGGATCGACGAGGCCGGCCGCGGGAGCGTTCTCGGACCCCTCGTGGTGGGCGGATTCCTGGTGCCGCGGGACCGAATCGATCGGGTCGCGGAGGCCGGGGCTGCCGACTCGAAGACGCTCTCGCCGTCCCGCCGCGAGGAGGTCTACGCCGCGCTGACCCGGCTCGGAGCCTGCCGGTCCGTCGCGCTCGGGCCGCGCACGATCGACCGGCACGTGCGCCAGGGACGCCTGAACGAGCTCGAGGCGATCGCGTTCGCGCGCCTCGTGCGGGCAACCGGCCCCGACCTCGCCCATGTCGACGCGTGCGACGTCAACGCCGACCGGTTCGGGACGCGCGTCGCCGCGCTCGCCGGCGGGAACGTGAACGTCGTCGCCCGCCACCACGCGGACCGGGACGACCCCGTGGTCGGTGCCGCGTCGATCGTGGCGAAGGTCCGGCGCGACCGGGCGGTCGCCGCGCTGGCCCGGCGCCTCGGGACCGAGGTCGGGAGCGGATACCCCTCCGACGCGCGCACGATCGCCTTCCTGCGCGCGAGGCTCGCCCGGACTTCGAGCGTCCCCGCGTACGTCCGAGCTTCCTGGGCGACCATGAAAAGGGTTAAGCCCGACCGCCCGGCTCGTTCCCTCGAGACCTACGAACCATGACCGTCGAGGAGACCCTCACGTCGCTGGTGGACCGGTTCAACCGGCACGCCGATCGCAACCCGGCGGTCGCCGAGGAGCTCGCCGGCCTCGAGCGGACGATCCAGATCCGCCTCATTGACGGGGGGACCTACTCGGTCGACCTGACGCAGGGTCGCCTCGCGAACCTGCGCTCGGGCGATGCCGGTCGGGCCGACGTGCGCATCACCACCGACGTCGCGACGTTCCACGGGCTCGTGCAGAAAGAGATCGGCCCGATGAAGGCCCTCGTGACCCGCAAGCTCGCGATCGACGGGAGCCTCGAGGACAAGCTACTGTTCCGCAAGCTCCTCTGAGCGCGGGCGGGTCCCTACGGAAGGAAGACGCACGCGGCGATGCAAACGCCGTAGTGGTCCATCGGGATCGAGAGCTCCTCGGTGCGGTAGTGGATCCGCCGCAGCTCGACACCGCGGAAGTGCGCGATCTCCTCCATCCGCCACTTCAGGAACTCCTTGAGCGATTTCTGGGTCCCGTGGAGATGGCCTTCCGCGACGTAGCCGCCCTGGCCGTCGGCCCGAAAGCCGTAGGCGATCCCCGCGCTGATGACCTCCCCTTCGCCCCCGCCGTGACGCGAGAGGACGCAGTGGGTGATCGCACCTCGGGCGATCTGCTGGCGGTCGACTTGGCGGATGCCGACCGGTAGCACCGACGAGACGCTCACGAGGTTCTGCTCGCCGATCCCCGCCTGGAGGAGCGCGAGGTCGAAAGCGTTGAGCTCGCTGACCTTGTTGATCCCCTTGCCGCTCGTGACAAAGAACCGGGTGGGGACCGGCACGAGCGTCTGAGAGTCGGTCGCCGGGGTGCGGGGCACGGGGGCGGGAAGGGACCCCGCGCTTAAGGTTTCGCGGGCGACCGGCTGTGGGACATATTTCCGTGCTGACCCCCGCTGAACTGCGGTTCATCGAGGGATCGTTTGCCTCCGGTGGGTAGCCTTCTCTTCAATCTGGGCGCCCGGTCGACGGACGATCACGTAGACGGC
>JAKAVQ010000012.1 GCA_021817245.1 Thermoplasmata archaeon
CGGGACGCGGGTCTCAGTCCCGCGGACTATACCGTCCGTGGGCGAGGCTGGTGGTGCAAGTCCTGCGGGTGGAAGCTGCTCACCGAAAAGTCCTGGATACAGCATTACTTCTCGAGTTCACATCAGCGGGCCCGACGGACTCTCGAGTATCGGGAGTCCCTCGGCCGGGAGTTGGCCGAGAGCGAGCGACGCTTGTCGGAGGTCCGCGCCGAGCTCGCGCAGCTCATCCCACTGACTCCGAGCGACATTGCCCGCAGGACCGACCAAGCGCGGGAGGAGGTTGAAGCACGACTTCGCGAGATCCGGGAGGAACAATGGGAAGCCCAACGGGAACTCAATGCCACCCGGGAGAGGCTGCGCGTCGTCAAGTCCGATCTAGAGAGTCGGCAGAGCGACCTCGAGGGTCTGCCCCCGGCCGAGCTGGTCGAGAAAGCTCGAGACGAGGCCCGCAGTATCCGTGAGGAGGCCGAGAGGAACGCGAAGGAGATCGTCCGTGCGGCTCAGGAGAACGCGCTCGACGACTACAACGAAGACCTCGAACGGAAGAAGCGCGAGATCCGCGAGATCGACGAGCGGATCGAAAAGGCCGAGGCAGCATGGAAGAACGAGCAGCTGCAGATCGCGACCCGCCGCCAAGACAAGGTTCTCTGGAACCTCTCCCCGGCCGAGATCAAGGAGTGGTTCGACTTCCTCGAGGATCTCGAAGCCCGGACCAACTACGCCGTCGGGGTGCTCATCGTCCGACAGGAGAAGGACAAGCGGATCGCCGAGGTCATGTCGGTGCCGGTCAGCCGAGTCCGGGACGTTCGTGCGGGGGACGGTGTCTACAGCTCGCCCCTTGAGTACGTCCGGCGACAGATGGGGGCACCGCCCGACGGCTGGTCCCCGATCATCGACTACGCGATCGATACGACCGCCCGGCCCGCACTGCCGCCTCCTCGGAAGTCTTCCGAGGGTCAAGCGGTCCGGGAAACGGCCTTGCGTAGGTTCGAGGAGAACGCCGGGGTCAGGGATGTGGCCCGCGAGACGGGGATGTCGGTGGGCTGGGCCTCGAAGATTCGCAAGGAGTGGCTGGCCGGGAAGGGGTCGGCGTAGAGGGTTTCCGAGCGTTCAGGCGCTGTTCAGTGCGACCGTGAGTGAACACTTCGTGAACATCGCGCGGGGGTGCGCGCCTGAACGCGTACGCGCACGCGCGATAAGCGCGCGCGCCGGGCCGGCCCGCCCGGGGCCGTGAACAGTGAACACCGGCGCGTACGACATGGACAGATTGAACGCGCGCGGAAAGTTCGTGGAAGGCCTGATCACATTCAAACGTTGACCGGGATACCGGAAGTGGGGCGCGGCATATTCCAGCCAGCACGGGACCGGGATTGAAACGAACGCTCCTCAGAGAGCTTGCCAAGTCGAAGCTGAACGATGCAGTTCTATTATTGGCGAATGGTCGATTCTCGAATGCCTACTATCTGGCGGGGTACGCCGTGGAACTCGGCCTTAAGGCATGCATCGCAGGGTCGTTTTCGGAGGAGGTCTTTCCGGACAAGAACTATGTCAACGCCATCTACACTCATGAGCTGCGAACCCTCGTGAGTTTGGCGGGACTTTCGGAAGAATTGAAGCTGATGGAAGACACGGATCAGGTGTTCTCAGCGAATTGGGCCCTGGTTGCTCAATGGACTGAGGCCAGCCGTTACGAGACACACGAGCCCGTTGAAGCTCAAGCGATGATCCAAGCTCTCGTTATGCCAAGGTCCGGGGTATTCGAATGGATCCAACGGTTCTGGTAAGAGCCGGCCAGCTGCTGGTGAAGAAGCTCGATGAGACCGGCGCCGCGCCCCGAGTCGCGCTCTGGGTCCATAACGTCGAGACCAACACGTGGAAACTATGGCTGGTCCCTCGAAACCCTCCGCCCTCGCCCAGCGATTTCTATCGCAAGGTTTCGGAGATAATCCGCGCAAATCGGACGGAGATGACGGGTGTTGAAGCCGCGGATGTCGAGTTGAAATCGGAAAAGCACGTTGCAATTGAGGGGGTCCGGATGCTCGTTAGGGCGGAGGGGCTCGCCAATGCTCACTTTGTCAACACTACGATAAACGGATTCTACTTTCCGGAGATGATCGTCCTCCGCTCTGCACTCTGAGACCTTCATGCAGTCGGTGTTCGCCGCTCGCGGCTTGGGATGAATCGATTAGATGCTCGTGGCCGCACGTTGAGCACACGTAGCACGAGAGTCCACAGCCGGGCCGTGAACCAAGTCCTCCCCCGTCGTCCAGTCGCTTCTCTCAGACGTGCCCCCCACTGGCGCGCTCTATCGGCTCACCACTGGTCCAAGGGGAGGATGGTTACGATGTTCTCGATCGATTCACCGAAACCACCGCGATTCCTGAGTTGTTGCTCTTTCAATGACGAGAAGGATCAGACCGTACAAAATAAGAGGGCTTGACCAAATACTAGACAATCCTTACAGGATACGTGAAACGCCGTCCGCGAACCCTCATTTCCAGTCCAGTTCGCGCCCAGTTAACCCGTTTCCTTTCTGTCGGTGTTCTCATTATTGTTGTAGCCGCGGCGATGGTCGCGTTACCCGGTGAATCCGCGGCTTCTTCGGTCACAGGGGCGGCTGACACGTGCTCGCCACAGCATCTGGCGAACGATGCCTGGTCTTCTGTTTCGACTATCAACACAAGCGAGGCGGCGACCTTTGCGACTGGCTCGGTCGAGATGCAGCAGCTTTTGTCCGACATCCCGGGCCTCACGAATCTCTCGCTCAACAGTGTCTACTTCGACTGGAACCTCAATTCGACCACATGCTCCGTCATCGTTGAGAGCGTGAATGTCGCGTTCGAGGCATTGGTCTCGGGGATGGAGACCTCAGTCACGGCGGCAGAGAGCCCAACGACCCTTCTCGTGGAACAGGTCCAAGTCAGTTCACAAAACGACACGCCGCTGAGCCATTCAAACGTCGGAGAGTGGTCCGGATACGGATTCTATCTCTACACCGTAGCCCCCAACGACGAGATCTACGCACAGTGGTACGTCCCGTACGTGAACTATCCATCTTGGGGATGCCCCTTCGACGGCGCGTACTTCATTTGTGACATTAGTCCTTGGGCGGGATTGACCGCTGAGTCACACGGCAGAAACGGCATCGCTCAGGCCGGCACCGACTCCTACGTTCACTGCACACTGCCCTACGGGCTGGGTTGCGGCCACTCGTTCGATGAATGGTATGAATACTACCCCTCGGGCTCGGTCGATTGTCTGAGCGAGAGTGTCTCGCCCGGTGACTCGATGGAGTCCTTCGTCGCCTACGACAGCGGCCAGTACTATACTCTGATTGAGGACACTAACAACGGACACTCGTGCGGGTCACACCAGTCGATGTCGATGGGCGCACCATCCTTCGCCGAGGAGGTTGCCGAGAGCCTGGGAAATCCACTCGGAGGTTACATTCCTGCCCCCGATTTTGGTCAAGTTAACTTCTTCGACTCGTACGTCGGAAACGTTGCGAACCTAGACACTGTGCCGAACTTCAACTATGGGCCGGGAGATCACGTCTCGTTGCCGAGCCCGATAAGCTTTCCCGGTGGATACTCAGGGTCGGGCTTCAACGTCTACCAAGATTGAGGGCACCGTCTTGCTCGAATCCCGCGGAGAAGTGATGCCGCGAAGTGAAGGAAACAATCAGGCGGGGACTGGCCCACGAGACGCCTCCCGCCTCTCGTTCGTTCTGGTAGGGGACATGCTCATCTTGGTGGCCCTTGCAATCGCAACTGTGGGCCAGGCTGGAATCCAGCAATGTGCTCTCCCGTCCACTCCGGGCCAAGTCAACTCGGGCACTACGGTCTGCCCGGGCTCGCTCCTCACCCTGATCGTCGCGGTGCTGTTAGTCTTCGCCGGAGCCTTCTTCGTAACGATGGGGTTGGGGCGGCGGCGGGAGACCCAACCTACAAGTAGTCCGGGTTCCACGCAACCCCAAAGTGCACTTCGAGCCGTGGCAACCCCGCTGTTTATGCTCGTGGCTGGAACTGGCCTCGCTGCGATGGGGCTCCTCACCCAGTATCTGGCGCCGTACTTCTCCTGCTTTCAATTACGCGGGGGAGTCTGCGGAGCGGGTCTTCCCGCAAGTTGGTTACCCGATCCGCTGGCCCTATTGGTCTCTGGGCTAATCGTTGTCACGCTTGGAGCAATGACGTGGCTATTGAAGTCGGATAAAGCGAGCCGCGCGCGTGACGGGAGTTCCACTCACTGAGTCAGAATCCGGCAGAGTGCCCCAAGGCATTCGCACGCGCCGGATTGGCCTCGGTAATTGGTTCTCGAGGCTAACGCCAAACAGTCGTTGCGCAGACGCATTTCAGGACGCCGATGGATGTGGAAACGTAGCTCGAGTAGTTGAGACGCACCGGATGCCGCCTAACTCTGTCCAAGCGAGGTTCCCTGGACTCGGCGGCTCTGTGCCCACCGTCATTTCAGTCACGGCGTGTTTGCACCGGGCGCGATGGCTCCTGCGACGAACCCAGTCCCCACGAGAGCTTCCCGCGTTCCATTGGAACCGACTACCGTGGGGGTGGGTCCTAACCCCTCCCTTCGCGACATGGTCGCCTCCCTTTCGAGAACCTTTCCGGAGTTGCGCGGGGTTTCCCGCCACCCGAGGAAAATAAGCAAATAGCATGAATCCAGTACAGGTCACCGTTGAAGCGGGGATGATTTCATGCAGTCGTCAAGAGGTCTGGTCTTCTGTCTGGTCATTGCGTTCTCGTTGATGGTAGTGCCTACCGTTGTAGCCCCAAGCGTTGCGGCGTCCCCCTCGGTCCGAGGGTGCAACAGCCCATGTCTTTACTACACGCCGTTCCCGAGCGGGTCCAGTTGGACTCACGTTGCTCCGGGCTCGTCATCTGGCAGTGGGACCAGTAACACGAATGGTCTAACACCGACAGCAAACGTCGGAGGGGAGGTGTGGCTCTCTTCCGCCTCACTGGCGGGATCGGCCAATGGGGGTAGCAATTCGGCAGGGAGCTCCTCCCAGCAAGTGGAAGCGGGGTTCAAGGTCTATGCGGGCTCACTTTGGCCGACGGGCACTTGGGAGCAGGACTATTCTTTCGCGATAACGGCGAATGCTGAAGGTCAAGGGTTGGGGTTCTCGAATACTTACTGTCCCCCGGGAACCAGTGCGAGCATTTCCGCTTGGATCGAAATCAGGGGCAACATGTATGATGCCACCAGCGGAAGTTGGGTCTTCGGGTCAGACCAGATTAAGACGGTGCAAACCTACAGTGCGGGATGCAACGGATCGTTTCAAGAGAACATCGGCAACTGGACCACTTTCAACTTGCTGATCTATCCCAGCCTAACACAAGGTCATTCCTATTATTGGTACTTCTACATTGACATCCAGACCCAAGTTTCCTGCAGCGGCGGTGGCTCGGGTGCTCTCTCTTGGATTGATGTTCAGCAAGCTGGAAACAACGCACTGACCGGTGGAGTGTACTACTGGTATTAGCTCCCCACGGCTCCTGCGATTGCCGTCAGGGCGAAGAAGGCTCCGCTGGACTGGTCGGGTTCGGACTGCCCCAAGGCGCCAGCTCTTCTATAGCGGGAGAGTCTTTCAGCAGCGGAGAGTTACGAACTGCTGGGAGGCACGGCGTACTGGCCGCTCAGGTACACTGGCAACCCTGGGGCTCCATCCGTTGCACATGCACTGAAGGAGTACTGCCCACCGACGGACACGAAACCGAAAAGCTCCGCACTAGGAGTGGAACTACTGTCAACGCTCGTGTATCCCGAGTACCACTGAGTCGTGACAGGCGCTGTCATGTTCAACCATACCCCGCCGGGCGACAAGGGGGGAGTGGATACGATCCACTGGGCGGTTACGTTTGCCCCGCTAGGAAAGCTGTACACGACTGCCGAGCTATGACAACTCGGTGCCAAAATTAGATGCCATTCGACCTCTGACGAGGAAGCATTCGGTACTGGGTGCGCCGAGATCATCACGCCGGCTGTCAGCACGACGAAAGCGACTCCAATGACGGATCCGACCTTAGTCCACCACATCCACGAGTCGACTACCGCCCGCCTCGTCATAACACTTTGCTCCTTGAAATGGAATGGTTAGTGTCTGGGGCAGGCGAGTATGACATGCTCGATTCGAGCCCTTAGAGCATAGCCCAACGGGCTCTTCCGTCACCCGGCTCGAGAAGATTGAGGGCAGGGTTTAGTCACGGCGTCAACGGGTAGATTATTCTCCCCGGACCTTTCGGGGGGGCATGGCCCCGACTCTCAGCGTGGCCCCGGCGTGCCGGACCCTCGACCAGGTCGAGGCCCATCTCGCTAAGCTGGACCGAAACGTCATCCTCGCCGAATGGAAGATGATGATGGGGCATTCCTCGGCAAACGGCGATACATGGCGGGCCCAGCGTCGCGCGCTCCTTGTTGAACCTCCCCTCCTGCAGGTCCTGCACACGGTGCGGAAGGTGGGCCATCGTGGGTTGGCGGCGCGTCGCGCCGAGCTCCTCGGTCGGGTTGTGCTCGACGCCCAAATCGAGCAGGCAGAGTCGATTGCCCGACGTCGACTGAGCCTCCAGCGTGTCACAGCGGATTTCCGTCCGCGCTGGCAGGGCCGGCGCGTCGGCCGGGAAGTGATCTGGCGAGCGATGCGCTCGAGCCCTCTGCGCGCAGTGCGTCGGCACGCGTACTACGCGGAGGACCCCCTCTATCGACGCAGCCAATCGGGACTCCGCACTCTGGCTGAGCTTCGAAACGAGCGGGCTCGAGCGGCCGGCTTCCGTTCGTTTCCCGACTACCGTCTCGCGATGGAGGGACTCACAGTCGCAAGTATGAACCGGTTGTTCGAGGAAGCCCTGCGGTATGCCCCCGAGGAGATGAGGCGGTGGCGTCGCCTTTTCGAAGAGCGGACCCGGGTACGCAGCTGGGCGCCCTGGGATGTCGAGTACGCCCAGCAGCTCGAGCGTGGCCTCCCTGACTCGTCGTTCCCGGGCCGGTCGATGGTCGACGTAGTCATCGCTGCCATGCGGCAGTGGGGATTTACTCGCTCGCAACTCGACTTTCGGGTTGATCAACACGATCTGGCGTCGGGCGGTCTCTGCCTCACCCCGGATCCCCCCTCGGACGTCCGAGTGATCGTACATCCTTCCGGCGGATTCTGGCCGTACTTCGCGCTGTTCCACGAAACCGGCCACGCAATCGCGGCCCGGTCCGTGCGCCAGCCGACCCACCTGTTGAGGGACCCAGAACGAGCTCCCGGATTTGGAGGTTTACTCGAAGCGGAGGCCGGGTTCTTCGAGCAGATTGTCTGGTCCCCCGCATGGCTTGGGACGCGGCCCGCCCTCAACCCAGAGCAGATTCGTTCGGCCGCGCAAGGGGCGCGTCGCGGGGCGCTCCTCGCGATCGCGAATCTCGCGGTCTGGACGCAGCAAGAGCTGACGCTGTACCTCCACCCTCACCGTGACCCGGCCGCGGAAGGTGCCCGAACAGCTACACGAATCTTTGGGTACGACCCATATCGCCCCCGGTCCTTTGCGGACTCGTTCGCGATTGAGTCCCCTCTGTATGGCGTCAGCTACTTGCTCGCCGAGCTAATCCGGGCTCAGATGATGGAGGCTGCGCTCGCGGAGGTCGGCCCCAAACTGTGGCCAAACCGAAAGATCGGACCTTGGCTGGTCCAGAACATCTTCCGAGACGGGGCCTTACTCGATTGGAAGCAGCGGCTGCGCGCTGCGACTGGCACCCCCTTCAGCGCAGCCGCGTTCAACCGGGAGATACGGACGGCGAGCGCTGAAACCGGTGGTTCGGCCTGACCACCCTGGCTCCGCCCTCTCTCACTGGTGGGGCGGCGGCGCGGGCTTCGTGTATGCCCGAAACCGGCGCGCGAGCTCCTGGCGTGAGGTACTGACACCCACCCCCGCCCCTCTCCGCGAGACGGGTTCCTCGCTCGAGAGGGGAACGGACCGACCAAGTCACTGAAACTCGGAGTGGGTCCGAATGGGATCGCACCTGTGATGGGTCGCCTCGCCCCCGCTCTGGTCAACCTGCCGATCAGTCACGCTTGGAGGTTGAAGATCCCAAGGGGTGCTCCTTCTTCCAACGATCGATCTTCTCGAGCACCGACTCCCGGATGAAGTCTCCCACGCGATTGAAGTGATCGTCTCCATCGATGATTCGGACCAGGTCTTCGTAGTAGCCCCGCTCAATACGGGCGGCCACCGACACCTTAGGCATCACCTTCTTCTTGGGCTTCGGCAACGGCGCTGGCTTCACAATCACACCAGGAGGATGTGAGGCAACTTAGAGATTGTGCATGTTAGTTACGTTCGCATACATACGTTTGCGAAATGTCTATCTTCCACCAACCGCATGGCACGGGTGTCGAGCGTTCCATGCCCGAGCTGGGAGCGAGACGTCCTTGCAAACCCGCCCTCCCGTGGACCACGGGCCGGTCCTGGATGACTCCAAATAGCGCATGATGGCTGAGGCGGCTCCGAGGGAGGAACCCACCTTGCCCACAGCGGCAAGGGGGTGGGGAGAGCTCGTAGAACGATATGTGGAGAAGAGGAGCCAAGAGAGCCTGTCGGTCCACCACCTACAGGAGCTACGCCGAGTTCTCAAGAAAGCGGGCCGGGAGCTCGATGGGGCCGGTCTCGCCTGTCTGCCTGCGAAGTTCGCAGACGCTCAGCTGGACTTCTTGCTGAACGGCCCATGGAGACCAGCTACCGAGAACCAGACCGGCCTTGCGCCGGTGAGCCGTCGGTACCTCGTGTGCATCCTGAACGGCTTCCTGAAGGAGTCGGGCAACCTGATCGTGGAGCGGCGACGCCTTCGATTCCCTCGTTCTGGCGTGCGTCCCCTGCTCGCATTGACACCGGAGGAGGCGAGCCGGTTGCTCGATGTGGCCGCTACGTTCGGCATCGTTACGCACGCAGTGGTCGCCTTCGAGCTGCTGATGGGTCTTCGGCGCAGCGAGGTCCGACGTATAACTCAAGCCGACCTTGCGGAGCGGTTTCTCCGAGTGCACGGGAAGGGGCGCGCGGGCGGCAAGGTCCGAATGGTTCCCTACCATCCCGAGATCCTGCGGATCTTGCCCTCCCTACTCGAGCATCGACGACAAGTCGTGCAAGGTTACCGCGGCCCCGACCCGGGGTATCTCTTCGTCCGCCAAAGCTCGAAGGGACTCGCAGTGTGGTCTCGCAGCTGGCTGGACGAACGAATCATGCAGCCCGCCTTCGAGGCCGCGTCCGTGCGCCGGGCATGGAATTTGCACCACGCTCTTCGACGGACCTGCGGCCGGACGATGTGGAAGAACGGGGTGCCGATCGAGACGGTCAGCAAGATCCTCGGCCACGCCGACGTCCGGATGACGATGCGGTACCTCGCGATCGACCAGGACGACATGGCTCAGGCGATGGAGGTCCTCGGACGCGTTCTGCCGGGGGCTCGGGCTGCCTAGGAGACCACGATGAGCGGGCCAAATCGGGCACTTTCTCTGACGGGACGGCCTCGAATCCGGCCGAGCCCATCCGCTGCCGGCTCAACGCAGTTCGAGCCCGCCCGTCCGCCCACGCGATCCCGTTCGGCGAGTGCGAATCGGCACGGTGCTGAGCGGGTTCGATGGATGGGTCAGTCGATCGCCCTCCGGGCGCTCGAACCGGGGTGACCCTGAGCCGGCCCCGCCCGACCTGGGCGGGGTCGCTTTACCCCCGGAGGCCATGCATCCCGTGGAATGGTGGATCGCAGCGACCTTGACGCGCTCTTGACCAAAGCTGCCCGCCATCCGATCCGAGGTTGGGACTTCCGTTGGCTCCGCGAGGAGGGTCGATTCCGGGAGGATCCCCTGCCCTGGAACTACCTCGAAATGGTCGCAGGGAGAGCGCACCGCTCCCCGGACCTCCTCGACCTCGGTACGGGTGGCGGAGAACTGCTCGCCACGATCTCTCCGCACCCACCCCTCACTGTGGCCACGGAGTCCTACCCGCCGAACGTCAGAGTCGCGGCGCAACGATTGGCCCCGATGGGGATCCACGTCGTGCAGACATCGGGCGCGCCCGATAACAACGAACAGCGCGGCATCGGATCGAAGGGCTCTTTGCCGTTCCGAGCCGGTTCGTTCCACTTGGTGGTCGACCGCAACGAGGCCTACCTCGCGCGGGACGTCGCTCGAGTGCTCGCACCGGGCGGAGTGTTTCTGACAGAACAGAGCGGAAGCGCAGAAATCCCCGAATTCTACCGTCTCTTTGGAATGGATCCTCCCCCAGATCCGAGCCCTCGCTGGGATCTCGGCCTGGCGACGGCACAGGTCGTCGCGGCGGGGCTCGACCCGCTCGGCGGGGGCGAAGCAACCTCTGCGATGAACTTCCACGACGTGGGAGCCCTCGCGTGGTATCTCATGGCCGCTCCGTGGGTACTCCCGGGGTTCTCGGTGGAACGGTACCGCCCGCGACTCGAACAGCTCCACTCCAAGATCGCGGACCACGGTCCGATACGCATTCCACGCTATGCGTTCTGGCTGGAAGCCCGGAAGGAATGACCCCGGGATTGCCGACGCCACCCGCGCAGAAGATGGCTGCCCGTCCACCCACCGGTGCGGTGCCAGCGCTAGCGGGTTCGAAGCCGTTCCGTCCGAATCCGGCCGAGCCCATCCGACAAGGGCGCCATACAACAGCATCGGCGAAGTGGAGCGACGATTGACTCGCGACGAGGAACCTACGAGCGGGCACGCTCCACCACCACCCGTGCCGGTGAATGTCGCCGAGCCGGATCCGGCCCAGGAGACGGAGCGCTCGGGTCTAGCCCACGCGCGACAGCACGGTACGGGCCCGCATCGTGATCATCTTGCTCGGTCGGCCCGCTTCCTCGAAGGCCAACGGATTCGGGCGACGGTTCGGGTGTTCGGCGAACCAGCGAGCGGACTCCGGGTCCGGGTCCGTCTGAACCGCGTCGAGCTTCCACTTCCCGTCTTTTCCCCGCTTCGAGCGGAGTAGCTCGAGCGCGTAGCCGAGGCGGCGGTCGCTCCCGTAACCCAGCGCGGTCAGACAGTCGAGGCCCACCAGCAGGTCGTAGTAGTAGTGCGTCGGCCAGTGAAAGCGGTACCACGGCTCGTAGCGCTCGCCTTGCTGGTGCAACTCTCGCTCGAGGTAGTACTCCGCGGCCCGCTCGACCACAGTCTTCATCGAGTTCGTCCACTTCTCGCGCGGGTACACGGCGAACGCCCCGAGCCCTTCCCACGCGTCGAGTGTCCGACTCGTCGCAGGACCTTCGGTGGAGAACCGGCACGACCAGCCCCCCTTCGGATGCGCGGTCTTCACCAGCCACTCCATCGTCTGTCGGACCCGAGAATCCTCCGCGTACCCGAGCCGGATCAGTGCCCGAGCCATGTTGGCCGTGAAGCAGTGGTGCCCCTTGCCCTTCCCGAGGCCACCTACCCCGCCGCCGGCGAGCGGGGATTTCGCCATCCAGTACTCGCTCGACTGGCGCACCTCGGGAATCTCACGCGTCGCGCCCAGGTCAGCGAGGGCGAGCATGTTCCAGTGGGTCCCGAGGAAGCGGGGCTCCGTCCGTCCGCCGTCGCGCACCCACCAGCCCGACGGGCTCCGACGAGAGAGCATCTCCCGGACCCACGGATCTTGCGGGATCTCCTGCCGAGCGGCACGAGCCTCCGGATCGGACGGTCGCCGCCCCATCACGTGGGTGAGGGTGAGATACCGGATCGACGGTTGGCTCGGCTCGAGTAGCCAGTTCAGAACTGGGTCGAGCGGCACGGTGCCTGAGAAGACCGGTCGATACTTATTCCCTGAGAACCGCCTCGCCGGAACCGCGAGAGAGGCCGGCTCGGCTCCCCATCCTACTTTTCGCACGGTCCCGGCTTCTTTACTTCCGCGATTGGCGCGACGCCAAGCCCCATCGAGAGGCGCCGGAAGGGCGAAGGGTCGCCCTCGCCGGGTCCTCCCCCGCCGCGGGTCCGACGCGAGCGCGCGCGGCACTCCCCGCCCAACCCCTCGCTGCCCCGCGCGACCGGTGGACCGGCCGCGCGTCACGGCGCGGAGAGCGCGAGGGTCATCCGTTTGTGCCGGGCACCCTTGTTCTCGATGCCGAGAAGTCTCGCGGCGCCAACCTCGCCGGTCGACCGGACGTGGGTCCCGCCGTCGGCCTGCACGTCAAACCCCTCGATATCGATGAGACGGATCGTTTCGACGTCGGGGACGAGGTGGGCGGCGACCCGGACCAGGGACGGGTCGCGGCCGAGCTCCTCGCGCGCGACGAACCGCACGCGCACCGGAAGATTCCGCCGGACGACGTCGTTGATTCCCTCGACGAGCTGGTCGGCGATCTCGCGGGAGAACTCCGGCAGGGAGAAGTCCATCCGTGCCCGGTCGGTGTAGATCTGGCCCCCGGTGATCGTCGAGCCGAACCGGCGATAGACGGCCCCGCTCAGGATGTGGAGGGCGGTGTGGTGACGCATGTGGGCGAAGCGACGGTCCCAATCGATCCGACCCCGGACCGCGGTCCCGACCGGTGGCCCGTCGGTGTCAAGGCGGTGCACCACACCGGCGGGACCCTTGGCGACATCCACCACGTGGAACGCCCGTCCGCGCGGGTCGGTCAGCACTCCGGTGTCGTTCGGCTGGCCACCGCCGGACGGATAGAACGCCGTCGTCCCGAGGACCACCGACGGCCCTTCGGAAGCGATCACTTGGGACTCGAACTCGGCCCGGTAGGCGTCGTGAAGGTAGAGGTCGTCGTCGCTCACGGAAACGGGACCGCTCCCCCGGCCACTCCCGCCTTTCCCGGAAACGTGACGGCCCTTAACCTTCGTTCCCCCACCGACCTCTCCGTCGCGCTCCTTCCCCGGAGCCCAAGTTGAGCGGGGACGCGTCGGTCGGTCCGGCCGACTCCAGCCGGCGACGCGACCTGCGCGGAGGGTCGCCCGTGCGTGACGTCCTCCGGACCCACCCCCCGGCCCCGGGATCTCGTTCGACATCGAGGAGAAGGGAGGAGAGGCGGGCGGGGCGAGGGGATGGGACTTCGAGCGTCGGAGCGCTTGTCGCCCAATCTCGGGCGTGGTCGTTCGAAGGTCGAACGGAGGCCCGTGGTCTCGGGCAGACCGGGATCTACCCAGGAGAGGCAGATCCGCGTTCCCCACACCTTATGCGGGCGCTCTGCCCGGCCCTTCGTCCGTGACCGACACCGGCTCTCTCCTAGAAACCCTGGTCTGCCGGGCGTGCTCGAGCGAGTGCGACCCGTCACGAGCCGTCGGCACCTGTCCCCAATGCGGCCACACGCTCTTCGCGGAGTACGCTCTCGACCGGCTCGACGGCCGCGCCTGGGCCGCCGCGCTCCGCGGACGGGGTCCGTCGATCTGGCGGTTCCGGGAGCTCCTCCCCGTCCGCCACTCGGAAGCGATCGTCACGCTGGGCGAGGGCGCGACCCCTATCCTCCCGCTCCCCGAGGTCCCGGAGGCGACGGGAATCGAGGTCGCGCTGAAGGACGACGGCGGACTACCGACCGGGTCGTTCAAGGCACGGGGGATGGCGGTGGCGGTCTCCCGGGCGACCGAGCTCGGCCGGCGTCGCATGTTCGTGCCGAGCGCGGGGAACGCCGCCGTAGCGCTCTCCGCGTACGGCGCGCGGGCGGGGGCCTCCGTCCGAGTGTACCTGCCCGAGAGCACCCCCGCCGCGATGCGCGAGGCGTGCGTCCTCTTCGGGGCCGAGGTCATCGCGGTGCCCGGGACGATCCGGGAGGCCGGCGAGGTCGGCCGGGCGCGCGAACGGGACGTCGGGTCGTTCGATATGTCGACTTTGCGCGAGCCTTACCGACTCGAAGGAAAGAAGACGATGGGCCTCGAGATCTTCGAGCAGACGACCGCCGAGACGTTCCCGAACGCCATCGTCTACCCGACCGGTGGCGGCACCGGTCTCGTCGGAATGGCGAAAGCGTTCGAGGAGCTCGGAGCGCTCGGTCTCCTCGAGCGGGGGCCACGACTCTATGCGGTCCAACCCGAAGGGTGCGCGCCGGTCGTTCGGGCGCTCTCCGAGGGGACCGACCGGGTCCGCCCTTGGGAGTCCCCCCAGACCGTCGCGCCGGGACTCAAGGTCCCGGCGCCGTTCGCCTCGGAGCGGATCCTTGAGGCGGTGCGCGCGAGCCGCGGCGGAGGAGTGACGGTCTCGGACCGCGAGATCGTCCGGTCGATGCGGGTACTGGCCGGACGGTACGGGATCTCGGTCTCTCCGGAGGCGGCGGCCCCGTACGCTGCGCTCGCGGAGCTCGTCCGTCGGGGCACGATCCGCCCGGGGGAGCGGGTCCTTCTCTACGGGACCGGGACCGGCCTCGCGTTCTCGGCGGAGGCGCTCGAACGAGGGCTCGTCGGGTAAGGGGGTGCGACCGGTCCCCCGACTCACCGGCGCAGCACCTTGAAACCGATGTTGAAATTGCCGAGCCGCTGCGCGGTCTTCACCCACAGGACCGCGAGCTCCTCGAGCTGGCGGGCCCCGTCGAGCCCGCCGATGTCGATCACGGAGGGCCAGCCGAAGGCGTGCAGGATCCCTTCGACCGTCCGCTTCGCTGCCGCGTCGTCGCCGCAGACGAACATGTCCGGCGGCCCGCCCGGGAACGAGGGGCGGAAGAAGTGGGTGTGACCGATCGTGTTGAACGCCTTCACGACCCGGGCCTTCGGCAAGAGGCGCTGCACTTCCTCGGCACCCGAGGTCGTGTGGCCGACCGCAAGCCCCGGGGGGCCCTCCTCCCGGAAGACGAGCGGATTGGTCGCGTCGATCACGACCTTCCCGTCGAACCGGTCGATCCCCGCCGTCCGGATCGCCTCGGCGGTCGCGACGCCGAGGGTCGCGAGGACGATCACCTCGCCGAACGCGGCGGCGTCCGAAAACCGGCCGACGGTAGCCTTCTTGCCGACGCCGTTCGCCCAGTCCGCGAGGTTCGGACGGGACGGGTGCCGGGTGCCCAGGCAGACCTCGTGGCCGAGCGCGACGAACCCGGTCCCGAGCGACCGCGCGACGTCCCCGCTGCCGAGCAGGCCGACCTTCATGAGCCGCTCCGGGCGCGCATTCCCCCGCGGCCCTTCAAGTTTCGCGCGCGGGGGTCGCTTTTCCCGGGGTGCCCCCCGCCCCGCGCGCGCGCAGGAACGCCTGCGTCTTGCCCCGGTGGCAGTCGCGGCAAACCGTCTGCAGGTTCGAATACTCGAGCGCCGCGCCGCCCCGCGCGATCTCGAGGATGTGATCGACGTCGAGCTCGCGGGCGCGCCGCCGGGTGCCGCAAATGCGGCACCGGTAGCGGTCGCGCAGCATGACGTAGGAGCGGGCCGAGTCCCAGAAGTAGTGGCCGTGGAACCTCCAGCGGCATCGGCGCGAACAGTACGGCGTTCGGTGGCTCGGGAGCGCGACCCCGCACTCGACGCACTTCGCCGCGTGGCGGGCGTCGGCCCTCCGCCGGGCCCCGTCCGAGAACCACGCCGACGAGAGGGCGAGGATGCGGCCGTTCGCCTCGACCCGGACCCCGGCGGTGTCGGGGGAAGCTTTCGGCATGGGTCCGGGACCCCGCGGTCCGGTTCTTGACCCTTCGCCTCGACGAGCGCCCTATGTAGGGCGGTCGGCTTGACGCGGACCGCGGGAGGGGGAGCACGAACGTCGTAGCGGCCGGGCTGCTTCTCGGCGTGGTCGGGGCCGTGATCGCCCGCCAGCTCCTCGGCCGGGGCCCCGGCGTCTGGACGATCTTCCTCGCGGGGGCGTTCCTGACCGTGGCCACCGGCGCTCTGAGCGTCGCGGGCGCGGAGTCCGCACTCGCGGGGGCCGCGCCGGTCCTTCTCTTCCTGTTCTCGCTGTTCTTGTTCGCCGGCGCGCTCGAGAGGGCGGGAGCCCTCGATCACCTCGCGCGGTGGATCGTCGGTCGGGCGGACCGGGCCGAGAACCTCCCCGCCGTCGTCTTCGTCGGGTTCGGCATCCTGTCGGCGTTCCTCGTGAACGACGCCCTCGTGCTGATCGGGGTCCCGCTCGTCCTCACGGTCGCCCGACGGGTCCGAACGGACCCCAGACCGCTCCTCCTCACGCTCGCGTTCGCGGTGACCGTCGGGAGCGTCCTCACGCCGTTCGGGAACCCGCAGAACCTCCTCGTGGCCGTGGGGAGCGGCCTCGCGGACCCGGTGACGACGTTCCTGCGCTACCTGCTCCTCCCCACGGTCGTCAACCTCGCGGTCGGGGCGTGGTACCTTCGCCGCGTGTTCGGCCCCGGGGTCGCGCCAGGACGCGACCGGCTCGACGACGGGCTCGAGGAGGCGCCCCCGCTGTTCCCGCCGAGCGGCTGGGGCGGCCGGCTCTACCGGTCGCCGGTCCTCTACGTCTTTCCCGGCACGCTGCTCGTCGCCATCACGCTCGACCTCGCCTCCGCGATCTCCCACGGGCCGACCGTGCCGCTCTGGGAGACGACCGGGGCCGGGGCGATCCTTCTCCTGCTCCTCTCGCCCGGCCGCCGTCCGATCGTCGAGCGGGTCGACTGGACGATCCTCCTCCTCTTCGTCGGTCTCTTCGTCGTGGTCGCGAGCGCGGTCCGGGGCGGGGTGATCGGCTCGGTCGAGAGCCACTTCCCGATCGCGGGACCGGGCGCTCCCGTCGCCTCCCTTGCCGCCATCATGGGGACGTCGGTCCTCGGTGCCCAGGTCGTCAGCAACGTTCCCTGGGTGGGGCTCCAGATCCCCCTCCTCGCCGGCCTCGGCTTTGGACCGGGCACGCCGGTCGCCTGGATGGCGCTCGCGGCCTCGAGCACCCTCGCGGGCAACGTGACCCTCCTCGGCGCGGCGAGCAACCTCATCGTGGTCGAGCTCGCCGAGAAGGAGGGGGTCTCGATCCGCCTCGGGACGTTCGTCCGGTACGGCCTCCCGCTCTCCGCGATCTGCCTCGCGGTCGTCTTCGTGCTGCTCGCTCTCGGCCTCTGACCGGACGGAATCGCCAAATCGCCCGCGGTCTACCCGCGATCGATGAAGTTCCCTCTCGCCGACTGGATCGACGCGCACGGGGACTGTCGGCACGACCTCTCCCGAAGTGGGATGGACGGGACAGTCCGCCACCCCTCCCCGACCGCATCGGAGGTCCGCAACGCCGACTCCGACGCACTGGTCCGCGCGCTCGCGGACGACCTCGGGGTCGCCTCGGACCGCGTCTTCCTCACGCACGGCGCCACCGAGGCGAACAGCGCGGCGGTCCTCTTCGCCGCGCGTCCCGGGCGACGAACGCCCGGCCGCGCGTGCCGGGTCCGCTACCCGGAATACCCCCCGCTCTTCGACGTCGCGGCGGCCGCGGGGTTCGTCCCGACCGATCGCGACGGACCGGCCTCCCTTGCGGTGATCTCCCAGCCGAGGAACCCCGAAGGGGACCTCTGGGCCGAGGACCGGCTGAGCGCGTGGGCCGAGGGAGCGCGAACGCTCCTCGTCGACGAGACGTTCCGAGAGTTCGCCGGAACGCCGTCGCTCGCCCGGCGGGCCGGCCCGGGCGTCTGGACCTCGGGGACGTTCACGAAGTTCTACGCCGGGGACGACCTCCGCGTCGGGTTCCTCGTCGCGCCCGAGGCGGTGGCCGAGGAGTATGCCCGGTTCCACGGCCTCCTCTTCGACGCTGTCCCCCCGCACTCGGTGGCCGGGGCGCTCGCGGCCCTCCGAGCGCGCCCCCGGATCCGCCGGGAGGTCGACCGGGTGCTCGAGGCGAACCGGGCGAGCTGGCGGGGGGCGTTCCCGAAGGCGAGCGTCCCGGCGGGGCCGGTCGGGTTCGACCGGGAGATCGGGGGGGACGGGGCCCGGTTGGCGGACGCCGCTCTTCGGGCCTCGGTCCTGGTCTGCCCGGGCCACTACTTCGGCGACCCGACGGGGGTCCGTCTCTGTCTCACCCGTCGGTCTTTCGCCGCCGACCTCGAGGCGTACCTCACGGTCCGGGAACGATCGGCCGCCTCGGCCGGAGCCCGGGCCCCCCGGCCTACGGCTTCCCGAGGGGCTCGACGGCGCCCCGGGGGAAGCGACCGAGCGAGAGCCTCGCGAGCGTGACCTTCGGAAGCGCTTCGACCCGGGCCGGCGCCGCTCGCCCGGACTGCTCCTTGAGGAACGTCTCGGCGAACCGGAGCGCCCGGGCGGGGTTCGTGTCGTTCACGAGAAGGAACCCCCGCGCGAGCTCGGTGAGGACCGCCCGGGGCGGAACGACCTCCCGGAACCCCGCCGCCTCCGTATCGAGGTCACGCACGGGGCGGGCGGGGAGCCTCATCGATCGCGCACGACCCGAGAGTTCGGCATAAAAGCCGGCGCTCCACAGGAGGTGCTCGAACCCGCCCCCCCGACCCCTAAGCCTTTACCTCCCGTCGGCCCATGCCCGGTCGGTGGTGTCATGAGCCAGACGGCCCCCGCACCGGTTCGTCCGCCGTCCGAAGGAGCGCCGGCCTCGCCCGCTCGGGGGGTCGTCCTCCGCACCCCGATCCCGGGGCCGGTCGCCCAACGGATCGTCGCCCAGGACCGGCAGTACCTGATGACGAGCACGAAGACCGCGCCGATCGTCGCCGCGTCGGGCAGCGGTGTCTGGATCACCGACGTCGACGGCAACCGACTCCTCGACTTTGCGTCGGGGGTCGCGGTCCAGGCCGTCGGGTACTCGCATCCCGAGGTCGTCCGGGCGATCCGGGAGCAGGCGGGCCGCCTGACGCACTTCGCCGGCACCGACTTCTACTACGAGAACCAGGTCCGGCTCGCCGAGCGCCTCACGCACCTCACCCCCGGCGACTTCCCGAAGAAGGTCTTCTTCACGAACAGCGGGACGGAGAGCGCCGAAGCGGCGCTCAAGATCGTTCGGTTCTACCGCCAGCGGCCGATCGTCATCGGCCTCCTCGGAGCGTTCCACGGTCGGACGATGGGGTCGCTCTCCCTGACCGCCTCGAAGCCGGTCCAGCGGGCCCGCTACGCCCCGTTCGTGGGGGGCGGGACCCACATCCCGCCGCCGTACTGCTACCGCTGCCCGTACAAGCTCGAGTACCCGAGCTGCGACCTCTACTGCGCGAAGATCCTCAAAGAGCTCTACTTCCAGACCGCGATCCCCCCCGACGACGTCGCCGCGTTCCTCGCGGAGCCGGTGATGGGCGAGGGCGGCTACGTGGTCCCGCCGCCGGGATGGCACAAGACCGTGAAGTCGATCTGCGACGAGCACGGGATCCTCTTCATCGACGACGAGGTGCAGGCCGGCCTCGGACGGACCGGCCGGTGGTTCGCGATCGAGCACCACGGGGTCGTGCCGGACATCGTCACGACGGCGAAGGCGCTCGGCGGCGGCCTCCCGATGGGCGCGGTGATCTTCCGTTCCGACCTCGATTTCCCGACGCAGGGCTCGCACTCGAACACGTTCGGCGGGAATCTGGTCGCGGTCGCCGCCTCGATGGCGACGCTCGACGTGATCGAGAAGGAGCGCCTGCTCGACAACGCCCGCATCCAGGGCGACCACCTGCTCGCCCGGCTGCGCGAGCTCGCCTCCAAGCACCCCGAGATCGGCGACGTCCGCGGCCTCGGCCTCATGACGGCGACCGAGTTCGTCAAGGACCGGAGGACGAAGGAGCCCGCGGTCGCGTTCCGCGACCGGGTCCTTGAGGAGGCGTACCACCGGGGGCTCGTCCTGCTCCCCTGCGGTCGGTCGTCGATCCGGTACATCCCTCCGCTCGTCGTCCGGAGCGAGGAGATCGACGAGGCGATCGAGATCGTCGACGCCGCGATCGGTGCCGCCCGCGCCCGCGCGTAGCATGAAGTTCGGCCGTCTCTCGGCTGCGCACGAGGTCGAGCTCGTCGACGTCCCCGAGCCGGTCCCCGGCCCCGGCGAGGTGACGGTCGCGCTCGCCGAGTGCGGCGTTTGCGGGACCGACCTCGAGAAGCTGCGCGGGAACTACCGCTCCGCGGGCGTCCTCGGCCACGAGCCGGTCGGCCGCATCGCGCGGGTCGGCGAGGGCGTCGGCGGGCTCGCACCGGGAGCTCGCGTCTTCGTACACCACCACGTCCCGTGCTACGCCTGCGACGTCTGCGCGCGTGGGGACTACACGTTCTGCCCCACCTACTCGCGAACGAACCTCGACCCGGGCGGTTTCGCCGAGGTCTTCCGGGTGCCGAAGGAGAACGTCGATCGCCGCGCGGTCCTCCCGCTCGATCCGGCGGTCGACTGGGGGTCCGGGGCCCTGCTCGAGCCGGCCGGCTGCGCCCTCACGGCCCTTAAGCGGGTCGGCCTGCCCGAGCGCGCGAGCGTTTTCGTCCTCGGGCTCGGGCCGGTGGGGCTCCTCTACGCTCGGCTCGCGCGATCGCTCGGGGCCGCGTGGGTCGGGGGCACCGAGATCGCGCCGCTCCGACGCGCCGCGGCCGAGCGCGGCGGGATCGACGTCACCGTCGACCCCCGCGAGGAGGGCGCGGCCCGAGCCGCCGTCGACCGGGCGACTCGCGGCCAGGGCGTCGACCTGGCGGTCGTCGCCACGGGCCACCCGTCGGTGGTCCGATCCGCGACCGAGCTCGTCCGCCGCGGCGGCACGGTGAACCTCTTCGGCCTCCCCGAGCCGGGCAGCCGCCTCGACGCGGACCTCCAGGACCTCTACCTCCGGGGCGTCCGCGTCGTCCCGTCGTACGCGACCACCGAGCCGGACATCGCCGAGGTCCACCGTCGGGTCGCCTCGCGCGAGCTCGCGCTCTCCGACCTCGTTTCGCACCGCATCCCGCTCTCCCGGATTCAGGAAGCGTTCCGGATCGCCGCCCGGCCGGCGGACGCGGTGAAGGTCGTCGTTACGGGACCGGCGGGGTAGCCCCGGCCCCCGAACCGGCCCCTCGACGGGCCGGCGGGCTCACGCTTCCGAGCGCTCGCCGAGCACCTGGCCGGCGACCCGATGGCCCGCGCGCACCCGCGTATGCGGCCCGAGGATGCTCCCGACGACCGTCGCCTCGCGCTCGACGTGCGTCCCCTCCATCAGGATCGAGTTCTCGACATGGGCTCCCGCCTCGACCCGGACGCCCGGGCCGAGGGTCACGTGGGGGCCGAACGACGCCCCCTCGGCGCTCGCGCCGGGCATCGCGGCCACGGGACCCGTGCCGAACGCCCCGGCGGGAAGGCGGGAACGACCCGCGCGGCCGTCCTCGAAGAGCAGGCGCTGGGAGCGCAGGAGCCGCTCGGGGGTCCCGGCGTCGTCCCAGTAGCCCGTCAGCCGGAACCCGTAGAGGCCGCGTTCGAGGAGGCCGGGAACGACCTCCCGCTCGAAGCTGACCGGTCGTCCGCCCGGGATGGCGTCGAGGACCTCGCGCGCGTAGACCGCGAGCCCCGCGTTGATCCATCGGGACGGCGCGCTCTCGGGCTCGGGCTTCTCGACGAACCCGGTGATACGGTCGTTCTCTCCCAGCGCCGCGACGCCGTACGGGCGGGGGTCATCGACCTCGGCGAGGGTCATCACCCCGACACCGCCGCGGGCCGCGTGGGCGTCGGCGACCTTCGCGAGCTCGACGGAGGCGATAACGTCGGAGTTGAGCAGGTAGAACGGGTCGGACATCCCCGACCCGGCGTTCTTCATCCCACCGCCCGTGCCGAGCGGCTCCGCCTCGGGCACCGTGCGGACCGGCCAGCGGAGCGGGTGCTCGCGGACGTACGCGTCGATCAGGTCGGCCTTGTAGCCGGTCGCGAGGACGACCTCGTCGACGTCCGCCGGCAGGAGGTCGAGGACGTGGTAGAGCATCGGCTTCCCTGCGAGCGGGATCAGCTGCTTCGGGACCGTGAGGGTGATCGGACGCAGTCGGGTCCCGAACCCCCCGATCAGCACGAGCGCTTTCATCGCGACCCCGCGATGCACGGCTCCCTCATTATCCCCGACGGAGCGGGCGACGCGGGCGATCGGTCCCCGAGCGCTCCCCTAGCCGGTACCGACGCTCTCGGAACTCCCCCTCGGGCCGGGGAGAGACGCCGAACCGGGCCCCATGCCCCAACGGCTATCCGTGCTCGCCCGATCGCCCCGCCGATGGCGCTCACGTCGATCCTCGTGGCGTACGACGGTTCGAAACACTCGGAGGCCGCGCTCGCGCAGGCGCTCGATCTCGCCCGCACTGCCGGGGCCACCCTCTCCCTCGTCTGCGTGATCCCGGTCATCGCCGCCGCCTACGGCGTCGAGATGCCGCCGGGCGACTCGGTCGCCGAGACGATCGAAGCGGCGCGTCGGATGCTCGCCGAGGCGAAGCTCAAGATCGAGCAGGGCGGCCCGGTCCGGGTCGAGACGACCCTCCTCGAGGGGGACCCGGTCGACCAGATCCTCGACCACGCCGAGAAGCACCCGCCGAGCCTGATCGTCGTGGGCTCCCGGGGGCTCTCCGACGCGGGGCGGTTCTTCCTCGGGAGCGTCTCGGACGGCATCCTGCATCACGCGCGCTGCTCGGTGCTCGTCGTGAAGTCCCCCGGCGCTCCGCGGCGGGGCCGCGGGTCCCGGGCGCTCTGACCGCCCGTTGGAGTGCCCGAGCCGCTCCGACGCCGGTGACGCCGGGCGCGGCCCGTCCTCTCAGCGCCCGGGGAGCTCGAGGAAGCGGCGGAGCCGCGTCTCGACGACATCCTTCGGGTACGCTCCCGAAAAGCGGTCGACCAGCTTCGACCGGCGGAAGCTGAGCACCGTCGGGATCCCCGTCACGCCGAAGCGTCCGGCGATCCCCGGCTCGGCGTCCGAGTTGACCTTGCCGAACTGGACCGTCGGAGCGAGCGACGTGGCCAGGGCGTCGAGGATCGGCGAGAAGGCACGGCAGGGACCGCACCACGGGGCCCAGACGTCGATCACCACCCGTTCGTGGTCGGCGAGGAATCGGTCGAACGTGGCGGCGGTCAGGTCGGTCGGGTGCACGGGCGGAGCCGGGGGCGCCGCGGGAGCGTTGCGGGCGGCGAGGATCTCGGAACGCATTCGCGCCCGGATCGACTCGAGCTCGTCCGTCTCGTTCTCGGGGTCGGGTCCCAGACTCTCGGAAGGCGCCGGGGGCCGTCCGGCCATACGTGGTACCTCGGCCGAACGATCCGGTCGCGCCTTTTTACGTTCGTGGTGGGACGCGGCGAACGCGGCCCGAGAGCCACCTCCGGGAAAGCCGCGGGCGGAGCGGTCCTCGAGTCCGCCCGGAAGCGGCCCTCGGTTCCCTTGCCCGGGATCGTCCCCCGGTCTACGGTCGCTACGGACCGGGGGTCCGTGGGAGCAGGGCGGAAATCGCGAGCGGACCGCTCCCGCGGCTGCCGTCCGCCTCGAGGCCCGGACCGCACGGATGTCGTGCCCCGGGGGTCGTGGGGCGGGAAGGAGACCAAGAGCGGGCTCCGGGGGACCCACCGGATCGTCACGTGGGCCGAAGCCGAGGGAGGGAATCGAACCCCCAGGAAACGGATCTGCAGTCCGTCGCATTAACCATTCTGCCACCTCGGCGCGGGGGCCCCGATGGGTGGGGGGCTTAAAGCCCTCAGGATGGGAGGCGGTCCCCGGAACGCCGCGCGGGGGCGGCCGTTCGACCGGATCGGGACGAACGCCCTCCCGAGAGGAGGGCGGGAGCCCCGGACCAACGCCCTGCGATCCGGAAGGGGAGCCGACGGGGGCCGACCGTCCTAGCCCGCACCGACTAGATCGGTCGGAATCCGCGGCGCGCGAGTCGCGCGAGCGTCCGTGCGCCGACCCGGAGTCGCCCGGACCAGGTCAGCGACCGACCGCCGGCCGAAGTGAGACCGGAGGCGAGCGCGTCGAGGAGCTCTCGGGGGGTGGAGGCGGAGCCGGGAAAATCGGTGTACGCGCGACCGATGTCCCGGGCGACGTGGGCGTCGCTCCCGCCGGTGGCCCCGAGCTTTCGGTGCGCGGCCACGCTCCGGGCGTTCGCGTTCGCCCGGGCCGAGTTGTGACCGTTGACGCTCTCGACCGCCGGCACGCGCGCTTCCCTCGCGACCGCCCGACCGACACCGTGGGAGAGCCGGAACGGATGGGCCAGGACCGGGATCCCGCCGTGCTCCCGGACCCACGCGATCGTCTCGGTCACCGACCGGTGGATCGGGGGAAGCTCCCCCACCCCGTAGACGAGAAGGTGTCCTTCGAGGGTCGAAACCTCGACACCGGGGACGAGGAAGAGCTCCGGATGACGCGCCGCGAGGAGGGCGAGCTCCCGGTGTCCCGCGACCGTGTTGTGGTCGGTGAGCGCAAAGCCCCGGAGACCCGCCTCGGGAAGGTGGTCGACGATCTCCTCGAGCCGGAGCGAGGAGTCGGGAGAGTGGGCCGAGTGAACGTGGAGGTCCAATCGGACGGTCCCCGTCATCGGACCTTGGCCCCGGGCGGAACCTCCGCCGACGGGCGCACCGGGAGCCCCGGTCCGAACGCGAGGAGCTCGCCGACCTCCGCGTCCGCCCGCGCGAGCCGAACGACCGCTCGGGTGCCCACCGACCAGTCCCCGCTCACGGTCACGCTCCGACCGCCGATGTCGACACGGCATCCCCCGCCCGGCAGCGGCGCACCGACCCGGCCGACCACGAGGGGGATGGCGGCGAACTCCTCGTAGGAGACCGTTCGGTCGTCGACGCGGGCCCCCGTGACGGGCGCGCCGGTGGCGACCCCTTCGGGGGGCTCGAGGAGGACCGCGCGCTCTCCGTGGTCGGCGGCGAGCACCATGCCCTGGGACGTCATCCTGCGGATCGTTCGGGGGACCAGGTTCGCAAGGAACGCGACCCGCTTGCCGACGAGCTCGGCCGGCGCGTACGAGGTCTTCAGGCCGGCGACGACGGTGCGAGGGACCTTCTCGCCGATGTCGACCTCAAGGACGTAGAGGCGGTCCGCGGCCGGGTGGTCGTTCACGCTCCGGATCGTGCCGGCCCGGATCGAGAGGGCCGTCGCGCCCGTCGCGGCCGACGGGGGGGCGGCCAGAGGGGGTGGGGCCGTCGCCGGCGCGGCAGCGCCGGGGGCCGCCGGACGCGGAAAGAGGGGGCGAACCTCGCCGAGCGCCTGGCCCGGCGGGGGAGGTAGGAGCACCCGGTCCCAGTCGCCCGGCGAGGGCGCCTGCGGATACCCGAGCATCCGGTAGACGTCCGCGCTCGAGAACGGGAGGACCGGGGCCAGCCACGTCGCGATCGCCTTCAGCCACCATGTCATCTCGTACGCGATCTCGGCGCGACGGGGCTCCTCCGCCCTCCACGGCTTCGCCTCTTGGAACCGGCGGTTCGCGTCGCGGACCTGGGCCAGGGTCAGGTCGAGGGCCTCCTTGAGGTGGACGAGCTCGTACTCCCGGCCGATCCGCTCGTGGGCGGACGCGATCTCGGCGCCGGCGCCCCCGGGAGCGTCGTTTCGCCAACCGATCGGTGGGGGCGGGATCCGGCCCCCGTACCGGTCGCGCACGAGGACGAGCGTCCGCTGGACGAGGTTGCCGTACTGGTTCGCGAGGACCTCTTCCGACAGCTTGCGGAACTCCTCCCAGTCGAGGTCGGTGTCGTGGTTCTGGGGGGCGAGCGCGGTCGCGTAGAACCGGATGACGTCGGGCGGGTACTTCTCGAGCAGCGAGGGGATGAACGCCGCTTGGTCCTCGGTACGCGACTTCGAGAGCTTGCTGCCTTGGACGCGCAGCCACTCGTTCGCCGGGACGTCGTACGGGAGCGCGTACCCCCCCGCTCCGAGGAGCATCCCGGGCCAGATGATGGTGTGATGGAACTTGTTGTCCTTCCCCACGAAGTAGTACTGCCGGACGGGCTCGGTCGCGTCCCAGAACCGCCGCCAGGCGTTCGGGTCCCCCGTCCGGATCGCCCACTCCTTCGACGCCGAGAGGTACCCGGTGACCGCGTCGAACCAGACGTAGAACCGCTTCGTCTCGTAGCCGTCGAGCGGGATCGGCACGCCCCAGTCGAGGTCCCGGGTGATCGGCGTCGGGTGGAGCCCCTCGGTGAGGAAGTTCTGGGCCACGCGCAGGGTCCCGGGTCGCCAGTGGGCGCGGCCGCCCAGGAACTCGGCGAGCTTCGGCTGCAGGCGGTCGAGCTCGAGGTAGAAGTGCTCGGAGGGACGGAACTCGGCGGGGGTGCCGCACAGGGCGCACCGGGGCGCGCCGAGCTGCCGGGGCTCGAGCGGGCGACCGCACTGGTCGCACTCGTCGCCCCGCGCCGAGTCGAACCCGCAGTGCGGGCAGGTCCCGACGAGGTAGCGGTCGGGGAGGAATCGCCGGTGCTTCGGGCAGTACGGTCCTTCCTCCGTCCGGCGGCGCACGTAGCCGTTCTCGAGGAGGGCGAGGAACAGCTGCTGGACCGTCCGCTCGTGGACGATCGTGTGGGTGTGCGTGTAGAGGTCGTAGGAGAATCCGAGCTTCTCGAACGCCGCCCGGTTCACCGCGTGGTACCGCTCGGCGATCTCCTGCGGGCCGACACCCTCCTTCTCCGCCGTGACGAGCGCCGGCGTGCCGTGCATGTCGGAGCCCGACACCATCAGCACCTCGTGCCCGCGCAGGCGATGGTACCGGGCGAACGTGTCGCCCGGCAGGTACGCGCCCGCGAGGTGGCCGAGGTGGAACGGGCCGTTCGAGTACGGCCACGCGATGCCGACGAAGATCCGGTCCACGGTCGGGGCCTCGAGGCTCTCCCGAGCCCATCCCCGACCTAAGGGTTTCGAGGGTCTGCGCAGGAGAGGGCGCCCGCTCCCCACCGGCCCGGGATCGACGGCGGGAGACCCCCGGCCGACCGCGTTCGAAGGCCCGGTCGCTCGCATCGACTTTATTGGGCCCACCGCCTCCCCACGGTGCCATGGACGCGGAGGAGCGACCGATGGTCCGACCCGTCGTTCCCGAGGCCGACCGGTTGATCGGCGTGCGGCGCCCGGTCCTCACCCACGGGTTCGTCGCTCTCGTCGATTACATGGGCAACGACGCCGCGATCGTCCAGGCGGCACGGGTGTCGTACGGCCAGGGCACGAAGAGCGTCCGGGACGACCGGGGACTCGTCCGGTACCTCCTGCGCCACCGGCACACCACCCCGTTCGAGATGGTGGAGTACAAGTTTCTCGTCCGGTTGCCGATCTTCGTCGCCCGGCAGTTCATCCGCCATCGCAGCGGCTCCTTCAACGAGTATTCGGCAAGGTATTCCATCGTTCCGGACGAGTACGAGGTCCCCCCGCCCGAGGAGGTCCGCCACCAGTCGACGCGCAACCGCCAGGGCCGCGGCGATCCGCTGCCCCCGGAGGCGGTCGAGCGGTTCCGGTCCGACCTCGACCGGGTCTCCCAGGACGCCTACGCCACCTACTCGCGCGCCCTCGCCGACGGGGTGGCGCGGGAGACCGCACGCCTCGTCCTCCCGGTCGCCTACTACACGCAGTGGTACTGGAAGACGAACCTCTGGAACCTCTTCCACTTCCTGCGACTCCGCCTCGACCCGCACGCCCAGGAGGAGATCCGCCTCTACGCGGCCGAGATCGCCCGCCTCGCCCGCGTCGTCTGCCCCGTGGCGTTCGAGGCGTTCGACGAGTTCGAGCTCGCCGCGATAGGGTTCGGGCGCCGGGAGCTCGTCGCGCTCCGCGCGCTCCTCGACGGCAAGACCCCCACCGAGGCGTGCGGGTCGGCCGGTCTTCCGCTCGTCCGGGACGACGGCCGACCTATGACGAGCGGCGAAGGCGTCGAGTTCCTCGAGAAGCTCGAACGCGTGCGGCGCGCGGAGTGACCTGCCCTCAACGGTATAGGTCCCGGGGGTCTCGGGCCTCCATGCCGGCCTCGGGTACCCACGGTCTCTTCCTCGACAACGCGATCGTCCCGCCCGGCGACCGACCGACGCTCGACGTCGTCGACCCGGCCGACGGTTCGCCCGTCGGAAAGGTCGCCCGGGGAAGCCGGGACGACGCGCGGGCCGCGATGGACTCTTGCGCGGCCGCGCAACCGAAGTGGGAGGCGGTCGGCGCCGCGGCCCGCGCGAAGATCCTCCTCCGGGCGGCCGAGGGCCTCCGGGCGAGGAAGGAGGAGCTCGCGCGGCTCGTCACCCGCGAGATGGGCAAGGTGCTCTACGAGAGCCGCTCGGAGGTCGACGGGGCGGCCGACAACTTCGACTACTACGCGGCGTTCGCGAGGACGCTCTCGGGCGAGGAGGTCGCGGGGCTCCCGGCCGGTGAGACCGTCCGGCTCGTGTGGGTGCCGCGCGGGGTCGTGGTCGGGATCACGCCCTGGAATTTCCCCGCCGCCACCGTCACCCGGAAGATCGCGCCCGCGCTCCTCGGCGGGAACACGCTGGTGCTGAAGCCGTCGAGCAACACGCCGCTCTCCTCCCTCCTGATCGCGGAGGTGCTGCGCGACGCCGGACTTCCGCCCGGGGTCCTCAACGTCGTGCCCGGTGCGGGCGCCGAGGTCGGGCCCGCGCTCCTCCAGCACCCCGCGTGCAGCACGGTCACCCTTACCGGATCGACCGCGAGCGGCGTCGAGGTCCTGCGCCAGGCCGCCCCGGGGGTCGTCAAGTGCCTCCTCGAGCTCGGCGGCAAGGCCCCGGTCCTCGTGCACCGGGACGCCGACCTCGACTGGGCGGCGCGCGCGACCGTCTGGGCGCGGTACTGGAACGCCGGCCAGGCGTGCATCGCCGCGGAGCGCTGCTACGTCGACCGCGCGGTCGCCGAACCGTTCCGCCAGAAGGTCGCCGCGCTGGTCGCGAGGCTGCGTGTCGGCCCGGGCCTCGGCGGCGGTGTGGACATGGGCCCGCTCTACTCGCTTTCGGCCCGCGACTCGGTCGCGAAGGACGTCGTGGCCGCCGTCGACGGGGGGGCGAAGGTCGTGGTCGGCGGGGGGCCTCCGAAGGGAGCCGCCTACGAACGCGGCGCGTACTACCTTCCGACCGTCCTCGGCGAGGTGGAGGACGGCAACCCCGTCGCGCGCGAGGAGGTCTTCGGCCCCGTGCTCCCGCTCCTCACCTACCGCGACTGGGACGAAGCGATCCGGCGGGCCAACGAGAGCCGCTACGGGCTCTCGAGCTACGTCTTCACGCGCGACCTCGCCCTCGCCGAGAAGGCGATCCGCGAGATCCGCTTCGGGGAGACCTACGTCAACCGCGTCGGCCCCGAGAGCCCCCAGGGCTACCACGCCGGTTTCCGCCAGAGCGGGCTCGGCGGGGAGGGGACCGTCTGGGGCGTGCGCGACTACCTCCAGTTGAAGACGGTCTACGTCGACTGGAAGGACCCGCACGCGGCGGACTACTTCCTTCCCTATCCGGACTAGCGGCGCTTGGCCCGCGGACGCGGCCCCGACCGCGGGTCGTCCGCCTCGAACGGCACGAGGGCGTCCCAGTACGGGCGGCCATGCTTGGGAGCCGGACCGAACGCCCGGAACCCGACCCCGCTCCGTTCGAACCAAGCGAGCTGGGACGCCGAGAACCGGCCGTGAGGGGCCGGGAACTCCCAGTGCTCGGGGCCCCTCACGACCTCCTCGCGGCCGGCCATCTCGTACCGCGCGCGATCGGCAGGCGCCGCCCGGCCGAGCCCGACGTGGAGGTCCATGACGTTCGTGCCGGTCGCCCCGGTCTTGAGAAGGGTACCGAGCCGGTCGAGCGCCGCGTAGGCGGAGTGGGTCGAGCGGGCTTTCTCGAGGTCGACACCGCGGCGGGTCGCCTCGGCCCAGGACCGGCCATCGACCCAACCGCCGGCCGCGTCGGTCGGTCCGTCGATCCCGTCGCTGCCGGCGGAGAGGACGAGAGCGTCCCGGCCCGCGATCGGCCGGGCGGCGGTGATCGCGAACTCCTGGTTGCGTCCCCCCCGGCCGGGGTGCGGGCCGAGCGTCACGGTCGTCTCGCCGCCGGCAAGGAGCGCGACGGAGCCCGCCCGGTGCATCGCCCTCGGAGCGACGAGCATCCTCGCGAAGCGCACCGCCGCCGCCGCCGTCTCCCCCGTCACCGGTCGCGGCACGACCGACGTCGAGTATCCGCGGCGCCGCGCCTCGGCGGCCGCGGCGACGAGCGCGATGCGGTTCGTCGCGCCGAGCACGAACGGCGCTCCCGTAAGGCGACGATCGCCGGGCTTCGGCGTTTCGGGATGCTGCCCCGCGGCCCCGTCGCGCAAGCGGTCGAGGACCCTCCGGGGCAATCGGTCCGCGAAGCCGTACCGGCGGAGGACGGCGATCGCGTCGGCGAACGTTGAGGGGTCCGGTACGGTCGGGCCGGAAGCGATGTCCTCGGGGGCGTCCCCGACGACGTCGCTGATCGCGAGCGTTCCGTAGGCCCGGCAGCCCCGCGCCGCGGCGAGTTGTCCCCCTTTGAGCTTCGAGAGATGGCGACGGATCGTGTTCATCTCCCCGATCGGGGCCCCGGAACCGAGGAGGAGCTCCGTCGTACGTCCAAGGTCCCCCGGGGTGAGGCCTTCCGCCGCCACCTCCGCGGTCGCGGACCCTCCTCCCGAGAGCAGGACGACAAGGAGGTCGGACGGTTCGAGACGCCTGACGACGTCGAGAAGCTTCGCTCCCGCCGCGAAGCTCCCCTCGCCCGGCACCGGATGCTCCCCGAAGGCGACCCGCCCCCCTATCCGGGGCGCCGGATAGCCCCGGGGTGCGACCGCGATCCCCTCCGCCGTTCCTCGGGCGACCGAGAGGGCCGCATCAAGCATCGGGCCGGCCGCCTTGCCGATCGCGACGAACCGAAGGCGCCCGCCGGTCTCGAGCCGAAGCAAGCGATGTCCGAGGCGGACCCGGGCTCCCCCGACGAAGAGTTCCCGGCGCACCGCCCGGCCGGGGTCGACCGCGCGGACCCCCGCTCGCAGAATCGCCCGCGCGTCAGAAGCGAGGGTCATCGCCGGCCTCGAGCGTGAACCCGGGCCGCGGACGGAACTCCGGGTACGGGATCGGGAACCGGCCGGGGTCGACGGCCTCGAGCGCCTCCCGCTCCGAGGAGGGACCGTCGCCGACCGACAGAAGGGCCGCGAGCCGTCGGGCGACGCCACCCGCGCGCATGACACCGAAACCGTTGAACCCGGTCATCGCGTACAACCCGGTGGCTCCGGGGACCGCGCCGACCAGCGGGCGGCGGTCCGGTGTCGACACGCAGACGCCGGCCCACGCACGGACGAGCTCGGCGTCGGCCCAGCCCGGAAGGCGCTCCTCGAACGTCTGGGCGAGGTGTTCCACGAACTCGGGATCTCCGCCGGAGTTGAACCGCTCGGGGTCGACCTCGACGAGCTGAGTACCATCGCCGGCGAGAATGCGGCCGTTCGACTCCGGCCGTACGTAAACGTCCCGGTCGATGTCGTGGACCGAGGGGAACAAAGGGGCCGGAGCCGAGGGCTTCAGCACGGCCGCCTGGGTCCGGTACGGCACGAGCGGGAGTGGGCGCCCCAGAGCGTGGCTCAGCCGCTTCGACCAGGCCCCGGCAGCGAGGACGCACCGGGGAGACCGTACCGACCGCCCCGAGACCCGGAGCGTCCAGGCCCCTCCGTCACGTACCGGTGGGTCGAACGGGACGCCCAGCCAGAAGTCGACCTCGGAACCCCGGGCGGACTCGGCGTAGATCTCCGCCATCGTGCTCGGCGTGACGACGGCGTCGTCCGCTCCGAGGATCGCGGCCCGAACGCCGTCGAACCGCCCCCACGGCACGTGCCGCTCGAGCGCCTCGGCGTCGACCTCGGAGACGCGGACGCCCCACTGCCGAAGGCGGTGGACCGCCCGGCGCACCGGTTCGACCGCGGTCTCCTCCCGGGTCCACCGGGCGAAGCCGTTGACCGAGTACGCCGACGGGTCGTGCCGGGCGGCGAGGGACGCGTACTCGGCCTTCGAGTCGCGGGTGACCTCGACATCGAACCGGTTCCACAGCTGTTCCGTGACGATGCCGGCGGCCCGGCCGGTCGCGCCCGCCGCGGTCGTCCGGGGGTCGACGACCACGACCCGGCCCACCCGGCGGGCCGCGAGGTGGTAGGCCAGCGCGCACCCGGCGATGCCGGCCCCCAGGACGAGCACGTCGGCCCGGTCGATCGTCACGGGCCCTCGGAGGGCGCCATCCGATTATAGCCGTTGGTCAGTACTGAGGCTTCGCCCTCTGGTAGGCGTCGCGCAAGGCCTGCGTGTCGACGTGCGTGTAGATCTGCGTCGTGGCGACCGACGCGTGGCCGAGCAGCTTCTGGATGTAGCGTATATCACAACCTCGGGACAGGAGCGCGGTCGCGAGCGTGTGCCGAAGCATGTGCGGCGTCACGCGCCGTGGGATCCCGGCCCGCTGGGCGGCGCGCCGGACGATCCGCTCGACGGTCACCGACCCCACGGGAAACAGCCGCAGGCTCGACGCACCCGAGATCGTGCGGTCCGCGAGGTAGCGGTCGATCGCGGCGCGCGTGCGGTCCTCGAGCACGACCTCGCGGTCCTTGTCGCCCTTGCCCGATCGGACGTGGAGGATGTTGCGCTCGAACTCGATGTCCTCGAGCTGGAGGTGGCAGAGCTCGCCGACCCTTAGCCCGACGAACGCGAGGACGTGAACGATCGCGTTGTCCCGGGGCGACTCCGTCACCGCCTCGAAGAGGCGGTGCATCTCCTCCTCCGTGAGGTATCGCGGCAACCGCTCGGGACGACGGGGCGGCTCGAGCTGGTCCGCGACCGAGTAGCCGAAGCTGCGGAAGAGGCAGGTCAGGCCTCGCACGGTCGTGTAGACCGAGTTCTTCGAGTAGTGCCGCTGGAGGACGAGGTACTCGCGGAACGCCTCGAGGTCGCGGAGCGTTACCTCGTCGAGCGGCTTCTGCGCGAACGACAGGAACGTCCGGGCGATGTGCCCGTACTGCTTCACGGTGCAGGGACTGCGTTCCTGCGCCTGGAGCATGCGCTGGAAGCGCTCGACGAGATCCGGGACGCTGAACCCGCCCGCTCCGCCCGGCCCGCCCGGTCCGCCGGGGGGACCGCGAGTTCGCCGGAGCACGGCCGAGGACCGCGAGAAAGAAGTCGACGATGCCATCGAAGGCAGTTTGGCCGGAGTTTGCCTAATAATCGTATGTGCCCAGTGGAAGGGTGGGCTCCGGTCTCTCCTCAAATAGGGCGTCGGGGTTGACGACCTCGTGCGCTGTTCTCGCTGTGCCGAGCCGGCGGTCGTCGACCAGCCGTACCGGGGGGCGCACGCGTGCGCGGTCCACTTCTGCGACTCCGTTCGGGAGCGGGCGCGACGGGAGATGCACCGGCAGCTTCCCCGCTTCGCGAAGGGGACCGTCGCGGTCGCGCTCTCGGGCGGCAAGGACTCCGCGGTCGCGCTCGCCCTCGTCGCCCGGTACTTCTCCCGCCGGCCCACGGTTCGGGTCGTGGCCGTCAGCGTCGACGAGGGGATCGAGGGGTACCGGTCGCACGGTCTCGCGGCCGCCGCGGCCCTGTGCGAGCGCTTGGGGATCGAGCACCGGGTGGTCCGGGCACGCGAAGAACTCGGGACGACGATCGACCTCACCGCGCGCCGGCTCCCGACGACCGTTCCCTGTTCGTTCTGCGGGGTCTGGCGCCGCGGCCTCCTCAACCGGGCGGCCCGTGCGGTCGGGGCCGATGCACTCGTGTTGGGCTTCAATTTGGATGACCTCGCGCAGACGGTCCTCATGAACCTCGTTCGCGGCGACCTCGACCGCCTGGTCCGCATGGCGCCGCACCGGACCCGACACGCCGGCCTCGTGCCGCGCGTCGCGCCGCTCGCCGGCGTGCCCGAGCGCGAGGTCTACCTCTTCGCCCGGCTCGAGCGCCTCCCGTTCGACCACGGGGAGTGCCCCCACGCCGGTCGGGCGTCCCGCAACCTCTTCCGGGAGATCGTCTGGCAGCTCGAAGAGGCCCAGCCGGGGACCCGGCAGGCGCTCCTGCGCACGCACGAGCGCCTGGTCACGCGGTTCCTGGCCGAGGAGGCCGGGACGCCGACCCCGTGCCGGTCGTGCGGCGAGCCTTCGGCGGGCGGCCTCTGCCGGACCTGCGAGTACCTCGACGGGACCCGGACCCCGGTCCCGGTCGCGGAGGTGCCGTGACGGAGCCGACCCTCCCGATCCCGGAGGGGAGCGACCCGCGCGCCTCGGTGCGCCACCGCGTCTTCGTCCTCGGCGCCGGCATCATGGGCAGCGGCATCGCCGCCCAGTGCGCCCTCGCCGGCTACCCCGTCACCCTCGCGGACGTGAACGAGGAGCTCGCGCGCCGGGGCCTCGCGAACGCCGCTCGTGCCCTCGACCGGGCGGTGGAGCGGGGATCGGTCGGGGCCGGCGACCGCGACGCGGCGGTCCCGAGGATCGACGTCGGCCTCGGGATCCGGCGCGCCGACAGCGCGGACGTCGTGATCGAGGCCGCGCCCGAGGACCTCGCGCTCAAGCGCCGGATCTTCTCCGAGCTCGAGTCGGTCGCGAGCGCGCACGCCCTCCTCGCGTCGAACACCTCGTCCCTGCCGATCACGTCGATCGCCCAGGACCTCAAGGACCCCGGCCGCCTCGTCGGGATCCACTTCTTCAACCCCGTCCTCCAGATGGCGCTTGTCGAGCTGATCCCCGGCCTCACGACCCGACCCGAGGTCGTCGAGGCGGCGCGAGAATTCGCGACCTCCCTCGGAAAGACCGTCGTGGCGTCGAAGGATTCCCCCGGGTTCGTCACGACCCGAGCGCTCGCGGTCCTCGTGAACGAGGCGGCGTGGATGCTCTACGAAGGGGTCGCGACCCGGGACGACATCGATGCGGCGTACCGGCTCGGATTCCACCACCCGATGGGACCGTTCGAGCTCCTCGACCTGGTCGGGATCGACACGGCCCTCGCGATCCTCGATGCGATGTGGGACGGGTACCGCGACAGCCGCTACCGCGCCTGCCCCCTCCTGCGGACGATGGTCGCCGCGAAAAAGCTCGGCCGCAAGACGGGGGAGGGGTTCTACCGGTACCCCCGTCCGGGAGGAGGGACCTGAGCGTCACGGGGGAAGCGCTCGACCTGGCGACCCTCGTCCTGGCGTCGCTCGTTCCGGCGCTCGTCTACGTCGCGTGGATCCGCCGGACGGAGCGGTACCGGACGGAAGGGTGGGGGCCGGTCCTGGGCGCGTTCGCCTACGGCGCGCTCTTTGCCACCCTCACGGCCGGGTTCCTCGAGGCGATCATCGTCGGGCTCGGGACCGCGGTCAGCCAGAGCTACCCGGCTCCCGAGTTCGTCTTCCTGAACGGGAACTCGCCGCTCGGCGTCTTCTTCCTGGTCCTCGTCGTCGCGCCGTTCGTCGAGGAGGCCCTCAAGGGCTCCGGGGTCGTCGCGAACCGCCGCCGGTTGACCCTCCTCGCCGACGGTCCGACGTTCGGCGCGTCGGTCGGCCTCGGCTTCGGCTTCTTCGAGACGTTCCTCTACGGGGTCGGCGCGTTCTTCGCGGGGGGGCTCGCGGCGGGGATCGTGCTGATCCTCGTCCGCAGCGTCTCGAGCGTGCTCCTCCACGGGAGCTCGACCGGGATGTTCGGCTACGGCTACGCCCGGTCGCGCTTCGGCGTACGGGGCCCGGGCACCGGCGCCTACTACCTGCTCGCGGTCGCGATGCACTCCGCGTTCAACGCCCTCGCGTCGCTCGCCGCGATCCTCCTGCTCGTCGGCGTCTCGGGGGTCGAGGCCAACGTCGCGAGCTTCCTCGCCCTCGTGGTCGCGATCGGCTTCGCCTTCGCGGCGATCGAACACGTTCGGGCCGTCATCCAGTCGTCGGAGTACCCGGCGCTGCTCAAGGGGTCGGGCCGGTTCGCGCCCGGCCGCTCGCCGCCCCGGGCCCGCTAGGTCCCGGGTCGGGCGCCGGCGACGCGGGCGGCTCGGCCTTGCGGTTCCAGGCGGCCTCGCCGATCGACCGGTAGATCGCCTCGGCGCCGTCGGGCGGGGGAGCCTCGCCCGTCTGACCGACATCGCGGATCCGGGCCTTCTTGAGCAGCCAGTAGTGGATCCTCCAGGTCTTCCCTCGAGAGACGGTCGCGTCCTCCTCCTCGCTCGTGAGGAGACCCTCCTCCTCGAGCTGGTAGAACCGGTCCCGGTCCTCGCTCGAGAGCTTGTTGTCGAGCACGCTGTCGTCGGCGCCGAAGTAGCCGAGCACCATCCGCGCGGTCGGTCGGGCCTCGGTCGGGGGCATCTTTCCGGCCGCGACCAGGGTCCTCTCGATCGCCCGGGTGAGCTCCGCCTCGGTGATCGACACGTCGTGGGCCTCTCGGGGGGAACGGAACGCCCTCGTAAAAGGTTCGCGCGCCATCGGAGACGGGGCCGCGAAGCTTTAGCCGCGGCGCGGGTCCGACGGTCGTGGCGCTCGCGACGACGTTCGCTCCCGACGGCGCGGCGCTAGACGTGGCCCGGCGGGCGGTCGGCCGTCCGCTCTGCCGCGAGTGCTTCGGTCGGCTCTTCGGACGTCTTGGGCACGGGCTCACGAACCCCGAGCGGGCCGACCGCCTCGTCGCCGCGATCGGCGGCGTCCCGCCGGCGGCCGACGATGACTGCTCGGTCTGCGGGGGCGTCTTCGCGCGGCTCGGGACCTGGGCCGACCGGTCGGTCCGGGCCGCCGAAGGGTTCGAGTGGCACCGCTTCACGTGCGGCTCCCGGTGGGACCCCGAGCGCCTCGCGCGCGAGGAGGCGCTCTGGACGGAGGTCGGGACCGAGTGGGGCGAGAGCATCCGCTCGGCGTTCAACCGCGAGCTCGGCAAGCTCCTCGAGAATCGGACCGGGGCCTCGGGGGGACCGGACGACCCCGACCTCGTCTTCCTCGCTGACCTGCCCGTCGGCCGGGTCGAGCTGACGGTCCTTCCGGTCTACGTCCAAGGGCGCTACCGCAAGCTCGACCGAACGCTTCCCCAGACCCGCTGGCCGTGCCGACGGTGCCGGGGGCGGGGGTGCGATGCCTGCGGCGGGACGGGGAAGACCTACCCGACGAGCGTCGAGGAGATCGTCGCCGCCCCGTTCCTCGCGGCGACCGGCGCCGAGGGCGGAAGCCGCTTCCACGGGATGGGCCGCGAGGACATCGACGCGCGGATGCTCGGCCGGGGCCGCCCGTTCGTCCTCGAGGTCGTGCGTCCGCACGTGCGGTCGCTCGACCTCGGCGCCCTCGCGGCGGCCCTCGCCCGGGACGCCGCGGGGCGCGTCGAGGTCCTCGACCTCGCCCCGGCGAACGCCCGGGACGTTGTCCGCGTGAAGGAGGCGGCTCCGCAGAAGAGCTACCGCGTGGGGGTCGAGGGGACGGTCCCGGTGGCAAAAGTTAATGAGGCGCTTCTCCTCGCGCTCGGTCGAGCGATCGCCCAGCGCACGCCCACGCGCGTCGCGCACCGGCGCTCCGACCGCGTGCGCACGCGTCGGGTCGTCGCTGCCCGAGTCGCGGAGGCGAGCGACGGCCGGTTCACGCTCGAGATCAGGACCGAAGCCGGCACGTACGTCAAGGAGTGGGTCGAGGGAGATGGAGGACGTACCGAACCAAGCCTCGCGGGCCTGGTCGGAGCGCCGCTGAAGGTCGAGTTCCTCGACGTGCTGGAGATCCACGATTCCGAAGGGTAAAGGAGAAGATCGATGGTCAAGAGTTCGAAGGGGTTCCGTTCGCGCTCGCGCGGGACGTTCACCAAGGAGGCCCGGGAGCGCGGGCTTCCGCCCGTGACCCGGTTCCTGCGGGAGTTCGCCGTCGGGCAGAAAGTGATGGTCCGCATCGAGCCGTCCGACCCGCACGGCCAGCCGCACCCGCGCTACCAAGGCCGCACCTGCACCGTTGTCGGGAAGCGCGGTCGGGCCTACCGCATCGAGTTCCTCGACGGGGGCAAGCGCAAGGAGCTCATTGCGACGCCCGTCCACCTCATCCCCGCCGGCGGGACCCCGAGGAGCGATGCCTGATCCGGTCTCCCTCGCCCGGGTGAGGGACCTCCTCACGGAAGAGGCCGCCCGCCGCACGTTGCCGCGCGAGGCCGGGCTCGCGCACCAGCACGCGGAGCAGTTCGCCCGGCTCACGAGCGAGGCGACCGACAAGCTCATCGAGGAGCTGCGGACGCTTCCGTTCGTCGACGCGGGGCTCGCGGTGAAGATCGCCGACTGCATGCCGGAGTACCCCGAGGAGATCCGACTGCTCTTCTCGAAGGAACGGGTGGCCCTGGACGAGGAGCAGGTCACCCGCCTCCTCGAGATCGTCGCGCACCATCGATGAACCGTCGTCGGGGAACCCATGGAGAACTACGCCTACGTGCTCGACTACCTGCCGACCGGTCGGCAGACCGAGCGCGGGTTCCGCCGGGAACCGATCGCCCTCGCGGTCGGTGAGGACGAGCTCAAGCTCCTCGAGCTGATCCCGCGGCCGAACGTCCCGCTCGTCGCGGGCACGCGCGTCCCGCTCGTCCCGATCGCGGGCGTCCCCCCGCCGGTCGACCACGTGCGGCGACGGGTCTCCTACGACGAGCTGACGGTCGCGGCGCGGACCGAGCTCGCGACCGCGCTCGAGGCGATCGTGCGCGGCAATCCGACGCGGTTCCTGCGGTTCTTCAACGAGGCCCCGGCCGTTTCGCGGCGGTTCCACCTCCTCGAGCTCCTGCCCGGCATCGGGAAGAAGACGATGCAGCAGATCGTCGACGAACGCCGGCGCTCGCCGTTCGCGAGCTTTGCCGATATCGAGGCCCGTCTGCACCTGAAGAGCCCCGAGCGGCTCGTCGCGGGGCGTATCGAGCAGGAACTGAGCGGTGTCGACGACAAGTACCGGCTCTTCGTCCTCGAATCGTAGCGGACCGGCGCCTCCGGTCGCCCGCGTCCCCGAGGGGGCAGCGGAGGTCGCCACCGCTCTCCGGGCGCTCGGCGTCCGCCCCTCGAAGGTCTGGGGCCAATCGTTCCTCACCGACCCGTTCGTCGCCGACGCGGAGGCGGCGCTGACCGAACTGTCGCCGGGCCGGCCGGTGCTCGAGATCGGCGGCGGCCTCGGGGCGCTCACGGCGGCGCTCGTCCGTCGCGGCCTCGCACCGATCACCGTCGTCGAGCGCGACCCGCGGCTCGCGGGGTTCCTCCGCACGACGTTCGGCTCCCGGGTGCGGGTCGTGACCGGCGACGCCCTCGACGTCGAGCTGCCGTCCGTCGACTGCGCGGTCGGGAACCTCCCCTACTCGGTCGCGACCCCGATCCTCCTGCGGCTCCTCGAACGACGGGTCCCGCGGATCGTCACCCTCGTCCAGCGCGAGGTCGCGGAACGCCTCGCGGCGGCCCCGGGGTCGAAGGCATACGGGCGGTTGTCGATCGTGGCCCGCCTGTACGGCGACGTCCAGTTGTTCCGCACCGTCGGCCCCGACGCGTTCGCGCCCCGTCCCGAGGTCGAGAGCCGGCTGGTCGTCCATGTCGCGCGGCCGGGCGACCTCCCGGTCCCGTCGGTCGCCGCCCTCGAGGCGATGGTCCGCACCCTGTTTTCCTCGCGCCGCAAGCAGCTCGGGAACCTGCTCCCCCGCGTCGCGAGCGACCGGGAGGCGGCGGGGCGGCTCGCCGAGCGCGCGGGCTGGCCCGACGACTGGGCGACCCGCCGGCCCGAGACGCTTCCCCCGTCCGACTTCTTCGCGATGGCCCGCGTCCTGGAGCGCCCGCCGCGGGCGAAACCCTAAGGCACGGGCCGACGTCCTGCCGCCCGCGGCCCGGCCCCTCGGCCGGCCCGGCGGAGGGGAGCGAGCGGTGCGGCGCGTCCGGGTGGTCGACTCGCACACGGCGGGCGAACCGACCCGCGTGGTCGTCGAAGGCGCACCGCCGCTCGGCGAAGGGTCCCTCGCCGTGCGTCGGGAGCGCTTCCTTCGGGAGCACGACGACTTCCGCCGCGCCGTGGTCACCGAACCCCGGGGCTCCGACGTCCTGGTCGGCGCCCTGCTCGTCCCCCCGGACCACCCCGGCCGCACCGCGGGGGCGATCTTCTTCAACAACGTGGGCGGTCTCGGCATGTGCGGCCACGGCACGATCGGCCTCGTGGCGACCCTCGCCTACCTCGGCCGCATCGGCCCCGGATCCCACACGATCGACACACCGGTCGGGACCGTCGAGGCGGAGCTCCGCCGGGACGGTCGCGTCACCGTCCGCAACGTCGCGAGCCACCGCACCCGGGGGTCCGTCGAGATCGCCGTTCCCGGACACGGGACGGTCGTCGGGGATGTCGCCTGGGGCGGCAACTGGTTCTACCTGGTCCGCGAAGCGCCGTGCGCGCTGCGCGTGGAGAACGCGCCGCGTCTCACGGCGTTCTGCCGGGCCGTCCGGGACGCCCTGCGTTCCGCGGGCGTAACCGGCGCCGGCGGGGCGCCGATCGACCACGTGGAGGTCTCGGGACCGCCGTTCGATCCGGCGAACGACAGCCGCAACTTCGTGCTCTGTCCGGGCGACGCGTTCGACCGCTCCCCCTGCGGGACCGGCACGAGCGCCCGGGTCGCCTGCGAGGTCGCCGACGGGACGCTTCAATTCGGTGACGTCTGGCGCCAGGAGGGGATCCTCGGTACCGTCTTCGAGGCGACGGCGGAGCCCGGTCCGGACGGCGTTCGGCCCTCGATCACGGGCGCGGCGTACGTGACCGCCGAGGCCGAGCTCCTCTTCGACGACGCGGACCCGTTCCGGTCGGGATGGCCCGTGTGAGCGACGCACCGTTCGAGGTCGGGATCGTCGGCGCGGGGATCGTCGGCGCGTCGTGCGCGTACTGGGCGGCCCGGGAGGGACTCTCGGTCGTCGTCGTGGAGGCGGGCGAACCGGCCGGAGGGACGACGGGGGCGGGGATGGGCCACGTGGTCGCCCTCGACCGCTCCGAGCCCGCACTGGCCCTCGCACGGTACTCCCAACGGCTCTGGCAGGAGCTCGCTCCGTCCCTACCGGCGGCGGTCGGCTACCGCGCGGCCGGCACGCTCTGGGTCGCGGCGACCCCGGACGACCTCGCACGGGCGGAGGGTCGGCGGGACGGGCTGCGACGCCACGGGATACCGGCGGAGATGGTCGACGCCCCGTTCCTTGCCCGCGAGGAACCGGTCCTGCGCCGGGGCCTCGCGGGGGGCCTCCTCGTGCCGGAGGATGCCGTGCTCGTGCCGGCGGAGGCGACCCGAGCCCTCCTCGCCCGAGCCGAGGCTCACGGGGCGCGCGTCCTCGCCCACCGGCCGGTCCGGCGGATCGCCGCGGGGACGATCGAGACGGTCTCGGGACCCGGGCTGCGGGCGCGCCGCATCGTGAACGCCGCCGGGGTCGACGCGCCGCGGCTCTCCCCTCACGTCCCGATCGCCCCCCGCAAGGGGACCCTCGTCCGCCTCGCCGCCCCGGGGGTGCGGATCCGTCACCAGCTGGTCGAGCTCGGGTACCGCGAGAGCGTCGGGGCGCCCGACCCGGTGAGCGTGGTCTTCAACGCCCAGCCCGAACCCGGCGGGACCGTGCTCCTGGGTGCGTCGCGCGAGTCGGGGGCGACGGACACGAGCGTCGACCCGGCCGTCACCGAGCGCCTGCGGCGTCGCGCGCTCGACTTTGCCCCCCTCCTCGGCTCGGGGACGATGGTCGGGGCCTGGAGCGGCCTCCGCCCGGCGACCCCGGACCACTTGCCGTGGATCGGCCCCCTGCCGGGCGAGGACGACCTCTGGGTCGCCGCCGGCCACGAGGGCCTCGGGATCACGGCCTCGCTCGGCACCGGCCGCCTGCTCGTTGACCTCCTCCTCGGCCGACCCCCGGCGCTCTCCCCCACACCCTATCTGCCCGACGCGCGTCGGGTCCCCGGGCCCGACCGCCCGCGGCAGGGAGGACGATGAGCGCTCCGCGGACGCGACCCCGGTCGATCTGGAGAGGGATCCTGGTCGCGGTCACGACGCCGTTCGGCCCGAACCTCGAGGTCGACGGACCGGCGCTGGTCGACCACGCCACGCGGCTCGTGGCCGACGGGGTCGACGCGATCGTCGTCGGCGGCTCCCTGGGGGAAGGGGCCTCGCTCTCGGTCGAGGAGCGGGTCCGGCTCGTGACGATCGTCGCCTCCGCGCTCGGGCCCCGGGTCCCGGTCGTCGCGGCGGTCGGCGCCGCGCGCACGGAGGAGGCGGTACGCCTCGCCCGGTCCGCCGTCTCCGCCGGCGCGAGCGGGCTCCTCGTGCTCCCGCCCTACGTCTACCGCGGGGACCGGCGCGAGACCCACGAACACTTCCGTGCCGTGCTGCGGGCGACCGAGGCCCCGGGGATGCTCTACAACAACCCGGCGGCGTACGGCACCGACATCTCGCCCGAGGAAGTGCTCGAGCTCGCGGAGGAGCTCCCGACGCTCACGGGGGTGAAGGAGTCGAGCGGGGACGTGCGCCGGATCGCGGCGATCCGTGCCCTCCTCGGCGAGCGGGTCGAGGTCGCCGTCGGCCTCGACGACGCCGTCCTCGAGGGCGTCGCGGCCGGCGCGGTCGGCTGGGTCGCCGGTCTCGCGAACGCGTTCCCCGAAGAGTCCGTCCGCCTCTTCCGCCATCTCGAGCGTGGCGAACGGGACGCGGCGTGGGAGATCTACCGGTGGTTCCTGCCGCTCCTGCGCCGGGACACCGGGCCGAAGTTCGTCCAGGAGATCAAGGCCCTCCAGTCCGACCTCGGGCTCGGCGCCGCGCGGGTCCGGCCCCCACGTCTCCCGCTCTCCGACACCGAGCTCCTCGAGCTCCGGGCCTTGACGCGCGCGGCGCTCGCGTCGCGCCCGAAGGCGGCGGGGCCCCCCCGCGGCCGGACCCGGACCTCTCGCTCGAAGGCGTAAGGCCCCCCGGGCGGATCGGACGACGGCCGCCGGGCCGATACCTTTTCTGGACCCGGAGCTCCCGTTCGCCGCCCCAAGGCCTCGGCGGCGGGAGCGCGCGCCGACGCTCGGGACGGTTTCTCGATGTCGGAGCCCGCGCAGAACCCCCGGACGAACGGGCTCGCGTTCCTGCTCGCGAGCCGCCTCTTGAGGGGCCTCGCCGCCGGGATGGTCACCCTCGGCGTCCCGTACCTCGTCCTCAAGGAGCTCCACGAGAGCACGATCGTCCTCGGGGGCGTCTTCGCGGCCGGCGCGCTCGCGACCGCAGCCTTCACGTTCCTTTTCGGGCGGCTCGGCAGCCGGGTCGCCCTTCGGCCGGCGTTCCTGCTCGCGCTCGGCCTCTTGCCGGTCGCGGCAGGACTTCTTCTCCTCCCGTGGAACCTCCCGACGATGTTCGTCGCCTCGGTCCTCGGAGGGTTCAGCGCGACCGGTTCGCTGGCCGGCGGGGGGGTCGGGGGAGCTGCGTTCCCTCTTCAGACGACCATCCTGAGCGACCTCGTGCCCTCCGAGAACCGGACGCGGTGGTTCAGTCTCTTCACGTTCTTCACGAGCCTGTCGGCGACCGCCGGGCTCCTCCTCGGCGGGGGCGCGAGCCTCGAGGAACTGTTCCTCCTCGCCTTCCTCCTTTCGCTCGGCTCGTTGGTCGTGGCGGTCTTCGTCCCGATCCGGCCGGTGACCCGCGGACGACGCCCCGCGGAGTCGAGCCGACGCGTGATCCGACGGTTCACCGCGACCGGGGTCCTGAACGGTTTCTCCCAGGGCCTGCTGACGCCGTTCCTGATCCCGTTCTTCGTGCTCGTCTTCGACACCCCCCGATCCGAGATGTCGACATGGGCCGCACTCAGCGGCGCGATCGGCACGTTCTCGATCCTTCTCGCGCCCCAGCTCGACCGGCGGTTCGGATTCGTCCGGGCGATCGTGGGCACGCGGCTCACCGCCGCTTCGCTCGCGGTGGTGATGCCGTTCCTGCCGTTCGTCGGGGCGCTCGCGGTCTACCTCGTTCTCCCCGCGCTCCGGGTCGCCGCCCTGCCCGCCCAGACCGCGGCGCTGATGGGGCGCCTGCCGCACGAGGACCGGTCGGAGGGGGCCGGCACGAACGAGGCCGCCCGGATCGGCTCGGCGAGCGGGGCGACGATCCTCTCGGGGTTCGCGATCGAGGACGTCGCGGTCGCGGTGCCGTTCGTAGGGTATGCCGCGGCGCTGCTCGTCAACAGCGCGCTCTACGTCCACTTCTTCGGCTGGGACGGCGAGCGGATCCCGGCGGTTCCCGACGCCACCGTGGCGTGAGCGGTCCGCCCCGCCCCTAGGAAGGCCCACAAACCCTCACCCGCCCGGGATCGCCGCCCCGCTCCCCCCGGCGGGCGAGACAGTATTATATAGAAGCGCAATTATTCTGCAGTCGGTGAAACGATGCTCCAGGGGACTCCGATTCTCGTCCTGAGGGAAGGAACCGAGCGCGAACGCGGCAAGGGTGCGACGGCGAACAACATCGCGGCGGCACGGGCCGTCGCGGACACGGTGCGAACGACCCTCGGTCCGCGCGGCATGGACAAGATGCTCGTCGACTCGATGGGCGACATCACGATCACGAACGACGGCGTTACGATACTGAAGGACATCGACGTCGAGCATCCGGCCGCCAAGATGCTGGTCGAGGTCGCAAAGACCCAGGACCAGCAGTGCGGCGACGGAACGACCACCGCGGTCGTCCTCGCGGGCGAGCTCCTGAAGCGCGCCGAGAGTCTGCTCGAGCAGAACGTCCACCCGACGGTCATCACCCGGGGATTCCAGCTCGCCCTCCAAGAGGCCCAGCGGCTCCTCGACACCGAGATCGGCACACCGGTGAAGGCGGGGGACGACGCGGTCCTCGTCGACTGCGCGATCACCGCGATGGGCTCGAAGGGCGTCTACGGCTCGCGGGACGAGCTCGCGCGCATCGTCGTGAAGGCGGTCCAGAAGATCGCCGAGCAGCGGGGCGGCAAGACCGTCTGCGACGTCGACCAGATCAAGGTCGAGAAGCGCCACGGCGGCACGATCTCCGACACCGAGCTCATCGAGGGGATCATCCTCGACAAGGAACGCGGGCACTCCCGGATGCCCTCGGAGGTCTCGGGCGCGAAGATCGCGCTTCTGAACTCCGCCCTCGAGATCAAGAAGACCGAGATCGAGAGCAAGATCAACATCAAGAACCCGTCCCAGATCCAGAGCTTCCTCGACGAGGAAGAGAAGACGTTCCGCGGGATGGTCGCCGCGATCAAGGCGGCCGGCGCGAACGTGGTCGTCTGCCAGAAGGGGATCGACGACGTCGTCCTCCACTACCTCGCGAAGGAAGGGATCTACGCGGTGAAGCAGGTCAAGGAGTCCGACCTCCAGAAGCTCGCCCGCGCGACCGGTGGCAAGATCGTCACGGGGATCAAGGAGCTCAACCCGGCCGACCTCGGCCATGCCGCGAAGGTGGACGAGCGCAAGGTCGGCGAGGACCACATGACGTACGTCACCGGCTGCTCGAACCCGCGCTCGGTCTCGATCCTGATCCGGGGCGGCACCGAGCACGTCACCCAGGAGGTCGAGCGCTCGCTCCACGATGCGCTCAAGGTCGTCGGCAGCGTCCTCGAGGACGGGGTCGTCTGCCCCGGCGGAGGCGCCACCGAGATCGACCTCGCGGTCAAGCTGCGCAAGTGGGCGAGCTCGGTCGGCGGCCGGGAGCAGCTCGCCGTCGAGTCGTTCGCGCAGTCGCTCGAGGCGATCCCGTGGGCGCTCGCCGAGAACGGCGGCTTCGACTCGATCAACGCCCTCATCGAGCTGCGGAGCGGCCACGGCGGCGCGTCCGCCAACAAGAACCTCGGACTCAACCTCGCCGACGGCAAGGCGGCCGACATGTGGAAGCTGCGCGTGATCGAGCCGGCCCGCGTGAAGCGCCAGGCGCTGAACTCCGCCACCGAGGTCGCGAACATGGTGCTGCGGATCGACGACGTCATCGCCTCGAAGAAGTCGGGCCCGGCCCCCGGTGGCGGCCCCGGCGGCCACGACCACTAGGCCGGCGACGAACCGTTTCCCGGGCCGGCGCGGGACCCGCGCGCCGGCCCGAAGTCTTCTTAACGGGAGGCGGGTAGGCCGCTCGCCATGCGCACGAAGCCCGTCGAGGGCGTCCTCCGGCTCGACATCGTCTCGATCGAGCCCCGACCGGCGATCTACCTCGCGTACGACGGGCTGGCCGGGATCAGTCAGCGGCCGATCCTGCGCGACCTGGTCGAGGAGCTCGGCCGCAAGGGACCCGAAGAGCTCCCGAAGTTCCTCGAGGCGCTCCGGCAGCGCCACTCGGCGCAGCTCCACGTCTATTTCTCGGACTACGTGAGCTACGGCATCGGGGGCGGGGACGCGGCCGCCGAGTTCTTCCTCGGCACCTACCTGCTCCTCCACGAGCCCGCGCACCCGGCCGGAAAGGACCCGGCCGTGCCCGAGCACCTCGCCCTCTTCCGACCGGGCGGGGTCGAGCGGTACGCGCTCGAGAGCCCGCCGACCTAGCTCGCGCGGGAACGCGAGCCATTTTCTACCCGCGCTCACCTCGCCGGGACGTGACGGCCGACGAGACGCCGCTCGAGCACGAGCGGCGGGCGAAGGTCGAGCGTCTGCGCGCGGACGGCCGGGAGCCGTACCCTTGGGGGTTCCCCGACCGGGTCCTGAGCGACCGGGTCCGGTCGGCGAGCGCGGCGCTCGCACCGGGGACCTCCGACCCGGGCCAGACCTTCCGCGTCGCCGGCCGCTTGAAGGCCGTTCGGGAGCACGGGAAGACCGCCTTCGCCGACCTCGAGGACGGCGCGGGCCGGGTCCAGCTGCTCCTGCGGGCCGACGAGCTGGGCGAGGGCCCGTATCGCGCCTGGCTCTCCGACCTCGACCCGGGCGACATCGTCGGCGCCGAGGGCCGCGCGTCGCGCACGCGACGGGGCGAGCCGTCGCTCGAGGTCCGGGAGCTGACGCTCCTCGCAAAGGCGATCAGCCCTCCGCCCGAGAAATATCACGGCCTCCAGGACCTCGAAGAGCGCCTCCGGCGTCGGTACCTCGAGCTCCTCGCCTCGCCCGAAAGCCGCGAGCGCCTGCGCGTGCGCTCCGAGCTCGTCCGCGAGATGCGCCGCTACCTCGACGGCGCCGGGTTCTGGGAGGTCGAGACCGCGATCCTCGCGCCGGTCGCGAGCGGGGCGGCGGCCGCCCCGTTCGTCACGCGGTCGAGCTACCTCGACGGGGAGGTTCGGTTGCGGATCTCGCTCGAGCTGCCGCTCAAGCGCCTGCTCGTCGGGGGCGTCGAGCGGGTCTACGAGCTCTCGAAGGCGTTCCGCAACGAGGACCTCGACTCGACGCACTCCCCCGAGTTCACCGAGCTCGAGGCGTACTGGGCGTACGCCGACTACCACGACATGCGACGCCTCGTGGAGGGGCTCTTCGCTCGCCTCGCGGACCGCGTCGAGGAGCTCCGGCCGGACGACCCGGCCGCCCGCCGGGGTGCGGCGCTGTTCCGGCCGCCGTTCCCGACCGTCGACTTCGTCGACGCTCTCGAGCGCGCGAGCGGGACCCCCGACCTGCTCTCGAAGAGCCGGGACGAGCTGCGCACGCTCGCCCGGGCCGTAGGCTCGACGGTCCCGGAGAACTCCTCGACCGGGACGTTCCTCGACAAGCTGTTCGAGCATTACGTGGAGCCGACGTTCGACCGGATCACGTTCGTGGTCGACCATCCCGCGGCGACGACCCCGCTCGCGAAACGACACCGCTCGAAGCCCGGCCGCGTCGAGCGGTTCGAGATCTTCGCGCCCGGCTACGAGCTCGGCAACGCGTACACCGAGCTCAACGACCCGGACGAGCAGGAACGTCGGTTCCGCGAGCAGCTCGGGGAACGGGGGGACGACACCTACGCCTACGACGACGACTTCGTCCGGGCGCTGCGCTTCGGACTGCCGCCGACCGCCGGCGTGGGCCTCGGGGTCGACCGGATCGTCATGGCGCTCACCGGAACCCCCTCGATCAAGGACGTGATCCTCTACCCGCTCGTCCGACCCCGCTAGCCCCGGGCTCCGGGCCGGGCCCTTCTTATGCCCGGGAATCGCTCGATGGTCGGGAAATGACCGCCGTCGGCCGGCCGCTATCGGTGGAGGGGCTCTCGGTCGCCTACGGAGAGCGACGGGCGGTCGACCGGCTCTCGTTCGCGGTCGGGCCGGGCGAGATCTACGGGCTCCTCGGGTCGAACGGAGCCGGCAAGTCGAGCACGATCAAGGCGGTCGTGGGCCTCGTCCGCCCCGCCGGAGGCCGGATCACGGTCTTCGGCCTCGACACGGCCACCGACCCGATCCGCGTGAAGGCCTCGACCGGCTACGTCCCCGAGACCTCCCTCCTCTACGAGGCGTTGACCCCGCGGGAGTTCCTCGAGTTCGTCGCGAGCGTCCGTCGGCTCGATCCGGGGACCACGACGGAACGGGTCCGCGCGTTCGCGTCCGCCTTCCGCCTGGGCGGGGAGCTCGACGAGCCGATCGTCTCCCTGTCGAACGGGACGCGCCAGAAGGTCCTGCTCATCGCGGCGTTCCTCCACCAGCCGCCGCTCCTCGTCCTGGACGAGCCCCTGAACGGCCTCGACCCCCGGTCGGTCCGGCTCGTGAAGGAGATGCTCGTGCGGTACGTCGCCGACGGCCGCCGCGGGGTCCTCTTCTCGACCCACACGATGGAGGTCGCCGAGCGGCTCTGCCACCGGGTGGGCATCCTCGACCGGGGGGTCCTCCGGGGCGAGGGGACGCTCGAGGCGCTCCGCTCCCGCGTCGCCGCGGGCGACGCGACGCTCGAGGAGATCTTTCTCGAACTGACGGACGAGGGGGACGGGGTCCGCGCCGCGGTCGACTCGCTCGAGGAGCCGTAGATGGGCTGGCGGGAGGCCGCCCGGCTGAGCGATCTCGCCTTCGCCGAGCTCTCGCTCCAGGCGATCTACGCCTTCCGGCAGGGGAACCCCGTGCCCCCCGGCCCGGCGCACGCGCTCGCCGCCCGGGCCCGTCGCCGGGTCCTCGAGAGCAAGGCGATCGTCAGCGCCGTGCTCGCCGTCCTTGCCGGGGGCGCCGCCTTCCTCGTGCGGGCGGCGCCTCTCGCGTCGGGCGTCTACGGGACCCCGGTGCGACCCGGGGTCTTTGACACGGGCGTCGTCACCGGCCTCCTGAGCCTCGACCTCGCGTTCCTGTGGTGGACCGGCATGCAGATCCTCCCGACGTTCCTCGCGTCGGGGGTCCTCCCGGTCCTCGAGCCGCTCCCGATCGACGAGCGCACCCTCCGACGGACCGCGGCCCTCCTCTACGTGCGGCTCTTCGACCTGCCGGCCCTCACGGTGCTCGTCGGCACGCCGCTCGCCCTCGGCGTCGCGCTGGGGCCGCTCGTCGGCCTCGCGGTCGTCCCGGGGGCGCTCGCCGCCGTCGCCTTCGCGCTCGCCCTCTCGCTCCTCACCGGACGGTTCTTCGTCCGGCGGGTCCAGGGCTCGCGGGGCGGAGGCGGCCGAGCGATCGTCCGCTGGGCCTATCTCGTCCTCTGGCTCCTCCCCGCGTTCGCGGTCTTCGCCTTCGTGACGGCCGCGCCCGCGCTCTTCGACCTCCTCGCGCTCGCCGGCGGCGACACGGGACCGCTTTCCGCCGGTCGTCTCTTGCTCGTCGCGTTCCCGGTCCCGCTGGCCGTCCTTCCGGCGATAGAGGCCACGGGTCCGGGGGGACTCGGTCTCGGTCCGGCCGCGACCGTCGCGGTCCTCGGGGCGTGCGCGGGATACGGCGGACTCGCCGTCGGCGCGCTCGCATGGGTCGCCGGGTCGGTCGCCCGGGTCGGCCACGTCCCGGCCCGGGCCACGACCGCCGGCCCGCTCGCGAACGAACCGATCCGGGCGCGACGCGCCGCGTTCGCCGTGCTGGTGAAGGACCTCCGGATCGCCAGCCGGACGCCGGGGTACGCGTTCGTGATCCTTCTCCCGATCCTCGACGCCCTCGCGATCGGGCTCTACACGTACGGGAGCGCGCCGTCCCCCGACGAGGCGCTCGGCCTCGCCCTCGCCGCGGTCGCCACGGCGGCGCTTGTCGCAACCTTCTTCGGTCCTGCGTTCTTCGCGATCGAGGTGTTCGCCTACTCCTACGGCCGTACGCTACCGGTCACCGACCGCTCGGTCCTCCTCGGCAAGGTCGGACTCGTCGTCGGGATGTACCTGGCGGCCGGCGGGATCGTTCTCGGGTTCACGCTCGCCCGGGTCTTCGATCCGGTGCTCTTCGCGGGGTTCGTCCTGGCCGAGCTCCCCGCGGTCGTGGCGGCTGCGCTCTTCGAGCTCGGCGTCCTTTTCTGGCGGGCACGAACGAAGGGCCTCCCCATCACCAACCTCTACTCGGGAGCGTGGGCGGCGGCCGTCGTGGCGGTCCCCGGGGTCGTGCTCGCCGGCCTCCCCCTCCTCGCGTTCCGGCTCCTCGGCGCGGGACACTTCTCGGTGGGCCTCGAGGTAATGGCCCTCGTCGCGCTCGCCGAGCTCGCGGTCGTCGGGCCGCTGGCCCTCGGGAGGCGGGAGCGCTGACGGGCCACACGCTCCCGCCCCGCTTCGAGCCGAAGGCGGTCGAGGCGAAGTGGCAGGCCGAGTGGGACGCCCGCGCCGCGTTCCGGGCGCCCGAGCGGCCCGACCGCCCGGGGTTCTCGATCGTCCTTCCGCCGCCGAACGTGACCGGGATCCTCACGCTCGGCCACATGCTCGGCGACACCGTCGCGGACGTGCTCGTCCGCCACCATCGGATGCGGGGCGTCCCGACCGTCTGGGTCCCGGGGCTCGACCACGCCGGCCTCGCGACCCAAGTCGAGGTCCGGCGGCGGCTCGCGAAGCAGGGGGTCCGATTCGAGGAGCTTTCGCGCCCCGACGCCCTACGGGAGATCGAGCGGTGGCGGGAGGAACACGCGGCGCGCATCGTCGAGCAGACGCGCCGTGGCGGCTTTTCCCTCGACTGGGATCGGTTCCGCTACACGTTCGACCCGCCGAGCATCCGCGCCACGCGCGAGGTGTTCGTCCGGCTCTACCGGGACGGCCTCATCTACCGCGGGGAACGGATCGTGAACTGGGACCCCCGGTTGCGGACGGCCGTCTCCGACCTCGAGGTCGTCCACACGGAGGAGGAAGCGACGCTCGTGTTCGTCCGATATCCCTGGGCGGACGGCGCGCCCGGTGGCCTCGAGGTGGCGACCGTCCGGCCGGAGACGATCTTCGGCGACGTCGCGGTCGCGGTCCACCCCGACGACACCCGGTACGCCACGGCCGTGGGCCGGTCGGTCCGCGTGCCGATGACCGGCCGGACGGTCCCGGTGATCACCGACAGCGCGATCGACCCCGCGTTCGGGGCCGGCGCGCTCAAGGTGACGCCGCGCCACGACCTCGTCGACTTCGAGATCTCCCGCCGCCATCCCGAGCTCCCGATGCCGCCCGAGATCTTCGACCCCGAGGCCCGGTTGACCGGGGAGTGGGTTCCCGACTCGTTCCGGGGTCTGGGCGTCGACAAGGCCCGCGCGGCGGCGGTCGCCGAACTCGCGCGCCTCGGCCTGCTCGTGCGCTCGGAGCCGTACCGGCACTCGGTCGCCCGCTCGGAGCGGACCGACGCGCCGATCGAGCCGCGACTGTCGACCCAGTGGTTCGTCCGGATGCGGCCCCTCGCCGAGCCGGTCGTGGAGGCGGTCCGTCGAGGAGAGGTCCGGATCCACCCGGAGCGCTGGCTCCTCACGTTCTTCCGGTGGATGGAGGAGATCCAGGACTGGTGCATCTCGCGGCAGGTCCTCTGGGGCCACGCCGTACCGGTCGCCCGCTGCGGGGCGTGCGGCCACGACACCGTGACGATCGAGCCACCGGTACGGTGCGAGGCCTGCGGGTCGCCGGAGCTCCTCGCGGATCCGGACGTGCTCGACACCTGGTTCACCTCCTGGCTCTGGCCGTTCCTCGCGCTCGGCTGGCCGGAGCGCACCGCCGCGCTCGACCACTACTACCCCACCAGCGTGCTCGTGACCGGTCGCGACATCATGTTCTTCTGGGTGGCCCGGATGATGATGGCCGGCTACCGGTTCACCGGCCGGCGCCCGTTCTCGGACGTCTACTTCACCGGGATGCTGCGGGACGAGCACGGCCGGCGGATGTCGAAGCATCTCGGCAACTCCCCCGACCCGATCGACGTGATGGAGGAGCGGGGCGCGGACGCGATGCGCTTCGCTCTCGTCTTCCCGAACCCGTCCGACGAGGATGGGCCGTTCGGGGGCGCGGCGCTCGACGGCGCCCGCAACTTCCTCACGAAGGTCTGGAACCTGACGCGGCTCGCGCTCCCGTTCCTCCCCCCGGGGTCCGCCGCGCCCCGCGCCCCTCCGACCCTCGGGCCGGAGAGCGCGCGCGAGAACCGCTGGATCCTCGCACGCTACCGGCGGACGCTCGAGGAGGTCGACCGCGCCCTCGGCGTCTACGCGCCCACCGCCGCGGCGACGGCCCTCCACGCGTTCCTCTGGCACGACGTCGCCGATCGGTACGTGGAGATCGCGAAGGACGCCCTCCGCGGCCACCGGGGGGAACCGGCGGCGCGCGAAGCGCGGGCGACCCTCCTCTACGTCCTCGAGCGCTCGCTCCGGCTCCTCCACCCGTTCGCCCCGCACGTCACGGAGGAGCTCTGGCACGCCCTGCCGCACGACGGCGAGCTCCTCGCGCGGGCCCCCTGGCCGACGCCGGCCGAGGTCGTCGCGGACCCGATCGTCGAGGCCGAGATGGAACCGCTCCTCGAGACGATCCGCCTCCTCCGCAATCTTCGGGCCGAAGAGAAGGTCGGCGCGGAGGCCCTCCCGCCGGCCTGGGTCCGGCCCTCGGGCCCGGACGTCGCCCGGGTCCTCGCCGAGGGTCGAGCGACGGTCGAACGGCTCGCGCGGGTGAGCGCGCTGACCCTCCTCGGCCCGGGCGACCCGCCTCCGGCGGGCGCGAGCGGCCGGGTCGCCCCCCTCGGGGAGTGCTTCCTCCAGCGGCCGCACGCCGGTCCGGGAGAGACCGAGGCGCTCGAACGCGAACGGGAGAAGCTCGCGAAGCTCCTCGAAAAGTCCCGGGGCCGCCTCGCGGACGACGGCTTCCGGGCCCGGGCGCCGCCCGAGGTCGTCCGCGAGACCGAGGAGAAATCGGCCGATCTCGAGGAGCGCCTCCGCCGCATCGACGAGCACTTGAAGGCCGGTGGGTCCTCCGGACCGAGCGCATGACGCCCGCACCCCGACGCCGTCCGCCCGCCCGCCGCCCACGCCCCGCGGCCGACCGCCCCGCCGTCCCTCCGATCGGCACGATCTCGGTCGACGGGCTCGGAAAGCCGCACCCGGCGATCGGGCTCGGCCTCTGGGGCCTCGGTCGTTGGAAGCCCGCGGACGAGGACCGCACGCGCGCGACGATCGCGCGCGCCTGGGAGCGGGGCCTGCGCTGGTTCGACACCGCCGAGGTCTACGGCGGCGGCCGGTCGGAGCGCCTGCTCGGCGAAGCGCTTCTCAAGCTTCCCGCCGGGGCCGAGGAGGCGTTCGTGGTCACGAAGGTCTCCTGGGAGCACCTTCGGCCGTCCCAGGTCCGCGCGAGCCTCGTGAGCAGCCTCGAGCGCCTCGCGCGGCGGTCGGTCGACCTCTACCTCGTCCACGCCCCCGACGCGCGCGTCCCTCTCGCCGAGACGATGGGCGCGCTCGAGGCCCTCCGGGAGGAGGGCAAGGTCGGTGCGATCGGGGTCTCGAACTTCTCGGTCGCGGAGCTCGAGGAGGCGTCCCGCCACCTCGCGAAAGCGCGCATCGTCGTGAACCAGGTCGAGTACAACCTGTTCAACCGCGAGGACGGGGACGCGGTCGGCGACTACTGCCGCCGCCACGGGATCCTCGTCGAGGCGTACTCCCCCCTCGCCCGGGGGCTCCTGCACGGACGCTACCTGGACGGTCAGCGCGTGCCGTCGGAGGTCGAGCGATTCGTCCACAACCTCTTCGAGCCGAACCGGCGAGCGGAGGTCCTCGCGCGGGCCCGACGGCTCCGCGTCCTCGCGCACGAGCACGGCGTCCCGCTCGCGTCGATCGCGCTCCACTGGCTCGCGGCCCGCGGCGCGGCGCCTCTCGTCGGGATGAGCCGCCCCGAGCAGGTCGACTCGAACCTCGCAGCGTGGGCGGCCCGCCCGAGCGACCGGGTCCTCGCCGAAGCGGACGCCATCGCGCGGGGCGACCGTGCTTAGGCTCGTCGCGTTCGACATGGACGGGACGCTCGTGGGCGTCCCGAGCTCCTGGCGGGTCGTCCACGAGTACTTCGGCGACCACAACGACACGGGCCTCCGACGGTTCCTCGCGAACGAGATCGACGACCACGAGTTCATCCGGCTCGACATCCGGGTCTGGTGGAAGCACGCCCCCGAGCTCACCGTCACCGACCTCGAGGAGATCCTCGCGGACGTTCCTCTCATGCCGGGCGCCCACCCGCTCCTCGACTCCCTCCGTCGCGCCGGCGTCCGCACGGCGATCGTGAGCGGGGGCCTCGACCTCCTCGCGCGGCGCATCGGACGCGAGCTCGGGATCGACCTCGTGCTCGCGAACGGCGTCGAATCCGATTCGGGCGGCCGGCTGACCGGCGAGGGGATCGTCCGGGTCCCGATCCACGGCAAGGAGGGGGTCCTCGCGGGCCTCCAGGCCCAGCTCGGCGTCGGGGTCGCGGAAACCGCCTCGGTCGGCAACTCCGAGATCGACGTGGGTCTCTTCCGACGCAGCCGCGTCGGGGTCGCGTTCCGGCCCGAGGACGAGGCGACACGACGGGCGGCGACCGAGGTCGTCGTCGAGCCGGACCTCGAGAAGGTCGCCGACGCCCTCCGCCGCTTTCCCGTCGCGTGATGGGGACGGGGAACGCTTAAGCCCCTTCTCCCGGTTTACCGTCCGTCCGATGGAGTCCTACCAGGCCCTGCTCGAGCGCGCCCGCGCGAAGCTCCCGCCGGTTCGTACCGGCGGCGAGAGGTTCCAGGTTCCCGAACCCGACGTCATGATCGACGGGAAGAACACGGTGATCCGCAACTTCCAGGAGATCACGGGCGTCGTGCGCCGGGAGCCCGCCCACCTGATCGGCTACCTCGCGCGAGAGTTCGGCTGCCCCGGCGTCCTCGACCTCCCGCGCGGCGTGCTCAAGAGCCGGCTCACGAAGGACCAGCTCGCCCAGCGCGTCCGCGACTACACGGCGAAGTACGTCATCTGCTCGGAGTGCAAGCGGCCCGACACCCACCTCCAGAAGGACGGGCGGTTCACGCTCCTCGTTTGCGAAGCGTGCGGCGCCCAGCGGCCCGTGACGATGAGCCGCGTCATGGCTCCCGAGAAGCCGAAGACCCCCGTGGTCGTCGGCGAGGTCTACCGGCTCACGATCGAGGACGTGGGCCGGCGCGGCGACGGCGTCGCGAAGAAGGAGGGGTTCGTCGTCTTCGTCACGGGGGCGAACCAGCGCGGCACGACCGTCAACGCCAAGATCACGAAGGTACTCGGCAACAACGCGTACGCCATCGTCCAACCGTAGACGCGACCGATGCGGAGCCTGCGGTGGGCGGGATTGCTCGCCCTCTACGTCGGCGCCCAGGCGGTCGGGCTTGCGCTCGCCGAGCCGTTCCGCTCCGCCGGGCTCGCATCGACCTCGAACCCGCAGAGCCCCACGGCTCCGCTCGTCTTCATCGCGGTCATCGTCGCCGCGCCGATCGCGATCCTTCTTCTCGCCCGTCGCAAGGGCGGGATCGCCGCGCTCCGCCACCTGATCCTCGTCGCGATCGCCGGCGCGCTCTACTTCACCCTCTACTCCACGCTCGCGCTCGTCGTCTTCGTGACGCCGTACCTGCCGCCCCCCTACGGCGCCGAGCTCCTTGTCGACCCCGCGCTGATCGTCGCGGCGTCGGCGAGCGCGCTGATCTACCTCGCGCTCCTGATCGAGCCGCAGTGGTACGTCGTCGACCTCGCCGGATTCCTCGCCGCGGGCTCGCTCGTCGCGATCCTCGGGATCTCGTTCGCGATCCTCCCCGCGTTCATCCTCCTCGGGGCGCTGATGGTCTACGACGCGATCGCGGTCTACCGCACCAAGCACATGGTCTCGCTCGCGGACGTCGTGACCGAGATGAAGCTCCCGATCCTGATGGTGATGCCGGACCGCGCGGGCTACGACTACACCGCCGCGCCGAGCTACGGAGCGCAACGGGGCCAGCCGACCGAGGAGCGGGCGGCGATGTTCATGGGACTCGGGGACGTCGTGATCCCCGGGACGCTCGTCGTCAGCGCGTTCGTTTGGCTGCCCGCGACGCCCGGGTGGCTCGGGATCGGGGCCGGGCTCCTCGTCGCGATCGGCGTGCTGGTGGGCTCGCTGGTCGGCTACGCGGTCCTCATGCGTGTACTGCGCAGCGGGAACCCGCAGGCGGGCCTGCCGTTCCTCAACGGCGGCGCGCTCGCGGGCTACCTAGTGACCTACGTCCTCGTCTTCCACTCGTTCTCCTTCGGTCTGGGCGGAGCGCTTTAATCCCCCCGCGCCCCGGCCGCGACGTGCCGCGGAAGGTCGAGGACATCCGCATCGACGACCGCCCCTCCCTCGACACCCTCGTGCGGCGGCTCGAGGCGGGCGGGGGGTTCAGCGCGAAGGAGGTCGCGGTCGGCGTCGACCTGCTCGCGCGGATCCTCGGCGACCGCGAGATGACGACGTTCCTCTCGTTCCCGGCCGACCTGGTCGCCACGGGGACCCGCGGGGTCCTCGCGACCCTCGTGCGGGAGGGGTACATCGACGCGATCGTCACCACGTGCGGCACGCTCGACCACGACCTCGCGCGGGCGTTCCGGCGGTACTATCACGGGGCCTGGGACCTCGACGACGCCGACCTCCATCGCCGCCACCTCTACCGCCTCGGGAACCTCGTGATACCCGAGGCGAACTACGGCGCGATCATCGAACGGAAGATGCGCTCGATCCTCGGCCGCCTCTGGGACGGGGGGACGCGCGCGCTCTCCACGCGGGCGCTCGCCGCCGCGATCGGCGAGGCGATCCCGGCGACGGACCGCTCGAGCATCCTGCGCGCCGCCTACGACCGCAAGGTCCCCGTGATCGTCCCCGGGATCACGGACGGCGCTGTCGGTTCGCAGGTCTGGCTCTTCTGGCAGGACCACAAGGGGCTCTCGCTCGACCTGCTCTCCGACGAGCAGACGCTCTCGGACCTCGTCTACGACGCGAAGCGTTCGGGGGCGATCATGCTCGGCGGCGGGATCTCGAAGCACCACACGATCTGGTGGAACCAGTTCCGCGACGGGCTCGACGCGGCGCTTTACGTGACGACCGCGGTCGAGTGGGACGGGAGCCTCTCGGGGGCCCGCACGCGCGAGGCGGTGTCGTGGGGGAAGGTGAAGGCCTCCGCCCGCCACACGACGGTCGAGGGCGACGCGACCGTCCTTTTCCCCTTCATGGTCGGGGCGGCGCTCGAGCGCCTGCGCCGCTAGCTCGGCCGCCCCGGGCGACGCATGGCCCGCTCGGAACCGGCGCCGCGGGCGGAGCCTCCCCCGGAGCGGAGAGAGTGTCCGGGGTCCCGTCGGGGACGCACGCCCCGCGGTGCCGACGCGCGGCCGATACGGGGAGGCTTTAAGGGGGGCGTCTGGGTCCGCCCAACCCGTCGTGGGCCCGTAGCTCAGCCCGGTAGAGCAGGCGGCTCTTAACCGCAAGGTCAGGGGTTCGAATCCCCTCGGGCCCGTTAAACTACATGTTCGAATACTACTTATGCAGGGTCACCCGTACCTCCACCCGGATGACTCAGCGTCTCGACCACCGACCCCTGCTCTCTGACGAGAAGATCCACACTTGGTACGACGAGAACGCGCTCGGCTCGAAGCTGACGGCCGAGGTGAATCTCCGTCGTCTCGGCCTCTTCTGTCACATCGTGCAGCTCACGCCGCCCGAGCTCGTGAAGATTGGGAGGTCCGACCCCGACCGACTCCGCGCGATCGTGGTCCGCTACGCGAAGGGGCTCCAGGGTAGCGGGAACTTGGCGAGTTACGTCTCGAAGACATTCGTCGGGGTCAAGAGTTGGCTCCGGTTCAATCGGGTGGCCTTTGACGACTTCCCGCACCTTCGGGTCGTTCAAGGCGAGTCGATCAGGGACGAGCGCGTTCCAACCCAAGAGGAGCTCCGGCGAATCCTCTCCACCTACACGGCCCGCAGTCGGGTCGTCGCGCTGTTCATGGCCCATGCAGGAGTGCGCCCGGGCGTCCTCGGCGCCATTGACGGAAGCGACGGCCTTCGACTTGGCGACATCAAGGACCTCCAGTTGGGAGCCGAACCGGCTTTCGAGCGCGTTCCCTTCCGGGTAGTCGTCCCCGCGAAGCTCTCGAAAACCTCCGTCGAGTACCACACGTTCGGAACCCCGGAGCTTGCCGACACGGTCCTAGGTTATGTTGCGGAGCGTCGGCAACGCGGCGAGGAACTGACCTCCTCCTCCCCGGTGGTGACGGTTGAGCCGATGGGGGCGGGGACTAAGCTCCGCGAGCGCTCGAAGACCGGTTTTGTCGCGACGCCGGTGATCATGCGCGCCCTCCGTGACGGGCTCAAGGCAATCCTTCCAGGCGCGCGAACCTATGTCTTCCGTGCATACTGTTCGACCCAGATGGTGTCGGCACGGATCGACCGGGACGTGCGAGAGGCGATCTTGGGCCACTCGCTCGGAGTGAGCGGGCGATACAACCTTTCAAAGAGGCTCCACCCCAACACGATCGAGGAGCTCCGCCGGGAGTACGCGAAGGCGGTTCCGTACCTCGAATCGGGTCGGCCGAAGGAGGATCACGCCACCGTCCTTGAGGGAGTCGTCGCGGCGCTGCTCAAGGAGAAGGGAGTCAAGGAGGAGAAGATCGCCGAGGTTCTCGAAGGAAAGGTTGCGGGCGAGGAGCTCGAACGGATTCTGGGTTCCCGCAAGGCGCAGCCGGTCGAGCGACTCGTGCCGAAGGACGGCCTTTCCGCGCTTCTCCTTCAGGGTTGGGAGTTCGTCTCTCCAGTCGGGAGCGACCAGGCGGTCGTGCGGTGGTCTCGCCAGCAGGGTCAGCAAGGCGGTCCAGATTAGCGGCTCCGCCACCTTGCGCTCGTTCGTGGCGACTCAATCTAGGTGGAGTGATGCACGCCGGGGGCATGACTCTGCTAGTTAGACAAGGCTCCGGATCCGTGGGTCATACCTGTCGCGCCCCGCGAAACACCGAGACGTTCTGGCGCCCGTACTCGCCCTAGAAGTAGGCGAGCAAGCAGGCTAACTCACTCTCATCCGCGTCAGTCCGACGGACGACCTCGTCGGGCATCAAGACGGACAAGACTATGGGAATGGGTTGGCCCCTACCGCTCGCCGAGAGGGCCGGGACATCAGGCACGTTCCTATGCCAGGACGACGGCAGGTTCCCCCGGTGGGTGGACGCGGACGTCACCCACGAGCACCGGCGCTCACCGTCGACTTGATGAAGCGGGGGGGGAGGCGAGTCGACTGGTTGTGGACTTCTGGATTCCCCCCCCGGATTGTTATGCCACGGTCCACGATAGAGAGAGCACGGAGAAAGCGGTGCGCGCTTGGAAGTGCAATCCGTTCTTGGGTGCACTTGGTAATGAACGCTGAGGGGTCGCGCGAGAAGGACCCGCTGGCAGGTCTCAGGGCCGGAGATCCGTGCCCGAACTGCGGGTTCATGGGACTCGCGGAGATCACTCCTCCTCAAACGCTCAAAGGAAGAATCGAAGGACCGTTACTGGTCTGTGACACCTGTCACACTTGGACAGCACTCGTGGGTGGGATGCGTTGGGTCCGGCGGAGAGACGATCACTGAATGTGTCCGTGAAGGGACTGGTGAAGGTGGACCTCCGCTTTTTTCCTCCAATTCGACTCGCTGTACGTGGATCGGACTCACCTATGGAGGCGGAGTCTGCGTATCGAGTTATGCGTCTGGTCAGACAGAAGGTTAAGATAGACCGACCTCGATAATCTCCTATGTAATGGGACCTGGACCGGGCGGGTCGGTGATGGTCACCGTCCCTGTAAGGAACGAGGCGACCAGAATCACCGAAACAGTGCGTCGGCTGAAGGTAGCCCTGGATTCTTCCGGACTCACTTATCGAATTTCAATCGCTGAGGACGGTTCGACGGACGACACTAAGCGAGTGGTTACTGGCCTACTCAACGAATATCCTGGATTGATACTCAAGTCCGAGCAGTACGCGATGGGCAGGGGTCGCGCGCTCCGGGAGCTTTGGAGCGATTGGGATGCCGATGTCTACTGCTTCACGGATGCGGATCTCGCGAGCGGGACGGATGCGATAGTTGCTTCGATTCGTCTTGTGCTCGCAGGGGGGGAGGTGATTATTGGATCACGATACATAGAGGGCGGCAGTGTGAATCGACCGCCTTTGCGGAGGTTTGTTTCGTTGGGATACAATCAGTTGGTTCGGCTGTGGTTCCGGACAGGTGTTCTGGACCACCAATGTGGGATGAAGGTCTTCAGCCGCCGCTCGCTTCGGGAGCTGTTATCGCTGGCAGATGAGGATTCCTGGTTTTGGGACACTCAGATTGTAGTGATTGCCCGCAGGCTCGGCCTCCCTGTCGAGGAAGTCCCCGTTGTGTGGGAAGAGAAGAAGCTCAAGAGAACGTCTATACGCCGCCTCGTTTCAGATATCTATCTTCACGGCTCAGGACTCCTTCGACTGAAGGGACGGCTTTGCACGCTCGATGAAAAGATCAGAAGCCCCCGCGAGAAGAGGAATCCCCAGGGTTCGACCGAGGCGCGATGGAATTCAGGACCGGTCGTACTCAAGTAGTTCTTTCCTCCTGCTGAATAATTATCAGCAAACCGGAATCGGAGATTTTGGTCAGGCACTAGTTAGGCAATTCACGAACTCCGGTGCCGACGTAGAATTAATCGAGACGTCTCCCTCCGGTCGTGGTGTAGCCAGACAGGTCGCCCTCGTCATCGGCACTACAAGGACGGTCGTCGCCAACGTTGGTCTAACGACGTGGGGTCCAAGCGGGCCCGCAAACTTCCTGGGGTTCGCTGGGCTGGGTCTCCGCGCTTCCTTGACTCGAGGTACAGTTGTGCTACTGCATACCGTGATCGAGGCAATTGACCCGGCTAGTTCAGGTTACAGACTTGGGCGCGTACAAAGGCTCGGGGCACACCTGGCCGTTGAGATGTTAGCCAAGAGCAGAGTCGTTGCGTTCAGCAAGGTCATAAGCGACTCTCTCAAGCAAGAGTACGGTCACCCTCCTGACCTTGTCTTCCCGATCCCCTGCAATGATGACGTTCCCGTCTCCCCATCGCAGGTTGCGCCGCGTATAGTCGTCATTCCAGGATACATTTCTCCCTACAAGAACATCTCGCTCCTTCCCGAGCTCAAAGAAGCCGTCGGAGCGGCCGCGCGCTTCATCGTTGTCGGCGGCCCACATCGAGTTTTGGAAGGGTCAGCCGCGTACAGGGCGAGATTTGAGTCGATTCAGTCAGCGCTACGCTCGGCGGGCATTGAACAGTCAGGCTACCTCCCAGAGGCCGAGTTCACTGAGTTGATTAGAACCGCCACTGTGGGGTTGCTCCCTTACCTCACGACTCAAGGAGGGAGCGCCGCGTTCTCGCGACTCGCATCTGCTGGCAAGCCGGTGGTGGCGCCGTCACTCCCCGAGTTCAACTGGCTCAAACAGTTGGGCGCTGGGTTACTACTGACAGACCCGTCGCCGGATTCTCTCGGAGCCGGCGTCTTACAACTTCTGAACAATCCGGACCTCTACAAGGAGTTGCAGAGTAAACAGCTGAAGTTTCGTACTAGGTACTCCTGGTCAAATTTCACAACGGAACTCTTCTCAGTGTGTCGAACAAATAGTGGCGGTGCTACTCCCATTCCGAGTGAGAGACTACGCTGCTAGGCATGAAGCACTGGATCTTCGACGATGTCCTCCCGTACGAGGGACAGTGGGGCCGGCGCCGAAGCTAATCCGGATTAGGCGCTGGAATGGACTAGATTTGCTCGGAACTCCCTCACGCGGACTCACGGGTTTCGCTAATCTAGCAATATTCTTGGGATACAGGACCGATAAGCGGTAGTTCAAACAGACGATGTGGCGACAGTGGGACTAAGTCTCAGCCTCATGGGAGCTGCTTCATGTGGTCGAAAGGCTGGTTCACCAGACTCTAGAAGCCTATGGCATCTCCAGTGACCGAATCTGAAGACTCGACCCACAGTCACAACGGGAGACCGGTAGTCGATGTTGTGATACCTACGCTAAACTGTGCGACTCAACTTGAGCGATGCCTAGCGTGTCTTGATGCCCAGTCGCTCAGGGGCTCCATGTCCCTCATAGTTGTCGACGGAGGCTCATCCGACAGTACTGCGGCCATCGCACGCTCGCACGGCGCGGTGGTCTTTGTCAACCCGGGCCAGTACGGTTATGGGCTGCAAGGAGCCAGACACTTTGGCGAGAACGCGGGGAGTGCAGAGTACGTTTGGAACGTCGACTCTGACAACTACGTGGTCGAACCGACTGCTGCTGCGGATCTCTTGAACGCGCTGCAGTCGGACTCGAAGGTTCAGATCGCCGTTCCGCTCGTGGCAGTTGACCCCGAGGGAAGCTCATTCAGTAACTGGCTGTCGTTGGAGGATCTGTCGAACATTGAACACATGGCCCGGACGGGACGAAGTCAGCATGACAACTTTGTCGTTGTTGAGATGACATATGGAATCACGAACGCTTCGATGATTAGGCGCTCCGCTTTGCATGCTGCAGGGGGCTTTGACTCCGATGTTCGTTTATTGGGTAGGTTGCAGCGATTGGGACTATCGACCGCAGCAATCGTTCCAACTGCCCACTTCTATCACGCCCAAGCGACCTCTTGGAAGAGTTATCGAACAAAGTGGATTCGTCGCATTGCATTCTATTCTGACATGACAGGTGACCAGTTGAGACGATACTTTGCCGAGCACCCGCTTCCAGTATCCATTCGTGGGACCATAGGCAGTTCGACCCTGTTCAGATTCCTGACGGCGCCGTTTAGATCGGCCCGCCAATTGATGCTAACTCGGGACTCTACTTGGGGCTGGGGACTTGTCTTTCCATTCATCCTGTTTTCGATTGTCATTCGGCACCCTGTCCTCTTCCTTCGTGCCTGGGTCAGTTTTGCATAGTCTAATGTGCTCGGCACTGCGGTGTTTGGCCACGTACAGCGGACTTGCCCACACGTGCTGCCGGTTGTCCCGAGGGTTGTTGGGACCTGTTCGCCTCGAGGCCAATGTAGACAGGAAAGAGGCATGCGCGGCGGATCATCTTCCCTACGCTGGGGAACCACTCGAACTCGGAGATGTAAGTCGAATAAACGCAACCAAATCACGCAGCTCAGTACCAACCTTGCCTCACGTTTGGTTTGGCTCCGTAGTCAGAATGGCTAGCTCGATTAGATGAACCTGGCCGGGGAAGTGTGAAGCAAGCATTGAGTCGACCCAGACCTCTCTCAGGGCGAAGGGTCCTAGTGCTCGCGCCTCCATATCTCAAAGTGCCCCCAGTCGGTTACGGTGGAGTCGAACTCGTTGTGTATGAGCGCGTGTCAGCGCTAATAGAGGCCGGTGCGCGAGTCGATGTGGTGGCTGTCCAGGGCTCGTACTTTCCAGATCCCGCGAGGGTCCTTCCAGTGAAGGGCACTCCTCAAGCCGACTTCCCGAAGAGCAGGATGAGGTTCGTCAACGTCGTTCGGTTTCTCCTCCACGGAAGAGTTGTCTCTTCTGTTGTTCCGTTCCTAGCGTTCTCGCCTGAGGGATATGATTGCATCCTAAACGATGCGTTTCGGCCTGAGCCTTGGATTGTCGCGTTGATGCTTATGCGATTTGGCTCCGACCGGCTGATCAACGTACTACACGGCAATGCACCTTACTGGGCTTCTATAGCAAAGCTTAGCAATCACATTCCAATCAGCTTCGGCGCTCTGAATCGTGGGATGCTATCACGACTGTCTGAGCTTGGCTGGCGAGCATTCCACACCCCGAATGCTATCAGATTCGGTCCGGAAGCCGGTGTGGTTTCGGAGCCGGACCGGCGTCTCATCTTCATCGGTCGCGTAGCCGCTGAGAAGGGAGTGCACCACGCAATCTCCGTCTCTAGAATGGCGGGGATTCCCCTCGATATCTTTGGGAAGATTCAGGACCCCCGGTACTTCTTGTCACACATAAAGCCTGCAATCGATCACACGAGGGTCGAATTCTACGAGCGAGCAAATCGCACCTTTCTGGAGGAGCGGCTAAGAAGAAGCGCAGCACTACTGCACTGTGGCCCGATGAATGAGCCTTTCGGAATGGTGGTTCTGGAGGCGCTTCGATTTGGCGTCCCCGTACTTGCTTTGAAGCCCGGACCGCTCTCCGGGATTAACGACTTGTGTACGTCTACCAACTCGTTCATATGTGACAGTACCGATGCCATGGCAGAGTCGGCGCTCGCCCTCGACAAGTTTTCGCGTCGTGGGATATACTTTGAGGCTCGAGCTGCACACTCGTGGCCGGTTGTTGTCGAACGTTCGCTAGCCCCCCTTATCAATGCAATCGCTGAGCGAGAATACAACCGGAGACTCCGCTCTTGACGTTCACTTCAGTCTCTTGCAAGTCTCTCTCCATCAAGGCAACTACAATTCCTATGACGGGTAGAATGACGTGAGGCTTCGCCGGGACCACCTCTGCAGGGTCACAATGGCCCAAACTTGGCCCATTCACGATGACTTCGTCACCTGTTGGGAACTTTGATCCTTGGTAACGCAGAGCAGGTTGCATTGGTCATTCAGCTCATCCAGACGTCTGACGGAACGCAATCCCACATCATCAGGTTGATCACTAATCCGGAACAGATTGTATCTGGAACTCAGGAACCTCCAGAGACGGCTAGAGTTGTGCATTCCTGTCCACTCAACAATCAACTTCGGGGCTGGAGTTCCGGCTAGAGTTCTAGCCGCGCTCTCGAGTACCTCTAGCTCGTAACCTTCGACATCAATCTTCAGAAGGTTGGGAGAAAGGTTACCCAAGATGTCGTCCAACGGAACCAGCGGAACTACTATCTTCTTCCCGCCACCGTACACTAGTGAGGAGCGGCCATCCTCGAAGTTGTCTACTGACATGTGTGTCGTGGGCCCCCCCACGCCAACAGCGACCTGGTGAATTTCGACGTTCTGATTGCATGAGTTTAGGGTGATGTTATTGTGAAGACGCCTAACGGCATCGGGCTGTGGCTCGATTGCGACCACTCTACCGGTTGCGCCCACAATTGAGCTTGCTAACACCGAGAAGTAACCGTTGTTCGCTCCGATGTCGATAAACGTTCCCCCAGGTCTCAGTTGGTTGAGAAGAATCCTGCAAGTTCCCGCTTCATACACTTCCCCTAGCCGAAACTTCTCAAACATTAGGAAGTCGTGCATGTTCTCGAGTTCAAGGGTAATGGCAACACCAAAAAACTCTACCTTCTGAATCGGTTCGAGGGTCTTCAGCGCATGTTCTTGTCGTCGAAGGGCTAATCCCTGCAAGAAGTAGCCGTAGGGCCGACTGATAAGAGGCACACGCTTAATGTACCATCGAAGCCGTCGAATCACTGAATCGCTTCGCAGGTCTCCGGGAGTGCGCAGAACGGAACTTGACGTCATTGGTGCATTAGCTAGCGGCCGGTTATAGCACAAACGTTACGCGGCGTCACGTCTACCAGACCGAGTGTCAAAACAGGGCGGGACCCATGCGTGCTGCAGCGGTTTCACGGCTGTTTGTTCGGCGTAAGGCGGTAATCCACAGGGCGAACGACTCCCCACTCCTCGAAAGAGGACAAACACTCAAAGAGGTCGGGCATTACTTGACACTACTTGCCGCCGTACCGGAGTCAGCTCGCGGCCACACGATTATGCGGATTCGAAATGTCAGTCAATGAAACTGGCGTCGTCCCCGGGCTACTGTCTGCTAGCAGAAATGTCCTTCTTGACTCACACTAGATGCGGTGGCCCGGGAGACCCCCCCGCCGACTCCAGTTCACGGTACATGTCATTGACGAATCCCCCAACTCCGCAATCACCTTCAGAAACACTTGGCCTCGAGGAACGTACCCCAATCGTTTCAGCTCTAGTTCTGTGCTATGGACGACTCGACTATCTTCACGAATGTCTCAAATCCGTGCTGGCTCAAACCGGACTAGAAGCCGAAGACTGGGAGGTAGTCTTGGTCTCGGACTTGGGCGAAGCCCGGCTTATCCTCGAAAGATTGACGGGGAAATCGCAGGTAAAGGCGAAGTTCGTCAAGAGCAACAAACGTATCATCGGAGAGTTCCTAAACGACGGTATCGACGCGTGCAGAGGGGAGTTAGTCAGCCTGCTAGACGACGACGATCTGTGGTCTCCGACCAAACTCTCCGAAGTAATAGCCGCGGCCAAGAGCAATCCACGTATTGGACTCGTCAAGGACAGGATTCACTTCATAGACCGCCTAGGATTGGTTTCGACTAAGCTCGAACGTGTCTACGCGCTCCGGGTTGGTCGCCAGCGATGGACCGGATTGATTGGCCCCTTGGATCGCGCGCTCCTCCGAGTATACGGGTCCCACGTGTTTCACAATGAGAGTTCCATGTCCATTCGTCGCGATGTTATCGAATCTACATCGTCCCATCTCCGACGAATAACGGCGGGACTGGACAGCTTCCTGTTCTTCGCGACGCTAAGAACTGGTTACTCCGTTTGCGTTCTTCCCGACATCCTTACTCTCTATCGCATCCACCCCGAAAACGTGTCGTCACCCGTGAGCGGCCAGTCCGGTCTGAGTCGTCTTGATCGGATGGCCGCGTATGCTTCTAGTGTGATGGTCTCTCACACTGTGATCTCGCGAATGCTGGACGAGGCCGCAACACCAGAAACACTGAAGCTCTGGGGAATTGTTCACTCATCGCTCGCTGCAATCACCGCGATTGCGGCTCCGGACGCGACCAGGAAAAGTGCTTTGGACGCGCTTGAATCTCTTCCACGACGGATGTTGGTCGTCGCGCCAGTCGAGGTTGTCCGAATCACCGTGGCTGCCGCGCTCTGTTTGGCGTCTCCAACGATTGTCCACTACGCCTACTTGGTTGAGAAGTAGGGTGGCGAAACCAGCACTAATGGATCAAGCACAACTCCGTTCACACATTACTATCTTAGTGTCGGGCAGACTGAAAGCCCTGCTGAAGGAGTACTGGATTCCGGCAGTGACCGGCATCCTGCCTCTAATCCCACTCTTTCTCACTCGCGCGTACCTTCTTGGACAAGATGGTTTCACTTTCTTCGTCAACCCCCTGAGTGGTGCACTCTCACCCTTCGTCCCCTACAACTTGATGGAGGGACCCTCGTTTAGCTTTCTAGCTGACCAGACTTACCCTACCCTTGCTGCGTACGTTCTTGAGTGGCTCGGCTCCAGCCCCCAGCTCGCGGAGAAGTTGATCCTCCTCTTCGGAACAGAGGTAGGCACCTTTGGCGCATTTCTCTTGTTTGGACGATTGGACAAGATCAATGGAGCGAAGTCGCGGGCCTCGAGTCTCGTGACGCTGGTCCCGCTCGGCCTCTACGTGTTCAATCCGTACACGATATCCGTCGTCTGGTGGCACTTTGCGCCTTGGACATTTGAGTACTTCGTTTTGCCGTGGGTTCTCTTGGTAGGGCTGGAGGCGTTGTACAACACTCGAGTCTCACCTCGCCTTCTCTCCGTCGCGCTCGCGGTCACCGTCCTCATGAACACCGGCGTATTCGCGGCGTACTTTGTCAGCTTGCTCCTTATCGTCGCGTTGACGATTGGATTTCTGGTGGGGAGATGGCTGCTTAGAGTCTACACGACTCGTGACTTCGTGAAGCGTCTTCTCTTCACGTGCGCCCTCATCCTCGCTACGCTATGGTCAAACCTTGCCTTCGTACTCCAGTCCGCCACTTTGGGGCTAGCTCCGCAGTCGCCTTACCTTACAAACGGGTCCGGCGGACAGCTTGCATCGGACCTCATAGGATCGTCAAGTAATTCGTCACTACTGAACGTCTTACGGCTGGAAGGTTATCTGCGTTTGTCACCACAGTTCGGGTCGCTCTACTACGCGTGGTACTCTTACTACCCCGTCCTAGCGGTAGTCGCAGTAGCTCTACCACTTACCATCTGTCTAGGCCTTCTTGTGCTGCGTCGTGTCAAGGGGGTCGCATTCTTGGCTGTGTCATCAGTGTTTGCAATTGCGCTAGCGGCAGGGGCCGCTCCTCCCGTCGGAACTGTCAACCTGTGGCTGGTTCAGCAGACGAGTGTTGCTAGCGTTCTTCTCGGGGCCTACTACTACTTCGTTGGCTGGTACGTCTTGGCCGGCTGCTGCTTCGCTTACCTGATCTGCACCAGAAACAGCAACGGTTCGCCGGCCCGCACTCTAATCGCACCTACGGAAGTGACTTCTCACCCGACGTCGGGAAATAGTAGCCCTGGTCGTCGGTCGAGGGCCAAGCGTCAAGTCTCGAGGGCGTGGCTTGTGTCATCCACGGGCATAGGCCTGACCCTGCTAGTTCTGGCATCTTCGAGTGTTCCATTTCTGACAGGGACAGAGTTTGCCACAGGAAGCCCGAACGCTGTAGAGGTCACGTTGCCAGATTCATTCGCGCAGCTTTCGAGCTTTGTCAGGTCTAACTACAGCGGCCCCCTCTTCAATGTGCTTGTCCTTCCGATGAGCGCGATTGCCGGCTACTCGCTCGAGATTGGTGGTGCTAGTTACCTTGAGACTTCACATCTACTTGCTCAGCTCTTGGGATACCCTGTAATCCAGGATGCGGCGGCCGGAGCCGGCGCCAACCTCGAGTCACTGTTCGCTCAAGGAACCGAGTTGGATCTGCTGCCCATTCTCCAAGTCCTTCACATCCGCTTTGTCGTGGTGAACCCGTACGCGAACACAACTGCGTGGTTCATGAAAGAGACGCCAAGTGGTGTGCCGATCAACTGGACCCACATCGAAGGGGAACTGAACTCGACGGTTGGACTTCCAATACAAGTAGGTTCATTCGAAGTCCATTCAATCAGTCCGGTGGCACCTTTGGCATACGTAACCGGCCGCAACCCTTTGGTCTCAGATCCGACCTATTCTGACTTTCTCGAATTCTTGGCGACCAGCAACCCGGCGAGTGTCCCGAGTAACTGGACCACGGGTGACTCAGTTTGGAGTCCTCAGTCGGATCCCCTGTCGTCGGGCGCCACATTAACACCGATATCCCCGTTCGTATCGAACTCGCTCCCTCAGTGCCCACGCTGCTCGGATTGGGCCGAACTCACAAACGGGACGCTCGTCTCTCTCTCTAGCGTAGCGAACAGCTGGATTACGAAGTACTTCGTCTATGGCCCGAGTGGGCCCCTGAGCGCGAAACCGCTTGCGCTGTTCAACGTCACCGATGCATCCTCTGTAACCACGGACTTCAACTACAGTGGAGGGGTGTGGCACGAAAACGGCTCGGGGTTCGGCTTCCTGGACCTTCCCTCTTTCGAGAACCAACTATCCGCGGTCGAGGTGAATCTCACCCTTGCTTATCTGGGCTTCTCAGCGGTGAACCAAGTGACGGTTAACCTGTCAAGTGGTGACGTTTACAGCCTAGTCACGATCTATCAGGATTTCCAAACAGATACATGCGCCCTTCTGCTCTCTGCCTACTCTCAGGGTCAGGTCTATGCGATTAACAACTCAGCCTACGGATCGCAGTGCGCTCCGATGACCGGGTCTGTTCGCCTGACCCTTGAAGCGAGCGACACCCACGTATTTGCAATCGTCCGTGACACTCAGAGCGGGGCTGTGCTGTCGAATGGTGAGCTTGGTCTGACAAAGGAAGACGCGAACACGGATGGCTTCCACAATGTCACTTTGGCGCCCACTTCGAGCGGGTTCGAATCACTTCTTCGAGTAAACATGACGGCTTCCGGTCCCTCTGTAGCCTTGTCTAATATCAACGCCAGCTCCTCGTTGCCAATTTCTCACTTTCTGCTTGTTGACGGAGCCTTCGCTCCAGAGGTCCTGAACGCGGACGTTTCCTCAAGCTCCACTGGCTTCGAGATAAGAGCAGATGCGACGAACCTGACAGGCCTATGGGTCATTTTGGCCGAACCGTCGTCACCGGACTGGTACGCGACCAGTGGCGGCGCTCCCCTAGACCTGGTGTCCGCGACAAACGTCTCGTCTGTGTGGGTCGCGAACAAGGCAATCGGAGCTCCATCGGAGCACGTTGATTTGATAGTTGCCTTTAAGTCAACGGAAGTCGGGGCGATTGCAGTCTCCGTGGCGGAGCTCGTAGGTGTTGCTGTGGTCGCAGCTTTCCCTCAGCTCGTTCGTCGTCGACGCACTCCCAGAAGTAGCATGGGCACAACGTGGCTTCGGCGACTAGTGGGCATGCTCCGAAGAGTGCGATAATTGCTCGAAAATTGGATTGTAGTGGTTGGCGATCACACTCCTCCAGTCCCAGAGTTTAGCGGCGGCCGCGCGGATTTCTCGTCGATTCGCGTTGAGTACTGCCTCCGCGCTGCTCATGTCGGGTCGGGTCAGGTCGACGAGCGCGCCGTTCTGCCCTTCAATCAGGATGTCAAATAGACCAGAGTAGGTGCCGGGGCGGGTCGCGATTATCGGAAGACCGAAGCTTAGTGCTTCAAGCAAAACGAGCCCCTGGGAGTCGTTTCCGGTGCTTGTAAACAGCAGGCCCTCACTTGTACGCAGCAGGTCGACTAGGTCCGCTCGATCAAGCTCACCCCTGTACTCGACGGAGTCCCCCAACATTGGCTGAACGCTTCGCCTGAAGTATCCTGCATCGCCGACGGGTCCCACGATGAGGAGTTTGCGCCCCAGTCTAGCAGCGAGTTCGATGGCCAAGTGGGTCCCCTTAAAAGGAGAGATTCGACCCAGATGAATCAGTCGTCTCTCCGGCGATTCGGTGACTTCGCTCTCGGGTGGAAAGAATGCGCCGGTAGGGCTGTAGTAGACGAAGTAACCGCGAGAACTCATCTCACGACATAAATTTGTGTTCTGCGCACCATAAACCAGGCCACGGGAGAGTGCGTTTGATGACTGTTGCCAGACTGAGTCCAACGACAGATTGCCATGCAAGACATTGAGCGTACGCTTCAGGCCAAACCTTTGGGCCACGAGGTATGTATTCAGAGGGTCAAGCGGAACGCCGTCGTTAATCACAAGGTCCACGTCCGCTAAGTCCACGGACAAATATGCTAGCAGCTGAAAGTATGTCTTCGGAGACAACACCCAGCTCACCTTCTCGAGAGAGGAGTTGGGGAGCGGGTGAAGAATCCGTCTAGTTCTGCGCAGGTCATTTGGCAGGGCAGGTCCAGCATCGGGCGCGACTAGCACGACGTGATGTCCGGCGTCTCGTAGCGCCTGTACCCTTTCGACTATCGTCCTTTCATTGGCACCGTATCTGTTCGTCTGTAACTCCACGAAGGGAGAGGAGACAACGGCGATTCTCATCAGTCTGCTAAGGTCACTCCACCTGGCGCGAGCTACTTCTTACTGACGAATTGTGACCGACTGGTTCTGGCTTCTTCGTAGACACATCCACGTCACGGGGAGACTCCTGCCCTATCTGAGCCACGCCGATTCTTCCTCCTATCACTGTGCTCCAAGCTACGCAGCTAGAGGAGCAAAAGTCTCGGAAGGCATTGTTCCAGTTAGTGTCATCAGATGCGACGACGCCCATAGGTGCGAGGTGTTGCTTTGCAGTCTCGAACTCCCAAGTCATAAATTCGTAGGTATGAACGCTATCATGATAGAATAGGTCGACAGGGCCTGACTCCTCGAGTACGCGAGGCAGGAGATTCTTGGAGTCTCCAAGCCTCAGCGACCATCTGTAGCGTAACGAATCCGGAACTACAAATCCCGTTGCTTCCCCCTGGAGCAACGGGGAGGAATGGAGCAGCGAAGTGGAAGAGTCTAAGTATCTGGCCGATGGAAGATCGATGCTTGTAAGGTGACCGTGGCGATTGTCATGGAGGCCCGCAAGGATGAACGCCGTGCTAATTCCACGGTAGACACCCGTTTCGACGCAGCGCGCTGGAGAGAGAAACCTTACAATATGGTAGAGTAACTCTTGAGGGGCTCCCAACTTTCCAATAGTCGAGACCGGACGGAGTCTGGCGATCTCGTCTAGTGAACCAGGGGGTGGTGTCGCTCGCACTTGGGCTATCGACTGCAGGACTATTTTGGAGAGTAGTCGCTTGCGCCCCCCGAAAGCGTAATCCAGAAACCAACCGGGATTTCGGGCTACGACCCCCAGATTGGTAAGCACGGTCTTCCACTCAGTTCGTTGCATAGAGCGACTCCGACGCCTCCAAAGTGTAAGGAGAAGTGGTCAGTCCCTTGGGGGCCACCCAGCTTCGCCCGCAACTGCAGGGGGTGCAGAGGAGATCGGACGACTCTCTAGCGACGGACGCCTGGGAGATTGTACAGAGCGCTCGAGGCTGAGGGCGATTCATGATTTCATAACCTGAAGGCGTCGTAAGATCCGGTCCCATGCCGACGTTGACGTAATCTCATGTGCCCACTTGATCGTGTTCCTAGTGGACGAGTTGGCCCAGACACTACGCGCTTCACGCTGTAGCGCTTTGAATGGGGTCCATTCGACGTCAAGCTCCACTTCGACGGCGGGAATCCAAGCGATGAGTTCGTCAGGCCGGGCCATGATGTTGCCCCCACCTTAGGCTTCGGGCTCCCCGAGGGGAGGCGGGGCTAGAATCTCCTCGGGTCCTTGGTGGAACTCTTGGGCCATTATCTCCTCCTAGCGAGAATCAGCCCAGTCCAATCATGCTGACTCGGGAATGCAGGCCGCGAGTCAAGTGAGCTAGCAATGAACAGGACCTCGAACCCGGCCAACATGAGTTTGTCGCGTAGCGTTGTTCCACCGTGGTGGAACTCAATAACGATTCTTTCAAAGTGCCTGAGAATGGCCGGCTCAGCGGAGAGAATTGCCTCGTACTCACAGCCCTCACAGTCCAGTTTTAGAACGGAGTCCTCAAGGTCAAAGTCTTCGATCACTCGAGCCAGGCTGAGTACGCTTACTTGCTCTTTTCTACACGGGCTCCCGAGTCGCGCTACGACACCTGAATTCGATGACGCGTCGAAGGAGGCGGTCCCAACCCTACTGGAGAGCCCGGCGTTAACCGGTGTTATCACGGACTGAAGCGAGTTGATTCGGACGTTCTCTGCCAAGGATTGGAAGGACAATGGATGTGGTTCAAGGGCCAGAACACGCTCTGCTCCTTTCAATGCAAAATAGACTGACGAGTCGCCGATGTTTGCTCCCACGTCGAGCACGCTGCGATCCTTTGGTTCCACAACGCGATAGATTTCACGCACATAGGTGTCGTACAAGTCACCATTTAGAATCGAGTCAGAGAGGGTCACCTGCTTTCCCAGAAAGGAGAATGAGGACACATTACGCCGTATGTCCAATCTGAAGTCTTGGAGGATAGCCAACTTCGCTACTGAGAATGCGGCCCACTGTTGAATGACCGCAGATCTCTCGGCGCCCTCGGCTAAGTGAGTGAGTCTAACCGTAACATGCACCAGACGGGTCCCGCTTCGAAACAGTTTGTGCATCGCCGTCTGAAGAATGATGGACGAAGCATTGGAGTAAAGTCGGCGGCAGTCTCGAATTCGGTCAATTGTCTGTTGGACTCGGAACATTACCGCGGCCGCTCCCTGCTTGAGACGATTGACCCATGAAGATCAGGGATGATGATCGTATTGGGTAAGCGACCGCACAAGTAGATGCATCATCTCGTGTGCCGATAACCCTCAAGCGCGACTGGACTGGGAGCGCCGCGATTCATTGAACGTCTCTCCTCGCTGGCGGGCGAGTTTGTATCGCGTTTAACCCGCCGGAAAGTCTGATGCGGGCATTCCTGTCTCATTTGCCCGACGTTTGTTCCATTTCCGCTTTCACCATAATTCGAACCAGACTTCGGAACCTAGTAGTGGGACTCCAGCCGAGAAGGCGCTGCGCTTTGGAGGCATTACCACGCAAGTTGTAGACTTCTGCCGGTCGGCGGAACCTTTCGTCCGAGGTGACGTATTCTTCCCAATCGGCGACGCCCGCGACCTTGAATGCCTCCTCAACGAATTCACGCACTGTATGTGACTCACCCGTCGCGCCCACGAAGTCCTCGGCAGTCGGATGTTGAAGTATTCGCCACATCAAGTCGACGTATTCCGGGGCATATCCCCAGTCTCGTTTCGCATTCAAGTTACCAAGGACAAGGTGGTCAGCCTTCCCCTGCGCAATCTGTGCGACTCCGTGAGAGATCTTCCGCGTGACAAATTCCAACCCTCTTCTCGGCGACTCATGATTGAAAAGGATGCCGTTGCTCACAAACATCGAGTAGGCCTCGCGGTGGTTGATGCATGCCCAGTAAGCATAGACCTTGGCCACTCCGTACGGGCTGCGAGGGTGGAAGCCCGTCGTCTCGTCTTGCGGTTCTTCGCCGACTTGTCCGAACATCTCGCTTGACGATGCTTGGTAGAATCGGGCATGGGGGGCATGCGACCGAACGGCCTCTAGGAGTCTAAGGGTTCCGAGAGCTGTAATCTCACCCGTCAACGCTGGCTGCTTAAACGACGTTCCGACGAAGGACTGCGCCGCCAGATTGTAGACCTCATCCGGTTGCGACTGCAGAACGGCTTGATTCAGCGAAGATTGGTCGATGAGGTCACCGTCAAGAATCTCTACTGAGTGCCGGATGGGCTCGATGTTTGAGATGTTCGGGCTGCTAAGCCGGCGAACCAATCCGTAGACATTGTAGCCTTTCGAGAGGAGGGACTCGGCCAGATACGATCCGTCCTGACCAGTGATCCCGGTAATGAGAGCCGACTTGCTGGCCACGTTTGCCCCGTCACCTAGCCCGACTAATAGGTCTTGCCCAAGCAGTATCGTTCAACGCTGGGCTTTCCCCCCCGCGTCTTCTGGTCCGTTTCATGTTCGATCCTTCACTCTGTTGTTTACCGTTTCCGTGCCGTTGGGGGATGTCCGAACCATTCTCCGGTGGAGTGAGGCGAATTCGCCCAGCCCACTCAACGACTAATGTGGTCGAAGTCTCGGAGGCGCGGTCGGGTATGTGTCCCCCTAGGTGGTTGCAATAGCTTGCGGCTACCCCCTTCCAACAGCAGATGCAAGACCTGTCGAGCGCGCTCTCCGATAATGCGCGCTCCGCACTCCCTTTGAGGAGCCTAGTATGAACTGGGAACCAATCAATCTGGTGGGTGCATTCGGGAATCTCCAACCCCTTCGACCGCGAACTCGCCCCGCGACCTGGTCACCTCCCTGCGCACCGTGGTCCTGCCCGGGAGCCCCGCGACCTGCGCGAACCGGGCATACTTGCGTGCTCTCGGTCTCCGTTGGGATCCGGCGAACGGCCGGTGGCACGGGACCACCAGCGTGGGCCGCGTCAAGGACCTCCGCGAACGGCTCGAGCTCGAGGTCCGGGTCTTCAGCGAGTTGGGGGCGCCACCGAAGGGGTCTGCGGCGCCGAGCCGCGACCTCGCGCGCCGCCCCCACGATGGCTCGCGGACGCGGGTCGAAGCGCGGATCGGGTTCGCCTCTCTCGAGGAGGAGGAAGAGACCCCGACGCCGACGCGGCGATTCACGTCGACAGAGGTCACCAGCGGTCTTCCCGACGATAGCCGGGAGGAAGACGAGCGACAGGAGGAACGGCGGCTGCGGGACCTGCGCGCCCGAGTGAATGCCGCCCGCGCCATCATTGCGCAGACGCCCGGCCTCGCAGACCTGTTACGGCGCGACTGGCAGAGGGCGGCCCGGTTCTGCCCCGGTTCGCGATCAGCGAGACGCAGCTTCGCTGCGGCGTTCCAAGTGGCCAGTTCGGGCCAGCCCAAGGGTAAGCTCGCGGGACGCGGCATGCACTTTACCCGGCAATCCGTTACCACTTTCCATGCCTGGGTCGGGCGACGTGGTCGACCGCTGGCTCGCCTCCAAAGAGGAAAACGGTCGTCGGCCCACCACCCTTTATCAGTACCGTTGGGTCGCGCGATCATCGCTCGACGCGTTGGCACGCGCGGGACACTCGACGGACCCCCGCAGGTGGGGTCCCACAGACGCGAGCTGGTTGCTCCAGCAATTCCGGGAGGATCGCTGGCGGATCTCGATCATCGCCAACCTGGCACGCTTCGCCGGGAACCCTATCCTCAACGAGATCGATACGCCCCGGGGGGAACGAAATCGCCGGGCCCGCGGGCCCGCCTCGGATCAGTTGCGCGCGCTCCTCGGAATCGACGAAGGGTCCCGACGCCCAAAGCTCGTGGTTCTGCTTGGCCTCGATAGAGGCCCGAGCGACGTCGAGTGGATACAACTTCCGGCGGAGTACATCAATCTTGCGGGACACCGTCAGTTGCTGCGGCGGCTCCGAACCCGGAATCCCATCCGAGTGGATCCTGGAGAGTCCCGAAAGGAGCGATCCAGCGAACTTCTGAGGGACGACCGAGTGAAGCGCTGGGTCGAATGGAACGCCGCCATGAACCGCGCGACCGCTGAGCGGAGGCTGGGGGACCTGAGCCGCCTCCTGGACGGCATGGCCCTGTCCGTGGAACAGGCCCTCGATATGGGGAGAAACGACCCGGGCAGACTGGAAGACCTCCTCGGTAAGTGGGTCGAGAAACGGAAAAGGGAGGGGCGTCAGAGCGGGACCCTCCTGTTACTGCTCGGATCACTGAGGGACCTCTTCACGAAGGAGGGAGTGCCGTTCCGTGCCTGGCCCAAGATCCGGCACCTAGGCTCTGCTACGCTCATCTCCGAGCGGGTCCCCACCTCGAGCGAACTTCGTCTGATCTGCACTCAACTGGACTCGCGCTCGAAGGCGGCAGCCCTCCTGATCGCCCAAGCGGGCCTCCGTCCCGGCGTACTTTGTAGAAACGATGTGCGGGTCGGTGCCAAGGCCCTCCAGCTCAAGCACCTCCCCGACCTGAAGCTGAAGCCACGCCGTCACTTCGAACGGATCCCCTTCCGCATCGACGTCCCCGCGGAGCTGAGCAAGATGGGGCGGTCCTACCTCACTTTCGGAGGGCAGGAAGCGGCGGACGCCCTGCTGGCCTATCTCGAGGGACGACGAAAGCCGGTCTTCGACATGATCCGTCGGGTCAGAACGAGGGACCGAGAGACGCTCCATCCCAACAGCTACGTCATTGCGGGCATGCATTCCGGAAAGAGCGCCGGAAAGGCAGCATATCACGTCGGCGATTCCGTCGAAGTGAAAGTTCTCCTCGCTTCCATCCGGAAAGGGATGCGGAAGGTCCTGCCCGAAGGGGTCCGCTGGCGCCCCTACGTGCTCCGGCACTACTTCTCGACCCGTCTGCTCCTCGCGGAACTCCGGGGCCTGATGAAGAGGGACGTCCGGGAGTACATGCTCGGCCACACCACCGGGGTGTCCGGACGCTACAACCTTGGGAAAAGGCTCCCGGACGAGATCGTCGATGAGATGCGGTCGATGTACGCGAACTCGCTTCCCTTCCTCGAGACCCCTCGGACCGTTCGCGACGCGGAGGACCTCCGACGCGGGAAGGGACCGCGCCTTGTCCGGCCTCCTATAACGGGAGTTCTTACGCCCCAGGAGAAAGAGCGGTTTCCGGGTCTCACGGACGCCGAGTTCGTGGACGAGTTGAGCCGAGGGCTCAACGAAAGAGGAGGCGGGACCGCGCGGCAGCAGGTGGTTCCAATCGCGGAGGCCAAACGGCTCATGAAACAGGGGTGGCAGTTCGTGAGCCGGTTCGGGGCGGGCGAGGTTGTCGTGCGGAGCCCATAGGTGGTTTCTGTGGCGCGACTACAATGGATACGTCTCTCGGATGGATCCGTCCACCCCAGAAGTGTGCGCGGCCAGCGGACCAGTAGCGCTGTTGTGAGACCATTGCGGATCCTGCTCGGGGTCGACGAGGGTCATCGCCCCCCGAGACTGGTCATTCTGCTCCGGCCCAGGAGGGGTCCGGGTCATACCCAGGGGGTCCAGCTGCCCGACGACTACCTCGACCTTCTTGGAGTTCGCCGATCCGTACGAAGTCGGGAAGCCGACCACCCGATTGTGGTGGCACCCGACGAATCACGAAAAGAACGGCTGAAGGGGCTTCTGCGCGACGACCGGGTCCGGCGCTGGTACCGGGGCTACCGCATGGTCAACTCCGTGACAGCCTCGGGTCAGTTGCGATGCTTGAGCCGCCTCCTAGACGCCCTGGGCCTATCCGCATCTGCGGCGATCCACCTCGGTCGGTACGAGCCGGCCCGACTGGGGAGCATGCTCGACCGGTGGGTCGAGAAACGAAGGAAGGAAGGACGCCAGGTATCCTATCTGAAGAACACCCTGGTTCCGCTCCAAGCCATTTTCGAGAGGGAGCGAGTGCCCTTCTACGATTGGCCAAAGCTCAAGGTTCTAGGCGCTCCGACGCTATCTTCAGAACGAGTTCCCACCCCACAGGAATTGCGTCGGATCTGTTCCGTACTGGAGCCGCAATGGAGGGCTGCGGCGCTGCTCACCGCTCAATCCGGCCTCCGACCCGGCGTCCTTTGCATGAACCCTGCCCGGAGCAGCGTAAAGGCCCTCCAGCTCAAGCACATCCCCGACCTGAAGCTGAAGCCACGCCGCCACTTCGAGCGGATCCCCTTCCGCATCGACGTCCCCGCGGAACTGAGCAAGAACGGACAGTCGTACCTCACCTTCGGAGGGCAGGAG
>JAKAVQ010000013.1 GCA_021817245.1 Thermoplasmata archaeon
TCCAGGTCGCCGAGTTGTGCGAGCCGACACCGGCGAGGACGAGGTCGTTGGTGCTCGCGGAGATCTGGTTATCGAAGACCCGATTCGTCTGGCCGGACTGCGTGCTCTCCGTGAACGTGCCGAACTGCGCGAGGGGAGCCGAAGCGACTCCCGTCACGTCCACCACGTTCACCGCCGCATCGGCGGAGCTTGTCGAGCCGGAGAGGGTCACGGTCACCGTGACGGAGGAACCGCCGGCGACGCTGTACGCGGCGAAGATGGCGAGCCCGAAGGTCCCGCCGGAGAAGGTCTCCGTCGTGTAGCCCAGCTGGGTGAAGGAGTCACCGGCAGAGTCGGTCACCGCTCCAACCGTGTTCGTGGACCAGATGCTCGCGAACACCACGATCGTATCCCCCCCTGACGAGGAGATGGGGGACGACGATGCGGAGGCCGTGCCCTGGATCACGAAGCTCGTGTGGGCGGCCACGGTGGGGGAAACCGAGGAGGTGCTCGCCAGACTTCCGGAACTGGTCGCGGGAAGCGCGGTGCTCGTTGCGCTGGCGCTCACAGCGAGCGCACTCGCGAGCATCGTCAGGGCGCACAGCATGGCAAGCACCGCCAGCGCCCGTTTTCTCGGATGGCCCATGTTGATTCACCCCTCCACTGCGTGTGCGACCGGAACTCGGCGCTCCGGCACCGGGGGCGTCACGCTCACTCACTCGGCGCTGTGGCTAGGACAGCCCCCGCATCGACCTGCAGTATATCTAATCGCTGGCCGGCCCTGCCGCAACCCGAGTCCCGAGGGCGACCCCCCCATCGAGCGCGCAGTGCCTCGTTCGGACTAGATGCACTGCGGTGAGACTGCGAGATATGGTTCTTAAGGGTCGCCCACGCGACGCGCTCTACATCGGGGTCTCCCGGCACCCCCGATCGCGCGGTGCGTCGAGTCACCTGTAGCTCTTGTCTCTGCGGCCTCCCCCAGGTAGGCGCGGACGCGTCGCGTGCCCTCAGTTCGAGGCCGGAGCCGCGGGCGTGGGCGCCGTCCCGGTCACGGGGTGGGGGAGGCGGATAAGCCCCGCGAACAGCAGGACGATGCCGAGGAATTCGGCGTAGTAGAGGGCCACGGGGAACGACGCGATGTAGAGCGTTCCTCCCGCGCCGAGGATGAGGGCCCCCGCGATCATGAGGAGGGTCGGCCACTTCCGGGCGCGACGCAGCGCGATCGCGGAAGCCGTCAGCAGCACGGCCGTGGCCGGGAACGTGATCAGGGACGACAGTACGATGAGGATCGGTGCCGGGTTGCCGGTGATGACGCCCCCGTTCACCATACTGCTCGGCGAAGGCACGAGCCCGCACGCCCCGGCGAGCAGGGCGCACGCCCCGACGATGAACCCCGAGTAGAGACGCTCGACCCGCGGGCTCCGGAAGACTCGAACGGCACCGAGTGAGAGCACGCCGACGATCGCGGCCGAGAGGAACACGTACGCCGCGAGCAGGGCGGAGGACACCCATCCGGCGAAGACCAGCGTCTCGATGACCATCGCTGCGGTGGCCAGGAGAAGACCGGCGCTCCAGGCCAGTTGCACCCGTGCACGGGTCGCACGGTAGCGGGCGATGCCCTGCGCGCTCAGGATCGCGAGCAGTCCCGCGAGAACCGCCAGGGACAACGCGAGGGCGATCGCCGTGGCCGACATGCAAAATCGGCCAGCCGGCGCCCTACTTATGTTTCTTCGTCAAACCTGTTCGACGGGGCGGCGCGCGCCTCGACGCTCCCGGTCGAGGGCAGTCTCCGGGCCGGGTGAAGCCGGCTTGACCGAATGCTCATATGGCGTTGGGTCGCGGGGCCGCTACGTGGCGCCGCGCGGTCCCGACTCCCCGCGAGCGACGAGCACGCCGAACACGACATCGATTTCACGCGTCCCGGAACGACGGGCGGTGCGCGAGGAACGGTCAGCATGACCGCAGCGACACCGGGATCCGAGGTCGTCCCACCGTCGTTCTTCGATGAGCGGGCGGGGTCGCTGTTCCCCCGTCTCCGTTGGCTCAGCCCGCGACGGTTGGCCCTGTTCCTCCTCTTCTGGATCACGATCTTCTTTGCCGGCACCGTCTTCGTCAACAACCCGTTCTCCGGGTTCGGCGCCGGTTCGAACTGGAGCCTGGGCGCGGGATCCCCGAACTACTACTGGGTCGTGATGTACCTTCATGGGCTCAACACCGGCCTCGTCGGTCTCGCCGCGCTGGTCGCCTGCGACTTTTTCGAGATCCCCTCGGTCCACGTCCGACGGGGGATCCTGGTGGGCGTGCTGATCGCCGGTCTCCTCTCGCCGCTGGGCGCGCTGGTCAACACCTCGGCTCCGTGGACGAACGTCGGGCTCTGGATCCAGATCATCGCTTTCCTCGCGCTCGACGAGATCGTGATCCTGTTCCTCTGGGGCATGCTCTCCGTCTGGCGGGACGGCGCGCCGCGGAGCCGAACGTTCCCGTTCGTGACCGCGATGCTGACGGGGGCCGTCATGCTGGTGGCGGCGCTGATGGGTCACCTCGCCGGCGTGATCCTCGGGTTCGGGAACAACCCGACCCTTCTCGGGCAGTATGCCTCCCAAGAGATGGGGATGTCTTTGGACGACTGGGCGGCGGCGCTCATCGGGGCGCACTCGTACCTCATGATCACCGCGGTGCCGGCCGGATTGATGTCGCTCCTTGCGGTCCGCTTCGGGTACTACCGTCTCAAAGGCCGGACGAAGCTGCTCGCCCAGGCCGGGTTCGTGCTGGTCGGCCTCGATCTCGTCCTGCAGACCGGCATGGCGCTCCTCCTCGGGTTCACCAGCTGGCCGGGCAACCTGCCCCCCCAGGTCACCTCACTGCCCGGCGTCCCGACCTTCCTCGCCCTGAACGACGCGACGAACTTCCTCTTCCTGATCCTGGGCGGCCTCTTCCTGCTCGGCGCACTCGTGATCGGTTCGGCGCGGCCGAAGGGCGAGCCACGCCCGATCGGACTCCCGCTGCGCTTCCTGCCCCTCGGGATGCTGATCGTCTTCACGGTCTTGACCGCCCTCACCGAACCCACCAACGGGACGGCCATCGGGACCCCTTCCCAGGCGTGGCTCCGCCTGTTCGTTGCGTTCTACCTCACGATGCTGGTGTTCCTGATGGTCCTCCTCGTGGAGCGGCTGCTCGGGATGCGGCAGCAGCTGCGGATCGGGTGGATGGCCACGGGTGGCTCGCTCGCCACCTTCGCGGGCGTGCTGCTGTACCTCTCGGCCGGTCTCGTGGCGGGAGGGTACGTGGCCGCGGCCGGCCTCCTGGTCCTCGGCGTCTCGTTCGTCACGACCACGTGGTGGGGGCTCTACGACGGCGTCATCCGGCGCGCCGGGGCGCCGGTTGCGGATACCTGACGGGAACGGCGCCGGTGAGTCGCCGGAAATCGCGCGGGCCCGAGGGCTCTCGGAAAAGGCGGGACGGAAGCTCGGATCGCTAGCGGCAGCGTCGGCCGGTCGACCGCACGCGTGGGACAGACACGCCGCCGGCGAATTCCTGGCGAGCGAGCGTCTCCGCGGGCGGCGAAGCGGCTCCGCCATCCAAGAAGTGGGACCTCCGGCGGGACAAGGGTGTATCTAGGGGCCGGGTGGCCCTAGCGCCCGAAGGTCGTCGGGGCCGATGGCTCCGGCGACGCGGAGGAAACGGGCGTGAACGGCTCGCGCGACCCGCCCCGGCTCGGCGTCGGCAAGACCTCGGCCGCCCTGATCGTGCTCCTCGCCGCCATCCTCATCTCGCTGTCGTTCTCCGGGATGGCGGCCGCGACGACCGGCACTCCACCGCCGACGTCCGCTCCGGCGCTTTCCGTCGGTTTCCCGACGCCGATCCGGCACGTCTTCGTGATCGTGATGGAGAACAAGCCGGTCTCGGCCATCTATGGGCCGATGCCGTACGAGACGAGCCTCGCGAAGACGTATGCCTGGGGAGGCATCGGCGCCCCGAACCACCCCGGCTACTATGCGCTCTGCCACCCGTCCGCGCCGAACTACCTCGGTCTCACCTCGGGGCAGACGCTCCAGTGCGGTTCGGACGCCCACCACGTCTACGGGGTCAGCAACATCGGCGAATCGCTCCAGCGCGCGGGGCTCTCCTGGATCGCGTACGAGGAGAGCGCTCAGATCCCGTGCCAGGCGACGAGCAGCGGACTCTACCACCAGGAGCACAACCCGTTCTCGTACTACTCCGATCTCGGGGGCTCCCGGGTGGGCTCCGTCTGCGAGACGCACGTAGTGCCGATCGCGAGCCTGGTCCAGGATTACCCCTATGCGAAGACCCCGCCCGCCTTCACGTTCATCATTCCGAACATCCTGGATGACGGGCACTCCTCCTCCGCAGCGTACGGAGACCAATGGCTCTCGACGTTCGTACCGAAGCTGATCTCCGCCGGCTGGTTCTCGAGCTCGGTCATCTTCGTCGTCTACGACGAGGCGACCGGCACCGGCTCCTCGGCCGGCTATGCCGGCCTTACCGGCGGCCCGGTCTACATGGTCGCGATCAGCCCCTATACCCTGGGAGTCGGGGCCTACAGTGCCGACGCGTCCCACTACGACCTGCTGAGCACGGTCGAGTGGCTCCTCGGCCTACCGGGGACGGGCACCGGCCACGACTCCACGGCCTCGTTCCCCGCGATGGAAGCGATGTTCAAGCCGTGAACCGGGGCGGCCGACGGGCCCCGTGACGCCGCTCGCGCAGCCGTGGTCCGGTCGGCGTTCAGTCCCACCACCAGGATCGGAATGGAGAGAGGTCCGAGGGCCGCTTCCGCGCGCTCGCGAGGGCCTTCACCAGCGGCCGATGGTGCGGGTCGCACACCTCGTACGCGACGTCCACGATCTCCACCGAGCAGGCGACCCGACCGCACGCGTGCGCGCGGTCCGACCGTGGAGCGTAGTCGCACGTTTCGACCGCCCCGATCGGAGGAAAACGGGGAGCGACCCGTACTCCGAGCTCGCGCAACCACGCTTCGATGCCCCGGGGGCCCTCCTCCCGGGCGACCACGTCGCGATGCATCTCGCAGAGGTGGCCGACGACGAACTGCCATTCGATGCGCCACGCTCCGATCGCGTTGCACGGTGCGTGACGGCTCCCGGTAGCATATGAGCAGCGGTACTTCCGGAGACGGAGAGGGCCCGGATCTCGTTCGATCCGCGCCGCTTGCACCACGACGACCGCCCGCTGGGGCCGAACGGCGTGGGGAACACGATCCACTCCGGTCTCGGATAGCCGGAACCTCCGTCGGAACGGCGGCACTCCTCGCACATCGTTCACCCCGGGACGACGCCGGTGAGCGGGACCTTGTGGAGCGCGAACATGAGCGCGGCCGGGGTCTCCGCCTCCCGCGCCTGACGTATATCACCATTTTGCTTGAGACGAATTTGCCGACCCGGAAAATGGCGGAGTTGAGGGGGGGCGGCCGCCGAGTTCCCGGCTCCCGAGGATGAGCGGGGGCATCGATTGCCCTGCACGCGACCCACCGCCCTGAGGGTACCTCACCGTGCGCTCCGGGAGAGGGGGCGGTACCGAGCGACGCAGGTGCCCGGCCCCGCTCCCGCTGTCTCGCGCGGACCGCGGCGGACGAATGCTGCGGCGGGGTGCCTAGACTGCATCTTTCGGAAGCCTCTTCACACAGGTCGAGTACCACGCGCTGCACGAGGGGTCCGCCGGTCTCCGGCGTTCGACCTGGCTGGCTTGCCCGCGAGGGCGACCGGACCGTTGGGCTGGCGTGCGGGGGGAGCATGCCGACCGGGCTGTTCAGGACGCGGAGAGTATCGAGGGCGACCGTAGTGGGAACGATGTTGATCTTGGCGACGGCGGGACTGCTGTTCCCGTTGCTCTCTGGGGGGGCTGCCGCCCAACCGATGAGCACGTCGAACGGGGTCATGTGCCAGAGCGCCGGCACCACGGGGTTGACCGCTAAGGTCATCGCCCACTCGAACGAGAAGATCCAGGGAACGATCAATGCGAGCGGCTGTGACGTCGGCGTGTACGTCGGACCCGGGGCCTCGCACGTGCTGATCACGGGAGTCACCGTGCGGTATGCGAACGACCACGGGATCTTCGTGCAGAACACCTGGGGGGTCACGATCCAGTACAGCCTGATCGCCCACAACGGGATCGCATCGCACAAGTGCGGGACGATGCCGTGCATCCTCGAGGACAAGGCGATCCAGCTTACCGGAGCGACCCACGTGATCGTCCGGGACAACAGCGTACAGTACAACATGGCGGACGGCGGGATCGGAATCTCGGACGACGGTCCCCTCGACCCGGCGGCCCTCGCCCCGGGCGTGCTGCACAACTCGACCGACAACGTGGTCACGGGGAACCGGGTCATCGACAACGCCTTCGGTTGCGGGATCGTCGTGGCCGCCTACAACCCGGGCGCCGGGGTCGGGAACAACATCGTGCGGGGGAACCTCGTCGTCGGCAACACGCCGGGGATGGGCCCGTTCGTGGGCGGCATCGTCGTGGCCGCCGACACTCCCAACACCGTCGCGTGGGACAATCTCGTCGCCCACAACACGATCTACGAGAGCATCATCCCCGGCATCGTCCTCCACAGCAACGCTCCGGGCGACCGGGTCTGGAATAACACGCTCCGCTCGAACGCGATCGCAAAGAACGGCTTTGAGGGACCTCCGAACGACCCGACCGTTCCGACGGGCATCGAGGTCGTCGCCGAGGCTGCGCCGGGCGAGCCCAACGCACCGGTCCTGCTGAACACGACCGTCTCGTACGACACGATCTCGGCGGATTCGATCGGAGTCTGGCTCTGCGACGCGTCCAACACTCAGATCTTCGGGCTGCAGGGGCACGTGGGGGTTTCGGTCCGGACCTGCTGAGCTCCGAACCGCCGGTCGGAACGGCGGGGTCCGCCTGGGGAAAAGCCCTCGGCGCCCCACCCTCCCGCGAACGCGGGAGGGTTCAACCTCTTCCCTGCCTTTCTTTCAACCGAACAGTTCCCGAGCACCCCACGTGGTCCCACGCTCTCGATCGGCGGTCGGGGAGGCCGACCCGGACCGAGTGAGGGGTCCTGCCCAGAGCCGGGGTCGGTCGTCTTCCGTGCTAGTCGCGCCGGCGGACCGGCCGCAGCGCCGCCCGGATGAGGTCGGTCGGGGTCACGATACCGACGAGCTTGCGCCCCTCCACGACCGGCAGACGGCTCAACCCGTGTTCGGCCATGACCTCCATCGCGAGCTCCAGCGAAGCGTCGGCCCCGACGACGAACGGAGGGCGCGCCATCGCCTCGCGCACCGCCGCCTCTTCGAGCGCGCGCTTCAGCCGGGCCAGGAGGTCCGCGGGCTGCCGATCCATCCCGATCATCAGGATATCGAGGAGGCTCGTCACATCGGGCAGGTTCACCGGGATGGCGAGGCTTCGAGCGAGGTCCTTCTGGCTCAGGACCCCCACGATCTCACCGGACGTCTCGATCACCGGGAGCCCGGTCACGTCATGGATCCGCATCAGGACGAGCGCATCGAAGAGGGTCGCGTCGGGGCCGATGGTCACGGGCTCCCGGCTCATGACGTCGGCCACGGGAACGTTGTAGGCCAGCGGGATCTGCGGGAGAGATATCGTGGGTCGTCGGGCCGGCCCGGTCGAATGGGCCGGGCGCAGCAGGGCCGTCGCGCGCGCGGACATGGATCACTCAGCGACCCCCCAGGATTTGGACCGCTCGTCGAGCGGAATTGACCGTCCTCGGCTCCCGCGGCCGAACTCACCGAACGGGCGGCCGTCGCGACAGACCGAAACGGGCCCCGCGGTCTGGCTCACCTCGACGGAGCCTGGAACACCGCGAGGTCGTGCCGCCAGCCCGAACGCAGGAAGCGTCGGACGAGGCCGAGCTCGGTCAGCGAGTCCCGGATCTCCGCGCGTCGGAAGATCTCCGAATAGACGAACGTGCCGCCCGGCCGAAGCACCCGGCGGATCTCTCGCAAGGCCTCGGGCCGCCGGACGTACTCGAGGTGCCGCTCCTCGACGTGGTGAAGCATCATCATCGCAAAGACGAGGTCGAACGAACGGTCAGGAAAGGGGAGCCGGAGCGCATCTGCGGCCTGGAGCTCGAGGGTGGGGGGGATCTTCCCCCACCGCTCGGTCAGGAACGCGCGGGCCGCCACCACTTGCACGGGGTCGAAGTCGGTCCCCACCAGTCGGGCCGGACGGTACCGCTCCTGGATCAGCGCGAGGAGTCCGCCGCGTCCTGACCCCAGCTCGAGCACCTGGCTGGCCGCGGAGGCCGGCACGTGGGGGCCGACCGCCGCGAGGACCCGCCGAGCGCGCGCTTCGGTGCGGCGGTTGACCATCCAGCGCTCGAACCGGTTCATCGCGGCCATCGTGTCACCCTGCCGGGTCCGCCCCCGGCGTTAACCGACCTTTGGAGGAGCGGGAACGGTACCGGTCTCCTCGCCCGCAGTGTCGGGAAGATCGTCGATCCAGGAACGCGTGCCCATCCCTCGCCGGAGCCGGTCCGACCACGACGTGGGCACCGGAGAGTCCGGCCGGCGCGGCCTGGTCGACGGGCTCGTGCCGGCGGTCCGGGTCGACGGTTCCTCGACCGCTCTCAAGGCCCGGTCCGCGAGGCCGAGGCCGAGCCCGGTCGAGAGGACCGCCCCGGCGAGGAACATCGCGCCCGCGCCCTGATGCGGGTAGACGCAGCTCGTGGGACCCCCGCTCCCGAAGGGGATGCAGTAGGTGAGGTCGAAGACGCCCACCACCAGGAACGCCGCTCCGAAGACGAAACCGGCGATGGCCCACAGCGAGAAGCGGAAGAACTCTGCCGGTGGCCACTTCCCCCGGGCGTCGGCCATCGTCCGCCCAATCCGGGCGAACTTCGGCCCGCGGGATAAACCTATGGCGAGTAGCGGAGCCGGTAGGTTCCCGAAGAGGCTTCCTCTCGGAGGTGGGGGATAGACCGGGCCGGGGGAGGCGAGCGAGGTCCGCGCGGAGCGCCCGCTCCGAACGTTTGCGAGCCTTCGGTGGGCTCACGTGAGCTGGGCCGGAGCTGCCACGAGGAGCACCATCGACTCCTTCCCCACCGAGATCGAGTTCGTGGTGGTCCACCAGGAGTGGACCGGCAGGGCGGTGGCGGAGCCCCAGACGTATCGCTGCACGGTTGCGCCGAGGCGAATGCCCGAGTGTCCCAGCGCGACGGAGAGCGGATTCGCCGTGTTGACATTGATCAGGAGCAGCGCGAGGCCGGTGGTCGGCGCATAGGTCGCCACTGCGTAGAACGTGGACGGACCGGAGAGGGTCGCGGGCAGGTACCTCCGCATCAGGTGGCTCATCATGTCGGCGAAGAGGTAGTACTGCGCGTGCCAGTTGGTCGGGCTCCGAGACCAGGCGCCCGGATAGTCGCACCGGAAGCAGAACCAGTCGAGGTTCGGTGCGCGGAGGGCGAGACCCTGCGTCGTCTCCGCCGCGAGGTAGAGCGTGCCCGCGAACGTGGGCAGCAGCTGGTCGTAGGAGCTCAGCTCGGCCGCATTGATCTCGGTCACGTAGACCCCGAGGCCCCGGCACGTGGGACACGCCTGTCGGAGGTAGCCGGCGTCCGCGCGGACCTGGTCCGGGAGGGAGTAGGACCCCCGGAGGTTCGCGAACAGTTCGCTCGCGGTCGGCCGCGAGGGACCCCCGATGATGTAGGAGTGGACCGAGATGCCCGCGAGCATGTGCCCGTCCGCGCTGGCCAGCGTCTCCACCCAGGGCTTCCCGTAGTTCTTCGCGCCCATCCCGATACCGAGGGCGAGGAACCTGCCGGCAGGATCGACCTTCTTCACCGCGGCGATGTACTGCTGCACCAGCGTCGCGAACGCGGTGGGGGTGACCGTCTTTCCGGAAGCGCTTCCCCACCGGCTCCAGGGCACCTGGAAATGCTTCCAGCCCGGGACCGCGTTTCCGATCTCCCAGAAGGCCGGCTGGAACCCGAGGGCGTGGACGACGTACTTCGCGTAGTATGCGGCGGTCGCCGGCGCGTCGATCTCGGCGGGCAGCTGCAGGATGGCATGGCAGTGCAGCTGCCGACACCGAGCGATGAACTGCGCGACGGAGACCGCGGTCTTCGAGTGCGCGCCGGCAGTGTCCGTGACGATCCCCGACGAGTAGTTGAGCTCCTCGCCGAGGATCCCCCCGGGGAAGCGAACGAACCGCACGGGCGTCCGATCGATCGCCTTCACGTCGCTCGACACGAACGCCTGGGTCGGCTCGACGTTGACCCCCCAGAAAGAGAACGGAATGCCGAGGGAGGTGGAAAACGCCGCCACGCTCACGGACGCAGAGTTCGTGGAGGTCGTCTGCGGCACCAGGCTGGCCGAGAGCGCGGACCCCGAGGACGGGCTGGGCCCGCTACCCGAGGTCGAAGCCCACGGGATCGATGCCCATCCGGAGACCAGCAGGAGCAGGATCAGTCCGAGGATCCCGATCCGGGTCGAGGGTCGGAGTCGGCCGACGGGGCGTGCAAAACGGCGGACATAACGCGACGACTGCACTTCACTCGGCGGCTGCAGGACGTCGATGCGCTATATCCTCTAGTCCCAACTCGCAGTTGGTCCAAAACTCCTTCACATCATCACGGCGTTTTCCACTGTACACACGTTCAACCGGAGCCCAGACCTCCGGCGACCCGCCGTGCCCGCGTGACGCTCGCCGGAACCCTTCGGCGGGCCGGCACTCGCATCGATGCGGCCGACGGAGCGGAGAGCACCTACGGGCCGCTACGGCACTGGACGGCCCCGGCGGGGTGCCTCGAGGGAGCGGCCGGCTCCCCCACGCGACCTCCCGGGAGACCGCGCGCCAAAATTCTACCGTCAGGGACCGGCCGAAAAGGGAGGGACCGCGGACAACCGTTAAGCGGGACGCACGGACTCTCGCGCCCGGTGGATTCCGATGATCGGTGGAGACATTGACCTCACTCCGTATCGAGATCAGCTGCGGTCGCTCCCGTCGAGCCTCAAGGTCGTGGCGTTCTCGATGGAGTCCGACTGCGACCTCTGTCCCTCGGCCGTCCGTCTGCTTGACGATCTCGGGCAGGCGGCGCCGCAGATCTCGATCGAGCGGTACGACCTCGTGCAGCACTCCGCGAAGGCCGTTGAGCTTGGGGTCGACAAGGCGCCGGCGTTCCTGCTCTCGTCCGACGGTCCGGCACGGGTCCGCTGGTTCGGCCTCCCCCTCGGGCACGAGACCAAGAGCTTCGTCGAGGACCTCGCGGACGTAGCGAAGGGCGCACCGCGGTTCGGGGGCGCCATCGAGGAGCGGCTGAAGGCGGTGCAGCGCCCGACCCACATCCAGGTTTTCGTCACGCCCACCTGCCCGTACTGCCCGCGTGCGGCGCGACTCGCCCACCGATTTGCCCTCGCGAACCCCCTCATCCGCGCGGACGTGATCGAGGTCAACGAGTTCCCGACCGTCGGACAGGTCTATGGAGTCCAAGGCGTGCCGAAGATCGTGGTCAACAACCTGCTCCAGGTCGAGGGACTGCCCTCCGACGGCGGCTTCGCGGAGATCTTAGAGCTCGCCGCGGACCCCGCGAGACTGGCGAAGGCGCTCCATCACGAGCACGAGTCTCCCGCCTAGGTGGCCGGGCGGGTCGGCCCGCGACATCGCGGCCGGCGCGGCGGATGCGGACGCCGATGCGCGCGCTACGCCTTGATCGCCTGCTTCAGCTTCGCGACCAGGTCCGGCGGTGGGCTCGAGATCCCGTGCGAAGATCGGGCGTGCGCCGCGGCGATCGCCATCACTTCGTCGGCGTCCTTCGCCCCAGTCACTTGGAATCCGCAGCTCATGCCGATGTCGGCACACTTGAAGCTCGCCATAGCTGACCTCGGTGATGCAGGCCGAAGGACCTTATGAGGCAAGTGTGACCGGGCGAGATTTCGGGGCTTGAGGGAATTTCCGGCGCGGCGGTCCTTGCCCCCGCCTCCGATGCCGAAACTCACCTGAGGGCACCCCCCGAGGGATGACCCGGGGACTCTTGCAGCTGGCCCGAGAGGTATTCCGCCCCTCGAGAGCTCGCCATCGATACCGGGCCTTGGGAGCGGAGCGCTCCCTCGCAGCAATAGCCCGGGGGGCGCGCCCCAGGCGCTACGGCCCGTGGCCGGCTCCTCCGCCGGGGGCCCCTACGCCCCGGTCCGAAGCTTCAAGATGGGGTCGTGCGCATGGAGGTGACGCAATGGCGTCCACACCGAGTTCCGAAGCATCGCCTCCGCCCCCTGCCGCGGCACCTGCGACCTGGACCCCCCCTGCACCCCGCGGTCCGGTTCCCGTGACCCGACCTCCTTGGCTCGACTACGGCATGCTGATCATCGGGATTGGCGCGCTCCTGATGTTCATCGGCTTCCTCTTCGGGGCCGGCGCCGCGGGTCAGACCGTGAACGGGACCGCGAACACCTACCAGGGCGACCTCGAAGCGTTCTTCACGCTGAACGCGTTCGGCATTCTGCTGGTCGTTGGCGGGTGGCTCTACCGTGTGGCCTTGACCGCCCGCGCGAAGCTCCGGTAGGCACGATCGCTCCGAGGGTCGCGTACCCCTCGATCCAGCCCCCGGCGGGCTGGCGAGAGGTCCCGCCACCCTGAAGGTTCCCTGGCCTGCCCGGCGGCACCGGACACTACGCCGGCGGCGGGGGACCTTTCGCCGGACCGGTACCCGTGATGCCTCCCCTCCGCTGAACCCGGACGACAACGGTCGATAGACCCTCAGGGACCCCGAATGGCGGGGATTCGCCCGGCGGCAGCCACGGCGCGCGGGAGACCCCCCTGGCCCGGATGCTGTTTCGTACGTGTCCTGAACCGAAAGATGTGGTCCCGCCGCACAGGGCCCTGAGGGCACGCCTTCGCGGGGGTAATACGTCAGGAGTCTATTCCGGGCCGGGTGCCGCGCTCGAAAGGGACGATGCCGGCCGCACTCCACGCTGGGTCGCTTCGCCCGCAGTCTGGCGGACCCGCGGGAGACGGGCTAGCAGCTGAGTCGAGTATCCACCACCACGAGGCCGAAGCGGGACTCGAGCCCGAAAGACACCGTCCCCAGCCGTATCGACAGCTCTTCCTGAGCCAGTTTGAGGACGCACTCCTCGTGGTCGGCGGGATCGTCGCGGCGCTTCCGTCGACGTTCGGTGGCACCGAAGAGCTGGCGCTGGCCGGGCTCAGCGTGGTCGGCCTCGGAAAGACGATTCCCTCCCTGCTCGGGCAGGCGGGGTTGGCCCAAGGGGGTCCCTTTCCAGCGGGCGGGAAGCAGGGATTCTGGCGGCCGGGCCCCGGGTACCCCGACCCCTACGCTGCGATCGGCGACGGGGTGCTCGCGACGCTCACCATCGTGGGGCTCTTGGCGACCGGCGCGGGGGTCGGGGCGGACAGCTTTCTGCTGCTCGTCGGGATCGGCTTCTCGGTGAAGGGGATCGTAGGACTGGCCGAGCTCTGGCGGCTCGGGTCGGCGTTCGACAAGGACCCTGGGGGTAAGGAATGGGCCGACGAGTCCGGCATCGGCCGAGCCGCTGGGCTCGGAGCCGGTACCACCGAGAACACCCTCCTGGCCGCTCTGGGAGGGGCGGCGGTGCTGCTGGTAGCGCTGCACGGCTCGGCATCGACGGTCCCCCTCGCCCTGGGTCTCGGAGCGATCGGGAAGGCGCTCCCGTCGTTCGTGAGCGCGGCGATCGCCTCCTATTCGCCCACGTAATTCGAGGCTCGCGCGGCCCGCACCCCTGTCCGGGGGCCGCGAACGGAAGGGTACGAAGGAAGGGGTTGGAGCTCGGGGGTCGTCCGCCCTACGCGTTGCCGGTGGACCCCTGGGACGGGTTGTTGCCGTCCGGGGTGGAGGCGGGCGAAGCATGCGGCTCGTTCGGAGGGTTCGGCTCTCGCCACTGCTCAGCCGGCGCGGTCGAGGGCGGGGGCGCCGGCGGCCCGATCATCGACGGGGACGACCGACGTCCTCCGCGGCGCCGCAGGAAGAGCACCACGCCCAGGATGATCGCGATCAAGAACAGCACGAGCAGGATCAGCCAGGCGACCGTGAGGCCGCTCCCCGCGCCGAGCTCGAGGTTCAGGACCGACGGATGGTTGTTGATCGAGATCGTGGTCGTTCCGACGCAGCTCCCGCTCGGCAGGCACGGTCCGGCAGCGAGCGCGCCCTGGGCGCTCAGGACGAGCAGGAGGGACCCCTGCACCGCGTTCGCGGGGATCGTGAAGGAGAGCGTTCCGCTCGTCCCCACGTTCTCGATCGAGAAGGCGTCCGCGTAGCCCTGCGCGTAGAGCAGGAACGAGACGACCTGCGGGAGTGCAACGCCGGAGGTCGCGTCGACCGCGTAGGAGAGCGTCACGGTCTCGCCCGGCTGATAGCTACCGTCCGCGTAGCTCGAGGCGGTCGTCACCCCAAGGAGGATCGAATACCCCTCGGCGAGCTGCAGGGTCACCGAGCTGCTCGTGATGACCTGGCCGTTCTCCGTCGCCCAAGCGAAGACCGTGAGCCCGAGCGGCGGGAGGCTCGACGAGATCGGCACCGAGATGGTGCCTCCGCTCGCGATCGACCCGGAGCCGAGGATCGCGCTCGCCGACTGCCACTGCCCGACGACCTGGTAGTCGATCGCAGCCCCGGTGCTGCCGGCGTTCAGGACCGCCGTGACCGTGGCCGTGGAGCCCGGAGAGTAGAAGTCCGCGCCGGGCGTCAGGAGGAGCGACGGGTCGAGCACGGTCGCGTAGGCGAAGGCGGCGAACTCGGACGTCGTGTTGGTCGCGTAGACCCCGACCGCGAGGGTCTGGGTCGCCATCGCCGTCGTGATCGGGAAGGAGAAGCTCCCACCGGTCGCGCTGGTGTTCAAGAGGCCGGCCGCGAAGATCGCGCCCGTCGACTCGCTGAAGACCCCCCAAATGGACGGCGAGATCGGCCCGGTCGCGCTCAGGTTCGTCGTGCTGACCGACCAGGTGACGGTGGCGTTCTGGCCGGGGTAGTACTGCGTGGCGCTGAGGGAATCCGAGACGAGCCCCGCCGCGAAGTTCCCGGCGAGCACGTTGAAGCTGAGGTTCAGGTACTGGGTCCATGTGTACGGCCCGGTCGCTCCGGCCACCGTCACCGTGAGGTTGACGGAGTTGGAGCCGTGGGCCGGATACAGCGCGAACGGCGGCGACGAGGCGGTGAAGGTGAACGCCGCCTCACCGCTCTGGTTCGTCCGCAGGTTCGTGGGGACCCCGGGCAGCGTGACGTGCGCGGTGCCGTTCCAGAAGCCGGTCGTCACCGCGAGGCCGGCGATCGGGGTGAACGAGCCGAAGTAGCTCGACCCGGCCTGGACGCAGGGCGACATGACCGAGCCTTCGGTCACGTAGACGGCGACCGTGAACTGGCAGTCCGGCGGGGCGAAGTTGAGCCCGAAGTTCTGGATCACGAGGGTGCCGACCGAGATCGTAAAGTTGCTGCTCTCGTTCTCCGCGACCTGGCCGCTGACGTTCGTGACCGCCCAGATCTCGAGGTTGAGCACCGAGTTCGGGGTCGCGTTCGCGGGGACGGTCCCGGTCCACTGTCCCTCGCCGGTCGAGGCGCCGGCGAGCGCGACGGGGCCGTGCGGGAAGAGGGTCTGGGTCGTGCCGTTGCCGGTGTAGCTACCGGCGATCGTCACGCTCGTGGCCCGCGTGTAGATCGAGAGCCCGTTGGCGTTCGAGAAGAGGACCCAGATGACGCTGATCGACTGGCCGGGGAGCGTCGAGCCGAAGCCGGTGGAGGTGTTCACGGAGAGGTAGTACACGTACACCCAGATCGTCTGCTGGATGCTGCCGCCGTTCGGCGCCGAGACATTGATCGTCCACTGGCCGCCGTAGGGGAGGCTCGCGGGGAAAGTGAACCCGATGTGCGCCGAGAAGGAGTCGAAGGTCGAGGTCGACGTGTTCAGGGTGGCTTCGTAATGGAACGCGGGGGCGGGGACTCCGTCGCGCGCGGCGTTCGGGTCGGTGAGCGTGACGTTGACGGCGTGGTCGAGCGGGTCCGTGACGACGAAATAGAGCGTACCGAAGACCCCCTCACCGGGGTAGAACTGGTTCGTGACCTGGTCGTTTCCGTTGAGGACCGTGAGGCCGACCGTGGCGGCCGGCGCCGGCGTGGATGCCGTGCGGACCGACGACGGGGCCGCCGCCGCCCCGTGCAGGACGGGAGCGAACGCGAGCAGCAGGGAGACGGTCAGCAGTACGACGAGCGCGGCGACGACAGATCGGCTTCGCATGGCGACAAACTTGCAGAGTCCCGCTATTTGAATGTCACTCTACGTGAGAGAGACCGTCGCACTCCCGTGTGGGCGGCCGGGCGACCGCGCGTTGCCCAACGGCCGGAGCGCGGTCGCGGGTCCCGGGACTATAGGATGATCCGTTCCTCTTCCACCGAGCGTCGCCGTAGGGAGAGCCGTTCCCACGGGTAACTGCGGCCGCCAAAGAGGCGGGCCTCCCGTCGCCCCTCGTACGCCGCAGCCACGAGACGGCCGAGCGAGTCGGCCTTCATGATGCCGCTGCCCGAGTCGCCTCCGATGAAGAAGACCCCGTACGCCTCCGCCACGAGGACCGGTAGGCCTTCGGGGGAGTGACTGTAGTAGCCTCCCCAGGAGTTCTCGAGACGGAGGTCCGAGCGTCCGAAGCGGGGGAGGTACGGGGTCACGGCTGGCAAGAGGTCGGTCGCGAAGCCCGCGCGGTCGCCGAACGCCGACATCGAGTAATCGAGCCGCCCGTCCCGGGCCGGGTCCTCCCGGGTCCCGATCGGGCGCGCGAGGGAGGATGCGCCCCCGAGCCACATCTGACGTTCTCGGAAGATTGGCTTGAGGATCGCCCCCGTCGGTAGGATGAGAAAGGGGCAGCGCGGGCGACCGTGGTCGGTGTCGATCGGATTTAGCGGCGAGGTCCAGTCGAGCAGCTCCTCGACCGCGGGGCCCGACGCCGAATAGAGCGTCTCGGGCCGGGGGCTGCAGGCCGTGCCGACGCCGAGCGGATGGAGGAGCTTTTCCGACCAGGCCCCGCCGGCGACGATCACGGCGTCCGCATCGACCGCGCGTCCGTCCCCGAAGTGCACCCGGGAGATGCGAAGGCGCCCCGGCACGTGCTCCTGGAACGCGAAGGGGCGACCGGAGGGTTCGTGCCGCAGGATCTCCTCCCGGCCTTCGAACGATAGGCGTTGGACGCACGTGTCGAACCGAAATTCGACGCCGAGGCGCTGGGCCTCGTCCCGGTAGAAGCGGGCCAAGACCTCGGGGGCCACGGCGCCGCAGTTTCGTCCGAAGAGACCGCCCACGATCGGCTCCGGCGGAGGCGCATCGTCCCCTTCGTACCACCGTGGCGGCGCCGGGGCGAGGCCGGGCAGCGAGCGGAGGGCCTCGAGCGGCACCATCTCCGCGTCCACGAACGGCTCGGCCGATCTCAGGAACCTCGGGAACTCGTTCCATGCCTGCTCCGGGAGCAACCAGAGGTAGCCATAGAGGTCGAGGAGCGGAGGCGGTCCCCGCAATTCCTCGTGCTCGTCCATCAGGTGACGATAGAACGCGATCGAGCGATTGGCGAGGAGGCGGTTGTCCGAGGAGCTGAAGATGTCGCGAACCATCGCGTTGCTGGCGCCCATCGAACCTTCGCCGGGTCCCGACCGGGCGTCGACGACGAGGATCGACAGCTCGGGTCGCTCCTCGATCAGGTGGTAGGCGCTCGCGAGGCCGAAGGCACCGGCGCCCACGACGGCCACGTCGTACCGGCTCCGCCGAAGGGAAGTGCTCATGGACGTGGGCCTCCGAGGCGACGACCACGAACTCGCTCTACGGTATCAAGGGTCGGCTCTCCCGTAGCGGTCGACGCAGGCGGGCCATTCCGATGGCCGGCCGGACTCGGGCCTTCGCCACGCCACCGCGCCGGTCCGCGCGGAGCCTTCCTCGGGACCCCATCCCGCCTCCCCCCCGGGATATATGCTTCTGACGCCACCGGGAGCGCATGAGCGACCGCATCATCATGGCGGCCCTCGACTCCGACGGTCAGCTCACGGGAGTCGGCCGGTCCCGGCGGATCGGGGCAGGAACGGTCCGAGGGTCGTCGATCGTCGTCTGGTCCGAAGCGGACGTCGCATGGAACTCGGAGGGTCCGGCCGAGAACGAGGGGATGCGGCACGCCAACGTGGTCAAGGTCCTCACGCACGTCGGCGGAAAGGAACTGATCGCGGCCGGCGCCGGGCCGGACATGCGGCGCATGCTGGAAAAGCTCGGCATCCATCTGGTCGTCGCGGCAGGACCGGGCCGTGCCGCGGTCGATCGTCTCGCCGGCGGGCTCGAACTGCCGCTGGCCTCGCACCCGTAACTCGCTTTCCCTAGCTTCATAGGGAGGGACCCGCCTCCGGTGGTCGGAGGGGGTCCTCCTCGTGAACGGGCCGGTGGCGCTCGGCGAGCTCCTCCTCCGCCTCTGGCAGGAGATCCTGATCGACGGGCGGACCGAGGTCGAGCTCGAGGGCACGGCGCTTCACGTCGGGCGGACACGGAGCCAGGGCTTGCGGACGGTGGGGTTCTCCGTCGAGGGCCGACGGTTTGAGGGGATCGAACAGAACCCGCTCAAGACCTCGCGGTGGGCGAAGATGGCCCAGGCCGGGAGCCGCATCATGCAGTTCCGCTGCAACGGACGGTACATCGCGAACGTGGCCGATGGCCGCCTGACCCGCTATCCTTCCTGGCGATCGATGGAGCTGCCCGACTGAGGAGGGCCCCGCGTCGGGCACGCGGCGCGGCTCGCCTAGGGCCTTCCATTCCCGGAGGCGCGCCCGGCTACGGGCGTCGGTCGCCCGTCGCGGCGGTGAGCCGGTGGTAGACCCGATACCACTCTCGGCGCGCCGATCGCACCCGCCGAGCGGCCGATGCCATCTCGTGGATCAGGCCGACGGACCCGGGCCCGAGACCCTCGATCGTGGCCGGAGGTCCGCCGGCGAGCTCCTCCTCCGAGAGGTACTCGTGGCAGACCGCCTTGAGCTCCCAGCCGACCGTGCTGCTCGACTCGGCGAGCGAGCGCAGCGAACCTTCGAGGAGCTGCCGGGTGACCGCCGGGTTCTCCGTGCCGGCGGAGAGGACTCGATCGAGCAGCGAGACGATCTCGCGCGCGGCCAGGATCCCCTCGTGGACGAGCGTCCGCGCGTGCTCGGGGTGCTCCTCGCCGACCGCGAGGGGAAGGCGTGCGGCTTCGCCCGACGGCACAAGGTCGAGGAACGATCGCTCGCTCGCGACGAGGACCGGCTGGGCTTGCCGGAACGCGACCCCGAACCGATCGGCGAGCTGTCCCACCGCGCCGGCAAACGCCGTGTCGGTCTCGGTGCTTTCGGGAGCGCTCTCGATCGCCTTTAGGGCGGTCCCGAGGCGGATGAAGTTCTCGCCCAGGTTGTCGAGCCCGTCGCTCCAGGTTCGCGGCTTGGAAGGTGGCACGGACGTCTCCCTAACTTCCGGCGCGCATGGACGCCGGAGATTCATCAACCCTTCGCGAGGGGACCGGGACCGGGGGCTCCGGGAGCCGGTTCCGGGGAGTGGGCGACGCGGCCCGCGCTGATCTCAGGGGGCCGACCCGCTGCCGCCCGCGCCGGGCGGCCCCGGAAGGTCGGTCGGTCGGAGACGCTCCCCTTTCCAGCCGAAGAAGCGGACGTAGAGATAGGCGTTGATCCCGAGGGCGGCGGCATACCCGAGGAAGGGTACCGCGGCGGTCACGTCCTCGAGCGAGAACCCGGCGAACGCGGTCGCCCCGCTGGCGGCGCCCACGCGGGCCGCCTGGTTCGTCCCCGCGCCCTCGGATCGGTCGGCCGCCGGGAGCCGGTCCATGAGCGCGGCCGACTGGGCCGGAAGTGCGGCGACCCGGAACGCCGGCAGGAGGACGTACAGCGCCAGCGCCGGGGTCCGCCCCACGAACGGCATTACAGCGGCCATCACGGCCGCGACGGCCCGGGTCCCGACGATCGCCTGCACGAACCCCCACCGCCGGTTGAGATACGGCGCGGCCAGGACCGAGAAGGTGCCGAGCACGGATCCGGCGGTCGTGTACGAGGCCATCTCCGGGCGAGAGACCGCGAAGAAAAGGACGAAGAACGGGATGAGGAACGGCGTCAACAGGCCTTGGGAGAATCCGTTGAGGATGCCGGTCGCGGTGAACCGACGGATCACGCCCCGGCTGTCGGCGGACGGCCGCCGGCCCCGGGCGATCGGCCGCACGGGGATCGGGATCGCCACGAACACCGAGGCCACGCTCAGAACGAACGCGGCCAGGAAGAGCTCGGAGAGGCCACCGCTGCCGGCGACGAACGCACCGGCCGAGGCGGAGAGACCCGCCGCGAACGTGAACCAGCTGAACCAGCGGGTCCGGTCGTTCGGGGGGGTGAGATCGCTCAGGACCGCCATCTGTAGCGGGAAGGCGGCCCCCCCGACCCCTCCGCCGGCCAGGGAGCCCGTCGCACTGAAGCCTCCGAGCAAGCTCGCCGCCAGCGCGGTCAGCAGGGTCGGAGGAAACGCCAGGAGCAGGCAGGCGACCGGTAGCAAGGAGAGGCTCGCAAGGTAGGTTCCCCGAAGCGCGGCCCGGCTTCCGAGGCGACCGAGAACGAACGTGAGCGCGGCGGTCGAGACGGCCCCGCCCGCAAAGAGGAGGCCGAGCACGAACGCGCCCGAGCGGAGGTCGGTGAGCACGAGGTAGGGGAAGGCGACCGTGACGAGCCCCGCCGCAAGGCCCCGGCAGAGACGGCTAACGAAGAGGAGCCAGAGCCCGGTGGTCCTGGCGCCCGGCCGGGACGGCTCGAGACCCGCGGATGCCGTGCCCCGTGCGACAACGTTCTCGTGCACGATGGGACCGCGGGTACGGCCGGAAGGATTTTACCTGCCGGGCCGGTCGCCGCACCGGCCGTAGGACTCGGGGCGCCCGAGGGCCATCCGGCTTCCCGAGGAGCCCCCCCGAACCGTTAATTCGCCCCGTCCACAGGTCGGTCCGTGACCCCTTCCTCGCCCGCTCCCGTCGATCCCGCGCTCGGCCGTCGGGTCCTCGCGGTGAGCTCCCTCGGCCACTTCGTCAACGACGGGACGACGTTCTTCGTGCCGGTCATCGCGGCGCTTCTGGGTTTGGTCCGCGGGTTCTCCCCGATCGAGGTCACGGTGCTGTTCGTCGTCTACTACGTCAGCGCCGCGGGATTTGGCCTATTCGTCGGGTGGTGGGCGGACCGGCGGGGTCGGCCGGCGTCGCTGATGGCGATCGGGGTCACGCTCCTCGGAGTCGGGCTCGTCGGGTTCTCGGTGACGCTGGCAGGGTCCGCGAGCGGATACGACTACCCCCTCGCGTTGGTATCGGGCCTCCTGACGGGGATCGCCACATCGTTCTATCACCCGCTCGGCGCTTCCCTCATTCAGCGCACGACGGCGCCCGAAAAGCGGGGGCTCGCGCTCGGCATCAACGGAGCGTTCGGCAGCTTCGGTCGGGCGCTCTACCCGTTCCTGTTCTTCGTCGTGGGATACTTCCTGGTACCGAGCGATGGTGTGCTGCTCTTCGGTCTGGTCGGCTTTGCGGGGGCTTCCGCGATCAGCTATGGGACCCGGAGCGTCCGGGCGGACGAGCGGAGACCCGGCGCCGCGACCCTCACCCCATCGAAGGGGTCGGCCCTCACGCCCGCGATCCTGGCGCTCACCGCGGTATCGTTCGTCCGCTCGGTCGCGATGCAAGGGGTTGCGGTGTGGATCCCCACGTACCTCACCGCGACGCAGGGAGTCGCGGCGGGCAGCGACCTTGGCCTCGCGGTGACCGTGATGTACATCGGTGGGATTTTGGGGCAACCGGTCTTCGGCCTTGCCGCGAACTCTCTCGACCGTCGTGCGCTGATCGGGCTGAGCTCGGCCGGCGCCGCGCTCACGACCCTCGGCTACCTATTCACCGGGGGCGCGACCGCGGAAATACTGCTGTTCCTGGTGGGGTTCTTCACGTTCAGCGCCTTCCCGCTCCTGATGACGCTCTCCTCCGACTACGTTCCGAGCGGATCGAGCTCGCTCGCCAACGCGGTGGTCTTCGGGCTGGGATCGGGCGGCGGGGGGACCGTCGGTCCTCTCATCGTGGGCGCCATCGCGGCCGGAGGGTACGCCGCCCTGACGCAGGGGTTCGAGGTGATGGTCGCGCTGGGCCTGGTTGCTGCCTTCCTGGTCGTGCTGCTCCCCCGGGGCGGCCGGGGGGCGCCCCGAAGTCTTTTCGGCTGATCGCGGAAGGTGGATCGGCCCCGTAAGATCGGCTCGCCGCAGTCATTTCGGCGGCGCGGGGACGGGTGCCGCGGTCGCGAGCAGTATAAATCCCCCGCTTCGCCTACAATCGAGCACGTCCGCAGTTTCCCCGTCGCCCTCCGGCACCGCGCCCCCCGTGATGAACCTCCCTCCGCCCGCCCCGCCACCGACCCGGCCGAGGCGCCGCTCGCCCCTGGTGATCGGGGTGGTGGTCGGGGTCGTGATCGTGGTGCTGCTCCTGGTCTTCCTGCTCCCACCGCTGCTGAGCCCATCGTCGTCCCCCGGCTCGGGCGGAGCGATGACGTACTCCCAGGCCCGGCCGGTGGCCGACCGTGCGATGTCGGGCTACGCGGGGGGAGGCTGGTCGGCAATTTTCGCGGCCGGTCTCCAGAGTCCGGTGCCCGTCTCCACTTCGTTGAATCTCACCGGAATCGGCGGCGCCAACTGCACCTTTACACCCGCGTCGTCGGGCCCGACCGCACTCACGCTCCCGGCCTTTACCGGGAACCACACCCAAGGGGCCGCCCCGACGTGGGAATTCGGCTACGAGAACACGGCCCGGAACGTCACGACGCTCGTGACGGTCGAGAACGGCGGAGCGACGATCCTGGGTAGCTTTTCGAGCGGTTTCTGCGCCACCTTTTTCGCGCTCATCACGCCCGTCCCCTCCAGTGTGATCGACAGCTCGCAGGCCGCGGCCGCCGTCGCGACCCAGGCCCAGCCATTCCTCAGCCAGTACCCCAACGCCTCCGGCCTTCTCGGTCTTACGGGGGGGATCTCCTTCGGGATCCTCTCGCTCCCACCGGAGTGGACGGTCCAGTACTCGACCTGTCCGCTCAACACCTCGTCGGTCGGCCTCAGCGGCACGACGTTCAACGCGACCGTCAACGCGCTCACCGGTAAGGTCCTCTACTCGCAAACAGCCTCGGCGGCCTGCGGTTCTACGACCACCGGATCGACGCCGCTCGGCTCGGCCCTCACCTTCGGCCCGGAGTCGACCGCGCAGAACGCCACCGCTTGGACGTACAACTACACCGTCACCTCGGCCTCCGCCGGTCTCACCTTCTCAGACCTCGCGGTCAGTGTCCTGAGCTCGGGGGGCGTCCTGGCGACCGCCGGCTGGAACCTGACGGTCCTCAACGTGATCGGAACAGCCGTGGTCTCCTACTCTCCGACGGTGGGTGCCTGGTCCGGAACCCCTTCCGCCTCCATCCAGGCTGGGGACGTCTTCAGCTTGGTCTCCTCGACCAACTACGCCGGCTACGTCCTCACCCTGACGGGGACCTCCACGTACTCCGGAGCGATCTCGCTGACCCTCTAGCGCGCTGGGTCCTGCCGCGTCGCTCGGCTACGGCGACCGATCGTTTCCCCTGGGCGAGGGACGGAGCAGGCTCCGGTCGATATCGCCGAGCTTCGGGCGACCGACGAGCGCGAGGCACGTCGCGAGCTCGCTGCCCAACAGGGAGAGGTACCGACGGACCCCCGCTTCGCCGTCCGCGGCGAGCGCCCAGAGCACCGGTCGGCCCAGCCCGACCGCGCGGGCACCGAAAGCAAGAGCCACCAGTACGTCGCGCGCCCGGCGCACGCCACCGTCCATCAGGACCTCGACCCGCGAGCCCACCGCCTCCACGATCTCGGGAAGGACGTCCAGGGACGCCGGCGCCCCATCCAGCTGACGGCCTCCGTGGTTCGAGACGATCACCGCCCGGGCGCCGTGGTCGGCACAACGGCGGGCATCGTCGGCCGTGAGGATCCCCTTGACCACGATCGGAAGACGGGTCACCCCGCGAAGGTCGTCGAGAATCTCCCAGGTCGACGCGGCCTCGGAGCGAAGCCGGTAGCGGTCCCCCTGGAACGAGGCCGCCCGAGGCGGAGGCACGACGTCGTGCCCGTTCCCCACCGGAAGGCTCGCATCGATCGCAAAGCCCGCCGACGCCTGTCGGTCGCGCACCCCGAGTACGGGCGCGTCGACCGTGACGACCAACGCGCCGTAGCCGGCCCGTTCCGCGCGCCGGACGAGCGAGCGGGAGATCTCGAAGTCCGGCTGAAGGTACAGTTGGAACCATCGGGGGGCTGCTCCCGACCCGCTCGCGATCTCCTCGAGGGATCTCGAGGCGAGGGTGCTGAAGACCGCGAGGCACCCCTCGTGGGCCGCGGCCCGCGCGGTGGCGAGCTCGCCGTCGGGATGGACCTTGCCCTGGTACGCGGTCGGGGCTACGAAGAAGGGTGCGTGGACCCTCTGTCCTAGTATCTCGGTGGACAGGTCGAGCTCCGAGACGTCGACGAGCGCGCGGGGCATGAGGGTCCAGCGCCGGAACGCCTCCCGGTTCGCCGCCAGCGTGGCCTCCTCGCCGGCGCCCCCCTGAATATACGCCCAGACGTCGTCCGTCACGCGGCGCTCCGCTTCGGCCTCCAGCTGACGAAGGCTGCGCACGGCCTCGCCCGGTCCGACCCACATGTCGGCCGACGAACGGACGAGCTTCCCCATACGCGCTTCGATGCCATGGCCGTCTCGGAGACGGGCCCTTGATGACGGCCGCGTTTCGCCGTCGCACCCGGCGACCGCGCTCGGATGCCCGCCGGCCCGGGACCAAAGCGTCAATTAGACGGACCGAGTGCGCGCTCCGAATGCGGGTCGTGATCACCGGCGGTGCCGGGTTCATCGGTTCGAACCTTGTCCACCACTGGCGCGCGCGGTACCCCGAGGACGACGTCGCCGTCCTCGATGCGCTCACCTATGCCGGGCGCCGAGAGTCGCTCGCGGATCTTGAAGGAAATCCCCGGCTCCGCTTCCACCACGTTGATCTTCGTCAGCCGGAAAGGGTGGACCCGATCGTCGGGGATGCCGACCTCGTGATCCATCTCGCCGCCGAGTCGCACAACGATCGGGCGATCTCCGCGCCGCTCCCGTTCGTCGAAACGAACGTCCTCGGCACGGCCGTGCTCCTCGAGGCCTGCCGACGCCACGATGTCCGGCGACTCCACCACGTGTCGACTGACGAGGTCTACGGCTCACTGGAGCTCGACGATCCGCACCGGTTCACGGAGGCTTCCCCCTACCGGCCTCGGGGTCCGTACTCCTCAACGAAGGCCGGCGCGGACCACCTCGTGCGGGCCTGGAGCGAGACCTACGGTCTTCCGGCGACGATCTCGAACTGCGGAAACAACTTCGGCCCCTTCCAGTTCCCCGAGAAGCTCATCCCGCTCGCGATCACCCAGCTCCTTCGGGGACGTAAGGTCCCGCTGTACGGCGATGGGCGCAACGTGCGGGACTGGATCTACGTGCTCGATCACTGCGCCGCGATCGACCGGATCGCCCACCAGGGCCGCCCGGGCTCCACCTACCTCGTTTCGGCCGAGAGTGAGCTTTCGAACCGGGAGGTGCTCGCCCGCATCCTGCAGATCTTGGGCAAGAGTGAAGAGTGGATCGAGTACGTGCCCGACCGCAAGGGCCACGACCGGCGCTATGCGCTGGACCCCGGAAAGCTCAAGGCGGAACTGGGCTGGCGACCGGAGTACCCGTTCGGGGCGGCCTTGGAACGCACGGTGGAGTGGTACCAAGGCCACCCGGCGTGGTGGGAGCCGCTGGCGTTCGGCCGCGAGGAGAGGAGAGATTGACCGGTTCGCCCGCCGAAACCCGCGTCGTTCCCGTCGCTCCGACCGAGATCCGGATCGCCGGCGCGAACCCGATCGTCCGGACCCTGCATCGGGACCCGAGGGGGTTCCTCCTGGAGACCCTGCGCGCCGACGACCAGGCGGTCGACGGAAAGAGATTTCGGATGTCCTATTCCTCCCTGACCCTTCCGGGCGAGTACCGGGACCGCGATCGCTGGCATGTCCACCGGGTTCAGACCGACCGCTTCGTCGTCATCCTGGGGGAAATGATGCTGGCGCTCTGGGACGGGCGACCGAGCTCACCGTCTCGCGGTCGACTCGAGGTGGTTCGCATGGCGGGAGGACCATTCCGGGGGTCGGTCGAGCCGGGCGATGCGGTCACGTACCTCGTGCCCATCCCTCCCGGGGTCCACCATTGCATCGGGAACCTCTCCACCGAGCCCTTCCTGCTCCAGAACTTTCCGACCGAGCTGTACGATGCGCACGACGAAGGTCGAGTGCCGTTCGTCGATGTCCCCATCGGCTCGATCGGTCGACCCTTCTCCTGGGACCTGGTTGCGCGTCCCGTGTGAGACCCTACAAAGCATGACGGGGATGAGCGAGGTGCTGGTGCTGGGCGCCACCTCGATGGTCGGCTCTCACTTCGTGAAGTACGGAAACCTTCGCTGCTCGGTCATCGGGCAGGACGACCCGCGACGCGCCGGGCTCAGCGTGGAGCGGTTCGAGCGGGTCGATCTCGACGACCGGGTCGCCCTTCTGCAGGCTCTCGACCGGTCGGCGGAACCGGTCATCGTGAATTTCGCCGCGAAGACGAACGTGGACTTGGTCGAAAGAGAGCGGCCTCCGATGGGAGCATCTCCCTCCGGCACGGCCTGGACCGTGAACGCGCTGGCCCCAGAGCTCATTGCGGCTCAGGCTCGGTCATCGGGAAGGCTCTTCGTGCAGATCTCCACCGACTTTGTCTTCGATGGTCGCGGCGGACCTTACAGTGAAACCGACCCTCGGAGTGAGCTGAGTCCCGGCCTGAGCTGGTACGGCTGGACCAAGAGCGAGGGCGAGCGAAGGGCCCGCGACGCCTACCCGGCAACCGTCCTGGTGCGCATCGCCTACCCGTATCGATCGGGATTCTCCTCCAAGACCGACGTGGCGCGCTGGATCGTAGAACGCTCGATGGAGGGCTCCCTCCCCCCATTGTACGCCGACCAGCAGATCTCCCCGACGTGGATACCAGACGTGACCGCGGCCGTTGTCCGCATCGTACGGTCCGGCCGTCGGGGGACTTTCCACGTCGCATCGCCGCTCATCACTTCCCCGTTCGAATTCGGGACAGAGCTTCTGCGCTGGGTGTCGGGCCACCATGCCGAGGCGGTCCCCGGCCTCTTCCCGGTCGACGGAACTGACCCTACCCGGGCTCCGCGACCCCGCTGCGGTGGCCTACGGACCCATGCGACCGAGGGCGCCGGGTTTCACCTCACTTCCTGGAAGGACGGAGCGCGCGCGCTCGCGCGTGAAGAGGGTTGGGTTCGTTGAAGGCCTTGGTCCTTGCCGGGGGACACGGGACCCGTCTCCGACCACTCACGTTCACCGGGAACAAGCACATGCTCCCGATTGCGAATCAGCCAATACTTCACTATGCTCTGAAGAGTCTCGCCGCCGCCGGGATCCGGGACGTCGGCATCATCCTCGGTCCGATCCAGGAAGGGATTGGCGAGACCATTGGCGACGGCAGCGCCTTCGGTCTTCGGGTCGAGTACATCCGGCAGGGGGAGCCCAAGGGACTCGCCCATGCGGTACTGTGCGCTCGAGAGTTCCTGGGGAACGAGCCGTTCTTGATGCACCTCGGTGACAACCTCCTCCAGTCAGGAGTTCAGCAGTTCCTCCATCGCTTTGAGAGCCGGCGACCCGACGCAGTGGTTGGCGCGACCCCGGTCGCCCATCCCGAACACTACGGCGTTGTCGAGCTCGATGGCGAGCGCATCCTCTCCATCGAGGAGAAGCCTTTGCTCCCCAAGAGTCATCTCGCGCTGATCGGAGTCTATCTGTTCACGGACGCCATCCATGACGTGATCGAGCATCTGGCGCCGTCCCGTCGTGGCGAACTCGAGATTACGGAAGCGATCTGGCAACTCTGTCGGCGGGGAAAGGAGGTGTCGGTGCTCGAGGTCCGCGGGTGGTGGAAGGACACCGGACACCCGGATGACCTCCTGGAAGCGAACGAGTTGGTGCTGGGGAGCCTTCCAACCGAGGAGTTTCGGCTACAGGGCTCGATAGAACCCGGCGCGATCGTGGAGGGCCACGTCGCGGTGGGCCCGGGCTCGGTCATCGAGCGGGGAGCACGAATCCTGGGCCCGACGGTGCTGGGGGCGGGCGTCCGGGTGAGTGGAGACTCCGTCGTAGGTCCAAACACCGCCATCGGCAACCGAGTGAGCCTTCACCGCGCGCGCGTGAGGCGCTCGATCATCATGGACGGAGCGCGGATCGAAGGGGTCGCACTCGCCAACAGCCTGATCGGCCGCAATGTAGAGATCCGGTCCGCGCGGCCCCAGGCAGGAGAAGCCATCGTCACGCTCGGGGATTCCGCGCGAATCTCGCTCTGATTCCGCGGTCTCGCGGGCACACGGTTCGGGGCTCCGGCCGATCGGTCCCGGACCGACCTCGGTGCCCGGCCCCTCAGACACCCGAACTTCCCGACCGCGGCCCACACCGAGCAGGTATCACCGCGAATCAAGTCATGGCGAGCCCGTCGCCGGCCAGGGTCGTCGAGGTCATCCGCGCCAGGTCGATCGAACTACCGCCGAAGGAGAGGTCCGAAAATCCCTTCTCGATCCACCGACGGAGGCTGGCGATGCTGTCGGCCAGATAGAAGCGTCGGGCGTGCTGAACGCACTCGGCCGAGTCGATACCGGTGGATTGGCTCTGCCAGAGCTGGCGGGCCTTATGAACCAGTTCGTCGGCGGTCTGCACCAGCCAGCCGGTCTTGCCGTTGACCACGGTGGTTCCGGGACCCTGTCGACCGTAAGTGAGGACTGGCGTGCCGCAGGCCATCGACTCGATCGGGACCCAGCCCAGCGCCTCGAACGTGAACGGAAACATAGTGAAGAGCGCGTTCGAGTAGAGCCGAACGAGCTCCTCGTTGCTCACACGCCCTCGGAAATCCATCCACGGGGTAAAGCGGTCGAGGTGGGTCGTCCAGGGAATTTTGGACCCGAACCCTACGATCTTGACTCCGGCCGAATGGAGATCCCGCAAGTTGATCCGATCTGTTTCCTTGCCCAGGTAAAGCAGGACGAAATCCCGGGTCGGACGTTCAGCTGGTACGAAGCTGGAGAAGTCATCCGTAGAAGTGTGAAGCACACCCTCGACGGGTACGCCTCGTCCGCGGTAAAGATCCCGAACGTACGGAGAATCGGCAACGATGTGACGGGAGCTCGCGCGAAACCTTTCCGTCATCCCACTGTCAAGACCGGCCACCGAGTCGTGGCCAAAACGGTCGACGAGCCAGGCAATCGAGTTGGTCCGGCTCATCCCCTCGAGCGTGAGATCTAGGGGCGTGCCCTGAATCCACCAAAAGTCCGAAGGGATGGGAACTGTCTGAGACAGGTTTACCACGAAGTCGAAGCGCTGCTGGCGAAGTAACCGTCCGGCGAGTGACGAGTTCTTTCGAAACAGAGCCTCTCGGAGCCAGCTCTCGGCCCAGAGCATCGACTCGTTGCGCTGATGGAACCAGCCGAGGAAACGATTCGCGAGGAACTGAGAGTCGTCGGAGGCCGTGAGCTCGACGCCCAACCGATCGAACTCGGCCCAGCGGCGTCGGTGGCAGTACGGCGTGTGGATCGAAACCTGAAAGTCTCCTTCCAGCGACTTGGCGACGGATCGGAGGAGACTGAACTGAACCGAAGGACCGTCATCGATAGGGTCAGACACCAGCAGCAGTCGTTTCATGGATCCCCGGGGGCTCGAGTCAATCCCGTGAGCCAACGACCGACATTTGAGGCTTTGTCCAGTAGAGAAAGGAACCCGTGACGCGGTATCGCACGGTGCCCAAGGGGTCGAGAGCGAATCCTTCCTGCGCTTGGAAACCGTGCCGCGGGGGCTTCTCCACTGAGCACCCGGAGTCGCATGTCTAGCCGGACTCCCCCCTGATCCGGCGTGCACTGAAGGGGGCCCGCAGGAGCTGGCGGGTCCTCTTCTCCGATTCGATGCCGCGAGAGAGCCGGCTCGCGTTCACGGGTGTACCTTCCCGTGGGGGTGCTCCTAAGGCCAAGCGTCTTGGAGGCGGCCATCCCATATAACCGCTCCCGCGCACCGGACAGAGCGGCCTTTCGAGCTGATCGACTCCGGTTCCGGCACCGACCGGGGTCCCGCGGTGTTCCGGGGCGATAACCGAAGGCGCCTCTAGGAGGATAGGGGAATCAGTTCGATGTAGTTCAGGGTAAGAGAGGCGGCGGGCAGTCCGGTGGATGTCAGGGCCACCATTCCCCGGAACTCTACATTGGGAAGCGGCAGCGTCACCGAAATCGTCACCGAAAGTGTAGACCAGCTGTCGGGGCCGACCTGGTTTGCGAATATCGGTAGGGTGAACAAGAGCGCCCCGACAGCACCACTATCGTAACTTCCGTCGAGGTAAGCGATGGGGAATGCGGCGTTCGTCGCGTTGGTCATCCGACCCGAGAGGCTGAACGTAACCTGATAGGTCGACGGAAGTAGTGTCACGTAGGGACCGTACCAGACGTCGACGACGGAGCCCGGCTGGGCACCGATCGGCACGGTGCGAATCACGCTGCCGAATGCGCTGGCGGGGTCCGGGCGGACCGACCCATCGACCCCAAGGCTGAGACTCTCCGCGGCGTAATAGTATTGGAGAAGCTTTGGTGAGAGATAACGGACCTCGGGCGGAAGCGTGTAGCCCCGCGAGAAGAGGTAGACAGTCCCCGGCGACGCGTTCGCGTACACGTACGCGACTATGCCGTAGATGTGGGGGTTCAGCAGGTCCCCGCGAAGATAGGCCGGAAACAGGCCAAACTCGCTCGAGTCGGTGAGCACAAACTGCGGCAAGTTCGAGGCGGTGAAGGGGAAGTACGGCGGCATGGGGGTAGCGGGGGAAATCTGGTACCAGACGTAAGGCCAAGCGTTCACATCGTTCGCGACGTAAGGGAAAAGATGGTCCGAGGCCAGCACCTGAGCCTCTGGCGGTAGGAAGCCGGTGACCCATCCCATCTGGAGCGACATTGGGTTCGTGCCGAACTCGAACTGGTAGCCAGGGATCGGCGTTGCATTGAAGTTCTGGGGGTTCATTGGAGACATCGCACCGTCCATTACCAGGACCGCAACGAACAGCGCGCAGATCGTCGCGGCGGTGGCATGCCGAGCCGAGAGCGCCCGCCGACGTGAAGGCCTTTCGCCCAGCGTCCCGCGCCCCAGCGACGGCCGGAGCATCCGGAGATCGAGGGCCACCGCGAGTACGACGAGGAACGCCACCGGAACCCACAGTTCCAGCCCGCCGTGATGTCCGAGGATTCGGGCGGCGCCGCCCTGGGAGCCGGCTGCGACCGCAAGAGCGATCGCGCCGATTGGCAAGCCCGCCCACAGGAGCTGGTCGACCCGGCTCGGTCGCGGGGCCCCCCGAAAGCGCTCTAGGCCATAGACGAACGCGACGGCGAGCGCCGGCACGGCCACGAAGCCGTACGCGGTACCGAAGTAGTTGGAGAAAAGGGGTGCGACGACGATGCTGTAGTACAACCACGGGAGGCTCAGGATCAGGTGGCGCGGAGAGAGGAGAGGTAGGAAGCCGAACCCCGCGAGCAGGAGCAGCCAGTACGTCGCGGAATCCGAAAGCGTCACGGCATTCCAAGAGACTGCGAAGAGGCCGGCCGAGCTCGCGCCCAGGCCGGCCGCATGACCCCCCTGACCCACCAGGGCCGGAATGAGCAGATACTGTGCCACACGGAGCATCCCATACGCCACCACACTGAGCACGAGGAAACTGGCCAGAACCCGTGCGTCCCGGTTCCTCACGATCGTGCGCCAGCGGAACTTTGCCGTCGATGCCTGTTCGAAGAAGAAGAACAGCGCGACTCCCACGGCAAGGAACGGGAAGACTTCCAAGGTCAGCGCGCCAACGGCGAGCGGAACGAGAGCCCAGATGTACCGTCGTCGGAGCACCAAGAGGAAGAACGTCAGGTACTCGAGAGGTAGGAACGCTTCCCAATGAAAGTCGTACATGAGCGAGGAGACCACACCGAACGAGACGAGATACGCGCCCACAACGAGCAACGCGAGCGGAGGCCGTCGTAGCACCGACCGCGCCAGCAGATAGAGCGGGACGGCCGAGGCTGCGACGACGGTCGATTGGAGGGCAAAGAGAGTGAGGGGCACGGGTGCCGCGGAGTACAACGGGGCTATGAGGAAGGCAAGATATGCGCTGTGAACCTGCAAAAAGGACCGCACCCCGTAGTACTCGAAGTCACCGGCCTCGTAGAGCAGACGTCCGTGGGTCGCGCTCCAAAGAAGCTGCTGATTGATCCCGAGGTCCCAGTTCGAAGTGAAGAAGCTCTCCGCGCGGAGTTCCGAGAAGTAGGTCATCAGGCTCGCGTAGCTTACCAACATTACCAGCAGGACCAGCCAATCCCAGGGGAGGCCCTGAAGCCTCTTGGGCCGAGTCGCTGCGCCCCCCGAGGATGCCCCACCGGTGCGCGGTCCGTCGTCAGGCAACGCTCGTTCTCCTCCCGCCGACCAAGACTCCAAAGACGGCCGGTTCGATAGTTCCGCGACGTAGTAGATATCCTTGCTCCCGCTCGGATCGGCAAGCTTGTCCGGCATCGAGCGAGGACCTGCGAAGCCAGCGGATGCGCTGAGTCGGGGTCCGCCCGCGCACTCGAGCTGAGCCCCGCGTGAACGCGGTCTGGGCGAAGGGAGCGCACCTCGCGGCGCTCACGAAGCTCAGGTGCGATTGGTCCGGGTCCGACCGCCGGATTTGCGCCCTCCTCGGAGCGCGCGGGTTCCCAGGGCGTGCTACAATCCGGTCCCTGGCGAAGAGTGGCCATCGCGTGCGCGACCCCTTACACAGGAGCGCCTGCCAAATAGCGGGCAGGGCTTCGCTGGACCCATTGCCGACAACCGTTCGGAGCAACTTCGTGGAGTCGATTGCGTTTATCAACGGATCTCACCGGAGCGAGGGGATCCATGTAAGCAACGAACAGCTGTTCCGCGCGGCTCTGGACGCTGGGTACAACGTGCGCTGGTACGACTGTATCGATCCGCACCGCCGCGATCGCCTGGGCCCGCAGGGGACGCCGATACCGGGGAAGGCGATCCCGTTCGTTACCCTCGAGATGGGGCTGAACCGGATCTGGACATTCCCGCGTGCCCTCCGGCGCCTCCGATCCCAGCGGCTCTATCTGGGGGACCCCACGTTTCTGAACGCTCTGACCGACGACCTGGGCCGCCGTGCTGTCGTCCATGTCCACGACTTGCGTCCCTTAAGCCCGTTCGCAGACCGCTGGGCCACGGGGGCTCTCCTCCGCCACACCCTTCCTCGATTGTGCGTCGCCCGCAGGATCCGCGTACCCACCCGGCATCTGGCTCGGGAGCTTGACGAACGGTTCGGGGTCAGCGATAAGACGGTGGTCCTCGCGCCCTACTCCGAGCTGCCGCCCGACCGCGGCCGGATGCATCGTGACGCCTCGCTTCGCCGCAGAGAGGCGAGCGAACCCCTTCGGGTCCTTTATGTAGCCCAGGACCGACCTTACAAGAACATACCATTCTTCCTTGAGCTTGCCAGTGGGTTCGAGAGAATCCCGGAGTCTCGAGTCCGTTTCCGATTGGTGTCCAAGCTTACTGCTCGCACCGCGGACCGCCTAAGACGAGACCATCCCTCGAACCTTGAGCACGTCGATTTCGTCCGGGACCGGCAATCGATCTACGAAGACTCGGACGTGCTGCTGTTCCCGTCACTCTACGAGGGGTTCGGCCTCCCCCTGCTGGAGGCGATGGCCCGGGGGATGCCGGTGGTCGCGTCCGACATCCCTCCCCTGAGAGAGCTCTTCGAGTCCGGCGGAAGGTTGCTTCCGCTCAACGACACGTCTCTCTGGTCCGACGAGATCCTGCGTCTCGCCGATCCCACAACTTATCGGGCCGCGTCGGACCGAGCTCTCTCGGGCGCGGCAGAGTTCTCCTATGAACGCTTCCGCGCCGCCCTGCCTCGGCTGCTCGACTGAGATACGTAGTCTTCCTCTCGGAGGCTTCGGTCGCCAGTCGGGGACGCGAATCCCGCACGCGGTAATCTTTTCGGGATCCGCCCCCCGGCAGTTCCGTACGGCCCGCGGCGGAGTTACCGGGTTCCCATCGTCCTATTCGGTGGCCAAGGCACGAATCTTCCCACGGTAGATTGAACGACCGAGCCACGGGAACCACGCGAAAAGAGCAAGCGCGTACGGAAGTTGCGGCTCCGATCGGACCGCGTACGTATCGCGTCGACCTCGGACCGAACGGCGAGCGGCACGGAGTGCGGCCGCGGATCGTCCGCCCTCCCGAAGCAGTGCGTACGCTCGCTGCACTTCGAGCAGGCCTTCGGCCTCCCGCACCAGGGCCGGGTCTTTGAGCGAAATTGCGGCCTGCAGCAACGTTTCGTAGCTCGGGAGCACGAGGCGAGACCACGCCGCCCGTTGAGACACGAGATCCCCCGCCGTCCCACCGCCCATGGAGATGTTCCGAGCATGCACACGGTACTCGGTGAGAGGTCTAGCCTCCACCCTAAGGGACTGTCGCGCAGCCAATGCGGCGAAGAACAGTAGATGGTCGAGTACCCGCAGGTTCGCGATGTTCACGACGGAGAGGAACCGACCGAGCACTTCCTTCCGGATGCTCATGCAGCTGCTGTTGAATGCGAGGCCGATCGGCGGCATCTCTCGGAGGAACTCGAGACCGGGACCCGGAAGGAAGACCCTTGAGCCGAGGCGGTGAGCCGCTGCGCGTTCCGCCGCTCGGAAAGGGTGGTTGGGACGGGTACGCCCGGTGCCGTCGATCACGGAGTAGGAGTTCCGCAAGAACACGAGCTCGGGGTCGGAGCGGAAAGCGTGATCGACCTCCTCAAGCTTGTTCGGAGTAAACCGGTCGTCGTCCTCTAGGAAGCAGAGGACCTCCCCGCGCGCCTGGCCCAAAGCGGCCGCAATCTTTGGCCCAAAGGGTCCCGGAGCGACTCGAACGACTCTGCCGCCAATGGTTCGAACCTTCTCGTGGAACTCGGGATCCTCATAGTCGCAGAGCACGATCAGTTCCCGGACCGTCGGATCCAGCGACTGGCTCGCGATTGACGCGAGCGACTCCTGCACGTAGTCGCGATGGAGCGACGCGATCAGAATCACGGAGAGAAACGGAGGCCTAGGCGGAAGTTGGAGGGACGCGGCTAGACCCGAGCTCGGGTGGTTGGGCGGATGAGACCCTTCGGGGGACCCGGGAGGCGAGCTCCGCGACTCCATCCGCTCACCGTGATCCCGTCTCGCCGACGCACGGAACCTCCGGAGCGAGAGGGGGCCGATCACGCTCGGACTCTGCCGTGCCGACTCTCCTCCATACTCCGACGAGCTGAAACGCCCAGGTCGGTCGCACTCTCGCAAGCGGAGCGGTCAGCAGGGAGAGACCCAGCCCGACAGGATAGGGACGAATCTTGGGACGAGCAAAGCCTCCTCGAAGATTCCGGAGGCCCCGTATCCCGAAGACCTTGAAACCGAGCGCCTCGAGCTCCGGGAGTGACCACCCGGACAGATGCCTCTGAAACGGGTTCTCCGCCGACTCTTGAGGAACGAAACCGTTGGGGGTCATCACAACGACCGTCCGTTGCGCGACCCGCTTCATCTCGGCCACGGCTCGCCCGCCGGAGTCTTTCGGAAGATGCTCGATGAAGTCGAGGGCGATGACGGCGTCGAAGCTGCCGTCCCGAAAGGGAAGATGCGCACCATCCCCCTGCACATACGCACCGTAGCGCGTGCCGGAAGGGCAGGGATCGAACGAGGACTTGAACGCATCGAGGCCGAGGCTGCGTCGAAGTCGCTGAGGTCCCAACCGCCGCGTCCAGGACCAGACTTGGGAGCCGCACCCTACGTCCAGCACGGTCTCGGCGTCCGAGAGGGCACGCAGCACGGGCCAACCGAGCGCGACCTCCACGTCGACCGTATATGCGGCACGGGACGCGAACCGACCCGGGCGCCCCAAGGGGTCACCCTCCCCCCGGGCCCTTCCAACCGGGGTCGGTTCGTTCTCAAGGCCCATGCGATGGGGGTTCCCTCCAGAAATCGAGGGCGTCGGTCACGGTCCTCTCGAGCGGGAAGTGAGGGACGTAGCCCAGGGATCGGAGGCGCGAGATGTCCGCTTGGTTATCCTTCTCGTCCGTGGGTCGCAACCGAGCCGGTTCAACCTCGATCTTGAGAGGGACCCGCGAACGCTCGACCAGCCGCTCCGCGATCCAACGAATGGATCGACTCTCGCCCGCACCCACGTTCACCGGACGTCCTGGATCTCCGCGTTCGAACACCAGCCAGACGGCCCTCACCACGTCCCGGATATCCGACACATCTCTCTTCGTCTCGAGATTGCCAACACGAAGTGAGCCGGGACGCCCTGTCCTCTCGACTTCGGCTACCTGCTGGGCAAAGTCATTGAGTGCGTCGCCGGTCTTTCCCGGACCTGTGGTCCCGAAAAGCCGAGCTCGGACGATGCGGAGCCCGAAGTTCAGCGAGTACTGGAGCGACAGCATCTCCTGGGCCGCTTTCGAGACCCCGTACGGATTCGTCGGATTGAGCGCGCTGTCCTCAACGATCGGGACACGCTCCGGCTCCCCGTATGCGGCTCCCGACGCAGCAAGAAACACCCCCCGCTCGGGCGGATGCTGGCGGAGGGCCTCGTAAAGGTAGATCGTTCCCTCGACGTTCGTCCGGAACGTGTCCACCGGATCTTTCCAGGCGCGCTGTGCGTACGCTTGGGCCGCGAGGTGGAACACCGCCTCGGGCCGGACCGTATCCACGATTCGGTCGACGGCGGTCCGTTCTTGCATGCTCAAACGGACCCACCGGATGCCGTCCCGGAGTAGACCCCTGGCACCAAGTTCGGCCTCCTGCAAGTAGGTCCCCGTGACCTCATCTCCGCGCTGCACGAGGAAGGTGGTGAGATAGCGTCCGATGAATCCCGAGGCCCCAGTCACCAGCACCCTCACACTTCTTCACTCTCCGTAAGCGCACCGCGGGTGAGTGTGCGGACACTTAAGACTCGTCTCCCGGCGCCCCCGCGGCCGGGAGCCGCCCCAGGTCCCAAGCGCCCGGGGGGCCGCCACATCCCTTAGCGGGGTCACGCGAGCGACTTCGCCGCGAGCCCCGCGCGACGCGCGCGATGTCGAACCTCCTTCCGCAGACGAGCGGCAAGGAGCACTTCGGTCGCGAAGACCCGAACGAAGGCCAGACTACCGGTCACTTTGCTCGTGCCCTCGCCCCGCGGCTCGAAGCGAAACCCCACTTCGGAGAGTCGCTGTCCCTCCGCCATCACGAGGGCAAAGAGAAGCAGCTTGTAGCCTCGGTAGAGGGGGTTCAGCGGAATCCAAATCTCGCGACGGAACGCAAAGAACCCCGAAACGGGATCGGAGACCCCGCGGGCCGAGGGGAGGAAGAGCCGAGCGATCCATTCGGCCCCTCGGGAAAGGAGCCATCGATAGGCAGACCGCGGCCCGGCCGTTCCACCGGCGGCGTAGCGGCTCGCGACGACGAGGCTTGCACCTCCCTCGAGCTGCTGGAGCATCGGCATCAGCATCTCCGGGGGATGCTGAAGATCCGCATCCATGATGCAGACGTATGCTCCGTGAGTCGCCTCGATCCCTTGGCACTGGGCCCGGAGTGTCGTCTGCTTTCCCTCGTGCAAGATCGACCGCACTCGGGGGTCGCGGGAGGCGACCGTGGTCAGATGTTCCCGGGTACCGTCGGTACTGCCATCATCCACCACGATCACTTCGATACCAGGGTAAGGAAGTCTGAGCAGGCGGTCGAGTACCTCGGGCAAGTTCTGCCCCTCGTTGAGCGTCGCGAGCACGACAGTGGCGCGCGGGGGCGGAACTGGCGACCTCGGTTCCTCGGCGTTCGAGGACATTCTAGATGAGACTCCCCGGGGAAGCGCGTACGCCCCACGTCTGGAGCCCGTTCAGCTCGAGGGAGAACGTGGATACCCTTCCCCCGGCGGCGACGACCGCCTTCTCCACGTTCGCCCGTCGCTCGAAATCGCAGAAGAGGAGGATGTAGCCGCCTCCGCCCGCGCCCAAGAGCTTCCCGCCGAGCGCTCCCGCCTCCCGCGCCCTCGCGTAGAGCCGATCGACCTGCGGGTTCGAGATCCCTTCGGTGAACTTCTTCTTGAACTGCCAGCCCGTATCCAACAGCCGTCCCATCTGGTCGAGGTTTCCGCGCAGCAACTCGTTCTTCATCTCGATCGCGAGCTGCTTCGTCGCATCGAGCGCCTCGACCGTGTCGGCCTTGCGTTCGGTGTAGTTCCGCTGCTGGCGCTCGATGATCTGCTCGGAAGAATGCACCGTTCCCGTGTAGCAGAGCAGCAGCCGGTACGCGAGTTCGTTCAACACATCGGGCTGGATCTTGAGGGGATTGACGATCGTCCGGTCGCGCTCGAACTCCATAAAATTGAACCCCCCGAACGCCGCCGTATACTGGTCCTGGCGCCCCCCCTTCAACCGGAGCTCCTCCCGCTCGATGCGGTAGGCGAGCTCGGCCACCTCGTAGGAGGTCACGGGTTCGCGCAGGTACCGCTGGAGCGCCCCGACGAGCGCCACGCACATCGCGGAGGATCCTCCGAGGCCGGTCCCCGCCGGAGCGTCCGAGTGGAGGAAGAGGTGAAGGCGGTCCGATATCCCGTGGTTTCCCGCGTTCGGCAGGAGGACCTTCAACGCGGCCTTTGCAAGGTCCAGCTCGCCGTTGTAGACGAGATCGGAGGGCATCTCGTAGCGGATCTTCTGGTCGAAGTCAAGCGATTCGACCGACGCCGGTCCGGATTCCCCCAGGTCGTACTCAAGGGTGCAGTACGCGAACTTGTCGATCGTACAGTTCAGCACCGCGCCCCCGCGCTCCTCGGGGTAGGGGGAGACGTCGGTGCCCCCGCCGGCGAAGCTCATCCGGAGCGGCGCCTTGCTTCGGAGAATGTGCATTCGCGCCGGGACCTCGGTAGCCATCTTAATCTTTCCCGACGACCGCAGCCTCTCCCGTCCGGGACCCCGGGACTCCGCCCCGACGGGGTCGACCTTCTCGGGACCGCACATCGCGGGGCGGAGCCGAACCTTTACCAGCTCACGTAGCCCCGGCCTTGACCGAAAAGGCTCCCCCCTTCCTCGACGCGCTGCGCCGGCGATCCGACCGACGGTGGGGAGGGAGGCCCACCGCGACCGTCCTTCGGACACGCACCGGCATTGCCCCCCACCCCCGGGGGGGACGGTAGACCGGTCGGGGAGGAGCCCCCGTTCACGCGTTCGACGGAGCCGGAAGCCCGCTGGGGGCGAACCGAGGCAGTCGGCTAACGTGAATGCCTTCGACGATCGCCCACACCAAGATCGGCGCGACGATGACCCTCTCCATGCCGCCGGGCCCGATGCCGAGGTAGATGTTCGCCGTGAAGAGGACGATCGCCACCAGGGTGACGAGGCCACAGAGGAAGCTGAACGGCAGCGAGAACGCGCCCCAGTGGGGAGGCTCGCGCATCGCAAAGCCGACCGCGAGGAGCCCGATGCCCCCGCCCAGGAAAGCGATGTCGGAGACGATCCCGTGCATCGCGCCGTGAAGGACCGGCGTTGTCTCGGGGAATACGCCGACCCCGATCGCGCCGATGCCGGCGATCACGAGGAAGCCGAGACCCACGCCCCGACTCCGGCCCGGGTCGAACGCCGCCCAGACGAGAAGCGCCCCGAGGATCGCGCAGACCCCGAGCAGGATGACCGAGCCGTCGAAGACGAGCGCCCACGGAGAGCTCGCCCCGCCGAGGTCGCTGATGTAGTTCTGGGTCAGGCTGTAGGTAGGATTTCCGGCCGTCATGTCCCACGCGATCTGCACCACGATCATCGCGACGACGAACTGAAGCGCGCCCACGACGAGCAAGAGGGCGCCGGAGCGTACTCCTCGATGGACCCTGGGGTTCGCGGGCGCCGCCATTCTGTTGTCCGGGGGCTCGCGGACGAGCCGAGCGACGGTAGCTGTCGGCGAAGGGCTTCATAGTCTTTCCTGCGCAGCTGCAGCCGCCCCCGACGCTCGACCGGGGCGGCCGCCACCGGCCGACCACCCCTCGGGGGGAGCCCAAACGACTATAGGTCCGGAACCAAAATGGGGCGCGCGATGAGCCCCGCCCGCAGAATCCGCGCGGTGCTTCCCCCCTTCCTGCCGCTCGAGGAGATCGGCCGTCGCGTCCGGGCCGTTCTGCCCGACGTCGAGATCGTCACCTCCCTCGGGGGGAGCGAGCGGTACGCCTCGTCGGAAGTGGAGGTCCTGATCCTCACGACCTTCCATGCCCTGTCGGACCGCGAGCTCGCCCAGTTCCCCGCGCTCCGGTTCGTCCAGGTCGCGAGCACCGGCTTCGACCGGGTCGACCTCGACGCGTGCCGCGGTCGCGGAGTGATCGTGGCCAACATCCCGGTCGCCAATTCGAAGACCGTCGCCGAGCACGTGATCCTGCTCGCGCTGGCCCTGCTCCGGGACCTCCGGGGGCTCGACGGGGAGCTACGTCGGGGCGAGTGGCCGATGCTGACCGGAGCGAGCGAGCTCGCCGGAAAGATCTTCGGCATCGTGGGCATGGGCCGGATCGGCCGGGAGCTCGCCGCCCGGCTGGTCCCGTTCGAGGTCTCCACGATCTACACCGACGTGGTCCCGCTTTCCGCCGAGGAGGAACGTCGCCTCGGGGTGACCCGCGTTGAATGGGAGGAGCTGCTCTCGGCTTCGGACATCGTGTCGCTGCATCTCCCGCTGACCCCGGAGACCCGCGGGAGGATCGGGAGCGCGGAGTTCGCCCGGATGAAGGAGGGAGCGATCTTCCTGAACACGGCGCGCGCGGAACTGGTGGATCCCGAGGCGCTGCGCCACGCGGTCGCGGACGGGCACATCCGTGCCGGCCTCGATGTCTTCCCGACCGAGCCGCCGGACTTTTCCGATCCGATCTTTCGGGCGCCGAGCACGATCGTCACGCCGCACATCGCCGGCGTGACCCTTGAGGCGCAGCAGCGGTTCCTTCAGGAGACCGTCAAGAACGTGCTCCGGTACGTCCAGGGGAAGGACCCGCTCTACCGGGTCGACCGGCCGGCGCCATTGTGACGATGCGGGAGCAGCGGGGGCGATGAAGGTCGCGGAGCGCTTCTCCCAATTGCTCGCGGACCGCGGGATCCACGAGATCTTCGGCAACCCCGGAACGACCGAGCTGCCGCTCCTCGAGGGGATCCGCCAACGATACTTCCTCACGCTCCACGATGCGATCGCGCTGGGGGCCGCCGACGGCCACGCCCAGGTACGTCGGTCCGTCGCGGTGGCGAACCTCCATGCGGCCCCAGGCCTCGGGAACTCGATCGCGTTCCTCGACTCGGCTCGGCGGAACCACTCCCCGGTGCTCGTGACGGTCGGGCAGCAGGACCTCCGCCACGTCGCGCAGCGACCGCTCCTCTTCGGCGACTTCGAGTCGATGATTGCGGGCCTGGTGAAGTACTCGCACGAGGTCCACTCGGGCGCGGATCTCGAGTCGGCCGTGCGGACCGCGTTCCGGCAGGCCCTCGAACCTCCGATGGGCCCGGTCCTCTTGAGCCTCCCGATGGACGTCATGGAGGCCGAGGCGCTGGTCCCGGTTGCCGGCGGGGGAAACCTCGACGACCCCGAAACGGCGGACGAGCCGATCGAGCGGATCGCGGAACGGCTCCGCGGGGCCGCCCGTCCCGCGCTCGTGGTCGGTCACGAGGTGGACATCGACGGCGCCTTCCCCGAGGTCGAGAGGCTCGCGAAGCATCTCGGTGCCCCCGTCTACGCCGAACCGATCTGCTCCCGGGCCCCCATCCCTGCGGAGCTTGCGAACTTCGCCGGCGACCTCCTTCCCCAGAGCGCGATGATCTCCTCCGTGCTCGGGGACTACGATCTCGTGGTCCTTGTGGGCGCGGACCTCACGCTGTACCCCTACTCCCCCGCCCCGCTGCCCGGTCCGGACCGCCTCGCCTACCTCGGCAGCGACCCGTCGGTCCCCCAGAAGCTCGGATGCAAGCGCGCCCTCGGGCGGCTCCCCTCCCTGATCCGTGCGCTCCTCGCCGAACTGCCCGAGTCGGGCCGCCAGTATGCACGTCCTCGGGACCTCGCCCGGGCGAACCGCGTGGCGCGGGCCGCCGCGCGCATGGGCGCCGAGTTCGTGGTCGACGCGATCTCCCGACACTTTCACGACCACACCGTTGTCGACGAGTCCGTCTCCTGGATCCCGACCATGAAGGGCGCCGGCTTCTACCGCGGGGCGGATTCCTACTTCTCGTCGCGGAGCCAGCAGCTCGGCTGGGGCCTCGCGGCGGCGATCGGGATCGGACTGGAGCGCCCGAGGACCGCGGTCGTCCTCGGAGACGGGAGCCTCCAGTACTCCGTGCAGGCGCTCTGGACCCTCGGCCGGTATCGCATCCCGGTGAAGGTCGTCGTCGTGAACAACGGAGGATATGCGATCCTGAAGAGCTACTCGAAGGCGAACCATCCCGGGCTCGCACGCGCCGAGTACCTCGATCTTCCCGGTGTCGATGTGGTCGGGCTTGCCCGATCGTACGGCCTCCCGGCGGATTCGGTGGCGACGCCCGGAGAGCTCGACGCCGCGCTCGACCGTCTCAAGGGGCAGGACGGACCGGCCCTCCTCAACATCGAGGTTGACCGGACGGTCCCGGACTTGTTCTCGTAGGACCGGTACATGGGGGGCCCCCGAAGGAGAGCGCATCGGTCGGTGGCGTCCCACTACGAAAACCCCGCGCTCACCGCGGACGCGGTCTGGCTGCGAGGCGACCGCATCCTCCTCGTTCGCCGCGGGCGTCCGCCGTTCCGGGGCATGTGGGCGCTCCCGGGCGGCTTCGTGGAACTGCACGAGACCGTCGAGGAAACCGTGGTGCGCGAGCTCCGCGAGGAGACGGGGCTCACCGCCCGGCCGTACCGGATCGTGGGAGTCTATTCCGGGCCGGACCGGGACCCCCGGAAGCCCACCGCGACCGTGGCCTACCTCATGAAGGGACGCGGCGGCCGCCCCCGGGGTGCCGACGACGCCGGCGCGGCGGAGTGGGTCCTACTTTCCGACGCCCGACCCCTCGCGTTCGATCATGAGCGCATCGTGCGGGACGCGCTCCGGCTGCGGCGACGCCTCGGTTAGTGGGGGACCGCGGACGACGAGCTCGTCTCGGGGGGCCGCTGACGCGTGGGCCGCGGCATGGCCCCGGGACCAGGAAAGTACGGCCGCGATGGCCAGGATGACGACGGCCCCGTAGAGCGCGGCTCGGATCCCGCCGAGGAAGTCCTGCGCGACGCCGCCGACGAGGTTCGTCGTACCGAGGAACACGGCGTAGGCGACGTAGCGCGGGACGCTCGCCGAGGCGATCGTCAAGCTGATGACGAAGCTGAGAAGGGTGCCCATGTTCGAGAGCGTGCTTCGGACCCCGCTGATGGAGCCGAAGGTCGAGGGCGTGGCCTGGCTCATGATCGCGGTGGTGTTCGCCGGGTAGAACATCCCCGAGCCGATGCCACCGAGGATCGAGATCGCCGGCACGTACCCGAGCCAGGTGTCGACCGAGAGCGTGGAGTAGAGGACGACCGCTCCGGCCATGGCCGCGATGCCGGCGGTCGCGAGGGCCCGCGGGCCGATCCGGTCGACCCGTCGCCCCATGTACGGTCCGAGGAAGGCGCCGACGAGGTACCCCGGGACGAGGAGCAGGGAGGCATTGAGGGGCGAGAGGCCGCGGAGCCCCTGGAGGTACATCGTCAGTAGGAAGATGACCGAGAGGTACCCGAGCGCCTGGAGGAAACCCGCGATCAGCGAAAAGCCGAGGAGCCGGTTCTTGAGCTGACGAAGGTCGATCATCGGGCGGTCGGCCCGGAGCTCGAGCGCGATGAAGACCGGGAGAAGGAGGAGTCCGACCCCGACGTACGCGGCGTTCGTGACCGTCGTCCCGTACGAGGCGATCTCGATCGCGCCGTACGAGACGAGCGTCAACGCCGCGGAGAGGCTGAGGAAGCCCGGCACGTCGAAGCGGACCTGTTTACGCTCGGTGCGCGGGAGAGTGCGGACCCCCTGAACGACGGCCACGATGCCGATCGGGATGTTGATGAAGAAGATGTACCGCCAGCCGATCAGCGTCGTGATGACGCCGCCCATGAGGATTCCCAGGATCGCGCCGACGCTCCAGCCGAAGACGAGGTAACCGAAAGCGCGCCCCCGCCGCTCCGGAGGGAAGACGTGGGAGATCAACGCCGCGCCGTTCGCGAAGAGGACCGCGCCGCCGACCGCTTGGATTGCTCGCGCCAGGATCAACACTTCCGCGGTAGGGGCGAAGCCCGAGAGCGCCGAGCCGATGGTGAAGATCGCGAACCCGGCGTTGTAGACCAGGCCCCGCCCCAGGAGGTCCCCGAGCTGCCCGGCCTGCGTCGTCAGGGCGGTCGTGATCAGGAGGTAGATCAGGATCGTCCAGATCACCGACTCGAGCGGCGCCCCGAGCTCGCTCGCCATCGTCGGGAGCGCGAGGATCACGATCGTGCTGTCGACCGCGACCATCAGCGAGCCGAGGGTGGTCAAGATGAGCGTGCTGGTCTCGTGGGAGGTGAGGCGGGACGACCTCGGGGCCCCGACCGGAGCGCCGCTCGTGGACGGCGGGATGACGGTCCGTACGGGGGCGGCCATGGCTCAGGAGGTTAGGCGCTTTGGAAGGGAGCATTAGAGGTCTTGCCCCCGAGTTACGTCCCGGTCACTCGGCCGGGGTCGACCGATCGCGCTCGACGTTCACCGTGCGGCTCTCCCTCGAGGGAACGGAGAAGATTTTCTTGCGATGCCGAGGGCTTTCTCGCCAAGCAAGCGCGCGTCCGGGCCAAACGCTCAAGAACCCCGGGTCGGGTCGGTCGGGCCGAGAGATCTTCCATGGCGTACCGTACCACGATGACCGGGAGCTGGTTCCGCTCGAGCGAGATCATGGGGCTTTTGGCACAGAGCACGACCGGGGAGCTCCCCATCGCCCACTCGGCCCAGTACCTGGCCGCGGAGCGGACGGCGATCCGCGAGCAACTGCACCCGCTCGGTAGCTCCCACGGACTCTACGAGGTCTCGAACGGACAGCAGCGCGTGTCGGGCTACACGACGTTCCTGCCGAACCGCTTTCGCGGTTTCTCCGACCGCGAGCGGGCCGGACTACCCATGACGCCCGAACTCGTGCGCGAGATGGTCGAATCAAACCCGGCGATGGCCGCGGCGCTCGGAAGCACCCAAGCCGCGTTCCTCCTACCGAAGATCGTCCGACCCCTCGAGTACGTCGGAGGGGAGAGCGCGGCACGAGAGGCGCGGGACGCCTCCGTCCTGGCCCGGGAAGAGGGGGCGCCCAGCGTCTTTCTTCCCTCCCCCTCGCCCGGCGTGATCACGATCTTCTATCCAAGGAACCGGGAGGTCCACCCGACCCACCTCGACTACCTTAGGGGCGTCGCCCGGGAGATCGCAAAGGAGTACCGGGCGATTCTCGAGGTCCCCGGAACGGTCCTCCAGATCGATGCGCCCGACCTCGCGATGGGCAAGCAGACCGGCTCCGACTGGGGGATGGAGTTCGGCGAGGCGCTCCCGCACCACGTCGATCTGATCAACGAGGCGATCCGGGGGCTCCCGAAGGAGCGGATCCGGGTGCACTACTGCTACGGGAACTATGCCGCCTCCCACGAGCTCGACGCCCACTTTTCATCGGTGCTCCCCGAGCTGACCCGCCTCAACGTCCGCGCCGTCGTCGGCGAGCTCGCGAATCCTCACCATGAGGGGGACCTCCTCCTGCTGCGCCGGTTCGTCCGTGAGCACGGATGGCCCTCGAAGCTGGGCTTCGTTGGGGGAATGATCGACGTCAAGACCCCGATCGTCGAGTCTCCCGAGACCGTCAAGTTCCGGTTGGACCAGCTCGCGGCGATCGTTGGCCCCGAGAACACGTGGGGAGGCACCGACTGTGGTTTCGAGACGTTCGCCGGCATGAACGGGGTGACCCACACCGTGGCGCTCCAGAAGCTCCGGGCCCTTGCGACCGGAGCCGCCATGGCCGACTGAGCGGCCGGGGCGTCGTCCGAGCTCTCCGCGGAGAGCGGACCCGGGGCGGCACTGTCTTAACGGCGTGCTAGGTGCCGCGCGCGACCATGGCCCAACGCCAGCAGATGGAGCAGCACCCCCGACCGACGCTGCTCTCCGACTTCATCCTGGGGGGGCAGGACGGGCTCGTCAACGTCCTCGGCATCCTCCTCGGGCTCGTCGCCGCCGGGACCGAATCCCGGATCATCATCATCGCGGGCCTCGCCGCGCTCGCGGCCGAGTCGCTCGCCATGGCCGCAGTGGCCTACACCTCGACCGAATCCCGCCGCAAGCTCTACGCGAGCGAGATCGCGCGGGAGCAGCGCGAGATGCGGGAGGTGCCCGAGCTCGAACGGGAGGAGGTCCGCGTCATCCTCCGCGACTGGGGCTACGAGGGCGCAGAGGTCGAGGAGATGCTCCAGCGGATCGAGAGGAAGCCGAAGGCCTGGCTCGACCTGATGATGGCCTTTGAGCTCAATCTCTCCCCGATCAGTCCGAACGCGGCCCGGGAGAGCGCGCTGATCGTCGGCGGCTCGACCTTGCTCGGCCACCTGATCCCGCTCCTGCCGTTCTTCTTCCTCGCCGCGGACCCGCACCTCGCCGCCTACATCGCCGTCGTGCTGAGCGGCGCGACGCTGTTCATCATCGGCTGGTTCGAGGCGAAGCTGACGATCGGCAACCTGCTGAGGAGCGCGGTACGCATGGTGATCATCGGCTTGGGTTCGGGCTTCGCCGGTTTCCTGATCGGCCTCGCCCTGAACGGCGGCCACCTGTAGCGGCGCCGGCCGTACCGGGTCGGATCACGTCGGGCGCGTGAAGTCGGCGACCTTTCGCGGCGTCCGACCCGCGCGACCGAGGCCCCACCAGGTCCGGGGACGATAGACCTCGTGCCGTCGGCACGCCTGGCACCACACCACCAGCTCATCCCGGGTCGCGAGCTCGGGGGTCGGAAGGTGGTCGGTGTCCGGGTGACCGCATCCGCGATCGAGACAGGGATGCGGGGTTCGCTCGATCGCGAGCGGGGGCATACTAGGTACGAGATGCGTGTCGATACGTATTAATCCTTACGATGGGCCCGGTCGCGGGTAAGGGGCCCGGCGCCATCTGAAACCGTCCGGCCCCGGTCCCGTCCGCGCATCCGCTTCGGCGGTGGGCTTCGCGCCCCGATATCGGCGGTCGAACGGGCCGGAGCCGCTCCCATTCGTTCTATTTGTTAAGGAATCGCTGTATAAACCCGCGGGCCCTCTCCGGGAGCATGCCGCGGTCGCCGTCCCCCACCGAAGCCTCGGGCTACTCCTCCCCGAAACGCGGGATCCTCGTCCATCTGAAGCGGTCTCCGAACACGTCGCTCGGAGAGGTGGCACGGGAGCTCGGGATCAGCAAGGTCGCCGCCCTTTCCCACCTCGAGCGCCTCGAAGCGGACGGCCTCCTCGCACGCGCCTACCGGGCGGGCAAGGTCGGCCGGCCCGAGGTCCTGTTTTCCCTCACGCCCCGGGCGACGGCCCTCTTCCCCCAGGGATACACGGAGATGTCGATCTGTGCGCTCGAGTTCATCGAGCGGCGCCTCGGCCGACCGGCGGTCGCGGAGCTCCTCGGCCAGCGGGCCGCGGACGTCGCCGACCGTCACCGGAACCGCGTAGGAACCGGCCGCCTCCCCGATCGGGTTCGCGAGCTCGTCCGCATCCGGACGGAGAGCGGTTACATGGCCGAGATGGGGACCCGCCGCAAGGACTCCGTGGAGATGCTCGAGCACAACTGCCCGATCCTGGCGATCGCCGAGCGGTTCCCCGAAGCCTGTGAGACGGAGCGGCGCATGTTCGAGTCCCTCCTCCATGCCCGGGTCGATGTTTCGCATCGGGTCGTCGCGGGCGACCCGGTCTGCCGATTTCTGCTCCACGAGCGGAGGCCGCCGGCATGAGCCGGGCCCCACGGCTTCGACCGCTCGCGCTCGTGACCGGCGCGAGCCGCGGGCTCGGCGCGACGCTCGCGCGCTTCCTTGCGGCCGAGGGCCATGACCTTCTTCTGACGGCGCGTCACGCCCCGGCCCTCGAGTCGGTCGCGGCGGAGCTCGCGGGGTTCGGAACCGAGGTAAGAACCGTCGTCGGCGATGTCACCGACCCGGCCCATCGCCGGGAGCTCGCACGCCTTGTCGCGGACCGCGGGACGCTCGACCTCCTCGTGAACAACGCGAGCGAGCTCGGACCGTCCCCGCGGCTCCCGCTCGACCGCCTTCCCCTCGGAGAGCTCGAACGGGTCTATCGCACGAACGCGGTCGCACCGGTCGCGCTCGTGCAGGAGCTCCTTCCGTATCTCGAACGGGGAAGGGCAGAAATCGTGAATATCTCGAGCGATGCGGCGATCGGCGCGTACCCCGGCTGGGGAGCGTACGGCGCCAGCAAGGCCGCGCTCGACCTCCTCAGCCGGACCTTCGCGAGCGAACTGAAGGAGCGGGGTGTTTCGGTGGTCGCCGTCGACCCGGGCGATCTGCGGACGGCGCTCCACCAGGCCGCGTATCCCGGAGAGGACATCTCCGACCGCCCGCTCCCGGAAGCGACCCTGCCGTTCTGGGCCTGGCTGCTTCACCAGCCCCGCGCCGCGGTGTCGGGCCTGCGCTACCGGGCGCAGGACGAGCGGTGGGAGGTAGAGGTATGAGCCCACGAGCGGGCGAGCTCGAGCGGGGTTATTCGGTCCCGCCGATCCTCGGCGCGGACCGCACCCCGGAGGACCGCGGCGTGCCGCGGGACCAGGTACGACTGCTGCGGAGCGACCCCTGGGGCGATGCCCACCACCGCTTTTCCGACCTCACGGAGCTGCTGGACCCCGGCGACCTGTTGGTCGTCAACGAGAGCGGCACGCTCCCGGCGAGCCTCCCCGCCGTAGGGTCGCCGGGCCGTTTCCGAGTCAGCGTCTCCACCCGGTACGGACCGAAGCTTTGGCTGGTCGAGCCCCGCTGGGACTTCGGCCGTCCCGGGCCGGTCCCGCTACGCCCCGGGGAGGCGTTCGAGGTCGCGGGAGTTCCGGTTCGGTACCTCGCGCCGTTCCCCGGAGTGCGGCGGCTCGGGTTCCTCCGGTCGCTCGGCGACCTCGGAGCGGCGATGCGCTCCGTCGGCCGCCCGATCCGGTACGGCTACCTCGCCCGCGAGTACCCTCTCGATACCTACCAGACGGTCTTCGCCCGGGTTCCGGGCAGCGCGGAGATGCCAAGCGCCGGCCGACCATTCACCGACGCGCTGGTGCGTGAACTACGTGCGCGGGGGGTGGAGTTCGCTGCGATCCTATTGCATGCGGGCGTCTCGAGCCTCGAGGTCGGCGACATCGAGGCCGGGACGCCTCCGGTCCTGCCGGAGCCGTTCGAGGTCCCCCGGGTCACCGTGGAGGCGATCCGGCGCGCCCGCGCTCGGGGCCGCCGGGTGATCGCGGTCGGCACGACGGTCGTCCGAGCGCTCGAGTCGGCGGCCGACGGATGCGGTGGGCTGCGTCCTGCCCGGGGGTTCACGCGGCTCTACCTCCGCCCGGCACGCCGGACGCGGACGGTGGACGGGCTCCTCACCGGCTTCCACGAAGCGGGATCGACACATCTTGCGCTCCTGTCCGCGGTCGCGGGTCGCGAGACCGTGCAGCGGTCGTACCGCCTCGCGCGAGGGGGTGGCTATCTCTGGCACGAGTTCGGGGACAGCCAACTCCTGCTCGCGAACTAGCGCCCCCGGGGGCGTGGACCCCCCCGTGGATCGGGGGACCGGGCTTCGCCTCGCCGCCCGGTCGTCCCCGCCGGCGCCCGCGCGAGGTTCGCGATCCAACCTTGGAGTGGGAGGGACGCCCGCCCGGCGCGATACGGGCTCGGGCGGCCGCGATGTCGTTCAATCGCCGGGCGAAGGGCCTCTCCACAGTACGGAGGGTCCGCGGCCGCCGAGGGGCCGACCTCCCGAACTACTTACTTCCCGGGGCTCCCGAGGCCCGCGCGGGCCCGGAGCGCATGGTAGAAGCCCCCGAAGCTGGTGGCGGTGGGGGTGCGGAGCCCCTGCAGCCGAAGCTGCTCCCGCACCTCCTTCGGGTTCTGCCGGAGGTCGAGGGTCTTGGTCGAGTCGTACCGGTACTGGAACGTCCCATTGGGTCCGCGGGGGAACGGCTCCCAGTCCTTCGCGGTCGTCGAGCGGAGCTCCGAGAGGCGCTTACCCTCTTGGGGCTGGAACGCCGGCATCGTCAGATGCTCCTCGGTGAGCCAGATCATCGTCGCGTCGCGGATCGCCTGTCGGGTCGTGTCGTCGAGCGCGCCGGGCGCGACCTGGGACTGCACCCAGTCGACGAGCGCGTCGAACGTCTTCTCGGCGTTCTCCTCGAGCATCACGAGGACCGCGAGCCGGATCGCACTGCGCCGCAACTGTTGGATGCCGCTGTCGCTCAAGCGGTATTCGGCAGTGAGGCCGAGCATGCTCTCGGAGTTGTCGGCCAGGTCCTTCGCCCCGAGGACGAACAGCGGCACCGGAGGGTCGGCGCCCTCCACGAACCAGAGCGAGAACTCGCGGCCGTTCGTGATCTCCACGAGCGGGACCTGCGCTCCGCGGGCGTGCTGCGCGACCTCTCCGAGATCGGAGACGTTCGCGGTGCGTTCCCGCACGTCCAGGAACAAGCGGGGCTGACCTTCGGCGTTGAGGAGCGCGTAATCGACGTGGCCCTCGGCCCCCTTCACCGGGTAGTCGAGAAAGACCTGCTTCTTGTCGTGCGGATCCCACCCAAGCGCGACCAGGTACGGGTTGACGATCCAGTGGCGGATCTGCTGCTCGGTAACGTCCTCGACGTCCCGGAGCACCTCTCCGGCCACCTGGGAGAACTCGGTGAGGCGACGGCTCAGATCGATCGCTTCCATCGAGCGTAGCGAGGGAAGCCATCGGGCTTAAATGTACTGCCGGGAGCGTCTACCCTCCTCGGAGTCTACGGGCCTCGGTCGCGAGGAACGGAGCGACGGGCTCGAGCGGTCGGTCGAGCCCGACGTACGGCGGCGAGCCGAGCAGGTCCTCGAGGAGCCACTCGACCTCGTAGGCGTAGAGCAGCGAGGAGCCCACGGTCTCGAGGAGCCGGGCGAGCCGCAGCGCACCGCGGGGCGTGAGCCGGAAGTACCGGGGGGTCCGGCCGAGGTAGCGGAACATCTCGTCCGTGAGGTCGGAGTACCGCCACCGCTGGGGGCCTCCGGCCGTCACGTTGTGCGAGATCGAGAGGCTGGCCTCGCGGCGAAGGATGCGGGCGAGGTCGGGCGCCGAGAGCGGGCTCACGTGGTAGCCCCCGTCGCCGAACATCGGGAACCGGTGATACCGATGCATCGTCCGGAGCATCACGGTCAGGAGCTTGTCCCGCGGCGCGAACAGCATCGTCGGCCGCACGATCGCGTAGGAGAGCCGGCTCGACTCGAGGGCCCGGTCGACCCGGCGCTTCTCGACGAGATAGGGAAACCCGCGTTCGAGTGCCGCCGGTGCGTCGGGGACGCTCACGTGGAGGAACCGACGGAGCCCGACCCCCTCGGAGGCGCGAACGAGCCGCAGCAGTCCGTCGGCGAGCGAGCGGAACCGCCGTTCCGGGCCAAATCGGTACCATGCGACGTTCAGCACCAGGTCGACGTCCCGGAGCCACGGTCCCCAGTCCGTGATCTCCCCGACGTCCCGCGGGACCCACTCGACCCCCCGGGCGGCTTCCCCCGCGGCCGGGTGGGGGTGGACCGAGCGGATCGTCCAGTCCGATCCGAACTCGGCGAGGACGTGCCGGCCGACCAGTCCGCCGGCGCCCCCGACCAGAAGGAGACGGGGTCGCTCCGAAGAGGCGCTCATGCCGCGGACGGAGCCCCGGGCGGCCGGGCCGGCTCGCTCGCTCGGGCGCCGCGCGGCGGCTCTGACGGGAACACAGCTTCCCAGGCCCGTAGGAGCGGTGTCCGGACCTCCGTGAGGGGCACCGTGCGGCCGAGCTCGCGGGAGATCGACGTCATCACGGAGCCGTCGAACCCGCACGGGCGGATGCGGCGGAACTCGGCGAGGTCGACCGACACGTTGAGGGCAAAGCCGTGGAACGTGACCCAGTGATCGACCGCGATACCGATCGAGGCGACCTTGCGCTCTCCGTCGACCCAGACCCCGCGACGGCCCCCGACGTGGGTCCCCCGCAGTCCGAACGCGTCGAGCGTCCGGATCACGACCTCCTCGAGGTCGTGGACGAAGTGACGCACGTCCCGCCCGCGTCGGTCGAGGTCGACGATCGGGTAACCGACGAGCTGCCCCGGGCCATGATACGTCGCGTGGCCCCCCCGCTCGACCCGGACCACCGGTAGTCCGCTCGCTTCGGAGCTGCCGTCGTCGCCTTCCACACCGACCGTGACCACCGCGGGATGCTCCACGAGGACGAGGGTATCCCCGACGGTGCCCGCCCGGCGCGCCCGGACGAGCTCCCGCATCGCCTCGAGGGCGGGAGGATATTCCCGCCGCCCCCAGTCAACGACCTCGGTCATCGGACCGCCTCCGGGCGACGTGCATCGGCTCGCCGAGCCAGAGCAGCGCCGCCTCGCCGAGCGCCTCGCTGAACGTGGGGTGGGGATGGATCGTCTGGGCGAGATCGCGTACGGTCGCGCCCATCTCGATCGCATGGGCCGCCTCTGCGATGAAATCGCCGACCCCCTCACCGGCCGCGTGAACACCGAGCAGGAGCCCCGTGCTCTCGTCGCCGACGACCTTCACCCAACCGTTCGTCGCGTGGCTCGCGTGCGCACGGCCGAGGGCCGCGTACGGGAACCGGGCCTCCCGCGGCCGGTAGCCCCGGGTCTCCGCGTCGGCCCGGGTCAGCCCGACCGTGGCGAGCTCGGGGACCGTGAAGACGACGCCGGGCATCGCCTCAAAGTCGAAGCGTGTCGGTCGACCGGCGATCGCCTCGGCGGCGACGATTCCCTCGCGATAGGACTTGTGCGCGAGCATCGGGGGCCGCGCGACGTCCCCGACCGCGAAGATGTGCGGCTGGTTCGTCCGCAGCTGGTCGTCGACCGTAACGAACCCGGTCCTCGCGTCAAAGGTAACGCCGGCCTCCTCGAGCCCCAGGTCGCGGCTCTCGGGCCGCTTGCCCACCGTCACGAACAACCGCTCGGCGGTCAGCTCCTCGGGCCCGGAGGCGCCTTCCACCCGCAGGCGGAGGCGGTCCTTCTCGCGGAGAAGGCCGAGCGCCTTCGTTCCGACCCGCACGCGGACCCCGAGCTGTTCGAGCGCCCGCGTCAGCTCCCTCGAGAGGTCGGGCTCCATGCCGGGCAGGAGCTGCGGCAACAGCTCGACGATCGTCACCTCGACCCCGAGACGGGCGAGGAACTCGCCGAGCTCGCAGCCGCTGACCCCTCCGCCAAGCACGAGCATCGACCTCGGCAGCGAGGAGAGCGAGAGGAGCTCCCAGGCGTTGACCACCCGCTCCCCGTCCGTCTCGAAACCGGGGAGCGTGGAGTGGACCGCTCCGGTGGCGATGACCGCGAACTCGAAGTCGATCCGTTCATGGCCCCCGTCGGGGGCCGCCAGGTCGGCCGAGCGCGGGCCGGTGAAGCGCGCCTGCCCGGGCAGCACCGTGACCCCGGCCGACTTGAGGAGCGTGGCGACGCCCTGACGCTCCTTGGCCACCACCGACTCCTTCCAGCGCATCGTCGTGGCGAGGTCGAACTTCGCGTCGGGCGCGAGGACCCCGATCTCGCCGGCCTCGGACCGAAGGGCGGCGTAGAGCCGGGACGCGTGGATGAGGGCCTTCGATGGGATGCAGCCCCGGTTCAGGCACTCGCCGCCGAGGTCGCGTTTCTCGACGAGCAGTACCTTCTTTCCGAGCTGGCCGGCCCGGATCGCCGCCATGTACCCTCCCGGGCCCCCGCCAATGACGAGGACCTCGGTCGATCGTGCGTACGTGCCGGCCACGGTCACTGCTCCCGGAGCGCTACTCCGTTCCCTCCGCGGGGCCCGAGGAACGAGAGGCATAGACGTCTTCGGTCAGGGTCTCGGGGGCGGGGGGCGGGGCCGCCTCGGCCGCCCGGACCGCTGCTCGGACGGTCGTGTCGGCTGCTGCGGCGATCTTGGCCCGCCGATCTGCCGGCAGGAGGTCGTGGGCTTGCATCCAGGCTTCCAGTCGGGCGACCGGATCGCGACGGGCCCCTTCCTCCGCCCAGCCCGCCGGCTGGTAGCGCCGGGGATCGTCGGAGCTCGAGTGGGGGGTCAGCCGATAGGTCCGCAGCTCGAGCAGCACCGGCCCGCCGCCCGCCCGGGCCGACCGAAGCGCCATCGAGAGCTCCCGATACACCGCGAAGAAGTCGGTGCCGTCGAGCTGGCGGCCCTCGAGACCGTACGCCGGGGCTTTCGCGGCGAAGCTCGCGGCGGCCGTCTGACGCTCGGCCGGCACGCTGATCGCCCACTGGTTGTTCGCGCAGCAGAAGACGACGGGGAGGTCAAAGACGGCCGCGAAGTTGAGGCCCGCGTGGAAATCGTTCGAGCTGGTCGCTCCGTCGCCAAAGAACGCGAGCACGACTCCCCGCTCGCGACGGTGCCGGAGCGCATAGGCGAACCCGACGGCCTGCGAGATCTGGGTCCCGATCACCGAGGACATCGAGACGTAGTGCGCGGGGCGGGCCGTCGGGTGGCAGGGCATCTGGCGGCCCCGGGCCGGATCGAGCGCGTCCCCGAAGATCGAGTGGGCGTACTCCTCGAGCGGGAGGCCGCGAACGAGGGCGACCAGCTGTTCGCGGAGGCCCGGGAACACCCAGTCGTCGGAGGTCGAGGCAAGGCCGGCGGCCACGTTCACCGCTTCCTGCCCGGTCGCGGCGCCGTAGAACCCGATGCGGCCCTGCCGCTGGAGCCCCTGCATCCGCGCGTCGAACGCCCGCCCGAGGGCCATCCAGCGGTACGCCTTCTCCAGGGTCGCGGTCCACTCCGGTCCCAGCGCCGCCGCCGCCTCCTCGGGGGTGTAGGAGAGGGGTTCCACGGCGGAATCCGGGTTCATGGTCATCCTCCGGCGCCGACCGGCTCCTCGGTGGTCAGGCGAGTTCGGCGAACAGCTGGTGAGGATCCTCGAGGTAGGCTTTGACGGTCGCGAGGAACTGGGCCCCTTCGATCCCGTCGATGACCCGGTGGTCGAGCGACACCGAGAGATTCATGAGATCGGCCGGACCGATCGACCCGTCGGGCTTGTAGACTGGGCGCCGCTGGATCTTGTGCACGCCGAGGATCCCGACCTCGGGGTAGTTCAGGATCGGGGTCGCCAAGAGCCCGCCGAGCGCCCCGAGGCTCGTGATCGTGAAGGTCCCACCGGTCAACTCCCCGCGACCGAGCTTCCCCGCCCGCCCTCGCTCGGCGAGGTCCTGGATCTCCCGCGCGAGCTGGGCGACGCTCTTCCGGTCGGCGTCCCGGACGACCGGGACGATCAGTCCCTCGGGAGCCGCGGCCGCAATGCCGATGTGGTAGACGGAGCGCAGGATCAGCTCCTCGTGGGCATCGTCCATGGTGGCGTTCAGCTTGGGATGGGCCTTGAGGCCGGCGACGACCGCCTTGAGGATGAACGGGAGGTAGCTCAGCCGGACTCCCTGCTTTTCGACATGCTTCGCCATCCGGTCGCGCAATCGGACGAGCTCGGAGGCATCGACCTCCTCGACGTAGGTGAAGTGCGCGGCCCGGTGCGTCGACTCGCTCATGTGCTCGGAGATGACCCGCCGTATCCCGCGGATCGGGATCCGCTCCCGGACCTCGGAGGCCGGTACGACCGGTCCGATCGCTGCCGTCGAGCGAGACGTGGCCGGCCCAGCGACCGGCGTCGCGGCGCTCTCGGATTGCGGAACCGCCGCGGCACCGGGGATCCCCTCCGACGCGGCGGACCGGGCGCCCGGGGCGGTCGCGAGGTCGGCCTCGGTGATGCGGCCCGCCGGGCCGGTTCCCCGTACCGTCGCGAGGTCGATGCCCTTCTCCTGGGCGAGCCGTCGAAGGTACGGGGAAGCGAGCACCCGGCCGGGGGGGGAGGTCGGAGCCGGGGACGAGGGCGCGGGGGCGGGTGCCGAGCTCCCCGACGTGGGACTCCGCGCGGCGGGCGCAACGCCGCCGTGGGGGGATCCTTCGGTCGGCCCGTCAGGCGCGCGTGGACTCGGGCTCGCGGCACCGCCGCCCCCGGCCGCGTCGGTGTCGATCGAGACCAGCAGGCCTCCGACCTTCACCTTCTGGCCGACTTCGGCATGCAGCTTCGCGATGCGACCGGTCTTGGGGGAGGGGATCTCGACGTTCGCTTTGTCGGTGAGCACGCTCACCAGCGTCTGGTCCTCGCGAACCGCGTCGCCCTCCTTCACGAACCACTGCACGACCTCGCCCTCGGCGACCCCTTCACCGATGTCCGGTAAACGGAACTCGAACATGGGTCCCCTTCCCACCTAGCCCGCCCGGACGGTCGTCCGGGCCGCCTGCGCGACCCGATCCGTGTTCGGGAGGTAGACGTGCTCGAGCGAGTACGGGAACGGCGTATCGTAACCGGTGACGCGGGCGATCGGCGCCTTCAGCGAGTAGAACGCCTTCTCGGCGAGGATGGCGGCCAGCTCGCCGCCGAAACCGCAGAACCGCGCCGCCTCGTGCACGATCACGGCGCGACCGGTCTTCTCCACCGAGGCGATGACGGCCCGCTCGTCCAGCGGTACCAAGGTACGGAGGTCGATGATCTCCGCGGAGATCCCTTCCAAGGCGAGCGTCGCCGCGGCGTCGGTCGCCGTCGGCACCATCGCGCCGTACGCGAAGATCGAGACGTCCGAGCCCTCCCGGACGAGCCGCGCTTTTCCGAACGGGACCCGGTGGTCTCCGTCAGGCACCTCACCGGTGACGGCGCGGTAGATCCTCTTCGGCTCAAGGAAGATCACGGGGTCCTCGTCGTGGACCGCGGTCAGCAGGAGCCCCTTGGCGTCCGCAGGGGTCGACGGGATGGCGACCTTGAGGCCGGCAGTGTGGGCGAAGTATGCCTCGGTGCTCTGCGAGTGGTAGAGCCCGCCCTTGATCCCGCCGCCGTACGGCGCCCGTACGACGACGTGGCAGGGAAACTGCCCGCCCGAGCGGTATCGGAACTTCGCGAGCTCGCTGACGATCTGGTCGAACGCGGGGTAGATAAAGTCAAGGAACTGGATCTCCGCGACCGGCTTGAGGCCGTAGAGCGCCATCCCGATCGCCGTACCAACGATCCCCGTCTCCGAGAGCGGAGTGTCGATCACCCGCCCCGGGCCGAACTCCTTCTGGAGCCCCTCGGTGGCCCGGAAGACCCCGCCGTTGACGCCGACGTCCTCCCCGAGGATGAGCACGTCCGGGTCCTGACGCATCGCCTCCTGCAGGCCACGGTTGACCGCCTGGACCAGGGTGAGCTCGGTCACGGTCGGTGTCCCCCGTGCATCCCGAGCGCCTCGTCCCGCTGCTCCTCGAGCCGGGGGGTGAGCGCCGCGAAGACGTCCTCGAAGACGGACGCCACGTCGGGCAGCGGCTCCTTCTCCGCACCGGCAAGCGCCTCGGCGACCTCCGCACGGGCCTCCTCCCAAATCTTCGAATCGGCCGCTTCGTCCAGTACCCGGTCCTGGACGAGCGTCGCTTTGAGTAGCGCGATCGGATCTCGCTGGCGGGCCGCCTGGACCTGGCTGTCCTCCCGGTACCGTCGCGGGTCGTCCGAAGTCGAATGGGGACCGAACCGGTACACTTGGGCTTCGATCAGCGTCGGACCGTCCCCCGCGAGCGCCCGTTCCCGTGCTTCGCGGACGGTCCGATAGACCGCGGCGACGTCGTTGCCGTCGACGACCACGCCGGGGAACCCATAGGCGGCCGCCTTCTCCGCGAGCGTCGCGCTCCGGGTCTGGCGCTCCCTCGGGAGCGAGATCGCCCACTGATTGTTCTGGCAGAAAAAGATCGTGGGGGTACGGAAGACCCCGGCGAAGTTGAGTCCGGCGTGGAAGTCGTTCGAGCTCGTCGCCCCGTCCCCGAAGAAGGCGATCGTCGCGATCCGGTCCTTGCGCCGCTGGATCGCCATGGAGGCGCCGACCGCCTGCGTGATCTGGGTGCCGATCGGGCTCGAGGCGCTCACGAACCGGATCTCGGAGAACGCGAAGTGGTTCGGCATCTGCCGTCCCTTCGATCGATCGCTCGCGTTTCCCACGAGCTGGTCGAAGACCGAACGGAGCGGGACGCCCCGGACGAGCGCGACCGCGACCTCCCGGTAGGCCGGGAAGATCCAGTCTTCCGGCTGCATCGCGAACGCCGCCCCCACCTGAGCCGCCTCCTGGCCCGAGAGGGGAGCGTAGAAGCCGATGCGACCCTGACGCTGCAGCGAAAGGCAGCGCTCGTCCATCACCCGGGCGAGAACCATCCAGCGGTACGCCTCGAGACGGCGCCCCTTGGGGAACTCCGCGGAAGGGGAGCGCGACGTCTCGTGCGAACGCGCGGCGTGCGCGGCTTCGGTCATTCCGCCTCGCGATTCGCGTGCTCGATATAATAAGGGCGTACCCCCGCGGTGCTCGCCTCACGGCGACCGGGCGCGACAGAGACGGAGCCGCTCGCGGCGACCCGAGGACATCCGGAGGAGGGAGGCACGGCGCGCTCCGCCGACGCGAGAGGCGGTCCGCGGCACGTCGCGGTCCGACCGGCTCGGAGGATTCTCGACGCACTCATAAGCCGCAGGGCCTGTGGTCGTGCGAGGGTCTCGCAGGGTCCCGAAAGGCCCCGCGCGTCACGCAACGTGAAGGTCTTGGTGGACGGGGTCGCGCGGGAGGCCGGGCCGGGAGAGAAGCTCCTCGACGTGATCCTCCGCACCGAGCCGGGATTTCCGCACGTCTGCTATCTCGCTCCGCTCGGGACCCTCGAGAGCTGCGACACCTGCCTCGTCGAGGTCGACGGGCGGGTGGTCCGGTCGTGCGCGACCGTGGCCTCGGAGGGATTGACCGCATCGACCGCGTCGGCGCGGGCGCTCAACGGCCGCAAGGAGGGATTGCGGCGGCTGGCCCAGAACCACCACTTCCGCTGCTCCATCTGCGACAACAACAACGGGACGTGCGCCCTCCACAACGCGGCCCGAACCCTCGGCCTCGACCGGCAGCAGTACCGGCCGAAGCCCTACCCGATCGACGACTCGAGCCCGTTCTACCGGTACGATCCCAGCCAGTGCATCCTCTGTGGACGCTGCGTCGAGGCGTGCCAGGACCTCGTGGTGAACGAGGTGATCCACATCGACTGGGCGCGCGAGCGCCCGAGGGTCGTCTGGGACTCGGACGTCCCGGTGGACCGATCGACCTGCGTCGCGTGCGGGACGTGCGTCACGGTCTGCCCGGTCGACGCCCTGCTCGAGACCAAGTTTGTGGGCCGGGCCGGGCTCTTTACCGGACTCCCCGAGCCGGCGAAGCTCGCGATGGTCGAGGCCGCCTCGAGCGTGGACGGGAGCTTCCAGCCCCTCCTCGCGCTCAGCGATGCCGAGGCCGAGATGCGGAACGCCGTCATCCGCAAGACAAAGACCGTCTGCACGTACTGCGGCGTCGGTTGCTCGTTCGATGTCTGGACCCGGGACCACACCGTTCTCAAAGTCCTGCCCCGGGAGGAGTCCCCGGCGAACGGACTCGCGACCTGCGTCAAGGGCAAGTTCGGCTGGGAGCACCTCAACAGCCCGGAGCGGCTGACGAATCCGCTGATCCGCGAGGGAGACCACTTCCGTACGGCGACGTGGGAGGAAGCGCTCCATCTGGTCGCGACCCGCTTTCGCGAGATCAAGGCGAAGTGGGGCGCCGACACGCTCTTCGTCATCGCCTCCTGCACCGACACCAACGAGGAGGTCTACCTCACCCAGAAGTTCGCGCGGGCGGTGCTCGGCACGAACAACGTCGACAACTGTTCCCGGTACTGTCAATCCCCCGCCACGGTCGGCCTCTGGCGGACGGTCGGCTACGGCGGCGACGCGGGGGGGATCGAGGATCTCGGCCGGGCCGAGCTCGTCGTTGCGATGGGCTCCAACACGGCCGAATCGCACCCGGTGATCGCCGCGCGGATCAAGCGGGCGCAGAAGCTCTCGGGTCACCGGCTCGTCGTGGTCGACCCGCGGCGGCACGAGATGGCCCGCCGGGCCGACCAGTGGCTCTCTCCGAAGAGCGGGACCGATCTCATCCTCCTGAACGCGGCCTCACGCTACATCCTGGACCAGGGATGGGAGGCCCGGGAGTTCCTATCCAACCGGGTCGCGGGTCTCGACAAGTTCCGCGAGAGCCTGGCCGTCTACACCCTCGAGTACGCCGTCGAGAAGACCGGTCTCGCCCGCGAGGAGATCGTGCGGTTCGCGACGCTCGTCCACGAGGCGAAGAGCGTCTCGATCTGCTGGGCGATGGGGATCACCCAGCACCAAGACGGGAGCGAGACCTCGACGGCGATCTCGAACCTCCTTCTCCTCACCGGGAACTATGGTCGGCCGGGCACGGGAGGATATCCGCTCCGCGGTCACGCGAACGTGCAGGGAGCGAGCGACTTCGGGGCGCTGCCGAACTACTACCCCGGTTACCAGAAGGTCGACGAGCCGGGGGTCCGGGAACGGCTCGAGAAGGAGTGGGGCGTCCCGCTGCCGCCGAGACCCGGGATCACCAGCGTCGACTCCGTCGAGGCGATCCTCGAGGGAAAGATCCGGGCGATGTACATCGTCGGCGAGGACAAGCTCCTCGCGGACGCGCACATCGCACGGACGGACAGCGCGCTCCGCAAGCTGGACTTCCTGGTCGTCCAGGAGGCGTTCTTCACCCGAACGGCCCAGTACGCCGACGTGATCCTTCCCACCGCCCTTTCCCTCGAGAAGGAAGGGACGTTCGTCAACACCGAGCGCCGGATCCAGCGGCTCTACCGGGCGCTCGAGCCGATCGGGCAGACCCGGACCGACCTCGACATCGTGATCGCCCTCGCGAACGCCCTGGGCGCGCGGTGGAGCTACGCTTCCCCTTCCGAGGTCATGGAGGAGGTCCGCCGGATCGCTCCGATCTTCGCGGGGGTCACCTACGAGCGCCTCGAAGGCTACCGCAGCCTCCAGTGGCCGGTCGCGGCCGATGGGACCGACGCTCCGTTCCTCTATGCGGACCGGTTCGCCTTCCCCGACGGCAAGGCCCGATTGTACCCGACCACCTGGGTACCGCCGCTCGAGCCGGAGGGGGAGTTCGACGTGGTCGTCAACAACGGACGCCTCCTCGAGCACTTCCATTGGCGCAACCTGACCGGGGAGACCGCGGGTCTCGAGGCCCGGGTGCCGAACATGTTCGTCGAGGTCTCCCCGGAGCTCGCCCTCGAGAAAGGGATCCGGGACGGGGATCTGGTTCGGGTCGTCTCCTCGACCGGCGCGATCCGCACCCGGGCGTGGGTCACGGACCGGGTGCGGGGACGCAGCCTGTTCATCCCCGAGCACGGCCGGGATGAGGACGCGATCAACCACCTCACCACGGACGCGCGGGACTCGGTCGCCCATACACCGGCTTACAAGGAAGTTCCGGCCCGCCTCGAGAAGATCTCCTCAGGCTCCGAGCCGGAGCCTCCGGTGCCCCGGTCGAACTTCCGACGGGGGACTCCGGATGCCCCCCAGAAGGGCATCCGGGTCGAGCAGAAGTGGCAGCGCGCGGACTACCACGCGATCGGAGGGTAACCGGATGTCCGAACCGATCACTTCCGTCATCGACACTCGCCCGGACACCGCAGTGCTCCGCGAGTGGAAGGAGATCTGGGACTCGCCCGCCCACCGGGAGGCGCTCTTGCGCACCCTCGAGCTCCTCAAGTCGCTCAACGAGCGGGGCCTTCTCGACGCCGCGCGCGCGACGTTCGAGGGGAGCGACGCGGCGGCCCATTCGATCGAGGAGTTCCTTCGGGAGAGCCAGAACCTGCGCGTCGCGCGGAACCTGCGCGCCCTCTACACGCTGCTCGCGAGCCTCGACTTCGAGCGCATCCTCTCCCCGAAGACGTCGTTCACCGGGACCCGCGGGGGGGAAGGTTCGCGTCGGCCCCCGATGGGCCTGATCGAGCTGCGACGACGGCTCAAGGACCCCGTGGTGGCGGCCGGCCTCGAGATCGTGCTCGAAGCCCTGGCCCAGGTCGGGCGGAGCCGAAAGTCGTTCGCGTAGACGGGCGCACGCGGACGCGGGGGAACCGCCGCCACCGGTCGCCCCGCTCCGGCGACGACCGCCCTAGGGAGAAGGGTCCATGGGTTCGATGGCGTCGTGGGCGCGGATGCGGCCCGCCCGCACGACCCGCGCGAACCACCCCCGCCGGTGGAGCATCGTCTTCAGGAAGGCGGGGCCGCGCTCCGTCCCGACATACGGAAGGAGGTAGAGATTGTCGCACGGATCGCACGGTTTGACGACCTCCAGCTCGGCCTCGCCGACCTTCCAGTGGGTCCCCGGAGCGAAGTGGGCATAGCCGATCCCCTCGGTCGTGACGTTCTCCCCGAGATCGCCCGGAGCGACCGGCCAGCCCTCGCGGTTCAGCTCCTCGAGCGTTTCCCGGGGGAGGAGCAGGACCGCCATCCCCGGGTCGTCGTGCCGCTCCTCGTGCCGGAACCGGTTGAAGTCCCCCTCAACGCCGCCCGTCCCGATCCTCACTTCGGGCACCGAGGGCTTCGGCAATCCGTGCTCTCCGTTGACCTTGGACTTGCGGTGGAGCTGGAAGACCCGACCGGAGGATCGCTCGCTCGACGGACGTGCTTCGGACCTGGCCGGCGCTCCCACCCCTCCCATCGAATTCCCCTGGAACGGCGCCCGGCGCTCCGTTCCGCCTCCTCTGACTGTAGCCTAGTGGGTATTTGTAGGGGTGGCAGGTTGCCCGCGGGCCTTGAGCACTCCACATGTCCTCCTCCACCTGGGCCATCGAAACTCGCGGGATCACCCGGGTCTTTGAAAGCCGGAAGGGTTTCCTTTTCCGCGAGGCGACCCGCACCGAGGCGCTCCGGGGGATCGACCTTACCGTTGAGCGGGGCGCGATCTTCGGGCTCCTCGGACCGAACGGCGCGGGCAAGACGACCCTGACCAAGATCCTCTCGACCCTGCTCCTCCCGACCGGTGGGACGGCGCGGGTTCTCGGGCACGACGTCGTTCGGGAGGCCGGGTACCTTCGCCCCCGCATGGGGCTCGTGCTCGGCGGGGAGCGGGGGCTCTACAACCGGGTGAGCGGTCGGGAGAACCTGCGGTACTTCGCCGACCTTTACGGCATCCCGCTCGCCGAACGCGACCGACGGATCTCCGAGGTGCTCGCCCGCGTGGATCTCGAAGGGGCGGCGGATCGCCGGGTCGAGGAGTACTCGCGGGGGATGAAGCAGAAGTTGCACATCGCCCGGGGGATTCTCCACCGGCCCGAGATCCTCTTCCTCGACGAACCGACGATCGGCCTCGACCCGAAGAGCGCGCGCGAGACCCGCAAGCTCGTCCGCTCGCTCCTCGCCGACGGGGTCACGATCTTCCTCACGACGCACTACATGTTCGAGGCGGAGGAGCTCTGTCCCGAGCTCGCGATCCTCTCCAAGGGCCGCATCGTCGCCCGCGATACCGTCGCGCGGCTCCGCCAGTTGGTCGGCGGGGACCGGACCCTCGAGGCCGAAGCGTACGGCTTCGAGGACCGCGAGATCGACGTGCTGCGGCACCTCCCCGGAGTGTCGAAGGTCCTGAACGAGGAGTTCGGACCCGTCTCACGGCTCACGATCCGTGTTCGCACCGAGGAGACCCGGCCGGACGCCCTGCGGGAGATCCTTCTCCCCGGCCACCCCGAGGTCGCGGTACGCGAGCGGAGAACCAGCCTCGAGGACGTCTACCTCGACCTCGTCGAGGAGGAGGCACGCTAGACCGATGGCGGGCGCGGTAGTGGAGTACTCCCGGGGGCGGTCGACCTACGCGTCCCTGCGACTCTCGGTGCTGCAGTTCCTGGCCGACCCGCAGTGGCTCGTCCCGTCGATGATCGCGCCGGTCATCTTCGCCCTGGTCTCGTTCGAGCTCTTCCGCGGCGCCGGCGCCTACTTCCTGACGTATGCGATCCTCGGCGCCGGGATGATGTCGATGTGGGGCCAGACCTTGTACGGCAGCGGGTGGGCGACCGGGCAGGACCGGGAGTTCGGCACGCTCGAACCGACGGTCCAGTCGCCCACGCCGTACCTCTACGTGATCCTGGGCCGGGTCCTCTGGAACGTCGTCTCGGGACTGTTCGGTGGCCTCATCGTCTACCTCGTCATCCTCGGCGTCGCGGGGGGCCCTCCCGCGGTTCCAGACCCGCTGGGGTTCGCGCTCCTCTTCGTCTTCGTGATGGTGACGCTCGCCGCCGTCGGGGTCATCTTCGCGGCGTTCTACGTGTACACGCGGTACGCTGGGTTCATCCAGAACATCGGCGAGTTCGCCTTCTACATCGGGACCGGCTGCATGTTCCCGGTCGTGCTCCTCCCGTTCTACACGAACCCGATCTCGCTGTTCTTTCCCCCGACCTGGGGCCTCGACGCGCTGCGCTACCTCGCGATCCCCGGATATCAGGGGTTCTCCTGGGGCTTCTGGGGCGATCTCGCCGGCGCGATCGTGACGACCGCCGCCTATCTCGGCGCCGCGGCGGCTTTGTTCCGACGGGTCGAACGGCACGTGCTCGAGGAGGGTAGCCTCGCCTGGTACTGACCGGAGGCTCTTCACCACGCCATGGCACTCCCCATCACCTCGGTCGTCGCCCCTCGGACGGCCCCGTACCGTTCCGCTTTCTGGCGGACGTTCTGGTCGAACGCGCGGATGGCACCGCGCACGTCGCTCGGCTTCATGCGGGTCGACTTCGTGCTGGGCACCGTCTTCGTGATCCCGCTGACGCAGATGGTCTTCTTCGCGCTCGTCGTCCAGCTCAGCGGGAGTAGCGCGGCGGCGATCGCCTACACCGCGATCGGGAACGCGGTGGCCACGGTGACCTATTCGTCGGTCTTCTCGGTCTGCCAGACGACCGACTCGGAGAAGACGCAGTCGACGATGGAGCACCTGCTCGTCTCCCCCGCGAACCGCCTCGCGCTCTACTTCGGTCGGGGCCTCATCCCGATCCTAATCTCCCTCTCCACGGTCGCAGTCGGACTGGCGTACGCGGCGGTCTTCTTCGGAGTGACCATCCCGGTGGACGCGGTCCCCGAGCTCGTCGTCTCGGTCACGCTGACGGCGTTCGCCATGGTGGGGTTCGGTCTCCTGCTCGGAGGGATCGCCCTTTACCTGCGCACCTCGATCATCCTCGGGAACATCTTCCTCTTCGTCGGACTGCTCCTCTCGGGGGTCAACTTCCCGCTGGGCGCGCTGCCCGTCCCTCTGCAGTGGGTCGGCGAAGCCTTACCCCTCACCTGGGGGATCGCCGCGATCCGTGCCGTACTCTCCGGCGAGCCGCTCGGCGCCGTTGTGATACTCTGGGGCGCGGTCGCCCTCGCGGCCGCGGTGTCGCTCGGGCTCGCCATGGCCTCCTGGGCCTATTTCGAGCGCCGGGCTTTGGCCACCGGCAGCATCGCCCGGTTTTAGACCTGCCCCGGCGTCTCGCGGGGTTTATCAGCCGGGAACCGTTCGGGAGGCCACGTGCGGAGGGCCCCACGGGTCGAGCTCGCCAAGGCCGAGCGAGCCGAGCTCGAGGAATGGGTTCGGCACCGGCCCCCCACCGACCGGCTCTCGCTCCGTGCGCAGGTGGTCCTCCTCGCGGCCGACGGCGCACCGAACAGCTCGATCGCCATGGCCTTGGGGGTGCATCCCGAGACCGTGGGCCGGTGGCGGCATCGCTTCGTCGTGACCCGGGTGGAAGGGATCCGACGCGACGCGCCGCGTGCGGGCCCTGGGCTCAGGGTCCCGACCGAGCTCGTGGACCGCATCGTCCGCACGACCCGCGAGGAGAAGCCTCCCTCGGGGCCGCGGTGGACGACCCGCAGCCTCGCCCGCGCATTGCAGATCAACCACATGCTGGTCCACCGGGTCTGGCGCTCCCACGGGCTGGCCTTTTCCGCGCTTCCATCTCCCGATCCGGACGGCGCCACCCCGGTTTCGTGGGTCGAAGTGCTCGGCCTCTACCTCGGCAGCCCGGCGTCGGCGGCGATCTTCGGAGTCGGCGTCTGCGACGAGAGCATGGGGGGCGAACCGCCGAGTCATCCGCGGACGGACCCCGATCCGAGCGGCGGCGATGGGGACACGGAGCGGCAGGGATTGCCGACGGCGCTCCTGGGTGCTCTCGCCCGCCACGAGGAGGTCGTGCCCCGCGTGCCGGACCCCAAGCGCTCACCGCACGAACTCTTGGTCTTCCTGCGCGGAATTGAGGAGGCGACCTGCCCGACCATCACCCTGTATCTCTTCCTCGACCGGCCCGAAGAGTTCGTCACCGCACGGGTCGGCGCGTGGCTCGACGCGCACCCGCGGTTTCGGCGGAGCGCCCCGGCGCCGGGCGGGTCTTGGCTAGGACTCCTCGACGAGTGGTTTCGGAGCTTCCGCGACGTTTCGCTCCACCCGGAGAGCTTTCAGGCGATTTCGGGGCTCGCCGGATCGCTGGCCCAGTTGACCGGTCCGCGCTCTCGGCAGGGCCGGTTCTCCTGGACCCACCCGCCGCTGCCGAGGAACCGCTTCCGCCCGCCGAGCGGGCCCTCGGAACCCCGCGCGCCGCGGACCTCGCGACCTCACGGAGATTCGCCGGTTGTTCCCCCCGTCGGAGCACCCGACGTACGGTTCCGGTAGGCGCCGCCGCGCCGGGCCCGCACCGCGGAGGTCTCCGGACCGGATCCTCAGTCCGGATCTCCCCTGCCGGTCGGGTCCGGTCCTCGCACCCAGACGCCGTCCAGACTTCCGGTGGCGGACCCGACCTCGCGGAACCCCAGGGAGACGTAGAGCCGGTACGGCGCTCCGAACCGTATCGCGGCGAGATCTACCGGGCCCGCGCCTTCTCGGGCAAGGGCCGCGAGGGCCCGCTCGAGGAGCGCGCGACCAATCCCGTGACGATGGACCGTCGGCTCCACGATGAGGTCGGAGACGTAGGCGGAGCCGGACGGTCCCTGCTCGACCAGAACGGCCCCCAGGAGGACTCCGGCCCGGTCCCAGACGAAGGAAGCGCCGGGGGAGAAGTGCGGGTCCCAGGCACCCCCGGAGGCAAGGTGGGCGGAGAGCGAGCGCCCGGCGTCTTCGACCGGTAGGGGGGCCGAGATGACCCAGAACTCCCCCGGCCGTTCGGTGTACGCCCGGGCGTACACGTCGACGAGCGCGTCAAAGTCCTCGGGTCGGATCGGTCGGATCTCCGTTCGGTTGGGGGAAGGGGGAGGTGGGAGGGCTCCCGGTCTCCGCAGGAGGACCTTCGCCCGATGCCAGTACCCCTTCGGGAGGAACCACGCTCGCTGCTCTCCTCGGGAGAACCCGGCGATAAGGTCGGTCACGATGTCGATCGGCTTCTCGCGTTCTCGGGAGAGGTCCTCGAGGAGCGCCGGCACGCTCGTGGCCGCCGGAGCCGAGACCCACACTCCAAAAAGGCGGATCCCCCCCTCGCGCTCCTGACCATAGGCGATCCCCTGCGCCCCCGAGGGGTGCCGCCAGATCCATCGCTCGAGGTCGCCGGCGCCGGCCTGCTCTCGGAGTGCATGGAACTGACGCCTCCCGAGCTCCCCGTACTCCCTCTCGAGACTGCCTTGGAGCGAGCCGACGAGTCGCTCGAGGAGCTCCGGATCCTCGCGCTCCCGGCGCAGGATCGCAGAGCTCGTCGATCCGGCGGCCCGGTCCATGGTGGGGGAAGCCGTACGAGACTTTTACCCGTGACGGAACTGGAGCCGGAACCGTCCGAAAATCTCCGGGGAAACCTCGGCCGCCGTACCGCGCGTACCCGCCGGTTCCCCACCGCCGGCCCCAGGAGCCGAAGTCGGTTCTCAGACCTAGAGAGCGGTGAGCATCGGAGCGAAAGAAGATAGCCGAAGGGCGCGATGCCGCTCCCGTGGAGCCCCCGGGCCCGCTGCCGGTCCCGCCCGACACCACTACCACGCCGGACCCGCTCCCTCGGGCGGCGTACGAACTGGTCGGACTTCTCACCGGAGAGCGGATACGCCGGGCCTGGAAGACCGGACGGGGGTATCTGGTCATGACCAACCTTCGCCTCATCAACATCTGGTACCGCACGGAGCTCTTCGCGAGAAGCGAGTGGCATCTCGGCTCCAGCTTCTTCTTCTATAATCTCGCCGGGCCAAGGGTGCTCTTCGGCCGGTACCTGGAGCTCTCGGAGGACTTCGAAGAGAACGCCGGCACCCTGCGATTCCACGTGGCGGACCCCGCCGGTGTGGCTCAGGAGATCGAGGCGGCCCGCCGGGCGGGACGCCAGGAGTGGGCGACTCGCCGGGCGCAAGGGCAGGTTTCCGAGGGGCGGCTCCTCCGTGCACTTCCCGAGCGCACGCCCGTGATCGTCGAGCAGGTCGTCCGGGAGATCGTAAAGATCCGATGCAACTTCTGCGGATCGCTGATGGACATCGCGAATCCTCATTGCCCGGCGTGCGGGGCGCCGAATACCCTCGCGTTCTCCCGGCGGTCCGCCGGCGATCATTCGTGACCATGCAGGTAGACTATCGCCGCTGACCCGGTCCGGCGGCACAGTCGGTGGGTTTCTGCCCCCGGCAGTGCCTTCACGCCCTAGACGTTGGCCGCCCGCACGGAAAAGCCCAAAACGCTAAAGCCGAGGCACCCTCCCCGAGCGGGGGCCCATAGCTTAGTTTGGCTGGAGCACCCGGCTGATAACCGGGAGGTCGTCGGTTCAAATCCGACTGGGCCCATCATTCCACAGGGCGAAATCCAAGCGAGTCTTACCCTAGGGCATGCCTCGAGGCGACGAGGCCGACTCACTCCGGCGCTGGCATGCGAAGGTCGTAAACGGCAGCCAGGTTTACGCGGAGGTTTCGCTCCGGCGAGTCCGCGGCTTTTGCGAGGACTCGAAACTGAACGCTTCGAGAGTCGCCGAGTCGAGCATGGACGATCTTCGGCGCGAACTCGAAGACTACCTCGCACGGGAGCGGAAGCTGGGCGACACGGGGGAGTACATCCGAACGACCCTCAAGGCGGTCCGATCCTGGCGACACTACAACGGTTAGCCGTACGTCGAGGGACTCAAGGTCCCCAGCGCCGCACTGAGCCCGCGAGTCGAGGACGAGAAGCTCCCCACGCAGGAGGACCTCCGCCGTGTACTGCTCGCCGCGAAGCCGCACGAGCGACTGTCGATTTCCCTGATGGCGTTCGCCGGGCTGCGGCCTCGGTCGATCGGGAGCTATGACGGAACCGACGGTCTTACGGTCGGCGACCTCCCGGAAATCGAGGTCGAGGGCAAGCACATCTCATTCGAGAAGGTCCCGATCATAGTCCGGGTGCGTGCCAAGAACTCGAAGGCGAAACACGGCTACTTGTCTTTCCTCGGTTCCGAGGGCTGCCTTGCGATCCAGCAATACCTCGAGCAGCGCCTTATCGACGGCGTGAAGGTCGACACGAAGACAGACGTTGTGCATCCCGAACGCTCGGACAAGAAGTTCAGTGGCGCCCAGAATATTGGTGACGGCGTTCGGAGAGCGATGCGATCCGCCGGGCTCGACCAGCACCCGTACGTGTGGCGGACGTACTTCCTCTCGAGGCTGCTGGAAGCGTCGAACGCCGGGAAGGTCACGGACCGGTACGTCGAGTTCTGGGCCGGCCATACCGACGACGTGACGTCCAAGCACTACACCACAGGGAGGGCGAACCTTCCCCAGTCGATGGTCGAGGATATGCGCGCCGCGTACAAGCGGGCAGAGGCTTACCTCGCAACGGTCCCCACCGGGAGCGAGCAGGAAGAGATGAAAATCTCCATCAGGGCTGGCATGCTCGAGGTCGCTGGCTACCCGCGCGACGAAGCGGATGCGCTGGCACGCGACCCGGAAGCCGACGTGCCTGCCCTTGTGCGCAGGAAATTCGGCGCATCCGTCGGTTTGCCGATTGCACCCGCGTCAAGGGGCGGGGAGCAGAAACACCGCCTGCCACCACCCCGCTAAAGCCCTGGTCAGACGGAGGCCGTTCTGCGCGAGTCCGGGTGCTGAAGATTCCCGTTTGGGATGAGCATAACGAGCGCCCGACCAAGTCATCGTCGGAACAGATTTGCTCGGCAGTGCTGATGCCCGCCTCACCGGACAGCGGCCGCGACCCGGCTCGGGGATACGCGACAGAGGATAGTCCCCCTGAGCCTGAATTCTAGGCCGTATACGGGACAGGTCCCTTCTCGGATCGCCTGATCCACGCCGTGCCGTTTCGGTTCCACCGTCAGGCACTTCTACCCGCGGCATGTCCCGTAATACAGGGTATATGGCGTTCCGGGAGGTCTATCGCAAGGGACATCGCCACTACCTCTACGAACGGGAGTCCTACTGGGACCCGAAGCTCCGCAAGGTCCGCAAGCGCACCTTGCGCTACCTCGGACCTTGCGATGCCCGTGGTCGCATCCTCGCCCCACCGGCGGTCCGGGTCGACTCCTTCCACTCTTCCTTCCCCGTCGGATCCCTCGCGACCCTCTACGCGGCGGCCCGGGACCTCCACGTGGTCGACCGCATCGAGGAGGTCCTCGAGGTCGAGCGGCGAGCGGCCAGCCTGCTCCTCGCCCTCGCGCTCAACCAGGCGATCCATCGGCTTCCCCTGAGTCGCGTCCCTTCGTGGATCGCGCGCAGTCCGCTTCCTCGGTGGGAGGCCTTCGACCCGGGCGGTGTCGACCGGGCCGCCCTCGATACCGCGCTCGGTCGACTCTCCCGCCTCCTCCCCACGCGGGAGTGGGATCAGCGGGGCTTCGAACTCCAGCGCGTGCTGACGCGAAGTTGGCGGAACGGGTCCCGGGAGCCGGCGACCTGCTACTACGACATCACCCAGCAGGCGTACTACGGCAGCGAGTGTCCGTGGGCCGAGGTCGGCCACGACCCGGCCATCGGAGCGATCGGGTCCGTCGTCGGGTTCGGGATGGTCGTGTCGCGAGACCACCACCATCCGGTCCTCTGCCGCCCCCTTCCCGGCTCCCGGAGCGATTCGGTGTCGATGGCGACAACCCTCGAGATGCTCCAAGGGTTCGGCCTCGGGCCGATCACCCTGGTCGTCGACCGGGGGATCGTCTCGAAGGAGAACGTCACTCGGGTGGTGGAGACGGGCCACCACCTCCTGGGCATGGTCCGAGGATGGACGGACGAGACCCGCGGCTACGCGACCCGGTGGACCGAGGATGGGCTGGAGCGCCCCGAGTATGTCGTAGCCCGATCCCACGGGAATGCGACGTATGCGCGAGGGTTCACGGCGCCGCTCTTCGGGCAGCCGAAGGTCCGCGTCGTGGTCGTCTCGGACGCTCGGCGTCGGGTCGAGGAACGGCAGAGCCGGGACTTGCTGGTCCAAGAGCTGGGCGGTCATCCCCCGAAAGGCCGATTGG
>JAKAVQ010000024.1 GCA_021817245.1 Thermoplasmata archaeon
CGAGCGGTCGAGCCATCGCGGGATGAACCTCTATCTCGTCGTGGAGTCGATGGATCCCCACGTCCACCGTCAGCGGTTCAGGGAGGTCTGGTCGGCGTGAGGGGCCGTTATCTTATGACCGGTGAAGACATCCCGTACGTCGACGTCCATGTTGAATCTAGCCAAGGACTGGTTTGCGGAGGGGGACGAGCCCAATCGACCCAGACGTCCGAACCAGTCTTTGAACATCGCATCATTGGATCGGCTTGGGGCAATCGCCTTGACTGCCTCCTCCACGAACGCTGGGGAGCCGAACGTCGATTCTTTCTCCTCACTTGCGAGATGGGAGAGAAGCTCTTCACGCGGCGGGAGCCAAGGGTGATCCGGTATGCGGGTCCAACGTGCCGAGCCGCCATATACCACGAGTCCAGCGGTCCTCGCCGGGTACGTGGCCGCAAAGAGAATTCCCATGGTCGCCCCGTCGGACAGTCCGAATATGACGGCCCGGGAGGAGCGTGCAGCATCCAATACCGCTCGGATGTCGTCAACGCGTTCTTCCAGAGTAGCGGCGTCCGCGACGCGGTCCGAGAGACCCGTCCCGCGCTTGTCGAAAAGTATCAGACGCCCGAGTCCCCTGAGCGCGTTGAAAAAGCGAACGAGCGACGGTTCCTCCCAGTAAATCTCCAGATTCGAGATAGATCCGGGCGTCATGACGATGTCGAGCGGTCCCTCGCCGACGGCGTTGTAGGCGATGTGGATGTCGCCACTCTTCGCGTAGTGGACGGGCGGAGGCCGCACGAAAGAGACCCGCGCGCCGAGCACGCTTCGAACTAAAAGAAATTTCGGGAAAACGGGGCAGCGGGCGGTCGGAGGTGGAGACGTCGCCCGGAGCGGATAGGCGGCAACTACGATCGAACGGGGAGGCGTTCTCGGCTTGCCCGCGGGAAAGGTCACGCGGGGCGTTCGGACCAACAGCGTGCGGTCGGCGCGGCTAGTACGTCTCTAGGTGGAGCCCCGGGATTCTTTGGAAATCCTCGTCCCGGGTCACCAGGATCGCTCGGTGCCGCCGGGCGATGGCGGCGATGAGGAGGTCGAGATTGCCCACCGGAAATCCACGTCGGTCCAGATCGCCCCCCAGTCGGGCCGCGTCCTCGGCGGTTTCTGCCTCGAACGGGAGGACCTCGAGACGACGAGTCAACGTAAGGGATTGTTCGAGCAGACGACCCCCCCGACGATACCCGGCCCGTAGGAACTCCGCCAAGGCGGGGGCGGGAATCGCGAGACGCTCTTGCTGGCCCTCCCATTCAACTGCCCGGTCTCGGGCGCCCGGATCACCACGAAGGAGGTCGAAGCAGTAGGTCGCATCCAGCGCTCTCATCGACTACCCTTCGGCCGTTCCAGTTGCTTCCGCCGCCGCGCGTCACTTCGTCGATGGGCGTCGCGCTCTCGCGTGATCTCCGACCAAACGTCCGGAGGAAGCGCGCTCAAGGAACCTGCCAGGTCCGAGATTCGAGAGGGTGGGCGAAGTTTCCGCCGTACGACCTCGCTGAAGGTCTCCCCGGCTCGTTTGGACCGAAGCAGCAGTTCGTACGCTTCGGCGTCGAGCGCCACGGTCTTGCTTGCCATTCTTAGGTTCAATGTACTGACATAACATAGAGCTTGTGTTAACCGCCAGTATCGGCTATAGCCACGAAATGTAGCCCCGAGCGGATTCGAACCGCTGTCGCCGGCTCCAAAGGCCAGCATGCTTGGCCACTACACCACGGGGCTGACCGACGCACCGGGCTTGGCCATATAGTCGTGCCCGCCCCCCCTCGCCCCTATTACCGTCCGGCCCTTCGCTCGTCTCGTGCGTCGGACCAAGATCCTTGCGACCGTCGGACCGGCCACCGACCGCGTGGAGCGGTTGCAGCGTCTGATCGAAGCCGGGGCGGACGCGCTGCGGCTGAACTTCTCGCACGGAACCGACGAGGAACACCGCTCGCTCCTGCGCTTCGCCCGCGAGGCGGCCCGCCGGGCCGGGCGGGAGATCGCCCTTGTGGGGGACGTCCAAGGGCCGAAGATCCGCATCGGCGAGCTCTCGGGAGGATCCGCGAGGCTCACTCGGGGCATGCCCTGGATCCTCGACCAGCGGCCCGAGCCCGGGGACCTCCACCGCGTCGGCATTCAGATCCCCGCGATCGGTCGCGCCGCTCGATCGGGGGACCCGGTCCTTCTCGGAGACGGGAGCGTCTCCCTCGAGGTGACGCGCGTGCGGAGCGACCGTCTCGACACCCGGGTGGTGAACGGAGGTACCGTGAATTCGCACGCCGGTCTCTTCCTCCCTCGGGCCCATCTGCGGACATCGGTGCTGGCCGAGAAGGATCGGCACGATGCCGCGGTCGGCGTCGCCGAGGGGATCGACTATCTTGCCCTCTCCTTCGTGCGCGATGCCGACGACCTCCGCGAAGCGCGGCGCTGGCTCGACGGACGACCGAACGGCGCCAAAGTCGGCCTGATCGCGAAAATCGAGCGGGCGGAGGCACTTCAAGGCATTGACGAGATCCTTTCGGTCACGGACGGCCTCATGGTCGCGCGCGGGGACCTCGGGATCGAAGTGCCTCTCGAACGGCTCGCTCTCGAGCAGAAGCAGTTGGTCCGCCGAGCGAACCTCGCGGGAAAGTTCGCGATCGTGGCCACGCAGATGCTGCTCAGCATGGTGAGCTCCCCCCGTCCCACGCGCGCGGAAGCCACGGACGTCGCCAACGCGGTCCTCGATGGCGCGGACGCGGTCATGCTGAGCGAGGAGAGCGCAGTAGGGCAGTATCCGGTCGAGGCGGTCCGGTGGCTGGATCGCATCGCGCAGGCCACCGAGTCCTCCTTCGACGCCCGCGCGCTGCGGGCGGCCGACATGGGCCGGGACGGAGAGAGCGAACGCGCCGTCGCCGCGGCCGCGGTGAGCCTTGCCGAGGGCGTCCGGGCCCGGGCGATCGTCACCCCGACCCACTCCGGCCGGACCGCACGGCTCGTGGCGCGCCTAAGACCCAGCTGTCCGGTGGTGGCCGTGTCGAACCTCTCCGCGACCCGGCGGAAGCTCGCGCTCGTCGGTGGCGTCGTCTCGCTGCCGGCACCGACGCATCGAGACCTGGTGGAGCTAAGGACCCGGGCAGCCGAGCTGGTCGCCCGGGCCGGCGTCGGCCGCGCGGGACCGGTGGTGCTCACCGCGGGATACCCGGTCGAAGGCCGGCCGACGAACCTCGTCACGCTGGTCGATGGGGAGGGATCACGCCGCGGGGGCGTCCGCCGCGCGTCCGCACGTAGCCGGCGGAGTCGCCCCCCCGACCGCTGACCCACGTGAGCAGCGGAAGCGGCGCCAGCGAGATCGCGCCGGCGAACGCCCAGGCAACGCCGTACCCGACCTCGCCGGCGATGTAGCCGAACGCGACCGAGAGCGCGCTCCCGAGGAAGATCTGGATCGAGTTCACCACCGCGAGCCCGAGGGCGAGGCTCTCGCCGTGCGACTCCGGTAGGTAGGAGGGGATCAGGTACAGTACGGCGAAGATGACCCCGTCGGAGAATCCGAGGAACGCAAAAAGCCCGACGAGGCCGGCGAGGGGGAGGAGCGGGATGAGGAAGATCCCGAGGCCGGCCACCACCCCCCAGGCGAGGAGAACGCGTCGCATCTGGTGCGACCTCTCGCCAAGCCAGCCCCCGATCGGTCCTCCCGGTATCTCGAAGATGATCATCACGGTGGGGACCGCGGCCGCGAGCGCGAGCGACCAATTCGGATGCGCCGCGTAGGCGAAGTTGACGAAGTACTGGGCCGCCACGTAGTACGCCGCCCAAAGCCCCGAGGTGCCGACCGAGAGGGCCCAGATCGATCGCGACCGGAGGACCTGACGCGCCGCCGTCAGTAATTCCACGAGAGGGCGGTGAACGCGCACGATCCGTGACCGTGGGAGAGTCAAGGGCCCGATGACCGCCATCCCGAGGAGGGCGATCCCCCCGATCGCGAGGGCCGAGGGCCAGCCGTACGCCACCCCGACGAGGGCCCCCGCGAAGAGGCCCGCGCCGCTCCCGATGCTGAAGCCGGAGTTGAAGAGCCCGATCACGGGGCCCCGGGAGCCCGCCGGAAAATACGAGGTCATCAGCCCCAGCGCCGGTGCAAAGAAGAAGGCCGCCCCGCCACCGGCGCCGAACCGGAGGATCGCGAGGACCCACCACGACGGGGCAAAGGCCGACGCCAGCGAGAACGTCCCCATGAGGACGAGGGCGAGGAGGGAGACCGTCCGGTTCCCCCACCGCAGTGCCGCGAGGCCGGCCGGCAGCTGGAAGAGCCCCGCTCCCGCGAGGAAGGCGCCGAGCACGATCCCCAGCTGGAAGGTCGAAGCTCCGAGATGGGTGCCGATGAGGGGAAGGACTGCCCCCACGTTGTACCAGTTGAACGCATAGACGATCCGTGCGATCAGGAGGGTGGCCGCCGCGTTCCGGCGGCTCGTGCGGTCGAGCTCCCAGGATGCTGCGCTCACCGACCGATCATTCCATGGGTCTGGAAGTAGCGAAGCAAACCGCTGGCCGCGAGCTCGTACCCCGAAACGAGCGAGGCCCGGTCGGGTTCCGCGACGGGAACCGCGCCCGCCTCATCGAACTGCCGAAGTCGCGCCGTCACGAACTCGACCTCCGGACGTTCCCGGGCGGCGGCCAGGGCGACGTCGCGCCACTGCTCGACGATCGTCCGGTAGCGCGTCAGGTCTCGCGCTCCCTCGGGGCTCGGACCGAAGTGGCTGAAAAGGACCCATCTCGGTTCCGTGCGTCGCATGGCGTCGAGGCTCGCGAACAGCTCTTCGAGGTCGAGGTCCGGAGGAGGAACGGCCGGCCGAAGGCGCGGGCTGTGCTCCAACCGGACGCCCGCGCCGTCGCCCGTGAAGATTCCTCGCAGGGCGGTGTCGAAGAACGCGAGATGGTGTTTCGCATGTCCGGGGGTTGCGAGGACCTGAAGCTCCCCTCCCACGACCGGGAACGTCTCGCCTCCCCGGAGGGCCACCACGCGGGGCGCGGGGACCGGGGGGATCGTCCCCCAAAGAGGGTCGGCCGCCGCCCCCCAGGCCCGGCGGGCGCTCGCGATGAGGCGGGTCGGGTCGATGAGATGCGGGACCCCGAGCTCATGCGCATAGAACGTCGCGCGCGGGAACGCGTCCACGACCGCCCCCATTCCGCCGGCGTGGTCGAGGTGGATGTGGGTCACGAAGACGCGACGGACCTCCGTCGGCTCGACCCCCGCGTGGGCCAGGGCCGTCAGGAGGGCAGTTCGACACGTGGACGGTCCGGTCTCGATGAGCGTCCATCCGTCGTCCGCCGGCACGAGGTAGGCGGCGACCAGCCCCTCCGTGTCCCGGAAATCGAGGTCGAGAAGCCGACGTCCCTGCCCCAGCTCCACGACCCGTGCTTCGGCCACGTTCGACCCTCCCGTCCACCGCCCGCTACCGCATGAGCAGCGGGGACCAGATCCCGGCGGCGACCCCGTAGCTGACCACGGTGAGCGCGCCGAGACCGACGATCGTGACGATCCACACCGGACGGTTCCACCGAATCACCTTGGCCCCGTCGAGGGGGCCGAACGGGATCAGGTTGAACGTCGCGAACCAGCCGTTCATGAAGGCGAGGAACGCGAGCCAGGGAAAGAGCACCGACCCCGCGAGGTAGGCGGCCGCCGTGGCTGCGTAGAAGGCCCCGCCGAAGGCCGCGTTCGAGATCGGGCCCGCGAGGCTCGTTCGGCCCCAGTTCTCCCGGTCGAACTCGCTCATGCCGCTCACGACCGTCGCCCCGGGAGCGGCCCATAGGAAGCCGAACGAGGACGTGATCAACGACAGGACCAACCCCATGGGGGACATCCGGAACTCGGCCCAGAACCCGTGGCGCTGGGCGTAGACCTTGTGGGCGAGCTCGTGGCAGAGAAAGCCGGTGAAGGCGGCCGCGAGCGCAGTGAGAATGACCGCGAGGTCGACCTCGGAGAACGGGGCGCCGGGCCCCCGCACAAAGTACCCCACGCCGCCGAGGATCAGGACGAAATCGACCGAGAGCACCACGAACGCGATCAGGATGTGCCAGAGCTCCCGCCGGGAGGTGGAGACACGGGCGACCGCCGGCCGGGCGGGGGCCCAAGTGTAGGAGTACGGTGGTCCCGTGCTCATGCCGAGGTCCCCTCCACCGGGGCCGCGAACGTGGCGACCGGCATCGGAGGGCTTCCGGCCTCCCCCGCGAGGAGATCCCGGACGAGGCGGACCCCGTGCGCGAGCCGGGGGCCCGGCCGGCTGAAGTACGCTTCGTCCGCGACGTAGGTCCCCCAGGGCGGGGCAACGCGCGCAACCTCTCGGCGAAGCTCGGAGCTCTCGAGCTCCCGGAGCGTGCGCGGCACCGTGAAGCTGCACGGGCTCAGGAGGAGGAGATCGATCGCGTCGTGGGAGAGGGACTCCCACGTGGTGCGTTGGCCGGGCGCTCCCGCCGCCGGGCCCACGGGGGAACCGCCGGCTGCCTCCACGATCTCCGGGGTCCAGAGGCCGGCCAGGATCGGTGGGTCCAGCCACTCGACGACGGCGACCCGCCGGCGCGGACCGTCGTGGGTCGGCGGCGTCGCGCTACGGAGCCGGTCGGCGAGCGCCCCTCCGGCCCGAACGTCCCCGATCGCCCGGCCGATCGTCTCGACCGACCGCCATACTTCGGCGAGCGTCCTCGGGCTGAGCGAGAGCACCCGCGGGCGGACACCGGCGCGGGCACAGGCGTCCTCCACCTCGCCTTCCGTCACCGAGCAGACGCTGCAGAGGTCTTGGGTGAGCAGGAGATCCGGACGCAGGCTCCGCAAAAGGTCCACATCGAGCTCGTAGAGGCTCTCGTCCCGAGCGCGCGCCGCGCGCACGCGGGCGTCGATCTCCCGTGAGGGACGCTCGGGATCCAGGGTCCTTGGTCGCATGACAACCGGAAGGCGCCTCGCCTCGAGAGGATAGTCGCACTCGGCACTGCGCCCCACCAGATCCTCGCCGTGACCGAGCGCGTGGACGATCTCGGTCGCGCTGGGCAGTACGGAAGCGATACGCATCGACGGACCTCGTTCGGGAGAGCTCGCTGTCGAGTCGGTCCGCGCTTACTTACGTTTTCGGTTCGCCGCGGTCGAGCGACGGGTCGACCGCCGGGGACCGGCCCGCGCGGTCGATTTCCGGCGGGGCGAAGAGGTCTCGCGGGTCGGTCGCCCCGGCCCGCTCGGTTCCGTCGTCGCCGGTTCGGGGATCTCCAGCGCCGGGGCAGGCGCTGGGGCCGACGGGCTCCCGGCCGCGGCCGGGGAAAGTGGCCGGTGAGGCACGGAAGGAGGGGGAGCGACCGGCTTGGGGGGTGGGGGCAGCTTCAGGTGTTGGCAGAGGGCGAGCTCCCGTTCGTAACTGAGCCCCAGTCGGCGCGCCTCCTCGCGCTCCTCCTCGGCCAGCGCGGCCTGGCCGGTGTGCAAGAGAGAGACCGCGTGCAGGAACCGCAGCTGCGGCTCCTCCGGGGTCCGGGAGAGCAGCGCTTCGATCTCGACCCGAGCGCCGGGCCAGTCCCCGAGATCGATCAGCGCCGCGACCAGATGGGCCCGCACCTCGGTACGGGCCTCGTCCTCGCCGAGCAGGACCCGGTACATCTCGACCTCCTCCTTCGGCTGGGCGCGAGCTCCGAGCACCGCCGCCTTTCCGAGGCGTGCCTCGAGGTCGTCGGGCCGCACGGTCAGGACCTCGTCGAAGATCCGGTCCGCGTCGGGGACGAGACCGAGGGCGAGCAGCGCCCGGCCGACCCCCGTCTTGGCCGGAAGGAACCCCGGCTTGAGCTCGCTCGCCTGGCGGTAGAAGCGAAGGGCCAGTGCGGGCACCCCCCAGTCGAGCCACGTCCGCGCCCGGCGGACGATCGCGTCGAGCTGTTGAGCGCTCGGGAGGAGGCGACGCGCGTGCTCCGGGGGCGCCCTCGGCTCCTCCCCCAGATAGGTCTCAAGGCCGAGCTGGCGGGCCAGCTCGGAGAATCGCGGACCCTCGACTAGGGTGCCGCCCCGCACCACCACATTCTGGGCGATCGCCAGCGGGAGATGCCCGGGGGTCAGGACGACGAGGTGAACGGGAGCACCGTCGCCGCTCTCGAAAAGGCGTCGGATGGTCTCGAGGGAGATCCGGGTGGGATCCTCCAAGAAGGCGAACAGGAAGCCGTCCCCCGTACGCATGACGAGCCCCTCGGGGGTCGGCTTCGCGGCGCTGAGCCGCTGGCCCATCGCTTCCACCAGCGCGCCGGCGAGCTCTACGAACGGTACGGACGCCACTACGCGGGAAACTCCATGCGTGTTAAATACGCATGCCGCCCAACGGCAACGGCGACCGACGTGGACTTCGAGGCGCTCTACCGGTACCTGCCCGCTCTCGAGCGGGAGCTCCGCCGTTCGTACCGGGAGGCACGGCGCGTGAGCGAGCCGAGCGTCCGGCCCTACCTCGATATCAACGAGGAGTTCACGCTGCGGGGGGGCAAGCGGTTCCGGGCCCTGCTCGTGCTCGCCGGCTACCACCTCGCGACGGGGCGGGACCCGAGGCCGGCGCTCGGGGCCGCAGCGGCTCTCGAGCACTTCCAGAGCTGGATGCTGATCCACGACGACATCATCGACCACGCCGAAGAGCGTCGGGGGGGGCCGACGGTCCACCGTGCCCTCGCCCGCACCCACCTTCAGGACCGGGGCGAGGGCTCGAGCGAAGAGTACGGCGTCGGGATGGGGATCACCCTGGGGGACATCGAAGAGCCGTTCACGGTCGAGGCGATCCTCTCGGCACCGGCCCGGGCGGAGGCGCGGCTCCGGGCCCTGTCGGAGTACGTGCGCATGACCCGCCTCACCGCCTACGGCCAGCTGCTCGACATCCGCAACGGCACGCTCGCGCCCGGGTCGGTCAGCGAGGGGGACGTGCTGGCCGTCCATCGCCTCAAGTCGGCGATGTACACCGTGGCTGCACCCCTCAAGATCGGCTCGCTTTTGGGAGGAAGCCTCCCCGATCGGCTCACCGACCTGGAGGCGATCGGGACCGACCTCGGGACCGCCTTCCAGCTGCGTGACGACGTCCTCGGCGCCGGCTTCGAGGCCTCCGCGTCGGGGAAGAGCTCGAACGACCTGGTCGAGGGAAAGCGAACGCTGCTCGTGGTTCGTGCCTGGAAAGAGGGCAGCGAGGCCGACCGGGCCCGTCTCCTGCGCGTCCTGGGAAACCCCACCGCCCCGCCGGAGGATGTGGAGCGGGGGCGCGAGGTCATTCGTGCCACCGGGAGCCTCGAGTACTCCGAGCGGAAGATCGAGGAGCTGACGCGCCGCGCGCTCCGACGGCTCGACCGGAGCCGGACGATCCGGGCCCGCGGTAAACCGCTCGTACGAGAGGTCGCCGACCGCTTGGTCCGGCGGAACGCCTGAACCCGGGTCGGCGGCTACAATCCACCTTCGGTAGAGGTCGCCGACGCGACGCCCGCCGACTGGAGCGCCTGGGCGAGTTCCTGCTGCATCGAGGTGTAGCGCTCCTTCAGGTGGTTTTCCTGCCGCTCGACCGCCTTGAGACGCACCTCGGCGGTCTCCTTCTCTTCCGAGAGGAGGTCCTCGACCTCCTTGCGGTTCTTCGCTTTCACGAGCAGGCCGCCGATCGGCCGATAGACCGTCGCATCCTCGCCGACGCTCTTGAGCTCGTCAAGCGTGTGGGAGACCTCGCGGACCTTGAGCTCGATCTGAAGGCGCTGCTGCTGGACCGCGGCGAGCTCCTGCTGGAGCCGCTGGAACTGCTTGATGTCGTTCTGGAGCTTCGCCGGTAGCGCCACGGCCGGCTGACCCGACCCGAGAGATAAGCGCTTCGGCCCGTCAGGCCGGGGGCCGACGCGCCACGGCCCGTCGGGCCGTCGCGAGCGCGAGATCGACCCAGCCAAGGTAGGTGTTCAGGGCCGCCCGCATGGCGCCCCCGTCCCGGGCCTCGATCGCGATCGCGGTCGTGCCAAGGGACGGCGAGAAGAGCTCGGCGCGGGCTCGTGGGACCTCCCGGCTCGCCTCGGGCCCGAGCGCGCGCACGAGCCAGTCGGAGACTTCGATGGAATCGGTGCGAACCACGATGCGCGCGGTCCACGGGGCGCCGGAGGAGCTCATCGATCGAGCCCGGGCGTGAGGCGCGCGAGGACGCGATCGGTCTTCTCGGCGGCCGCGTGCACGTAGGCCGCCGGGTCCAAGATCCGGTCGACCTCGGCGGCGGCCAGATGGGCGCGCACCGTCGGATCGGCCTTGGCCCGGTCGACGAGGGAGCCCGCGGACCCCGGCCGGGTCAGGGTCCGCAGGAGCTCGTGGGCCTCCGCGCGGGCCAGGCCCTTCGACGTCAGCGCGAGCAGGAGGTTCTCGGTCATCGCGGCCCCGCCCGACCGTCCGATCTCCTCCGCCATCCGCACCGGGTCGACCCGCAGTCCTCCGTAGAGCTGCGTCAGCTTGACGAGCAGATCGTCCGCGAGAAGGATCGCGTGCGGGAGCACGATTCGTTCGTTGGCCGAGTTCGCGAGATCGCGCTCGTGCCACTGCACCATGTTCTCGAGCGGAGGGAGGGCGAACGCCCGGACCAGCCGGGCGAGGCTCGAGATGTTCTCCGCTAATATCGGATTGCGCTTCTGGGCCATGGTCGAGCTCCCGACCTGCCGCGCCTCATCGAACGGCTCGGCGACCTCGGCGATCTCGGTCCGCTGCAGGTTGCGCACCTCGGTCGAAAGCCGCTCGGCGGTGCCGGCGACGAGCGCGAGGAAGTTCGTGAACTCCGCGATCCGGTCCCGGCCGACGATCTGGGTCGGCGCCTCGTCGGCAACGAGCCCCAGTCGGGCCATCACCTTCGCCTCGACCTCCGCCGCGTTCGAACCAAAGCCCGCGCCGGTACCGACGGCGCCGGCCATCTTGCCGACCGCGAGTCGGGGGAGCAACTCGTCGAGCCGCTCCCGGTGGCGCATCACTTCGGCGGCCGCGGCGGCGACCTTGTAGCCGAAGCTGATCGGGACTCCGTGCTGACCGTGCGTCCGTCCGATCTCGGGGGTCGCCCGGTGGCGACGAGCGAGGTCGACGAGCACCCGGGCGAGCGCGGTCAGGTCGTCCCGAAGGACCCGACCGCTCTCCTGGAGCTCGAGGCCGAGCGCCGTCTCGGTGATGTCGGCGCTCGTCGCCCCGAAATGGACCCACCGGCCGCCGGGCCCTGAAGCTTCGGCCAGCGCCCGGCTGATCGCCATGACATCGTGCCGCAGCTCGCGCTCGAGCGCATCGACCCTCTCGAGCGGGACGTGGTCGAGGTTCGCGGCGCGGGCGATCGCTTCGGCCGCCTCCGGCGGCACCATGCCGAGCTCTGCCTCCGCGGCCGCGAGCGCCGCTTCGACGCGGAGCGCCCGAGCCAAGCGAGACCCGCGCTCGAAGAGCGCGCGCACCGGTTCCCGACCGTACCGGAACTCGAGCGGACAGAACAGCGAGCTTTCCGGGTCCGTCACGGCTCAGGACCCGGCACCGGCTATATAGGGGTTCGCGGGACGGGGGGGACGGGGGCGGTCCACCGCGTCGAGCCGAGTTCACCGGCCCCTTTTTCAAGGGCCCTTCCGATGGAACCCCGACCGACGATGTCCGGAGTCCTGGTCGCCTTAGGAGGGAACGCGCTCCAGCGGGCCGGGGGCAGCGGTACGTGGGCCGAAGCGCGGGCGCAGATGCGGGGGACGGTCTCCGCGCTATCGGAGATCGCCGCTTCGGGTCACGAGCTGGTGCTCTCCCACGGGAACGGACCCCAGGTCGGGGCCCTCCTGCGTCAGAACGAGCTCGGCCAGCGCGAGGTCCCGGCCCGTCCGCTGGACGTCTTGGGCGCCGAGACCCAGGGCCAGATCGGCTACCTGATCCAGACGGAGCTCCCCCCGGCCCTGCGTCGGGCCAAGATCGAACGGTCGGTCCTCTCGATCATCAGCCGCACGGAGGTCTCGCTCCGGGACCCCGCCTTTCGGCGTCCCACGAAGCCGGTGGGCCGGTACTATCCCGAGGAGGAGGCGCGACTCTTGCGAAAGCGCCTCGGCTGGGTGCTCCAGTTCGACGGGGCGCGCGGTGGATGGCGACGCCTCGTCCCGTCGCCGAAACCCGTGCGCTGGCTCGAGGGACCCGCGGTGCGCGAATTGCTGCGGGCCGGCCTCGGCGAGCGCTGGGTTCCCGTGGTGGCCGGTGGCGGCGGGATCCCGGTCGTGCGGCGCAAGGACGGAGGATACGACGGCGTCGAGGCAGTGATCGATAAGGACCTCGGGGCGTCGCTCGTCGCGCGCGAGCTCGGGCTCTCGACGCTGGCGATCGTCACCGACGTTCCCGGCGCCGCCGTCCACTTCGGCCGGAAGGGAGAACGGTGGCTCGGGGAGACGACGCTCGACGAACTGGTCCGGTTCCACGAGGCCGGGGAGTTTTCCGCCGGCAGCATGGGCCCGAAGGTCGAGGCCGGGATCGAGTTCCTCCGCGGAGGAGGGACCCGCTTTCTGATCACCGATATCGCGTCGCTCTCCCGGGCCGTCGCGGGGGAGGCGGGTACCCGGGTCCGCCGGTCGTAGCCGGGGCCGGACGTCGCCGGAGGAGCCGGTCCACTCCGCTCCCGTACTGCATCGCCCGCTTCGGTCGCCGGGCGAGCGATGGCGGCAGCCCCCGGTGCTCGGCCCACGCCCGGAAGAACGCCTTCGGCATGTCCCGGGGGAGGCGGCGGTCGATCGGAACCGCGAGGGCGGCGGCGATGAATCCGGGGTCGAGGTACGGGGAACGAAGGCGGCGTCCGAACCGGTGTGCGATTCGCTCGCTCCGGGGCCAATCGTCCTCCAGGAGGCGGGCCAGGTCGGACCGCGCCCGCGCCGCGGCCTCGGAGGCCCCGAGCCCGCGAAAGTGGGCGTATCCCAGGAAGAGCTCGTCCGCCCCCTGACCGCACAGGAGTTCCTCGGCCGGCGCGGCCCGGATCGCGAGCGCGAGCGCCACGAGGACGCTGCGGACGACCGGATTCTCCCGCGGGAGCTCCTCCCGGAGGTCCGCCTCGACCGCAAAGATCTCCCGGTCGGTGATCTCGACCGCGGCATGCGGGAGGCCGATCTCCCGAGCGGCGCTCTCGGCCGCACGGAGATCCGGGCTCCCCGCGACTCCGATCGTCACGAGGCGAAGGTCCGGACGGGTGCGGAACTCCCAAGCGAGCAGCGTCGAGTCGACCCCGCCCGAGAAGAGGAGGGCCCGTGCGCCCGGGGCGGAGTGCCGCCGGACGAGCCCCGCGTCGAACGCCCGGTCGAGCGGGGCGAAGAGATCGTCGTTCGTGGCGCGCATGGTCGGACCGCTCCCGACGGACCGTTGCGGACTCATCAACTCTTATCCCCTCTACCGCCTCGACGGGCCGTGACCTCCGCCCCGTCCCCCCCGAGCCCCCTCCGCTCCCCGCGTCGTGCGCTCTTTGTGGATCGGGATGGGACCCTGAACCCCGATCTGCACTACCTCAAGGACGCCGACCGACTCGAACTGTTCCGCGGGGTCGGAGATTCGCTGGCCCTCGCGCACGACCACGGCTACCTCGTGATCTGCGTGACGAACCAGTCCGGGATCGAGCGGGGCCTGTACGGCCCCGACGATGTCGATCGGATCCATGCTCGGCTCAACGAGCGGCTCCGTCCCTTCCACGCCGCGGTCGACGCGTTCTACTACTGCCCGCACGCGCCAGGTTCGGAATGCGCCTGCCGGAAGCCCGGAACGGCCCTCTTCGAGCAGGCCCGCGACGACTGGGCGATCGACTTCGGGTCGAGCGCGGTCATCGGCGACCGTGCGCTCGATGTCGAGGCCGGCCGGAGGCTCGGCCTGCTCACGGCGCACGTCACGCCGTTCGGCCACCGTCACGAGGGCGAGCAGGAGCTCGTGGACCGAGGTGTTGTTCCCGACCTACGGAGCGACTCGTTCCCCCTCGCGGTCTATCGGGTCCTCGCGCGCGGCTGAGCGGCTCCGGGCGTCGGACCCCAGCCGTTAAGTCCATCGCCCCGTGCGCCCCGCAGCGGCCCGAATGCTCCCTCTGGTCCTCGCGCTCGTCGGCATCGTCGCCACGTCCCTCTTGGCCGCCGCGGCGATCGCCGCGGGAGCGCTTACGTTCCCGGCCGGGGTGGTCGCGACGGTCTTCGGCGGCATCATCGTGGTCTTCGTCGGCTACCCCTTCCTCGCGCTCCTGATTCTGTTCGTCGCCGCGAGCGCGCTCGCCACACGATTCCGGTTCGACGAAAAGCGGAATCGCAAGGTGCAGGAGGGCCGAGCGGGAGAGCGGGGGATATCGAACGTCCTCGCCCACATCCTGATCCCGACGGCGCTGGCCCTTGCGGCGGGCTGGGACCCGCCGCTGCTCGGGAGCGGGGCCGTCGCCGTCCTCTACACGAGCGCCCTTGCCTTCGGTGCCTCGGACACGTTCGCGAGCGAGTTCGGGGTGCTGGCGGGCCGGGCACGGAGCATCCTCACCTTCCGCCCCGTCACTCCCGGGACGAACGGCGGGGTCTCGGGGATCGGCGAAGCGTTCGCCTTCGCCGGGGCCGCGACGACCGGTCTCGTGGGGATCGGCCTCTTCGCGCTCTTCGGGAGCCCCGTGCACCCTCCCGACATCTTCCTGGCGGCCGCGGTCCTCGCCGGGTTCCTCGGCTGCCAGGTCGATTCGGTCCTCGGGGAGCTCTTCGAGAACCGGGGTTGGCTGACGAAGGGCGGGACGAACTTCCTGGGCATGCTCGGCGCGGTCGCGATCGCCGCCGCGTTCTACGTGGCGGCCGGGGGCACGTTATGACCCGTCCGCGGGAGCTCGCGGGAAGCGTCGTCCTGCTCTCGGGCGGTATGGACTCGGCGACCTGTCTCGCGCTCGCCGCCCGAGCGCGCCCGCCGGTGCACGCGCTCACGGTCCTCTACGGGCAGCGGCACGCGCGCGAGATCCGCGCCGCACGGGCGCTGGCCCGCCACTACCGGGTGGATCGGCATGTGGTCCTTAAGCTCCCGCTCGCTCCGCTGCTCGACTCCTCGCTCACCCGACCGGGGCGGCGCCTGCCGCAACGGAAATCCCGCGCCGGCAGGATCCCGAGCACCTACGTGCCGGCCCGGAACACGATCCTCCTCTCGGTCGCCCTCGGCTACGCGGAAAGCCACCGGCTGGGGGCGATCTACCTCGGAGTCAACGCCGTGGACTACTCCGGCTACCCCGACTGCCGTCCGGAGTACCTCGCGGCGTTCGAGCGGATGGCCCGGCTCGCGACCCGGGCGAGCGTGGAGGGGGGAGTTCGTGTGCGGATCCTTGCACCGCTGCTGCACGACTCGAAGGCGGAGATCGTCCGACGGGGAGAGCAGCTGCACGTTCCCTGGGCGCTCACGTGGAGCTGCTATGCCGGGGGAAAGGCGCCGTGCGGGACCTGCCCCGCGTGCCGGCTGAGGGCGCGAGGCTTCCGCGCCGCGGGGGTCGTGGATCCCGCGCCCGGGACCTCGCGCTAGCACTACTCCCGCGCTTTTGAGGTGAACCAGGCGGTCGGGCTGCTTCCACTGGAGGCCGATAGGCTCATGCCGGGCCGAGCAGAGCCAACGGATGCCGCCCTCGACCTCCATGGGAGCCCCCCG
>JAKAVQ010000030.1 GCA_021817245.1 Thermoplasmata archaeon
GTACCCACTACCGACCGCTCGTGTACCTCGATTCGGCCGCCACCTCGCAGAAGCCCCGGTGCGTGATCGACGCCCTTGCGTCGTTCTACGCCGAGCACAACGCGAATGTCCACCGCGGCGTCCACACGCTCGGCGAGGAGGCGACCGACGCCTTCGAGCGGGCCCGGGAGAAGGCGGCCGCGTTCGTGGGGGCCCGGGACCCCGCCGAGATCGTCTTCACCCGGGGCACGACCGAGTCGCTGAACCTCCTCGCGCACGGACTGGCCCGAACCGTCCTCGAGCGCGGGGACCGGGTCGTCACCACCGTCCTCGAGCACCATTCCAACATCGTGCCGTGGCAGATCCTCCGCTCCGAGCGCGGGATCCGTCTCGATTTCCTCGACATCGACGACGGGGGGGCGCTCCGGCCGGAAGCGATCGACGACGCCCCCGGGCTTCGGACCCGGGTCCTCACCGTGACCCAGGTCTCGAACGTGCTCGGCACGGTCACCCCGATCCGCGAGCTGGCCGAGAGGGCCCATGCCCGGGGGGCCGTGGTCATCGTCGATGCCGCCCAGTCGGCGCCCCACTATCCGATCGACGTCGAGCGGCTGGGAATCGACTTTCTCGCCTTCTCCGGCCACAAGACCCTGGGCCCCACGGGGATCGGGGTCCTCTGGGGGCGCGCCGACCGTCTCCGCTCGCTGCCACCGTACCAGGGTGGGGGCGAGATGATCCGGGAGGTCCACCAGGACCGCGTCCTCTTCCAGGAGCCTCCGGCCCGGTTCGAGGCCGGAACCCCCCCCATCGCCCAGGCGGTCGGCCTCGGGACGGCGCTCGACTACCTGGGACGGGTGGGTTGGGAGGAGCTCGCCGATCACGAGCGGAAGATCACCGAGCGGATGTACCGCATGGCGAACGACCGGTTCGGCGGCCGGCTCCGCATCTTCGGTCCCGGACCGGGGGCGGCCCGGAACGCCACCTTCTCCTTCTCCCTTCCGGGGGTGCACCCCCACGACATCGCGAGCCTCGCCGACGCCGACGGGGTCGCCTTGCGGAGCGGCCACCACTGCGCCCAGCCGTTGATGGAGCGGCTCGGCGTTCCGGCCCTCACGAGGGCGAGCGCCTACCTGTACACCCTCCCCGAGGAGATCGATCGGCTCGGCGACTGCCTCGAACGGATCGAGGCGCTCTTCGCCCGAGCTCCCACCCGGGGGAACGTCGCGAACCGCGCCACGCCTGATTTAAATACCGCCACGTGATGCAATCCGCGAGGTACCATCATGGCGCAGACGGCGGAGTTCCAGCCTCTGGATTACACGCGATACGATTTCAAGGACCCGGAGACCTACAAGGTCCGCACCGCCCGGGGGCTCACCCGGGAGACCGTCGAGAAGATCTCCGACCTCAAGAAGGAGCCCGAATGGATGCGGGAGTACCGGCTCCGGGCGTACGAGCATTTCCTGGAGCGGCCGATGCCGGACTGGGGACCGGATCTCTCCGAGATCGATTTCGAAGCGTACACGTACTACGCGAACCCCATGGCCGAAGGGGACACGAAGAAGAAGTGGGAGGATCTCCCCTCGGATATCCGGAACACCTTCGACAAGCTCGGGATCCCGAAGGCGGAACGGGACTACTTCGGCGGGGTCGGGGCCCAGTACGACAGCGGCACGGTCTACCACAAGATCCGGGAGGACCTCTCGGCGAAGGGGGTCCTCTTCACCGACACCGACACGGCGGTCCGGGAGCACCCCGACATCGTCCGGAAGTACTTCGGCAAGATCGTGCCGTACAACGACAACAAGTTCTCGGCCCTGAACTCGGCGGTCTGGTCGGGCGGCAGCTTCGTCTACATCCCGCCGGGGGTCGATACCGGGATCCCGCTGCAGGCGTACTTCCGGATCAACGCGAAATCGGTGGGACAGTTCGAGCGGACGCTCATCGTGGCCGACCGGGGCGCCAAGATCCACTATATCGAGGGCTGCACCGCCCCCGTCTACTCCACCGATTCGCTCCACGCGGCGGTCGTCGAGGTCATGGCGGAGCCGTACGCCAAGGTCCGGTACACCACGATCCAGAACTGGTCGAAGAACGTCTACAACCTGGTCACGAAGCGGGCCGTGGCCCAGGAGAACGCCCTCGTGGAATGGGTGGACGGCAACCTCGGCAGCAAGATCACGATGAAGTACCCGTCCGTCTTCCTGAAGGGGCGGGGGGCCCGCGCCGACATCCTGTCGGTGGCCTTCGCCTCCGGCTCCCAGACCATCGACAGCGGCGCCAAGGTGGTCCATTCGGCACCGGACACCTCGAGCAAGATCATCTCGAAGTCCATCGCCATCCGCGGCGGTCGGACGAGCTACCGGGGGCTGCTCCACGTCGCGAAGGGAGCGACGGGAGTCAAGGCGGCCGTGCGCTGCGACGCCCTCCTTCCCGACGAGGAGTCGCGGTCCGACACCTATCCGTACAACGAGATCCATGCGGAGGACGCCACCATCACCCACGAGGCGGTGGTCGGCAAGATCGGCGAGGAGCAGATCTTCTACCTCATGAGCCGCGGCCTGAACGAGTCCGATGCGATCCACCTCATCCTCATGGGGTTCCTCGCCGAGTTCGCCAAGGAGCTGCCGATGGACTACGCGCTCGAGCTCAACCGGCTCATCCAGCTCGAGATGAC
>JAKAVQ010000003.1 GCA_021817245.1 Thermoplasmata archaeon
GGGCCGTCTACGTGATCGTCCGTCGACCGGGCGCCCAGATTGAAGAGAAGGCTACCCACCGGAGGCAAACGATCCCTCGATGAACCGCAGTTCAGCGGGGGTCAGCACGGAAATATGTCCCACAGCCAGGTGCCAGAAATACCTTCTTCCGATCGTCTTGATGGCCCGTGGGGGAGCGCGCTGCCGGCGCAAGCACTCCGCCGGGAGTTGTGTTCTAGAATCTCGCCGTCCGTGAGAGATCGATGGCAGGGGGTTCGACGTCCATCTGCCACAAGAGGGCGTTGAGCTCGCCCTTGTGCTGGAGATCGCCCTCGATCATCTGCAGGAGCATGGAGCGGACGGTGATTGACCTCTGGTCCACATGGATGAAGAACTTCCGGTCGAGGTCTCGGGGGTGCAGCTTCTTCAGGAAATCGGTCACCCGGCGGTCCACCCCGTCCGTCGCCCGCTCGGCCCGCCTACGGCTCAGCCGAAGGCCCAGCGGAAAGTCTTGGAAACTCTCCCCGGTGTACGCCTGGATGAACCAGAACCGGTAGTCGTCCAGGATGTGCAAGTACATGTCGACCAGCGAGGGAAAGGTAGCACCGCGGTCCCGGTATCGCTCTCGTACGGGCAGCTTCCAGATTATCTCAAGATACCTCCGGAGTTTCTGAAAGTGGTACCGATACAGGGCGCGGATGAGCTCCAGCTCGGTCGCCATGGTCCGTGGCCCTCCACTCCCCTCAGGGCTAAGGTCTTGCGGCACCGATATCCGTCTCGACTCCGACGTGCCAGAGGCAAGCCGCGCGACCGCGGCGCCTCCGTCCGGTCCCCCGACCAATTCAGGCCACCCGGGCCGGCCCCGGCGAGGAGCTGGGACCGTCCTTGAGTCCGCCGACAAGGTGGATGAGCTCGATCAGGATATCGCTGCGGGGGGGTTCCTCGAGGGCTCCCCGGCAGAGCGCGTCGACCACGATCACATAGCTCGTCGTCGTCGCAGCACCGACGCTGACCCGCAGGGACCCGGGCTGCGTCACCCACGGGTTCTGCCGGAGCCGCTCCTCGGCGAGCGGGAGCAGCACCTTCGGATCGACGTCGGGGGAGACCTCGTACTTCGTACGCACCCACCGCTCCGCGACGTCGTGAGCGAGCACCGCCGCCTGAATCACGACGTTGTTCGGCAGTCGCACGAGGGTCCCGTCGTCGCGACGAAGGACGGTGTACGCGATCCCGATCGACCGGAGGACACCGGTAAATCCGATGACGAGGAGGTCGTCCGAGTAGAACTTCGGCGGGTACGCCGGGCCGAGGAACGGGTACTGCCAGGTCGAGACCGTGATCCGATCCCCTTCCCGGAACGGCCGGACGACGAGCAACGTGACGCCCGCGATGACGTTGCCGAGGGCGGTCTGGGCTGCGAGGCCGATGACGAGACCGGCGAACGTTCCGCCGGCGAGGAGCGCGGTCCCGTTGATCCCGAGCGCGTAGAGGACCACGAGGACGACCACCACGTAGGCGACGAGGCGGTACACGTCGAGCACCCGGTAGGCGCGATCCGGGCCGAGTCGCCGCTCCGACTCTCGCCGAAGCGCTCGCCCGACGAAAAGGATCAGGAGGACGCCGACCCCCGCGACGAGCGCGGCCACGAGATACCGATCGAGGGAGGAAGGGACCACGCCACGGACGCCGAGGAAAAGGTACAGGGTGGCCGCGAGGACGATCGCGGCGCCGCTCCCGAGGGCGGCGAGGACCCAGTGGCCCCGATTCGCTGTTGCCATACGTCGGGATACCGTACGACGCCTATACCCCTGTCTCGGCGCGGGGTGTGCGGCGGCTCCCGACCTGCGCGCCGCGGCAGGGCCGGTCCTCTCCGCGTCGGTCCGCCGGTGCGCGTCCCTCTCCAAGAGCGTTCGGCGCACGCTTATGAGTCGCGACCCTTCTTGCGCTCGCGTGGAGCCGTACTATCGGTCGATCGAGTCGCTCGTCGACCGGGCGTACGGCGCTGCCGGAGCGGCCCGACGGATCGGTCTCGATCCCGAGATCGCTCCCGAGATCCCGCGCGCGCAGGACATGGCGATGCGAGTCGAGAAGCTGCTCTCGCACTTGCCGATCGCCGGCATCTCGACCGAGATCCGGGAGCTCGCGACCCGCATGCCGCGGGAGGAGGTCGCGGTCTCGATCGCCCGGCGGCTCGCGCGGGACGAATCGAACGGCGGATCGATCGCCTCACGGGTCGATGCGGCGCTGCGGGTCGGGCTGGCCATCCTCACGGAAGGCATTCTCGTCGCTCCGCTCGAGGGGCTCGCCGAGGTCCACGTGCGGGACGACCGGGGCCGCCCCGGCTACATCGAGCTCTACTACGCGGGGCCGATCCGTGCCGCCGGAGGGACCGCCCAGGCGCTGAGCGTGCTCCTCGCCGACATCGTGCGCCGCGACCTGGGACTCGCTCCGTACCGTCCCGACCGCGAGGAGATCGAGCGGTACAAGGAGGAGATCCCGCTCTACAAGTACCATCAGCACCTCCAGTACGTCCCAACACCCGAGGAGATCGCGCTCGTCGTGCGAAACGTCCCGGTCGCGATCTCGGGGGAGTCGACCGAAGGCGACGCCGAGGTCAGCGCCTTCCGGGATCTCCCGAGGGTTCGCACGAACGGGATCCGCGGAGGCGCCTGCCTCGTCGTCGCGGAGGGGCTCTGCCAGAAGGCATCGAAGCTCCGCAAGGTCGTGGAGAAGCTCGGCCTCGACGGTTGGGAGTTCCTCGCCGAGCTCGGGCACCGCTCGCCGGACGAGGAGGAAGCGCACACGCCGAAGTACCTGCAGGACTCCGTCGGGGGTCGCCCGGTGCTCGCCCATCCGAGCCACCCCGGCGGGTTCCGACTCGTCTACGGCCGGTCCCGCACCACCGGGCTTGCGGCCTGCGCCGTGAATCCGGCCACGATGGTGATCCTGCAGCACTTCGTCGCGATCGGCACCCAGGTGAAGCTCGAGTACCCGGGCAAGGCGACGGCCATGGCGGTCTGCGACACCGTCGAGGGGCCGATCGTGGAGCTCGACGACGGCAGCGTCACCGCGGTCCACGACCTCGACCGGGCCGAGGCGCTCCGCTCGCGGGTCCGTCGCATCGTCGATCTCGGCGAGCTGCTCGTCTCGTTCGGGGAGTTTCTGGAGAATAACCGCGCCCTCGTCCCCGGCGCCTACGCGATCGACTGGCATCTCGAGGAATTGCGGACCGCCGGCCTCGACCCCACGATTGCCGGAGCCCCGGCGACCTACGCAGAGGCCGTGTCCCTCTCCCGAGCCCACGACGTGCCGCTCCACCCGCGGTGGCTCCTCTTCTGGCACGACCTTACGACCGCCGAGATCCGCGCGCTCTCGGAGTTCGTCGAGCGGACCGGTCGCTGGGTGGGATCCTCGGTCGAGCTGCCGGCCGATCCCGCGTGGCGGGACGCCCTCGAGCGCCTCGGTTTTCTCTTCTATCCGGTGGAAGGCGATCGCTGGCGGGGGGAGCCCGACCCGAGCGCCGGCCTCCTCGGCGGACTCGGGCTCGAACCGTCCGAGGGGATCCTGATCCGGCGGGCGCCGCTCGACCCGGACGAGACCGACCCGATCCGCTTCGTCTCCCGCCTCGCGGGGGTCACGGTCCGCGCTCGCAGCCCTTCCCGCATCGGGGGACGGGTCGGACGACCGGAGAAGGCGTACCAGCGGACGATGCAGCCAAACGTCCACGGGCTCTTTCCCGTCGGTGGGGCGGGCGGCCCGAGCCGTTCGGTCCCCGAAGCGGCGCGTCGGTCGATGCGGGACGGGGTCGCGGTCGACCTCGGAACGCGACACTGCCCGGCCTGCGGGAAGACGACGGTATGGAACCGGTGCCCCTGCGGCGCCCATACGGACGTGACCGAGACGGTCGTTCGGCAGCCGCTTCCGGTCGCCCGTCTCTGGAGCGATGCCCTCTCGCGGCTCCATCTTGTCAAGGTCCCGGTCGTGAAGGGGGTGAAGGGGCTGACCTCTCCCCGGAAGGTGCCGGAACCGATCGAGAAGGGGATCCTGAGAGCAGTGCACGGCATCTCGGTCTACCAGGACGGCACCGCCCGGTTCGACCTCACGGACCTGCCGCTCACCCACTTTCGGCCCACGGAGATCGGCACCGATCTTCCGACCCTGCGCCGGCTCGGCTACGAGTGGGACTGGACCGGCGCGGAGCTCACGGATCCGGAGCAGCTGGTCGAGCTCGCGCCGCAGGACCTCATCGTCTCGCGGTCGTGCGGGGAGTACCTGACCCGGCTCGCCCAGTTCGTCGACGACGAGCTCGTGCGGTTCTACAACCTCGATCCGTTCTACTCTGCCGATCGGCCCGAACAGCTCGTGGGACAGATCGTGGTGGCGCTGGCGCCCCACACTTCGGGAGGGGTCGCCGGCCGGCTCCTCGGCTTCACGGATGCCGAGGCGTGCTTTGCCCACCCGGTCTTCCACGCCGCGAAGCGGCGAAACTGTGACGGTGACGAGGACTCCGTCACCCTCCTGCTCGACGCCCTCCTCAACTTCTCCCGCTCCTACCTGCCCGAGAGCCGGGGGGCGCTCATGGACAAGCCCCTCGTGCTCACGACGCGGCTCGTCGCGACCGAGGTGGACAAGGAGGCCCACAACGTCGATGTGGCGAGCCATCACGGGCTCGCGCTCTACCGGGCCGCGGCCGAAGGGCGGATGGCGAAGGAGATCGAGCCGATGCTCGAACTCGTCGCGCATCGCCTGGACTCCCCTCGGGCGCTCTCGGGGTACGGATTCACCCACGACACCTCGCGGATCGCCGGCGGGCCCGTGCGGTCGGCCTACCGGGACGGGCGGTCGATGACCGACATGGTCGAGCGGTCCGTGCTGCTCGCGAGCCAGATCCGGGCGGTCGACGTCGCCGAGGCGGTGACCCTGGTCCTGAATGCGCACTTTCTGCCCGACGTCATGGGCAACCTGAAGAGCTACGCGACGCAGAGCTTCCGCTGCAAGGAGTGCGGGGCGAGCTACCGCCGCCCGCCGCTCACGGGGCGGTGCGGAGCGGCGGCGCCGGGCCGGGGGAAGTGCGACGGCGAGCTCCTCTCGACGGTCTACGAGGCTTCCGTCCGCAAGTACCTCCCGCTCTCCCAGCGGCTCGGGGAGATCGACGGGATCACCCCGTACGTCCGCCAGCGGATCCAGATCCTCTCCGACTCGGTCGCGACGCTCTTTCCGGGGTCGACCGCCCAGACCACGCTCGATCGGTACCGGCCGGGCCCCGCGGCCGCGGTCGGGGGAAGCTAGCGCCGCTCGGAACGCCCAAATAGGCCGGTCCCGTGCGCCCGTCCGTCGGGCTTGTGGGGTAGTCTGGACTATCCTGTTGGCCTTCGAAGCCAACGACCTGGGTTCGAATTCGCCGGCGATCGCCGCGACGGAACTCCCAGCAAGCCCGTCCCCGCGGCCCCGGGGCCGGCTCCGGTATCGGGGAGCACCGCTCCGGGGGGGAAGCTAAGTACTCGGACGCGTCCCTCGAGTTCGGCGGAGGCGTCCGCCCGCCGGATCCCCGGCGAACCGCCGCTGCGGCCAATGACGCCTGCTCCCGAAGGTCGGAGTAGGCACCGTGGACGCAACCGAGCAAGTCGTCAATCTGATGCAGGCAGCGACCGTGCTGCTGCTCTCGCCGCTCCTCGCGGGGGTCCTGGCCCGCTTCAAGGCCTGGACGGAGTCCCGACAGGGTCCGTCGATCTTCCAGCCCTACTTCGACCTGCGCAAGTACCTCCGTAAGGAGACGCTTCTGCCCGACGGCGCCTCGCGCGTCTTCGTCCTGGTCCCGTACGTCTCCTTCGGGACGTACCTCGTGATCTCGGTCGTCGTGCCGATCATCACGCCGTATCCCATCCCGTTCGCCTCGACCGTCGACTTCCTCGGGGGCGGGCTCCTCTTCGGGCTCGCGGGTACCTTGGCACTGCTCGCGGCGCTCGACTCGGGCAGCAACTACGCCGCCCTCGGCGCAAGCCGCACAGCCACCTTCGCCGCCTTCGCCGAGCCGACGCTGATCATCGTGTTCTTCGCCGTGGCCGTGATTACTGGAACGAACAACCCGTACGTCACGAACCACCTCCTCGCCTCCTCCGCGTCCGCGTACCTGTCGCCGACCCACCTCTTGGTGACCGGCGCGTTCTTCCTCCTGCTCCTCGCCGAGACGGGCAAGCTGCCGGTCGAGAGCGCCGGTCTCATGGAGTTCGGGATGCTCGAAGAGGGACGCTCCTTCGAGCACTCCGGCCGCCTGCTCGGCCTCCTGCGCTGGAACGGCTGGATGAAGCAGTTCCTGCTGTACTCGGTCTTCCTCAACGTCTTCGCCGTGCCGTGGGGGATGATCGCGGCACCGACCGTCTTCGGTGCGGCGGAGAACGTCGGGCTCCTCCTCGCGAAACTGCTGCTCCTCGCCGGGGGGCTCGCCTTGCTCGAGGCGACGATCGCGAAGGTCCGGCTGTTCAAGATCCGGGATTTCCTCACGCTCTCCTTCTCGCTCGCGATCCTCTCGGTCTTCGCGTTCGCGGTCCTGGGGGTGGCGTAGGTGCCGGTCACCTCCGAGGTCTCGGCGCTCGTGGGCGTCGGGATCCTCCTCACCGCGCTCTACCTCCAGTCGGAGTCGTTCGTCGCGCCGCTGATCCGGGGCATCGCGATCCAGTCCCTGCTCCTCGCGGTGCTCCTCGGCTGGCTTGCCTGGACCGACGCAAGCCCCGACCTCGCGATCCTCGCCGCCCTCACCATCGCGATCCGGGCGCTGTTCATCCCGGCGTTCCTGCGACGGCAGATCCGTGCGTTCCGCTGGCGGTTGCGCGAGGTCCACGCGGCGCACCGGGTGACCGGCCACGCGCTCGCCGCGGTCGCGCTCGCGATCATCGCCTGGTTTGTCTTCCAGGAGACCCTCGCCCCGGTCTTTCCCGAGAAGGGTGCCGCGCTGCCGTTCGTTCTCCTGGTCCAGGGCCTCCTGATGCTCGCCACCCGGACGAACACGCTCGTCCAGGTGATCGGCTACCTCGAGGAGGAGAACGCGATCGTCTACGCCGGCGTGCTCTTCGCCAGCACCTTCCCGCTGTTTGTCGAGACCGTCGTCTTCCTCGACGTCCTCGGGGTCGTGCTCGTCGGGGTCATCCTGTCGATCCAGCGAGATGTCACGGGCGTGCCGGAGGCCGCGGGCCTCGAGGAGCTTTCGGGATGACCGCCTTCCCCGCGTCGTCGTTCTGGGTATTCCTCGTTCTCGCCGCCCCGGCGTCCGCGTCGGTCCTGGCGCTCGTTCCCCACGCGGCGGCGAGCCGTTGGGCGGCGCGCACCGGTGCGCTCCTCGCCCTCCTCGCGGCCGCGGCCCTGCTCGTCTCCTCGACCGCGGGCCGCTGGGGTCCGTACCTCGGCGTCGACGCGCTCAGCGAGGTGTTCCTTCTGATGGTCGCGAGCATCTACGCGACCAGCGTCTGGTACTCGGACGGGTATCTCGCGGCCGTCCACCGTCCGTTCCTGACCCCCCAGGTCTACTACGCGCTGCTCGGCGCGTTCGCCTTCGCGATGCTTGCGACGCTTGTCGTCACCGACCTCGGGCTGATGTGGATCGGGATCGAGGCGACGACGGTTGCGAGCGCGCTCCTGGTTGTCCTGGAGCGGCGGCCCACGAGCGTGGAGGCGGCGTGGCGGTACACCCTGATCGCGTCCGCGGGGCTCACGGTTGCGCTGTTCGCGCTCCTCCTGATCTACGCGTCGACCGGCTCTCTCGACGCATTCCGCCTCGCCGCGTCGCCGCCCCCTGTGACCCGCACCCTCCTCATGGCGGTCGCGCTCGCGCTCGTCGGGTACGGTACTAAGGTCGGGCTTTTCCCGATGCATACCTGGCTGCCCGACGCCCACTCGGAGGGCCCCTCGCCCGTCTCGGCGATGTTCTCGGGGGTCCTGTTGCCGACCGCCCTCTACGCGTTCCTGCGCGTCTACGCGCTCGTGCCCCGGCCGGTGCCCCCGTCGATCGAGGCGCTGCTGCTCGCCTTCGGGCTCCTGACGGCGGTCCTCGGCGCGTTCCTCCTCCAGCGCCAGCGGTCGTTCAAGCGGATGTTCGCCTACTCGAGCATGGAGGTGATGGGGCTCGCGCTCGTCGGGGTCGGGATCGGCGGGATTGCCCTCTACGGGGCTCTCCTGCTCCTGTTCGCGCACGCGTTCGCAAAGTCGTCGGCGTTCTACTGCGCGGGCAACGTGCTCCGCGCTGACGGCACGACCCACATCGACGACATCCGGGACCTCCGGCACCGGCTCCCCCGCACCGCCGGGGCATGGGTCCTCGCCTCCAGCGCCGTGACGGGGGCACCCCCGTTCGGAACGTTCGTGGGCGAGCTCCTGATCGTCGCCGGGGCGATCACGGCAGGCCTCACCCCGGTCGCGCTCGTCGTCATCCTTGCGATCCTGGTCGCGTTCCTCGGCGTGAACTCCCAGGTCGGCCGCATGGTCTTTGGGGCGCCGTCCGGCCTCCGCCCAGCAACGCCGTCCGGGCCGGACCGGGGCGCCGGCATCGCCTGGCTGAACGTCGGTGTCGCCCTCGTGCTCGGAGTGGTGGCGATCCCCTACCTTGGGCCGGCGCTGCGCTCCGCGGCAGCCCTCCTCGGGGGCAGCGCTCCATGACGTCCCGACCCTGGAGCGAGTCCCTGCGGGGACCCGCCGGCGCGCTCGGCACGGAGCACGCCCCGGCCTACCTCCCGATCGACCGCGCGTTCGCTCTGGTCAACGACTACGGGACCGGTCGTGCGCTCCTCTGGAGGGGTCCCGCGCCCGCGGAGGCGAACGAAGTCGCTACCCTCTGGCGACGCGCGGCCGAGGCTCCGCGGCCGCACCGCGTCGCGCCAGAGGAAGTGGTCGAGGGGTACGGGGTCTTCACGTTCCCGTACGGACCGATTTCGATGGGGGTCCCTGAGAGCGGACGGTTCGACGTCCGGACCTACGGGGAGCGGATTCTCACCCTCGGACCGGTGGCGGGGTTCAAGTCGCGTCGGATCCTGGGCGCCCTTCCGGGGCTTACGCCGGAGGACGCCCTCCTGCGCGTGGAGCGGCTCGCCGGTAACTTCTCGGCCGCCCACGCGGCGGCGTTCCTCGCGGCGGTCGAGAGTGCCGCCGCGATCGAGGTCGCCCGCACCGAGCTGTGGACCCGCGCGCTCGCTCAGGAGCTCGAGCGGATTTACAACCACCTCCACCAGATCGCCCGCGTCGCGGAGGCGGCCAGCCAGAACGTTGGCCTGGCCCAAACCCATGCGCTCGCCGAGGAGATGCTCCGCATCGAAGGGAGGACCTTCGGGCATCGATGGCTGTTCGGCGCCCTCGCTCCGGGAGCTCCGACCCGCCGTCTCGATCCGGAAGGGAGGAGATGGCTTGGGCGCGCCCTCCGGGAGCTCTCGGGCCGGTTCGAGGTGCTCCTCGAGTTGTTCCTCGGGTCCCGCACGTTCGTCGACCGTCTCCAGACGACCGGCGTCGTCTCCCGCGAGCGGGCGGTGCGATGGGGGGCGGTCGGGCCGGTCCTGAGAGCCACCGGCGTGGCCTGGGACGACCGGCTGCGCGCCCCATCGGTCCCGTACACCGACCTCTTCCTCGAGCTTCCGCGTGAGGATGGGGGTGACGCCCTCGCCCGGATCCTGGTGCGCGCGCACGAGGTCCGCTCGAGCGCGCTCCTTTTGGAACAGCTCCTCGACCGCTGGCCCGGCGACGCGATGGCCCGGGAGGCGCCCGCGCCTCCGGTCGGCCCGGGCCGGGGCCTCGGTCGGGTCGAAAGCCCGAGCGGGGACCTCGTGTACGAGGTTCGGCTCACGAACGGGCGTATCGCGAGCGTCGGGATGCGCTCGGCGAGCCACGCGAACTGGCCGGTCTTCGCCGAGAGCCTGCGCCACGCGGTGTTCACGGACTTCCACTTCGCCTGGGAGAGCTTCGGGCTCGTCTTTGCGGAGACCGACGCCTGAGGAGGGGCGAGTGTCGAGCTGGGTGGGGCAGGCGATCCGACGTGGCCGGCTCACGACCCGGTACCCGGCGGAGCCGGCGACCGAGCTTGAGCTGCCGATGCTCGCCCGGGCGCCCCGACCCCCGGCCGTCGTGCCGGATCGGCTCGGGGCGATCGCCGCGTGCCCCGTCGCGGCGCTCTCGGCGGCCGGTGGGAGTGGGATCCGCGCGGACGAGGGGCGCTGCATCCGGTGCGCCCGGTGCGCGGCGCACGGGTTCGACTTCAGCGGTTCGGCCGAGTGCTCCCGGCCGGACCGTGCCGGCCTCCTCGTCCCCCCGGTGCCGAGCGGACCGGGCGCTCGGGCGGTCCCGCTCCGTCAGCTCGGACGCTCGGTTCACGTCTTCCTGGTCGATGCCGGGAGCTGCAACGCGTGCAATCACGAGGTGCTCGCGCTCACGAACCCGTACTACGACGCCCAGCGCCTCGGCATCTTCTTCACGAACTCCCCACGCCACGCCGACGTGCTCCTCGTGGTCGGGGTCCCGACAGCCGAGATGACCGAGCCGGTGCGGCGGGCGTTCGAGGCGCTCCCCTCACCGAAAGCGGTCGTCGCGGTCGGGGTCTGCCCGATCGGCGGGGGGGTCTTCCAAAGCACCCCGGGGCTCGCGGGCTCGCTCGAGGAGCTCGTGCCGGTCGACGCGTTCGTGCCGGGGTGTCCTCCCGCGCCGGTGAGCGTGCTCGACGCGATCCTCGGGCTCCTGGGTCGGTCCCGGGCCCGGACGGAGGGGTGAACCGCCGTGGATCTCGCGGGAGTTCTCCTCACGGTCGCCATTGCCAGCTTCTTCGCCGGCGCACCGCTCTCCCTCATCCGCCGCGACCTCGGCTACCTCACGACGTTCGGGGCCGCGCTCCTCTTCGGGGCGGTCGCGGTCGATGCCCTGCTCTTCGGACCGGTCCGAGGAGCCGCGTGGGGCGGCCCGCTCGGCGACGTGGAGACGCTCTCGCTGGATGCGCTCTCCGCGTTCTTCGCGCTCGCGACGTCGGTCGTCTGGGCCGCGACATCCGTCTACTCCGTGTGGTACGACGACCGCCCTTCGCCGGTCCTCGCCGTCACCTACGCGCTCACGCTCGGAGCGATCGCGCTCCTCGTCACCGCGTCGAGCGAGGTGTTGTTCCTGATCGGCTGGGAGACGATGACGCTCGCCTCCTACGGGATGATCCTCGAGGCCCGGGGCCGGACCGACCGGGTCTACTCGGCGGCGTTCGTCTTCCTCGCGTTCGGAGAGGCGAGCACGTTGCTCGTCCTTCTCGCCTTCGCGGGCCTCTTCGTCGGCACGGGCTCGCTGGCGTTCGGTCCGACGCTCTCGGGAACCGTCCTTCCTTCGCTCGTCTTCGTCGCGGGTCTCCTCGGCTTCGGACTCAAGATGGGAACCGCGCCGTTCCACATGAGCGAGTGGCTGCCGATCGCGCACTCCTCCGCCCCCTCGAACGCCTCCGCGGTCCTCAGCTCGACGCTGACGCTCGCCGGCGCGTACGGCCTGTTCCGGCTCGTGAGCCTCCTGCCGGGCCCTCCGGACTGGTGGGGGGCACTGACGCTCGCGATCGGTGCGATCTCGGTCCTCCTCGGGGCGCTCTTTGCCGCCGTCAGCGAGCACTCGAAGGGCCTGCCGGCCTACAGCACCATCGAGAACAACGGACTGATCCTGGTCGCGCTCGGGGTCAGCCTGCTGGCCGGGGCGAACCATCTCACGCTCCTCGCAGTCTTCGCGCTCTTCGCGGCGTTCTACCAGGCGCTCGCGCACGCGCTGGCGAAGACCGTCCTCTTCCTCAGCGCGGGGTACGTCGAGCACCTGACCCGCACCTTCGACCTCTCGTCGGTCGAGGGCCGGGCGACGGGTCCCGACCGGGCTGCGCTCGTCGGGACGCTGGCTGCGTCGCTGAGCCTCGCCGCCGGCCCTCCCCTCGCGGGCTTCGTCAGTGAATGGATGGTCCTCGAGGCGCTCTTCCAGTCGTACCGCTTCGGCGAGACTTGGGCGCAGTTCGTCGGGCTGCTCACGGGGGCCGCGGTCGCCCTCGGCGCCGGCCTCATCACGGTCGCGATGGTCAAGTTCGTCGGGTTTGCCTACCTGTGGAAGCCCCGCTGCGCCCGGGCGCCGTCGGAACGCGGGAGTCTCGGGCCGGTGGTGGGCGCCGTCGCGTTCGCCGTTCTCACGGTCGGCATCACGGCCCCGTGGATTCTCGTCCTCCTCGCCCCTTCGGTCTCCGTGGTCATGGGCTCGTCGGTCGCCGCCCCCATCGGTGGTCTCCTCTCCGTCCCGAACGGCTGGTCGATACTTTCGGGGGCGCCGTTCGGGATCCTCTCGCCCCCGATGGTGCCGATCGCGATCGCGGCGGGAGTGCTGGTCGCGGTCGGCTACGACCGTCTCGGTCGGCACCGGGCGGTCCGGCGAGTGCCGGTCTGGATGGCGGGGAGCGCCCCGGCCCGGGAAGGGGAAACGTACACCTCGTTCGGCTACTCGACCGGGATCCGCCTCATGATGAGTTCCGCGCTCCGGACCCGCGAGGTCCGGGCGAACGCCGGAGCCATCACCACCGTTGGCTTCGAGGCGGTGGAGCCGTACAGTGTAGAGCTCGAGGTCTTCGACGTGTTCAAGTTGTTCTACGACGGGTTGCTGGTCGTTGGCGAGGGGGTGAGCCGCGTCCTCAAGGAGCGCGTGATGCCGGGGCAGCTTGGCCGGTACCTCGCGTACGTGCTGGTGGCAGTCCTCGTGGTCGTCGTGTACATCGCGTCGGTCTCGACCTGAGACCGACGGCGATCGCCGTCATCGGTCCGGGCCCGAACGCTTCCGCGACCCGACGCCCGGCGAGCTGCCGCCCCGATCGAGTGCCACCGGCAAAAGGAGCGCCGCGGACCGGGCGTCAGGGGCGCCGACTCCGAGAACTCGGGCGGAGCGCTGTGGAACGCCCGAGGGCGCCGACCAGGGTCGAGCTCACCAATCTCGTGACTCCGGGCAGGCCGTGACACCGGCCGGACGCTCGCCCGACCCTGTCTCGCCCTACGGTGCGGCCGATCCGGCTCGATTCGGCCACGTCGAGCAGGGGGATCCGACACTGCCGACCCGGACCGCGAGGACGGCGAAGACGACCGTCGGGGTGAGGAGAAAGGGCAGGTCGACCGGGACGATCCGGAGGCAGCATCCGGGCTCGAGGCCTGCCCGGAGGAAGTGATCGGAGAGGGGGCCGACCCGAGGCGACCCTCCTGTGAAGACGAGGCTGGAGCGCCGGCACGCTCCGATCGGCCAAGCGGTTGCGACGGCAAGGGGCGTTCGGTCACGGCCGTCGTCGTGTAGCCCACGGGCCTACTGCGGTGGCGGTCGGCGCGCCGACCCGCCGCGCTCTCGAGCAGAACGGGACGGCGCGCTCGGCGAAGATCGCGTCCCCCCGATCGCCTCGATGACGAGGGAGGAGGCCCGAGGTCGAGCGCCAAGGATAATGGCAGGGTCGGAAAGAGCATCTCTCGTCGCTCCGGTCGGTAGGGAGGCGGATGATCAGGATCGCTCGGACCTTCCTGGGCACCGGCTCCCGGCCCGCGGAGGTGGAGGAATCTCCGGCGCGAACGGGGAGGCCTTCCCCCTTACGGCACGACTGTCACCGGGACGGTCGAGCCGACCACGACCCGGCCCGAGACCGAGCCGAGGAGCAGCCGCTCGGCACGGCCCAGACCCCGGGTGCCCACGAAGATCGCCGTCGCGCCAACCTCCTGGGCGACCCGGAGGAGAACCTCGGCGGCCGGTCCTTCCCGGCTCAGTGCCTCCGCCTTGATCCCTTGCGCACCGGCCTCGGCGGCGAGCCGCTCCAGCGTGTGGGCGACCGCGCGGGCCGGGAAGCCCGCCTCCTCTTCCGTCAGGGGTTCAGCCAGCCGACGGTCCCGCTCAGTGGCGTGGACGAGCCAGACCCGCGAACGAAGCTCCCGGGCCATTTCGAGCGCGAGCCGTGCCGCGCGCATCGAGGCCGGGGAGGCGTCGAACCCGACCACGACCCGCTCGAGGGCCGCCCGCGGAGGGCCCAGCGGCTCGGCGGGAGCCCGTAGCGCCAAAGCATCGCCCGGGGTGCTCACGGCGCGCTCCTTCCGTGGGGCAGGTACCGTTCGGCGGCACGGTCGGCGTCAGGGTCCGGAGGAAGATCGGGCCCCTCCTCCGTCCCAGAACGGGTCCGCACCATCGACTCGAGCGCCTTGACCCGGCGGGTCAGCGCCTGATTCTCCCGGAAGTACCCGGCGGCCTCGAAGTGGACCCGCGCCCGGTCGCTCGCGCAGGCGCTCAGGGCCCGGGCGAGCTCGGCGACCCGCTGCCGGGGCTCCGTAGCCGGGCGTCCCCGGCTGGGTGGGCCCGGTGGGGGGACCATAGGGAGCACGGAACGGAGCCAGACTTCGAACCCCATCCATCCGAGCTCGTCGAGGTCGATCCAGGGACGCAGGAGCTCGGCGATCGACCGGGGGAATCCCGGGGCCTCTTCGGCGCGGGGCTCGGTCGGTCCTCGTTCCTCCCTCCGATCCTCGCCTTCCAACCCCCGGGACATCGGTTCCTCCCAGGGGTCATTGGCAGCGCGTGCGGTTCCCGTACCGGTAGCCCGGACGGAGGCTGACCCCACAGCCGGCCCGCGGAGCGCGGCCGCGTATATGGGCCGTTCCCTCGGCCGGGCGAGGGGTCGAGGGACGGCCTAGCGGAAGTAGCCCGGGCTCTGGGTCGCCTCGGCCCGCTTCTCTTCCTCGGGCTTCGCCGCCTCGAGGATGTCGATCGTGAGGATCGCCGGGGTCGGCACGAGGCGGATCCGTCCCTTCGGCTCTCCCTCGGAGCCGTCGAGCTCGATCGCGAGCGCGTTGTCGCCCCCGATCGAGACCAGACCGCGGAAGAAGCCGCTCGAGACGATCGCCTGGTCGTCCGGTCCGGCCGAGCGCAGCCGGACGTGCGAGCCCGGAGTGAACGCGACCGGCGGGCGCTTCGCGGAGGAGTTCGTCGCGCTCATCGCGCCGCCCCCCGCTCCCGGCTCGGTCGCACCGTGATCGTCGGTTTCGGCGTCGGCTCGCTCGCCCGCTTCTCGATCAATCCCTGCAAGTGATTCACCGTCTCCCGGTACCGGCGGAGGGCGTTCTGAGCATTGGCCTCCGTGAAGTCCCACGCGCGGGCGAAGTTGCCGTAGCGCAGTCGGTAGCCCTTGCGTCCCTTCCCATCCGCCGAACCCCCCACCTCTTCCAAGAGATCGAGGGCTTTGAGTTTGTTGATGTGCCGGTAGACCGTCGGTTTCGAGGTCTTGAGGACCGCCGTGAGCTCGTCGATGTACCACGGCCGCGCGGCGTCGCGCAGGAGGCAGTCGTGGACCAGGCGGTACGCGAGGCTCTGCGCGACCGGTCCCTCGGAGCCACGGCCCTCGTCGCCCTCGGGGAGGTAGCCGATCATCCGCAGGAACTCCCGCAGTACCTCGTCGAGGTCGGAGATCGGGGTGAGCGGTGTCGAGTAACGCAACGCGAGTTCGAATGGCATGCCGGCCCGTTGCCAAAACTGCTCCTCGGATAAAAAAGCGGTCGGCGTTCCCCCCGCGGCCGCGAAACGCTAAGCCTCGACGGCGCGCTGGCCCGGGCCGATGCCGGAGTTCGAGCTCGTCACGCCCGCGACCCCCGACGAGGCGATCGCCACCCTGCGCGCCTCCGCTCCCGGCGACGTCGCCGTCCTCGCCGGCGGCACGGACCTGGCGGGCGACCTCGACCAGGGCCGGGTCGCGCCCCGGCGGGTCCTCTCCCTTCGGCGCCTTCCCTGGCGCACCCTCGACTGGAACGGAGAGTCCCTCACGATCGGGAGCACGCTCCCCCTGAGGACCCTCGAGCTCGACGCCGACCTCGCGCGCCGCCTCCCCGGCCTCTACGCCGCGGTCCGCGCGGTCGGATCGGTCACGGTCCGCCACCGCGCCACGATCGGGGGGAACCTCGGCCGGGCCGCACCCGCGAGCGACCTCGTCCCGATGCTGCTCGCCCTCGACGCCGAGGTGGAACTGCTCGGCCCCGACGGACTCCGGACGATCACGGTGGACCGGCTCGTCCGGGCGTCGCGCGAGACCGCCCTCGGTCCGGCCGAGCTCATCCGGGCCGTGCGGATCCCTGAGGCGCGTCCGAGCGCCTACCTCTGGCAGCGGGTGCGGCCGTTCCACGACATCTCCCACATGGCGGTCGCGGTGGCGTTCTCCCCCTCGCGCCGCTCCTGGCGGGTCGCGGTCGCGGGCTTTCCTCCCCGACCTTTGCTCGTCCCGGAGGCGGAGTCCGCGCTCGCCGGGACGCGGCCGGACTTGGTATCGGTGGAGCGCGCCGCGGAGGCGGTCGGCCGGCACGCCCCGATCGTCGCCGACCGCCGAGCTTCCGAGGAGTACCGGCGCCGGCTGGTGCGTCCGCTCCTGCGGCGTGCGGTCGCGGCGGCCGGGGGAGGGGGAGCTTGACCGCGGGCCCCCTCTCGCTGACGGTGAACGGGCGCTCCCGGCGGCTCGAGGCGGTACCGTATTCCGAGCGACTTCTCGACACGCTGCGCCTCCGCCTCGGGCTCAAGGGGACGAAGGAGGGATGCCGATCGGGCGGCTGCGGCGCGTGCTCCGTGCTCGTCGACGATCGCAGCACGCTCTCCTGTCTCACGCTCGCCCACGAGGTGGAGGGAAGCTCGGTGACCACGATCGAGGGCGTCGCCGAGGATCCGGTGGGAGCCCGGGTGCGCGACGCGTTCGAGGCCGCCGGTGCGGTCCAGTGCGGCTACTGCACGCCCGGGTTCGTGATGGCGCTCACCGGCCTTCTGAAGGAGGAAGGGCGGTCCCGTCCATTCTCCGAGCTCCTCGAGGACCTCGGAGGGAACCTCTGCCGGTGCACGGGGTACGCGGCGATCGTCCGCGCGGCGGCCGCATTGAGGGAGGGGGACGAGTGACGGCGGTCCCCCTGCGCCCGGACCTCGCCCTCAAGCTCGGGGGCCGCGCCATCTACGGGATCGATTTCGAACTCCCCGGGATGCTCTACGGCGCGCTCGTGCCCGCCCCGATTGCCCACGGCCGCCTTACTTCGGTCGACCTCTCCGCCGCCCGCGAGCGGCCCGGGGTCGTCGCGATCTCGGCGGACGACGTGTCAGGGCTCACGGGCGGCCATACGGGCGACGCGGAGCGGCCGCTGTTCGCCCGCGAGACGGTCGTCTACCGTCATCAGCCGGTCGCCGCGGTAGCCGCCCCCACGCTGGCGGAGGCCCGGGCCGCGGCCGCTTCGGTCCGCGTCGTCGTGGAACCGCTGCCGGTCGTGAGCGATCTCGAGGCGGCGTTTCCCGAGTGGCCGGGATCCGACGCGGCGGCCTCGCCCCGGGTCGCTGCGCACGTCCATGCCCGCCGCGGAGACGTCGACCGAGCGTTCCGGGACGCGGAGAAGGTCGTCTCCGAGACGTATCGCACGGGGAGCGTTCACCAGGTCGCGCTCGAGCCGCACGCGTCGGTCGCCGAGGTGACCGGGGATCGCTATACCGTACACACGACGACGCAGAGCCCGTTCGGGGTCCGCGAGGATGTCGCCTCGCTGCTCGGCCTCCCCGAGGAGTCGATCGTCGTCGACGGGACCTGGGTCGGCGGCGGCTTCGGTGGAAAGGGCGCGAGCTTCCTCGAGGCGTACGCGCTCCTGCTCGCCCGGGCGTCGGGGCGTCCGGTCCGCCTCGCGCTCAGCTACCGCGAGGAGTTCCTGCTCGGACGGACGACCTTGCCGGCGGTGGTCCGCTTCGAGACCGGGGTCACCGGCGGGCGGATCGTCGCGCGCCGCGTGCGCCTCCTTCTGGACGTCGGGACCTCCCTCCCCGGCCGCGACTTCGCCACCGGCTACTCGATCGGGTTCCTCCTCGGTCCCTACACGGCCCCGGCGTTCGAGGTCGAGGGCTACGCGGTGCGAACGAACAAGCCGGCGTTCGGACCGCATCGCGCCCCGTTCGCCCCCCAGTGCGCGTTCATGGTCGAGTCCCACCTCGAGCATGTGGCCCGGGAGGTGGGACGCGACCCGGTCGCGTTCCGCCGCGACCATCTCTGGAGGGAGGGCATGGCGACGCCGTTCGGCCAGACGGTCGGTCCGTTCGGCCTTCCTTCGGCGCTCGACTCCGCCGCGGAGCTCGCCGCCCGCTGGCGCCGAGATCGCCCCGAAGGGCACGGGGTCGGTATCGGCGTCGGCTTCTGGTCGACCGGCACCGGCGCGGGCGGAGAGGCGCGCCTGAGGCTGTCGCCCGAGACGCTCACGATCCTCCAGGGGGAGCGGGAGATCGGCAGCGGCAGCGTCCTGGTCGGACTTGCGGCGGTCGCCGAGCGGCGGAGCGGCCTCCCGCGCGGGCGGATCCGGGTCGAGTATGCGGACACAGCCCACGCTCCGTACGATGCCGGGGTCTTCGGAAGCCGGACGGTCGGCGCCCTCGGACGGGCGGTCGACGACGCCCTCGTCCGTCTCCTCGCGACCCTGGCCGAGCGCGGCGGCGCAACCGCGCCGCTCTCGCTCGCGGAGGAGGGCGGGGAGATCGTCGTCCGGGGGGCGTCGGGCACCACCCCGGTCCGCGCGCTGTTGACGGCCGAGGAGCTCGCCGGCGGAGGGCTTGCTGCCGAGGGAAAGCACTACGGTCGGTCGGGATCGATCGACGAGAGCCTCGTCCTCGACGGAACGTTCTACCCGTACACCGATTTCACCGGTGCGGCCCACGTCGCCGAGGTCGACGTCGACCGGGAGACGGGGTCGGTCCGGCTCGTGCGGTACGCCGCGTTCCAGGATGTCGGGACCGTGATCGACGGGCCGGCCGCACGCGCCCAGGTCGAAGGGGCGGTCGCGATGGGTCTCGGGGCTGCGCTCACCGAGGAGGCGATTTGGTCGGAGGACGGCCGACTCCTGAACGCCGGTCTCGTCGACTACCGCATCCCGACGATCACCGAGGTCCCGCCGCTCGACGTGACGTTCGTCGAAGGATTCCTCGGCGCGGGGCCGTTCGGGGCGAAGGGGCTCGGGGAGCCTCCGATCATCCCGGTGCCGGCCGCGGTCGCGTCGGCGGTGCGCGATGCGACGGGCGCGCACGTCACCGAACTGCCCCTGACCCCGGAGCGCGTCGCGCGAGCGCTTAAGCCGAACGAACCGTAGTGGACCCCGATGTCGATTCCGCTCGCCGAGGTCCGGCACATCGTCGGCGACTATCCCCGGACCCCAACCGTCGGTACCGTCGGCTCGCACTCCGCGATCGACGTCGCCGACGGGGCGGTGACCGAGGGGTTGCCGAGCCTCGTCCTCGCGGCCGAAGGGCGGGACGCGACGTACGCCCGGTACTTTCGGACGGTCCGGGATCACGCCGGGGGCCGCCGCCGCGGCTGCGTCGACGAGGTCTGGACCCTGCCCCGGTTCGCCGACCTGCTCGGGCCGGCCGTTCAGGAACGCATGCGCCACCACGGGGTCCTCCTCGTGCCGAACCGGGCGCTGAGCGCCTACGTGCCGCTCGATGGGATCGAGCGGGAGCTTCGGGTGCCGATCGTCGGCTCCCGAGCCCTGCTACGGATCGAGGAACGCTCGGAGCGGGAGAACTACTACACGCTCTGCGCGGCGGCGGGAATCCCGATCCCCCGGGAGTTCCGCTCCCCCGAAGAGATCGACCGGCTCGCGATCGTCAAGCTCCCCCACGCGACCCGTCGGCTCGAACGAGGGTTCTTCTCCGTTGCGAGCGTCGAGGAGTACCACCGCAAGAGCTCCCACCTCCTCGCGCGCGGGACGATCTCGACGGAGGACCTCGCGCATGCCCGCATCGAGGAGTACGTCCTCGGCCCGGTCTTCAACTTCAACTTCTTCTTCTCCCCGCTCGTCGAGCGCTCGGTCGGGCTCGAGCTGCTCGGTGTGGACGAACGGCGGGAGAGCAACCTCGACGGCCTCGTCCGCCTTCCCGCCGCCCAGCAGCTCGAGCTCTCGGAGTCGGCCCGGATCCCCGAGTTCACGGTCGTTGGCCACGGGACGCTCACGGTCCGCGAGTCGATCCTCGAGGAGGTCTTCCGGTTGGGCGAGAAGTTCGTGGACGCCACCCGGTCCCGGTACCCGCCCGGCATCATCGGCCCGTTCTGCCTGCAGACCTGCATCGACAAGGACGGCCACCTTACGGTCTTCGACGTCGCGGCCCGGATCGGCGGGGGGACGAACGTCCACCTCGGCCTCGGCCACCCGTACGGCAACGCGCTCTGGCGGATGCCGATGAGCACCGGCCGGCGCATCGCCCTCGAGATCCGCCATGCCGTCGATTCCGGCCGCCTCTCGGAGATCGTCACATGAGTTCCCCGGCACCGCCGCCCGCGCGCCCCCTCCGACGCACTGCGCTCTTCGACTTCCACCGGCGGCATGGGGCGCACCTCGTGCCGTTCGCGGGCTGGGAGATGCCGCTCTACTACTCGAGCATCCTCGCCGAGCACCGGGCGGTCCGCGCCTCGGTGGGCCTCTTCGATGTCTCCCACATGGGGATCCTCACGGTCGAGGGCGGGCATGCGGCCGAGCTCCTCGCGCGCCGGACGACGGCGAACGTCACCGCCCTCGTCCCGGGGCAGGTCCGTTACACGTTCCTTCTCGAGTCGACCGGGAAGATCGTCGACGACCTCCTCGTGAGCCGGATCGATCCCGGCGAGGAGCTCGCGCGCTCGTTCGTTGTCGTTCCGAACGCGAGCCGGGCGGACGAGATCGAGGAGATCCTCCGCCAGCACCGCGGACCGGACACGAAGATCGGCCGGCACAACGGCGCGGTCTCCCTCCTCGCGCTCCAGGGCCCCGGGGCGCGCGCGCTCCTCGAGCGCCACTTCGGCTGGGAGCTCGCGAAGCTGGGGTTCTATCACGCCGCATTCTTTTCGGAGAAGGGCAACGGAGCGCGGACGGGGCTTCTCGGCCTCCCGTTCCCCGCCGCGCTCACCGACCACGTTCTCGTCAGCCGGACCGGCTATACCGGCGAGCTCGGCTACGAGCTGTTCGTCCGGTCGGAGGTCGCCGACGCCCTCGCCGAGCGGCTGGTCGCGGAAGGTGCGGTGCCGACGGGCCTCGGCGCCCGCGACACGTTGCGGCTCGAGAAGGGCTACCTGCTCTCGGGTCAGGAGTTCCACCGCGACCGTTCTCCGCTCGAGGCGGGGCAGGACCGGTTCGTTGACCTCGACCACGAGTTCGTGGGGCGTGCCGCGCTCGAGAAGGAGCGGGCCGACGGTCCCGCCCGGCGACTGGCCGGGATCGAGGTCGAGGAGGCCGGGGCGATCCCTCGGCACGGAAGCCCCGTCCGGGCCGGCGGCGCCGTGGTCGCGGAGGCGACCAGCGGGGGCCTTTCCCCGAGCCTCGGCCACGGGATCGCGCTCGCCTACCTTCCTCAGGATCTCGCCGCGCCCGGCACCGCGCTGACGGTCGAGATCCGTGGGCGCGAGGTTCCGGCGAAGGTCGTGCCCCTCCCGTTCTACCGGAGCGCTCCGACGCGAGCGTAAATACTCGGAGCCCCCCATCTAGCGGACCAGCGTCATGGCGGCCGTAGCCGGGGACGGCCGGCCGTTCGTCGGCCGGACGGAGGCAGTCGATGCGCTCTACCGACGGTTCGAGGACGCACGCGCCGGGGTCGGCGGGGTCACGCTCCTGGTGGGCCCGACCGGGGTCGGGAAGTCGACGCTGCTCGACGAGCTCGTGCGCAACATCCGGGCCCGAGGGACCCAGGTACTGGTCGGTCGGGCTCCGGCGCTCGATGCCCCGCCGCCGTTCGCGCTGATCCGCTCCGCGCTCGAGAGCGCCCGCAGCGAGCTCGCTTCGGAGGAGGGGTTCGTCCCCGGCGTCCCCGGGGCGGCGCCGTTCCTGATCGGCTTCGCCCCCCGGCTGGACGACGCCGCGCGGAGCTCGCCCGTCCGGATCGAGGAGCGGCTCCTCTCGGCCCTCGGCGAGGTCGACGAGCGCGGCGAATCGATGCGCGAGCCGATCTGGACGGCGGTCGCCGAGCAGTTCTTCGCGTTCACCCAGCGGGGACCGACGGTGCTGGTCCTCGAGGACCTCCACCGAGCCGACGAGCCGTCGCTCGGGGCGATCGAGTACCTCGCGCGGCAGCTGGAGAACCGGGCCCTGTGGATCATCGCGACCGCCCGGCCGTTCGAAACGCTCTCTGCCGCCCGGCGCGCACGGCTCGAGGCGCTCGAGGCCGTGACCCACGCGCGTCGCGTCCCGCTCCGGCCGTTCACGTCGGACGAGGTCGGCCACTACCTGCGGTGGCGCGCGCCGGACCGCGACTTCACGGCCGACGAGATCGCCCGCCGCTACTCGGAGACCGGCGGGAACCCGCTCCTGCTCGAGCAGTTCGACCGTCGGTTCTCCCCGGGCCCCCCGCGCGCGCGCCCCGAGGCGCCGGGAAACGGGGCGGCCGCCCCGGCGCAGGTCCCCGCGCTCTCAGAGGCCGAAGAACGGGCTCTCGCGGTCGCCGCGGTTCTCGGGCCGGAGTTCCCGTTCGGGCTGCTCCTGCGCGCGAGCGGAGAAGACGAGGAGCGGCTCGCCGAGACCATCGACCGGCTCGTCCACGAAGGCGTGCTCTTCGAGCGGCCCGGCGAGCTCCTCGCCTTCGCGGACGACCGGCGGCGGGAGCAGGTCTACGACGCGCTCACCGAGAGCCGGCGTCGGCTCCTGCACCGCCGGGCCGGCGAAGCCCTCGAGGCGACCGGGAGCGCCGACATCGCGACGATCTACGCGCTCGCCCGCCACTTCCACCTCGGCAAGGCCGACGAGCGGTCGCTCCAGTACAACCGCGCGGCGGCCGAGATCGCCGACCGGGCGTTCTCCCCTGAGGTCGCCCGCGAGCACCTCGAGCGGGCGCTCGAGAGCTTCCGGCGACTTCGGCCCGACGACGTCGACGGTGAGGCGGAGCTTGTCCTCGAGATCGCGCGTCAGACCGACCACCTGGGCCTTCTCAAGGAAGCGGACTCGTACCTCGAGCGCTATCTCGAGCGCCGGGCGTCCCTCCGCCTCTCCCCCCACCTCCGGGCGCTGCTCGAGCTCTATCGGGCGCAGGTCCTCACCGACCGTGGCGACTGGTCGGCGGCGGAGGCCGCGACCGCCCGCGTCCTTGCGGGGACGGAGCTTTCCACCCACCCTCTCGTGCGGCTCGGCCTCCACCGGTTGCGGGGCGAGGCGCTGTACTACGAGGGCCGCTACTCAGAAGCCCTCGCCGAGCACACCGAGGAGCTCCAGCTCGCGCGGGAGAGCGGCAACGAGCGGGCGACCGCGCTCGGGCTCGTCCGTCGCGCCTACGTGCGGGCGATGCTCGGGCAGGCGGAAGGGGCCATGGCCGAGGCCCGGAACGCCGCCCAGATCCTCGAGCGGGTCGGCGACGCGCGCGAGTCGGCCCAGGCCCATCTCTTCCTCGGCGTGGTGATCGCGGGAAGCTCCTCGCCCGCGCCGCGCTATGCCGAGGCCGCCGACGAGTTCGCGGAGGCGATCCGGCTCGCCGAGAAGGCACACGACGCGCGCCGGGTCGGCTGGGCGCTGTTCAACTCCGCCGACATCCTTCGCGAGGCCGGTCGGCTCGACGAGGCGGCCGAGCGGACGCGGAGGGCGCGGGAGATCCTCGAGCGGATGGGCGACCGATTCGGCCTCGTCCAAACGATGATCGTCCAGGGGAAGATCGAGCTCGACCGTGCCGAGTACGACCGCGCCGAGGCCGACCTCCTCGATGCCTACCGGCTCGTCCGCGAGCTGCGGGCGCCGGCCGACGAGGTCGACGTCGTCCTCCGCCTCGCGCAGCTCTCCTACGCCCGGGGCGACCGGGCGACCGCCCGCCGGCGCGTCGCGGAGCTCGAGCGGCAGAACCTGCCCGCCCTTCGGCCGGATGTCGCCGGGGATTTCGAGCGGCTGAAGACCGCCCTCCGGGGGAAGGAAGGGGAGGATGCCCCGAGCTCCTGACCGCCGGGTCCCCGGGATCGCCGGTCTCGTGCGCCGCGCGCTCGCGGAGGACCGGGCCGCCCGGGACCGGACCACCCGCCTCCTGCTCTCCCGCGCGGTGCCGGCCGTCGGGACCGTGCGCGCCCAGGCCGAGGGAATCCTCTCGGGAATGGCCGCGGTCCGCGCGATCGCCCGGGAGCTCGACTTCCGAATCGCGACGGCGCTCCCCGATGGGAGCCGCGTTCGGCCCGGGACCGTCGTCGCCCGGCTCGAAGGCGACGCCCGTCGCATCCTCGCCGGCGAGCGAACGATCCTCAACTTCCTCATGCACGCGAGCGGGGTCGCGAGCGCGACCGGCCGCGCGGTCGCCGCGGCCCGGGGGGCCCGGCGTCCGCTCGAGGTCTGGGCGACGCGCAAGACCCTTCCCGGGCTCCGCGATCTCGAGAAGGCGGCGGTCGTCGACGGCGGCGGCCGGCCCCACCGACGGGACCTCTCGGACGCGATCCTCGTGAAGAACAACCATCTCGCGCTCCTCCCCCGTGCCGAGGCGGTCCGACGCGTCGTCGCCGGCGCCCGATCCGGCGAGCGCGTCGAGGTCGAGGTACGGTCCGTGGCGGAGGCGCTCGACGCGGCCCGGGCGGGGGCCCCGATGCTCCTCCTCGACAACACCGCTCCGTCGGAGGCGCGCCGGATCGTCCGCGCGCTCGAGCGCGCCGGACTGCGCCGGGGTCGCTGGATCGAGCTCTCGGGCGGGCTCACCGCGGCGAACCTCGGTCGCTACCGCGCGGTCGGCGCCGACGCCGCGAGCCTGGGGACGCTGACGCATTCGGCCCCGGCCGTGCCGTTCCATCTCACGCTCCGCCCCGCTCGCTTAAGTCGGCCCGCCGACTAGCAAAGGGAGGACGATGTCGCTCGCGGAGGAGGTCCTCCGGCTCAAGGACGCGCGGAACGCCGTGCTGCTCGCCCACAACTACCAGCGGCCCGAGGTCCAGGACGTCGCCGACTTCGTGGGGGACTCGCTCTACCTCTCCCGCAAGGCGATGGAGTCCGACCGCGCGGTGATCGTCTTTGCCGGCGTGCGGTTCATGGCCGAGACGGCGAAGATCCTGAACCCGGCGCGGACGGTCCTCCTCCCGGACCTCAAGGCGGGGTGCGGGCTCTCCGACTCGATCACGGCCGAGCAGCTGCGGGCGTGGAAGGCCGAGCACCCCGGCGCCGCCGTGGTCGCCTACATCAACACCTCCGCGGAGGTGAAGGCGGAGTCCGACTACTGCTGCACGAGCTCGAACGCGATCAAGGTCGTCGAGCAGATCCCCCCGGACCAGGAGATCCTCTTCCTGCCGGACATGTTCCTCGGCGACTACGTACGACGCCGGACCGGCCGTTCGATGCACCTGTGGGTCGGCGACTGCCCCGTCCATGCGAAGCTGCGTCCCGAGGTGCTGGCCCACGCCCGCGCCGATCACCCCGGCGCTCCGCTGATCGCCCACCCGGAGTGCGGGTGCGCCTCCCAGGTGCTTCCCTACGTCGATCGGGTGCTGTCGACCGACGGGATGCTCCGCTTCGCCGAGGAGACCCGGGCGCCCGAGGTCCTGGTCGCGACCGAGGTCGGCATCCTCCACCGGATGCACAAGCTCAACCCGACGACCCGGTTCTCCCCGATCGACAGCGGCGCGATCTGTCCGTACATGAAGGAGATCTCGCTCGAGGACGTCCGCGACTCCCTCGCCGAGCTCCGGTACGAGATCGACGTGCCGCAGGACGTCGCCGATCGCGCCCGCCGCGCGCTCGAGCGGATGGTCGCGGCGTAGGCAACGGCGCTCGGGCCGCTACAGGCCGAAGAGGTGCGGCACGGTGGCCGCGCCCAGGAAGAGCGAGTAGGCGTCGCCGAGCAGGAGCAGCGCGCCGAGGAAGACGACCCCGACCGCGGCCCAGCTCGGCTTGCGCGTCAGGTAGAAGTGGGGGCTCAGCGGGTTCACCCGGGTCGACAGGAACGAGAACCCCGAGACGAGCAGGGCGAGGCCGAGGAGCCCCGGCGCGAGGAACGTGTACTCCCCCAGGTAGAGTCCGACGAGGATGATCGCCACCGCCACCGGTACGGCGGCGTGGGACCGTCGGGCCGCGGCCTCGTCAATGGGAGCGGACCGGTAGCGCGGAGGCGACGCGTACGACCGCGGGTACGCCCGGCCGTCGGACACGAGCCGAACAGCTGGGGAACAGTAGATGAACCTCCGGGTCCAGCGGCAACCGTACCGACCGGGCTCGACCGTTAAGAGGGGCCACTCGCTCGCCCTCCGCACCATGCGGCTCGGACCCTCCCGAACGGAGACGGCTCCCCCGGGGACGGAGATCCCTCCCTTCGAGCGGAGTCCCCGCCTGCGCGAGCCTCCGCCGTACCGCACGGGCCCGGCCGGCGCGCCCGCGTCCTGCGTCAGCTGCGCGACTCCGGTCGTCGTGCGAGCGATGCCCTCGCTCTGCTGGGGCTGCGGGCGTCCCCTCTGCACGGACTGCTACTGGCGCCACGAGACCGCCCCGGCCGCCCATCGGTGCGAACGCTGCGCCCGTTGCGCCTCCGACGGCGGGCTCGCGATCTCGGGCGGCCGGTCGACGGCACCGACCGGATTTAGCGACGTGCCGTAGACCGCGCGCGATCTGCCGACGGGCCGAGCGGGGCGGTGGCAAGGTCGGCCGATCCGGCGCCCGCGCGGCGCGCGAAGCCGAGCGCGATCGCGGCGGTCGTCGCGTCGGTCCCGGCCCCGCACCCCGACGGAAGCGCAAGCCGTGCGCCGGCCTCCCGCGCGAGTCGGGCCGCCGTCGAGTCGAGCCGCTCCGGTCCCGGACCTACCTCGACCCCCGCCCCCTGGGCCCGGGCCCAGGCGACCCACCCGGCGAGGCGCTCGGGCGATCCGTCCCGGCCCGGGCCGAGGTGCGCGACAACGCCGATCGGAAGCCCCCCGCCGCTAATCTCCCGGCCGGGCGGCAACGGCCCCGCCCGGGGCCGGACGATCCGGTACTCGGCCCCGGGGGACCCCTGGTGGATGTCGGGGGCCTCGCCGTACACCTCCTCGAGCACCCGGCCGACGCGGAGGCCGCCCCCCGACCGGAGCGCGCGCTCCACGGCCAAAGAGAGTTGGATCGCGTTCCCGGCGAGGTCCGTCCCCGCCACCACGATCCCGAGGAATCGGAGGCGCCGCCCGCGAGCACGGTCGAGCAGCGCCTCAGCCTCGGCGACCGTGGCGGAGGGGGGCAGGTGCACGTGGAGGTCCTCGCGGACGTCCTCCGCCTCCACGAGGCGGGGCACCACGCCCTTCGCTGCCGCCTCGATCTCCCCCCGGTCCTCGCGGAGCTCGGGCGGGATGTAGGGGAGACCGAGCGCTCCGTAGACCTCCTCCTCGGTTCGGCCGGCGAGGCGCTCGTCGCCCCGGAACACGCCGTACTCATTGACCTTGAGCCCGCGGTCGCGGGCGATCGAACGCAGGTGGACGTTGTGGTCCTTCGAACCGGTGAAGTACTGGAGGGCGGCGCCGAACGCCGCCGGCTCGACGACCCGCAGATCGACCTGGAGGCCGTGGCGGAGGACGACCGTCTCCTTCGTGGTTCCCCGAAGCCGGACCTCGCGAACGTCCGGCAGCGCCGAGAACGTGTCGAAGACGCGCTCCGGCGCCTCCGAGGTCGCGAGGATGTCGAGGTCTCCGACGGTCTCCCGGCCGCGACGGAAGCTGCCGGCCGCCTCCGCCCGTTCGACCCCGGGCACGGCGCGCAGCGCCGCGACGAGCCGCTCGGCGATCGGATAGACCTCCTCGATCGGCGGACGGCCGCCGGACCCGGCCGGGGCCGCCCGGGCCGTCCCGAGCGCTGCGCGGACCTGCGCAATCTTCTTCGGGCCGAAGCCGACGCGCCCCTCGAGCCGGCCGGCGGCGATCGCCTCCTCGAGCTCCGCCGGCCCCTCCACCCCGAGCTCGACCCAGAAGCGCCGGGCGGTCTTCGGTCCGAGTCCGGGGAGTCGCAGGAGCTCGACGATCCCGGGCGGCACCTCCCGCTTCAGCCGCTCGTAGTAGGCGACCCGGCCCGTGGCGAGGTACTCGCCGAGCTTCTCTTCGATCGCCTCCCCGACGCCGGGGATCGTGCGGAGCTCGCGGCGGGCGGCGACTCGGGCGAGGTCCTCGGTCAGGGTCTCGATCGACCGGGCGGCACGGCGGTACGCCTCGGGCTTGAACTTCTCGCCGAGGACGTCGAGCAGGTCCGCGATGCTCCGAAAGATCTCCGCGGCCTCGGCGTTCGAGGGCATCGGGCCCCGAGGGAGAGCCACCGGGACAGAGATACCTTGCGGGCGCCCCGGAGCCTCACGGGACGAGCCCGGATCCGAGGTCGAGCCAGACGCGGCGGTCGACCGGTCGGAACCCGAGGCTCTCGTAGAGTGCACGGGCGGCCACGCGGTCCTCCCGGACGTAGAGCGCGACGCGCGCCCGGGCAGCTCCGGCGGCGCGGAGGACCTCCTCGACGAGCGCGCGGCCCCGGCCCCGGCGGCGGGACTCCCCCTCGACGTAGACGCCGCCGAGGATCCAGACCCGGGGCAGCCGGACCTCCGCCCGGGCCGCCCCGACGAGCCGGTCCCCTTCGAACGCCCCCCACGTCAGCTCGGCCTCCGGGTCGAGGTACGGGTACTCGCGCACGACCGGGTCGCTCTGCCGCCGGGCCCACTCCCTAAGCCGCGGGACGTCGGACCGCGTGAGCGGTCGTACCTCCTCAGGACGCGCCCGTGGGCCGACCGGTCGAAGCGCCGCGTCGTGGGCGAAGGCGAGGAGCGGGTAGCGGTGTCCGGCGCCGCGCGCGGCCTCGACCCACGGAACGGCCTCCTCGGGAAGGATCACCACGCACGGTCGCTCGGGGAGCGACGCGGTCAGGGCCCGGGCCGCCGGGTCGCGGCCGCACCAGTGGACGATCGCGGTGGTCGGGTGTCCCAGCCAGACCAGCAGATAGCCGACGGTCTCGGAGCCCCGGACGGCCGAGAAGAACCGGATACGGCCCGGGTCCCGCTCGAGGTCCCAGAGCGCGAAGGCGTGCGCGATCGGGTCCTCGGCGCACGCCCGTTCAAGCCAGGTACGGTCGATCGTCGGCCGGACCTCGACCGGCGGGCCGGTCATGCTGGGGGTATCCGCCGGAGCTAGTTAGCCCTCCCGAGGATCCCCCGCGAACCCCCGGGCGCGGGCAAGCGTAAATCCGAGCGCCGGGTCGGAGCGCCGTGCGCGCCCACCGCCCGACACCGGAGTTCCCCCGGCACCTCGAGGCACTCTACGCGCGATTTCCCTTCGCTCGCTCGCTCGAGGACGACCCGATCTCCGCGCTCCGGCCGCTCGCGTGGGACCCGTTCCGCGCCGAGGTCGCAGGGATCTTTGGGGCGACGCTCGCGATCGGCAACACGACCGCGATCCGAGGCGCGATCGGCCGTCTCTCGGAGCTGGTCCACGGGGACGTCGCGCGGCTCGTCGACCCCGATCGGACGCGGGAGCGCGCGCGGCTCCTCGCCGGGTTCCGTCACCGATGGATCCGGGGCGACCAGCTCGCCCATCTCGGCTCCGTCCTGGGCCGCTACTACGGCGGGCATCGCTCGCTCGAGACCGCGTTCCTCCTCGGCTTCGAGGAGAGGGGGTTTGCGGCCGGCCTCGACACCCTCGCCCGTACGTTGCGCGGGAGCGGTCGGTCCCCGCCGGGGTACCGGGCGCTCTTCCCGAGCCCCCTCGACGCCCCGGGGAGCCCCTGCAAGCGCCTCACGCTGTTCGTTCGCTGGATGGTCCGATCCGGCACTCCCGACCTCGGCTGCTGGCGTCGGGTCCCGACCGGGGCCCTCCGGGTCCCGCTCGACCAGCACGTGCACTGGATCGGCTACCATCTCGGGCTCACGGCGCGACGTACCCGCTCCTGGTCGGCGGTCGAGGAGGTCAGCGAGGCGCTCCGGCGCATCGATCCCCTCGACCCGGTCCGATTCGACTTCGTCCTCTGCCACACCGGCATCTCGGGCGACTGCCCGAAGGAGCGGGACCTCGCCGTCTGCGGACCGTGCTCCGTGCGGCCCGACTGCCTCCTCTGGCGGGGCCGGAGGGTCGCCGAATGAGCGGTCCGGACGCTTCGGCGCTTCCGATCGACGCCGGCCTCCGGGCGCGGTTCCGTAGCGCCGGTCCGAAGATCGCCTGGCGCGACGCGCCCCCCGGACCGGCGGGGGCGCGGCGCCATTCGGCCCGGATTGCGCACCTGAACGACGAGGAGGCCCGGGTCGAGTCGTGGGGCCGGCCGCCGCGGGCAAGCGTGCAGGTCGACTCGGGCCCCCTCGGCGCGCTCGTCCTCGTGCTCGAGATCGACCGGCGGGGGCTAGTCCCGCGCCTGGTGGCGCGAGCCGCCGGCGCCGATGCCGCGTTCCCGAACGGGGCGATCCGGGCGGAGTGGGGAGCCGCCGCCGCGGCGACCGGGGGCCCGACGCTGCGGGATCTGATCGACCTCGCCCGGTACGCGCTCCCCTAGCGGGGCATTTCGTTCATCTACCGAATTGTTCGGTCACAAAAACTTCAACTACGCGAAGTATTTGCCGACGACGATCCACGATGCCCTCGACGGTCCCGGTCCCCGAGCTCAAGATCTCCGAGTCCGACCTGCTCGAACCGATCCGGGATATCTCCCGCGCCCTCCTTCAGCGGCTGACCCCGCGCCTCGCCGAGGCGGGGCTCGCGCCGTCCACGTTCTGGTCCCTCCACCATCTCGACCAGGGGCACGGGCCGCATCCCGGCGAGCTCGCCCGCCGTCTCGGGGTGACCCCGGCCGCGTGCACGGCGTCGGTCGACCAGCTCGTGGCCTCCGGCTACGTCGTGCGTCGCCCTTCGCCGGGCGACCGTCGCCAGATCGTGCTCGCGGTCACCCCGAAGGGACGGCGGGCGCTCGATGCCGTCTGGCGCGGGTTCGACGTGAGCCTCCGCAAGATCCTCGCGGGGATCCCGGCGGAGGACGTCGCGATCACGGCGCGCACGATCCGGGCGATCGCGGCACGGCTCGCGGCGTCCGATCCGCTCGGGTCCGAGGAACGCCCATGAGCGCGTCGAACGGCCACCTCGCGCGCACCGCCGCCGGGACATCCTACGACCCCCGGTCCGCCCGGAACGTCCTGATCGTCCTCGCCGGCATGGCGCTGATGGTCACGTACGTCGAGACCATGGTGATCCCCGCGTTCAAGTCGTTCGTCCTCTTCTTCGACAACGCGCCGGCGACGACCGTCGTCTGGATCGTCTCGGCGTATCTTTTGGTCGGCACGGTCGCGACCCCGATCTTCGGCAAGCTGGGCGACAAGTACGGCAAGAAGCAGATGCTCGTCCTCGTGATGAGCCTCTACGCGCTCGCCGTGAGCCTCGCCGGCTTCGCCCCGAACATCGGCGAGGCGTTCGGCGTCGACCGCGCGCACCAGATCTACGTGCTCATCGGGATCCGGGCGTTCCAGGGGCTGGGGATGGGGATGTTCCCCCTCGCCTTCGCGATGATCCCCGAGGTGTTCCCGGCCGCGCGGGTCGGCCAGGCCCAGGGGGTCGTGTCGGCGATGTTCGCGAGCGGCGCCTCCCTCGGTCTCGTCGGCGGCGGCTACATCTCCTACACCTGGGGCTGGCAGCTCACGTACCACACCGTGATCCCGGTCGCGGTCACGCTCGCGGTCCTCGCGTACCTGATCCTCCACGAATCGCCCCACCGCGCGCCGAACCCGATCGACTTCCCGGGGATCGCGAGCCTCGGCTTCGCGCTCGGGACGGCGATGTTCGGCCTGACGGAAGGGACCTATTGGGGGTGGGGGAACTTCGCGGCGGTCCACCTCGGGACGGTCCCCTGGGGAGTGCCGGAGTTCTTCCTGCTCGCGCTCGCGGGCACGGTCTTCTTCCTGGCGTGGGAGCCGCGGTCCGAGCATCCGGTCGTCTCGTTCGCCGCGCTGAAGCAGCGGAACATCTGGGTGTCGAACGTGAACGGGGTCTTCGTCGGCATGGGGATGTTCCTCGTCTTCATCGCCCTCACGATCCTCGGAGAGTACCCGTTCGCGCCGGGGTTCGACCTCAGCGAGTTCCAGATGGGGCTCGTCTCGGTCCCGGCCGCCCTCTCGATGCTCGTGATGGGCCCGCTGTGGGGCCGCTTCGTCTCCCAGTGGGGGCCGAAGCCGGTGATGATCGTCGGGTTCGCGGTCATGGGGCTCGGGGGCGTCGGGCTCGTCGCCGCGCACTCGACGATCCTCGAGCTCATCGTCTTCTCGATCCCGGCGCTGGTCGGGAACGTCGCGGTGCTGATCGCGATGTCGAACATCATCGTCCTCTCCGTGCCCCCGAAGGAGCTCGGGATCCAGACCGGGATGAACCAGACGTTCCGCAACCTCGGCAGCGCGATCGGACCCGTCATCGCGGCGACGGTGACCGCGAGCTACATGACGACGGTCCTCGTCGGTCCGCCCGGGCACCAGGTCCCCGCCCCGACGTACCAGGGGATCGGCTTCGAGCTCGTCTTCGCGATCACCGCGGCGTCCGCGCTCGTCGGCCTGCTCCTGTCGCTCGCGCTCCGGAACTACCGGTTCCTCGCCGACGGGAGCCGTTCCGGGCATGCGACGCCCGCAACGGGCGCGGCGCCGCCGCCAAGCCCCGAACCGGCCCCGGTGTAGCCCGACCGCGGCGGCGCGACGGTCCGAGGCCGGGGGCGGCGTTCTTACGAACAGCCGCTGGTCGACCCGCAGACCGTGCAGGCGTAGCAGGTCCCCGAACGGACCATGATGCCGCCGCAGACGGCGCACGACGGCGCGTCCTCGCTCGTGACGATTCCCTGGGCGGGCTCCGCGGCGAAGGCGTCGAGCGGCCGGGTCTCGAACTTGGTGGCCGCGGGGGCCGCGGCGGGCTTCGTCGAGGCGACCGGGGTCCCGTGGCCATTTCCGTTCCCGTCCGCCGGGCCCTCGAGGCCGATCGCGCGCCGGTCCTCCTCCGTCAGGAACTCGAGGGCCAGCCAGCGGGCCACGTAGTCGGGGATCGACTTCGCGAACCGGATCTTCGGGTTGTTGGTGGCCCCCGCCGGTTCGAAGCGGAGGTGGGCGAGCTTGCGGACCAGGTCCTTGAGCGGCACTCCGTGCTGGAGCGCCATCGACATCGAGATCCCGAGCGAGTCCATGAGACCGTTGACGGTCGATCCTTCCTTCGTGACCCGGAAGAAGACCTCGCCCGGCCGCCCGTCAGGGTAGAGCCCGACCGTGACGTAGCCGTCGTGGCCGCCGACCGAGAAGTGGTGGGTGATCGCCTTCCGCTCGTCGGGGAGGCGCTCGCGGGCCGGTCCGCGCGGGCCGACCGGGGCACCGGCCTTGCCCTTGCCCGTCTCGAACGGTTGGGACGCCTTGCAGCCGTCCCGGTACAGCGCGACCGACTTGATGCCGAGGCGCCAGGCCTCGAGGTAGATCTTCTCGATGTCCTCAACGGTCGCCTCGTTCGGCAGGTTGATCGTCTTCGACGCACCGCCCGAGAGGAACGGCTGGACGGCGCCGAGCATCTTCAGGTGCCCCATCGGAGGGATCGTGCGGCTGCCACCGGCCGGGGCGAGGGCGCAGTCGAAGACCGCGAGGTCTCCGGCGTCGAGGCCGGGGGCTCCCTCGATCGTGCCGGTCTTCTCGACGTGCTCGGAGATCGCGCGGGCCTCCTCGGGCGCGTAGCCCAGCGCGGCGAGGCCGTCCGGTACGGTCCGGTTCACCATGCGCAGCACCCCGCCGCCGACCAGGTTCTTCACCTTCACGAGCGAGAGCTCCGGCTCGAGGCCGAGCGTGTCGCATCCCATCAGGAGACCGATCGTGCCGGTCGGGGCGATGACGGAGATCTGGGCGTTGCGGTACCCCCAGAGCTCGCCGGCCTTCACCGTGTCGTGCCAGCGGTCGGCCGCCGCCTGGACGAGCGGCGTGAGGCGCGCATCGTTGAGCGCGACCTGTTCTGCGGCGCGGGCGTGCTTGCCCATCACCCGGAGCATCGGGGCCCGGTTCTTCTCGAAACCGGCGAACGGGCCCATCCGCTTCGCGATCTCGCTCGACATGTGGTACCCTTCGCCCGAGAGGAACGCCGAGACGCCGCCGGCGAGCGTGCGGCCGGCGTCCGAGTCGTAGGCGAGCCCGTAGTGCATGAGGAGGGCCCCCAGGTTCGCGTAGCCGAGTCCGAGCGGTCGGTAGTCGTGGGAGTTGTGGGCGATCGACGCCGTCGGGTAGCTCGACGCGTCGACGAGGATCTCCATCGCGAGGATCATCGTCCGGACGGCCTGGCGGAAGAGCTCGACGTCGAGGAGGCCCTTGCCGTCGAGGAACTTCATGAGGTTGATCGAAGCGAGGTTGCAGGCCGAGTCGTCCAGGAACAAGTACTCGCTGCAGGGGTTCGATGCGTTGATCCGGCCGGTGTTCGGGCAGGTGTGCCAGTCGTTGGTGACGTCGTCGAACTGCACGCCGGGGTCCCCGCAGCGCCACGCCGCGTAGGCGAGCTTGCGCCAGAGCTCTCGGGCCCGGAACGTCCCGCCGACGGAGTGGTCGGTCCGATTGGTCGTCTTCCACTCGCCGTCGTGCAGGACCGCGTCCATGAAGGCGTCGGGGATGCGGACGGAGTGGTTCGCGTTCTGGTAGGCGATCGAGGCGTAGGCCGAGTCCGGGTCGGTCCCGTCGAAGTTCGACGAGTAGCCCTCGCGGATCAGCGCGAGCGCCTTGTCCTCCTCGCGGACCTTGCAGTCGATGAAGTCCACGACGTCCGGGTGGTCCATGTTGAGGATGACCATCTTCGCGGCGCGGCGGGTCGTCCCGCCGGACTTGATGACCCCCGCGAGCGCGTCGAACGCCCGCATGAACGACACCGGCCCCGACGCGATCCCGCCCCCGGCAAGCCGTTCGTGGCTGCCGCGCAGCGGAGAGAGGTTCGTCCCGGTCCCGCTGCCGCCCTTGAAGAGGCGGCCCTCGCTGGTCGCGAGGGCGAGGATCGAGTCCATGTCGTCCGAGATCGACTGGATGAAGCAGGCCGAGCACTGGGGGGGCTCGCGCACCCCGACGTTGAACCAGACGGGGCTGTTGAACGCCGCCATCTGCTGGACCATGAGGTAGGAGAGGCTCTCCTCGAAGGTCGCCGACTCGTCGGCGGTGTCGAGGTAGCCGAGCTCGAGCCCCCGCTGCGCGATCCAGTGACAGACGCGCCGGATCATCCCGTCGATCGAGCTCTCCCGCCGCCCCTGGAGGATGCGGAAGTACTTCGACGCGGCGATGTTGACGCTCGTCTCGGACCAGGTCGCCGGCGCGCGGATCCCCTTCTGCTCGAAGATCACCTTCCCCTCGGCGTTCTTGATCAGCGCGTCGTGGCTCCTCCACTCCACGGTGTCGAAGGCGGTCTTGCCGCGGGGTACGAGACGGGGAACAGGAATCGGTTCGCGTCCGATCCGGGCCGGTCGGGGGACCGGTTCCTCCGGCGCGGGCGCCGCGCGCTTCTTTGCGATCGCCATGGGGCCTCTTTCCTCGAAGGGGACCGATGTCGCGTCGAGGCGACCGTTCCACGCCGCGGAAGCCTATCTCGCCGTCACCGGCCCGTCGAAACGCCCCTGGAGAGGGGCCGTTTCTCGCCGGCGGGACGCGCTCCGCACCATGGAAGGTGTCACGTAGGACACCGGGAAAACCCTCCGCGGCTCGCCTACCATGACCGACTATAAGGTTACTCGGTTCGACGCTCGGCGCGTCGGCCGCGCGTGTGCGTCGTCCGAAGCGCTCAACGCGTTCCTACGGAAGAACTGTTGCGGGTACGTCCATCCGCCCGCGGCCAAACGGAGCGCCGTGACGGCCCGGCCCTCCCCCCTCATCGGGGGCCGCTCGCGAGGAGCTCCGGCGAAGACTACGGCCGGCCGTCGGGGCCGCGTCCGATCGCGGGCGACCGGCGAGGGTGGTCCGTCGGCGGCGGGAGGAGCCGCATCGTGCACGGCATGATCGCGCCGCAGTCTCCGCAGAAGAGCCCCTCCTCGGCGACCCAGAGGAACGCCCCGCACCGCTCGCACTTGCGCGGGTCGTCCGGATCGTTGCGACAGACCATCGACGACCCGAGAGGCGTCCGGCAATATCTACGCTCGGAAGGGTCGGCGGAACGAAGGAACGGGTACGGGGAACCTCATCGCGAGGTTCCCCGGAAAGAGTAAGGGAGCGCCTTCAGGCGTTCTTCATCTTGGCGCGCGAGACGAAGCCCTTCTTGTCCAGGAAGTACATGTAGCCGTCCTGGCGGGTGATCTTCTCCGTCCCGACCCGGCCCTTCTTTCCGGACTTGTTCAGCTTCGTGGGGGTCTTCCAGAGGTACCCGTCCTTGCCGAGATAGTACAGGTAACCCTTCTCTCGCTTGATCTGCTCCTTGCCTACGCGCTCCGCCATGTTGGCGACCTCTACCGGCGAGAAGAATGGCCCTCCTATTTGAATGTACTGACGGAGTTACGGCGGAGAAATCGATTTTCCCTGACGGTAAACGCCCGTCGGAATTGCGTCGAACCGGTAGCCGAGATGGTCGGTCGACGGCACGTCGAAGATCGCGAAGTCCGCCGGCAGCCCGGGGCGAAGACGTCCCGCCGAGGCGAGCCCGCTCGCGTGCGCTGCGTTGACCGTCGCCGCCGACAGCGCCTCGGCCGGCGTGAGGCGTCCGCCGTGGACGGCGTGGGCGAGGACGAGCGGCATCGACTCGACCCAGGAGTTCGGAGAGCAGTCGGTGCCGAGCGCGACCGGCACGCCCGCGTCGACCATCTCGCGACCCGGGCTGGCCCGCCGGGGCGCCGCGGCGAACGCGGTGAGCGGCAGCAGCACCGCCGTGACCCCGGCGCGGGCGAGAAGCGTACGGTCGCGGGCCGAGGTGGCGAGGAGATGGTCGGCCGATCGGACGCCGAGCCGGGCCGCGAGGCGGGCCCCTCCCGAGAGGACGAACTCGTCGGCGTGGATCTTGGTGCCGAGACCGAGCGTCGCCGCGGCGCGGAGGATCCGCTCCGACTGCGGTGCCGTGAAGAAGCCGGGCTCGCAGAAGACGTCGCAGAAGCGCGCGAGCCCCTCGCGCGCGACCTCGGGCAGCGTCCGACGGACGATCCGGTCGACGTAGGCGTCCGGTCGGCGTGCGAACTCGGGAGGGACGGCGTGGGCCCCGAGGTACGTCGGGACGATCCCGACCCCGGACCGACGGGCGAGGCGGGGCAAAAGTCGCAGGAGCCTGAGCTCTCCGTCGTGGTCGAGGGCGTACCCGCTCTTCACCTCGACCGAGGTGGTTCCGTACGCGGCCATCCGCCGAAGGCGCGCCTGCGCGGCAACGAGGAGCTCGCGGTCGCTGGCCCGTCGCGTCGCCCGAACGGTGGCAAACAACCCACCGCCGGCCCGGGCGATCTCGGAGTACTGCGCGCCGGCGATCTTGAGCGGGAGCTCAAAGGCGCGGTCGCCGGCGAAGACCGCGTGGGTGTGCGCGTCGACGAACCCCGGCACGAGGACCCCGCCGGCCCCGTCGATCCGGTGCCCGCCGGGAAGGAGCCGGACCGACCCCCCGAGCCGGCGCCTCGGTCCGACCCAGACGACCCGGCCCGCCCGTACGGCGAGGGCTCCGTCGGGGATCCGGCCGAGCTCGGAGAGGGCGCGTCCGGTCCGGGGGATCGGCCCCCGATCGAGCGTCGCGATCTCGGCGAGGTTCGCGACGACGAGGTCCGCCGGGATCATGGCTGGTGGATCAGGTGGTCGAGGAGGTCTCGCGCCGCCCGCGTGCCCGGGAAGACGATGCAGGCCTCCTCCTCGAGCGGCGCGAGCTCCTTGTAGCGGGCGGAGAAGTGTGTGAGGAAGAGCGCGGAGACCTCGGCGGCGCGCGCGAGCGTTGCGGCCTGACGGGCCGAGGAGTGGCCCCACTCGTTCGCTTGGCCCTCGAGCTCCTGGGCGGTCGTCGCCTCGTGGATCAGCACCGTCGCCCGGTGCGCGAGCCGCTCGACGTCCGGGCTCGGTGCGGTGTCGCCCGAGTAGACGACCGATCGGCCGGGCCGGGGCGGACCCATCACATCGGAGGGATGCACGACGCTCGAACCGACGTGGACCGGTTCGCCGGCCTCGAGACGGGCGAAGTCCGACCCCCGGATCCCGAGCGCCCGGGCGCGCGCCCCGTCGAACCGACCCCGCTTCGGAGCCTCCTCGATACGGTACGAGAGCGCAGGGACCGGGTGCTCGGCGTGGGCCGTCCGTACCGAGTATCCCTCGAACTCGACGGTCGACCCCGGCGCGAGCGGATGGACCTCGATGGGAAAGCGGAGGGTGAAATAGCCCATGCCGAGCGCCCGGCCGACCATCTCCTTCGTGTCCGGCGGGCCGTAGATGTCGAGCGGCTCGGTGCGGTGATTGAGGCTCATGCTCTGAATGAGCCCGGGGAGGCCCAGGAAGTGGTCCCCGTGGAAGTGCGTGAGGAAGATCCGACGGACGCGCATGAACGAGACGCTGGACTGGAAGAGCTGGCGCTGCGTCCCCTCGCCGCAGTCGAGCAGCAGGAGCTCGTGCTCGAGGTCGAGCGCGATCGCGCTCGCCGAGCGTTCCTTCGTCGGCCAGGAGCCGGCGGTCCCGAGGAAGGTCAGTTGCATCCTCTCGCGGCACCGTTCCGCCCGTAAAAGGGCGAGGGGGACCGACCGATCCCCCGGAGAGGGGCAGGTCAAGCCGAATGCACCGAAGGGGGAAGGGACTCCCCCCGGTCGGACCGGGCGATGGTCGATTGGGACCGGGTCGACACGCTCCGCGCCCGGGGGTGGACCTGGGACCGCATCGCCTCCGACCCCCGGGTCGGGTTCCACCCCGACCGCTCCGTGCACGAGCCCGGGCCCGCGTTGAGGGCCGTCTACCACCGTCACCGGATGCGGGAGGGTCGGTCGGTGCCGCCCGAGCCGCCCCGGCGACGGGCCACGGAGGAGGAGCGTCGCTGGACCCCGGGCCGGATCGGAGCCTTGTTGACCCCATTCTTCGCGGTGTGGTTCCTCCTCGCCTACTTCGCGCCGTCGCCGGTCGGGCTGATCCTCCCCGCGGTCCCGTTCCTGCTCCTCGGGCTCGCGGCAGCGGCCTTCCTCCTCCTCTTCGGCCTGTGGCGCACGGAGGGCCGCCGATGGACGCGCGCCCTCCGGGGAGCGCTCGCGGTCGGGGTCGCGCTCGGGCTCGTGGTCGCGGGGTTGATCGCGGTCGGGGGCATCGCGCTCTACGGCTGCCCCGTGCTTCCTTCCTCCGCGAGCGCCAGGACGGAGCCCGGACCGGGGTGGACCTCGGTCGCGGTCGTGCCGTGGCAGGACACTGGGCGTCCGGTCCTCTTCTCCTACGGGTCGACCTGGTGCCCGTTCTGCTCGGCGAGCACCTGGGCGATCTGGAAGACGCTGGCCTCGTTCGAGCCGTCGCCGCCCCCGACCCCGACGACCACCTACTCGGCGGAGGGCGGGATCCCCGAGGTGGTCCTGAGCGGCCTCTCGGTCGGATCCTCCGTGGTCGCGTTCGAGGTCGCCGAGGACACCTCGGGCGTCGTGGGGTCGGTGCCTCCGCTCACGTCCTGCACCCAGCGGGCGTACGTGGGAGCGTACTCGGACGGAGCGATCCCGTTTGTCGTCGTCAACGGCCAGTACGTCCACGGCGGCTCCTCGCTCGTACCGGCCAGCGCGCTCCAGCCGTGGGCGAACGGGGCGAACGGCGGCGTCGCGGCCGTCCTGGACTCGGTCGAGCACGAGAACGGCAGTGCCTGGACGGAGGTCCAAGGCGCGACCTGGTGGTTGACGGCGTTCGTCGTACGGTCCACGGGGACGCCGGTCGGCACCTTCGCGACGGAGTACGGCTGGTCGACGGCGACCCGGAACGCCGTGACGACGGATCTCGCGGCGATGGCCTAGTCGCCCCCTCCCGAAGGCGGGCGGAACGCTGCCCGGCGCGCCCGGGGTGCTGCGGGGGACCGGAGGCAAAAGAGGAAAAGGAACCCCCGGTTCGCCGGTCCGTGGTCGACTGGGACCGGGTCGAGGAGCTCCGGGAGAAGGGCTGGGACTGGGACCGGATCGCCGACGACCCCAAGGTCGGGTTCCATCCGGACACCTCGGTCCGGGAAGCCGGCCGGGCGCTTCGCGGGCTGTACCACCGGCAACGCTCCCGCGAGCGGCGCCAGGAGCCCACCTCGGTGAAACCGAAGAAGGCGATCGAGGAGCGGGAGCGTCGCTGGACGCTGCTCCGTATCGGGTTCCTGCTCGCGCCGCTGCTCGGGATCTGGTTCGTCGCCGCCTACTTCGTCCCCTCGCCCGTCGGCATCATCGTCCCGGCGCTGCCCTATCTCGCCCTCGTCTTCGCGGTCGCCGCGTTCCTGCTCGTCTTTGGGCTTTGGCGGGCCTCCGGTCCGCGGTGGTCGACGGCGCTGCGGACGACCCTCGTGACCGGGATCGTCCTCGGTCTCGTGATCGCGGCGGTCCTCGCGCTCGGGGGGGTGCTGTTCTACGGCTGTCCGTACCTTCCGTCCGCCGCGACCGGGACCTCCCAGCCGGGCCCCGGCTGGACGTCGGTCCAGGTCTCCCCGTGGCAGGAGAACGGCAAGGTCGTGGTCTACTTCTACGGCGCCACCTGGTGCCCGTACTGCTCGGCGAGCAGCTGGGCGCTCTACAAGGCGCTCACCGAGTACGGCACGGTGACGGGGGTCCAGCTCGATTACTCGAGCGCCACTGACGTCTATCCCACCACCCCCGAGGTCGTGCTCGCGAACCTCCAGGTCTCGTCGAGCGTCGTCGCCTTCCAGGTGAGCGAGGACACCTCCGGGGTCGAGGGGTCGTTCCCCGGGACGTCGAACTGCTTCCAGCAGGCGTACTACTCGGCCTACGGCGGAGGGTCGATCCCCTTCGCCTCCGTCAACGGCCAGTACATCCACGGCGGAGCGACCCTCATCGATCCGGCCCTCCTCCAAACCTGGGCCGGCTCCGGCGCCTCCACCGTCCAGTCCTCGGTGCTGAGCGAGAGCGGCTCCCCGTGGAGCGTGATCCAGAGCCAGGCCTGGTGGGTGATGGCGTTCATCGCGAAGGGCTCGGGGGTCCCGGTAAGCCAGCTCGCGAGTACCTACCACTGGTCTCCCGCGACCGCGCAGTCGGTCTCGACGGACCTCGGCCAGATCCGCTGAACCGGGAGGAGACCCGTGCGGACCCGAGCCCTCCGGAACCTGATCTTCCTCGCGGCGGGGATCGGGCTCATCGTCGCGATCTTCGCCGCGCTCGAGTACTACGAGGCGTCGCTCCGCAGCCTCTGCACGATCAACTCGTTCTTCTCCTGCTCGACCGTTGACACGAGCAACCACACGACGACCCTCGGCCTCCCGGACTACCTCTGGGGGATCGGGGGATTCGTCCTGATCCTCATCGTCGCGGGGATCTCCGAGAGCCGTCCGAAGGACCGGCGATGGGCGTACGCCCTGCTCGGGCTCACGACCGTCGGGGTGGGATTGACGCTCTATTTCCTCTACGTGCAGCTCGCGCTCATCGGGGCGTTCTGCGTCGTCTGCGCGACTTCCTACGCGTTCGGCTGGCTCGCCTGGGCGGGATCGCTCGCGCTCGTTCGCCGGGTCGTCCACCGCACGTCGCCGGGTCCGCCCGGCGCGCCCGCCGGGTCCGGCCCGACGGGGTAGCGGATCGGCCGCCCGGCCCCTCCGGGCGGTCTTCGGCCAGGGAACCCCCGTGGGGGGCAGTTCCCTATCGGTACAGGAGGCCCGCGGCGTGGGCTCGGGTTATATACCTGACCTTGCTCGGCCCGCCCGGTTGGCCCATGGCAGACCCCTATGCAACGCTCGCCGCGGGGATCGCGATCGCGGGTGGACTCATCGGTACCGGTATGGCCCAGTCCGGCATCGGCGCCGCCGGTATGGGGATCATCGCGGAGAAACCGGAGAAGTTCGGTCAGGTCCTGTTCTTCTTCGTGATTCCCGAGACGCTCTGGATCATCGGCTTCGTGCTGGGGATCATCCTCTTGCTCGGGGTCATCTAGGTAGGCCGGTTCGCGCTCTCGACCCTCCCCCATGACGCTCGAGAGCCTGGTCGAGGAGATCCGTCGGCGGGGCGAGGCGGAACTCGCGGCGATCGAGTCGGCGCGAGCCGCCGAGACGACCCGTCTTGCGGCAGAGCGGGACCGCGCGGTCTCGGAGATCCGGGAGCATGCCGTGCGCTCGGCCGAGACCGACGCGGCCCGCGAGCGGGCGCAACGGCTCGCGGCCGCGAAGCTCCAGGCCCGGAAGCTCCTCTACGAGGCACGGGAGAAGCGATTCGCGGCCGGCATGGCCGAGACCCGGGCGCTCCTCGAGTCGTACACCCGCGCCCCCGAGTACGCGGCGGTCCTCAAGCGGATGCTCGCCGCCGCGAACGACGCGCTCGGCAAGCAGCTGCGCGTGAGCGGCCGCGCCGAGGACGCGACGCTCCTCGGCAAGGTCGCCGGGAAGGCGTTCGACCCCACCCCCCGGCCGATCCTCGGCGGGCTGATCGCCGAGACCGTCGACGGCGCCCGCCGCCTCAATTTCTCGTTCGACGAGCTCTTGCGCCTCCGGGAGGACCGGGTCCGCGAGCTCCTCGCGTGAAGGGACCGGGACGATGGCGGGCTCCCCCTACGCGAGCGCGCTCGGGCGGCTGAAGCCGGAGTTCTCGACGTTCCTCGGTCGGGAGCTCTACTCCGCGCTCGTCGGCGCGAAGGAGCCGAACGAGCTCGCGAAGCTTCTCGAGACGACCGCGTACGGACCGGACATCGCCCGGGCCCGCGCGACCCACTCCGGCGGGACGATGCTCGAGGTCGCCATCAACCGCACGTTCGTCCGACGGAACCGTCACGCCTACGAGGCGGCCCCGTTCGCGGGCCGCGGGATCGTCGCCGCGTACCTCGGTCGCTGGGACCTCCAGAACATCGAGATGATCCTCTCGGCGAAGGCGCTCGGCCGCACGATCACCGAGACGGAGGACCACCTCGTCTCGAGCCGGGAGATCCCGGCCGGCCTCTACGCCGGCGTGATGACGCTCGACGATTTCCGGATCGTCCTCGGCCAGCCGACGCTCGAGGCGACCGTCGCGGCGCTCGTGCGCTACGGCTACGGGGCGACGATCCTGCCGCTCCTCGAGGCGTTCGAGCGCAACCACGACATCTTCCCGATCCTCGTCGCCCTCGACCGGCAATACTACCGCGCCGTGCTCGAGGCGGCCCGCTTCTTCCAGGGCGACGAGTGGGTCGTCCGGGGGTTCCTCCAGAGCGAGATCGACGTGCGGAACGCGCTCCTGCTCCTCAAGGGCAAGAGCGCCGACCTCCCGCTCGAGTCGGTGCTCGGACGGTGGCTCGACGGCGGCGCGCTCTCGAGCTCGGCCGCGCCGGACCTCTACGGTGCCCGCGGCGTCCCCGAGCTCGCCGAGCGGCTCCAGACCCGCTTTCCTTCGGTGGCCGAGGGGACCGCGGAGTTCGGGACCGGTGGGAGCCTGACCGGCTACGAGATCGCGCTCCAGCGGGACCGGGCGCTCACCGAGCTCAAGCGCCTGCGGGCCTACCCGCTCTCCCTCGGGGTGATCTTCACCTACCTGCTCCTCGCCGAGCTCGAGCGGGCGGACCTGCGGCGGATCGCCTACGGACGGATCTACGGCTTCGGCCCCGAGCGGCTCACGCCGCTCCTGATCTCGCCGCGCCTGTAGTGTAGGTGTAGCCCGCGGCGCACGCTGTAGCGCGACGGAGAGGGCCGACCGTCCCGGGAAACCGGGCGGCCCTTCGTCCGTCAGTTCTCGGGAACGCCGGGAAGGATCGGCGACGGGGTCGGCCGGCCCTCGGGAACGTCCGGCGAGATCGTGTGGCGCCGCGCCCGGCCGAACGGGCGGAACGGCTGGCCGTTCCCCGAGTAGAACTTCGAGAAGTACTCGACGAAGATCAACCGCGCGCCCTGGATCCCCGGTTCGAAGACGCCGAGGATGACATTGAACGACTGGCCGACCACGAGGATGACGATGCCCGCGACGATCCCGGCGATCGTCCCCCCGAGGACGAGCCCGCTCCCGATCGAGTTGATCACGAGCGCGAGGATCACGCTCGCGAGCAGGATGCCGACGAGCCGCGTGTAGGAGAGGATGTGGCTCACGACCTCGATGAGCCCCATCATCCCCATCTGGAGGCCCTCGCCGCCGAGGAGGAGGGCCAGGCCGACGACCATGAGCCCGAGGTAGACGCCGAAGAGCGGGTGGGCGGAGAGCGAGGTCTGGTGGCGGATGACCGAGAGGCCGAAGAAGGCGACCCCGAAGGCGAAGGCGATCCCGCCGATCTTCCCGAGGACCCCGCGGGGGCGGTGATGGAAGAACTCCTTGAGCGCGCCGAAGGCGAATCCGAGGACGACCATCCCGAGGCCGACGTAGCCGGCGAAGAGGAGGAGGATCGGGACGCCGCTCCGCCCGGCCGGGTCGATCGGGGCCACGTAACCGGTGAGGAGGCCGAGGAGGTGGAAGCCGAAGAACTCGTCCCAGTAGAGGCCGAGGCCGATCGCGATCGCGCAGCCCGGAAGGAGCGCGTAGGCGAGCTGCTGCATCCCTTTAGGGCCCATGATCATCTTGACGAAATTGCGGCCGAACTTCGGGAGGAACCGGGCCCCTGGAAAGCCCGCGATCATCCACAGCGAGATGAGGAGGATCACGAGGCCGTAGCCGAAGTCGCCGAGCATGAAACCGAAGAAGATCGGGAAGGCGATCGAGAAGACGAGCGTCGGGTCCCACTCCGTCGCCTGGGGGAGGGAGTAGAACCGGACGAAGAACTCGAAGCGCCGGACGCCCTTCGGGTTGCTCATCAGCGTCGGCGGCTCCTCGTGCGTCGGCACGTCGTAGAAGTAGAGCCGCCCCGCCGTCACGGCCCCGAGGACCGACTTCAGGCGGTCGACGTCCCGGGCCGGGACCCACGCCTCGAGCGCGAAGGTTGCGCGGCTCGCGCCGAGCTTCGCGAGGACCTCCGACTTGCGGTTCTCGATCTCGAGCGCCTCGTCGATCGCCGCGACCGTCGGGTACCATTCACGCGCGATCCTCCCGAGCCGGTCCGCGATCTCGCCGCGGCGGCGCTCGATCTCGTTGCGGCGGACCCGGAGCTGGTCGAGCTCCTCGGCCGTCGCGCCCGAGAGCGCGGGGATGGCGGTGAGGCGGACCCCACGGGCTTGGGCGAGGCGCCCGAGCGCGTCCGCGCCGGCGGGACGGCTCACGATGACGAACCGGACGGTCTCCTCCGCCGGACCGACGAGGAACCGGGCGTCGGCCTCGGGCGGAAGCGAGCCCCGGAGCTCGGCGAACCCCTCGGCCGGGGCCTCGCCGTAGAAGGAGAGGTAGCTCGCGCTGCGCAGGTACTCCAACCGGTCGGGGTAGAAGGAGAGGTGCTCGAGCAGATCGGTCGTGTCGGCCGCGGCCTTGCGCTCGGTGAGGAGCCGGTCGTCCTCGCGCTTCAGCTCTCCGACTTCGGCATCGATCGGCACCCCGGCCGCCGCCCGGAAGACCTCGTCGAGCGAATCGAACCGGCGGGGGGCGACGTTCGGGGTCGCCGGGAGCGCGGAGAGCAGCCCCCGGAAGCGGAGCGTTTCGTCCCCGACGCGGCGGAGGGTTTCCGAACCCCGCTCGGGCCCGAGCTCGGCCATCGCCTCGGGCCGCAGCGGCTCGATCTGGGCGACGCGGAGGTCGTGGAGGGCGGTGAGCACCCGCTCCTCGTCCTCCCGCAGGCCGAGAAGGCCCAGCTTGACCATCCGGATCGGTCGGAGCGCCATCGGTCGGTCCTGTCCCCGCCCTCTACTCCTCGAGGAGATCCCCGAGGACCGCCTTCAGGAGGCCGGCCGAGCGGTCGGAGCTCCGCGGAGCCGCGGCCCCGGTCGCCTGGGCGGCCTGGCGCTCGCCGTCGGCCACGATCTGCCGGGCCTCGACGTCGGCGGCGAGTCGGGCCCGCTCGACGGTCCGGGCATGATCGGCCTCCGCCTCGGCCCGCGCCGCAGCGACCGTGGCTCCCGCCTCCTCCTTCTGGCGGCGAAGGGTCGCCTCGCTCGCGCGCCGGGCGTCGGCGAGCCGGTGGTCCCAGTCGCTCTCGGCGTTCTTGATGCGTTTCAGCGCTTCGATCGTGCCGGCGTCGGACGCGGGCGTCTCGGAACTCGTCATGGGAACCCCTTGTTGAGGAACGTGAACGCGAGGAGGAGGAAGACGGCGAGGGCGGCCAGCTTCACGGCGATGCTCACGGCCCAGATCGCGGAAAAGCGGCGGACGGCGTCGTTACGCGGCAACCCCGCCTCCCTCCTGCTCCATCTTCCGCTTGACCGCCTTCAGCATCGCGAACGAGTCCCTCTCCATCTCGTCGAATCGGAACTTGATGTAGCGCACCGTCGCCTCGAGGCGCGGGATCAGGACGTTCTCGATCGCGCTCGCCCGGCGCTTGGTCTTCTCGATCTCCTTCAGGAGCCGGCGGAGGGCGTTCTCCTTCTCGGCGATGTCGAGAACGACCTGGTAGATCCCCTGGAAATGGCGGATCGACTCCTGGACGCTCGTCGGCAGATCGAGGAGGGCGCCCGCGTCGGTCGGCGCGTAACCGCCCCGGTCGACCCGGGGGGTACGGACGCCCATCACGTTCTTCGTGGAGACCGCGACCGGGCGCACGTCGGGCAGGAGCATCGAAATGTTCTCGAGCCGGGTCGGGCCCTCCATCATCTCCGCGTTGCGGATCGACTCGTAGCCCCGGGCGACGCGTTTCTGGAGGTCACCGCGCAGGCGGAGCGCCTCGCGCGAGATGGCGAAGAACTCCGCGATGAGCGCCGAGCGCTTCAGCTTGAGGAGGTTGAGGCCGCGCTTCGCGACCCCGATCCGCCGACGCGTGCGGAGCAGCTCGAGCCGCGTCGGGCGCACGTTCTCGATCGCCACGATCTCCTCCCCCGCCGCGGCCGCTTCAGCTGCCGCCGACGGGCGGGTGGGCGCGGAACTGCTGAAGGTACTCCGGCCGGATCCGCTTGAGCTCGGAGTCGGGGAAGTCGGAGAGGATGTCCCAGGCGATCGCGAGGCTCTGGTCGATCGTCCGGTCCTCGTCCGGGCGCTGGTTCACGAACTCCTTCTCGTACCGCTCGGCGGCCCGCAGGTAGATCCGGTCGGTGGCGCTCAGCGCCTCCTCCCCGACGATCGCCGAGAGCGCCCGCTGATCCTTCCCGGTCGCGTACGCGGCGAACAATTGGTCGGAGACCCCGCGGTGGTCCTCCCGGGTGCGGCCTTTGCCGATCCCGAGACTCATGAGGCGCGAGAGGCTCGGCAGCACGTCGATCGGGGGGTAGATCCCCTTCCGCTGGAGCTCCCGGCTCACGTAGACCTGCCCTTCCGTGATGTAGCCGGTGAGGTCGGGGATCGGGTGCGTGACGTCGTCGGCCGGCATCGTCAGGATCGGGAGCTGGGTGATCGACCCCTTGCGGCCGTGGATCTTCCCGGCCCGCTCGTAGATCGTCGCGAGATCGGTGTAAAGGTACCCGGGGTAGCCGCGGCGACCCGGCACCTCTTCCCGCGCGGCCGAGACCTCGCGGAGCGCCTCGCAGTAGCTCGTCATGTCGGTGAGGATGACGAGGACGTGGAGGTTCCGCTCGTAGGCGAGGAACTCGGCGGCGGTGAGCGCCATCCGCGGCGTGACGACCCGCTCCATCGACGGATCGGAGGAGAGGTTCAGGAAGACGACGGCCCGCTCGAGCGCGCCGGTCGACTCGAACTCCTTCAGGAAGAAGTTCGCCTCCTCGCTCGTGATCCCCATCGCAGCGAAGACGACCGCGAACCCCTCGCTCGAGTCGCGCAGTTTCGCCTGGCGGACGATCTGGGCGGCGATCTGATTGTGCGGAAGTCCCGCGGCGGAGAAGATCGGGAGCTTCTGCCCGCGGACGAGCGTGTTGTTGACGTCGATCGTCGAGATCCCGGTCTGGATGAACTCGCTCGGCTCCTCCCGGGAGTACGGGTTCATCGCGCTGCCGACGATCTCGAGCCGGGTGTCGCTGACAATCTTCGGGCCGCCGTCCCGGGGCTCGCCGAGGCCGTTGAAGACCCGGCCGAGCATTTCGTCGGACACGGCGAGGGTCGCGACCTCGCCGAGGAACTTCACGCTCGTCTCCTCGACGTTGATCCCCATCGTCGGTCCAAAGACCTGGACGATCGCAAGCCCTTTGCGAGAGTCGAGCACCTGGCCCTGGCGGCGCTCGCCGTTCGGGAGCGTGATCTCCACGATCTCCCCGTAGGCGGCGTTCGCGACGTCGCGGACGAAGAGGAGCGGACCGGCGACGCGGTCGACGGTGCGGTAATCGATCGGGACCTCGGGGACCTCCTTCGGCGTGCGGGCGCCCTTCGTCGCCATCTACGCACCTCCCACGGCGCCGACGGCCTGGAGCATCTCGGCCTCCAGCTGGTCGAACTGGTTCTTGAGGTCGGCCTCGGGGATCCACTTCATCCGGGAGAGCTTGGTGCGGACGGGGAGCTTCTGCAGCTGGGCGACGGTCGCCCCTTTCCCGATCGCGTCCTGCTCCCGGTCCCCGAAGGAGAGGATCGCGCGGAGCATCCGGAGCTGCTTCTGGATCGATGTGTAGGTGTCGACGTCGTCGAAGGCGCTCTGCTGCAGGTAGTCCTCGCGGAGCATCCGGGCGACGTCGAGCGTCGCCTTCTCCCGCTCGGGGAGCGCGTCGACGCCGACGAGCTGGACGATCTCCTGCAGCTCGGCCTCCTTCTGGAGGGTCTCGAGCGCCCGCTGACGCAGCTGGACGAACTCGCCCGAGAGCTGCTCCCGGTACCACGGCTCGAGGTCCTTCATGTACAGCGAGTAGCTTTGCAGCCAGTTGACGGACGGGAAGTGCCGACGGGACGCGAGGGAGGCGTCCAGGGCCCAGAAGACCCGGGCGACGCGCAGCGTGTTCTGGCTCACCGGCTCGGAGGTGTCCCCGCCGGGCGGCGACACCGCCCCCACGACGGTCACCGACCCCGTGCGACCCTCGGGGGAGAGCGTCACGACCCGGCCGGCCCGTTCGTAGAACTCGGCGATCCGCCGACCGAGGTAGGCGGGATATCCTTCCTCGCCCGGCATCTCCTCGAGCCGTCCGGAGATCTCGCGCATCGCCTCGGCCCAGCGGCTCGTCGAGTCGGCCATGAGCGCGACGTCGTAGCCCATGTCGCGGTAGTACTCGGCGATCGTGATGCCGGTGTAGACGCTCGCCTCCCGGGCCGCGACCGGCATGTTCGAGGTGTTGGCGATGAGGATCGTGCGCTCCATGAGCGGGCGCTTCGACTTCGGGTCCTGCAGGTTCGGAAAGGTCGCCAGCACCTCGGTCATCTCGTTGCCGCGCTCGCCGCAGCCGACGTAGACGACGATGTCGGAGTCGGCCCACTTCGCGAGCTGCTGCTGCAGGACCGTCTTGCCGCTCCCGAACGGCCCGGGAATGCACGCCGTCCCGCCCTTCGCGACCGGGAAGAACGAGTCGACGATCCGCTGACCGGTGACGAGCAGGATCTCGGGCGGCAGCTTCTGCGCGACCGGGCGCGGGACGCGGACGACCCACTTCTGCGCGAGATACAGCGGCACCGCCCCGCCGGCCGTCTGGACCGAACCGATTGCGTCGCGGACGGTGTAGGCTCCGCCCTTGAGCTCCTTCAGGGTCCCGCGCACGCCGGGGGGGACCATGATCTTGTGGAGGATGAGCGCCGTCTCCTGGACGGTCCCGAGCACGGTGCCCGGCGTGACCTCGCCTCCCACCTTCGCACTCGGGGCGAACGTCCACTTCGTGGTCGGGTCGAGCGGAGGCGCCGCGAGCCCGCGGGTGATGAAGTCGCCGACGCTCTTCTGGATGACGTCGAGCGGGCGCTGGACCCCGTCGTAGATCGACTTCAAGAGCCCGGGGCCGAGCTCGACGCTGAGGGCCTGACCGGTGTTCTCGACCGGGTCGCCCGGTCGGAGGCCGGTGGTATCCTCGTAGACCTGGACCGTCGCGGTCCCCCCGACCAGACGGATGATCTCCCCGACGAGGCCGAGCGAGCCCACCCGCACGACATCGTACATCTTCGCGTTGTCAAGACCCTCGGTGAGAACGACCGGACCGGAAACCCGCGCGACGACGCCTGCCATACCTTACCTTCCTAGGACGGAACCTGGAGCGTGACCCCGAGGACGCGCTTCGCGAGCGCGTTGATGCTCTCGACCTCGAACTCGCCGGTCGGGGTCGGGACGAACACCGCGAGGGGATGGAGGGAGGCGTCCGCGCTCGCCCGCTGGGCCTCCGAAAGCCGGGCGCGGATCGACTGGCTTGCGATCACGAGGCTGAACCGGGACTCGCCCATCACGCGCAGGAACGCGTCGACGGCCGTTTCGGGCGTCACCTCGACGACGTCCCGGAGGCCGATCAGGCGGAACCCGATCGCGAGCTCGCGCTCCCCGAGCACGACGGTCTCCCCCGGCTCCTTCGGCGTCTCGGGCACGGCGTTGCCCGCGGGGTTCCGGCCTATTTAACGCCTGCCCCGGGGCCCCCGCCGACCGGTCGGCGGTCGGCGACGGCGCGCGTGCTTCCGTCACTTGTAGGTCGAGTTGTGGACGTGGCCTTCGTCGTCGGTGATGAGGATGCACTCCCCCTCGCACTCGAAGAGGCAGGCCTCGCACACGATGCAGTCCGGGCCGTGCACCGAGACCGATTTCTCGCCGCGGAACTGGAACTTGGCGCCCACGGCCGGATCGTCGACCAGGTCCGGGAGCTGATCGCGGGGCCGCAGCTCGAAGACGTTCACCGGGCAGACGTCGCGGCAGTGCGAGCAGCCGGTGCACTTCCCAAGATCGATGTCGACCGTGACCATGCGACGCGTCCCGGGCGGAACCAGACCCCGGGGTTCATTACGGCTCCGCCAGCGGGAGTCCGTGGCGCTCCGGGCGAGCGCGCGGGGCGATCGCCCGGGACCGTTCGGCCGCGTCGGGGTCGTTCTCCGGGGGCCCGGAGGGTTCTAGGCCGTCCAGGACAAAACGCTTTGAGCCGGCACGGCGCGCCCTCCCCCACAGGTACGGGAGAAACGCGTCGCATGATCCACTGGATCGTCTTCGCCGCGATCTTCGCGGCCGGGCTCGTGCCGGTCGCCTACCTGCTCGCCAACGCCGCGCTCTCCCGACGTCGGGGGCGGGCCCGATGCGTCCCGGCCGCCCGACCGGCCGACATCACGATCGTGATCCCGGTGCACGCCGAGCGTCCCGAACGGTTCGAGGAGTGCCTCCGTTCGGCGGCCCGTCAGGGCGGCCCGGTCCGGGTCGTCGGCGACGGCTCGCTCGAGCCGTACCGGTCCCGGGCGCTTGCCGCGGGCGCGGAGTTCATCGCCCTCCCCAAGAACCTCGGCAAGAAGCGCGCGCTCGCGGCCGGGATCGCGACCGTGCGCACTCCGTACGTCCTCTTCGTCGACAGCGACACCGTGCTCCCGGACGGGACGGCGCGGACCCTCTCGACGTACTTCGAGCCCGACGTCGGTGGGGTCGGGGCGAACCTCTACGTTCGGGAGAACGGCTCGGTCGCCGCGGGGTGCGCCGAGTTCGTCGAGCGGGCCCGGGAGGTCGTCCTCCGGGCGATGTCGTCGCGGGGAAACGTGCTGTACCTCGATGGCGCATGTACGATGTACCGGACCGAGCTCGTCCTCCCGTTCGTGCTCTCCGCCGACTTCCAGGACCTGCGGGTCCTCGGCCGGCCGACGCGTCTCGGCGACGACTGGCTCCTCACCGACCACGTGCTGGCGGAGGGATACCGTACGGTGAAGGCGTACGAGGTCGGCGTCGTGACCCACCGACCGGAGGGGCTCGAGGAGTTCGCCCGCCAGAACGTCCGTTGGTCCCGTTCGAGCTGGATCCGGCTCGGGCGGTATCTCCGGGGAGAGGGGCCGGAGAACCCCGGTCTCTTCTATCGGTTCGAGCTCGCCGGCACCTACGCGCTGCCGCTCGTCGCGCTCGTGCTCGGCCTCCTCCGGCTGCCGCTCTACCTCCGGATCGCGGGACGGTTTCTCGCCGCGGCCCTCGACGCGGTCGGCGATGCGGTCACCCCGGTCGGCGGCGGGATTCCCGTCCACCTCTTCCGGCCGCTCTTCTCGCTCCAGATGATCGCCGGCCTCGTCGGTCTCGGTGCGTTCGCCACGGCGGTCGCGGTGCTGCTCCCGCCGGGGCGGCGCCTGCGGACCCTCGCGTACGGGACGCTCGGCGCCTCGGTCCTCTTCGCGAGCACGATCTACGGGCTCTTCACCTTCTGGAAGGCGCCGAGCTGGCGCGGGCCCGGACCCCCGGCGACCGAAGGGGTCCCGGCGACGACCAGCCCGTCGACGCTCGGACGCTCCGGTCCGCTCGACGACCGCTAGGACGGACCGGGAGAGCCGGTCGGCGGGCCCGGCGAGGGTTTAACCGGCCCGCGGGCCTAGCCGTGCGGTCCCGTGAGCGACGTCCTCCTCGGTACCAGCGGCTGGGACTACCCGGAGTGGGTCGGACGGGTCTACCCGCCGCGGGGGGTTACCGACCGGCTCCGCTACTACGCGAAGATGTTCCCGATTGTCGAGGTCAACTCGACGTTCTACCGGCTGCCTCCGCCGTCGGTCGCCGCGAGCTGGGTCCGCCGCACCCCGGCCCGGTTCCGCTTCGCGGCGAAGTTCCCCCAGTCGATCACGCACGACCTGAGGCTCGTCGGGGCCGAGGAGGAGCTCGCCCGCTTCCTTGAGGTGCTGAAGCCGATCCGCGATGCGGGGAAGTTCGTTGCCGCGCTCCTCCAGCTCCCTCCCTCGCTCCCGTTCGAGGCCGCGACCGTGCGTCGCTTCTTCGAGACGCTCCCGCGCGACCTGCCGGTCGCCGTCGAGTTCCGCGAGCGCTCCTGGCTCGTCCCCGAGGCGTACGCGCTCCTTCGCGAGTTCGGGCTCGCGCACGCGATCGTCGACGGGCCGCACCTCCCGGTCGTCCTCGAGGTGACCGCGCCGTTCGCCTACCTACGCTGGCACGGCCACGGGAGCCCGCTGTGGTACGACTACCTCTATTCGACCCCCGAGCTCCTCGCCTGGGTCCCCCGCCTCCGTTCCCTCACCGAGAACGTCGCGACCGTCTACGGGTTCTTCAACAACCACTTCCGCGGGGATGCCGCCGTCAACTGCCGTACCCTCTCGGAGGAGCTCGGCCTCCCCCCGCCGGCGGGGAGCGGCCGCCTCGACGTAGAAGAGGGCTAGAAACGGGCGGTTCTCGGGGCCGTTCCAACCTCTCCCGAACCGCCGCTTTAGAGCGCTCCCGCCGCTGGATCCCGCGGAGGCCCCGAGATGCTCGACGACGATCTGCCGTTCTCCCCGCCGCTCGACCCGGTCGGGACGGACGAAGCGGATCCGGGGCTCGAGCCGTTCCCGGCCGACCCGGTTCCCGAGACCTCGCCGATCCCGTTCCGGCTCCGGCTCGCCCCCCTTCCGCGGGCGCGGCGTCAGCCCGCCCGGCCGGTCCTTCCCTCGTCCCCCGCGCTCTTTCCCTGGCTCGCCCGGCGCCTCGCCCCGGGCGAGGCGACGCTCTGGGTCGGTCCGCGGGCGGCCGTCGAACCGATCCTCGAGCTCCTCTACGCCGGGAACGCCGTGGTCCGCGGCCGCATCTCCCTTCTCGAGGGCGCGAACCGCTTCCACCCGTACCGCGTGGGAGAGCTCGGGCGGGCGTTCGGCGTGGACGCCACCCGGACGCTCGCGGGGATCCGCCTGGCCCGGGCGTTCACCGCCTACCAGATGGTCGCGCTGGTCGAGGGGTGGGCCCGCGAGGTGCGTCGGCGCCCGCCGACCCTCCTCGTCGGCCACGACCTCCCCACCCTCTTCGCCGACGACGAGATCCCCCGGGAGGAGCGCGCGGCGCTCCTCCGGCACATCGCCCGGACGCTCGGCGACCTCCTGCACGAGGCCCGCGTCCCGCTCCTCCTCACCCTCGCCCCGGGGGGGCTCGATCGGTTCCCGGGTCTCGCCGAAGCCGGTCCGCGGTGGTGCGACGTCGTCACGTTCGCGCGCGGGCCGGGGACCGTGCGCCTGCGGGCGCTCCGGGACGACGCCCGCCTCGCGCTCGTGCCCCGTCCCGCCGGCCAGCGGGGAATGGAGGAGTTTGGCGGAGGCTCCGCCGAGGAGGTGATCGCATGGGACGTACCGCCCCGACCTACCGCCAGGCGCTCGAGGAGCGGATGAAGCGCTGGGACGAGTTCGCGCGGCTCCTCACGACGCCCGAGGAGCGCGCCGCGTTCGAGATCGTCCGCACCGGCGCCCGACGCTATGCCGCCCAGGCGACGTACGTCGGAAGCCCCGACCTGCTCGAGTCGATCCTCCTGAGCGTGCTCACGGACCTCGCCGCGCGGCTGCACGCCGTTCCCGCGACGCGGGACTCCCGCCGGTAGGTGGTGAGCGCCCTTCCCGCGGGGCCCGACGGCTGGCTCCTCGACATCACCGAGAGCGGGGACGGCCGGTCGGTCGTCCTCTGGGAGAAGTCGCGCCGGGACGGCCGGGTACGGCGGACCGCCCTCGAGTACCGGCCGCCGTTCTGGGTGACCGGACCCCGCGCGGAGCTCGTCCGTCTTGCCGGGCGCCTCGGGTCCCACAGCGAGGTCGCCGCGGTCGCCCTCGGCTCGGGACGGCCGTCGCTCTTCGACCGCCGGCCCCGCCCGGTCCTCTCGGTGACTCCCGCGACGAACCCCGGTCGCCGCGCCCTCGCCCGGACGGTCGACGCTCTCGGCGGGTACACGACGTTCACGCTCTACGACGTCGACCTCTCCCCGCCCCAGCTCTACCACCTCGCGCACGGGCTCTACCCGTTCGCTCCCGTCGCCGGCACGGGCACCCGCCTCACCGCGACCGAGCCCGCGGAGACGATCGACTACGTCCCGCCGCCGCTCCGCCTCGCCCGGCTCGAGGTGCGGCTCCTCGGGGAGCGGCGGGGCCGGATCCCCCCGCCCGACGGCCGGATCGGCGCGGTCCGTCTCGGCGAGGCGACGCTCGAGGGACCCGAAGAGGATCTTCTGCGCGCGCTCGTCGACGAGCTCGCCCGGAGCGACCCGGACGTCCTCCTCACGCAGGGCGGAGACTCCTTCGACCTCCCCTGGCTCTACCGGCGCGCGGCGGCGTGCGGGCTTGGGCCCGGGGAGTTCGCCCTCGGCCGCGAGCGGGTCGGGTTCGGGCCGGCCCGGCGGGCCAGCACGTTCGAGTCGTACGGGCGCGTCCTCCACCGCTCGGCGTTCTTTCCGACGCCGGGGCGCTTCCACATCGACCGCGAGAACTCCTTCCTCTACGACGACGCCGAGATCGCCGGCCTGGTCGACGCGGCGCGCCTCTCGCGCCTGTCGCTCCAGACGGTCGTCCGCCAGTCGCCGGGGACCTGCTTCACCGCGATGGAGATGGCGCACGCGCTTGCGCTCGGGGTCCACGTGCCGTGGAAGAAGAACCGGCCCGAGGGGTTCCGCCGGGCCGACCGCCTCGTCGCCGCCGACCGTGGCGGTACGATCTTCCTCCCTCCGGTCGGCGTCCACGACCGCGTCGAGGAGTTCGACTTCGCGAGCCTCTACCCGCACATCATGGTCCGGAAGAACCTCTCCGCCGAGACGCTCGAGTGTCGCTGCTGCCCGCAAAGCCCGATCCGGGCCCCGGGCCTCGGCTACCGCTCCTGCCTCGGGCGGGTCGGTCTGATTCCGCGCACCCTCGCACCGCTGCTCGCCCGCCGGCTCGCCTACAAGGCCGCGCTGAAACGCCCCGGGCTCGCCGCGGAGGAGGCGGCGCGCCTGCGCCGTCGTGTCAAGATGCTGAAGTGGATCCTCGTTACCGCCTTCGGCTACCAGGGGTACCGCAACGCCCGGTTCGGCCGGATCGAGTGCCACGAGGCGATCAACGCCTACGCCCGCGAGCTGATCGCCGCCCTCGTCCCCGAGGCCGAGCGGGCCGGCTACGCGGTCCTCCACGGGATCGTCGATTCGCTCTGGCTCCGCCCGCAGGACCCCGACCGCATCCCTGACCCGGAGGCGTTCGCCGCCCGGATGAGCGCGCGGTTCGACCTCCCGCTCGGCTACGAGGGCCGTTACCGCTGGATCGTCTTCCTCCCCGCGGTCACGCACGGCTTGGGCGTGCCGAACCGCTACTACGGCTACTACACGCACGGCGAGTTCAAGCTCCGCGGGATCGGCGGCCGCCGCCACGACACGACCGGCCTCGTCCGACGGTTCGAGAGCGAGATCCTCTCGCTCCTGCGCACCGCGACGAACGCGGCGGAGGTCCGGGCCCTGCTCCCTCGCCTCCTCGCCCGGGCCGACCTCATCGCCGCCCGCGTGCGGGCGGGCGACTGGCCGGTCGAGGAGCTCCTCGTAAGCCACCGGATCGGCCAGCCTCCCGGGGCGTTCGTGACGTTCACCGACTCGGTCGCCGCGCTCCGGCAGCTCGACGAGGCCGGGTCGGAGCGGGGGGCCGGCGAGGTCGTGCGGTTCGTCCTCCTCGAACGCGCGAGCCGCTCGTTCCGCCACCGCGTCCGGGTCGCCGAGCTCCTGGACGGTTCGGAGCGATACGACCGGGACGCCTACCTCGAGCTCCTCGCCCGGGACGCCGAGACGCTCCTCGCCCCCCTGGGGGTCGACCGGGCGTCGCTGCTCGAGCGCTGGGGCGTGGCCGCGTCCCCGGAGCGGGCCCCGTACCGCTCCCCCGAACGGGCCGCGCAGTCGGAGCTTCCCGTCGGGAGCGGGGGATGAAGGAAGGAGGAAGGATGGGGTCCCCCCGCGACGCAATGCTCCTATCCCGGACCCCGGTCCGTCCCCGGATGCGCATCTCGCGAACGACCGAGCGTCGGTTCGTCCTTGGCCTCCAGGGGCTCTGGCCGGGCCGACGCTGGAAAGGTCGCGGAGGCGTGCGTCAGGCGCTCGCCGCCTGCCGGGGGATCCAGGTCGACCCGCTCGACGTCGTCGGCCAGAACGCGGACCTCGTGCTCGCGAGCCGGGTCGCCGGCTACCGTCGGGAGCAGCTCGACGTGCTCCTCTACCGGGAGCGGGTCGCGTTCGAGTGGGGCGGGGGGGTTGCGATCCATCCGCGGGACCGGCTTCCGCTGTTCGCCTCCTGGGTTCGGACGCAGGGGCTGCCGGCCCGCTGGGAGCGGTGGGAGCGGCAGCATGCGGCGATCGTCGAGCGAGTGCGCCGGGACATCGAGGCGAGGGGACCGCTCGGCGCCCGCGACTACGACGACGGCGCGCGGACGAAGAACTACCGCGGAGGCACGCTCGAAGCGCTCGCGCTCTACCTCCTGTGGCGACGCCTCGAGGTGCTCGTGCACCACCGGGACGGGGTCGAAAAGCAGTACGACCGCACCGACCGCCTGTTCGGGGAGGTGGGGGCGCCGTTCGACCCCGCGGAGACCCTCGATCGGAGCGCCCTCGAGACCCTCGGCTGGCTCGGTCTGTCGGGCCGCTACGGGGTGAGCTACCTACGGACGCAGGAGGACGGACGGGGTCGCTCGTCCCTGCGCAAGTCCGAGATCCGCGAGCGCCTCCTCGAGCGCGGCGCGCTCGTGCCGGTCGAGGTGGAGGGAGAGCGGTTCCCTTCGGTCGTCCGTCGGGAGGACCTTCCGCTGCTCGAGACGGTCGCCGCCGGCGAGCTCCCCCGGAGCTGGCGTCCGCTCTCCCCGGAGCCCGAGGCGGTGCTCCTCGCTCCGCTCGACGTCGTCGTGGCCCGCGACCGGGCCCGCTCGCTCTTCGACTTCGAGTACCTTTTCGAGGTCTACAAGCCGGCCTCCGAGCGGCGCTGGGGGTACTACGTCCTCCCAATCCTCCTCGGCGATCGGCTGGTCGGCCGGTTCGAGCCGCGCCTCCGATCGGGCGACGGCGCGCTGATCGTGGAGCGGGCCTGGTGGGAGGCCGGGGTCCCGCTCGCGACGGTCGTCGATCCGCTCGCGCGGGGGCTCCGACGTCTCGCCGATCGGCTCGGGACGCCGGAGATCCGGCTCGGTCGCATCGGTCCGACGAACTTCCGCGACCGACTCCGCGACCGTCTCGGGTCGCGAGCGACGCTCCCGTCGGACGGACCCGGGTGAGCCGCCGGGCCGACCGCGCGCGACGGGCCGGCCGGAACCGGGCCGGGGGGAACTTACCTTTTAGCATCCGCCCCGGTCCTAGGGCCGTGCCGCGCCGCGTCGCCGCGATCCGGGCCTCCCCGAAACCCCGATCCGACCGTTCCCGACGGGGGCGGCGACCGGCGCCGGGCCCGTCCGAGCGGGCGGCGGCGATCCGGGCGAGCGTCTCGGGCGGGTTCGTCGCGGACTTGGGACCCCTTCTGGTCGCGCTGAGCGATCCGGTCCCGGGGGTGCGCCAGACCGCCGCGGTCGCGCTCGGGCTCCTGCGGGACCCCCGGGCCCGCGCAACCCTCGAGACGGTGCTCACGGACCCCGACGCGCCGGTGCGGGCCGCCGCGGTCGACGCGATCGGAGCGATCGGACGGAACGAGAGCCGGCCGATCGTCGAGCGGACGCTCGACGACCCGGACGCCAGCGTCCGGGCCCGGGCCGCCTACGCGCTCGCCGTGTACGCCCATCCCCGTTCCGTGGAGGCGCTCGCCTCCCACCGCGCCGACCCGGATCCCGAGGTCCGGCGGGCGATCGCGACCGCGCTGGGTCGCATCGACGCCGCGGAGGCGCGACCGGTACTCCGGGGGATGCTCGCCGACCCGTACGAGCGGGTGCGGCGGGAGGCGGTCCTCGGACTCGGTCGTCGACCGACTCCCGGAGAGCTCGGCACGCTCCGCCCGTTCCTGCACGACCCGTCGCGTCGCGTCCGGGTCGGCGCGGCGGTCGTCCTCGGGCGCCACCACGATCGGGAGAGCGTCGCCGACCTCCTCGAGCTCCTGCGCACTCCGGGGACCTGGGAGAAGCCCGCAATCCTGGTCGCGCTCGGCCGCATCGGGGACCCGCGGGCGCTGCCCGAGCTCGTGGCCGCGGCCGATCACGCGGCGCCCTGGGTACGGGTCTGCGCGATCCATGCCCTCGGCGAAATGCGCGCCCCCGCGGGCGCCACGGTCGCCCGCGAGCACCTCACCGACCCCGCCTGGTCGGTCCGCGGTGCCGCCGCCGTGGCGCTCGGGGCCGTCGGAAATTCCGCCGACCTTCCGCTGCTCCTCGAGCGCCTCCGGGACGAGCATCCGTGGCCCCGCCGCGGCGCGATCTACGCGCTCGGGCGGCTCGGTCTCACCGAGTCGGCGCCCCGCATCCGCGACGAGCTCGAGGACCGGACCGCCGAGGTGCGCCTGGCCGCGGTCTGGGCGCTCGGCCGCCTCGGGGATGACGGCGCCCGCGAGGGACTCGTCCGGCTGCTCCACGAGAGCCGGCCCGACGGACCCGTGACGGCCGTGGAGGTCCCCGAGGAGAAGAGCCGGCTCCGCTCCGACGCCGAGAGCCGCCTCTTTGACGCGGTCGTGCAGGCGCTCGGTCGGCTCGCCCACGGGATCCCCGATCCGCTCGTCCGCCGCGCGCTCATGGAAGCCCGCGAGCGGCTGAGCGACGAGGAGCTCGACCGCCGGGCGCGACTTCCCATGCCCGAGATCGAGCGGGACGCGGAGCCGCCGACCGTCCGGCGGCTCTTCGAGCGGGCGATCCCGTCGGGCGTCGAGGACGACGAACCGTGATCGTCCGCGACCTCCGGGCCGCGGACGCCCCGCGCCTCCTCGAGTTCCTGCGGAAGTACTTCCCCGAGGAGGAGGCCCTCCTCGGCACCCGCCCGGAGGGGTTCGAGCGCATCGTGCGCCGGATCTACCGATGGGACGTGCGGTTGGTGCTCGCCCTCCTGCGGGCCTTCGGCCGGCCGGTCTTCCGATTCTTCGTCATCGAGGACGGAGGGCGGCTCGTCGCGACCACGTTGCTCACCTTCTCCCGGAGGGCCGGCTACGTCAGCATGGTCGTCGTCGACCCGGCGGTGCGACGGCGGGGCCTCGCGAAGGAGCTCCTCGAGCGGGCCCGCCGCGCGACCCGCGCCCGGGGGCTCCCGTACGTGGTCCTCGACGTCCTCGAGGCGAACGCGCCGGCCCGCGCGCTCTACGAGCGACTCGGCTTCGAGACCCTGCGGGAGACCGCCTACTTCGTCCACGGTGCGCCGTCCGAGGCCGGACCGGCACCCGTCGGGGTGCCGGGGCTGCGGCCGTTCGACCGCCGGGACGCGAGGGCGCTCGTCGAGGTCGCGCGGCGGTCCCGTCCTCCCGAGATCGAGGAGGTCCTCCCCTCCTCCGAGCGGGAGCTCTCGGGGTCGGCGTGGGAGGGGGAGCTGCTCGCGAGCCAGCTCGCCGCCTGGGTCCTCGACGACGGCACCGGCGCGCGGGCGTGGATCTCGGCCGCGGTCTCCCGGGCGACCGAGGCCGGCCACGTCTCGAGCCCGATCGTCGACCCCGCGCTTCCCGGGGCGCGAGCCGCCGACCTGGTGCGCACCGCGGTCGCCTGGTGCGCCGAGCGGGGGCGTCCCCGGGTGATGACGATGGTTCCCGCGGAGAACCGAGCCGGTCGGGCCGCGCTCGAGGAGGTCGGGTTCCGTCGTGCGATCCCCGTCCGCACGCTCTACCGGAAGGTCGACTGATCCTGCCCGTCGCGGCCCGGCGGTGCCGGTCGACGTCTACCTCTTCCCCGCGGTGATCGGCGGAGGGCTCGGGGACATCGACGAGGTGCTCGCGGCGGGCCGGTACCTCGCGCGTGCCGGCTTCCCGATCTACCTCCTGCGGCTTTCCGGACGGCCGCTTCCCTCCTCGGTCGAGGGGCCGTGGGACTGGCCGACGCTGGTGCGCACCGACCGTGTGTGTGGGCGGGGCCGCGCCGCGGTCACCGTGACCCCATGCTGGGGCGTGAGCGCCGCTCCGCGTCGCCCGGGTCCCCTTGGCCGGGCGGGGCCGTGGGCCGACGAGGCGGTCCGGGTCGAGTCGCACTACGGTGCCGACCGGACGGTCCACGTGAGCCTCGAGGAGTTCGCCCGGTCGCTGCCGAGCGCCGCAGAGACCCGCGAACGCCTGCGGGAGGGCGGGCTCCCGTCGCGAGCGCTCGGCCGGGAGGTCAAAAAGGCCCGGATCCGAGGCGAGGAGAGCGCGTTCCGCACGGCGTTCGAGCGGTTTCGCGCGTTCGACCGGCCGAACGTCCTGCATCTCTACGCCGGGTTCGCTCCGAGCCCCGGGTTCCGCCGGGAGTTCCCGAACGCGGTCGCGTCGGGACCGCTCTGGAGCGGCCGGTACGACCGTACCGGGCGCCGGCGGTCGGCCCGGCGTGAGTGGGTGTGGTACGCGAGCCCGGCCAGCGCCGAGCGGATCGCGCCCGTCGTGCGCGCGGCGCTCACGGAGGCCGCGCCGGGAACGCGTCTCTTCGTCCGCTCTCCGCGTCCGTGGTCGTCGGTCCCGCCCGGGGCGAACCTCCACGTCGAGGCCGTTCCGCTCCCGGAGGCGGCCTGGCGCCGACGGTTCGCCCGGGCCGACGTCCGGATCGTCACCGGCAGCCGTTCGCTGCTCGAGGCGATCGAGCTCGGGGGGCCGTTCCTCTACTTCAACGGGGTGCTCGGAGCGGGGACGCGGACCCGGCGGCACCGACCCGAGAAGATCCTGGCGCTGCTCGCGTTCGCCGAGCGAGCGGGGGTGCCGACCGACGTGCGGCGCGACCTCGCCGACTTCTCCCGGGCGCGCCGGATCGGCCCGGTCGTCCGCCGGGTCGTTCGGCGGGAGGGCGGATGGCGCCGGTTCGCGATCCCGCGAGGGGCGTCCGGCTTCTCACCGCCGTACGACGCGGCGGGTGCGCTGGTCGTCGAGGTCGGCCGGGCCCTCGCCGCGCCGGGGGCCGACGCGGGCTCCGTCGTCCGCCGGATCCGCCGCGCCGGCACTATTTAGACGAGCGGGCCCCTTCTTGCCGCGATGCCGGGCGAGGGGACGAGCCCGCCGGCGGTCGCCCGCGCGATCGTCGGGAGCGCGCTCGCCCTGAAGCGGGGGGAGCACGTCGCGGTCGTCTCCTGGAGCCACTCGCTCCCGTGGGCGGCGGCGTGCGTCACCGAGGCCCGACGCATCGGGGCCCGGCCGTTCCTCCTCCTGGAGGACGAGGCCGCGTTCTGGGAGAGCGTTGAGGTCGCGCCGTCGGCGCGCGCGTGGGCCGGGCTCTCCGCCCCCGTCCGGGCCGCGCTCGCGCGGTCCGACGCGCTCGTTTACTTCCCGGGCCCGGCCGACCGGCCGCGCTTCCGGGCGCTCCCTCCGCGCCTCCTCGAACCGCTCCTCGGGGGCCACGACGAATGGCTGCGCCGCCCGAGGGCCTCCGGCGCGCGGGCGGTCCGCGCCCTCCTCGGCTACGCCTCGGACGCCCAGGCCGAGCACTGGGGCGTCCCCGGCGCGATGTGGCGCAGCCAGCTGATCCGGGCGACGACCGCGGTCGACTACGGGAAGCTGCGGGCCGCCGGTGCCCGGGCGGCGAAGCTTCTCGCCCGGGGCCGGGAGCTGCGGGTCATGGCGGCGAACGGCACCGATCTCACGCTCCGTCTCCGGGGCCGCACGCCGTGGATCGACGACGGACAGGTCGACCGCGAAGACCTCCGGCGGGGACGCCACGTGACGACTTCGCCGGCCGGGGTCGTCGTGGTCGCCGTCGACGAGCGGGCGAGCGCCGGCACCGTGGTCGCGAACCGTCCGAGCTATCTCTCGGGCGGACGGGTCGACGGCGGGCAATGGGAGATCGAGGGCGGACGCCTCCGCAACTACTGGTACACCGAGGGGGGGACCGCGTTCGAGACCGAGTTCGTCGCCGCGCCCCGTGGTCGGGAGATCGTTTCCCTCTTCGCGCTCGGACTGAACCCCGCGCTCCCGCCCGGGGTTCCCCAGGCGGAGGACCTCGAGGAGGGGACGGTGACGATCGCGGTCGGAGGGAACTCGCTCTACGGCGGGAGGAACCGCTGCCGGTACCTCTCCTGGCTCACCGTCGGGGAGGCGACGGTCGCGGTCGATGGTCGGCCGCTCTCGGACCGGGGGAAGCTCCTCTAGGCTCGGCCGTCGGTTCTTCGACCGCCCGACGGCGCGGGTCGCGCGGGAGCTCCTCGGCGTCCTCCTCTCGGTCGGTCCGGCCCGAGACCCGCGGGTCGTGCGGATCGTCGAGACCGAGGCGTACGTCGGCCGGGATCCCGCGAACCACGCCTTTCGGGGACCGACCCGACGCAATCGGTCGATGTTTGGTCGGCCGGGGACGCTCTACGTCTATCGGATCCATCAGGTCGTCTGCGCGAACCTGGTGACGCGGCCGGGCGAAGCCGTGCTGCTGCGGGCGGGGGAGCCGCTGACCCCGGGCCTCGTCGGCCCGAGCGGACCGGGCCGGCTCTGCCGGAGCCTCGGCATCGCGCTCGACGACGACGGGACCGACGTCGTTCGAGGCGGCCGGGTCTCGCTCGCGCGCCGGCGCCCGGGCGAACGGGACCGCGGGGGTCGGGGAGCGGTGGTCGCCGGTCCGCGGATCGGGATCCGACGCGCGGCGGATCGTCCCCTCCGGTTCGCGCTCGCCGGAAACCCGTGGGTCTCCCGGCCGAGGCCGCCCGGGTGGGCGGGGATTACCGCAGCTTCGCCCAGGAGTAGCCGCGGCGGCGGGGCATCGAGCCGAACCCGCACGACGCGCAGACGCCCTTCTGGCGGTGGTAGGAGTGGCGACCGCACCGTCGGCAGATGATGTGCACGATCTTCCCGCCCCGCCGCGCCGGAGTTCCCTTTCCCATCGACGAATCCTCCTCCGCTAGGGAGAGATATAGACGATCGAGTCCCCCCGGACGAGGGTGACGCCGGGGTGCGGCGTCACTTGCCCGCCGAGGACCTCCTCGGCGGTGGAGAGGACGAGGTTCAGGTGCTGGTCGTAGGCGTCGAGGACCCCTCGGTACGAGCGTCCGCCCTTCATCTCGACGAGGACCCGCTTGTGCAGGTTCTGCTGGAGGACCTCGAGGGGCTTCATCGGGAGGGGCCCGGGCGAGACCGGGCGGGCTTCTTAACGGTGGCGGCCGAGCGTGCGCGGTCGCGGGGCGGGCGCCCGTCGGCGACGAGACCCCCGAGGAGCGTTCGTGCGACCCGGGCCGCGTCGCGCGGATGCGCCAGCGGAACGCTCGACCGGACGGCCGCCTCCAGCCGGCGGGCGATCGACCGGGGCGCACCGGACGCCGGGACCGTTCGCACGACACTCGGGAACGCCGGCCCGAGCACCCGCCGGTAGAACCTCCGCTCCCAGGCGCCGATCGCCGCGTGGCGACCGGCGAGGTCCGCGGGGTGGCCGGCCGGGTCGCTCGCGCCGCGCCTCCGCGCGAGGCGGGAAGGGACGTCGAGGTAGACGACCACGTCCGGTAGCCCGGCCGCCCGAGGGCTTCGGGCCCGCTGTTCCTCCTCAAGGAGGTCGGTCAGGAGACGGCCGGGGGCCGCTCCCCGGGCGACGAGGCCCGCGGTGTAGGTCAGCGGTCCGAGGAAACCGGTGTCGGCAAGGACGGTCGTGCCCGCCGCGGTGCTCCGGAGGGCCTCCGCGTACCGACGCCGCTCCTCGGCGAGGAGTCGCCGCTCGAGCGCGAGGAGCCCCGCCGGCCCCGCGAAGCGCAGCGACGGCCGCGGGGAGAGACGGTCGTAGGCCTCGGGGAGGAGCCTCCAGCCGAAGCGTTCGGCCGTCCGCCGGGCGAGCGTCGTCTTGCCGGCCCCCGAGGGACCTTCGATCGCGATCAGGAGCGCCCGACGCGTCATCGACAGCGGAGGGGGGACCGGTACGGGGACCAAAGCGCTGGCCCCGCCCCCGCGCCCCTTTTGACCGCGCGCCGGCATCCCTCGCTCCCGTGGAGAAGGCTCCGGCCCCGGAGGGGGAGCACCGGTTCGGCGCCCGGGTGCTCGAGTGGGAGACCTTGAGCGAGATCGCCCGCGAGATCGAGCGCACCGAGAGCGACCCCGAGGGCGTCGGGATCATGACCCGGAAGGGGCGGGTCTTCCCCGTCCGCCTCGAGCGGGTGCCCCTCAAGGCGGCGCCGCTGCTGAAGCAGGAGCTCCTTTCGGTGGGCGGCGACGCGGCGCATGCCCGCGGCGTCGCCGACCATTCCGTCCCGGCGACGCCGACGGTCCTGCTCGCGAACTGGGGCCAGTACCTGCGGCTCTTGCCGAAGCTCAAGCGCCAGCCGTTCGGGCTCGCCGCGGTCGCCGCGGAGGTCGAGCACGCCCTGCGCGCGTACGTCGCCCACGGTCCCCGGACCGTCCGGGCCGCGCACCGGACCCTGACCCTCGGCGACCGCCCCCGCGTGATGGGCGTCCTCAACGTCACGCCCGACTCGTTCTCCGACGGGGGCCACTTTTTGGAGCCGGCCGCCGCGGTGGCCGAGGCCGAGCGGCAGATCGCCGCCGGCGCGGCGATCCTGGATGTCGGAGGGGAGTCGACGCGGCCGAGGGCGAACCCGACCTCGCCGGAGGCCGAGTGGCGCCGGATCGAGCCGGTGCTCGGTGCGCTCCGGGGTCGGGTCGAGGTGCCGATCTCCGTCGACACCCGGCACCCCGAGGTGGCGGCCAAGGCCGTCGCCGCGGGGGCCGACCTCGTGAACGACGTCGAGGGTCTCCGGTCGGAGGAGATGCGCCGGGTCGTCGCGCGCACTGGGGCCGCGGTGATCGTCATGCACCTGCGGGGGAGCCCCGCGACCATGCAGGACGACACCCGCTACGACGACCTCCGCGGCGAGGTCTACGCCGCGCTCGACGCCGCGACCTCGGCCGCGCGTCGCGACGGCATCGGGGAGGACCAGCTGCTCGTCGATCCCGGGCTCGGCTTCGGGAAGTCCGCCGAGCAGAGCCTCGAGCTCCTCGTTCACGCCGGGGAGTTCCGGTCGCTCGGCTACCCGGTCGTGATCGGCGCGTCGCGCAAGTCGTTCCTCGGCCACCTTTTGGGGGGCGCGTCGGGGCCGCTCGATCGGCTCGAGGCCGGGCTCGCCGCCGCGACGATCGCGGCCGAGCGGGGCGTCGCGATCGTGCGCACGCACGACGTCGGACCGACGGTCCGGGCGCTCACGGTCGTCGAGGCGGCCCGCCGACTCGCCGACCGGGCGCCCGCGACGCCCGAACCCCTCGCCGCGACCGAGCCGGATCGCTGAGGCGGGGGCCCACCCTCACGGCGCCGGCCCGGACCCCTCGGCCTCCGGCACGTCGGTCTCGAAGACCAGGGAACCGACGTAGTCGCACTTCTGGCAGTGGTAGACCTGCCCCATGATCGACCCGGCGACCAGCGCGATGCGGGGGGAGCCGCACTGCGGGCAGAGGAGGACCGTTCTACCCCGCTTCGGGCGGCGACGCACCGTCGTCCTCCTCGTCGGCGTCGTCCCCGTCCTCGTCGGCACGGTCGTCCTCGTGGTCCGGCCGCTCTTCCCCGTCGCCGACTTCCTCGTCCGTCTCCTCGTCGGCCCCCCCCGGGGGATCGGGAGGCCCACCCTCGTCGTTCCCGGATGCGGACGGCCCGACGGCCGCCGACGGTTCGCCGCCCTCGCCGTCGATCGCCGGCTCGAGGATTACGGCGTCGCGGACCGTGTCGCCCTCGTCGAGCCGGATGACCCGCACCCCGAGGGTGTTGCGGGCCTGCGTGCGGATCCCCTTTACCGCCATGCGGATCGTGATCCCGCGCTCGGTCGTGACGAGGACCTCGGAGGCGTCGGTGGTCGGCAGGACCGCGACGACGGAGCCGTTCCGGCCCCCGGTCTTGATCGTGCGGACCCCCTTCGCGCCGCGCTTCGTCCGGCGGTACTCCTCGGTCGGGCTCCGCTTGCCGTACCCGGTGCTCGTGATGGAGAGGAGCGTCGGGAATCGGGCGCTCACGGGGGCCATCGCGACCACGCGGTCGCCCTTCTCCGCGCTCAGGCGCGCGCCGATGACGCCGTACGTCGCGCGGCCCATCGGGCGGATCTCCGCGATCGGGAAGCGGACGAGCTGGCCCGACTGCGTCGCGACCAGGATCTCGGTCGCGGCATCGGAGACGACGACGACGTCCACGAGCTCGTCGCCCTCCTCGAGGAGGACCGCCTGGATGCCGCTCGTCCGGATGTTCTGGAACTGGTCGAGCGTCGTCCGCTTGACGGTCCCGCGCCGGGTCGCAAAGACGAGGGAGCCCTCCGACGCGAGGTCGCGGAGCGGGAGGAGCGTCCCCACCTTCTCACCGTCCTTGAGCCGGGGCAGGAGGTTGATGACCGCCTTCCCCTTCGAGTGGCGGCTCCCTTCGGGAAGTTCGTACGCCTTCAGCCGGTAGACCCGGCCGAGGTTCGTGAAGAACAGGATATTGTCGTGCGTCCGGGTCACGAACGTGCGGATGACGAAGTCCTCCTCCTTCGTCTCCATCTGGATGAGCCCGCGGCCGCCGCGGCGCTGGCGCCGGTACTGGTCGAGCGGGAGGCGCTTGATGTACCCGTCCCGCGTGACGAGGACGACGACGTCCGTGTCGGGGATCAGGTCCTCGAGCGTGCGCTCCGTGAACGCGGGGACGATCCGGGTGCGACGCGGGTCGCCGAAACGGCGTTTGAGGTCCTGGAGCTCCTCGACGACCAGCCCATCGAGGAGCTTCGGCGAGCCGAGGACCTCCTTGAGGTGCCGGACGAGCTCCTCCTTCTCGCCCTTCTCCTTCTCGACCGACTCCCGCTCGAGCGCGGTGAGGCGCGCGAGCCGCATGTCGAGGATCGCCTTCGCCTGCTCGCTCGAGAGGAGGAACTTCCCCATCAGGCTCGTCTCGGCGACCTGGACGTCCTTCGAGCGCCGGATGATGCGGATGACCTCGTCGATGTGGTCGATCGCGGTGAGGAACCCCTCGAGGAGGTGGAGGCGCTCCTCCGCCTTGCGCAGCTCGAAGCGGGTGCGGCGCTCGAGCGTCCCCCGCCGGTGCGCGAGGTGGAGCTCGAGCAGGCTCTTCAGGGGAAGGACCCTCGGCCGGTCGTCGACCAGGCAGAGGTTGATCACGCCGAAGCTCGTCTCGAGCGGCGTATGCTCGTAGAGCCGGTTGAGGACGATCTCGGTCGGCACGCCGCGCCGGAGCTCGAGGACAACGCTCGTTCCGTCGCGGTCGGACTCGTCGCGGAGGTCGGTGATCCCGTCGATCCGCTTGTTCTTGACGAGGTCGGCGATCAGCTCGAGCAGATTCGCCTTGTTGACCTCGTAGGGGATCTCGGTGATCACGATCTCGTCCTTTCCGCCGCGCTCGCGGATCTCGGCGGTGCCGCGCAGATGGATCATCCCGCGGCCGGTCTCGTACGCTTCCCGGATCCCTTCGCTCGAGAGGTATCCGCCGGTCGGGAAGTCCGGCCCGGGTACGATCTTGAGGATCTCGTCGAGCGTTGCCTCGGGCTGGTCGAGGACCAGGAGGAGGGCGTCGACGATCTCGCTGAGGTTGTGCGGCGGCATGTTGGTCGCCATGCCGACCGCGATCCCGGCGGAACCGTTCACGAGCAGGTTCGGGACCTTCCCCGGCAGCACGAGGGGCTGCTGGAGCGTCCCGTCGAAGTTGTCGGTCCAGTCGACCGTCTCCTTCTCGATGTCGAGGAGCATCTCCTCGGCGAGGGCGCTCAGGCGGGCCTCGGTGTACCGCATCGCGGCCGGGGCGTCCCCGTCGATCGAGCCGAAGTTCCCCTGCCCGTCGATGAGGGGGTAGCGGAGGCTGAACGTCTGGGCCATCCGCACGAGCGCGTCGTACACCGCGAGGTCGCCGTGCGGGTGGTACTTCCCGAGGACCTCGCCGACCGTGCGCGCGCTCTTGCGGTAGGCGCGGTCGTGGGTCGCCCCGGATTCCCACATCGACCAGAGAATGCGCCGCTGGACCGGCTTCAGCCCGTCGCGGCCGACGGGGAGTGCCCGGCCGACGATCACGCTCATCGCGTAGTCGATGTACGACCGTTCCATCTCCCGCTCGAGCGGGTGGTCGTGGATCCGGTCGACGACGGGGGGAGGAGCTTCCGGGGGCGGCGTCGCGCTCACGCGAATCCTCCGGCCCCCTCGGGCAGCTGACCGGCGAGGACCCGGTCGGCCTCGTTCAGGAAACGGTCGCGCGTGCCGGCGGGGATCGTCGCCCCGCTCGCGACCCGGTGACCGCCGCCCTCCCCGCCGACGGCCGCGGCGGCCGTGCGGCAGGCGGTGGAGAGGTCGAGGCCGTGCTCGACCTGGCGGAGGAGTCCCCGGGCACTGAGCTTGATCGGCTCCTCCTTCTGCTCGCTGAAGACGAAAACCGGAAGGTCGGGGGGGAGGAGGTAGTTCATCGAGAGGCCCGCCTGGGTACCGGCGAGGGTCGTGTCGGGACTTTCAAACCAGCGCAGGACCCGCATCGACCGGACCCCCTCCTCCTCCACCCGTCGCAAACCCTTCAAGATGCCCGTCCGCCAGACCTGCTCGGCGGCCTGCGCGCGGCCGAACGACCCGGGGTCGCCGAGGGCGAGAGCGACGCCGACCCCCGGGGTGCGGGTGCGGCCGCTCCCCGTCTGGAGGTTCGAGAGCTCCTCCGCGTCCCGTCCGAGCGACGGGATCCACCATCGGTCCTGGTCGAGGAGGTCCTGGAACTCGGGGAGGACGTGCGACTTCGCGAGGTGAGCCTTCAGCGCGGCCGAGAGCCGCCCGGTCTCCTCGGTCGAGAGCTCGGCCGGCGGCCGAGCCGGATCGAGCGAGAGGCCCTGGAGGAACGTCTCCACGGCCTCGGGGCGGCCCGAGAGCTTGCGGAAGAATGGGTCGACGCTCCCCACGAGCGCGTCGGCGAGGCGGGGGCCGAACAGCGCGAGTCCGTGCCGGCGCACGAGGACCGAACGCCGGACCGCCTCTTCGACGAGGACGGCGTTGAGGCCCCGGAACCCGCCGACGTGCTGGCGGTCCCCGATCGCCCCCGAGAGTCCCCAGGGGGCGTTGTCCCAGTTCACGGGATCGAGAAACACGGTGTAGAGCCACGTGAGCGTGGAGGCGCACATCTCGCGCATCCCGTCGACTCCCCAGTCGAGCGGGTTCACGAACGCGACGTGCTCCGGGAGCGGTGGCGGCGTCGGGGCGCCGGGGTACTTGTGGTGGTCGAGGACGACCACGGGGTGGGGATGCCGCGCGAAGAGGTCGAGCCAGCTGGAGCCGGTATCGACGACGAGGACGGGGCCCCCGGTACGGGCGAGCAGCGCGGCGACCCGCTCCCGCTCGACGCCGACGAGCGCGGTCGCCTGGGTGGGGTAGCCGAGCCGCGCGAGGGCGCGCACTGCCGCGGAGGCGCTCGCGATCCCGTCGGCGTCGTAGTGGTAGATCACGCGCCAGCGACCGGGGCGTCCCAACAGGAGCCGGCGGGCGCGTTCGAATTCTTGGGTGTACCGAGGATCCCGAACGAACCCGTCCGGACCCGAGGGCATCACTCCACCTGGAGCGCCGCCCCGGCGGCCGAGTACCGCCAGTCCTCCGGGATCCGGCGCCGCTGGCGGTAGTACCGCGCCAGGCGGCGGATCCGGGACTCCATCAGTGCGAGGCCCCGGCGGTTCGACCGGTCCTTCGGATGCGCCTCGAGATGGCGCTGGAGGTGCACGACGCGCTTCAGGAGCGCTTGGAGGTCATCGGGGATCTCGGGCCGCAGGTCGTTGTCGGCCAGCACGTCCCCGAGCCGCTTGCCGGTGACCGCGCGGACCGACGGGACCCCGTAGGAGTCGCGCAGGCTCTGTCCGACCTGGGCGGCCGGGACGCCCCCCTTCGCGAGCTGGACGGCCTGGGCCGTCACCTCTTCCGAAGAGAGCGTGACCCACTCCGGCTTCAACACCGGGTACGGCCGATGCGAGCCGGCCTTCCCTTTGCGACCGGAGTGGATGCGGGACATGGGGGAGCGGGGACACCCATTCGATACTTAATGATTGACCCGCGCCGCCGACGACGCCCTCGGGACCGGCGGCGGCGAGGGGGACCGGCCGGGACCGCGGCTCAGGAGATGCGGTCGGAGCGCGCGAGCGCTTCGATCAGGAATTGCTTCCCTTTCGCCGTGATCGCGTAGCCGACGGGCCCGACGGCGCGGGACCCGGGGGCCGACACGGGACCGCGCCGGGCCTCGACGAGGTGGTTCTGCACCAGGAGCCCGAGCGCCTTCGGCACCTTCACCGGGCCCTGCTCGATCGCCCAGAACCGCGCGAGCAGGCGCTCGAGCTCGCCGAGCTCGAGCATCTGCTCCACCGCAAGGCCCTCGTGCATCGACTCGGCCCGGTTGAGCTGCTGGAGGATCGCGACCAGCGTCGCGCGCATCGGATCGGGGCGATCGGCTCCTGGCATAACGCCCGATGATTACGTCGGCTTCCCCTACTTAACCCGTACCGGGAACGCGGGGGGGACGGAGCCCGCCTCAGTTGACGCGGTCCGCGCGGGAGATCCGCGCGATCAGGAATCCCTTGCCCGCGGTGGTGATCGTGAACCGGTGGCCGAGGGGGCGGCCCCGGTCCCACGCGTAGGGGCGGTCGTCCCGGGGGGCGGCGAACCCGTTCGCGACCAGCATCGCGAGCGCTTCCCCGAGGTCGTGCTCGGAGAGCCGCGGGTACTGTCGCCGGCCGAGGAGGCGGGCGAGCTCCTCGGGTTCGAGACCCTCCCCCTCCGGCTCCTCCATCTCCGCCCGGTTCAGGAGGCGGAGGATCTCGAGGAGGCCGTCGCGCATCTCCCACACCGATTCGGTCGACCCCGCGGTCATCGAGGAGCGGTGCGCGGGAAGGGAGAGATGAACGTATGCCTCCACAGGGGGCACGCGCTTTTAGGGGAAGGTCGCTAGTCTACCTATCGCCCGTCCATGGCGTGTACCTGCCGGAACCCGGCACGTTGCCCCATCTGCAACACCCCGGTCCGGGTTCCGCTCACCAATCTCGAGAACGCGTCCGGGGGCGCGATCCTGGTCGACCGGTTCGCCCGGCGGGACTCGTCCACCTCCTGGGAGGGCCTCCGGCGCCTGATCCAAGGCTACGGCAGCTGCCCGTCCTGCGGTCACACGATCCACTTCGAGCATTCCCGCTCCTGCGTCGCGGAGGCGCTGAGCACTGCGGGGGTGCCGCTCGCCGAACGGGAGTCGCTCCTTGCGAAGATCACCTTCCCGGAAGGATAGGCGGGGAGGGAGGATGGGCGGCAAGGACGAGGAGTTCGTCGTCACCCCGTACGAGGTGAAGGGCCGGATCGACTACGAGCGCCTCCGCGAGCAGTTCGGGACGCAGTCGATCACCCCGGAGCTCCTCGCGAAGCTCCACCATCTTGCGGGCGGCGAGCTCCCGCCGGTCCTTGCGCGGGGGATCTACTACTCCCACCGGGACCTGCCCGCGCTGCTCGACGGCTTCGCCCACGGCAAACCGTTCTTCCTCTACTCGGGCCGGGGACCTTCCGGGCCGCTCCACACCTCCCACCTCCTGCAGTTCTCGCTCTGCCAGTGGTTCCAGAAGCGGTTCGGCGTCGCGATGTACGTCCAGATCACCGACGACGAGAAGTTCTGGTCGTCGAAGACGGGCATCAGCCGGGAGGAGACGACGAACTGGGGGTTCGAGAACCTCCTCGACATCCTCGCGCTCGGCTTCGACCCGAAGCGGACGGCCACCTTCTTCGACTCCCGCTCTATCGCGGCGCTCTATCCGCTCGCGATACGGGTCGCCCGCAAGATCCCCTATTCGACGGTGCGGGCCGTCTTCGGCTTCGAGCCGAGCCAGAACATCGGCCTCGTCTTCTACACCGCGCTCCAGACGGTGCCGGCGTTCTGGCCGTCGTGGGCCGAGGGACGGGCGGTGCCGTGCCTTATCCCGTGCGGGATCGACCAGGACCCGCACTTCCGCATCTCCCGCGACATCGCCGAGAGCCTAGGCTACCCGAAGCCGGCGTTGCTCCACAGCCAGATGGTCCCGGGACTCCTCGGCGAGTCGGTGATGTCGACGACCGGCGACCGCAGCGACAACGCGCTCTTCCTCAACGATCCGCCCGAGGTCGTGGAGCGCAAGGTCCGCAACGCCTTCACGGGGGGACGCGCGACCGTCGAGGAGCAGCGACGGCTCGGCGCCGTCCCCGAGGTCTGTTCGGTCTGGGCGCTGTGGCGGACCCAGTTCGCGGAGAGCGAGGAGAAGTTCCGGGCCGTCACGGACGGCTGCCGCTCCGGACACCTTCTCTGCGGCGAGTGCAAGTCCCAGCTCCTCGAGCGGATCCATCCGTTCTACCGGTCCCACGCGGTCGCCCGGGAGAAGGCCCGGGAATGGGCCGAGTCGACGATCGTGACCGCGGCCCCGCACCCCGTGTAGGACCGGCTCCACCGCGACCGGTTCAGCCGACCTCGGGCCGACGATAGAGCGGACGGGGCCGGGCGTCCTCCGGCCCCTCGGGAGCGGGGGAGAGCGGGGGTTCCACGGCCTCGGGGCCCCCCTGGACCGCGGTGACGAGGCGCAGCATGGGGCGGAAGAGCGAGCGCTGGGCCCGCTCCGGATCGAGCGTGTACGCTCGCTCGTAGGCGGCGATCGCCTCCTCCTCCTCGCCGAGGCTCAAGAGCGACAGCGCGAGCTCGAGCCAACTCTTCGCCTCCCGCGCCCCCTCGCGCTCGCCGGCCTCCTCGACGTGATCGTCGCGCAAGGGAGGGCCGGCACGGGCCGGCTCTTCCCCGCCAGGAAGCTCCCGGGAGAGGACGAGCGCCCGCTCGAAGGCGACGGAGGCCGACTCCTCGTCGCCGGACTCCGCGAGCGCGACCCCGAGCCGGTGCCAGGCGACCAGGTCGTCCGGTGCCAGAGCGACCGCCCGACGGTAGGCGCTCGCCGCCTCGGGCCACTCCTCCCGGAGCGAGCGGGCGACCCCGAGATGGAACCAGGAGTCGGAGTTCTGGGGCGAGAGCGCCACGGCGCGGGCGAGCGCCGCTTCGGCCATCGTCGCAAGGCCGAGGTGGGCGAGACAGACCCCGTAGTACGACCACGCGGCGGAGTTGTCCGGGGACTCGCGGACGGCATCCCGGAACGCCCGGACCGCGTTCGCGTAGTCCTGGCGCAGGAAGTAATGGACCCCGAGGTCGAAGTTCGGCGTCACACCCGGCGACCGCCCCAAAGAGCGCGCTCGGAAAAGCCTGCCGTTGGAGGGAGTCGGTCTCCGCGACGCCCCCGGGAGGGGGCGGACCGCGCTAGGGTGACGCACGGAGTTGGGCTTATATGGACCGGTTCCACTGAAGGGTTGAGGAATCCCAGAGCCCAGCCTTATTCGAGCGTCCGGCCCGTCCTAGTTATTGCGACAGGTGTTCGCGCGAGGAGTCTCGCTCTACGATTCCCAGCGAACCCGCAGACAACGCGAGAAAGCCAAGAGGCGAACGAGAGATGGCAGACAAACCCCTGACGAAAGTGCGAGACCTGACGCCGAACTCGAAGCAAGTGAACGTGCTGGCCAAGGTGGTCAACATCGGAGAGCCGAAAGAGGTCATGGGCAAGTTCGGCGACCCGCGGAAGGTGTGCGAGGCGGTCGTCGGGGACGACACCGCGACGATCATCCTTTCGCTCTGGAACGAGCAGATCGGATCGATAACGAAGGACGAGACGGTCCTGGTCGACAACGGCTACGTTTCCCTCGTGCGCGGCCACATGCGCCTGAACGTGGGCCGGTACGGGAACCTGACGAAGTCGACCGAGGGCGTCGGTGACGTCAACCAGTCGCTCGACATGAGCCAGCAGGAGTTCGAGAGCGAGCGCCGCTCCTTCGGGGGCGGAGGCTACCGCGACCGCGGCTCCGGTGGCTACGGCGGCGGTGGCGGCGGCGGCGGCAGCGGCCGATACGGTGGCGGCAGCGGCGGCGGTGGGGGCGGAGGGCGCGAGCGCTCCGACTCCTACAAGCGCTACTGAGCGCGCTTCCGGCCTCCCCGAGGTGAACCTTTTCCCCCGCCCTTCCGGGCGGGGGCCGACCGCCGGATTTGATTATATACGGGGGTCCACTTTCGCGCGCCTGTCCATGACCGACGAGTCCCGGGAACTGATCCTCTACGTCCAGTCGAAGCGCGCGGTCACGACGTTCTACCGGCCGCCGCCGACCCCCTCCCGGGGTCCGCTCGCCGGGCCGGGAACGGGCGCCGCGACCCCGGGCGAGGGGGCGGAGAGCGCGTCGATCGGCGAGCAGGTCTTCTTCCTCTCCGACGACCAGTCGCGGTGCATGGCGCTCACCGAGGAGGTCGCGACGCGTCGCGGCTACCACGTGCGCGTCGTCGACATCGAGAAGGTGGGCCGGATCGAGCGCCTCATCGCCGAGCACCTGCGCGGCGTGCAGAAGTTCCCGGTGCTGATCTCGCCGCTCGGCCGCCGTCTCGAAGGGACGGACCAGTTCACGACGGACGAGCTCGCGGCGATCATGCCGACCGATCTCAAGAGCGTCCGCGCGTTCTCCTACCTCAAGGTCCGGGGCGGGGACCTCGATCGGATCCGCCGCCTGCTCGAGTCGCTGCCCGAGGTCAAGGAGCTCCATTTCCTGACCGGCGACTGGGACATGCTGGTCGTCCTCGACTTCGCGACGGCCGGGGCGAACAAGCGCCAGGTGCTCGATTTCGTTACCGACCGCATCCGGGGGATCCCCGAGATCCTCGACACCTCGACGGTCGTTCCGGAGTACTCGCTGACGAAGTTCCCGCTGAAGTACTAGACGCCGGGAGCGCGCCGCCGGCCACGCCGCACCGCGCGTCGCCGGCGGCGCCGTCGTGACACGGGCACCGCGCGCGCCGGGACCGGCGTGCTGTTCGCCGCCCCCGGCTCCGGGGTGCCGTAGAGCGGCTCGACGGTGAGCGGGTGCTCTTCGAGCCAGGCGACCCCCTCGACGTAGGCGGCGAACGGCTCGAGGCTCGTGAAGAGCGGGATCCCGAGCTCGACGGCCCGGCGGCGCAGAACGTACTCGTCCTCGAGCATCCGCTCGAACTTCTCCTGCGTCAGCGAGAGCGGAACGTTGAGGAGGACGTCGATCTCGCCCCGGTCGAGCGCCTCGGTGACGTTCGGGTGGCGGTCCGGCTCGGAGACCTTGTGGAGGATCCGCACCGGGCGGACCCCCTCAGCGGTGAGGAAGGCGCCGGTGTCCTCGGTCGCCGCCACCCCGAGGCCGAGCGCGCGCAGCCGTTCGGCGATCGGGAGGAGGTCGCGTTTGAGCTCGGGCCCCCCCACGGAGAGGAACGCCGTGCCGCGCCGCGGGACGAGACGGACCCCGGTCGAGACGAGCGCCTTGACGAGCGCGTCCGAGAACGTCGGGCCGAAGCAGGCGACCTCGCCGGTCGACTGCATCTCGACGCCGAGGAGCGGGTCGGAACCGGTGAGCTGGAGGAAGGAGAACTGGGGGACCTTCACGCCCCAGCGGCCCGGGGGAAGCGGCGCGACGCCGTCGCGCGATATCGGACGGCCCAGGAGGGCGCGCGCCGCCTCCCGGAGGAGGGGGACCCCGGTCGCCTTCGTGAGGAACGGGAGCGAGCGGCTGGCCCTCAGGTTGAGCTCGATGATCTGGTAGGCCCGGTCCTTCACGAGGAACTGGACGTTGAACGGCCCGCGGATCGCGAGCGTACGCGCGAGGCGGCGTGCCGCTTCGAGGAGCGCTTCCTGGACCGCGACGGGGGTGTGCCGCGGCGGCAGGCAGAAGATGGCGTCGCCCGAGTGGATCCCGGCGCGCTCGATGTGCTCGAGGATCCCGGCGACCAGGACCCGCTCCCCGTCGGCGATCGCGTCGAGCTCGACCTCGTCGGCCCCCTCGATGAACTTCGTGATCACGACCGGATGCTCCGGGGAGACTCGCGCGGCGTCGGAGAGGAACCGGGCCAGGTCGCCCCGGGCGGCGATTACCCGCATCGCCTGGCCGGAAAGGACGTAGGACGGACGGACGAGGACGGGGTACCCGACCTCGTCGGCGAACGCCGAGGCCTCCTCGACCGTGCGGAACGCCCGCCACGCCGGTTGCGGGATCCGCAGCTTCTCGAGGAGGGTCGCGAACCGGGCCCGATCCTCGGCGGTGTCGATCGATTCCGAGCTCGTTCCGAGGATCGGGATGCCGCACATCGTCAACAGCGGGGTCAGGTTCTGCGCGAGCTGGCTGCCGACGCACGTCACGATGCCGTCGAAGCGCTCGAAGTCGTGGATGTCGCGGACCCGCTCGAGCGTGATCTCCTCGAAGTAGAGCCGGTCGGAACGATCGTAGTCGGTCGAGACGGTCTCGGGGTTCGAGTTGAGGAGCGCGACCCCGGGGACCCCTTCCGCCTTCAGGCCGTCCACGAGGTTCATCGTCGACCAGTCGAACTCGACGCTCGAGCCGATGCGGTAGGGACCCGCGCCGATGACCAGCGAGGCGCCGCGGGGCATCGGCGCGACATCGTCCGCGTCGGCCCGGTAGGTGAGGTAGAGGTAGTTCGTGCGGGCCGGCCACTCTCCCGCGAGCGTGTCGATCATCCGGACCCTTGGGCGGATCCCGAGCTCGAGCCGACGCCGCCGGACCTCCTCCTCGTCGCGCCGCGCGGTGCGGCCGATCGCGCGGTCGGAAAGGCCGAGCTCCTTCGCCCGCCGGAGCAGTAACCCCTCGAGTGGACCGGCCGCGGGCGTCGCGAGCGTGCGGTGGACCGCGTCGATCTCCCCGAGGGCGTCGACGAACCACCGGTCGATCCACGCGACCCGGCTCACGGTCGCCGGGTCGATCCCGGCCCGCAGCGCCTCGAGGACGTGGACGAGCACCGCGGGGGTCGGGGTCCCGAGGTCGGCGAGGATCGCCTCCGGCGCGCGGATTTCGGGCGGTGGCAAGAGGTCGGCCCGCGGGTCGCCCATCCGGACCGCCTTCGAGAGCGCCTCCGGGAACGACGCCCCGATCCCCATGACCTCCCCGACCGACTTCATCGAGGGTCCGAGCCGCCGGTCGGCCCGCTCGAACTTGTCGAGGTCCCAGCGCGGGAGCTTGACCACGACGTAATCGAGCGCCGGCTCGAAGCAGGCCGTCGTGACCCCGGTGATGCGGTTCTTGAGCTCGGGGAGCGTGTAGCCGAGCGCGAGCTTCGCCGCGACGTACGCGAGCGGATAGCCGGTCGCCTTGCTCGCGAGCGCACTCGACCGGGAGAGTCGGGCGTTGATCTCGATCGCGTAGTACTCCTCGCTCGTCGGGTCGAGGCAGAACTGGATGTTGCACTCCCCGACGATCCCGACCTCCTCGACCGCCCGGAGCGCGGCCTGGCGGAGCATCTGGTACTCGTAGTCGGTGAGCGTCTGGCTCGGCGCGATGACGACGTTGTCGCCGGTGTGCACGCGCATCCCGAGGACGTTCTCCATGTTGCAGACGGTGAGCGCGTTCCCCTTCGCGTCCCGCACGACCTCGTACTCGAGCTGCTTGAACGTCCCCACGTATCGCTCGAGGAGCACCTGACCGACCGGGCTCGCGCGCAGCCCGCGCGCGACGACCTCCGCGAGCTCCTCGGGCGTCCGGGCGACCCCACCGCCCTTGCCCCCCAGCGTGAACGCGACCCGTACCATCACCGGGAAACCGAGCTCCTTCGCCGCCACGAGCGCTTCCTCGGCGGAGTACACGGCCTTGCTCGGAAGGGTCGGGACGCGGGCGCGGGCCATCGCGCGGACGAACTTCGCCCGGTCCTCGGTCGCCTTGATCCCGGCGAGCGGCGTGCCGAGCACCCGGGTCGAGGTGCGGGTCAGGGTGCCCGAGTCCGAAAGCCCGACGCCGCAGTTGAGCGCCGTCTGGCCTCCGAAGGAGAGCAGGATCCCCTCGGGGCGCTCCGCCTCGAGGATCGGAGCGACGAACTCCGGTACGATCGGCTGGAAGTAGACCCGGCCGTGCTTCGGCGGATCGGTCTGGAGCGTCGCGATGTTCGGGTTCACGACGACCGCGTAGACCCCCTCCTCCTCGAGCGCCTTCAGGCACTGGCTCCCGGAATAGTCGAACTCTCCCGCCTCGCCGATCTTGAGCGCTCCGCTCCCGAGGAGCAGGACCTTCTTCGGAAGGGAGAGCGTCATGCGCGCCGCCTCACGGCCGCGACAAAGCGGTCGAAGACGAACCCGGCTTCTTGAGGTCCGGGGTGGCCCTCCGGGTGGCCCTGAAGGGCGAGGACCCGGCCCCGGGCGTCCCGGAGCCCCTCGAGCGTCCCGTCGTCGGGGTTCGTGGCCCACGGAGCGAGATCGCTCCCGTCGAGCGAACGGGGGTCGACGGCATACCCGTGGTTCTCGCTGACGATGAGCGCCCGACCGTCCGAGAAGACGATCGTCTTGTTCTGGCCGCGGTGGCCGTACTTGAGCTTGAAAGTGGTCGCCCGGCGCGCGAGGGCGAGAAGCTGGTGGCCGAGGCAGATCCCGAGGGTCGGGAGCGCGCGCGTCGACGGACGCGCGAGCTCCTCGATCGTCGCGGAGAGCTGGGCCGGGTCGCCGGGTCCGTTGCCGACGAGGAGCCCCGCCACTTTTCGTCCTTCCCAGCGGGACGGTACCTCGTGGTCGTACGGGAGGCGAAGGACCGCGACCCGTCGCGCGAGGAGCGCGCGGAGGATGCTCGCCTTGACCCCGCAATCGAGGACCGCGACCAGCGGGCCTCGGGAGGGACCGAGCACGGTCGGTCCGGCGGGTGCGACCTCCGCCATGTAGTTCTCCTCCGCGTAGCCCGGCGCGCGCACGATCGCATCTCGCAGCTCCTCGTCGCTCGGGACGCGGCCGGCGGGACCGACGTCGATCGTACCGCGCAGGACCCCGCGCGCGCGCAGGTGCTGGGTGAGTCGTCGCGTGTCGATGCCGGCAATCCCCGGGACGTCCTCCCGGGCGAGCCAGGTCTCGAGCGAACTCGCGCTCGACCAGTGGTTCGGCCGGGTCGTCCCGCGCACGAGGACCCCCCGGACCTGGACCTCGCCGCTCTCGAGCGGCGGAAGCCCCCACACGTCGCGCGCGTCGGGAGGCGGGACGCCGTAGTTGCCGAGGAGCGGGTAGGTGAACGCGAGGATCTGGCCCCGGAACGACGGGTCCGTGAGCGATTCGGGATAGCCGACCATGCCGGTCGTAAAGACGACCTCACCGACCCGGCGCACCGCCGCGCCAAAGCCGCGGCCATCGAAGCGGGTCCCGTCCTCGAGAAATAGGGTCCCCCGAAGCTCGGCGTCCTCGGGCCGGAACGGCTCGGGCGTGGAGAACCCGGCGCGAACGAGGAGGGGTGCGACCCTTAACATTTGCCGTCACGACAGGGTCCGCGTCGCGCGGTCGCACGGTGCTCGGGGCAGAAAGGCATCAAATCCTCGGCGCGGGTGGTCGGTCCGATGCCGGGCCTCCCCCGCCTCAAGGACGCCTACGACTTCGTCGTCGTCGGCGCGGGGCATGCCGGTCTGCAAGCGGGCCTCAAGGCCGCGCTCCTCCAGCACACGGCGGCGTTGATCGACCGGGGCCCGAAGTACTCCCGCTCCTACTATGCTCCCCGGATGGACAACATCCCGGGGTTTCCCGGCGGGATCTCGGGTCACCGCCTCCTCGACCACCAGGTCCAGGCGGTCCGTGCGCACGAGGACCGGGTTGGCTACTTCGCCCCGGCCCGGGCGGCCCACGTCGAGCGGAGCGACGCGGGCTACGCGGTCACCTTCGAGTGGCTGAAGCAGACGCACGTGGCGCGGGGACGCGCCCTCGTGCTCGCGATGGGCGTCGTCGATCGGATCCCCGAGGTCGGCGGCCGGATCGAACCGATCTTTCCCTGGGCGAACGCCGGGATCGTCGACTTCTGCGTCTTCTGCGACGGCCACACGTTGCCGGACAAGACGGTCGCGGTCATCGGGCACGACGCCTTCGCGGCCCACACGGCGCTCGACCTCCTCCACTTCCGTCCCCGTTCGGTCGCCCTCCTGACCCACGGTCGTCCGCTCTTGGCCGACGCGGCCGAGGAAGAGCGCACCGCGCTCCTCCGGGCGTTCGCCGAGCACGACATCGAGGTCGTCCTCGCGGCGATGACCGGCTTCGAGGAGATCCGCGAGAAGCGCTTCGGCGTCACGTTCGCCGACGGGCGTCGGGCGAGCTACGACAAGGGGTTCGCCGCGCTCGGCTGGTACGACATGCACGACGCGATTCCGCGGGCGCTCGGCTGCCGCTTCGACCCCGACGGCTACGTCGTCACGGACGAGGACTGCCGAGCGCTCTCGGCGGGGACCGGGGAGCCGATCCCCGGGCTCTACTGCGTCGGCGACCAGCGGAACGGCTGGAACCAGATCCCCGAAGCGTGGGCGACCGCCGAACGGGCGGTCATCCACGCGTACGCGCAGTTCCTCTAGGTGCTCCGGGTCACGCGGCGTGCGGGGCCGCCACGTCGAGGTGCCGGGCGAGCTCGTCGAGATCGGTCGCGACCGCGGAGGCCCCCGCGGCGAGGAACCGGTCCTCCGTCCCCGTCGCCCCCGCCCCCTCGCTCGGGTCCGGCAGCACCGCGTAGAAACGGACCCGGGCGCGCGTCGCGCACTCGGCGTCGAGGAGGTGGTCGCCAATGTAGAGCGCCCGCTCGAGCGGGACGCCCATCTCGTGGAGAAGGAGCAAAAGCGCCTCGGGGGACGGCTTCGCCGGTCCGGGGGCGCTGCGGCTCCGCAGGTAGGGGAAGAACGCCTCGAGCCCGAGGCGGGCCAGTGCGCCGCGCGCGAACGTCTCGGAGCTGCGGGTGAGGATGCCGAGCCGGAAACCGCGCTCGGAGAGGGTCCTCAGCAGGCCCTCGGCCCCCGGGCGGACCACGGTGCGGGGCAGCACCTCGAGCTCGATCGCGTCGATCCGATGTTGGTACTCCGCCTCGAACCGGTAGACCGAGCCGTCGGGGGCGCCGCTCGCACGGAGCTCCTCGCGGGCGGTCTCCACGATCCGGTGGATCGGCAGCTCGACCGAGAGATGGCCCGGGACCACCCCGTGCCGCTCGGCGATGCGGATCACCTCGGCGCGCATTCGGCCGAAGTCGTGGTGGGAGAGGACGAGCGTCCCGTCGAGGTCGAAGACGATACCGAGGAGGGGCTCGAGGAAGTGCGGTTCGCGCTCACGGACGGTCATGGGGCCCGCCGGCCCGGGAACCACGGCCGGGGCCCCCCGTTAAGGGTTTGCCTCGTGGGGAAGCCGAGGGCCGAGCTCAACGCACCGGCGTCTGATGGTACGCGAGCCCGTACCACGTCGATCGTTCTCGGTCGAACGTCGTCCCGCACTGGTAGCAGAAGTAGATGCGGTGGGGCGGGTCCTTCGGCTCCCGCTCCATCATCCCTCCGCAGACCGGGCAGCAGAGCCGTGCCCCGACCTCGGGGAGTCCGTGCCAGGCGTCCCGGCGCCGGTCGTAGACGACCCCGTCGTGCGCGCACACGAACATCGGGTACGGCACCCGGTCGGAGGTCGGCCCGGCCATCGTGCGGCCGCAGATCGGGCAGAACATCGCCTCCCTGAGGGCGGGGCCCGCGAAGAACGTACCGGTCAGCCGGCCGATCGGGCCCGCTCGAGCGTGACGACCGTCTCGCGGAGCTCGAAGCTCCGGCGCTGCCCGCTCCGCCGGGAGCGCGCGACCTCAACCGCGACGATCCCGAGGCCCACGCGCTCGGCAAGGCGGGCGAGCAGGAGATCTCCCGGTACGTACGTGCCGGCGAGCAGCGAATCCCCGACGACGACCACGCACCGTCCGCCCGGACGGAGCGCGCGCCGGACGCCGGCGAGAACCGGGAGGAGGTCCGCGAAGTACCGGTGGACGACCGCATGCATGTCGTCGCGGCGGTACGTCCCCTTGCGCCGGACGTTCTCCCGTATCCGCGGGAGGAGTTCGGCGAGCCAGGGGTCCGGCGCTCCGCGGGTGCCGAGGAACGCCCGGGTCTCGGTTCGCGGGAGGTTGTCGCAGGCGACCTCCCTCGCGCGCAGCGCGGCAAGGTCCGCATACGAGCGCGCGTACCCGAGCCAGGCGAGGTCGACCTTGTAGTTCATCACATAGTCCATGCCGTTCACGTACGGCGGGCTCGTCACCGCGAGGTCGACCGTGCCGTCCGGCCACGACCCTTCTCGGGCGTCCCGCGCCTCGACGGTCGCGGGGGGCCCGAGCTTCGGTCGTTCCGGTCCGAGGGTCCGAAGGTCCTCCGCCACGTCGACAATCGCGGAGGCGAACCGATCGAACGGCCCGGGGCCGTCCGACCGGCTCCGCCGGTCGTACCCCAGACACGGGGAGCGATGGAGGCGGCTCGAGGGGATCAGGATGCGGCCGAACGTGAGCCGGAGCGCGTCCGCGATCGGGGTCCCCTCGCGAGGGAGCGCGTCCCGTAGGCGGGTCAGCTCCTCGAGGGCCGACGGGGCGAACTGACGCTCGGTCTCGCGCAGAAACGGCAGGAGCCCGACCCGTCGGTCCCTCGCGCGAGCGAGGACGGTGGCCGCCGCGCGTTCGAGGCGGAGCGGGTCGAGCTCGAGGTGGGTCTTCACCCGGGCGGCGAGCACCGCCGGGGCGAGGAGCTCGGTCCCCCAGGCCCGCGCACCGTGCCGTCGCGCTTCGACGAGCGTCGTCCCGCTGCCCGCGAACGGATCGAGCACGGTCGCGCCCCGGCCGAGCTCCTGGGCGTCGAGCACCCCGTCGACGAACTCGGCGGAGTACCCCTGGACGTACGGCCACCACCGGTGGACGGGCAGCGCCTCGTTCGCGCGGAAGGTGATCGGGCCCCGATAGACTCCGAGCGCGACCCCCTGTTCGGAGCGGAACCGCTCGACGAACTCCGCCGGATCGACGAAGTCCCGGTGTCCATCGAGGCGCTCGTAGTCCCGGAGGACCCACAGGCCCCGGCCGATCCGCAGCACGTCGCCCCGGTCCCGCAGCGAGCCGAGGACCGCCCGGATCCCTCCGGGCGATCCGTCGATCCGCCGGGCAAGCTGGAGGACGGTGGCGCCGAGCGCTCCGGACTCTCCGAGGGCGTCCCGGATCGCGCTCGAAAGCTCGTCAGGGTCGACGGCCACGCCCGCGCGAGTTCCTCCGTTGTTAAGTCACTGCCGCCGCCGCGAGTGGGACCGGGGCGAGCAGCGCTGCCCGCTTCGGACGCGAGCGGTCGAGGAGTGCGAGGACCTCGCGGCGCAGATCGCGTCGCTCGCGGCGGAGGGCCCGGGCCCACCGCGTCGCCCGGAGCGATGGGTCGAGACGAAGCCAGAGGACGTCGAGGTCGTGAAGCCGTCCCAGGTCCTCCTGGAGCCGCCGGAGCGGTCGGGTCACCGTGACCGCCCCGGCGGCCTCGAGCGCGGACTCGAGATCGGCGAGTTGGCGCAGGCGTCGTACGCGGATCCGCAGACGATGCAGTCGGTCCGTCGAGGGCCGGCGACGGGCCCGGCGGTGGGCGCGCGCGACCTTCGCATGGAGATCGGCACGATGACGCGTAAGGAGTCGCTCGAGGCGGAACGTGCGGCCCGCGGCGGAGGTCCGGGCGGCGGTGACCTCGCGCTCGAGCTCGTCGAAGAGGCCGCCGTCCCGAGCGGCGCGCAGCGCGGCCCGCAGGAGCTCGCGGCCGATGCCGGCGTCGTCGCGCAGCCGGGTGCGGAACCGCGAGAGGCGCTCGCGGTCCTCGGCGCTCTCCGCCGCGTCCGTGACCTCCGAGAGGAGATCGACCGCCACGTCGCGATCGCGCACCTGGCCGACGAGCCGCGCGAGGTGGCGGAGCCGGCGATCGAGGGCGGTCCAGCGGGCCTGCTGCGGGACCGGGAGCGTTTCGCGCCAGAACCGAAGGCCGACCCTCACCCTCCGCAGATCGCGGTGCAATCGGTGCAGGGTCGCCGGAGTCGGGGTGGGACGGTCGAGGACGCGATCGGTCCCGCGGCGGACCTCGGCCAGGAGCCGGCCGAGCTCGTCTCGGAGCCGGCCGACGGCAACGTTGTGGGGTCCGAGACCGATGGCCACGCTCCCTCACCGGGCGGAGCGCGGTCGGGTAGTTTAGGAGTGCGCGACGCGGTCGGCCGGCCGAGGAGATCGCGGGCGTACCGGGCCGATTGGGATTAGAGCCGGAACGACTCTCCCGGCCCGTGGACCGAGCGCGCCCGGCAGCGGAGCGAGCGCGCCACGGGTCGGCCGGACGCACGACGCTCGGCGTGATGGACATCGGCTCGAACACGGCGCGGTTCGTCGTCTTCGAGGCGGCCGCCGGCACCGCCCGGGCCGTCTACGAGGCGAAGGCCGCCCCGCGGCTCGGCTCGAACCTCGCCCCCCGCGGCCGACTCTCCGACGAAGCGATCGCCCGCGGCGTCGCGAGCGTCCGTCGGTTCGCGGAGACCGTCGCGCGGCTCGGGGTGCCCCGGACGCTCGCCGTCGCGACGAGCGCGGTCCGGGACGCGGAGAACGGGCCCGACTTCGTCCGCGAGGTCGAGGAGGCGACCGGGGTCCTCCTGCGGATCCTCTCGGGAACCGAAGAGGCCCGCTACGGCTACCTCGGCGTCGCGAGCGCCTGGGAGCTCGAGAACGATCTCGTGGTCGACCTCGGCGGCGGATCGCTCCAGCTGGCCGAGGTGCGCGCCGGGCGGCTTCGCAACTCGGTGAGCCTGCCGCTCGGTGCGCTCCGCCTCACCCAGCGGTTCCTCGAGCACGACCCCCCGAAGACGCGGGAGGAGGACGCGCTCCGCGACCACGTTCGGACGACGCTCGGCTCCGCGCTCGAGGCGTTCGGGGGCGACGGCTACCGCGTCTACGGGATCGGGGGGACGATCCGCGCGCTCGCGCGGGCGGCGATCGAGTTCCGGGAGTACCCGATCCGTCGCGTCCACGGCTTTCCCCTCTACGACCGCGACCTCGACGCGCTCGGGGAGCTCCTTCGCGAGATGCCCGCGGCGAAGCGGCGGGCCATCGCCGGCATCGGGAGCGACCGGGCCGACGTGGTCGTCGCGGGGGTGGTCGTCCTGCAGGAGCTCCTGCGGGCCGCGCGGGTCGAACGGCTCCTCGTGTCGGGGACCGGGATCCGCGAGGGGATCGCGCTCGAGGCGATCGGCGCCGAGCTTCCCGCCTCCGCCGTCGCCCTGGCGGAGCGCTCGGCCGCCGCGGCGGCGGAGTCGTTCTCCTTCCCCCTCGACCACGGCCGCGAGGTCGCCGGAACGGCGGTCGCCCTCCTCGCAGTCCTCGGCGACCGCGTCGGGGCCGGGCCCCGCGAGGCGCTCGCGCTCCGGGTCGCGGCGTGGATGCATGACGCCGGGACGGCGGTCGACCTGTGGAACCACGCCCAGCACTCCGCCTACCTGCTCGAGAACTATCCGATCCGCGGACTCGAGCAGCGCGAGGTCCTCCTCGCCGCGATGGCGGCGTACCTCCACCAGGGCGACGCCCCCCCCTCCGAATGGAAGAAGGGCTATCTCCCCGTCATCCGGCCGCCGGACCTCGAGATGGCGATCCGGCTCGGCGCGATCCTCGAGGCCGCGGAGCTCACGACGGCCGCCGGCCCCGAGTTCCACCTCGTGGCCGGAGGCCGGACGCTCTCGCTCACCTTTTCTAGTCCGGCCGATACGACGCTCGACCCCCGCTGGCTGGAGAAGGTCCGCAAACCGATGGAGCGGGTATTCGGCCTCGAGGTCCGCACGCGCGATGGCTGAGCGTCCCTCGCCGAACCACGGCTACCCGGGCCGGCTGCTCGTCTTCGAGGGCCTCGACGGGAGCGGGAAGTCGACCCAGGCGTCCCTCCTCGGAAAGTGGCTCGCGTCGAAGGGGTACCGGGTCTTCTTCACCGAGTGGAACTCCTCGGTGCTCGTGGCGAGCACCATTCGGCGCGGCAAGAAGAAGGGTCTCCTCACCCCGACGACCTTCTCGCTGCTCCACGCGGTCGACTTCGCCGACCGTTTTGACCGGCAGATCCTGCCCCCCCTCCGGGCCGGCTACCTGGTCGTCTGCGACCGCTATTCCTACACGGCGTTCGCCCGGGACGCGGCCCGGGGCTGCGACCCGGCCTGGGTCCGCACCATCTACTCGTTCGCTCCGCGGCCGGACCGCGTCTTCTACTTCCAGGTCCCGGTGCAGGTGACCCTCAAGCGCAAGGTCGCCTCCCGCCTCAAGATCAGCTACTACGAGGCCGGTATGGACCTCGGGCTCTCGGAGGAGGTCCGAGAGAGCTACGAGCGGTTCCAGGGCCGGCTGAAGCGAGAGTACGACCGGCTCGCGGAGACGGACCGGTTCACCGTGATCGACGCGGCCCGCTCGGTCGAGGAGATCCAGCGGGACGTCCGTCGGAGCCTCGCGCCGGTGCTGGAGAACTTCCCGACGGGGGCGCAGTTGCTCCATGACCGATAGGACGTACGGGACCCGCCTTCCCGGGATGGCGACCGAGCCCTGGACGGGCAAGCTCGTGGTGATCGAGGGGGCCGACGGATCGGGCCGCTCCACCGAGGTCGGGCTCCTGAAGAGCCTCCTCGAGGTCGAAGGGCACGCGGTCGTCGACACCGGACTGCGTCGCTCCGACCTCGTGAGCGCCGAGATCGACCGGGCGAAGCAGGGCCACACGCTCGGCGCGACGACGCTCGCGCTGCTCTACGCGGTCGACTTCGCCGATCAGCTCGAGAACAAGATCATTCCCGCCCTCGCGGCCGGCTCGACGGTCCTGGCCGACCGGTACATCTACACGCTGATGGCGCGTGCGGTCGCCCGGGGGGCCTCGCGGCCCTGGGCCCGGGAGCTCTACGGGTTCGCCCTCCGGCCCGACCTGGTGGTCTTCCTCGAGGCCCGGCCGGAGATCCTGCTCCACCGATCGATCGGCAAGTACGGCTCGCTCGACTACTGGGAGAGCGGGATGGACCTTTCCCTCTCCCGCGACCTGTTCGAGAGCTTCTTCCTCTACCAGGACCGGCTCTCGCGCGAGTTCGACTGGATGGCGGGCGAGTACGGCTTCCGCCGGGTCGACGCGAACCGGGCCCCCGAGCAGGTCCATGCCGACGTCGCACGGCTCGTCGCCCCGCTCTATGGGGCGCCGATCGAGACGGAGGGCGTGTCGCCCCGGCGGCGCGCGCCGCTCAGCCGCCCGCGTCGGCGAGCTGGGAGCGGGTCAACAGCCAGGTGAGCCGTCCCGCGTGCGGCCGGAGCGCGGCGGGGAACTCGAGGCAGGCAGCCCCGCCCTTCGTGAGCTTCACGAGCGAGATCCCCTCCCCCACGAGCGCGAGCCCGATGAACTGGGCGAGCGTCGGTTCGTGGCCGACGAGGACGATCGAGCCCCCCGAGCCGACGCTGCGTCGCAGGCGCTCGAAGATCGGGGGAGCGAGGGCGCCCGAGGCCAGCTCCTCCCACGTCTCGAGAGAGTGCGTTCCGTTTAGCGCCTCGACGAGCGCTTCGGCGGTCGCCCGGGCGCGGACCGCTCCACTGGTCGCGACGTGATCGACCGCGCCAAGCAGTCGGGAGAGGCCCCGGGCCGCCCGGCGGGTCTCCTTACGCCCCTTGCCGGTGAGCGGACGGTGGGTGTCGTCCGGCCACCGGCGGGGATCCCGAAGCTCCGCCGGACCGTGCCGGAGAACGATCACGCGGACCTTCTGCGGCGCGGCGGGGAGTCGGGGCACGGCACCACCTCGGGCCGGGCATCGAAGCGTGCCGGCGGAAAACGACTCTCCTCCGAGCGGCCGTGGCCGCTCAGCCGGCGAGCGGGGCGGCGGTCGAGAGGCCGACCCGTTCGGGGGCCGCGTCTCCCGGCCGGGACCGGTCGAGCACGACCTGCGCGATGTCCTGTCCGTAGGCGACCGTCCGGCCGATCGACTCGAGGACCCGGGCGACCGCGGCCGCGGTCGCGGGCGGGATCGAGCGGCCAGTGACGGTCGGCAACAGCCGGTCGGCGAGCGAACGTCCCGAGGCGAGGAGCGCCTCTCCCATGTCGAGGAGGTCGTTCGCGACGTCGCCGCGGCTCGCCGCCAGGACGCCTTCGAGGTGCTCCATCGCCTGGCCGTGGAACTGCTTCAACGAGACGATCGGCGTGCTCCCCCCGGGAAGGTCGACGAGCCGCCGGCCCTCGTCCCCGAGGATCGAGGCGTGGTCCGCGATCCGCTCGAGGCTCCGGGCGATCGTCCAGACGCCGAGCACGCGGCCGCCGTCGAGCCCTTCCCGGATTCGGATCGCGGCGACCCGCTCGAGGTACCAGGCCTCCCGGTCGATCTCGTCATCCTTCCGCTCCCACGCGCCGTCGGGCCCGAGCGGCAGTTGCGCCCAGCTCTCCACCGCCTCCCGGTGGAATTCGACCACCATCCGCCCCATTTGGGCGAGGCGCTCGTCGAGCGGTACCGAGCTTGCGTAGGCGAGGTCGCGCAGGCGAAGGGTCCCGGCCCCGTCAGAGACGATCTCGGGCTGGCGGGTCCGACGGCAGAAGCTGCGGACGGCCTCGCGCGTTCCGGGTCCCACGTGCGACCGCTCGCGCACCACGAACTCATCGGCGCCCCCGAGATAGGCGCCGAGGAGGCGCCGGAAGACGTGCTCGGGGGGCTCGCCACGGCGGACGGGCACGGTAACGAGCCGGGAGGAGCTCGAGGAGGGTTCGGAGAGCGGCGCAAAGGGCCGCGGCACGGGGGCGGTCGGGATTCGCTGCGTCATCAGCGGTACCAGGGCGGAGAGCACATATATAGAATTTCAATTTAGACTATAGTTTACACCATAGGTATGTCCTACCGCGCTCCAGCGCCGAGATCCCTGGCCGGGCCGGTCCGAGGCCTAGGGACCTAGGGAGAGCATCCGCTCACCGCGTAGTCGTCGCCGTTGAACTCGGCGAACCCGTAGTCCTCGTAGAGATCGTACTCGGTGACCGTAACCTGGTTCACCGGGTCGTAGAAGACGACGACCCCGGTGTTGGCGTTGTAGGAGAGGATGGCCGAAGGGCCGAGCAGCTTGTGCAGGGAGCTGAGCTCGCTCGACGGGATCGAGGGATTGTCGGTCGCGCACGCCGCGGCCGCGGAGGTCCCGCCCCCGCCCGGGCTCGTCACCTGGACGAGGGGGGCGGCGGCGTGGGGGGTCGGAGCCGCGCCCGCGATCGCCCCGAGCACGACCAGGACGAGCAGTCCCGCGCTGACCCGGTAGGCGATGGGCCAGCGGTTCGGCGACCGGTCGCGGGTCCGCGACGCACTGGGCGAGCGCTTCGCCGCGGCCCGACCGGTCGAGGACGACGGAGAGGTTCCCGCCGGCGCCTCCGCGGCGTGGCGCCGCAAGGCGACCGAGAGGAGATTGCCCGCGAGCAGGCTGACCAGAACGCCGAGGGAGGGAAGGACGAGCGGGAGGAACGCCGCGAGGGTCCCGATGACCCCCGCGTAGAGGACCTTCTGGTGCGGAGCGGCAGGGGCGGTCCGGGGTTCGACGACCATGAACAGCGCGAAGAAGAGGGTCGCCGGATCCGCGGCCTGGAGCAGCAGGACGCGCGGGTCGGTCGTTGCCCCCGCGACGAGATGCTGGACCGCCGCGAGGATCCCGTAGCTGAGGAGGAACACGGCCGGCAACCTCCAGGAGCTCGGTTGGCGCAGGATCAACAGGAGGCCGAGCGCGAGCATCGCCACCTCTCCGTACGGTCCGATCCCGACCCACCAGGCCGGGGCGAGTCCGAAGAGAAGCGTTCCGAGGAGGACCCCGGCCGCGGCCGGATTGAACCACGGCCGACCCCGGAACCGCAGCACGTGGCGCAGCGCGACGGCCCCGAAGGCGGAGGCACCGGCCAGCAGGAGCGGCGCCGTCGGCGGGAAGAGGAGCGCGAGGAAGAGCCCGGTGACGATTCCCGCGTCCGGGAAACGGAGCCGGCGGAACCGGACCCGCTGGAACGCGAGATCGGCGACGGCCGCGAGAAGTGGGAGCGCGACGAGCGACAGGAGTCCGAGACCCGCAAGGACGTAGCTCTCGTAGGCACCGAGACCCGCGAGAACGATCCAGGCGAGCCGTACGGGCGGAAGCCTCCGCCAGAGCTCGCTCGACCACGACGGAAGCCGCCGGGGTACCTCCGCTGGGGGCGGGAGGGGGTCGCCCATCTCCCGGAGCGCACCAAGCGCTCAGGATAACGGTTTGGGGGGAGGGGGTCGGACCTTCTCGGGGGGGGCCGGTGGCCCGCCGCCGCGCGCCTTCCGGGCCCCGAGGAGCGCGACCGCGACGAGGATCAGCGCGCCCCCGGCGTACTGGGCCACGGTGAGGGTCACCCCGAGGAAGAGGTAGGTCGCGACCCCCGCGGAGATCGGCTCGACCGACGCCGCAACGCCGGCCTCGGTCGCCGGTAGATGACCGAGTCCGTAGAGATAGAGGCCGTAGCCGAGCAGCGTCCCGAACACGACCACGAAGCCGACGAGCCCCGAGACCTCCGCGATCGGGCCGGTGCCGGCCGGGAGCCGGTACTGGGCGAGGGCGGCCGCGCCGAACGGCAGGGTCACGGCCCCTCCCAGGAGGAAGCCCCAGGCCGTGACCGGCCAGGGGCCGTGCCGCTGGGCGAGCGGACCGCCCGCGAGCGAGTAGTACGCCCCGGCGACGGCCGAAAGGAGGCCGAAGAGGAGTCCTCCCGGAGTGACCCGGATTCCGAAGGAGGTCGTCGAGGGGCCCGCGACGAGGAGCAGGGTCCCGACCGCGGCGAGGCCCACGGTCGCGCTCCACGCGGGCGACCAGCGGATCCGCCCCGTCCCGGCCTCGTAGGCCGCGACCATCGGGAGGAAGAGGAACTGGAGGAGCGTGGCGGTGACGGCGTTCGAGTACTGGATCGCTTCGAGGTAGGTGATCTGGGAGCCCCCGATTCCGAGGACCGCGAGGACCAGGAACGACCCCGTCAGCGCGGGGCGGGAGCCCGGCCGCAGGAGGAGCAGCAAGAGCGCTCCCGCGCTCAGCATCCGGATCGAAACGAGCCCGAGGACGGGGAAACCGAACCGAACGAAGAGCGCCTGCGCGGCGGTCCCGCTCAGGCCCCAGCAGCCGGCGGCCACGAGCGTCGCGAGGAGCGCCACTCGAGTATCGCGCACAGGTCCCGGGGACTCCTGTCTAGCGAGAAGTTCCCGCGTACAAGACCTCCCTGGAGCGGCCGTGCCGACCTCGTTGCCGCGGCGATGGGCACCGCTGTGCCGGACCCGAGCGCTCGGTTCCGGGGACGGGGTCGTTACGCTCCCGGCGGCCGCACCATCTCCCGTACGGCGGCCGGCGGATGGTGACCGAGCGGCCGCGGCGAGCCCGTGAACCGGAACCCCCGGGAGAGGTACGTCCGCACGGCCGCCTCCTGCTCCGGGTTCACCTCGAGGCGCACGCGCGCCCCGGAAAGCGTCGTAGCGACCCAGCGCAGGAGCTCGTCGAGCAGCCTCCCGCCCCACCCGGTCCCCCGGTACGGTGGGGCGACCCACATTCCCCAGACGTGGAACTCGCCGTCAAGGAAGAATACGCCCGCCATGCCGACGGACTCGCCATTCGCGGTCTCCGCGACCCAGGTGGCCGTCCGCTCCCCTTCCGCGCCCTCGCGGGTCCAGGTCGCCCACCGTTCGGGCGGATACGCGCTCTCCCGGGCGAGGGTGCTGCCGAAGGCGAGAGGGTCGGTCTCGAGCGCCCGAAGTCGAAGGGACCGGAAGAGACCGGGCTCCTCCGAGCGGACCCGGCGAACGACCCCGTCGGAGGCGGGCGCCATCGGACCGAACGGACGGTCCGCTTCTCAAAGCTTCATGGGGGACCACCGCGACCGGCGCGCGCCGCCGGGCGGAGGGCCCTAGTCGCGCACGACGAGGTCGATATCCAGCCGCTTGGCGGTCTCCCGAAGGACCGAGACGTCCTCCTCGGTCAACCGAGCGCGGACCATCGCGCGGCGAAACGCCTCGGCGACCCTGAGGGGAATGAGCTTGTGGAAGATCGACTCCCAGGCCGTGCCCATGGTCCACACCGGCGCGCCGATCGCGACGGCGAGCAGGTTCACCTCGTGCGTAGGGCGACGGGGGTGCTCCGGGTCGATCCATCCCCGGGTGCGGCTGAGGTAGCAGACCCGTCGGGCCGTCCGGGGTCCCTCGGTCGGCGGCATCGACATGGGGCTCGTACCTGGGGAGGGTCCGCCTCCGCGGGCGGATAGAGTCCCTATCGGTTCAAGAGCCCTCGGGCCGGACCTGCCGGAACGCCGACCGCGCCGGGGAGGCCGACCGCGGGGATCCGAGAGGGCCTACCCCGAGGGGGGAGGCGTCGGGCCCGCGGTGCCTTCGGGAAGGATCGTGTTCACGATGTTGAAGGTCGACCAGCGGTGGCAGAGAGGGCACGCCATGTAGCGGGAGGAGCCCAGCCGAACCGCGGTCGCGGCCGCCCCCGGCACCCACTCGTAATCGAACGTCTGGCCGCACTTCGGGCAGGTGAGACGGGAGCGGTGGACGATCCCGTGCCCGCCCATCCGCCGATTGACGCGGAGGTTCAGGATCGCGTAGATCAGCACCACGAGCACGATCGCGCCGACGCCGATGCCAACGCTCAGCCATGGGGTCATGTTCTTTCCTCGTCCCCGCCGCGCCTCTGGTTCCCGGGAGGATCCTTCCGGACAGGAGCGAGGGCGGAGCGTATCGCGCGCAGCACGGAGACGAACGGGTCGCGTACCAGCGGGATCTCGCCGCCGGGAAGGGGCGCGTTCCTAACCCAGAGGTGCGGCGCCCTCCGTACCGCAGCCGCGTAGAGTTCCCAGTCCGCGAGCGAGCTCGCGACCTTGCGGCGGATCCCCCACGCCAGCTTGCGCCGGTAGACCGGGTTCGGGAACAGGGACTCCAAGGCTGACGTCCCTTCCCCGTGATCCACGAGGAGCCGCAAATACTCCCGTTCGCGACGGCTGAACACGGGGGACCCGAGTTTCCCGTCCCATAAATCGTTACCGCAATCAGTAACGAATTCCTCGACGGCCCCGCCGGGAGAATCCGTCGGTGATTCCCGACCCGGACCGAACGACGGCGGCCCGCAGGAAGCCCGAGGGACTCCCCGGTCCGAAAACGCTCGCGACTCCCGGTAGGGCCATCCCGGCGACGTCGCCCACGATGACTGCGCGCACGGTGCGAGGTCCTGCCATGTTCCGGGTTTCCGACGATGGCCCGCGCTGACCCTTCGAACGATAAAGAATCCCCGAAAACGCCGGGACGGGATGGTCGTTGCGGGTTCGGTGCCTCGTCTCCGCGCTTATGCCGCCCCGGTCCTGTCCGACCCGGAGCGGTGAGGCAGAAGGGGGGATGACGACCTGGGATGCGATCGTCGTTGGCCTCGGGGGTGCCGGATCCTCCTGCGCCTTCCATCTCGCCCGCGGAGGCGCTCGCGTCCTCGGCCTCGAACAGTTCGGTCCGTCGCATGCCCACGGCTCGTCGCACGGGCGGACCCGGATCTACCGGACCGCGTACTCGGAGGGTATCGAGTACGTTCCGCTCGTCCGGCGGGCCCGGGAGCTCTGGCACGAACTGCAAACGCGCTCGGAGCTCCCGATCCTCCATCCGACCGGTGCGCTGATCCTCGGCCGACGCGACACCCGTCTCGTGTCGGGGGCGATCCGCTCCGCCGAGGCCCACTCCCTGCCCCACGAGGTCCTCCTTCCCGACGCGGTGGGGGAGCGGTTCCCGCAGTTCGCGCTCGCGCCGGACGAGCTCGCGGTATGGGACCCGAACGCGGGAGCCCTCTTTGCCGAGAACTGCGTCCTCGGCCACGCCACCGGGGCCGCCGAGGGCGGCGCCGAGCTCCATTACGGCGAGCGGGTCCGCGGGTGGTCGGCCGACAGCGCCGGGGTCTTGGTCCGCACGCTCTCGGGCGAGCACCGGGGACGGTCGCTCGTGCTCACCGCTGGGGCGTGGACCGCGGGCCTCGCGACCGGACTCGCGCTCCCGCTCACGATCGAGCGGCAGTTCATGCTGTGGTTCCCCGCGTTCGACCCGGACCTTGCCCGCCCGGACCGGATGCCGGTCTTCCTGTGGGACCGTGCGCCCCAGTTCGAGACGTACGGGGTCCCCGATTTCGGTGACGGGGTGAAGGTCGGGACCTGGCGGGGAAGGTTCTCGGCGACCCCCGAGGAAGCGGACCGTGGCTTCACGGACACGGAGGCCGGTCCGGTACGGAGCTTCGTGGAGCGATCGCTGCCGGGCCTCGTGCCCCGGGAGACGGAGGCGACCTCCTGTTTGTACACGAACGCCCCCGATCACCACTTTCTCCTGGGACGCCACCCGAACCATCCGAACGTGATCGTGGTCAGCGCCTGCTCCGGTCACGGGTTCAAGTTCACGAGCGTGATTGGCGAAGTTGTCGCCCGTCTGGTGCGGGGCCAACCGCCCGGTTACGACCTCTCGATCTTCGACCCGGGACGGTTCCGATAGTTCTCCCCGAGGTCCACCGGCGATCCGACGGAGGCGACGCCCACGGCCCTCCGGGTCCGACGTAGGAGGGAGGGGCGCGGTCCGGTGACTCCCCACGTCGGACGATCCTCCACCGACCCAGGGAAAACGCTCTCCTCCCCCGGCACTTCGGGTACGGGGCCCGAGGGACGACGATGAGAGCGCTCCACCGCATCGAGCCCGAGCTCGACCGCGACCGCCTCCGCGACTTCCTCCGAGCTTCAGACCCGGACGACTACCTCCTCGAGGAGCTCGACGCCTGGGTCCGAGAGGGAAGGCTCTGGGTCGTGACGGAGGGCGAGGCGTGGGTCGCCTTCGGGCGGCTCCACGATCTCGGTCGAGCCGAAGGATGGGTGAGCGGCCTTCGCGTCCGTGCGGAGCGCAGGGGCCAGGGCCTCGGCGGCCAGCTTCTCCTAGGGCTCTTGTCCGACGCGCGGAGCCTCGGACTCCGCGAGCTCCGGGCCGTGATCGAGTCGACGAACGCTGCCTCGCAGCGCCTGTTCGCGCGGAGCGGATTTCGGCCGGTGCTCGAGTTGACCCTGAGATGCGGGCACCCGAGCTCTTCCCGAGCAGTCTCGCTCCGGCCGGCGCAGGCGGGCGAGCGGCCCGACGGCGCCCTCGGGTGGCTTCCGGCGACCGACGGGATCAGCGACCTCATGCCCGGGTCGGACGGCGGGCGTCTCGGGAGATGGGACCCGAGCCTCCTCGACCGGTGGACGATGGAGGGCAAGCTGTACCTCGGTCGCGGGCTCGCGGCCGCGGTGCAGGCGGACTGGTGGCCCCGGCCGCGGACGATGTGGGTCCATCCCCTGCAAGGCACCCCCGAGGAGCTTGTCCCCGCCCTCGGCGCGCTGGCCGACCGCCTGGGGCAGGAGGCGTGGCAAGCGTTCCTCCCCTCGTCCGACGCGCTTCGGCAGACGTACGCCGCGCTGGGCCTCACGCCGCATCCGTTCTGGGGGGACCGCATCCACCTTTACGAGCATCGGGTTCTCCGCTGACCCGGGCCGATTCGACGGCGCTCGGGAGCCGACCGGACCGCGTCCTCGCTCGCCGAACCCGCCGCGCTCAGAGGGCGGCCGACGCGTCGCACGGGGGACCGTGCGAGGGGGAAGCGCTCCGTTCGGGGCGGTCGAAAGCCGTTTCGCCGCTCCGCTCTTCGGGATCGCCCATGCCCCGGACCTTCCGGTGCGTTTGGCTCGACGTCTTTGCGGAGCGTCCGCTCGAGGGGAATCCGCTCGCGGTGTTCCCCGAGGCCGAGGGGCTCTCCGACGACGAGATGCAGGCGATCGCCCGCGAAACCCACCTCTCCGAGACGACGTTCGTCTTCCCGACCGACGAGGCCCGGGACCGCGCCGATGGGTTCCGGACCCGGATCTTCGCGGTCGCGGGAGAGATGCCGTTCGCCGGCCACCCCACTCTAGGGACCGCCTACGTGCTGGCCCGGTCGAGGGGAGTGTCGGAGATCGCGCTCGCGCTGAGGGTGGGGAAGATACCGGTCCGGTTCACCTCGGAAGGCGCCCGCCCGTTCGGCGAGATGGAGCAGAACGACCCACACTTCGGCCGAACCCACGATCGTTCCACGGTCGCGCGGGCCCTCGGGATCGCGGAGGAGGACTGGGACCCCACGCTTCCCATCGAGACCGTGTCGACGGGGAACCCGTTCGCGATCGTGCCGTTCCGCTCGCTCCGGGTCCTCCGGAACCTTCGGCCCGACGCGGCCCGGCTCCACGACTACCTCGCGACGACCGATGCGAAGTACGGCTACCTGGTCTGCCGGGAGACCGACGATCCCGCGGCGTCGCTGCACGCACGGATGATCTTCTCCGGGGGCGAAGATCCCGCCACCGGCAGCGCCGCCGGCCCCGCAGTGGCCTGGATGGTCCTTCACGGAGTCGTGCCGCCCGCGACCCGGATCGTGATCGAGCAAGGGGACGAGGTCCGACGTCCGAGCCGGATCTACGGATCGAGCGAACTCAGGGACGGGGCCCCGGTGCATGTGCGGATCGGCGGTCACTGCGCCGAGGTCGTCACGGGCGAGCTGCGCGTGTAGCGTCGGCGGAACCCGGAAAGGCCCGCCCGCGCTCGGGGCGGCGCAGCGCTCCCCGACGAAGTCGCCCGGCCGCCTACGATGCGGGACCCACCGCGGCGCGGGGCGCCGCGACGGTCGCCGCCGAGGCCGGGAACCGTTGCTTCGACTCGCTCGCGAGCCACTCGAAGCTCACGAAGTAATCGGCCGTGACCCCGTACCGTGCCGCCAGCATCCGGAGATGGGGCTGGAAGACCTCCCAGTCCCGGATGACCTGGTGCTGGAGCGAGTCGAGGACGATCTCCCGGTCGACGACGTTGCGCCGGGCCATCGTCCCGATGAGCTCGTAGATCTGGACGAAGTGACGTACCTCGAAGTCCTCCTCCGACTCGAACACCCCGTTCCAGTTCGACTCCGCGAACCGCTTGACGAGCTCGTGCATGCGCCAGCGCCGGTGCGCGAACGTGTGGTCGGTGAGGTGCTCGAGCAGTGCGATCGCCACGTCGGAGCGCTCCTGACGAAGGGTCGTCTCGATCAGGGTCGCGTTCATTCCGAGCAGACGGTTGTTCTGGCGGAGCTGCAGGACGATGAACAGTGCGCCGAGGATCAGCGCGATCGAGCCGGCCACCGTCAACCAGTTGGCCACGTCCGCGAACGACACCATTCGGATCCGACCTTCCGTGCTCCCGGCCGGCCGACCTTGGCCCCGTGAGCGCCGGTCGGACCGCTCGAGACCCTAAGGTCTTTCCGTCGGCGCTGGGGGATCCCCCAGAGGCGCCTCCCTTCGCGATGTCCGCCCCGGGGGGATGACCGTGCGGCGGCGGCGTTACACGAACTTCCCGCCGCGGAGGAGTGGCCGGTCGTCGATCGTCACGTCGGCACCGCGGAGGGCCAGCCAGGCCGAGAAGGGGCTCGCGTTTCGGCCTCCCATGAAGGTGTTTCCCCCGATCCGCAAGAGAACCGCTCCCAGCTCCTGGTCCTCCAGCTGCGGAAGGTTCTCGAGGTCGGGATTGAGCCCGATCGAGAAGGAGCTCAGCCGGTCCCGTCCGTTCTTCGGGGCGGCGGAGAACCTGGCTTCGAACTCCGGTCCTCCCTCCGAGAACGCACGGTCGATCAGCCGACCGGCTTGGAACGACCAACGAAGCCCGTCCGCGCGGCCGCCGTTGTAGAAGACCGGCCGGTCTCCGATCGCCCGGCCGGACGCGGAGCGATGGTCGACGGCCACCCCGACGACGCCTCCCGGGATCGTCGCGAGGTTGTTGCCCGCGCGCAGGTCGTCCTCGTCGACGTAGGCGTCGTCGATCTCCACGGGGAATCGCCCCAGCCGGAACTCGAGATCGGTGCCGTTGGGGTGGGTAAGGTGGACGTGCGTTCCCTCACGCAGCCGGTCCCCGACGCGGCGACCCAGGCGATGCATCGCCCGGGGCGAAGCGAGGCTGGCCCGCAGCAGCCGCTCCCTCCACGACTCCAGGTCGACCTTCCAGCGCTCGGCGGAGAGCGGGCTCGTGCGACCCAGGTAGATCCGGGCGCCGCGGATCCGCGCCTTCTTCGCCCGACGGTACCACTCCGCGTTGTACCGGGTCACCTCGGCCAGGGCACGGGACGGCGATATCTCGTCGTAGCGGGGCCAGGCGGCCGGGCCAAAGAAGAAGACGTAGGCGTCCGAGTTCTCGAGGAGACCCCACTCGTGCTCCCCCACCTCGCCCGTCGCTCGAGCGAGTCCGTTCCGCAGGGCCTCCCAGTACGCGGCCTCGTCCTCGTACAGGAGCACGGGGCGCGCTCCCAGCCGGCGGGTCTCGTTCACGAACGGGACGGCCCAGGGAAGGGCCTCCGACCACGCCTCGATCGTCACGTTGTCGCCTCGCCGGACCTGCAGCGTCTCGGCCAGGATCGTGCGGGCGAACTTGCGACTCAGCGAATCCGGGGATTCCGCCATGGAGCGAAAAGGGTCGCCCCCTACAAGTAGGTCGTCGGACGCGGAAGGCACTGTCGGCGTCGGGCGTCGACTCCATCGACCCCAGAAGGCCTCGCGATCCGGGGGCGCCAAGATGCCCCGACCGTCGGCGTCCGGTCGAGAGGGTTTGCCGCGTAGGAGCGGCTTCCGTGCCGGCAGGGTTCCGACCGATGGCCGCCGTTCCGCTACCCCGGCCCGAGCCGTCGCCATTCGGTGGGTCCGAGAAGGACGGAATCGTCCGGTCCGTACGACCGCGGAGGATTGATGAGCTTGCGAGCCTCGGTCCCCGGGTCCGTTCTCTCGGGAGGGCTCCGTCCGATGGCATCCGTTCGTCGACCGCGCGAGACGCGTCCGCCCGCGAGCTCTCCCCGACGTCGGGCCGGCTATTCCGCGCCCCCCGAGTTCGAGCCCGATCGGACGAAGCCCGCGGGCCGGCACCGGCTCCTCGAGGTGTTCCCGGGGCTCGAGCGTACCGTACCGTTCCAGAAGTATCCGGGGACCAACCGAGAAGTCCTCCGGGCCGCCCGGGAGACTTGGGCGCATCTCAGCGAGGGACCGGGGTGGATGTACGTCGCCCCGCGGCGCACGCCGCCCGAGGTCCGCGCCGCCGGCTTCCGGATGGTCGAGACGAACGACGACGCGATCGTCGTTTCGCAAGACTACCTGAGGACGGGGCCCCCGATCGACGTCTATCTCGACCTCATCCACGAGTTCCTCCACATCCTCCAGCGGCGACAGGGTCGGGAGCTCTGGCCCGCACGCCTGCCGTACGCGGACCGTCCCACCGAGGTGGAGGCCTACTCCTTCTCGGTCGTCGAGGCGCGTCGGCTCGGCGTGCCGGACGCGTACCTCCGGAAGTACCTCGAGGTCCCGTGGATCGGACGGCGGGAGCTCCGCCACCTCCTTCAGAACGTGGGCGTTTCCCCGTCAACCTGAGGACACCGGCCCGCGTCGGTCGCCGCCGCCGAACGTCTCCCTCGTTCGAGGGCCCGATGGGGTCCGGGCACCTGCGATTAGCTCGTGCGGCGCAAAGCGGTTCCGGCGCCAAAGGGCGGAGCGCGCTCGTCGTCGCGCGGGCCTTCCACGGCTCCCGGGCGTTCGATGCGGCTGTGTCGGTCCCGACGGCCGAGGCTCCCAGGGCGTCGCGGTTCCCGGTGGATCGTCGGCCAGGTTCGATCATGGGGGCCGGACCGGGGCCGGCGAAGGTCGCTGCGGGTCGAGACCATGACGCTCGGCGGCACGGCGCACCGCGGTTCAGCGACTCTCCGGATCCTCCCGCCCGGGTCTTGGCGGCGGACAAGCCTCGGTCGCGAGGCTAGAGCGTCCCCGCGGGCCCAGCGTCGGACGCGCGGAGCGTGCCCTTCGGCACGTAGTCGAAGAACCGCTCGAGGGTGGTGCCGTGCGTCCACTCCGCCCGGAGCCGGGTCTTCTTGACCGCGCGCCGCAGCTCGGTGAGCAGCTCGCGATTGGCGTCCCGGGCGTCCGGAGCCTCGCGGACGAACTCGACCTCGAAACCTTCCGCCGTCGTCCGGTAGGTTCCCTCGTACCGACGAGCGATCTCGTGGAGCGCGGGCCGAAGCTTCGAGGGATCGTCCGTGCTGATTCGGCCGACCAGCCGTAGCCGCATGCGCGTCGGTAGTCGCAGGACGGTAAACCCCTTCGGTCCGAGGCGCGCGCTCGATCCGAGATCGAGCGCGCCGCGGGCCGGTAGGCAGCCCCGCCGGGCTCGCGAACGATCGGCCGATCCCTGCCCCGCGGATCCCCGGAGTCCTCCGGGTCCGATGGGGACGAGGGAGCCGGACGGTCCGCTACTTCGAGCGGCGGAGGCCCCGCCAGATCGCATCCTTGCCGACCGTCAAGACGGCGGGGGTGAAAAACAGCTGCACGACGAACGCCTGAAGGAGCACGGCGAACCCGATCCCGAGGCCGATCGCGGCGAGCAGACCGAGCGGGCTCGTGAACCCGAGCAGGAGGAACGCGCCGCCGAGGATGATGGCGGCCGCCGTGATGACTCCGCCCGCGTGGGTCACCGCGTCCCGGATCGCCTGGGCGCCGCGGTTGCCCAGGATCCGCTCCTCCTTCACGCGGGTGAGCAGGAGGACGTTGTAGTCCATGCCGAGCCCGAGCACGAGGATGAGGAGAATGAGCGGCAAGAGGAAGATCAGCGCCTCGTTCTCGAGGATCCCGACCACGAAGTAGGTGGCGGCCCAGCTCCAGAGGATCGAGAGCCCGATCACGCCGAGGGCAAGGAGCGGAACGAACGCCGAGCCGAGGAGGACCAGCATGAGGAGGAGGAGGCCGATCGCGGCGCCGATCAGCATCTCCTCGGTCGCCTGGTTCACCAGCGATCGTATGTCCTGGGTCGTCGGGGCCGCGCCGCCGAGATAGACCTGCGAGATGCCCGCGTGGGAGGCGGCGTAGCTGTCGACGTTCTGCTTCAGCTGGTCGATGACCGTGATCGCGGCGGCCGAATAGCCGGACTGGTTCGTCGCGATGTTGAACAGGACGGTCCTTCCGTCGGCTCCGAGGTACGAGCCGAGCGACTGGTTGAGCTGCGTGTGCGTCGCGGCCGGAAGGAGCGAGAAGTTGAGCCAGGCGTCGAGCGGCGCTCCCCCCGGACCGACGAACGTCGTGACCGAGGCGACCCCGGGGGTCGAGTTCATCGCGGCCTGCAAGCCCGCCACGTCGCGCAGCACGCCCGGGTCCGGTTGGCCCCCCGAGAGGACCGATTGGGTGAACGTGACGAGCGCGAAGCTCGTCGAAGAGTAGCTCGCCCCGAAATCGTTCTGGAGGTGAACGAAGCCGATCTGCGCCGGATTGTCCGCCGGGAGCCCGATGTTCGTGATGTCGTAGGAGACCGGGACCTGGAGCGCGACCGCGACGACCGGCACCGAGAGCGCCAGGATGAGGCCGATCACCAGCAGGGGCCGGCGCGTCGCGGAGCGGCCGGCCCGCGCGATGTAGTCCCGGTGCGTCTCGATGTTATGGGTCCGGCGCTCGGCGTAGCGTTGGAATCGCCGGCCCGAGTTCGGCCAGAAGATCCGGGGTCCGACCAGCACGAGGACGGACGGGAGGATCGTCAGGTTGGCGACCAGGGCGCAGGCCACAGCGATGAGGAGGGTGAGGCCGAGCTGGCTGAGGAAGCTGATCCCCGACAGCGTGAGCGCGACGGCCACGACCATGACCGCGAGACCGCTCGTCGTGATGCTCTGGCCGGCCCAGCGGACCGTCGTTGCGACGGCCTCCTTCGGATCGGTTCCCCGGACCAGCTCCTCGCGATAGCGCGCGAGGAGGAAGACCGAGTAGTCGGTCCCGATGCTCATGAGGAAGACGAGGATGATCGATTCGATCTCGGAGTTGAACGTGGTCACGAGCTTCCCGACCACGAAGATGAGCGCGAAGCTGGCCACGAGGGCGATCCCGATCATGCCGAAGGCGAGCAGGGGGGCCGCCGGGGCCCGGAAGTAGAGCAGCATGATCACGAGCAGCACCACGATCGTGAGGATCAGGAGGAGACTCAGCGAGGAGGTGGCGAGGTAGCTCGTCGCGCTATCGAGGGGAGCCGTCCCGGTTTGGTAGTACTGGATCCCGACGAAGGCCGGCGTCCCACCGAGCACCTGGGACGTGACGTGGTCGATCTCGGTGACGTCGGCAAAGGTCACCGAGCTGCCGTTGACCGAGTACGTGTCATCGACATTGAACGAGATCACGACGAGTTCGGCGGATCCGGAACCGCTCACGAACGCCTGACGCAGCGCCGTCGGGATCGGCAGAGGGTACTGGGTGGGGGGGAGCGTCCGGACGATCCCCCGGGCCCAGACGTACGCCTCCCCCGAGGTGGGGGGAGTGCCGGCCGGGAACGCCTGCCAGATGGTCAGGATCCATGCGGGGGGGAGGCCGATCTCGAGACCCAGCACGGTCGACGCGGTGAGCTCTCGGGCGAGCGGCTCGGTCCAGTTCTGCACGCCCAGGGTGGTCAGGGTCACCTGAGCGGTGAACGAGGCCGTCGGGGAAGGAAAGAGCGTCGTGAGGACGGACCCGAGCGTCGCCCGCGCCGCCGCGTCGGCACAGGCGGCCGGGGTCCCGGTCCCGAGACACCCTCCGAAGACGCTCGCGTTGAACCCGACCGCCGCGGCGTTCCCGTCGTAGAAGTCGTGGAGCACCGTGCTCTCGCTCGCGTTCGCCGCGAAGATCGGAGCGGTCGCGTTGTACGCCGGCCAGTCGGCGGTCGACGGCGGGGTGCCGGACGACAGGTTCGCCACGAGGTGCTGCCAGTTCACGAAGTAGGTCGCCACGGGGCCCCAGAGGACCGTGGCGGTACCGTTGACCGCCGTGGGCAGGGAAGGGGAGGCGTGGAGGGCCGGGCCGAGGAAGGACCACCCCAGCGAGACCTGGCCGGCCAGGTAGCCGGCGTAGGCCGAGTAGAGAGAATCGATCGAACTGACGTTCCTGAGCTGAGGGTCGGCGGCGAGGGCGTCGGTGAGCGCGAGCGTCGCATTCCGCCCGACAGGGCCGACGATCTGGGGAGCTTCGAGGAGGAGGATCGTCGAGGAGGGCGACGAGGAGGCGTGGGGGAACTGCTGGTCGAAGGCGTTCTGGGCCTGGACGCTCTGATCCGAGGAGGGGAGAGGATTGCTGAAGCTGTTGGTGATCACCGAGCCGACGTTCGCCGCGGGAAGGAGGCAGATCGCGAGGACCGCCACCCAGAGGAGGATCGGCCGTCGCGGATGGCGCACGATCTGCCCTCCCAGCCATCCGAGCGGCCCGCTTCGGTCGTGCCGGGCGGGCGGGACGGTCGGTTGTCGTGACGCCATCGATGCTCCCGTGGGCCCCGCGGACGTTCGATGCACCGTCATAGCGCTGACGCCCCCTTCTCGCGACTCCAGAGGTCCGCTCGGACCGGGGGGTCCGTCGTCGTCTCCCGCCGAGGCTCCCCCGCGACCGGGGAAGTCGAGATTCGCCTCCCGGCGACCGATCGCCGGGTGCGCCTCAGTTCGATCGACGAGACTCCGGAACGGCGCGCGCCCTCGGGAGAGTGCGGGACCTCACGGGGACCGGGTACACCGCCGACTTCGGAGGGGGCCACTTCCCCCGGAGCACGCGTCGCATGATCCAGAACGTGTCCGGCGGCTCCACGTCCATCTGCCAGAGCATTGCCTCCACTTCCCCGAGGTGAAGCAGATGCTCGGTCACGCACTGTGCGAGGGCGGAGTCCCGCGAAAGTCGCAGCGGGTACTTCTTCGACGCGACCCAGACCGCGGGCTTCGCGAGCTCCTCGGGGGTATTCCACTTCGGGAACCTGCGATCGCCCATCCGACGGACCTCCCGGAGGCGCCGTCGGACCGCGGCGATCGTGAGATAACGGTCCCGCGGGATCTTCATGACCTCGGGCATCCACTTCGTGGGGCGGCCCTCGCAAAACTCGGTCACGTGCTGCTCCTCCACGTACGCAAGGTGGAGGAAGACGTCACGAAAGGAGAGCATGCTGACCCCCCGGTCCTTCGTGAACTCCTTCCAGCCCTGCTTCGCCGCCGCCTCGAAGAAGTCCTCTCGAAGCTCGTGGACGAAATCCATGAGGTCGATCGTGGTCACCATGGAAGCTACCGGCACCCGCTACCGCAGCCCTTGCTAATAGGTTCCCCGCGGGGGCCACGCCGAGAGGATATCCCGAGCGCACCGGCGGGGCCCGCGGAAGACCCGACCTCTCCCGTTCGGTTCGCCGGGTCCCCGAGCGCTCCCATCGACCGGCCGGCTCTCCGCTGGCCGCATGAGGAGTCCCCCGCGTTCCGGTCCCACCGACCTAGTGGCTCCGACGCCGTCGTCGGGCACGGATCAGGAGCCCCCCGAGCGCAGCGGCTCCGACGGCGCCGAAGCCGAGGTACGGAAGCGTGCCGGATCCGAACGCTCCCGGGAAGGTGCTCGTGGCGCCGCCCGAGGAGCGGCTCCCCCCGGACCCGCCGGCGGGAGTCGCCGGCAGGGTGCTAGCGCGGATCGTCAGCGGGATCGAGTCGCGCGTGCCGAGGGTCGCCCAGACGCTGATCCAGTACTCGGTCTCGGCCCGCAACCCGGTAACGTTGTACGTGGTCACGACGCTCAGTTGGACTTCGGTCTCGGGGCCGGTAACATTGGGCGTATGGGTGGCCCACATCACGTCGATCCCGGTCAGCTCTCCGAGCGGTGGGTCGACCCAGGAGATCTGGACGGAGTCGTTCGTCGTCGCCGTGGCGGCCAGCCGGGTGAGGTTCCCCACAAGGATGGGCTGCGTCGTGCCCTGAACGGTCAGCGGAGGGGAAACGAACGTCCCGTTGGTGGCCGATACACTGATCCAGTACTCGGTCTGGGCCGCGAGCCCGGCAACGGTGTACGTGGTCAGAACCCTCAGGCCGACCTCGCTCGTGATGCCGGGCGTGCCGGGAGAGTGGGTGGCCCAGGTCACGAGGACCCCGGTGAAGGAGCCGGGAGAAGGGTTTTGCCAGGCGACCGAGAGCGAGTCGAACGTGCTCGCCGTCACCGACAGCTGCGACACGCTCCCGATCAGGGTCTCGAACGAGACGCACGCCGACGAGTTCGATGCGACCGTGCCGTTCCACGCAAGGATCTCGACCGAGTAGTTCGTCAGCGGGGTCAATCCGCTGAGGTCGCGGAACGAGGCCGGCCCCGAGGTGTTGCTCGGCACGGGGGTTGCCGTGCACACGAGCCCGGAAAAGAGCAGCACCGTGTCGTTCGTGACAATACCCGGGGGCTCGGTCCATGTCACGTTCGCGCCGGAGCTGGTGATGGAGCTCACGCGAACGTTGGTCGGCGGCAAGACCGCGGCGGTCCGGGCGTAGGTCGCCCCTCCGCTGAGACCATGGTAGTGGAGGTTCCATGCCTCGACGACGATCCGGTAGACCTGTCCGGCCGACAGGTTCGTGATGGGATAGGAGCCGGCGCTGCCGGGCAGGGAATCGTAGCTCCAGGCTTTGCTCCCGTTCTTCTCCCACCCTACGGTATAGTTGACGATGGGGCCGCCGCTCGGTGCGCTCCAATTGAGCTCGAGGGTCGTCGTGGTGGCGGCTCTCAGGTCGACGACCGTCGGCGAGGGCGCGGAGACGTCGACCAGCGGGTTGTCGGTCGCGGGGGGGAATTCCGGGAGCCCCAGGCGCCAGATCCACCAGATCGTTCCGAGGGCGAAGCCGCTGCTTCCATTGATCGGACAGGCGCCGGCATTGCACGCATACGACGCGAACGAGATGAGGTAACTGGAATTGTAGAACTGTCCCTCTTGCGCCCACTGCTGCCACTTGAACGACCAGGCGTTCCCCGGGACCCGCATCTCGAACGAGAGGGGATATGGACTCACGTTGGTCGCGTCGTAGCCGATGTGACCCGGGAGGAAGGACTGTACCCAGGAGTTGTTGTTGGCCGCCGACATCTCTCCACCGAACCCCCATCCGTCGCTTAAGGTCGGACGGTCGGAAGCGGCTGCGATGCCGACGGGGTCCGCCGGTACGGTGCCCGCGGGATAGAGGGGACCCCGAAAGGCCGGGGTCGAGGCAAGTACGCCCGTTCCGCTGAAGTTGAACACCAGCTCGGTCCACTCGACCTGGGCCGCAAGCTGATGATCGACCACGTTGAGGGCGACCCCATTGACTCCGTTCACGACGATCCCGGCGGCCCAGGTCCCGTTCGCGACCCTCCGCAATTCGGGGTTGGACGCGTTGACGAGCTGGAATTCGTTCCAGGCGTCGGCCGCGCTTCCCTGAGCCTCGAAATTGACGTACGCGTTAAGGTCGGGTTCCCAGTACGCGTTGTTGGCCTCGAAGTAACCGAGATTGCCGACGAGCCGCTCCGTTCCCGACCAGAGGTTCCAGTCGTACACCGAGGCGTTGTCGAGGATGATCGTCGCCTGGGAAGCGTTGCCGTCCCAGCCGGTCAGCTGCATCTGACCGTTGTTGACGACCGCCGGGGTCCCAAAGGAGGTGAAGTTGTGTTCGAACCGGCGGTGGCTCGTGAGGTTCATCGCCTCTGCGGTGATCGTGGGGGCGGTCTTCGTCAGCGTCCCCCACGAGTAGATGTAGCTCCCGTCCTGGGTGATGAACAACTCGTTCGGGATCATCGCATAGGACGGGAACAACTGGTAGAGCGGCGTGAACCGGCCGATCAGCGTCACCGTCCTCGCGGTGAACGAGTAGTACACGAGGTCCGACGAGGCGTTGAGGTAGTAGGCGCCGTCCTGGGTCCAGGAGAGGACCGGGTTCTGACAGCCGTTCCCGCTATCGAGAAGCCCCTTCCAGCAGGAAAAGCCCGGAAGGACGATCGTCGCATTGCCGTAGGCGAGGTAGGGATAGACCGTCATCGAGATCGATCGATCGGGCGGCGTCACGTTGACCTCTCCTCCGCCGCCCCATCCCTCGGGAAAGTCGGTGCCCCGGAGGATCGCGTTGCGCGAGGCGGAAAGCACGTAGGAGGTTCCGTTCTGGACCTGAGTGCTGTTGAAGGTGAACCCTCCTTGGGAGCTCGTGGTCGTGTTCGCGACGGTCCGACACTGCGCGAGGGACTCGAACGTCGAGGGACAACGGTCGTACGCCGTGATCGTCGTCCCCGCCATCGCCGGAGGGGTGCCGAAGGCGTCGAGGTTGCCGGTCAGTACCCCGACCAGTAGGAGCGAGGGGGCGGCGGTCGGTGCGGGGATCGGCTCGGGGGCTCGGGCGGGCGCACCGGCCGTGGCTGCCACTACGAGGCCAGGAGCGAATGACGTCGCGAAGACGCTCAGCACCACCAAAGCGGCGCAGCGCGCCGGTCGCGTCGGACGGCCCCGGTTCACGTCTCCAGGGCAAAGGGGTCCTTCGCCAAGAGGATTGCCGTCTCCGAGATTGCGTCCCCTCGGAGGAGCGATCGGGGCCACGCCGGGCCTAAATCTCCTCGGGGTCCGGGGTGAAGCCGGCCCCAAAGGCGGTCTTCGGTTCCCTCGACCGTAGGGGCGTCTGTGGCCCGATGCCGTCGGCCGGGGGGTGCCCCCCCGCATCCCTCGAGGTTCTCTTCGCTCGCCGGGGGGATATCTGGCCGGCCGTCTACTTCGACTTTGGCGGCCCGAGCCCTTCCCGCACGTCTACCGATACCGTTCGATGAGCGATCCTGAGCCCAGCCTCAGAAGAAGGAGAGAAGAGCGACCCCGACAAAGATCGCGGCCACCCCGCCCCACTGCATCCGGCGGAGTCGCTCCCCGAGGAACGCCACCGCGAGCACGACCGTCACGGCGCTGAACAGGCCGCTCAGGGTCGCAAGGATCGCGAGCGACGGGCCGAAGACCAGACCGTAGTTGTAGAGCGCGGTCGCCGAGCTGTTGAGCACCCCGACACCGAGCAAGCGGGGCCAGAGGTCTCGGGGGGGGGCTCGAAACGTGCGCACGGCCGCAAGATACCCGAGAACGGTCAGCGCACCCACGCCGCGCGAGATCGCCGCCGTGGTGATCGGAGGGATCGGTCCGACCACGAACTTGAGGCCGAAGTAGAACGCGGCGAAGGCGATGAACGCGACGAGCGCAGAGAGCACGCCCAGTCGGGCGTTCTTCGGAGGCCGTGCGGGGTCCCTGCCCACCGGGGCCCGCGCGACGAGCACCATCCCGAGGATGGTCAGCGCCAGGCCCACGCCGGTTGTGTCGGTCAGCGGTTCTTTGAGGACGAGCACGGAGAGCACGACGATGAGCGCCGGGTAGCCGCTTGCGAGCGGTGAGACGACGGAGAGCTGGCCGAACTCGAAGGATCGATAGAGGTTGAACGTACCGGCCACGAGGATGACAGAGAGCACGACGAGGAGAACAAGCGGCCCACCGATCGATATGGGTCGATTGCCTTCCAAGACGAGCGCGAAGACGACGAGAAGGGAGGTCCCGATCAACTCCATGTACAACAGGGTCGGGACGAACCCGACCCGGTCGGCGGCGGTCTTCGCAAGGTAATCCGAGGACCCGTAGGACCCTGCGGTGGCGAGGCCGAACGGAACGGCGAGATCGACTTTCGTGCGGTGCCCTTACTCTTGGAGTCCCATATGGGTTGTTCCGCGGTCGCCGTGCCCCGACCTGCTGCCCACCGGGATCCCGGGACCGGACTTGGGGTAGGGCCCGCCCGGGTCGCTCCCGTGGCGGGCGGACGGCAACCCTACTTCGCGGGGGTGGGGGGCGACCGGAGAACGAACTCGTTCCCGTCCGGGTCTGCGATGACCGAAAGGGTCACCGTAAACCCGGGGGGATGGACTACGTGGGGCGCGTCCACGATCCGGCCCCCACGCCGGGCGATCTCCGCGCAGGCGGAGACCGGGTCCCGGTGAGTGAAGACCACCCCCGAAACCGTTCCGGGTTCCCGCCCGCCCTCCGCCGGATCGTAGACGTGCATCCGCAGCGTCGTGGTTGTTCCCGGGATCGCGAACACCGCGCGTCCCACGTTCCCGTCGAACTGGACCTCGTCGAGGCCGAGTACCTCGCCGTAGAACTTGCGCGCCGTGCGAATGTCTCGAACGTGAACCGTCACCGCCTCCATGCCCTCGATCACCGCGGTCATCCGAGTTCCCGTACACCGGTTCGCCCTCATTACGGCAAAGGAGCGCTGGGGAGGGCCCGAGAGTCCCGAGATCGGCGGGGGATTCCCGACATCCTCTGCCAGGGGTTGGTTCCGAAGGAGTCGGGAGCATACGCGGGACCGCTGCGCCGTCCAGCCGGTCGCCGAGAACCCGAGGACGTCACCGCAGGGTCCCGACCCGACAAGGCGGACGCAATGCCGCGAGCGCGAGGATGCCGGCCCCGAGGTAGGGTGGGAGGTGGGCACGGGGCCTGGGGCCGCCCGCCGTCGTTGCCGTGACGCGGCCTCGCGCGCCGGGTCGGAATCTGGCCCGGCAGAGGTTCAGTCGAGAACCACTCTCGCGGGTGAAGGGAGATGCACATGCCGCCTTCTCACGCAGGAACCCGGTCAAGGGCGGGAACCGAAGTCAGGAGCGATCTCATTCGATCGAGGGAGGTCCGGCGCGCCGAGGATTGCGTCGGTCGGGATCCCTCTCCGAGGGACTTTCGATTTCGGCCAATCCGAAACCCTTCGGCTCGAGGCTCGGAACGGTTCATATTCCGACCCGGCTCCGATAGAGAGTCCCACGACCGAAAGGCGGTCCGAAGTTGCGCGAAACGGGGAGTGCGATGCGGTATGGGGCCAACGGGGCCACCCGGGCAGCGGCCCTAGGGCCATACCCCGCGAAGGTCTCCCACACCCGGCGCTTGGTCGGGGACGCACCGGGGTCCCGGATTGCCTCCGTGTCGAACCTGGGGGTCCCCGGGTCCTCCTCAACGCCGCCCGGCGATGGGATCGATCCCGCCCGGCGACGAACATGAGCAGCTCCCGCGACGCCCCTCCGCCCGACTACTCCGAGACCGTGATTCGGCCCGTGAGCTGGTCGAAGCAGCTGGGGGTCGTTCGCCGGCTCTTCCGTGAGTACCGCGACTGGATGGCCGAGCACGCCGGTCTCGGGATCGATTCGGGCGCGACCGTACCGATCGGGATCGCGGCCTTGGACCGGGAACTCGGGGAGTTGCCCGGGCCGTATGGTCCTCCCCGGGGGGACGTGCTCCTTGCATTCCATCGGGCCGAGCTCGTGGCCTGCGGTGCCGTGCGAGAATTCGAGCCCGGGGTCGGAGAGATCAAGCGCATCTACGTGCGAGCGGACCATCGGGGTCCGGTCTTCGGCCCCCGGTTCGCCCGTGCTTCGCTCGATCGGGCGCGGGAGCTCGGTTACGAGCGAGTACGGGTCGATGCCCTCTCGACCATGGAGGCGGCGATCCACTTCTACCAGGAGCTCGGGTTCGAACCCATCCCGGCGTACTGGGCTCACCCCGTTCCCGGCGCCCTCTTCTTCGAGTGGAGTGCCCGGGCGCTCTCGAGTCCCGAGCGCCCCTCGAACGCTGCGAGGTCCCGGGAGGAAAGCATCCGCTGAACTATCGCTCAAGAACGACCGGGGGCCCCGTGAGCGGCTTCTCGAGCTCCGCGGTGCCCGCCGAGATCCGAATCGCTCCGGAGCGAGATGGACGGCCGGTCTCGAGTCCCCTCGAACCTTCTCGACATCGCCGCGTGTCGTGCCCTCCGCGCGTGGCCGTGCCGGCGCCCTCGGTACGCCCGGTGGGAGAACGCCGGCTCCACCCCGGCATCGTGCGCCTCCTGCCCGAAGCGGCGCGCCGGTTCCATCCACGTCGTTCCCTCGACCCGTTCACTCGGCCCCGGCGCGTCTTTTGCGACTTCTCGAACTACGGGTTGGCGTTTTGTGAGCGGCGGGCCAGCTACGACCCGCCGCGCTCCCTGATCCGCGTGAGGACATGGCGCTTGGAGAACCCGAGGACCGTGGTCCGAAGGGCCTCCATCACCCGAGCGCCGGCCTCCCGGGTCCCGATCTCGGCAAACGGCTCGGGATGCAGTACCCCGCACGGGGGCCGTTCGCCCCCCAGCTCTCCCGCGTGGCGACGTTCGATCGGGCGGTCGCCCCCGGGGGCGGGTCATCGGCCGGTTCGTGGCGGGCTTCTCTTAGAGGTGAACTACCGAGGAATCCGGGAGGAAGGCCGAGCGGGATCGCCGGAGCTGCTCATCGCGGGTCGACGCGGCTCCCGCCGGCCCCGATGCGCTCTGCTCGGTAGAACGCCATCGAGAGGAAGAACCAGCGAGCGCCAATCCCCCCGAGGGCTCCACCGACGCCGGCGAAAACCGCAAAGGTGGTGAGGGAGGACCCTCCGCGGGCCAGCGTGAGGAAGTCCGAGACCAACATCATGCCCCCGACGGCAAGGAACGAGGCTCCACCGAGAGCGTAGTCGGTGCTCTTCGTCACCCAGCGCATTCTCAGCTAACCGTCCGTCTAGCGGCCCGACAGGCTATAAGTTGGCCCGGGTCCGTCGGCCTCGGGTCAGCCGCTCGTACTTGGTTTGGAGTCCCGACGGGAGCGTACCGGGTACCCGCTGCGGTTGCTTCGGGGACACTCGGGCCGGGCCCCCGGCCATCAATTCTCGAACTGGGAGCCGCAATTCGTACAGAACCGATCGTTCTCGTCTTCGACCACTGCCCCGCAGTCCGTACAGACGAGGGATTCTCCGGTCGTACCCTTGGGGATGGGCTGACCGCAGGCGCCGCAGAACCGGTGGTTCGGCCAGGCAACCTTGCCGCACTGCGGGCACTTTCGGGCCATTCGTTCTATGGGCCACGAGCCGGGGGTGCATGAACCTAGCCATCGGCAAGGCGGCGAAGTCCCCGCAGATTCGGTCCCATCTCCGAGGGCGTAGAGTTCGCGCCGCGGACGAGAGAGCGTGGTCGACCTCCCGGGAGCCCGAGCGGACGCCGCATCGCTCCTCTCAACCGGGTCCGGGATCGCACCCACCAGAGACCTGGTCGCGGGCGGCCGCGATCGCCCGACACGTCAGGCGTGGGGCCGGCACCGACCCCTGTGACGGTCGGTGAAGAGGGCCGCGACCATCGGAGACTTGGCGCACCTCCGACGAGACGGGCGACCTCAAGCCACGAGCGGGCGACGCGTGGCGCGGGTGTCGGCTCCGCATTCACGATGCGGTCGCATTCGGACTCAGCGAGGCCGGCGGGGCGACCGAGGTAACTTTGGCCGGCCCCGGCGTGACCCCGGAGCTGAACCCGACCGACGAGCGGCTGGTGGGTTGAGTGATCGACGCGAGTTCACGACGGGCCAACGATTCCGCGGCGCTGTTGGAGAGGTGATACCACCGAACGATGCCATGGAAACAGGGTCGAGAGTCGACGATAATGGTGTCGTGCTGGATCGGGGGGATGCTTCGACCGCGAACCGTCCCGAAGTGCAGGTGCAAGCTGTCCCGGGTCGTCCGCGCCCGAGACCTGTCTTCCGGCCTCGGCCACGGTCGACCTCGATGAAGGACGCACGTCGGCGACTCCCTAGTTCGGCGCAGCATGGGAACTGCCGCCCCTCTCCCGTTGACCCCGGTTGACCTCGCCTCTAAGTCCTGCAAGAACGACGTACCTGCGTGACCTAGTCATGCTATCTTCCGCGAGCGCGGGCTCCGCTGCCGCGACGCCGATGTTCCCGAGCGGGAGCGTCGCGGGCGCGGCGATCGTTCGCAGTGCGTTGGGGCGGCTCCGCACTCTCGTGTCTCTGGCCCTCGCGGTGTCGGTCCTCGTCCTTGTAGAGGGCTACCTGAGCTCGCTCGGGGTCTTCGGAAAGGTTCCCGGAGTTGGGGGGCCGTTCAACCTTGACTGGATCACGGCCGTTCAGATCGGCGTTGGGATCGCAGTGGGGGTTTCGCTCGGGGTTCTCGTGGTCATCGCACTCGTGTTCGCGATTCTGGGCCTACTCGCCTGGCGACGCGGAGTTCTCGCCATGGTGTCTGCCGGGGCCGAGATGGGGCCCGCGCAGGAGTCCTCGTGCCAAACGGCGCGTAGGGATCACCGCACTACCCTCTGGCTGTTCCTAGTTCTCGTGCTGGCCGCCATCGTCGTTTCGGTCGCCTTCGCGGGAGTCAACGGCGCAATGTCCTGGCTCGGTATCGGTGCGGTGCCGGGTGTGGTGGGGTCCGTTGCCACCAGCCTTGCCACCGGGGCCGTCCTGGTGCTGATATACTACTACGGTGCGCGCCATCTCTCCGAGCTGCTGCTCGCAGTGGCGTCGCCCACCGAGCGTTCCCTCTTGGGTCGGGGAAGCTCCTGGATGGTCGTCGGTGCGATAGTGGGCTTGGGAGCGGCGTTCTCCCCGGTCTCTTGGGCGTTCAACGGGTTCGTCGTGATCTCGTTGGCGATGATCCTCCCGGGAGTGGGGAACCTCTGTCGGGCGTACGACCTCTGGCTGGCCGAGCGCCATGCCGTTGGGAAGCCGGCTCCCACGGCCGGAACGACCGCGGCATAGGTCCGGGGTCGGCTCCACGACGCGGGAGCTCCCGAATCCCCGCAAGTGGCCGTGCCTACGCGCGGCTCCGCATAGGCGCTGTACGATGGCGACGAGCCACGCATCTCGAATCGGTGCGTGTCGCTCCGCGATGCGCTCGGTCAGCGTGCCGCGCCGAAACCGGCCCGAACGCAACACCCCGACCTCGAAGTCCCACCTCTCTCTCGGACCGATCGATGCTAGCCTCCCAGAGTCCGTGCACGGCGTCCCCGGGCGCGAGAGGCAGGTCGGAGCCAGGAACGGGCGTGCTCCTCGGAGGCCGGGCGGCTTGAGCGGCCGGGCCGTCGACGTGTCGCGACGCGAAGCGATCGGGGCCGGAAAGCGCGGGGTGAGCCCCGTTAGGTGGGAGGGGTCTTGCCGAAGGCTCGCAGGCTCGTCTCGAGCTCGCGCCGACGCTGCACGATCGTGCGGTGCCGGCACCGGCGTTGGAGGGTTAAATAGGCCGCGCCGGATGCCCAGCCATGCCGAGCTACATCGTGCTCGTCAAGCTGACCCCCCGGGCAAAGCAGAACATGCCCGAAGCCCTGAAGGCCCGCGACCGGACGTGGAGCGAGTTCGAGCATCACGGGCTCAAGATCACCCCGTATTCGACGCTGGGTCGGTTCGACTCGGTGCTCTTTTTGGAGTCTCCGACCGAGGAGCTCGTGGTCCGGTTCCTGATGGCCGCCGGGGCCTCGGGCAACATCGAGACCGAGACACTGCGAGCGTTCTCCGAGGCCGAGAGCCAGAAGCTGCGCCCCTCCTCCTGATCCGATCGCACCGCAGCGGCCCCCCGGGCCGCGGGCGCACCCTCTATGGTTATCTCAAGGCGGGAGTTGGGAGGCCGGGTCCGGACTCTGCGTAGGCTCGGGCGACTTCGCCTGGGGGCGATGCGCTCCGGACGAAGACGATGACGGCGCGTCAGACCGCGGAGGACCTCGTGCGGCTCTTGGGGCGAATCTCCGGCGGCGCGGTCCGTGCGACGGTGGATGGCCGACCGTTCGCCGAGCTGGACGGAGAACATCGGACATTGACGGTGGAGGTGGGCTCGTGGCTCGAGCACGGTCCCCGGGGACGCGCGCTTCTCCGCGAGAGCCACGTCAACCTTTGGGAGGCGCGCGGGATACCGGGGGCGCTGGCCCGTTCCGGCTGGAGCGTGCGATTCCGAGACGGTGCCGAGGAGGTGATCCGACTGGGGCGCGACGCGAGCGCGCTCACCGGTCACGTGCACGTGGCGCCGGCGGCGCTGTGGAAGCTGCGGCGGTATCTCTAACCGTGGAGCCGGGCCACCGTCGCGGAGGAGTGCGCTTCCTTCTCCGCGTCCGTCAGGTCCCGCATGTGGACGGAGACGGAGAGCGTCCCCGAGAGGTGCAATCCGAGGCGACTGTCGCCCAGCGAGAGCGTTAGTCCGTCCAATCGAACGTCGAGCTGGCTGTGCTTGTCCGTAAGGGCTTCGATCACGCCCTCCATCAGGCCGCGGGTGACTTCTTCCGAACTATCGGTCACGACCTACCTCGAAGGATCATAGACGCGCCGGGATTTCAATCCTCGCGGGATCGCCGATCCGGTCCCCCGCCGGGGGTCGACCGCAGGGCGCGGGAGCGAGGAAACCATAGTATCGGGCGCTCCTCCCGTCCTTCGGATGACGCACTTCCGCTTCGACGAGCAGGTCGCCTCCGAGCCAAGCGCCGTGCGGGAGGTCCTGGAACGGACGGAGGTGCCGGAACTGGATCCGGGCCGGCCCATCGTCTTCACGGGCATCGGGACGTCGCTGCACGCCTGCCGGATCGCGGCCGCCTGGGTGGCCCAATTGACCGGAGGTCGGGTCCGTCCGGTCGCGCTGGAGGCCCATCGGCTGGGACTCTCCGGTCCGCTGCGGCCCGACGACCAGATCGTGGTGGTGAGCCATCGCGGTACCAAGACGTATCCGAACCGCGTACTCATGCGGGCGAAGTCGGTCGGCGCCCGCACCGTCCTGGTGACCGGATATGGCGCGGAGCACCCCTTTGGCGACCGGGTGCTCCGAACCTGCCGCGATGAGACGGCCAGTACTCACACCGTCTCCTACGTTACCGCTCTCGCCGTCCTGGGGCTTCTTGTCGCGCCCCTCGCCGAAAACGGCGGGCGGGAGTTCACTTCGGACCTCTTCCGGGTCCCCGAGCAGATGGAACGGACGCTGGCGCTGCCCATCCCGGCCGAAGTCGTCGGAGACCTCGCCTCCCGTTCCCATCTCCTGCTCACCGGGTTCGGGCTCGACGAGGTCACGGCGGAGGAGGCGGCCCTGAAGCTGAAGGAGGGAGCGTACCTCTGGGCGGAAGGGATGTCGGAGGAGTTCGCCCTCCACGGGACCCCGGCCGTGTTCCAGAAGGGGATGGCGGCGGTGCTGATCGTCCCCGACGAGGACGATGGCGGACGATGTCCCGCCCTTCGCGGCCTGCTGGAAGAGATCGGGGTCAAGGTCGTTTCCTGCGGAATCAAGGAGGGGTCCGACCTGAGGTTCGTCGGAGGCAGCCTTCTCACCCGGCCGCTCGTCTCCATCCTTCCGTTACAGAGGTTGGTCGGAGAACTGGCCCGCCTCCGAGGGACGAACCCCGACACCACCCGGAGTGACGTCGAGCCATGGGCCCCGGCGATCGGCCGGGTCAAGTTGTAGGGCCCCGCGCGGCCCGACACCCATCGTCCTCAGAAGCCCGGAGCGTCGCGCCTCCTGCGCACGGCCCCCCGCGCCGGACGGTGGCTCGCCTCGCTTCCCGCGTCGGATACGGAAGACGGCGCGTGCGGGCCGACGCCGATCAACGGACGGCTTTTCGGACGAGCGCGGCGATCCGTTCCTCTCCCTCGGGGCTCAGCCCGTGGAGCGCGAAGGAGGTGGCCCAGATCTCACCGTCGTCGAGACGCGCGCCGTCGTTGAAGCCGAACGTTCCGTATCTTGCCCCGAACCGGCAGGCCGGCTGGAAGAAGCAGAGGACGTCGCCGTCCTTCGTGTACGCCGGCATCCCGTACCAGAGCCTCGGGGAGAGTGCGGGCGCGGCCGCGGTGACCATCGAGTGCAGCCGCAGTCCCATCGAGCGGTCGGGTTCCGGAAGCTCGGAGATCTTGGCGAGGACGGCCCGCTCGTCGGCCACGCGATCCTTTCCCCACACGATCTTCTGCTCTCGGACGCGGTCCCGCATCGCAGCTCGTTCGTCGTCCGTGAACCGGCCGGCGGACTTCTTTGGCCGGCTCGTCCGTCGCTTCGGTTCGGCCATGGTACACGGTACGGCCCCGAGTCGCTTAAACCCGGGGGGCGAGCCGCTGCGAGCGCCGAAGGTCCGCGTGTCGGTCGAAGGAGGGGACGGTCGAATCCGCCGACCGACCGGTCTCCTCGACGGCCGAGTTCGCGCGATTCCCGTGGCCCCCCCTGGCCGAACGGCTCCCCAGATACGCCTGTCGGTCTCGGCGGCGAGCGAGAAGTCCCGCGAAGCGTGTCGGCGCCGGTTTCATCCGCCGGGGCGCCTCCGCACGACGAACCTCATGGCCCCATCCGTTCCGCTCCGCGAAGGTCGCCGCGTCTTCGGCGCCGATCCCGCGACCTTCAACCGCGCCCGCCCGGGCTACCCCGACCGGGTGTACGAGATCCTTCGGACCCGCTGCGGTCTGACGCCGGGAGCGCGGGTCTTCGAGGTAGGCGCGGGGACCGGGATCGCCACGCGCGGGCTATTGGACCAGGGAGCCCGACCGCTCACCGTCATCGAACCCGACCGGAGGATGGCCCGGTACTTGCTGGGCACGCTCGGTCCACGCCGCGACCGTGTTCACCCGGTACTGCACCCGTTCGAGACCGCGTCGCTGCCCACGGCGAGCTTCGATCTCGGCGTGGCCGCCACCAGTTTCCACTGGATCTCCGAGCGCGCAGGATTGCGAAGGGTCGCTCGCCTTCTTCGGCCGGGCGGATGGTGGGCGGAGTGGGGAAATCGCCATGGCGACCCGTCGCGGAGGTGTTCGTACATCGCCGCAATCCAGCCGCTGTACCGAACGCTTCTGGGCCGGGGATACCGCGCCCCCACCGGGAGGCGGCTTACGGCGCAGCGAGAGAAGCACGTGACCGCGCTCCGATCGAGCGGAGACTTTGAGCGAATCTCCTGCGAACTCGTTCGCTGGAAGGTCGAACGGACGTCGGCCGAAGTGACGGAGCTGTGGTCGACATTTTCGGAGGTCATTTCCCTGGCTCCGAAACGGCGTCGGTGGTTCCTGACGGAGATGCGTCGGGTCGCGGACGAGGAGTTCGGGGGGAAGGTCGTGATCCCGATCCTTACCCCGGTCTACACGGCCCGACGGCGCTGAAGCGGTACTGGCTCGGCTCGGGGGGGCTCCTCGCGAGGAGGTTCGTCGGGGGCTTTGCGCGTTCGGGCAACCCCGGGGAGATCAGAGAGGCCGAGAGGGGTCCGGGACTAGCTCACGCGAGACAGGACCGTGAGAGCCCGAAGCGTCACCATCTTGCTGGGCCGACCGGCCGTCCCGAACGTCAGCGGGGTCGGTCGCTTCCCCGGGTTCTCGGCGAACCACTTCGCGCCCTCGGGATCCGGATCGATCTGATCCGCGTCGTGGTTCCATCGTCCGTCGGTTCTTCGCTTCCCGCGGAGCAGGTCCAGGGCGAACCTTAGTCGTGGGTCCTTCCCGTACCCGAGGGCGGTCAGGCAGTCGAGCCCCACGAGGAGGTCGTAGTAGTAGTGCGTCGGCCAATGAAAGCGGTACCACGGCTCGTACGGTTCTCCCTGCCGGTGCAGCTCACGTTCCAGGTAGTACTCCGCGGCGCGCTCCACGCAGTCGTGCATGGCCCGGGTCCACTTCGCGCGCGGGTACTCCGCGAAGGCCGCGAGCCCCTCCCAAGCGTCGAGTGTCCGGCTCTCGGCCGGGCCCGGGGTGGAGAACCGGCAACTCCATCCCCCCTTGGGATGCGCGGTCTGGACGAGCCACTCCATCGTCTTCCGGATCCGCGGGTCCTCCCGGTAACCGAGCCGGATCAACGCCCGGACCATGTTGGCCGTGTAGCAGTGGTGGCCCTTTCCCTTCCCGAGCCCGCCGACCCCCCCGCCCTGCAGGGGAGAGTTTCCCATCCAGAGCTCGCTGGAGGCCGCAATCTCCGCGGTCTCCCGGCTCGCGCCGAGGTCCGCAAGGGCCAGCATGACCCAGTGGGTGGAGGTGAATCGGGGCTCCATCCGATGCTTCGGGTGTCCCCACCATCCTCCCTCGTCCCGCCGGCTCAGCAGATCCCGGACCCAACCGGTCGTCGGGATCGCGTTCCGGGTCGCGCGCACCCGGGGATCCGACTCGGGCCTTCCCAGGAGCCGGGTCAGGGTAAGATACCGGACCGAGGGCTGGTTCGGCTCGAGTAGCCAGTCGACGACCGGGTTCGGCATCGCGGCCTCAACGGAGTATCGCCTTTCATCCTTTGGGCGGGGGCGCGACCGGGCGGTCGGCACTTCAGACCGGGGCGACCCCCGCTCCTGAGATCTCCCGAGGAAGATCCAACCGTGTCAGGGCGTGCGTCGGGGCGAGCTCCGCGCGATCCGCGCCGCAGGTTCGACCGAGAAGTCGATCGAGGGCGGTCGAGTAAACTCGGCGCCGGCCCCCGGGCGAGGTCGTCGGCACGTCGGGCCTGAGGTTGGATCGAGTGCCGGCATTCAGAACCCTCGGCCTCTCTGGCGGGGTGGAGCACGCACCATGGCCGGGGCCCCTTAGTGGACGACGGACGCCTGCCGAAACGAGCTCGCCCAAGAGCGCCGTTCATTGCTGTGGACGTGCAGAGATAGGTACCGCAGCAGGACCCGCGGAATTCGGGAGATTGGAATGTCTCGCGGCTCGTCGCCGTCCTCTCGGTCTCCCTTCGCTCGAGCCTCCGAGCACTTCGGCTCGGGGACGTCGCGGTCTTCGCGGGGATGCCCACGGTCCGCGTCGTCACTATGGCGAGCGCCCGACCCTAGGTCGCGACCCTCGAGGGAGTGACCGAGCGGCTGGTCGGCGCCTCGCCCTCCGCATCGTGATCCTGGTCCTCGAGATGGTGGTCGCCCCTTCGGAGCGTGCGTCGCGGGAGCGTTCGCACGGCCGGACGGGACGAGCCCCAGTCGATCCGTCGGACTAATCGGGCCTCGGATGGGCCGCACGGTCGAATTTGACCTTGAGAAGCAGGATCACGAGCGCCAAGATCAGCGTCAACGAGTTCGCGGCGATGATTGGAACGGACTCCACGAGCGTCCCGTAGCCCACCCAACCGGCAAGTCCCACGGAGAAGATCACGAAGGTCGGGAACGAAATGTCCCGGGCATCCTTCAGCCTCCAGACACGGATCACCTGCGGGACGAAGGCGGCGGTCGTGAGGGCCGCCGCCGCCGAGCCGACCAGCGTGACGATCCACAGGGTCGCGTCCATCGTCCGGATCGCTACGGCGGGTGCGGATGAGCGCTTCGATGCCCCCCGGGAATGGTCCGGCCACCTACCGCAGCGTGGGCTCGAGGTTCGAGGGGGGTCGAACGAGGCCGACCGACCGACGGCTCACGCGCCGAGCTCCTTCCCGAGAAAGGCGAGCACCCGCGGCCAGGCGTCGACCGCGCTCTCCCGGTGGTAGTTCGGCCGGGTGTCGTTGAAGAAGGCGTGTTTCGCCCCCGAGTAGATGTGGTAGTCAAAGCGGAGCCCCGCCCGGCGCATCGCCTCCGCCAGCTGGGGCACCGTCCCGGTGATCCCCGGATCCTCGCTTGCGTAGAGTCCGAGCATCGACGCACGGATCTTCGGCACGTCGGTCAGCGGAGGGTTCTGGCCGTAGAAGATGACCGCGGCGCGGAGCTCGGGATCCACGGTGGCCAAGCGAGCTGACAGCGACCCGCCGAAGCAGAATCCCACCGACCCGACGCGCGCCGGGTCCACACCGGGGAGCCCGCGGAGAAACCTGGTGACCGCGAGGAGGTCTTGGGCGAACCCGACCTGGGCCGTGGGTTGATTGACCCGCCCGAAGACCTCCATGATCGGCCGGATCTCGACGGGTTGGGCGGCGGCGAACTCCGCCATCTTGGCCGGGTCCCGCCGCACCTCGGGAGGCACGGTCGCCATGGAGGCGAGGGCTCGATGGATGTTCTGGGGCGTCAGCAATCGGGCGTCGTCGCCGGAAAAGAGGTTCGGCGCCGCGGCGACGTACCCTTGGCCCGCGAACCGCCGGGTGACGTCGCGGATGTGTGCGTCCGGGCCGAAGATCTCGTGGATCACGACGACCGCGGGATGCCGAGGCCGGACCTCATCGGGCGTGACGAGGTAGCAGTCGATCTCCCGGCCTCGGCTCGGAATCCGCGCATCCGTTTCGGTCATGCGTCCCTCTCGAGGCGCGCGAGGCGTCGCCAGCCTTGAGCGTGGCGGCGCGCCCTCGCCGGGCGAGGCGTACCGGTCGGAGGGTCTCGGAAGGCGGGGACCGACGGCGACTCGACGAGGCCCGTCCGACGCCCCGGATTCGGCTTCGCCTGCTCGCCGGAACGTTCCTGTTCCCGATGGGGGGAAAGAGCAAGCTCGAGGCGCGTTCGTCCCTCAGGCCTTCCGAAGAGGCCCTTTCCTCCTGGGGAGCTCTTCGGTTGAAGGCCGAACAGTCCCGGAGGGGCTTGCTCTTTCCCGACGCTCTATGGCGTCTTGACTACATCTTCGTGGCGTCGAAGCTGTTTGACGAAGCTTCTGCGGACCGGCCCGCTCTGCGAGGGGCGGGTCGTTCGGTGGGGTCGCTCCGGTCGAGTCCGCGGTGATCGCAAGGCGGTCGACCGGAGGAAGGGCCCCTAACCCCGAGGATGGCCCCACCCCCCAACCTTTCTACCGAAGGTCGGCACGGAGACTCGGCGGCATGAGAGCAGGCCGGTGGGCCTCCCGAGGGTCCCCCTCGGGGCTCGGCACGGCGCTTACAATCCTGGCGGCACTGTTCGGGAGGGGCGACGGCGGGTCAGCCCGCCGAGCCCGTGTGCTGCTCGGAGGGCCGGGCCTCCTTCGGCAAGAAGGTGAAGAGCCGCGTAGAGGATGGGAGACGCCGGGGCGGAGCCCGCAAGCGATGCGCGCCGACCGAAGCCGTTGAGTTCGGCACCGGCACGAAGGAGAGTTCGTCGAACCCCGCGTCCCGGAACCACGCGCGAATCGTGGGGGTCAGGTCCGGTGCGAACCGTCCGCGGGTCCAGATGACGGTCGCCCCGGCGGCGGAGAGTTCGGGGAGATGAGAGATCGTGTTCCGAACGTCCTCATCCGTGACGTTCCCGAACACCCCGCAGACCAGGACGAGGTCCGCTGGAACGGCTCCCTCGAAGGCCTCGGTGGTGGAGGCATCGCCCTGGACAAACTCGACCCCCCGCGTGCCGTCGCGCCGGAGGCGCTCTTCTCCGCGGTGCACGAGCTCCGGGTCGAGTTCGACCAGGCGCGCCCGAACATCGTCGGACCGGGGGTGCGCGGAGAGCGCTCCCAAGAGGTCCCGTCCATCACCGGCGCAGAGGCTGACCACCCGGATGGGGCCCGGGGGAGCAGCCTCCAGAGCCTGCCGGATAAGCTGGATTACTGTGGCCAGTCGTCGGGACTGATTGGTGTCTTGCTCATACCCGCGGTGCCACTCGACCCACTCGTCGGTCACTTCGGAAGCACAGGAGCGACACCGGCCACTTCAGCCTGTCGTCCCCGGGCGGAAGGGTTCCCGCGGGCTCCGCTCCGTCGCCGAAAGGCTCGGAGCGCCGCCCGTGTGGTTCGGCTCTCTAACGTGGGGCGGCCGGCTCTAGGGCGCGGGCGATCCGCTCCAGCCGGCCCTCCAGGATCTTCGGTCCCAGCGCGACCCCATGCGGGGTCTGCGCTCCTCGCTCGACGACGGTGATCCGCGTGCCGGAGCCCTCCGGGGTCAGCTCGAGCGTCGTGACGGTCTCCGTTTCGTCCCCGCCGCTCCCCAGGTCCAGCGCAAGACCGAACGCCATCCGGCGTTGCTCGACGACTTCGCGTACGCTCCCCCGCATGGTGAGGACGACGGGGACCCCAGCGGCACGACACGCCTCCCCACTTCCCGGGGTGAGGAGGGCTGGGAGGTAACGCACCCGGAGCACGATCCCGCCCCCCCGCCGCAGTTCCCACTTGAGGACACGGGTCCGGAGCTCTTTCGGGCTCCACCATCCTTCGAGTCCGGTCTTCGTCGAGCACACCGTCCAGACGCGCGCGGGTTCGTGAGGGACCCAGACCGTCGCCCGCAGCTCGATCTCGCGGACGCGCTCCCCTTCCATGGATCCGTCTCCTGACCGCCCGTTCTACGCCGCGCGAAGAGGCGGGGTGACCGTCCCGAAGCGCGGAGGATCGTCCCGTGGAACTGCCGGTGCGTCGCGGACGCGCTCCCGGTTCATTTCGTCCGGGATCGGGCGTTCCGGAAGTCCCGTTCGAGCGCCCTGCCGAGCTTCGCCCAGGAGCGCCGGGTCGCGCCTTCCCAGCGTGCCTTGGACGGATTCTTCTCTCCGATGACGGTGGGGCGGCGGCGGGCCGTCAGGACCAGCCGAGTGCGTCCATCGGAGATCCGGGTGAGCCGGTAATCTAGATGGATCTCCCGGTGGCTCCCCGTCGAGTCCGAATGCCATCGGTACGGCGGGCTCAGCCGGACCGTGTGACGGGACCAGACCCAGCCCTTCCCGGTGTCCTCCAAGTCCTCGTAGACCACCCGCCGCGGGGACCGGCTCAGGATCCGCCGCTGATAGGATTCCGACTCGTATCTCGCATCGTCGGTCGTGAAGTCGGTGCACCAACGGAAGGCAAACTCGAGCGGGACATCGAAGGCGGTTCGGATCTCGTAGTCGGTCTCCTTGCGCGCTCGGGCCATCGGCTTCCCCTCGCCGTCGGAGGCGGTTCCTCCCTATCAGCCCACCCACCGACCCTTCGACTCGCCGCATGCCCGGTAGTGTGCTCCGTGGGGGCACCCCTCCGTACTGCGCGCCAGGCCTCGAAGGGCCTTGGACTACGCACGACCCGACCCCGAGTGCCTCGGTCGGGACGCGCTGCGTCCCCGCTCGGCTCAATGACCGGAGCCTCGGGGGACGGCGGTTCCGTGCAGGGCCTCCTTCCAGGGACCCGGCACTCGGGATGGGAGCTTCACGGCTTGGGCGCCGAGAAGGCCCGCGAGGCTCTCCAGCTGGTCTTTCAGCCCCACGGCCGCATCCCGGTCCGGCGGCGTGCCTCGCTCGGCAAAGATGGCCTTGACGCGGAGTTCCCGACCCTCCCTATCGAACTGGAGGTCCATCCGACCCACGAAACGCTCTCCGGAGAGGATCGGGAGGACCCACATTCCGAACCGACGCTTCTCGGGAGGGAGGAACTGCTCGCGGACGTAGTCGAACCCGAACAGCGTCTGCGCGCGCCCCTGCATCTGGACCATGTTGTCGAACGGGGGGAGGAGGGCGACACGGGGCTCGAGCGTCTCGCTTTCCAGGCGTTCGAGGAGCGGGACGTCGTCGTCGTGGAGGTAGCGGGTCTCCTTCTCGACGACGCCGCGGACGACCACTTGGTGGATCCGGGACGCGTCTTCGAGGTCCCGAACCGCTCCGCGAAGGTCCCGGTATTGTCCCCGGAGATAGTAGTAATTGATCTCCCTCGGCGTGGCGACGCCGAGGCCCCGGATCGCCTTCTGGACCGCCGCGCGGTCGGTTTCGCTCGCCGAGAGCGGTCGCCTCTCCACCCAGGGCGGGAGGAACTGATCCGTCCGCCCCCACAGGTTCTGGTTCCGTGCGTGGCCGACCACCATGACTTCGCCCTTCATGTGCAGATACTCGAGCAGCTGGGCGACGTCGCTCCGGGGCGTCCATTCGCCGTCATTCCGTCGTGTCCGAGCATGGTCGGAGAACTCGCTCACGCGGCGGGGTCCGGACTCCAGCTCCTTCAGGATCCTCTTGCGGAGCCTCCCGTGCCCGGTGAGGAACTTCCTGGCCCGTTCCCGCTGGGAACCCCACGAACCGGAGAGCGAGTCCGGGAAGCGCTGCATCAACGAGGCGTAGAGGGGGTAGTCGTCGGTCGCGACGAGGTTCGCGATCGGTGTCCAAAGGAGAAGAAGCCGCTTCTCCTCCCACATCAAGCGGTCCAGGACCGAACTCGGAAAGGGGCCCAGTCGGGCCCAGATCGAGAGGAGGTGGGAGGGTGCGACCACCCCGACCGGATCCCACTGGACGTACGGAAGCGTGGGGACCATCGCAACGATCTCTTCGGGGTTCGCGCGGCTCGGCCCGGGGCCCGAGAGGTGCTGCTTCGTCACGATCAGGCGACGGACCGCACCCAGCGAGGCAGAGATCGGTGTCCGACTCACGGGATCGGCCCGGGAGGGGGACCGTTCTAGATAAGGGGGTGCGCGGGCGTGGCGCGGTGCAGGGCGCCGTTCCCGGGGCACCCGAAGCGACGGGCGGGGCAGACCGCGGGAGCGACCCATCGGCCCGGGGGGACGCTGCCCCCTGCACGAACGTCCTCGTCCCAGCGTCATCCTCCCTGCCCGTGGTCGCCGGTAGCTCTCCCGCGGCGGTGCGCCGGTCGATGACGTTCGTCGCGGGGAACGAGCGCGCTCCCGAGAGCTATTCGGCCGGCTCACCCTCCGCTCCGTTCGAAGGAGCGGTTCCCCGTGGTCGGGGCGAACCGGTGCTCCTCTCGAGACGGCCCGATGACCGCTCGAGGGGTCCGCGACGAGGGACCGGAGGACGGATCCCGAGCCCGTCGGTCGATCCTCGAAGGGGCGGCGTCCGCCTTTCCCCGTCTCCCTCGCCGACTTCCCCCGGTGGCCGGACGGTGAGCGGCTGCCGCCCTTCGTGAGCATGTCCCCGAAGCCTGGGGGGAAGGATCGTCGGCCGGGAAGCCAGGGTCGCCCCCGACGGTGGTTCGGCCTCCCACTCGATCGGTCGAGGCGTCGGTCATCCCTATGAACGGCACCGGGCTCCGAGGCCGGCGACCCCGATGACGGAGTATCGGCGTCCTCGGAAGCGAAGCGTCGGCGTTGCCGGGGGCGCCCATCTTGCGCTCTTGATGGTCGCCGTTACTCTGGTGAGCGCCGTATCCCTGCCCGCCGTTGGCTCCGGGGCGATGGGCTCCTTCGCGCCTTCGCACGCGGTGGCTCTCGGGCGCCCGCCGGGGAATGCGGCTCGGACGATCGCCGAGACCTCGAGCACCGGACCGGCACCCTTGGGGACGATCGCGACGATCGGGGTCGACTCCCAGCCGTACGGACTCGCCTACGACAACAGCACCGACCTTCTCTACGTGGTCAATTCGGGTTCGAACGACGTCACGGTCGTCCGGGGGTTTACCGTGATCGCGACCGTGCCGGTCGGGTCCGGGCCGAACTATGCGGTCTATGACGCGAGCGACGGCGACGTGTATGTGGGCAACACGCTCGACAATACCGTCAGCGTGATCCACGGCACCTCCGTGGTGGCGACCGTACCCACGGGAGCCTACCCGTTCCGCCTGGTCTACGACGCGGAGAACAGTTACGTCTACGTCCTGGACCAGCTCTCCGAGAACCTGACCGTGATCCAAGGCACCTCGGTCGTGGGCGCCGTCGCGGTCGGGCCCGGACCGATCGCCGCCACGTGCGACCCCCGGACCGGCGACCTCTGGGTCACGACGCACGCGGATGCGGCGGTCCTCGTGCGGCAGCTTTCGGTGGTCACCACCATTCCGGTCGGCCGGGACCCCCAGTCCGTGTCCTACGTTCCCGCGACCGGAGGCGTCTACGTGGCCAACACGGAGTCGAACAGCGTGAGCGTGCTAAACCTCACGTCAGTGGTGGCGACCATCGGGGTCGGGAGCTATCCGATCGCACTCGCGTACTCGAGCCTCCAAGGATACCTCTACGTCGCGAACTACTACTCGGCCAATGTCAGCGTGGTCGGAGGGCTGGCGGTCGTGGCCACCCTGCCGGTCGGCGCGTATCCGAATGCGATGGCCTTCGATGCGGGCGACGGGTACGGCTTCGTGGCAAATGCCCACTCGGACAATTTGAGCGTGATCCGCGGAACCTCGACGGTGGGCAGCATCGCGGTCGGTGCCGAACCCGTTTCGGTCGTTTACGCCCCCTCGACCGGATACCTCTACGTGGCGAACTACGGGGAAGGGACGGTGACCGTGCTCGGGCCGTCGCCGGCCTCGGGTCTCCCCACGTGGGCCTATGCATCCGCGATCGCCCTCCTGTTCTCCGCGGCCGCCGCGATCATGATCGGGGTCGAGCGCCGCCGGCGGGAGACTCGGCTCCCCCGGTCCCGCACCGAAGTAGGACCGACGCGAACCGAGACGCAAAAGGACCCTTCCGCGATCGAGCAAGCGAGAGAAGACCCCGACCCGCATCCGGGAGCTCCGTGACGCGAACCCTCCCCGCCTCGCGCCCACGGGCGTCGAGGAGGCCCGGTCGAGCGGGGTTCTCGATCGGTGTCGGTCTCGTCGTGGTCGGATTCGGCCTGTTCCTCTTCTCCGAGGCGTTCCCGGCCGGTCTCCTCCTGCTGCTCCTGGGCGTGATCCTGCTGTTCGGGTGGGCCCTCGCCGGAACGCCCGGACGGGGGAGCGAAACTGCGGGAGCCGGCGCACCCGGGAGCGCAATCGGTTCCCGCGACCTGGTGCACCGGGTCGCCGAGCTCTGGTCCCGCGACCCGAAGGGGATGGCGATCGACCTCCTTCGGGTGGGGGTGGGCTTCGTCTGGGCGCTGAACCTCCTCTTCGTCGTGAACCCGACCAACCAGTTCTTTCTCACCTTCCAGAACGTCGCGCTCTCCTTCGCTCCGACGAGCCTCGGGGGTCCGGGAGTGGCGGATTTCGTCGCGGCCCACTCGGTGGCGTTCGCGTGGATCACGGCCGCTCTGACCGCTTACCTGACGGTGGCGTTCGTGTTCGGGATCACCACTCGGCTCGCGTGCCTCGTGGGGGGGGCCGCCTCCATCGTGTTCCTGCTGACCCAGTTCCTCAGCACGTTCGAGATGCCCGGAGGGACGGACGTCGGCCCGCATCCTCTCTACCTGCTCGTCTATCTGGTGTTGTACACCGGCGCCGCCGGTCGCTACTTTGCGGTGGACCACTGGGTGTGGGTCAGCGGCCGGGCGCGGTTTCCCCGGCTCTCGCGCTGGGTGGCCGCCCCTCGTCCGTGAGGGGCCGGCACCTCGCCCGTGGTCGATCGCTAGGGAAGGGAGCGGCCAAACCGGCGGCCGGGAGCGGCGCGGACCCACCCGTGACCCATCCGCACCGACGGAGGCGGGCGCTCGGCCGGGCCATCGCATGCCGGGAGACCTCCCGGCGGGAGGAAGACCGATCCCACCCGAGCGGTCGCTCCGCTCGACGCGCCGGCGGATCAATCGACGCGAAACAGTTCGATCTTCGCGCGGACGCGATGGTGCAGCTCCTCCGGGTCGAACTCGAGGTCGTACTTGCGAAAGTATCGCCGAAGGGCGAGAGCTCCCTTCTCGAGCGAGCGAAGCGCCTCGTGCAGACGGATCCCCGGGGGCGCTCCGAGCCGGTCGACGCGGAGCGCCGCCGCGAGATCGATGAACCAGGGCCTCTCCTCGTGCACCAGGATGTTGAACGGGCTCAGGTCCGAGTGGACCAGGCCGGCTTCCGCGAGCCCTTCGATCCCCTCCACGGTAGCGCTCAGGAACGTCTCGGGGTCGGCGAGGTGCACCTGCTGCAGCCTCGGCGCCACCGCTTCGGCGGTCCCCAGATACTGCATGGAGAACATGTTCTCCACCCGACGACCCGGCTCGGGTACCCGGGCCCCGCCCTGCCACGCGTATGTCAGGAGCTCGAGCTCCCGCGAGGCGCGCTGCCCCATCGGTTCGAGCTTGACCGACCCCCCTCCCCGATGCGAGGTCCGGTACTGCCGGTAGGCCTTGACCGCCCGCAGTTGCCGTCCGTCCCGGCAGAGGTAGACGTCCGCCTCCTTCCCAGATCCCAAGAGCTGGCCCACTTCCGTGGCCAGTCCCGAAGTAACGATCGCCTCCGCTACGTCTCGGTACGTCGGTTCGGCGAACCCGAGACGACCCGTGCGGACCTTCCAGTGCACGCTCTCGTCGAGGTATCCTGCGTTGGGCATCGATCGGAGGGACCACGCCGAGAGAACGGGAGATGGAAGGACGCGGATGCCCGGCACCCGGAAGGACGAAGTTCAGTCGGTCCACGGCGCGCTGGCATCCACATCGATCGCCATCTTCCGTGAACCTCCCGGCCCTGGGCCGTTGGAAGCGACCGCGCACCGGTATCTAAGGGCTTGCCCGGAGCGCGCGGCCCTGGCGGGGATCTCGGACCCGCGGGGCGATCTCCGGAGGAGTCATCAATGCGCCACGGTTGCCTCGCTTTCGAAACGTGCCCGCGATCTCCGGACCTCCCCCCACCGCCGGCGAACGCCGGCCGACCGGTCGGGCCCTCGTGGCCGGGGCCGCCGGGTTCCTGGGCCGGGAGATCGTGCAGGCGTTCTCGCGCCAGGGGTGGGAAGTGCGTGGACTGATCCGCGACCCCTCCAAGGCCGACCGGGTCCGTTCGGCCGGGGGCGTGCCGGTCGTCGGGGACGTGCTCGATCGCGCAACGCTCCAGCGGCACTCCGAGGGGTGCAGGGTATTGATCCATCTCGCGGCGAACCCGACAATGGACCCGGACCTGCCCGAGCTCGAGAGAGAGGTGCGGGTCCAGGGCACCGTCAACCTCGTGGCGGCGGCGCGGGCCAGCGGAGCGCGTCGCCTGGTCGTCGGATCGGGCTATTGGGTGTACGCCGACCAGCCGGGGCCGATCACGGAAGTGTCCGCCGTCGATCCGCAGGGGGAGTCCCGCATCAACTTCGACACCGAGCGAGCCGGGCTCGAGGCGAACGCCCCCTCCCATCTCGAGGTGGTCGTCGTCCGGCCCGGGATGGTGTACGGCGACGGAGCGTGGTTCCGACCGGTCCTCGAGGCGGTGCGCGCGCGGACGTATCGTGTCATCGACGGGGGACGGAACGCCTGGTCGTTCGTTTCGCTTCCGGACACGGCCGTCGGCTTCTACACGGTCGCACTCGACGGTCGCCCGGGCGAGATCTACAACATCGTGGACGGGAACCCGCGCCCCTGGATCGACTTCGTGTCGTACGTGGCCGCGCGTGTGGGGGCCCATCGCCCGGAGAGCGAGAGCTTCTCCGAGGCTGTCGCGAAGTACGGGCCTACGGTCGCCACGCACCTGCGGGCGAACCGGGCCGCCTCTGTCGCCAAGCTGACGGCGCTGGGCTGGAGGCCCGAGTATCCGCGCTTCGAGGAGGGGATCGACGCGCTGCTCGCTCAGATGGGACTCGGAGCCGCAGCTCCCCGTCCGCCACCCACCGGTTGAGAGCGGCGTCGGCCCTCGCACCGGTCGGAGCGGAGGGCACGGTCGTGGGCCGTCCGTCGGGAGCATTTGCGCGCGGGGGACCTACGGCGGCCGGCCGGATGCGGTCCGCGGTGCGGGAGCTTCGTTCGAGGGCGATGGAGGGCAGCGAGGGACGCCGTCGACGTCGGGAGACCTTCATGCCGTGCGTTCAGCCTGCGCGCACGGCCACGATCGGCCGACGCGCTCCGGCCAGCACGAGCGCGGGCGCCGTGACCGCGAAGAACGGAGCTACGAGGAGAAGGAACTGGGCCCCCGGAAGAGTGACGAGCGCCCCAAGGAAGGGTCCCACAAGCACGAGCAGGAGGAGCAGGTAGAGCACCGCGCCGCCCGAAAGCGTGCCGAGGACGAACCGGCGCGAGGCGAAGAAGAGCCCCAGAACGATGCCGAGGCCTCCCAGCCAACCGAGCCAGAAACCGACGAGTCCGGAGTAGGCGCCGACGGGCTGGTTCGAGCGCATGCAGGAGAGCGCGTGCGAGGGAGCGCCCTGTAGGCAGGAGGCGAGGGACTCCGTCGATCCGAGGACGTAGGCCGCGAGAACCACCAGGAGCAGGAAACCGATCGAGCCGACGAGGCAAAGCGCCGAAGCGACGCGGAAGCGGGGGTCCACCGCTCGCAGGACGGCGAAGCTTCTCCGGTAAAGCAGGAGGGAGAGGAGAGAGAGAATCGCCCCGGCGAGCAGGAGGATCGAGAGGTAGCGGAAGAAGGTCGGCCCGAGCGCGAAGAACCCCCCGGGATCATAGGTCGCGATGTAGAGGAAGACGAGCGGAAGGGCGATCGCCAAGACTCCCGCCGCGAGCCCGAGACCTCCGCCCAGCGCAAGGCGTCGTGCGCCGGTCTGGTCTTCTCCGCGAGCCGGCGAGACGTTGGCACGCATCCGGTGGGGCGAACGCCTTCCGCCTTAAGGTTCTCCGGGCCCGGTCGGGGGCCGTTGCAAACGGCGTCCAAGAGGCCCGATCGCGGTCCCTCGACTCCGCGGCCGCTCGTCATTTCGCATCGGCGGGGCGAACCCGCACGGGACGCCGCTCCGGCGCAACTCGGGGTGCCCCGCAGACCGGGTCGTGTTCTCCGAAGATGCGGTACCCGAGAGCCCGGCGGGGGGGACACGCTCGAGGTCGCCGGATGCCCATCCGGCTGCGGGAACGTCCACCGAAAGGTCCGAAAGCTACGACCGCCCCTCCGGGCGGCACCGCAAGTGCCGGGGCGAGACCGGAGGCCGGCCCTCCGGAGCGCCGAAAGGCGAGGGGCGCGGCGGTCGGAGCGACGCCAGTAGAACACACCGGGGATGAGCAACCCTGATTGTATCCACGGTGGTGTCCGCGCAGATGGCGTCCCCGCTTTCGCGGACGAGGCTCGACACCGGGTTCGGTCTCGAGGAGACCCTTGCCCGGCACGGCCCGACGAACGCACGGGACCAGCTGAGCGGGGACGGTCTACGCAACCTTTCCGCGACGGGATCGACGCCGATCAAGGCGGCCGTCGTGGTCGGCGACCTTCGCATGTCCGGCCTCCTGATCCGCGAGGCGGTGAGCACCGCCCTCTTCGCCCGGTACATCGTCGGGTTCACGGAAGCGGTGCGGGGGCTCGCGGCCTCCTTCAACGGCTGGTTCGACAAGTTCACCGGAGACGGCTTCATCGCGTTCTGGATCTACGAGGCCGAGGACGACATCGTGCGCTCCCTGCCGGATTTCTGTCGTTCGATCCTGCCCGCTTCCGAAAACCTCATCGACAATCTCAAGCGCAATTCGCGGAACTTTCCGGTCGGGGTCGGTCTCTCGATCGGCATCGACGCCGGTCCGTGCGAGCTCGTCCGCGTGGGCGACGCGCTGACGGTCGTGGGCAGCCCGATCGTCGGAGCGACCCGGATGGTGTCGGGGGCCCGGGCGGGCCAGGCCCTGGTGAACGTGGGCCTCGGAACGGCCTTCGAGCGCCAGAGGGACCGGCTCGAGAACCTGGGGGTGCGGCTCTCTAAACACGTCGTCCCGACGAAGGAGTATCCGGAGGGTCAGGAGGCCTACGAGATGGAGTTCGTCTCGACGCCGGTGCGCGGTCGTTCTCCCCGGAAGGCGTCGGAGCGATCCCGGAACGCCGGACGGCCGACGGAGTGACCGATCCGACCGTGGCCGCGGGAGGGCGTTCGGAACCGCGACCCGGAGGACGAGGGGGCACGGGTGGAGGTCCGTCCGGGGCCGCTGGACTCCCGAGAGGGGATCTGGCGCCGATGCGGTTCGCGCGGGTGGCGCCGGCGGTGACGCGCGCGCCCCCCGGCTACGAAGGACGGTTCGACCTCGCCGGCTGGCAACTCATGGGCAAGGTCTTCCGCCTCGCCCCGCGTCCCGCCTCGCGTCGTCCGTACCTGGTCGACCTCGGTGCCGGTCGGGGCCGAGACATGCTCTACTTCGCTCGCCGCGGTTTTCGGGTCCTCGGGATCGATATCGACCCGACGGGGTTGGATCGAGCTCGCCGTCGGGCTTTCCGGTTCGGCGTCCGCATCCGTACTCGGGTCGCCGACCTTCGCACGGTCCGCCTGGACGGCCCGTTCGAGGTCGTGTTCTCCACCTCGGCGCTGAACGCGATCCCGCCGGAGCTGCGGTCCCTACGTTTCTCCCACTACCGTGCCGTGACGTCCCCGGGAGGCATCCACGCCGTCAACGCGTTCGTTGGGGGTCCGCGCGACCCGCCCGGTCCCGACCGCGAGGCGGAGCAGAGCCCCTTCGCGCCCGGTGAACTCGCGTCATACTACCGAGGATGGGAGATCCTGAGCTCGGAGAGGTTCGCGCTCGAGTGCCGGTTCGGTGGTCCGGAACATCGGCACGTTTGGGACATGCTCGTCGCACGATCGCCGGTCCGAGCCCGCGCGATCGCGGAGCCGGGGCTCCGGCCCCGCTCGGAGAGGTCCGGCCCGGCGCGTCGTCCGCCCGGAACGGTTCCGACCCGAGTGGTCGTATAGCGACGACGCGCTACCCCCGGTCATGTGGAGCCGGTGGTACGGAACGATCGTCGAGAAGGTTCGTGGCTGGGCCGGCTCCGACCCCGCGGTGCGCGCTGTGCTCATCGTCGGTTCCCAGGCACGGACGATCGTCCCGGCGGACGCGTACTCGGATCTCGACCTGGTGATCTTCCACGAGATCCCCGATCGACTGATCGACTCGACCGACTGGGTCCACCAGTTCGGGACGGTGCTCCTGACCACGGTCGAGAAGACCGCTGTTCTGGACAGCCGCGAGCGCCGCGTCCTCTACGCCGACGGAAGGGACGTCGATTTCTCGATCTTCCCGACGGCCGCGCTGATGCTTGTCCGCGGGAGCCCCGAGGCGCTCTCGGTGCTCTCCCGAGGCGTCGAGGTCCTCGTTGACAAGGACCAGCAGCTGACCTCGCTTACCGAGCCGCGGTCCGGTCCGGCCGGCGCCTCCGACCACGGCCTGGGGGAAGAGGAGTTCCAGTCGGCCGTGGCCGACTTCTGGTACCACGTCCTATGGGCGGCGAAGAAGCTGCGTCGGGGAGAGCTCTGGACCGCAAAGCAGGCGATCGACGGATACCTCAAGTCCCTCCTGGTCCAGATGGTCGGCTGGCAGGCGATCCTCCGGCGGGGACGTTCCGTCGACGTCTGGCACGCCGGTCGCCTCCTGGAGCGTTGGGCCGAGCCGGAAACGCTCGCGCGACTGCCGGCCACATTCGCGGGCTACGGAGACCGGGACCTCTTGAGGGCGCTCGGGGAGACAGGCCGACTCTATTCGGACCTGGCCCGTGAGGTCGCGGAGGCGAAAGGGTGGAGCTATCCGGTCGCGGCCGAGCGGGCAGTACGAGCGCTGACGGAAGCGGTCCTGGAGATCTCTCCCTCCTCCGGCTAGCCGGTCTCCGGTCTCGAGGCGAGACGGCCCCCTCCCCTCGCCGACGTGGGCTCCCCGAACGCACTTCGGGACCGATACCGCTAGGGGTCGCACCGTGGGCGCGAACGAAGCGATCGGCCGGCAATCGGTCCCGCTCCGTGTCCCGACCGGCCCGGCGCTATCGGGAACGCCCCAGCGTGGTCGGGTCGGACGATGCGGACGCTCGCCCCGCGCGGTGGTGGGGCCGGCGGCCACATCCCTCTCCGGCGTGGCGAGCACGCCGTGTACCCGGACGAGGCCGCCCCGCGCACGGTAGAGCTCCCGAGAGAGCCCGGGAGACGCGTTGAGATCGTGGGAAGGGGCCCCCGCTCGATAGAGCGAGGGTGGGAGGGGAGAGGCCGACCGTGCTCGGCGGGCCGGCGGGCAGCTCCTCATTCCGCGGCGGCCGTCCGCACTGCGGACGCGTCCTCCTCGAACTCGGTCGACCACAGCTCGCGCACGGCCCGCTCAAGCCGGTCGAGAGGGATCGTGGAGGAGGTGAACTCCCCGTGGGCATCGATCTGGGTCGTCGCTCCCCTCGGGCGGTAGAGGTAGATCGTCTTCGAGCCCCTCAGCGGACCCTCGATCCACTCCACGCCGAGCGCCACGGGCTTGAGCGGGGTGACCCGCTGCACCTCCTTCGTCCAGCGCCCCTGCTCCCACCTCCGCTCGAGGGAGACGAGGAAGGACGACCCCGGGAGCGCGGTGCAGCCTGGGCTTCGGGTGGACCGGTGGCCCCGATCGTGGCGCCCCTCCGCGAGCAGGTACTTCCACACGACGTCGACCCGGGCCGCGAACCGACCCCCGGTATGGGAGAGGCGGAGGGAAGTGGGCTTCGCCCCACGCTTTCCCCTCGCGAACTCGGAGAGGCCCGCGAGGTCGTCCGTGCAGGCGCTCTCGACGATCTCCCGCGCCTCCCGGGCGAGCTCACGCTCCGGGATCGTGCTCGAGACGATCTCCCCGTAGACGTCGACCTGCGTCTTCCCACCCCGGGGCGAGTAGACGAGGGCCATCGCCGTCCCCGTCATCGAGCTATCGAGCTCCTCGTTGAGGATCCCCACCGGCGCGAGATCGGTCGTGCGACCGGCGAACCGCTCCCACCGGCCCTGGCGTCTGCGCTCCGCGTCGATCCGCCGGGAAGAGGGCGTGAGCTCCTTGACGGTCAGGTACCGCAGCCCGTCGCGGTGCGCGAGGTCGTGCTGTTCGGACGCCATGTACTCCCAGACGATGTCGATCGGCGCGTCGAGCAGGGTTCCGAGCTCTTCCACGTACACCATACGTCACTCGCGGAGGAGGCAATCGCTCGAGCGGCGCCTCGGCGCGCGGCCCGAGCCCTCCCGTCGAATAATACCCGATGTGTCGCGCGACCCGAACAGGGTCGGTACCACCGAAAGTCCGCCCCGGGTCTCGGGCCGGCGGCGCGCGCCGCTCCTTCCGCGAAGCCGCCCCAGGTCTCCGCCCGCAACATCGCTGTCGTCCTCCCGCGATCGTCCCTTCGAGGAGATTCCGCGGGGATGCCGGGCCGCCTCGCGCATCGCACCGCCCGTCACTTCGGGAAGTGCGAGATCTCCCACAGGTTCCCTTCGGGGTCCTCGAAGAAGGCGAAACGCTGGCCGTTGGGCCGCGTGGCGGGAGGGCGAAGGAACCGAACGCCCCTGGCCCGGAGCTCCCCGTACTCACGGTCGGTGTCTTCAAGGAATACCGCGAAGTAGTTGCGAGAGACCGGGACCTCGTCGGGGAGAACCCGCTCCGGCGGGATCTCCTCGGCGAGCCCGCTTGCGGCGACCAGGGCGAGGCCGGGTCCTCCCTTCTTCGGGAACGTAAGGTAGGCGAACTCCGGGCTCAGCTCCTTCAGGTCGAGACCCAGGCAGTCCCGGTAGAACTCGGCACACTTCCGCACGTCCCGGACCGCCAACGCATAGGCGTTGAGGTGATCGATCGACACTAGGGCTTCGTTCCTACGGCGTTCTCCCGACGAGCCGTTCGGGAGCCGCGAGCGTTCCTGAGTATTTCTGGGGCCGGGAGGTTAGGTCCGAAGACGGTGGTGCCGGGCCGAAGAGAACCGCGCGCGCCTCACCGATCCGCCCGATTGCCGGGCGCCCGGGAGCGACCGGCATCCTCGCCTTCCCGGGGCGACTTGTCGGGTACGCGCGGAGAGTGGATACCGCTTCGTCAAGGGAGCCGGACCGTCAACGGCAGCTGCCCGGGACCGATGGGCTGACGATGACCGATGGATGCTGCGTCCGTGGCCGATCCCATCGCCGGGTCGCCGCCCGACCTGGTCCTTCGGTTCCCCGCGGAACGCTCCCCCGAGCAGTTCCTCTCGCAGTTCCTCCGGCAGCTCGCCGACGGGCTCGGTCGCGCGGGATTGCGTCTCGAGCTGAGGGAGGGCGGTGCGCTGTCGGAGGGCGACACCCGGTTCGGTTCGGTGGTGTTAGGGCCGGAGAACCGCGAGATCGGGGTGGAGATCCGACCGGTGAACTGGGCCGAGTCTCCACCGGCGCTCCTCAGCCTCCGGGTAGAACCGACCGCGCGTACTGGCAGCGAGCTCACGATCGAAGTACGCGGATGGCCGAAAGTGCTCGAAGCCGCCGGCGGGACCTTTGAGGAGTGGACAGCGGCCGCGCTGCTACCGGCGGTGCTCCGCGAGCTGGCGCCGGGTCCGCTCGGCGAATGGGTGATGGACCAGCAGGCACGGCGACCCGCGGGAGCGGCCGCCGTCGAGACGTATCGCGACCCGACCTACCACTGGCCGGGCTTCTTGCTGATCCGCGACCGCCTCCGGCTGACTCCGAATGACCGCCTCCTCGAGGTCGGCTTCGGCGGTGGGGCGTTCCTGAAGAGGGCGCTCGAGTCGGGATGCTCGGCGAGCGGGGTCGATCACAGCCCCGAAATGGTCCGTCTCGCGGGTGTGGAGAACCGTGCCGCGGTCGAGGCTGGGCGCCTCCGACTGTTCGAGGGAGACGCGGGCGCGCTTCCGGTGCCGGGAGATGCGTTCACGGCCTGCGTATGTCCGATCGCGTTCAGTTTCTTTCCCGACCCATCGGCATCTCTCGGGAAGATGCTGCGGGCGCTTCGGCCGGACGGGCGGCTCGCGCTGTTCGTCGAAACGGCCGCTCTGCGCGGATCCCCGGCCTCGCCCGAGCCGTTCGCCTCCCGCAGCCGCTTCTACGAGCCCGGGGAGCTTGCCGAGCTCGCCCGGTCGGCCGGGTTCACGGACGTCCGGGTCGAGGAGCCCGCGCTTCTGCCCTACGCCAGGGCCGCGCACCTGCCTCAGGAGGTCGCGAGCGCCTTCGAAGGCACGGGCGGGGCGATGCTGCTGCTCGCCCGGAAGCCCCGGGCGAGGTCGGAAGACCTCCCACGCACCGAGCACTGATCGTTCCCCCTGGACCGGCGCACGCGCCGGGGCGGTCCGACTCGCCCGGAAGGAAGACCGTCCGCTCCGAGTCGACGTACGCCTCTTCGTGGGCCGGCGGCGGACGCGTGCCGACGGGGAGCGCGGTCGGGAGCTCCCCGTGGGAGCACCCCCCCGGCGGGCCACGGACGACTGGAGGGGTCGATTCGAGGATCTCGTTACGGTCCCGGAGCGCCGGACGTGGGGCGCCGGGCGACGAAGCGACCTTCTTCCCCCGGCCCCTTCGGGTGCGACGTGGACGACCTCGACCTCTCACTGCTGCGCGCGATGTATCCGCGACGCAGCTGGTCGGTCTGGGGCATCGATCCCCGAGTGACGGTACTCGAGGCGGCGCGAGCGGTCGGTCTGGGAAGGAACGCCGCCCGACTTCGCCAGCGTCGTTGGCGGGCCGAGGGCTTCTGGCTCGGGACCGACGTCTGGCCGAACCCGGCGCTCTTCGGTGCCGGAGTCGCACGGTACGAGCTGCTCCTGGCAAGCACGCAGCGGGCCGACGAGGTGCTGGACCGTCTGGATGCCGTGGAGGGGGCCTTGCGCGCCTACACCGGGTACGGCGACGAGCGGTCGCCCCACCCGGGCACCTCCGTGTCGGTCCTGTGCATCGACGGGACGCGCGGGGCCGTGAGCGGCCGACGGCGAGAGCAACTCCGGCGACTCGTCCCCGAACGGGGGGTCCGGGGACCGTTCGCGATGACCCCTCCGCGCCCGACCTACACGCCGGATCGGCTCGACTGGCGCATCGTCCGGGCCGCCCGGGCCGCGCCCGACCACTCGAGTCGGCGGCTCGCGAGGGACCTCGAGATACCGGAGCGACGCGCCCGACGGCGCTGGAATTCCCTAATCGAGGGGCGATGCCTCTGGTACATTCCGAACTTCGACTGGAGCCGGTCTCCCAGCGTGGTGTTCCACGTCGTGAGCGACGCGTCCGAGCACGTTCGGGCAGTGGCCCACGCGATGGAGAGCGTCTATCCGCACCTCCTCCCGCTCGAAGTGGACCCCGCGGTCTACGGGAACCGGCTCGACCCCCCGGAGGGGCTTGTCGTGGCCCGGGTCCCGGTCGCCTCGGCCGCGGCCGTGCAGCAGGTCGCATCCCGTCTCCTTGCGATCCCTCACGTACGGACGGTCGCCCCCGATTACCCCTTGCAGGCGCGCTCCTACGATCGCTGGTTCGCCCAACAACTGGCCGACCCTCCGGACGGCGCGGACCGGCCCACCGAACCGGCCGACTCGCAGTAGCCCCCGACCTGCCCCGCGGAGACTGACCGATTCGCCCTCACCGGTGAGCCAACCGTTCTTCCGCTCGTCCGACGGTGGGGGTTTCGGCGCTTCGCGCCGAACGAACCGAGGTCTACGAAGATGAACAACGCGGAAACGAGAGGGGTGTTGGAGAAGTATTTCCACGGCCACGACGCATCGGTCCTGGACGACAGCGCGGAGTTCACGGTGATGGGCACCGGCCAGCGGGCCCGGGGCCGGCGCGAGGTCGAAGGGCTCCTCGAGTTCTTCTACCACCGGGCCTTTGATGCGAAGGCCGAGACCAAGAGTCTCGTCGTGGACGGCGACCATGCGGTACTCGAGGCCGATTTTGTGGGCCGGCATATCGGCGAGTTCGGCGACCTCAAGCCGACAGGGAAGTCGGTCCGGGTGCCGCTGTGCGTGACGTACTCGCTCCGTGACGGTCGGATCGTGGCTGCCCACATCTACTTCGAGATCGATGCGCTCCGAAGGCAGATCGGAGTCGCCTGAGCGGCCGAGGCCCCGCATCGAGAGGCGCTCGGCCGGAGGTTGACGGGGTCGCCCCGGCGGACACCGGAACGGGTCTTGGGGGATCACCGCGACGACCCGGGTCGGGCCCCCCACGAGCTTCACCCGCGTCGCGACCGACGGAGCGGGCGCCCGGGGGGGAAGGCACGGCCCGCGCCCCCCTACGCGGAGGCGGTGCGACCGGGAAGCGGGGGGCTCGTCCGCCGACCACGTCCATGCGGCCCCCCCCGAACGATTCCGAACGGCCGGGCCGGTTCCTAGCGCGCGGGAGGCTCGTCCATCCGGAGGAGCTGCTTTCCGACGTTATCTCCCGAGAACAGCCGCGCGAGGCCTTTCGGCGCCTCTCGGAGTCCCGAGAGCACATCCTCCTTGGACTTGAGGCGGCCCGATCGCAGTAGCGGTAGGAGCGCGGCGAACGCCTCGGAGCGACGCGGGAGGTAGTCGCGACCGAGCAGGCCCTGCATCCGCCCGTTGACCATGATCAGGCTGGCGTAGTTCTGAAGCCCCGGAGGCGCCGGATCGGCGCGGTAGAGGGAGGTGATGCCGCAGAGGACCACCCGACCTCCGGGACGGAGGTGTTCCAGTACCCGGTCGAGCGTCGGCCCCCCGTGATTATCGAAGTAGATGTCGATGCCTTCGGGGCAGAGCTCCGAGAGGCGCTTCCCGACGTCCTCGCTCCGGCGGTCGATCACGGCGTCGACCCCGGCCTCTTCGAGGAGCCATTCCCGCTTCGCCCGGCTCCCCGCGATCCCGATGACCCGTAGACCGTAGATTTTGGCCAGCTGGGTGGCGATCGACCCGACGCCGCCGGCCGCGCCCGAGATCACGAACGTCTCGCCCGCTTTGGGTTGGGCGACCTCGTGCACTCCAAAGTAGGCGACCAACCCGGTCAATCCCAGCGCGCCGACGGCCCACTCCGGCGGGACCCCGTCGGGCACCCGGTAGACCGGGGTGAACCCGGTTCCGTCCGTGACCGTGTAATCCTCCCAGCCCATGTGGCCATGAACGATGTCGCCGGAGGAGAACTCTGGATGGCGGGACTCGACGACCTCCGAGACCGCCAGCGTGTGCATCACCTCGCCCAGCGGGAGGCCGCCCTCATCCGGGGCGGCGGGATCTCGCTGGACGATCATGAGGACCTGCGTCGGATCGAAGGAGAGCCATCGATTGTGGACCAGGAGCTTCCCCTCGGTAAGGTCCGGGACCGGTGCCTCCTCGAAGCGGAAGTTCGCCTCGGAGACCTCGTCCGTGACGCGCCGGGCCAGCACCCAACGCCGGTTCACCCGATGAGGCACGTTCGAATCCTCCCGTCGGTCGGTCGGCCGCGGCCCCCGCAGGTCTCGGACTTGGGATATAGTTGATTTGGTGAACTCGCGCCGGAGGGCCCGCTAACGGGCCTCGTCGACTCGTTTCTGTACGAGGAGCGCTCTCAGCGTGATCCACTTGCTCGGTTTCCCCGGCGTCTCGAGCAGGAGGGGCCGGATCTTCGCCTTGTCCGGGTGGCTCCGTACTCCTGGCCCGTGGTCCGGGTGGGCCCGGTCGAGGAACCAGGTCCCGTCCGGTCGGCGCTTCTCGTGAAGGAGATCCAGCGCCGGATTCAGCCGCCGGTCGCCGGCGTAGCCGAGCTGGGTAAGGACGTCGAGCCCGACGAGAACGTCGTAGTAGTAGTGGTTCGGGTAGTGGAAGCGCGACCAGGGGGGGTACTTTCTCCCCTCATCGAGCAGCTTGCGTTCGAGGTAGAACTCCGCCCCCCTCTCGATGGCCCGCGCGATCCGGGGGGAACGCTTGGGCGGGGGGAGCGACGCGAAGGCGGCGAGCGCCTCCCAGGCGTCCAGAGTGCCGGGGGTCCCCTGGGAGCAGTTCCAGCCACCGTCCTCTCGCTGGTCGTCGACGAGCCAGTCGTACAGCCACTGGACGCGACGGTCGTCGCCGTACCCGAATCGAGTCAGCATGCGCGCCGTGTTGCCGGCGATGCAGACCTCCTCATGGTAGTAATTGACGGGGGAGCTGAGCCGGAGCTTGTACTCGAACATGAGCTCCGCGAGCTTCCGGATCCGGGGGTCGGAGGCGTCGAGGCCAAGGTCCGCGAGCACGAGGGCCCTCCAGTTCGTGGCCAGGAATGGGGGGTGGTAGAGGAACTCCACCCACTCCTGCACGTTCCGAGGGGCTCGCGGTTCCCAGAACCCCTTCGGCCCTTGCTGACGGAGCTGGTCCGCGGCCCAGCCGGTACGGCCGATCTGGGAGCGCGCCTCCCGGGCTTCGGGGTCCTCCACGGTGCGATCGAGCAGTTGCACGAGCGTGTGGTAGCGGACCGCGGGCTGGTCCCCTTCGAGCAGCCAGTCGATCAATTCCCGGTCGGTGTCGCCCTTGCCGGTCCAGGATCGCTCTTCCATGTTCGGCGAACCGTGAAACCCCGGTCGCTCTCGCGGTATATGACCCCCTTCGGAGGGTTCGTGAAACACCGTTCTCCCGCTCGGAAGCGGGAAGAGCTTCACTTCCGCGCCGAGAAGAACGGGCTCCGGGCCTGCCGGAACGGACCTCGGAGATAGCTCCCGTGCGGCGCTGCGGCGCACGCCCTCCCGTGTTCCCTTATCAGGTTCCTTGGCTACGCCGATGGAGGTGGCGACCGTGGATCCCCCGACAAAGGATCCCACCCTGCTCGGCATCACCGTGCGGCGCTCGCTCGTCCTCGGCCGGATGTTCCTCCTCGCGGGTCTGATCTACGCCGTCGTCTTTTCGCTCGTCCTGGGCCTCACCGCCGGACCGGGATTCGACGAGGCGTTTCCCCTGCTCCTCCCGGTCTTCGCGGTCATCGCCTCGATGGGAGCGCTCATGGTCTTCTCGAGCGACCGGATCAAGGGGGTGCTCGAGTATCTGCTCGCGTACGGCTTCTCCTCCCGTCGGCTCTTCGTCAACGTCCTGCTCGCCGGGTTCGTTCTCGCCGTGATCCTGGTCGGGGTCTCGACCGCGGTAGGGCTCGGGGTCCGCTTTGGAAGCGGGCAGGGGGTCTCGGCCGTGTTCGTCGAGCTCCTCCTCGCCTACGGGCTTCCGATGACCTTCGCCTCGGTCGGGTTCGCGGTGACCGTGGGAATGTACTGGACGTCCCTCTCCTCGCCCCGATCGGGGATCAACAGCCCGGTCGGGCTCGCCCCGATCGTGGGGATTGCGCCTCCGCTCATAACCCTGGTGCTGGTGGGCTTCCTCGCGGCGACGACCTCGCTGCCGTTCGAACTGGTCGCCGGGCCGGCGGTCGTCGTGGTCGCGCTGGTCGTCCTCGCCCTGCTGGCCCAGGTCGATCGCTTGCTGCCGCTCGAGCGCCTTCTCTCGCCGACCTAGGAGGGGGACGGACCGTGGCGGACGATCCCAGGGCGAGCCGGGCCGCACCGGACCCCGGATCGATCGAGGGGGGGATCTCCTGCCGCTCCGTGAGCTCGGGCTACCTGGGGAAAGCGGTCTTGAAGGGGATCTCGTTCGACATCGACCGACCGGCGATCTACGTTGTCCTCGGCCCGAACGGGGCCGGAAAGACGACGCTGTTCCGCACGCTCGCGGGGATCCTCCGGCCCTACTCCGGCGAGGTGTGGGTCGGGGGGGAGCGCATCGGTCTCCGGAGCGCCCGCAACCGGCTCCACTACCTCTCCCACATGGACGGGATCCCCGACGGGCTGAGGGTGCGCGAGACGCTGGACTTCTACGCCCGGGTCGAGCGCGCGAGCCCGGCGGACGTCGACCGGGTCCTCGACCTCCTGGAGATCCGGCCGATCGCGGACCGCTTTCTCACGGCGCTGAGCGCGGGACAGAAGAAGCGGCTCTCCGTCGCTCGGACCTTCCTGCGCGAGCGGGAGATCTACCTTCTCGACGAGCCCACCACGAACCTCGACCCGAAGGCCGCGCGCGAGATCCGGGAGCTCATCCTCGGGCTCAGCCAGAACAAGATCGTCCTCTACTCTTCGCACAATCTCTTTGAGGCCCGGGAGATCGGGCAGTACGTCCTCGCGATCAAGTCGGGGCAGCTCGGGGTGTTCGACCGCCTCGAGAACCTGCGCACCGCCCGCTACGTGGTCGGGGTCCGGGTCCTCGAGGCGAGCGCGGCCCTAGCCGACTGGCCCCGGGAAGGCGACTACTTTCTGCGCGAGCTCGCCGGGCCCGAAGCGGTGCCGGCGCTCCTGCGGGACCTCGAGTCGCGCGACGTGAAGATCCGGGAGGTTCGCGAGATGAACAATCCCCTCGAGGAGCTGTTCACCTGATCGGATGAGCGAGATCACGGATCGATCGATGCGGTTCCGTGGGCCCGGCGTCCGTCGGGCTCGATCCCGTGCCGGGTGGCGGTGTCGATGCTCCCGGGGCGCGGGCGGGGAGAAGCCTGCCGTGCGGAGCCCGGGGGGCCCGGAAGGTCGACGCGACGAAAAAGGGGTCTCGGAGCTCCGATCGGTCCGATGAGCGCGCCGGGGATCCACCGACCGGAGGTATTGGTCCTGGGGGCGACCGGGTTCGTGGGCCGGGCCCTGGTGGCGCGTCTTACGGGGTCCGGCGTTCCGGTCCGGGCCCTGGTGCGACGCCGAGCCCGGGCGGCCGAACTACCGGCGGGTACCGAAACGGTGCCGGGTGACGTCGTGGAGGGGACAGGTCTGAGGGCGGCGCTCCAAGGCGCGCGGGTCGTCTACTACCTCATCCACTCCATGGGAGCCCGCGAAGGGATCCGCGACTTCGCGGCCCTCGACCGGACCGCCGCTCGGAACCTCGTGGCGGCCGCGGAGGCGGAACACGTGGACCGGATCGTCTACCTGGGCGGGCTCGGAGACGACGCACCGGTCGCCTCGCACCACCTCGCCAGTCGCCGGGAGGTCGGGGAGATCCTCCGTTCGGGATCCGCTTCGGTCACCCAGCTCCGCGCGGGGATCGTGATCGGGGCCGGCGGCTCCTCGTTCGAGATGATGGTCCAGCTCGTGGAGCGGTTGCCCGCGATGATCTGCCCGCGCTGGATCGATACGCGCTGTCAGCCGATCGCCCTCGACGACCTCGTACGGTACCTGATCGAGTGCGGGCACGCAGCGCGGACGCGCGGAGCGAGCTTCGACGTCGGAGGACCGGAGGTGCTGCCCTACTCGGAGATCCTCCTGCGGATCGGGACCGAGGTGGGCCGGCGTCCCTGCCTCCTCGTTCTACCGCGATTCACACCGTCCCTCTCAGCCCACTGGGTCGGCTTCATCACCGACGTCCGGCCGGATCTCGCCCGGCCGATCATCGACGGAATGTACACCGAGGCCGTCTGCCGGGACTCTCGGCTCCGCGACCTCCTTCCGGGTCCCCTCTCGGGCGTGGACGGCGCGATCCGAGCGGCGCTCGCGGAACGCGCCCGCGCCTCCCCCGCGTACCGAGTGATCGGCGGACGGCTGCCCCGGTGGTTCGAAGGAAGGATCCTCCGTCTCTCTCGTCCCGCAAGCTTTCCCGCCGGGCCGGGGGGAAGCTGACCCGCCGGCGCACCGTCCCGCCCGGAACGGCGTCCCGGTCCCTTCGGCCCTGCTCTGGGCGACGCGGTCGGGGCGAGCGGGTAGAGCCGTCATGAGCCGGCGCGGCTCACCACGTCCATGAAGCTCCGCCGGCTCGGAGGCACCGGGACGCTCGTCAGCGAGCTCTGCCTCGGAACGATGACGTTCGGGTGGACGGTCGACGCGCCGGGCAGCCATCGGATCCTCGACCGGTTCGCGGAGGCGGGCGGCAACTTTCTCGACACCGCGAACGTCTATTCCTCGGGGAACTCCGAAGAGATCGTCGGGGACTGGCTCGCGGGCCGGGACCGCGCGAGCGTGGTGCTCGCGACCAAGGCGCGGTTCCGAACCGCCGACGGAGCGAACGACCTCGGACTTTCCCGAAAGCACCTTCTGCACGCCGTCCGCGCGAGTCTGCGTCGGCTCCGGACGGACCACGTCGACCTTCTCCAGGTCCATGCCTGGGACCCGCTGACCCCGCTGGAAGAGACGTTCGGGACCCTCCACCGGCTGGTCGAGGACGGGCTCGTCCGATATGTCGGCGTCAGCAACTACCGGGCGTGGCAGTTCGAGAAGGCGCTCCAGCTCACACGGGCCCGAGGGTGGCACGCGCCGGTCAGCCTGCAGTCCCAGTACAGCCTCTACGCCCGGGCGACGGAGTTCGAGCTCCTGCCGATGTGCGTCGCGGAGAACGTCGCGATGCTCCCCTGGAGCCCGCTGGCCGGTGGCTTCCTCTCCGCCAAGTACGGGGCGGGGGTGCGCGCTCCCCCGGCGGGAACCCGGATCGCGGAGGCCACGGACGCCGAGTTCTATGCCCAGCGGTTCGAGAACGAGCGCGCCACGAAGACCGTGCGCGCGGTCGAGGCGGTCGCCCGGGAGACCGGGAAGACCCCGTCCCAGGTGGCGTTGAACTGGCTGCTCTCCCGTCCCGGGGTCACCGCGCCGATCCTCGGGGTCCGGACGGTGGAGCAACTCGCCGAGGACCTCGGCGCGGCCGGTTGGAGCCTCACGCCCGACCAAGGGGAGGCGCTCAACTCCGCGAGCGAGCTCTACGTCACGTACCCGTACGACCGACGAGCCGAGGAGCAGCAGGGCGGCGATCGTCGGCTCTCCTAGCCGCTCCCGGGGTGGGTTCCCCGACCGTCGGACCTCGGGCGCGGTCCGGGCGTTCGCGCGGGGGAGGGCGCAGCGGAGGTCCACCCGGCTCCGCGTCGAACGTCGGGGGGTGGCCGGACCGCTCTCCCGTTCGGGCCGAACTACCAGATCCGCAGAAGTGGCGTCGCCGCCCGGCCGGACGGAGCGGGTGCCGTGCCGAACGCTTCGTGGAAGGCGGGGAACGTCACGAGAGGCGTGACGGCCCGGTACCGACCCGGAGAGTGGGGGTCGAGCAGGAGGCGACGCTTCAGCTCCGCGTCCGTGTAGTTCGCCCGCCAGACCTGCGCCCACGAGACGAAGAACCGCTGCTCGGGTGTCAGACCGTCGATCGTCGTCCGTCGCTCCGGGTGCTCCGCCAGGTGACGCTGGAGCGCCTCGAATGCGATGCTCACTCCGCCGAAGTCGGCGATGTTCTCCCCGAGCGTGAGCTCTCCGTTGATGTGCTGGCCGGGGAGCGGCTCGGCGGCGGAGTACAGCTCGACGACCTGCCGGGCCCGGCCGGCGAACTCCTTCGCGTCCGCGTCCGTCCACCAGTCGCGGAGGTTCCCGCTCGCATCCGACTTCCGGCCCTGATCGTCGTAGCCATGCGTGATCTCGTGCCCGATGACCGCGCCAATTCCCCCGTAGTTGACGGCGTCGTCCATCGTCGGATCGAAGAACGGAGGCTGCAGGATACCGGCCGGGAAGAAGATCTCGTTCTGGGTCGGCTCGAAGTACGCGTTGACGGTGGGAGGGGTCATCCGCCACTCCGCACGGTCGACCGGGCCGCCGAGACGGTCGAACTGGCGGCGGAACTCGAACTGCTGGGCCCGTCGCACGTTCCCGACGAGATCGTCCGGCGCGATCGGGACGGAAGAGTAGTCCCGGAACTTCTGCGGGTGTCCGATGTGCGGGAGGAAGCGGTCGAATTTCGCGAGCGCCTCCCGCCGGGTCGTTTCGGTCATCCAGTCGAGGTGGTTCAGCCGGTCGCGGAACACTGCCGATAGGAAACGGACCATCTCGGCCATCTTCTCGCGGGCGGCGGCCGGGAAGTGTTGCTCGACGTACAATTGACCGAGCGCCTCCCCAAGGTGCGCGTCCACTGTCCGGGCAGCGCGCTTCCAGCGCGGCTCGGGGACCGATTGCCCGAGCAGCGTCCGGTGGAAGAACGCAAAGTCCTCGGACTCGGCCGCGTCGTGAAGGTAGGGGGCGTTCGCGTGCAGAAGGTGCCAGCTCAGGTAGACCTTCCAGGACGCGAGGGGCCGATCGGCAAGGCGCTCTTCGATCGCCGAGAGGAACTCGGGCTGACCGACCACCACGAACGGAAGTCGTTCGGCCCCCACGATCGCAAGGTACTCGGCGAGCGGGAGGTGGGGCCAGCGACGTGCGAGCTCGGCGGTCGCCACCCGCGTGTAGTTCTTCTCCCGATCGCGGAGCTCCGCACGGGCCCGGCTCGCCTTCGCGAGATCGGTCTCGAGCTCGAGAACGATCCCCGCGTCGGTTTCGGCGACGTCCGGCGCGGCCCCCCAGAGCCGGAACATCCGCTCGACGTGGGCTCGGTAGGCCGCCCGTACGTGCGCGAGGTCGTCCGAGAGGTAGTACTCCCGCGTCGGCAGGGAGAGCCCACCCTGGTAGAGGTAGAGCGCGTACCGCGTGCTCTCCCGGAGGTCCGGATCCGAGAACGGCTCGAAGAGGGCGGAGATCCCTTGGGCGTGGAGCCGGGCGGTGGCCCCGAAAAGGCTCTCGACGCTGTCGATCCTTCCGATGGCCGCCCGCTCGGACTCGATCGGGCCGAAGCCGGAAAGCTCCCGACGCGCGGTGTCGATCGACGAGGCGTAGAGCTCTCCCGCCTGGCGTCGGGGACCCGGCGGAGACTTCGCCGAGACCTCCCGCGCCCGCTCCAGGATTTGGTGGACCAGCGCGAGGTTCCTATCGGCAAGCTCCCCGAACGCCCCCCAGGAGGACTTGTCGGCGGGGACCGGGTGCGTCCGCAGCCAGTTCCCCGTCGCATAGCGATAGAAGTCCTCCGCCGGAGGGACCGACCGGTCCATGTTCCGGACCGAGAACGCGAGGTCCGGCAGCTCCTCGGGGGTCGCTCGATCCTCGGAGCCCTTGTCTCCCATCGTGGTTCCGGTCATTGGAGATCGACGGGTCCTACCCCTGTGCCCGTAAAATCTCCTCGGGTCGGAGCACCCCTTGCCTTACGGGACCGGCGGTAGGGGAGCCCGCACCGGGCCGAGCCGTCAAGGAGCAAGGTTCTTCGGGGCTCTGACAGTCCGTCGGCCCGTGAGCGGGATCGGAGGCCGGACCGCGCCGCCTCCCGTCCGGTCGGGGGGCCTCGGTCCAAGCCCGGCCGCGAGTGGGATCGTCATCGCGATCGCGATCGGGGTCGCTCTCAGCACCATGGGGGTGCTGGCGTTGACCCTGAGCGGCTCGCCTCCGGCCGCGGCCGGGGGACCCGTGACCTTCTCCGCCGCACGACCGGCGGCAGCGGCGCGGTTGCCGTACGGAACCTGGATCCTCGAATCCGCGTTCGGACTCGATCTCTGGAACGCCACCACCTTCACGGAGGACTACTCGGCGATCTCCTCGAACTGCACCCTTACGCCGCTCGACGGGCCACTACCGGCGGCGCTCGAGATCCCGGGATATCGTGGAGATCTCTCGACCGGCGCGGCGGTCATTTGGTTCTTTACCTACGTGCAGCCGGCGACGAACACCTCGGCCGCGGTGATGGTCGTCAACGGCACGGCGGTCGGGATCGGGGAGATCTCCGGGGCAAGGTGCGTCGAGCTTCCGGGCGGCTTCACCGGAATTCCGTTGAACGTCTCGGGCAGTGCGTCTGCCGCTCGGGTCGTCGACCAAGGCGGTGCCTCCGCGTACCTGGCGGCCTACCGAACCGGGGCCTCCCTCGCGATGTCGCTGTATCCGTCCTATGCCCCTCCCGGCTCACCGGGAGCGTTTCCGCAGTGGAACTTCGCCTACTCGCCGTGCGGCGGGCTCTCTCCGCAGAACCTCACCGGCCCGACCGACGGGATCAGCTTCGACGCGAACGTCGACGCCGCCAACGGGACCTTGGTCTCGGCCGGTCCGTCTCCGGTGAACTGCCAGTTCAACGGGTCCGGATCCGTGAGCACGATCTTCAGCGTCTTCTCGCTCGGCAGTGCCGGATTAGCGATCGGGGCGGGAACGACCGGAACGGTCGCGAGCCAGGGGTGCTCGAGCGGGGATTACTGCTACGATCTGCCCGTGACGCTCGCGTCGGGCGGAGTCGACCCGGCGGACTTCGCCGTCTGGGTGCAGTCCGCTTCCGGCGCCACGACCGGAATCCCGGTGGGATACGCCCTCGAGAACGCCACGGGTGGAGTGCTCGTCTACTCGATGGGGTCCGAGGAACTGACCTGGCAGCCGGCGGCGGGGAACTCGACCGTTCCTCTCACCGTGGGCGACACTCTCTGGGTCGACATGGGAGCGACCGATCCTGCGGGAGCGGGCTACTCTCTCGCGGTCACCGGGATTGGCGCCTACTACGGCTCCAGCGAAGGCTTCAGCCTCCCCTGACGGAATCGGAATCGCTCGGCCCGTCGCCGGGGCATGTCGCCACGGAAACTTGGAGGCTGGCGTCCGGTCGCCGTCCGGGCAGTCCGCCGGCGATCCCGACGACCGTGGACGCTCCGAGCGGGGACGATACGGCTTTCACGCATCGCGTCCGTAGCCGCATATGGCTCGAGGCGTCGACGTCGGCATCTATCTGCGTCCCGGTCTCGACGATGACAACTTCATCGCCACGGCGCTCGGGAATCTCGCGGCCTACCGGTTGCAGCAAGAACGCAACGAGCGCCTCGAGTGGCAGGTCCTTCGGGTGCAGGGAACGGGACGTCACCACTACCGGCTCGTGCTCCGTCATCCGGACCGGCGGCTCGACCTCGGGTTCAAGTCTCAGTTGGAGGGAATCCTGAGCGACCTCTCGAACGAGTCGGTCGATCAGCCTCGGGAACGCCTTCGCGCCGCTGAGGCCACCGGACTCAAGACCACGTCGATGCGGACCGTCCCCCAGGAAGTCGACTTCTGGCGGGACGACTTCTGGAACTGGCTCGGATAGTCGGGCCCGCTCGCCCAGTAAGCGAGGCGAGGAATGCTCCGGCCCTCGAAGAGGATGGTCGGGCGCCCGAGGGGATCACGCGCCCCCGCGAGATCGATCTTCCGGGCGAGAGTCGTGGTCACTGGGACGGCGCGCTCGCTCCGGTTCGGTGGCCCTCGCGCTCGGGACCGTTCGCAATCGTTCCTCGGGCCGGAGGGGGTGCCCATCCGCGGAGGTCCCGCCCGACAACGGCTGGGCGCGCTGCTCGAAGAACTCCGTCGGGCGCGAACGGCTTCGGGCGACCCTCTGGATCTCGAGTAAGAGAGGCCAACGCCCGCGGCAGCGCATCCGCCGGCACGTCATGCGGGGGTGCCGGATCACGAATTCCTCCGGGGAGCGTCCGGAACTCGCTCGACCGCGGTCGACGGTGAATGAACACGCTCGTCGACTCTACGACGGACCGTCGCTCCGGAGTGGTGGAAATAGACTCGAGAGAGTAGTTCTCTCACCGGCCTCCGCCGAGGATCGGGCGATCACCGAGGTCGGCCATGATCGCGATCGCACGGTCCCTCGGACGGCCGCACCGGGGGCAGGAATTGTGAACCCCCTCCGTCGCCGGTATCGACCGGTCGGGGCGAGCGGGGGGTTCTGCCGCGTACCGCGGGCCGGCCCACCCCCTCCCCACCAGAGATGCGTTGGTGGCGCTTCAGCGAGCGACCGGGTCCTGCGAAGGGTCGGGAAGCGACGCGTATCGGGCTGCCGGCTCGGCGGTCGGTAAACGGAGTTTCGTCCGGGGAGGACATTGCTCCGCGCTCCGAAGGGGGAGCCGGACCCGCCCGACCTGGCCCCTCGCATGGTCTCGGCAACGCGGGCGTCCCACGTATGCCGCGGACGGGCCGCGTGCGCCCCCCCGCCTCGGGATCCCCTTCGAGGAGAGGTCCCTCCGCCATCGGCTGGTGCGCGCTTCAACGCGTCTCGACATACCGCACGACCGCCATGTTCCTCGCGGGTCCGGTCGGAACGGCTCCCGTTCCCATCCAAGCAAACGTTCAAAGACCCGCCCGTACGGAACCGAGAGACGATGGTCGCGGAGTTCACGATTCACTGCTGCCTCTGCGGGAGCACACTGTTCACCGCCATCGACGTTCGGGCCTCCGACTCCGGGGCGACCTGCTCGGAGTGCCAACGCGTGATCGATCAACGCCCTGACTGGGCCCGCGTGGGCCGACCCTAGTCGGCCAGGGAAACGAACGATCCGCACCGGGGATCGCCGCGCCTCACGCGCGGGAATCTTTCAAGACGGGCGGGAGAGAACTCCGTTCTGCCGCTTTCGGTCTCGGCACGCCTCCCCGGGGGTGGCCCCGTGAACGTTACCGGGCGTCGTCGTGCATCGGCCGGGTCGGTGCCCTTCCCATCCGCGAGTGCCCGCTCGTACCGTGGTCTACCGTATTCCGCCATCCGGAGCAGCAACGCGCGAACGGTCTGGGTCACGCGAAGCGGTAGGTCGTCGCGCCCTCGGCACCTCACCGCGTCGCTCGCCCGGAGCCGGTGAGCACGCGTCCGGATTCCGTTCGTGGCGTTCGGAACGCAAAGGGGCGAGCCCTCTGCCACGCGGGACCCTGATGATCGCCGCGTACCGGCCGCCTACTTCGAACGCGCATCGAGAGTACGGCGGAAGTGGACCAGACTGGCGCGCTCCTCATAGCCGAGGGCCCTGTGGGCACGCCGAGAAGTTTCGTTCCCGACCTCGGTGTCGGAGGCCATCTCCTGGCAGCCTTGCGCCCGTGCCCACTCCTCCGACGCTCGGAACAGCGCTCGGCCAACTCCGCTCCTGCGGAATCGAGGTTGGACGTACCAGCCCTCGAGGTATCCGACCGGGGAAGAGCGACATCCGTCCGCAAAGGGGCGCAGGTCGACCTCCGCGAAACCTACCGAGCCTATCGCGTCGACCTCGGCCAGCAGCACGGTCGCCAGCATCGAAGCCCGCCACATTCGGCCGTTCTTCCAAGTGTCGAGGAGCTTGTCCGCATCCAGACCCAGCTCTTCGAGGTCGTGCTTCGGCCATAGCTCGTGCCTCAGTCGGATCCAGGTGTCACGGTCCCGAGGGGTCAGCGGGCGTACCTTCAGCTCCTTCCACGGTCTCGGCGGCGCGCCCATCTCGGTAGTGGCATCGAGCGATCGGAGCACGGATAAGGGCTTCGCGGTCGCGCGTCCCTCTCGTTCATCGCGACCGGTCCTCGGACCCCTCTCGCCGTGGGGGGCCCGACGCCGGCGCACCGGCTCCGCGTGCGGGGATTGCGCCGGCGTCCTCCCCTCGGGAATCCAGAGGTGATACTCCTCCGCGGTGCGATAGCCGATCTTCTCGTACACGGGGCGACCCATCCGGGAAGACTGAAGGCGGCGCCGGCGGCACCCTTCTTCTTGCCCTCCGACGGCGGCTCGCTTCGATGACGTATATCTCAATTCCGTTGCAGCCGCTGGCCCGATCGAACTTACCTCGGGATTTGCCCGGGATTGCGCATCCTGCGACGGCGATGCCGGCCCGCATCTCGGATCCGGAACCCGTTCGACAGACCGACCCGACCGCGTCGCGCCGGCGAACCGTCACCGGTTCGCGGTGGCCGAGAACGCGCGCGTACGGATGTGGCCCTAGACTCCGCGCGAGCCAGAACTCTGCCGCGTAGTCGACTTCGGTACCTCCCTACCCCGCTTACCTTCGCGGGCGCTCTCCCGACGACGTAGCTCACCGGGACCAGCCGCCATCCGCGGCGACTCCTCCGCCGTCCCCAGCCTCCGCCCCGCAATCGCCCTCCCCCGAACCTGCCCCCCCCAGTGGTGAGGCCCGACATCGCCCACGAGCACGCGAAGCCGATTGCCGGCCCCAAGGCAGGGCCCGTCGCGTCGACTAGGGGACGGTGTCCAAGGTCTCCACCTTGGCGGAAGTTCGTGGGTCGTACCCGAACTTCCAGAGGGGCCGCAGGAAGAGGTATCCGACACCGGTCGCGAGGGAGCCCACGGCGGCGAGGAGGAACGTGAAGGAGAGTCCGGAGGTCACGATCAAGATTCCGCCCAATACTTGGGACGCAGGTATGGCCGCGTAGCTGATCGCGCTGTCCGTGGCGAGATACCTTCCCTGAAGTCTCGCCGGTACGAGGACTTGGACCGAGCTCAGCCAACTGACGTTCAGGATTCCTTGCCACACACCGAACGCCAGGAACAGCGGTAACGCGACCGGGATCAGCGGCAGAAGAATCAACACCAGGATTGCGAAGCCGTCGGTTAGACCGGTCAGAGCCCAGATCCGCCCGGTAAAGCGCGTAAGTCGGAAGCGGCCGACCGCGAGCCCACCGACTCCCCACCCGGCCGCAAGGGCTGCCTCTATTCCGCCGTACACAATGGCGCTCCCGTGCAGTGTCTGGGAGGTGTAAACCACGAGAAACGTCATGACGATCGACCACAGAAAGTTCGACACAAGCGCAACGATGGTGAGCTCGAGAAGTCCCAAGGTGTGTCGAAGGTAGGCCAATCCCTCTCTCACTTGGTCGAGGAGTTTTTCGGAAGCGGCTGCGGTCTTCGACGCGGAGGTCGTGGTGCCGATCAGCGCGATAAAGAGGGCGCCGACCAAGTATGCGGCAGCGTCGACACCCAGACTTGGAACGGCGCCGAGAGCGACCACGGCGAACCCGGCCGCCGCGCTCCCGGCAATCCCGACGATCGATTCCGAGGACTCAAAGAGTCCATTGGCCCGATCCAGATGCTCCCGGGCGACGATCTCGGGAAGCAAGGCTTGGGCGCCGGGCCCAAAGAAGGTAGCGCAGATCGCAAAGACGACGGACGCCAGCACGATCAGCGCGAGATTGAAACCGAGGAGGTAGAGCGCGATTACCAGCGCGCCCATGGCCGCGCCCCGCCCGAGGGAGGAGACGACGATCACGCCACGCCGGCTGTATCGATCGACCACGGTGCCCGCGAACAGGCCAAACGCGACGGCGGGAACGAACTCCGCGAGACCCACGTACACTACGGCAAGGGCAGAGCCGGTGTCGGCGAACGTGTACCAGATGAGCACGACATATCCGAGAGTGGAACCAAAACGCGAGACGACACGAGCGCTCCACAGACGAGTGAAACGTTGGTTCGTCCATAGCCGGGACCAATCGCTCATCGCCGAAGGCCGGGCTACGGTGACATCGGTATAGTAAGTAACTCGCATGGACGTGCCGCATCGTACGTCCTGCGTTCGCCCGCACGTGCGGTGCCTGCAGGCCCATCCAATCCCGAACCCTTTCCGCCGACCGACCCCACCCGCCTCCGCACGAACGCCGTCGAGGTTCTGCCGAGCATCGGCCATGGCTGGGACCTCCCGATCCTCGCGATCTCCGAGGCGAAACGACTGTGGCCGAGCGGTCAGCTCCGGTTCAGCGCGGGGCAGTTCGAGAACGCGCGGAGCGGCTTCGCGGACTACGCGCGGGACGGTGAGAGCGCGAAGAAGTCGCGTGCCCGCGTGAACCGCACGAACCTCGAAGATCTGGAGGAAAAGGTCCTCATGCTGCACGAGCTACATGCGAAGTTTGAGGAAGACGACCGCGGGAGAGTCGTTGGACGAGCGGCCGGGGTGGAATCACGATGGAGGTGTCGTAGGCCGGTGTCCTCACCCTTTCCCCCACGCGGAGGAGTCCGCGGACCGATCGGTCGACATGCTCGACCCACCAACCGAAGCGGCCCATCTCGGATCCTTTTTGGTCCGGTTCGTGGTGCCGGCTCCCGGGTCGGAATCGGTTCAGCTCGATCGTAAACTGGTGGACAGGATTGTCGAGCTACGCGAACTCGCCAAGCGAGCTGTGAGTTCGAGTCGTCTGACGGGATCCGAGCGCCTTAAAGAAACAAATTGAACGATGGGGACTGCGCACGCGCAACTCCGTGTAGAGGGGCCAAATCGGGGCGGTCCTCCCAACCACGGAACGGAAAGGACGTCTGCTCGATTCAGTAGGCGCCGGTTCGGTCTCGGATCGAGCTTGTGATTCGTCGCCCGCGCCCATCGCGGTCCCATCATCAGACGCGCGTGTCCCTTCGTGAAGGTCGCGTCGTCCAGACGCTGGTCGCCGCGTCGTCACTCCCCGAGAATCTTGAGACCGAGGTGCCGTCGAGTCGCGTCGTGTATCCAGAGTCCCGGGGCTCGACAGTCACTGCGGCTGAAGTGGAACCCCCGTTGTCGATACAGCCGCACGGCATCTGTCGGATTCTGAAGGGACACGGTCAAATCAACGTAGGCAACACTCCTCGAAGCAAGATTACTCAGCGCTCGGTCAATGAGCGCGGATCCGATTCCCCGGCCCCGGTGGCTCGGACTCACCTCCAGATCCTGGATGTGCGCCGATTCGTCTCTCCGCGTGACCAGCACGGCGCCGACGACCCTCTTCTCGATCGTCGCCACGAACGAGGCATCCCAGTCGAGTCGGGAGGGGCGCGCTGCAAACAGCGATCTCAGGTAGCGGCTCCCCCACAGCGCGGTATCACCGCCGGGACCGAACGCCGCGTCGATGTGTTCGCGGTATGCCTGAATGGCGGCGACACCCCCGACGTGCTGCCGGCGGAGCCTCTCGAGATGGACATCTCCGGGTGGGTCTCGGGCCGTACGGAGCCCGCGAGGGTCGATCTCTAAACGCCTTCGCTCGATGTGGCGGAACCCGAGTTCGCGCATCACCAAGGGGAAGCTTCGTGGTGCAATCGGCTGCATGCTGTCACTGACGGTGAAGATTGGTCCGCTGCCGAACAGTGCCCGCATCTGATCACGCAGGATCGAGGCCGTGCGGTGGCCGTGGGTAAGATAGAAGGTAGACAACTGAAGCCCGGCTTGGTGGCGAGACCGCAGGCAGAGCACGAACCCGATCGGTGAGCCGTCACCCTGTCTCAAGACTCGGGACAGTTGCTTCCCAGCCTTCGCGTGGTTACGATCATCGTCCGCGATGCGGGCTCCGCGACTCGGGTACACGAACACCATGTCCCGGCGATACCTCCGCCAGAGATCGGGCGTCACCCGCTCTGTCGGGAGCTCGCGGAACGTGGTGCTACTCCCCTTGGTTGAAACACGGCCGGCCGGACCGCTCGTGCGGGGCACTCGGCGCGCCGCGCTCATCGCGGTCCCGTCATCGAACACGCGGTCCGCTCAGGAATCGTGCGTCGAGAGGGGGGCTCGTCAGAGGGAACGAGCCGTCAAAGCGAACAGAACCACCGCGCCGGCGAGGATCGCCGCAACGACCGCAGCAACCACGACCGAGTCAATTGGATCGTACATCTCGCACCCGGTGTCACGGTCCAGCGGTTCAATACCATATCGGCCGTTTAGTGCGCGGGTGAACTCACGGCCGAGCGTTTCGCTCCCACGCGCTCCCCGTGCTCGTTCAGCGGCCGTGAAGGCCTTGGCCCGGATTTAGTACTTCAACAGGAGGAGCCGACACGTCGGGCAGCGGTAGCCGTCGAACCAAACCATTCCTCCCCGCGTATAGTCCCCGATCTTCTCTCCACCGAGGGCCAGGGTTGAGCGTTTCTTGTGCCATTTCGCCCCTCCGGTAATCGACTCGGCGGCGACCGAGCCCGGCTCCATGGCGGATTGACAGTACGGACACGTTTGCGGGGGAACACCATCCTGCACGGGGCGGTCTCGCGGCGCGCTCATCGCAGGCCCGTCATCGGACGCGCGCGCCCCACATCAAGCCTCGGGGCTCGCTCGGCAAGGTGAATCTCGCTCGCCCCCGCGGCATGATGGGGACACGGGCTCGCGTCCCGCTCGAATCGCGCGGCGCGAGCCCTGCGCGCTCGCTTCGCGCCGATGACCGCGAGAAGCGCACAACCCGCCTCCGAAACCCCTTCGACCGCGACCGACTCTGCGACCGCAGCCCGCACCGTGCTCCTGATGTCGATGGGCCTGGTAATTTCCCCACTTCTGGGCTTTGATTTTTCCCCACTTCGATTTAAACACCTACCTTCGTCGTTCGCGCGTTGACGCGTCGACCCGTTCTTTCGATTCCATCGGCACCACAGGGGTGGGGGTGCCGGCCTTCCGCCGCACCCGCAGGCGATAGCTCTCCCCTCGAATGTTGACCGTCGTGGAGTGATGGAGGATCCGATCGAGCACCGCGGCGGCCAGCACCGGGTCCCCGAGCACCTCGCCCACTCGGAGAACGCCTTGTTGCTCGTGAACAGCGTCGAGGCCCGCTCGCAGCGATTCTCGACGATCCGAAAGAACAGGTGCGCCATCGTCCGATCCCACGGAAGGTAACCGATCTCGTCGAGGATCAGGAGCCGCGAGCGGCAGAGGTTTCTCAACGTTCGTTCGAGGAGGCCCCGGTCCATCGCCTGCCGGAGTTTCCCCAGTGCCCGGCTCGCCGACATGAACGTCACCGAGAACCCGGCCTTGGCTGCCTCCATTCCGAGCGCGATGGCGAGGTGGGTCTTCCCCACCCCGGCCGGTCCTACCAGGATGACGTTCTCCGCGTTGTGCACGAACCGCATCGTCGCGAGTTCCTGGATGAGTGTCGGGTCGACCGATGGCTGGAACTCGAAGTCGAACTCCTCGAGACGCTTGCGGACCGGGAACCCCGCCAGACGCACCCGGGTCTCCGTCGAGAGCGCCTGGCGCGCCTTCACTTCCCGATCGACCAGATCATCGAAGACCTCCGTCAGCAGGTGCGCACCCTTCGCCCCGTTCTCGAGCGCCACGTCGATGCCCCGCTCGACGGTCGCAAGGTTGAGCGCTTGCAGGTTGGCGTGCAGCCGCTCGTAGGCGAGACTGCCCTTCATCGCGCACCTCCCGAGGTGAGGAACTCATCGTAGACCGCCAGCGGCCGCTCCTCCACCTCGGGGATGGGCGCCGCGGCGTGGGTGCGGAGGTACTCCGAGAGGTTCCGCTGACGTGCCGCTGAGTAGAGCCCGACGAAGTGTTCCTTGATCCGGACCACGGCCCCGCTCCCCCCGCGCAGCTCGTGACGACAGACCTCCTGGTTGTCCACCTCGATTAGGAGTTGGCGGTCTCTCAGGCGCAACAGGGCCTCGCGGCCCGCATACCGCCAGGGGACTGAGCAGCGGTTGCCGCCGAACGACACGAAGCACTCGCGCGAGACCTTGCGAGTCTCGCTCACCGTCACGGGGAAGAGGGGCCGTGCGTCGAGTGCATGGAGGTGCTCTTCCTCGAGGAGGTCGAGGGAGATCCGGCCCGTCGTGGCGTGGACCCGCTCGGCGTTGACGGTGTTGCACCACCGTTGCGCTTGGCGGTTGAGGTCGCCGAGGCCGGTGAACGGCCGACCGAGGAAGAAGTTCTCTTTGACGAATCGGATCGTGCGCTCGATCTTGCCCTTGGTCTGGGGGCGGTAGGGCCAGCACAAACGAGGCCGGAACCCGTAGTAGGCGGCGAACTCGCCGTACTGTCGGTTCCACTGGTGCTCGGCGGTGAGGAGTGCCCGCTCGAAGACGACCTAGGTCATGTTGTCATGCAACAGGTCGTCGGGGTAGCCGCCGAGGTAGTCGAACGCATTCAGGTGGCAGCGGATCAGGATGGGGGTGGTGATCCGGGTGACGAACTCGACGTAGCGGCAGCGGGAGTAGTCGAGGATCATCGAGAAGCCGTAGAGGTGGCGGCGCACCCCGTCCTCCTCGAGGTATCCGAAGTGGCCGAAGTCGACCTGCGCCTGCTGGCCGGGATCGGTCTCGAATCGAACGACGGCGGCGATCTCCTTCTGCTGCCTCAGCGGACGGACGAATCGCTTGACCAAGTCATAGCCACCGGCATACCCTTGGCGTTGGATCTCCTCGAGAAGACGGACCGACGAGAGGGGATGTTGCGCGATCCGTGCCTGGAGATACGGCTTGAACGGGTCCAGCAAACTCGGCGCCTCGACCCGAGGATGCCGTTCTCCGGGAGGGCCGAGATGCAGGAGGCTCCGAACGGTCTTTCGATCGAGGTCGAGCTCGCGGGCGATGGCACTGATCGACATTCTCTCGGTCGACATCCGACGAATCTCTGCCGGCTGTTCCAGTCGAAGCACCTGGTTCCTCCCCCGCACCCTCTCTTCCAAGGGCCCGGGAGGGGTGGGGAGATTCGACATCCCACTTTCGGGGAGATTCGCTGTCCCACTTACACCTCAAACCGATCTCGATACTCGGAACGGAGATCGCCCCCGACGACATCCTCATCCAACGGCTCAGCGAGGCGCGCATCCGAGAGAAGGCGGAGAGGCGTGAGGGATGGGCGGCGCGAGCCCTCGGACTGAAGATACTCGTCAATGCCGCGAGCTACGGGGTCTTCGTTGAGGTCAACGTCAAGCGGAAGAAGGGCGAGATGGAGGTCTGCGGGCTCGACACTGAGGAGACCTTCGAGGAGGATGGCGCGAAGGTCGAGGAGGTGGGCGAGCTATTCTCGCCGCTTCTCGGGGCCACGATTACGAGCGGGGCGCACCTTCTCCTCGCGGTGCTCGACACCGTCGCCAAGCGAAAGGGCGCAGAGGTGGTCTATTGCGAGACGGACTCGGCGTTCGTTACGCCGTCGACGGCTGCGCCCGAGATCGCGCGAGTCTTCGACGCCCTCAACCCCTACGCAGTGACGTGCCCCTTCCTCAAGGGCGAGACCGAAGAGAAGGCTCCGAAAAGAGACTACCCGAAAGGGTCTACCGACAGAGCGCCTCGGTTCTTCGGACTCTCCTCCAAGCGCTACTGCCTGTTCGTCCAGGATCGCTTCGGGCGCCCTGTCGTCTTCAAGAAAGGAGCGTCGGACCACGGACTCGGGATGTACCAGGTTCCCGAGGACCGAGAGAAGTTCACGAAGCGCGTCTGGGAGCGGCTGATTGCCGCCGCTCTCGACGGTGACGACGACTTCTCGGAGTTCGGATACCTACCCGCGACGGCTCAGTTCGCGCTCACGACCCCCGCCCTCCTACCGCGCGTCTCGAAGATCGATGGGATTCGGCCGTTCGGCTTCCTGACGATACGATACCTCGACCCCGCCGCGCTCCCCGAGGGAGCAGAGACGTTCGAGCTACGGCCGTTCATCTCCCCGAAGGAACCTGCTTGGCTGTCCCTCGCCGAAGAGGACAGGGCGAAGACGTGGGCTCACATCATCAAGGGCTACGCCGAGCATCGAGATCGGAAGTACGAGGTCGGAGCCGACGGCCGAATCGTTCGCCGCTCCGTCCTGGTCCGAAAGGATTCGCTGGTTGGCTTGGGCAAGGGAGGGATGAAGCTCGCTGCCCGCCTGAAGCTCGGCAAGGCCGCTTCAGCCGACCCGTCCATCTTCATCGACTGAAAGCGCCGCCTGCACGGGATGGGGAGGGCGGAGGCGCGGGGGCTGGGGCTGCCCTGGCACGCGGTCACGAAGTGGAAGGCGGCCCTCCGTCAGCACGGGACTCTTCGAAAAGACGCGCTCGGTAGGCTGGAGCGCGCATTGGTCGCGGGCTGACGAGACATGCGGACGGTCGCCCGAAAGGGGCGAGCGGGGCGGCGTGATCTGCGGGGGCGAGGGCGTTCCAAGGGGGGCTGGTCCCACTTTTGGGCCTCCCTAGTATAGCGCCGGGGGAACGTGGGCCGGGGCGGATTCGAACCGCCGATCTTCGCGTTGTAAGCGCGACGTCGTCACCGCTGGACCACCGGCCCGCCGTCCGTGGGAGACGCCTCCTCGGAGATGGGGCTGTCGGTGCGGGCGTGCTCCCGGTGACGCACCCGGACCGCAAGCCCGCGCTCGAGCTCGCCCAGGAGGGGACCCGGGAGGAGGGCCTCGCCCACCGCCGCGAGCGCGCCGTCTCGCAGCAGGACCACCGAGTCCCCGACTCGGATCTCGGGGTCGGCGGCGCGGACCCCGGGCACGAACAGGTCGCCGGTCAGGGGCAGCTTGGGGTCGACCTCGATCGCGAGCGGGTACGGCGCACCGATCTTCCGGGCCCCGGCCACCGTGAGGTGGAAGAGGCCTCGCTCCTCCCGTACGGTCGCGAGATCGACGTGTCCGTCGGTGAGCCGCTGGAACCACGGCCTCCCCGCGAGGCGGATCGGCGAGGAGAAGAGACGGTCCGCCGTTGCGCGTCCAAACTGCACGCTCGCGAGCTCTCGCAGTTCCTCCCGGACGACGGCGAGCGGTCCCCCGGCGACGGGCCGGGTCTCGGCGAGCGAGTCCTCGACCGCGCGACGGAGGCTCGCAAGGGCCTCGGCGGACGTGGTCCGGCCGTCGGCGATCGTCCAGCGGACGTCGGGCCCTTCGGGGAGCTCCTCCGCGAGGAATCGGTACTCGTCCGGATCGAGGTGGACCACCGTCGAACGGTACGCGCCGGCACGTCGGAGGTGCCCGATCCCGGCGCGGACGACCGCCCGCTCAGGTTCGGTCCACGCCCCGGTCACCGGGATGTCATACTGACGGGCCGGGGGCACGTCTTCGAGCTCCTGAGGCACCGCACCGATCGGCGAGCTCACCGAAACCAGGTGCACCCTCTCGAGGCCGGGGAGGCCCTCAAGGGCCGAGAAGAACCGTCGGTGGGAGCGCGAGCGTCGGTACGGCTTGGTCTTCGAGCAGGGCACGACGAGCATCACCGACTTCGACGGGGGCGGACGGTAGCGCTCGAGCAGCCGGGCGCGGAAGCGGGCCATCTCGGGGCGTCGGTGCGCTTCCGCGTAGACGTACGCGCGGCTGCCGGCGCCCAGAAGGGAAGCGCGTTCCTCGATCGGGCCTGCGAGATCGGCGTCGGCGTATCGCAGCATCTCGGCGAGCGCCGGCTCGGCACCGAGGCGCGCCTCGACGAGCTCCCGCAGCTGACCCCGACGGATCGCCGCCCGGGTCTCGGCGATCGCCCGCCGGTAGAGCGCGTCCGTGTGGACGGCGAGGGGTCCCGGAGGGTCGACCGAGCAGGCCGCACAGTCGCACGCCCGTTCGCGTCGTACGCTCTCGGGGGTAGCCGATCCGAGCGTGAGGTCGAGGAACTCTCCGTCGAGGGTCCGGAGCGCGCCCTCGGTGGTGTCGACGAGATCGACGCCGAGGTACGCGAGGAACGCGACCCGGTGCGGGAGCGCCACCCGTGGTGCCCAGAGCAGTGGGGCCGCGCCGACGGCGGACCGCACGTCCCGCATCGCGGCGACGAACGGGCGGCCCTCGTTCCAGAGGACCCGTGCATTGCCGAGCACGACCAGTTCGGGCCGGGCGGCGCGCAGCGCGCGGGCCGCGTCTCGGTCGAACGGAACATGAAGCAGGTAGGCCGACGGGCCGATCGGGTGAACGCCGCGTTCGGTGCCCGCGACCTCGGGGGCCAGCACCGGGAAGGTGAGCTCGATGCGGATATCGCTCCGACCGAGGCCGAGTCGCCGCTCGCCGATCGCTCCGGGCCGCTCCTCGACCCGGAGCTCCTCGACTCCGCCCTCCGGTCCGGCTGTGACGAGCGCGGGCACCTCGAGAGAGAGCGGTCCGACCGACGCGCGGCCGAGGAGGGCGAGGCCATCGAGCCGCTCGACCGTACGCACCATCTCGTTCCTCGAGCCGCCCCCGGGCTCAGTCGGTCGATGTCGCTTTCGCGACCTTGCGGCGCGGGCCCGAAGAGGGAGCCGCCGCGGGGAAGACCCCCTGCCAGGAGGCGATCATCGCCTCCCGACGATCGGCGCCGGCCTCGGTACGCCCACGCCGTCCGAAGAGCGGGTCGTGGGTCTCCCGGACGTCGCGTAGGAACGCCGCGGGGTCCCCGCTCGCCTTCTCGAAGCCATACAGGATGAGCTCCCGCAGGAAACTCGACCGGCCCCGCCAGCCGATCCGTCGGCGGACGGTGGGGTTCAAGTGGCGCTTCGCGAGTCGCCAGACCTCGTTCGTCGTGCGGTAGTCCCGGGCGGAGAGTCCGATCATCACCTGCGGCATGGCGGAGGGCGGGCAGGAGGCGGGGGCCTTTGTACCTATGCCCTCGCCCGGAAGTAGGGCGCCCCGCCAAGCCTCAGCGACCGATCGGCAGGTAGACCGCGCCGAGGACCCCGGCCAGGTAGAGAAGACCGAGCGCGACGTGGCGGTAGAACGGCACCCGGGTCGCGGTCGGCGCCCGGGCCAACTGGAGATCCGTGACGGCCGCCAGGAGCGCCATGGCTCCGAGGGCGACGTAGTAGGCCAGCCCGAGCCCGAGCTCGACGCCGAACGCGGCCAGCAGCGCGAGCGCCGCAGCGTGCAGGATCGGCACCAGGGCGACCGACCGCCCGACTCCCCAGCGAAGCGGGACGGAGAAGAGCCCGAGCTCGCGGTCGCTCTCGAGGTCCCCGAGGCTGTGGATCGTCTCGAACGCCGTTCCCCAGGCGAGTAGCCCACCGACCGCGAGCAGCACGACGGCGGGGAGGGTGCCTCCGACCGCGATGTAGACCGCGGCCGGGGAGATCGCCTCCGCGAGCCCCAGGAACGCGGTCGTGAAGGAAGTGACCCGCTTCGTGTAGCTGTAGCCGAGCACGATCGCGAGGGCGACCGGGGCGAGCAGGAACGCGAGCGGATTGAGGAAGTAGGCCGCCGCCACCAGCACGGCCGCGTTCGCCGCGGCGAGGCCGAGCGCGAACCCGGGCGAGGTCTTCCCCGCGGGGATCGCCCGAGCCCGGGTCCGGGGGTTCCGTGCGTCGAGGTGGCGGTCCGCCCAGCGGTTGAAGCTATGGCCCGCGTTCCGCGCCGCGACGAACGCGATCACGATGAGGGCGACGGTAAGGAGCGCCGGGCGACCGTCCGTCGCGAGCAGCAGGAAGGCCAGGGCGAACGGCAGGTTCAGCCCGAGCATCTGGATCTCGAGGAACCGGCCGAGTCCTCGGGCCCGGCCCGGCGGGCGCGTCGCGCCCGGCCCGCTCACGATCGGGGTCGCGCGAAGAAGCGGGCGAGGATCGGGTCCTCCTTCAGGAGGCGCTCGGCCGCGCGCGCGGCTTCGGGGTCCGAGCGGATCTCCTCCGGCCACGGGCGGGGGAAGCCGTCCTCGGGCCGCTTGCGGGTCGCATCGATCCCGACCTTCGCGCCAAGGTTCGGCACCGGGTTCGAGATCGACAGCTGGTCGACCGGTCCCTGCGCGAGCTCGAAGTCCCGGCCGGGGTCCGCCTGAAGCCCAATCCGGTAGAGGACCTCGGAGAGGTCGTGGACGTTGACGTCGTCGTCGACGACCACGACGTATCGGACGAACATCATCTGGCCGAGTCCCCAGAGCGCGTGCATCACCTTCCGGGGGTGATCGGGGTAGGCCTTGCGGAGGGAGACGATCGCGACGTTAATGAACAACCCCTCGAGCGGGAGGTTCATGTCGACGATCTCGGGCAGCACGAGCCGGATCACGGGCAGGAAGATCCGCTCGACAGCCTTCCCGAGCACGGCGTCCTCCGTCGGCGGCTTTCCCGTGACGGTCGTGAGGTAGGTCGGCCGCTCCCGGTGCGTGACCCGGGTCACGTGGAAGACCGGGAACGGCTCGGGGGCGGAGTAGTAGCCGGTGTGGTCTCCGAACGGGCCCTCGACGCGCCGCTCGGTCGGGTCGACGTACCCCTCGAGCACGATCTCGGCCTGGGCGGGGACCTCGAGATCGATCGACCGCGCGGCGGTGAGTTCCACGGGATCGGAGCGCAGGAACCCCGCGAAGACGAAGTTCGAGATCCCTTCGGGGACCGGCGCGAGCCCGCTGAACATCGTCGCGGGGTCCGCGCCGAGCACGGCAGCGACCGGCATCTTCTCGCCGCGGGCGGCCCACTTGCGGAGGTTGTTCGCTCCGACGCGGTGGAGCTGCGCGTGGAAGCCGAGCGTGTCCTTCCCGTACTGTTGGAGCCGGTAGATCCCGGTGTGCGACTCGCCGGTATCGGGGTCCTTCGTGATGACGACCGGGAACGTCACGGTGCGACCCGCGTCCCCCGGCCAGCACTTCAGGATCGGGAGCCGGTCGAGGTCGACGGTCGGCTCCTCGACCTCCTGGACCGGACCCGAGCGGACCCGCTTTGGGGCGAGGGAGCGGAGCGTCGAGAGCGTGTCGATCGTCCCCGAGAGGTCGCGCACCGCCCCGAGGATGCCGGCGGGAGGGCGGAGCCGGACGAGACGCCCGACCCGCTCCGCGACCGCATCGGCCGACTCGGCGCCGAGGGCGAACGCGATCCGTCGGGGGGATCCCAGGAGGTTCGTGACGACCGGGATCGGCCCGTCCGAGACGTTCTCGAAGAGGAGCGCCGGACCGTCCGCCCGCAGCACCCGTTGCGTCACCTCGGTGATCTCGAGGTCTCGGGAGATCGGGCGTCGGACGCGCAGAAGGTCGCCCTTCGCCTCGAGCCCCTCGAGGAACTCTCCGAGCGAGCGGAACGTCACGAGAACGAGCGAGTCCCGCCGGTTATTAATAGGCGCCGCGCCCGGGGCCGAAGGTTCATATCGGAACCCCGGCTCCGATCGGGAGGATGCAGTCCGTTACGCTCGAGCTCCGGACCGACGACCTCGCGCTCCTCGGCGTGATCCCGGAGGGGCTGTTCGAGAAGTACGAGGAGATCGAGCTGCTCGAGACCCTGCGGCTCGAGCAGGGCTGGCGGCTCCAGCTCCTGCGCGTTCGACGCCGCGGGGCCCTCAAGACCGCGGCCGAGCTCGAGCGGGAGTCCCGGCGCATCCGGGCGATGTACGGGCTCGAGAGCTTCGAACTGGTGGAGCGGCGTCCCCGAACGCGCGACTACATCCTCCTCGTCCGCCAGCGGAACCCCGAGCGCCTGCGCCGCCTGCTCTCGCTCGCGGGAGGGGAGATCTCCCCGACCGCACCGTTCCGCCTGACGCCCGAGAAGGTCGTTGCGTCGTTCCACGGCGAGGAGCGGGCCCTCCGCCGGGTGTTGAAGCGGCTCGACCGGGAGGAGTTCCCGTACCGGGTCCTGCGCGCTTCGGGACGGCCGCAGCTTCCCGAGGAGGCCCGAGAAGCGCTCACGCCGCTCCAGGCCAAGCTCGTCGCCCGCGCCTGGGTGCTCGGCTACTACGCGGTCCCGCGCCGGGTGACCCTGACGCGCCTCGCGCGTCACTCCGGTCGCAGCGCGCCGGCCTACGGCAAGGTCCTTCGAAGGGCGGAAGGCCGGCTCGTCCAGCGCTGGCTCGCGACCGAAGGGGGTTTCCTCGAGGAAGCCGGTGGGCCGACGGTCGCGCGGGAACCCTAAAGAGAGACCGCCGCTCCCGAACGGCCGTGCCCGACCCCACGCGTACGGTCGTCGTCGAGCGGGTCCCCGACGCGCCCGCGGTGGCGCTGCCGGCGCGGGCGACCGAGGGCTCCGCCTGCTTCGACCTCGCGGCGGCAGAAGACGTCGAGCTCGAGCGGGGCCGGGTGACGCTCGTGCGTACGGGACTTCGCCTCCGCTGCCCGCCCGGCACGTTCCTCGAGGTCCGTCCGCGCAGCGGCCTCGGCTCCCGCGGGGTGCTGATGGCGAACGCTCCCGGGACGATCGATGCCGATTACTCCGGCGAGGTGAGGGTGCCCCTCACGTACCTCTTCGAAGGGCGCTACGCGATTCACGTCGGGGACCGGATCGGCCAGGTCCGACTGGTGGAGGAGCTCCCGACCGAGTTCGCGCCCGGCGAGGTCCTCCCGGTCGCCTCCCGCAACGGCGGGTTCGGCAGCACCGGCCGCTAGATCAGTCGAACTCCGTGAGGATCCGCTGGACCCTCTTCGGCTCCAGCGGGGGCGGAGCCCCACCGCGGGCGGCGTCGGCCTGGACCTTCTCGAGCATCTCGTGCATCCGACGCTCCCGGGCGAACGCGGCGCGGTGGAGCGCCACATCCCGAGTCCCGTCGGCCACGAGGACGACGGCCCGCCCCGTCCGGGCCCGACCGGTCCGGCCGCGGCGCTGGATGGTCCGGATCACATCCGGGATCGGCTCGTAGAAGACGACGAGGTCGGTGGCAGGGATGTCGAGCCCTTCTTCCGCGACGGACGTGGCGACGAGGCAGTTCACTTCCCCCCGACGGAACCGGTCGAGGACCTCGACCTGCGACCGCTGGCTCAGGCCAACGTCCGTACCGTGCGTGGCCTGGCCGACGAACCGCGCCGGCCGGACGAGACCGTCCGAGTACTTCGCGAACTCCTCCACGAGCCGGTCGACGGTGTCGCGGTACTGGGCGAAGACGATCACCCGGGCCCCCGGGTGCTCGGCGAGCTCGCGGCGGACCGTGTCGAGCGTGATCGCGACCTTCGGGTGCTCGACCGTGAGGCGGTCGAGCCGGCGCCGGACCTCCTCGACGTCCGGGTCCCCGAGGAACGCCCGGAGGGAAGGGGTCCACCGACCACCCTCCCCGGGAATCTGGCGGGCGAGGTACTCCCGCAGCGCGTCGACCCCCTGGCTCTCGATCAGCTCGAGCGCGTGAAGACCCTTCATCGCCGCGGCCTGCGCGGTCACCGCTTTCCAGACCAACCCATTCGCCGGTCCCGACCGGCCCTCGACGGAGAGCTGCCGCTGCAGGCGGGCGCGGAGCTCGAGGAGCGTGCGTCGGTTCGCCTCTCCCCCCGGGAGGAGGTTGAGCCCCCGCAGCACCTCTGCTTGCCGGGCGACCGCGGCCCTCAGGAGGACCGCCAGGTGACGGACCTCCACCGGCACCGGGACGGGGAGCGTCTCGACGCCGATCCCGTGGACGTACGGCAGGACGTCGGGGCTCTCCTCGGTGCGGTACTCGAAGCGTTCGATCCCCAGGTTCGCCCAGACTTCGCGGATGCGTTCGAGGCGGCTGCCCGGGGAGGCGGTCATCGCGAGCACCCGGGCCCGGGGTCCGGCGCGGTTCGCCGCCGCGATGGCGACGTACGGGTAGTCGCCGACGGCCCGGTGGGCCTCGTCGAAGACGATCAGCGAGACGGTGGCCAACGGGAACTCCCCGCTCGCAAGATCGTTCGCGATCACCTGAGGGGTCGCCACGACGACCTGCGGGGGGCGCAGCAGATCCGCCCGGCGCTCCGGGGCGATCGCCCCGGTGAGGACGAGCGGGGGCGGAGCGAAGAGGGTCCGTTCGACTTCGCGGGCGTGCTGGACGACCAGGGGCCGCGTCGGCGCGAGGAACAGCACCGAGTCCGTCGGCCGACGCAGGAGGAACTCGGCGATGACCCGCAGCGCGATCGCGGTCTTCCCGAGCCCGGTGGGGAGCACGGAGAGCGTGTCGTGATCGACGGCGGCCTCGACGACGTGGCGCTGGTAGAGCCGGTCCTCGAGGGTGCCGGGGCGCACCCGCGGGTGTTCGACCGTCCCCATCCGGCGGACCCCGACCGGCACGGAGCGGCCACGCCTTTATTAGGGCGGGTCTACGCCGGGAGATGCTCCCCCTCTTCGAGGTCGCGCTCCTCATCGCCGGGGCGGTCACGGTCCTCCTCTACCAGGGAGTCGCGCTCCTGCTCGCCGCCGAGATGCCCCGGCTCGACCCGGCCGCGGACGCCCCCGCGCCGGCGCCGCTCGTCAGCGTCGTGATCGCGGCGCGCAACGAGGCCGATGAGCTCCCCGCTACGCTCGACAGCCTGCTGGAGCAGGACTACCCGAACCTCGAGATCCTGGTCGTCGAGGACGGCTCGACCGACGGCACCCGAGCCGTGATCGACGCGCGGGTGCCGCGGGTCCGGTCCATCGTGCCCCCCCCGTTGCCGGCGGGCTGGGTCGGCAAGAACTGGGCGTGCTGGATCGGTGTCCAGGCGGCGCGGGGCGAGCGGCTCCTCTTCCTCGACGCCGACGTGCGGCTGCACCCGACGGCCGTGCGCACGGCCGTCGCCTGGGCGGATCGGGAGGGGGCCGACCTCGCGACGATCGCGCCGGCGATCGAGATGAAGGGGTTCTGGGAGCGGGTCGTGCTGCCGTTCTACGTTCAGGTCGTGCTGACGTACTTCCGCGCGCCCCACGTCAACCGGGACCGTTCCCGCACCGCCATGGCGAACGGCCAGTTCTGGCTCGTCCGCCGCGAGAGCTACACCGCCCTCGGGGGTCACGCCGCGGTCCGGTCCTTCGTGCTCGAGGACGTCGCGATCGCCCGCCGATTCCGCGCCGCCGGCCGGCGGCTGCGCATCGCCTGGACCCCGGAGCTCGCGGTGACCCGGATGTACCGTGACCGGCAGGAGATGTTCGAGGGCCTGCTCAAGAACGTTCACGGTACGGCGTACTCCTCGCTCCGCCTCGTCGGGTTCCTCGCCGGACTGGTGGGCCTCTTCTGGCTCCCGCTCGGGCTGCTTCCGCTCGGTGGGCTCGTCGGGAGTCCGCTCCTCGTGGGGGTCGGGGCGTTCCTCTACTTCGCGCTGTTCGGCAAGCACGTCGTCTTCGCGCGGGCGGTCGGCGCCCCCGCTGTGTACGGCCTCCTCTATCCGCTCGCCGTCGGGTTCTACGTGGTCCTCGTGGCGACCTCGCTCGCGCGGGGTCGGAAGGGTCGCCCGATCATCTGGAAAGGGCGGGCCTACGCGATCGACCCGGGCGTCGGGGCCGGTGAGACGATGGCGTCGTCCGATCAACTCCGGGCCCCATGACGAGCCCCCGGGGGCCGAGCTGCCTTCCCGACCGATGCCGGTTCGCGGGCGCCGAACCCCGACCGAATCGCTGAAAGACCCCGGCGCGGTGGGCCGTCCGTTATGGCGACTTCGTCCGAGCCGACGTTCGACCTGTTCATCGGGGGCCAGGAGGTCCCCGGCCACCGAGGGGACCGGCAGGTCCTCTACGATCCCGCGACGAACCATCCCCTCGGCCGCGTGGCGGTCGCCGGAGTGGAGGATGCGGGGGCGGCGATGGAGAGCGCCGAGCGGGCGTTCCGGGAGTCTCCCTGGGCGCGGGACGACGGGGCTCGACGAGGAAAGGCGCTCGGCCGCCTCGCCTCGGCGCTCGAGGCCGATCTCGAGTCGTTCGCCCGGCTCGAGACCGAGAACATGGGAAAGCCGCTCCGCGAGTCCCGGGGCGACATCGGGTACGTCGTCCGCACGCTCGAGTACTTCGCCGGTCTCGCCGACAAGGTCGAGGGAGAGACGATCCCGGTCCCCGGCGCGCGCTTCGACTACACCATCCCCGAGCCGCTCGGAGTGACGGTCCACATCGCCCCGTGGAACTACCCGCTCCTCCTCGCGATCCGCTCGGTCGCGCCGGCGCTCGCCGCCGGGAACTCGGTCGTTCTTAAGCCCGCGAGCCTGACCCCCCTCACCGCGCTCCGCTTCGCCCGGCTCGCGAAAGCCGCGGGGGTGCCGGACGGGATCCTCAACGTCGTACCGGGGCCGGGGCGCGAGGTCGGCGAGGCCCTCGCGCAGGACGCACGCTGCCGCTCGATCACGTTCACCGGGAGCGGCGAGGTCGGCGCGCGCATCGCCGAGATCGCCGCCCATCGGCTCGTCCCCGTGACGCTCGAACTCGGAGGAAAGGGCCCGGTGGTGGTCTTCGCGGACGCCGACCTCGACCGAGCTACGAAAGGCATCGGCTACGGGATCTTCCAGAACGCGGGCCAGATGTGCTGGGCGAGCTCCCGGCTGATCGTCCACGAGAGCGTGCGGGAGACCGTCCTCGAGCGGGTCCGCGCGATCGCGGAGAAGCTGCGCCTCGGGCCGGGTCTCGCGGAAGGGGTCGAGATGGGGCCCCTCGTCTCCCGGGAGCAGGTCGAGCGGGTGCTCGGGTTCGTCGAGGAGGCCCGCGGTGACGGCGCGAAGCTCCTCACCGGGGGGTCGCGGGTCACCGAGGGGGAGCTTTCCCACGGGAACTTCGTCCGGCCGACGGTGCTCACCGAACTCCCCGCAAGCTCGCGAGCCCTCCGGGAAGAGATCTTCGGTCCGGTCCTCTCGGTCCTCTCGTTCTCGGATCCCGAGGAGGCGATCCGGCTCGCGAACGACACGCCGTACGGCCTGTTGGGCACGCTCTGGACCCGCGACCTCGGGACCGCGCACACGGTCGCGCGGCGGATCGACTGCGGCATGATCGTCGTCAACGAGGCGCCGCTCACCTACCCCCAGTCGCCGTTCGGGGGGATGAAAGGGAGCGGCCTCGGCTTCGAACAGGGCCGCCGGGCGATCGCGGCCTACATGCGCCGCAAGAACGTCCTGGTCAACCTCGCGACCTCGAAGCGGTAGCCGCGAGACCGGGAACGACCCTCCGGGTTCGTACGAAACCCCAAAAGGAGCCGGCGGGGGTCAACGCCCTACGGTGAACGCGAGGGGTACGCCCGTCCAAGGGAGCTGGGGCGCCTGCCGCTTCTGCGGCGTGGCCGTACGCTCGGGGGCGGAGAAGTGCGAGATCTGCGGCGCTCCCGCGCCGCTTTCCGCGGCGGAGATTCCGTCCGCCCCGAAGCGCGTGCGGCGTTGGCTGCGATTCACGGGGCTGTTCCGGAGCCTCATCGTCGTCGGGGTGGTGGTCGGGATCACCTACGCGGTCGTGTCGGCCGTCATCCAGGGTCCGCCGGTCCTCACGGGTGACCCCCTCACGACCGCGACCACGTACGTGCTGGCACCCGGCAACTTTAGCATGTTCTGGGGCGAGATCACCGGCGGGGACTTCGTGATCGGCAACTTCTCGTCCGTCCAGCCCGCCGGCACGAACATCGCGCTCAACGTCTACAACACGACGCAGTGGATCGCGTTCGCCAACCACTCGGTGACGAACGCCTCCTGGTCGGTGGCCCCGACCGACAGCGGCCGCATCGTCTTCTCCGCGCCGGTGACCGCGAACTACTACTTCGTCTTCGTGAACCCGTACCCGCGGTCGTCGCACCTTTCGATCGCCTTCTACGAGACGACCCAGTACGAGTCGAACGTCGCCGGTGGCGGATTCTACTGAGTGGGCGACCCGTCCGACGGAGCGGGTCCGGGCGGCGATTCGATCCGTTGCAGGTACTCGGCCGGGACCTGGTCGACGACGTACACGGTCTTGCCGGCCTTGCGGATCACGAGCCCATCCCCGCGCGCGCGCTTCGCGTCGACCTCGAGGATGATCGGATCCGGTGTGCGGACGGACCCGGCGGACCTCGCGTCCTCCGCCGTTTTCGACAGATGGACCTTCTTGCGGTCCGAGGGACGCAGGCCGACCTCGAGGACGATGCCGGCCTCCTCGGAGGTCACGGGATAGTACAGGAGGTCCGGGATGTTCTCGGTGGGAAGGTCGGGCTCGACCTCGACCGTGTGGCCGTAGGTCGCGCGGACGCGGTCGTCGCGGACCTCGTAGCGGCCCTTCGCGTCAGTCTCGGCGATCGCGACCAGGTGCTGGGTGCGGAGCCAGTGGTACGCCGGGTGCTTCTGCGAGATCGCCCGGACGATCTGCGGCAGCGAGACCCATCCCTGGGGGTCGATCGCGAGCTGGTAACGGTCGGGGAAATGCCGCAGGATGCCGGTGAGGATGCGACCGAGGTGGTCGAGCTCCCGGTCGTTCATCAGGAACTTCCCCGGATGCCCGCAGACCGGGCAGACCTCTGCGCGGAAGTACCCGTGCTGGGCGCACTCCTTCAGCATGGCGTCCGCCTCACGCCTTGACCTTGTCGGCCTTCTTCTCGAAGTCGGTGAGGAGGTCCCCGTAGAGGTCGGTGAGGTCCTTGAGGACCCGCTTCAGCACCTGCTGGGGGCGCTCGCCCTTCGTCTTCAGAAGGAGCGTCGGTCGCTCGAGGTACGGATGCCCGAGGTAGTACCGGGCCTCGACGACCTTCTCCTCCTTCTGGAGCGCCTCGACCAGGGGGATGAGGATCGTCTCCTCCCCGCGCGGGAATTCCACGCGCAACAGGTCGTGCTCCTTTTCGACGACGTTTAGCTCCATCGGCGAACCCGAGAGAGGGGGCCACCTTCGCCCTCTTCTTAAGCGTGGCGGGACGGCGGAGCGCCCGGCGCGCCTCCGGGGCCGGGTCCCGACGCGGATAATATAATCTCGCCCCGTTCCCCGTCCGGCCGATGCGCTTCCTCGTGGTCGGGGGTGGGGCCCGGGAGCACGCGATCGCCCGGACCCTGGAGCGGGCCGGAGCGAAGCTCGCGGTCGCGAGCGCGAATGCGAACCCCGGCCTTGACCGTCTCGCGGAGCGGTCGGTGCGGCTCGACCCGACGGACGCGACCCGGGTCACCGAGTTCGCCCGGGAGGCGCAGGTCGACATCGCGGTGGTCGGCCCCGATCCACCGCTCGCCGCGGGCGTTGCGGACGCGCTGCGCGCCGCCGAGATCCCGACCGTTGGCCCCGACCGCGCGGCCGCGCAGATCGAGTGGTCGAAGTGGTTCTGTCGGGACCTCCTCGCGCGCCGGGGCGTCCCCGGTCAGCCGCGCTGGGTGGCGCCGACGTCGGTCGCGGAAGCGGAACGCATGGCGGCCGACTTCGGGGCGCCGTTCGTCGTGAAGCCGAGCGGCCTCACCGGCGGCAAAGGGGTCTGGGTTCAAGGGGCGGACTTCACCGAGCCGAAGGACGGCGCGATGTATGCGAAGTCGCTCCTCCTCCAGGGCGGACGCGTCCTCTACGAGGAGAAGCTCGAGGGCGAGGAGTTCAGCCTGATGGCGTTCGTCACCGACTCCGGCGTCTATCCGATGCCGACGGTGCAGGACTTCAAGCGGGCGCTCGAGGGCGACCAGGGTCCGAACACCGGCGGGATGGGGGCGTACTCCCAGCGCGACCACCTCCTGCCGTTCCTCTCCAGTGCGGATCGGGACCGGGCGCTCGAGATCGTCGAAGCGTCGGTCCGCGCGCTGCGGGCCGAGGGGCTCACCTACCGCGGGGTGCTCTACGGGGGTTTCATGCTCACCCGCGACGGTCCCCGGCTGCTCGAGTTCAACGCGCGGTTCGGCGACCCGGAAGGGGTCAACGTCCTCACCCTCTACGAGGAAGGGGACTTCGCCGAGCTCCTCGCCGGCGTCGCGCACGGGACGGTGGACCCGAACCTCGTGCGCTTCCGGCTGCGGGCGACCGTCCTCAAGTACGTCGTCCCTCCGGGCTACGGCGACCGCCCGCGTACCGGTGGCATCCTCGAGCTCGACGAAGGGGCGATCGAAGCCGCGGGGGTCCACGTCCTGTACGGGAGCGTCGATGCCGCAGGTCCTGGGGCGGTGCGCCTGACGTCGTCCCGGGGCATCGCGCTCGTCGGCGAGGCGAGCGCGATCCACGAGGCCGGCAGCCGAGTGGAGTCGGCGTTGCGTTTCGTCCGTGGGGACTTCTACGTTCGTCACGACATCGGGACGAAGGAGGACCTCGCGCGGCGGTGGGAGCACATCCGCCGCCTGCGCGCGCCGAACGCGAAGGCGTCGCCGCTGCCTCTGAGCGTCGCCCCGCCGGACGCGCCGCCGGCGAGCCACGGGGCGCCCGAGACGCTCCTCGGCTGAGGCACCGGGTCACGCCGGAAGGGGTTATCACCCCCCGACCGGTCGAGAGGGATCGTGAAGTTCTGTCCTCAGTGCAAGCGGCTCATGCGGCCGGACAAGGCCGCCGGTGTCTGGCGCTGCGCCGCCTGCGGAACGAAGGTCCCGCTCGGCGAAGCAACCCCGGTGCTCCATGCGGCGGCGACGCGCCGGTCGATGGACGTCGTCGAGACGAAGATCGCGACGCTCCCGAAGGCAGAGGAGACCTGCCCGAAGTGCGGGAACGGCGAGGCGTACTGGGTCCTCCGCCAGACGCGGGGGGCCGACGAGCCCGAGACGCGGATCTTCGAGTGCACGAAGTGCGGCCACAAGTGGCGGGAGTATCAGTGAGCGTCCCGTTCGCTTCGGTGGAGACCGCCTTCCTCCCCGATGCGGTCGGGCGGCCGGTCCGCCTGCGCGGCTGGGTGCTCCGCTCGCGCTCCTCCGGCGGGATCTTGTTTGTGGTGCTGCGCGATCGTTCCGGATCGATCCAGGTGACCGGCAAGAAGGACGTCCTCGGGCCCGAGGCGTTCGCCGCGGCCGAGCACGTCCAGGTCGAGGGTGCGATCGCCGTCGAGGGGACCGTCGCGACCGACCCCCGCGCGCCGGGCGGCCGAGAGGTCCGCGCCCAGCGGATCGACGTCCTCGACGCCGGCGCGCCGTTCCCGATCTTCTCGGACCAGACGGAGGAGTTCCGGCTCGACCATCGCCACCTCGCGATCCGCTCCCAGGAACACGTCGCGACGTTCCGGGTGAAGGCGGAGCTCCTCCGGGCGTTCCGCGATTTCCTTGACCGGGAGGGGGTGCTCGAAACGACCCCGCCGGTTCTCTCGGGGAACGCCGCCGAGGGCGGCGCCGAGGCGTTCCGGTTCGACTACTTCGGGCGTCCCGCCTACCTCTCCCAGACCGCGCAGCTGTACCTCGAAGCGCTCCTCTTTCCGAACGAGCGGGTCTACGCGCTGACGCCGTCGTTCCGGGCGGAAAAGTCCCGCACGCCCCGGCACCTCACGGAGTACCTCCACCTCGAGGTGGAGCTCGCCTGGTGCGACCTCGACGGGCTGATGGACTTCACCGAGCGGATGATCGTCGCCGGGGCGCACGCCGTCGCCGATCGGCGCCCCGCCGAGCTCAAGCTGCTCGGCCGGCCGCCGGCGGAGCTCGCGGCGCTCTCCGCGCCGTTCCCGCGCCTGTCGTACGCCGCGGCGATCGACCGGCTCAGCGCCGCCGGCCTCCCCCTACGCTGGGGAAGCGACCTCGGCACCGCCGAGGAGCGGGCGCTCACACTCGAGGAGAAGGCGCCGATCTTCGTCACGCGCTACCCGCGGGAGCTGAAGGCGTTCTACATGCTCCCGAGCGCCGACGACCCTCGCACCGTGGAGGCGGCAGACCTCCTCGCGCCCGAGGGGTACGGCGAGATCGTCGGCGGCTCCTGCCGCGACACCGACCTCGAGCGGCTGACGCATCGGCTCGAGGAGAACGGCGTCGACCCGAAAGAGTACGACTGGTACCTCGACCTCCGGCGCCACGGGAACGTCCCCCACGCCGGTTTCGGCCTCGGCGTCGAGCGGGTCCTGCGCTGGCTGTTGCGGCGGGAACACATCCGGGAGACGACGCCGTTCCCGCGCACGCCCTCCCGCCACACCCCGTGAGGCGTCGCTCGCTGCCGGGAGCCTCGACGCGGTGGGTAAGGTTCAATACCGACCGTTCGTCTCGCCCGCACCGTACGCCGACGCGGAGAGACTGAAGTGGCTCAAGGCAACCGACCGGAACCGGCGGCATCCGCCGCGGGACCGTCCTCCGCGCCCGAGCGGGCTGCGGGCGCGCTCCTCGTCGAGCGCATCACCCACCAGGACGTCCCGGCGGTCTGCGCGCTCTACAAGAAGGTCCTCGACGCGGAGGCGTCGGGCCTTCCGACGCCGATCGCGAAGTCCTGGCAACCGACGCCGCTCGAGTTCACGAGCTGGATGGAGGGCGTGACGTACTTCGCCGCCCGGCGGGACGGCCGCGTGGTCGGCGTCGTCGGCTGCGAGACGGTCGACGGGAGCGCCCACCTCGTGCGCCTCGCGGTCGACCCGGAGGCCCGGCGTCAGGGCGTCGCGACCGCGCTGCTCCAGACGACCCTCGACTGGGCTCGACGGGCGAGCCTCCCCGCGGTCTGGGCCGATGTGCTCGACCGCTTCCGCCCGGCCGCCGCCCTCTTCCGCCATGCGGGCTTCTCGGAGGTCGGTCTCCTCCACAAGCGCTGCTTCCACGAGGACGTCCGATTCTTCGAGCGGGTCTTGTAGTCGCCCGCCGTCGCCGTCGGACGGCTAGCGTTCGCTGGGCGGTGGACGCGTCGGCCGGTTCGGCGGGAGCCCGTGCCGTTGCTGAAGCGCCCGCAGGCGCCGCAGACCCTCCTCGGGGCGCCCGTGGAAGAACTCGCGGGACCCGCGGGCGAGCTCGATCGCCTCGAGCTCGGTCGGGATCCCGTGGCTCCGCTCATCGAGCAGGTAGTCGCCGTACTCGGTGATGTACTTCGGAAGTCCGACCTTGAGGCGATTCACCGCCTGGAGGCGCAGCGCCCGGATCTGTTGCTTGAGCGATGCGAGCTTCCCGGCGCGAAGCTCGCTCTCGAGGTCGTCGGCGATCTCCCCGGGGTCCTGGGGCGCCTCCACGCCGAGCGCCTGCATGTCCTTCAGGAGCGCGATGACCCGCTCCAGCTCCTCGCGGGCTTGGTCGAGGTGCCGCTCCTTGAGCGCGACGACCCGGTCGACCTGCTGGAACGTCGCGAGCGCCTGGGGGAGGTCTCCGCTCCGCGCGGCGTGGAGCGTCTCCTCGATCTGTTCGCGCTCGAGCCGGCTGTCGACCGAGTACGCCTCGAGCCGGGTGAGCCGCGCCTTCGCCCGCTTCTCCCACTCCTCGAACGCCCCCGCGACCCGCTTCTGGGCGATCCGCTCGATCCCCCGGACGACCTCCGCCCACGGCTCGGGGTTCGGGTCGGATCGCGCCGCCTCCTCCGCCCATGCGGGGAGCTGCGGGAGCTCGACCCCGAGCGGTTCCGCGCCTTCGGCCCACTGCTGGAGGCGGTGGAGGCGCCGCGCGAGCTCGATCGCGAACGGGTTGGTCGGCGAGCCCGAGCTGCGCCGCCCGAGCGGGCGGGCGCGTCCCGCCCCGGACGGGGTGGACCGTGCGGCGGCGTCCGGGACCGCCGGCGCGGGGTCGGCGGCCTCCCGCGGCGCCCGGCACTCCGGGCAGACCCGGTCCTCCGGGCCGAGGGGAGCGCCGCAGCGGGGGCAGAGGGAATCCTCGGTCACGGACGTCGGCTCCTTCGAAGTGGAGGGATGCAGGGGGTGAGATTCGAACTCACGAACTCCTACGAGACCAGGACCTCAACCTGGCGCCTTTGACCAAGCTGGGCCACCCCTGCACGGTGGGTCGCGCGTACGGGGGCCGAGCGATAACCTTTGCGAACGTGGACCGCCCCGGTGGCCCCGGAGCGCGCTCCCGGACCAAAAAGGCTTGTGTACGGGCGCGGTCGTGGGGAACCGATGTCCGACGGGGCGTACGACGGAACGACCGTCTTCATCGGCCAGAAACCGACGATGACCTACGTCTTCCAGGTCGTCACGCAGCTGAACGCCGGGATCGGCCCGGTGATCGTCAAGGCCCGGGGCAACGCGATCGGCAAGGCCGTCGACGTGGTGGAGGTCGTCCGGCGCCGCTTTCTCGAGGGTCAGGTCGATATCGGCTCGATCTCGATCGATACCGAGCGACTGGTGAACCGGGAGGGACGGGACGCGAACGTCTCGTCGATCTCGATCCCGCTCACCCGGACGGGCCCGCCCCCGACGCGGGCGTCGCCGGTGGCGGCGGGACCGGGGGCGTCCGGGGGACCGGTCCGGTAGGCGGGCGGTCCCGTACGACCCAGGTCCCCGCCCAGCGGTCGCCGATCCGCTGTCGGTCGGCGGAGAGATGGATGACGAGCGCCCCGAACGTGCCCAGGAGGGCGACCCCGGCGACGACGAAGGCGACGACCCCGGCGAGCGCGAAGGCGGCCCCGGGCAGGGCGATGCCGTCGACCGTCACGCTGCCGAACGTCCCCCACTTCGCTCCGAAGGCGACCACGAGCGCGCCCCCGAGACCGAGAACGGTCAGCACCGGGAGGATCGACGCGTTCCGCACCAGGGCGGTCAGGAGGCCGATCCGGCCGAGGGTGCGGTCCCGCACCTCGAGGTGGAAGACCCGCTTCCCGGGCGAGGTGCCGGTCCACGCTTCGCTGACCGCGCGGTACAGGAAAGCGAGCGCGATGAAGCCGTAGATCGCGCCGTTGAAGGCGAGGCTCGAGAGGACGTCCGAGAGGTCTCCCGGGGTCGCGAGCACGATCCCCGCCCAGATCGCCAGCGCCGGAACCCCGACGATCGCGAGGTCGAGGAGGAAGCCGAGCGTTCGGAGGCGGAGCGTCCCGAACCGTCCGTCCGCCATCACCTCGGCCCCCCGAACGAGGGCACGGGCGGTGAGCCAGGCGCGGAATCCTTCCCGTCCGTCGGCGGTGGGTGTGCGGGCGATCGCGTCGAGGCTCGCCTGGTCGCTCACCACCCAACCGGGGACCTTGAGCCCCTCCCACGGCCGGTCGGGCGGGGCCGGGGGTACGTCGAGAAGGAGGCGCGTCCGGTCGGCGGCCGATCGAGCGGCGCGCGCCGACGCGTCCAGCGACTCCGGCAGGTGGCCGTCGACGCCCGCCCGGAACGCCCGGGCGAGCTGCGCGCCGGGCGACACCCCGAACGCCGGTGCGGCCGTCCCGAGCGGCGCGCGCGAGTGGCCGAGGAGCCGATGGGTCGCGTAGGCGCTCGCGAGCGCGAGGAGTCCGGAGAGGTAGACGAGATCGAGGACCCCGGCGCCGCCGATCGAATAGAGGCCGGGCGGTCCGTTCCCGTACAGCGGCGGCTGCCGCAGGAGGTCGGCTCCGATCAGCACCCCGACGGTCGTCGCGAGGTAGACCAACGGAAGCGCGAACCCTTCACGGCCCGGGAAGACGCGGGGGGCGAAGAACGCCGCGAGCACCCCCGCCCCGATCGGTGGGAGGAGGTAGAACGGGAACGGCTCGGTGATCCCGACGCCGGGGATCGCCGACGACGCGGCGAACGTCGTGTAGAGAACCCCCGAGAGGAGCACCAGAAGGAAGGCGAGCGCCGGGCCGTCGGCCACGGTGCCGGGGGATCCGGCCGGGGGCCGGCCGTAGAGCCCGTAGGCGACCGCCGGGACGAGGACGGCGATCGGCAGGACCAACAGCGTGGTCGCGGCCGCGACGTCGCCGCCGAGCGCTCGCGCCAGCCCTTCTGCGAGCGGGGCGGAGACCGGGAGCACGAGGAAGAGCCCGACCCCGCTCTCCACCGCGATCAGGACGAACAGGCGCCCGAGGAACGCACGGGCGCGGCCGGTGTACCGTCGGACCGCGAGGAGGCCGACGAGCAGCGGGAAGACCGCCCCGCCGAAGCTGACGGCCAGGACGTCGTTCGAGATGAGCGCGAACGGCAGTACCGCGAAGCTGGCAAGGACCGCGCCGGGCAGGAGGAGCCAGAAGGCGCGGCGACCGAGTCCGAGGCTCTCCGAGAACGGCCCGTCCTCCCAGGCCACGAGGTAGAGGAACGCCCACAGGAGCCCGGGCACCGAGAGGGCAGCGGCGTTCGCGAGGATGTCGTAGGAGAGCTGGGCCGGATCTACCACAGAGCTCGTGCCTCCACGGGGGCTCCGTCCGAGGGCGCGAAGGGGCCTAAACGTTTTGTCGCGGGTCTCGCTCGTCCCCGCATGGTCCCGCCGCGCACGGAAGAGGACTCGTTGGGCTCCCGAGAGGTCCCCGAGAACGCCTACTGGGGGATCCAGACGCTCCGAGCGCGCGAGAACTTCCCGGTGAGCGGGCTGCGCAGCTCCCGGCATCTCGTGCGGGCCTACGCGCTCCTGAAGCTTGCCTGCTGCCGGGCGAACGTCGCGGCCGGCGGCCTCGACGCCGAACGGGGCCGAGCGATCGGCCGGGCGGCGGAGGAGATGGCCGACGGGAAGTTCGACGGCGAGTTCCCGATCGACGTCTTCCAGGCTGGGGCCGGCACCTCCTTCCACATGAACGTCAACGAGGTGCTGGCGAACCGGGCGCTCGAGATCCTCGGGAAGCCGCGGGGCAGCTACCGCGAGGTGAGTCCGAACGACCACGTGAACCGGGGGCAGTCGACGAACGACACCTATCCCTCCGCGGCCCAGGTCGCGACGCTCTTCGCGCTCCAGGAACTGCGCGGCGCCCTCGCGACGCTCGTCGCGAGCCTCTCGCACAAGGCCGAGGAGTTCGCGCGGGTGCCGAAGGCCGGCCGGACCCACCTCAAGGACGCGATGCCCGTGACGCTCGGCGCGGAGTTCCGCGCCTACGCGACCGCGCTCACCCGGGTGCTCGAGACGCTCCCATCGGTGGAGCGCGGGCTCGCGGAGATCCCGCTCGGCGGAAGCGCGGTCGGCAGCGGGGTGAACTCGGTACCGGGGTTCCGGGCGGCGGCGGTGAAGGAGTACGCCGCGCTTTCGGGGCTCCCGCTCGCCGTGGCGCGCGACCCGTTCGAGACGATGCAGAGCCGCTGGCCCCTCGGGGCCGCGTCGGCCTGGCTGCGGACCCTCGCACTCGAGCTCGTGCGGATCGCGAACGATCTTCGGCTGCTCTCGAGCGGGCCGGCGACGGGGTTCGACGAGATCCGCCTGCCCGAGATCCAGCCGGGGTCGTCGATCATGCCGGCGAAGGTGAACCCCTCGGCCGCCGAGGCCCTCGACATGGTCGCCTTCCACGTGCTCGGCGCCGACGCGGCGACCGCCTACGCGGTCTCCGCCGGGCAGCTCGAGATCAACGTGATGATGCCGCTCGCGGCCTTCGAGGTCCTCTTCGCCGCCGGGATTCTTTCGAACTACCTGCCCGTCTTCGCCCGGACGTGCGTCGACGGGATCTCGGCGAACCGGCCGCGGCTCGAGCAGTTCCTCGTCGAGTCCGCGGCGATCGCGACCGTGCTGACCCCGCGCTTGGGCTACCTCAAGGTCGCCGAGGTTCTCCACGAGGCCGAGCGCTCCGGCCGCCCGGTGCGGGAGCTCCTCGTCGCGCGCGGTCTCCTCTCCGCCGCCGAGGTCGAATCGCTCCTCGGGGAGGCCGCGCTCCTGAAGATGACCGAGCCGGTCCCCTGAACGGCCCTTATCCGCACCGTTAAGTCCCCACCGACCGTATTCCGCCTCTCCGCATGGCCGCCATCGAAGAGACCGCTGTCGCGCTCGCGAACCAGTCGAGCGACGAGTTCCGCCAGGCGACGGACGTTCTCGGCAAGGTCGGCCTCACGCGCTACGAGGCCCGGGCGTACATCGCGCTCGTCGCCCGGGGGGTCGGCGACGCGACGAGCGTCGCGACCGCGGCCGGGATCCCGCGGACGAGCGCCTACAAGGTCCTCGAGTCGCTCGCCGGCAAGGGCTACGCCCAACCGACCGGCGGCAAGCCGATCCTCTTCCGGCCCACCCCCCCGCTCGACGTCGCCGACTCGCTCAAGGGGGCGATCCAAGAGGTCTTCGAGAAGCTCGCGCTTCTCCACCGGGTCGTCGCCGAGCACGGCGAGCCCCAGCTCGTCTACCTCCTCTCCGAGCAGGAGAAGGTCGTGGCAAAGATCGGCGACCTCCTCGACCAGGCCTCCCGGACCTTCATCCTCACGACGCCGCAGGTCGCCGAGCTGCGGGACGAGCTCGGGAAGAAGATCCAGCACGCCGTGAAGCGCGGCGTCCAGGTCACGTTCATCACCGCGCCGCTCCAGCGCGTTCCCGAGGGTGTCGAGTACGTCCCCCGGGAGAACCTGCGCGCGACCGAGGTGCTCGCGGACGGGGAGCACGCGCTCCTCGCCGCCCCGGGGCTCGACGCCTGCGGCTTTACCGACAACCCGATCCTCATCGCCCACCTGCAGCAGTTCCTCGAGGTGATCCTCGAGAAGGGACCCGACGTGGTCCCCTCCTAGGGCGTCCCCCGGCGCGCCACGGAGGCGAGGGCGGTGTCGACCCGACGTCCTCCCTCTCCGGCCGATAGGGTCCGCGAACGGTTGCGGGCGGTCGCCGGCGACCGGTGCGCGGACGCGATGCCCCGCGGCTACCAGCGGCTCGGCCGCGTCCTCGTGCTCCGACTTCCCTCGCTCCTTCGGCCGTACCGAGAGCTGATCGGCCGGGCGTGGCAGCAGGAGCTCGGCGTCACAACGGTCCTCGCCGTCCGAGGCCCGGTCGAGGGGGAGCTCCGCACGCCGCAGCTCGATCTCCTCGCCGGCACTGAGACCGAGACCGAGGTCGTCGAGCACGGCTGTCGATGGCGGTTCGATGCCGCGCGGATCCTCTTTGCTCGGGGGAACCGGACCGAGCGGGCGCGGATCGGTTCTCTCGTCCGACCGGGCGAGGAGGTCCTCGACCTGTTCGCCGGCATCGGCTACTTCACGGTCCCGGCCGCCCGGGCCGGCGCCCACGTCGTCGCGGTCGAGAAGAACCCCGTCTCGATCCGGTACCTCACGGAGAACCTCGCTCGGAACGGGATCGCCGATCGCGTGACGGTGCGGGCGGGGGACAACCGGGTCGTTCCGCTGCCCGTACGGTCCGTCGATCGCGTCCTCCTCGGCTACCTGCCGGACGCGCTCCCCTGGGTCCCGCGCGCGCTCTCGGCCGTCCGGTCGACGGGGGGCGTGCTGCACGTCCATCGGGTCGTCGATGCCCGGGACGCGGTCCCGGTCGCCGAGCGGTCGGTCGCGGAGGCCGTGGGGGCGGCGGATGGGGTGCTGCTCGCGCCGCCCGCCGGGCGCGAGGTCAAGCCCTACGGACCGGGCCGGACCCACGTGGTCGTGGACGTCCGCGCGCGGCCGCCGCCCGCGGGGTGAGCCGGTCCGGGGATCTACGCGGGAGGCGGGGCCGGTGCCCGCGCGGAGAGGACGCGGATCGCCTCGGGGAACGCCCGGGCGAACCGCTCGATGTCCGACGCCGGGTTCGAGAACGAGACCCGGACGAACCGCTGTCCGTGGCTCGGGGAGAGGTAGTTGCCGGCCCGGACGAAGACCCCGTGCCGGTAGAGCAGCTCCTCCTGGATCGCGTCGGGCGTGAGGCCGGTCGCCGCGGTGTCGATGACCATCATGTTCGCCCGGGAGGGGTAGACGGGAAGCGAGGTCGACGGGACGCCCGCCACGACCTCCCGAACGCGCGCTCCGTTCGCGCGGGTCTGGCGGAGGACCTCGCCGATCCAGCGGGGCTTCGTGCGCAGCGCGGCGCGGGCGGCGACCTGCGCGAGGACGTTGACACCGAGGTCGTTGGTGTTGAAGCGGGCGATCCGGGAAGAGAGCTCGGGGCGCGCGAGGAAGCCCCCGATCCGCATCCCGGCGAGACCGCAGTTCTTCGAGACCGACCACACGGTCACGGTCTCCTCGGGCGAGAACTCCGCGGCGAGAGCGTGACCGTCGGAAAAGTCGCGGTAGGTGATGTCGTTGAGGAGGTAGAGGTGGTGATCGTGGGCGATCTCCGCGATCGCGCGGACCTCCTCCCGCGAGTAGCCGGAGCCGAGCGGGTTCAGGGGGTCGATGAGGAGGATCATCTTCGTCCGGGGTCCGATCGCCTCGCGGACGCGCTCGGGAGTGAGGCGGTACGGCGGCGCGTAGATGTCGAGGTTCCGGGTCCGCGCGCCGGCGAGCTCCACGAATCGGTGGATGATGAGGTAGCTCGGGTCGGAGGCGACGACCTCGTCCCCCGGGGCGAGGAGCGCCCGCGAGATCATGTACAGCGACTCGGTGCCTCCGCCCGTGAGGAACGGGCGCTGGCCCGCGATGCCGAGGTCGGCCGTGACCAGGTCGAGGAGCTCGGGGTCGCCGCTCGCGAGGGGATAGCCCTCATACCGGCGCTCCCGGATTGCCTCCTCGAGGGCCTCCCGGATCACCTCGGGCGGGACGAGGTGGTTCGTGTTCTGGGAGAGCCATGCCACCTCGGTCCGGTGCGCGTGGGCGTAGCGGAACGCGTCCCCCGACGGGCTCGACATGGCCAAGGACGGTCCGGGAGACGCTTAACGACTTGGGATGGCGCCGCCCGCGCCGGCCTCGCCGAGGTACGCCGTTACGATCCCGAGCGACTGCGGCCACGCCTCGGCCCGGGCGAACCCGGCGGTCTGCAGCGTCGCGAGGAACGCCGGCCGCCTCGGAAGGGTGCGAAGCGACTCGGGTAGGTAGCGGTACGGTCCCGCGCTCCCCACGAGCCGGCCGAGAGAGGGGACGACCCGGTCGAAGTAGGCGTGAAAGAGACGGCCGAACGCCCTCGAGGTCGGCTCGGTGATCTCGAGCGTGAGGAGCGTCCCGCCCGGTCGCAAGACCCGCCGCATCTCGGCGAGCGCCGCGCCGAGGTCGGAGAGGTTGCGGGCGACGAACGCGTTGGTGACGAGGTCGAAGGCGCCGTCGCGGAACGGGAGCCGGAGCGCGGTCGCCCGGCCGAGATCGAGCCGGGCGCGCACGTCGCCCGCGCGGGTCGCCGCGTCGACCTTGGTGAGCATCGCCCCGGTGAAGTCGGTCGCGACGACCCGGGCACGGGGATAGTGGTGCGCGACCTGGCGGGCGAGCTCCCCGGTGCCGCAGCCGACGTCGAGCGCCCGTTCGAGCGGGCCGGCGGAGCGGAACCGGTCGAGGTCCCAGAGCGCCCGGGGGCGCCAGAGATAGTCGTTGCCGAGCGACGCCAAGTGGTCGAACCACTCGTACCGCTCGGCGATGTGCGTGAACATCGCCCGGACGTCCCGCTCGAACGTCGGGAGCCCCCGGTCCGGGTACGGGGAGCCGTCGGCCGCAAGGCGTCCGGGCTCGGTCCTGCCGGCCATCGCCCTAGCAGCGCGGCGCGGCGCTTAAGGAGGCTCCCGGCCCGCCGCGGCGATCGCGGCCGCAAGCTCCCGCGCCCGGGCCGAAAAGTCGGGCCGGAGGTCGTGGAGCCCGCTCTTCTCGGCGTCGGTGAGGCGGTCCCGGGCCTCACCGAGGTCCCCACGTCGGAGGGCGAGCGCCGCGAGACGGTAGAGCATCTCGGAGACCTCCGGACCGAGGTGCATCTCCCGGGCCCGGGCGAGCGCTTCCTGGAAATCCGTCTCGGCCTCGTCGAGGCGATCACGGCCCTCCGCGACCATGCCCCGGGTCATCGCGAGCTGCTGGTCGCCGAGGTGGTCGCCGATCGGAGAAAGCACGCGGGCGGCCCGCTCGAGTGCGGGGAGGGCCCGGTCGACGTGTCCGAGCTCCGCCTCCCACTGGGCGAGGTTGAGGCAGCAGTACCCGATCCAGATCGGCGAGCGGGACCGCTCGGCGGCTTCGAGCGCGATCGCGAGATCCCGCAGCGCCTCCTCCGGTCGTCCCGCGCCGTACTCCAGCACCGCGCGGTTCATCAGTACCCGGGCCCGGGCCGCGTGGTCCTCGACGGTGCCGAACAGCTCGGCGGCCCGGGCGTAGAGCGCGAGCGCCGGTTCAAAACGAGCCGCCCCGAGCGGGACCATGGTGTTCGCGACGTCGACCAGGGCATGGCCCTGCTCGAGCGCGGTCCCCTCCGCTTCGGCGATCTCGAGCGCCGCCCGCTGGTGCGCCTCGGCGGGAGCGAGCTCGCCCCGGCGCCAGAAGACGACCCCCAGGACCCGGTGCGCCGCAAACAGGTCGCGCGACGTGCCGACCCTCGCAAGCACCCCCATCGCCTCGTTCGCAAGATCTTCCGCCGCGCCGTAGTCGCTGCGGTCGGTCTTCGTCTGGGCGAGCCCGAGGAGCGCCCGGCCAAGCTCGAGGTCGAACTCCGGCCGCCGGCGCGCGAGCTCCACCGCTTCGGCGAGCCGGCGTTCGGACGCCGGCAGATCCCCGAGCTCGTCGAGAAGGCGGCCCATCTCGGTGAGCAGGCGGATCTCGAGACGGGGGTCCCGGTCGGGCCGCCGTCGCTCGGACTCGAGCGCCCGCGCGAGGTGCGCCACTCCGGTCTCGAAGGCGAACGCCCGGGTCGCCCGCTGCGCGGCCTGGAGGTTGTACTCGACCGCCCGCGCATCGTCCCGGCCGAGGTAGAACTGCCGCGCGAGCTCGGCCTCGTCGACGTCGCCCTTCATCGCGAGCGCCCGGCCGGCCTTGCGATGCAGGATGTGGCGCCGGGTCTCGGTGAGCGGGGAGTAGACGTTGGCCCGGACCGCCTCCGTGACGAACTCGTAGACCTCCCCGCCCTTCTCCCGGACGAGCCCCCGCTGCACGAGGCGATCCAGGCTCTCGGTCACCCGCTCCTCGTCAAGGCCCGCGACCGCGGCCAGGCTCGAGAACCCGAACTCCTTGCCGAGCACCGCGGCGTAGGTCAGGAGCCGCCGGTCGGAGTCGCTCAGGGCCCGGAACCGGGAGAGCAGGATCTCGGTGACGTTGTTCGCAGAGGCCGCGGTCCCCGGTGGGCGAACCCCGGAGCCCGTGACGGCCCGCACCAGCTGTTCGATGAAGAACGGATTCCCCTCGGTCTGCGCGTGCCAGCGGAGGACGTCGGCGGGATCGGCCGCACGCCCCCCCAGGATCCAGCGGACGAACCCCGTCACCTCGGCGATGGAGAGGGGGCCGAGGGATACCGTGCGGACCGCCGGATGCGACCGGAACGCCTCGACCGCCCCTCGCCGGTCCTCCGGGACCTCCGCCGGGGCCCCGACCGTGGCCAGAAGGGCGATCGGATGTCCGGAGAGACCGGAGGCGAGCCGACGCACGACCTCGAGCGAGGAGAGGTCGGCCCAGCCGAGGTCGTCGATCGCGAGCAGCACCGGGCCGTCCCGGCCGAGGTCGACGAGCCGCTCCGTCAGCCGGGTGAGCATCTCCTCCCGGCCCGCCCCGAGGCCCTCGATCGCGGTCGAGCCGAGGGGGGCCAGGATCCGTTCGAGGTCGTCCGGCGTCGACTCGGTTGCGCCCCGCGCCGGGGCAGGAGCCCCGACGAGGACCGGCTCGGAGACGAGGGGAGCGAAGATCGGAGGGAGCTCCCCCGGCAGCGCGACCTCCGGTCCGAGCGACTCCTCCTCCAGCACCGGTCGTAGGAGGTCGCCCACGAGGCCGAACGGCGGCGGCAGCTCCTCCGGGAGCGAACGGCCGACGCGCACGCGGAAGCTTAGTTCCCGGCCCCGCGCGATGGCCGCGGCGAGCACCCGGCTCTTCCCGATCCCCTGCGGGCCGGCGAGGAGCAGCGCCTCGCCCCCGCCGAGCCGCGCCCGGTCCAGGGTCCGGTCGATCGCCCCGAGCGCGTCCGCCCGCCCGAAGATCGGACGGGACCGGTCGTGCGCGGGGCCCGCGGTGTCGCGCGCAGGGGCCATCGTCGCACGTCGGAGCCCGGCTCCCGGTTAAAATACCCCTCGGCCGGCACCCGCCGGAGCTACCGGTCGGTGGGAACGGCTCCGCTCGGCTCCGTCGCCGCGACCTCACCGAGCTGCCGGCCGAGCTCCTCGAATCCCGCGGCGAGGTGCGGTCGCACGCTCGGCAGGTCCAGTTGGGCGGCGACGCGCCAGGCCGCCCGAGCCCCCTCGAGGTCGCGGGTCTTGTGCCGCAGCCGCGCGAGGTGGTACTGCACCTCGGCCCGGTCGGCGGGCAGGCGGAGCCGCTCGCACATCTCGCTCGCGATAAGGTAGGCCCGCTCCGCTTCCTCCCACTGGCCGCGCTTCTCGGCGATCAGCCCTCGGTTCTGGGCGACCTGCTCGAGCCCGAGTCCGTCGGAAAGGCGCGCCAGGAGCCGTCCGGCCTGCTCGTTGTCGCGCTCCGCCTCCTCGAGCTGGCCGAGGGCGAGCCGCATCTCGACCCCGGAGAGGAGCGCCCGTCCGGTCGTCCGGGAGTCGTGGGCCCGTTCGGCCGCCTGGCGGGCGCGCTCGAGATGCTCGAGCCCATCCTCGAAGTGCGTCTCTCCGACCGCGACCCCGAGGTTGTGGTAGGCGCGCGCGAGCTCGGCCCAGTCGCCCGCTTCGCGCAAGCGGTCGACCGCCCGCTCGTACCATTCGATCGCGACCGGACGGACCTCGGGCCCGAGGAGCGCGAAGGAGTTGCCGATGTCGATCGAGAGCCGGCCGAGGAAGCGCAGGTCCCGGTCCGTCCCGAGCACGTCGAGCGCCCGCATGCTCTCGTCGAGCGCCTCGCGGTACCTCCCCCGCTGGAACTCGAGGCGTCCGAGCAGGCGGTACGTCTGCGCCAGTCCGAGCCGGTCGCCGGTCTCCTCGAAGAGCTTCTGCGCGGCGAGCGTCCCGCGCTCGGCCGACTCCTCGTCGAGATTCTCCCGCGCGACCTCGGCGCGGGCCAGGAGGAGCCGGGCCCGGACCCGCGGCTCGTCGCCGCCGAGCCGGTCGAGCGCTTCGCCGAAAGCATGGTCGGCGGCGGCGAAGCTCCCGGTCGAGTAGTACAGGTCGCCGAGCGCTTCCGCGACCTCCGCCTGCTCGCGGCGGCGGTCCCCCCCCAACACCGCAAGGTCGAGCAGCACTCGCTGGAGATGTGTCGCGGCCGACTCGGGCTCGTCGGCCGCCCGGGCGACGGCCGAGGCCCGTCGGTTGTACTCCAGCGACTTCGCCGGGACCTTGCCGAGGAAGTAATGGCGCCCGAGCTCGGCGAGGACACCCGGCGGCGGCTCGGGGTACATCCGCTCGAGCACCTCGGCGATCTTGCGGTGGAGCACACGGAGCCGGCTCTCGGTGAGGCTGCGGTAGACGCGCGCGCGGACCTCTTCCTCGACGAACGCGAAGCGGTCCCCGCCGGGCCGCTCGACGAGGATGCCGATCTCCACGAGCCGCTCGATCTGCTCGGCGAGCATCTCTTCGTCCTGACCCATCGCGGTGACCAGGAGCGAAAAGTCGAACTCGGGGCCGATCGCGCTCGCGTACGCCAGGATCCGCTGCGCCTCCGGTCCGAGATCGAAGAACCCGGGCGCCCCGTCCCGGGCGCCGGACGGGGGCGGCGTCGCTCGCTCCGCCATGGGCCCGGCGGTACTCGCCGCGGTCGGTTATACCCCTGCCGACGAGATGGCCCCGAGCCGGAGCGCACGGCCGCAAGGGTTATCTAACGCGCTCCGGCTCGGCGGCCGGCGATGGTGACGGCGACCCCGCAGGCATCCGCGCCACGGATCTCGACGATGTCGACCGCCCGCAAGGCGACGTTCTGGGGGTTCGCCGGGCTCGTGGTCGTCGCGGTCGCCTTCTACGTCTGGTGGGGCGTCTCGTTCGGGTACTGGCTCGATAACGGCGTCTACGCGGTCGTGATCACGCTCCTCCTCTTCGGGCTCTCGGGGATGTGGCTCGTGCTGCCGAACCCTCCGGCCCCGGCCTCGCCACCGGGCGGGCCGTAACCGTCAGAGCGGGTGCGCCGCGAACGCCCAGCGCGCCCCGTCCGAACGGCCGCAGGCGATGCACGGGCCGGGGGTCCCGCCCGTGAACGGGGTCTCTCCCTCGGGCGTCCCGAGCAGGGCTCCGTCGATCGCCGTCTCGATCCGGTGGCCGCACTCCTCAGTGCCGCACCAGGAGAGGTAGCGCACCTGGGAAGAGCCCGCGAGCTCGTCGAGCCCCCGCGCCGGCGCGAAGGCGGCACGGAACGCGTCGTCAGCCCGTTCGGCGAGCGCGCGGTCGAACTCCCGCAGCCGGTCGGCGACCTCCGTCTCCGCCCGATCGAACGCGACGGTCCCGCGTCGGCCGAGGCGGTCGACCGCGGTCGCGCTCCGGCTCTCCGCCTCCCGGCGCCCGACGTCGAGCCGCAGCGGTACCCCCTGGAGCTCCCAGCGGTAGAACTTCGCCCCGGGGCGCTCCTCTCCGTCGTCGAGGTAGACCCGCCGGCCGGCGTGGAGGAGCCGGTCCCGGAGCTCGGCCGCAGCGGTCCGGGGGGCGTCCCCGCCCCCGGTGCCGACGATCGGCACGATCACGACCTCGTACGGGGCGACGGGGGAGGGGAAGACGGCCCCTTTCCGGTCCCCGTGGACGGCGACGATCGCCCCGAGGAGCCGTTCGGAGAGGCCGAACGTGGTCTGGTGAACGAGATGGGAGCTGCCGTCCGCCGCCTCGTAGCGGATCCCGTACGGTCCCGAGAAGTTCTCCTGATAGAGGTGGACGGTCCCGAGCTGGAGCGTGCGGGCTCCGCCGACCGGCGTGTCGAGGGCGATCGAAACGTGGGCCCCGGGGAACTTGTCCCAGTCCGGCCGGCGGATCGCGAGGTGCGGGAGCGCGTACGCTTCGGCCATCTTTCGAAACGCCGCGAGGTTCGAGCGGACTCGCTCGGTCGCGTGGGCCTCGTCGGCCTGGCAGGTGTGCTCCTCGAAGAAGTGGATCTCCCGGACCCGGAGGAACGGACGGGTCGTCTTCGTCTCGTAGCGGAAGACGTTGACGATCTGGTAGACGTTGAGCGGCAGGTCCCGGTGGGAGCGGACCCAGAGCGCGAAGACCGGGTACATCGCGGTCTCGCTGGTCGGCCGGAGCACGAGAGGGATGTCGAGTTCGGACTCCCCGCCCTTCGTGATCCAGAAGACCTGCGCGTCGAACCCCTTGATGTGCTCTTTCTCCTTCGCGAACTCGTTCGCGGGGATGAGCGCGGGGAACTCGACGGGCAGGGAACCGGTCGCCTCGATCTCACGGACGATCACGCGATCGAGGTTCCGCCGCGCGGCGAAGCCGTACGGCGTCCAGATGTTCATTCCCTTGACGGCGTAGCGTTTGTCGGTGAGGTGCGCCTCCTCGACGACCGCGAGGTACCAGTCGATGAACGCGGCGCTCTTGTCGGGGAGATCGACCATGGGGCCCGACCGGAAGAGGTCCCTCCTATAAGGGTTCGGACGCCGGGCGGAGGGCTGCCGCGGCGCGGGGCACCGGGCCCGCCCCCGCCCGGGTTCCGGGAACCGGCCGCGGGACACAATTACTTAAGCCTGTCCTCGTCCATACGACGAGGGCCATGCGGCTGGTCGTCTGTATCGACCGCGACGACGACCTCGGTCGCAAAGCCGGGGTCGTCGGGCCGGTCGTGGGCCGGGAGGCGGTTCTCGATGCCGCCGTCCGCCTCGGGACCGTCGACCCCGAGGACTCCGATACCAACGCCCTCTTCGCCTCGGTGAGCCTGCTCGACGAGCTCCGCGGCGCCGGCGAGGAGGTCGAGGTCTGCGTCCTCACCGGTTCTCCGAAGGTGGGGGTCCTCTCGGACCGCCGGGTCGCCGACCAGTTCGACCACGTGCTCGGCCAGATTCATGTCGCGTCGGCCTACCTCGTGAGCGACGGCGCGGAGGACGAGTTCCTGTTCCCGATCCTCGCGTCCCGGGTGCGGGTCGACGGCGTCCGCCGGGTCTTCGTCCGGCAGAGCGCCAGCATCGAGTCGACCTACTACACGCTCGTGCGGGCGCTCAAGGACCCGAAGCTCCGGGCGAAGACGGTCCTTCCGTTCGCGATCGCGATCCTGATCCTCGGGATCGCGGCGGCCGGCGGGGTCCTCCTTTGGGGGGTGATCGGCCTCGCGATCGTGCTGGGCGTCTACCTCGTCTTCTGGACGTTCGACATCGACGAGGCGATCATCGACTCGTTGCGCTCGGCCTCCACCGACATCCGGCAGGGGTCGGTCGCCTTCGGGTTCGGCCTCTTCGGGGTCGCGCTCGTCGGCGTCGGCTTCCTCGAGGGCTACAACGCGTACTACGCGGCGTCGGGGAACCCGATCTTCGACCGTGCGGTCCTCTTCCTGCAGGCGGGGCTCCTCTGGTGGCTCTTCGGAGCGATCGTGTGGGAGTCCGGGCGGGCGATCCGCCGGATGTTCTCGCGGGGCCGCTTCCCGCGGTCGTTCCTGGTCGCGACGACCTCGATCGTCGGGATCGGTCTCATGAGCTACGGGATCGTCTACCTCGTCCGCTACCTCGAGGGGATCAGCCAGGTCGCGCAGCTCCCGCTCATCAGCGGCCTCCTCGTCGGAGGCTTCGGCCTGATCATCGGGGCCGGCGTCCTCCAGCAGTACCTGCGTGCGGCCGCCCAGCGGGCGATGGGAGAGCCGACCGGTTCGACCTAGGCCCCGTGGCGGGGTGCGGCGCGCGCGCTCTTCGGGCGAGCGGGCCGCTCCTCCCCGAGCGGGACGAGCGCCGCGACCCGGGCGAGGTCCGCCGAAGAGACGTTCCAGCCGGAGCGCTCGTGGAGGGCACGGCGGACCGCGTCGATCCCCGGCGCGTCGGTCGCGGCGCGGGCCGCGAGCGTGCGGAGGTCCTCCCAGTAGTTCCAGGGGAAGACGACCCAGACCCAGGCGTTCCGGTCGATCACCTCGGCAAAGTAGGTCGGCGTGAACCGCGAGTGGTTGATGTGGAGGAACGCGGCGCTCTCGAGCCGGCTCGGGCCTCGCTCGCGTACGTGTTCGATCGCGAGCGAGAGGCTCTCGCCGGTGTCGGTGATGTCGTCGACGACGAGGACCTTCTCCCCGGCCACGTCACCGCTGAGCTCGTCGGTGAGCTCGGCTTTGCCACTCGGGGTCGCCGTCACCCCCCAGTGCTGGGCGCGCAACGAGAGCAGGCGGTGCACGCCGAGGCGATCGCAGAGGAGGCGGGCCGGCACCCACCCCCCCCGGGTGAGCGCCACGATCGTGTCGGGGACCGCTCGCGCCGACCGGACCGCGTCCGCGATGCGATCGGCCCAGCGTTCGGCCTCCTCCCACGTCGCCTCGCGGCAGCGCGGGAGGTCGGCCATTGGGGAAGGGGTACCTCGTCCGGTGGGTCTACGGGTAGATCCCGCGGATGCGGATCGCGTCCACGACGCGCTGGATCGCGACGACGTACGCCGCGGTCCGGTGGTGGACCTTCTTCTCTCCCGCGACCTTGTGCACGTCCTTGTACGACTGCACCATCACCCGCTCGAGGCGCTCGTTGACCTCGTGCAGGGTCCAGAAGAAGCCCTGGATGTCCTGGGCCCACTCGAAGTAGCTCACCGTCACGCCGCCGGCGTTCGCGAGGACGTCGGGCAGCACGGTGACCTTCTTCTCGAAGAGGACCTTGTCCGCCGCCGGGACCGTGGGGCCGTTCGCGGCCTCGGCGACGATCTTCGCCCGGATCTTGTCGGCGTTCTTCGCGGTGATCTGGTTCTCGAGCGCCGCGGGGACGAGGATGTCGGCCTCGAGCTCGAGGACCTCTTCGTTCGAGATCTGCTTCGCGCCCGGGAAACCGACGACCGAACCGGTCTTGTGCTTGTGCTCCTCGATCGCGTGGGGGTTCATCCCGTCGGCCTTGTAGATGCCGCCCCGGGAGTCCGAGACGGCGACGATCTTGGCGCCCTGCTCGTCCGCGAGGATGTTCGCGGTCACGCTGCCGGCGTTGCCGAAGCCCTGGATCGCGACCGTCCCGTTCTTGACGTGCAGGCCGAGGTCCTTCGCCGCTTCGCGGATGACGTAAGCGCAGCCCCGCCCGGTCGCTTCGCCGCGGCCCTCGCTGCCCCCAAGGCTGATCGGCTTACCGGTGACGACGCCCGGGACCGAGTAGCCCTTCTGCATGGAGTAGGTGTCCATGATCCAGCTCATCGTCTGGGAGTCGGTGTAGACGTCCGGCGCGGGGATGTCCATCTCGGGACCGATGATCCCGGCGATCTCGCTCGTGTAGCGGCGGGTGAGCCGCTCGAGTTCCCCCTTCGACATGTGCTTCGGATCGCAGATGACCCCGCCCTTCGCGCCGCCGTAAGGGATGTTCACGACCGCGCACTTCCAGGTCATCCACGCCGCCAGCGCCCGGACCTCGTCCAGCGTGACCTGGGGGTGATAGCGGATGCCGCCCTTGCACGGGCCCCGGGCCATGTTGTACTGGACGCGGTGCCCGGTGAAGACCCGATAGCTCCCGTCGTCCATCCGGACCGGGAAGTTGACCGTGAGCTCGCGCTTCGGATGCTTCAGGACCTCGCGGGTCCCATTATCGACGCCGATCAGGTCAGCGACGATGTCCACCTGCAGCTTCGCGGTCTCGAACGGATTGATCGAGGATTCGGTGTTCGCCATGGTACCCCCACCTCGGGGCTACCCGTCTGGAGCTAGGAGCCCCTACTTGAGCGTAACGTGAAGTCTGTGACGGTGCCGCACGCTGCGGCAGCGCCCGCGACCTCTAGGCCCGGACGGGCAGCCGGACGGACCGGAACGGTTGCCAGCCGGACCGGGGGAGGGGCCGGGTCCGATCCCCGACCAAGAGCACCGCACCGCGCCCGCGTTCGAGACGTCCGATCGGGGAGATCCGACCCCCGACGCCGCGGACGGCCCGGCGCGCGCGGTCCAGATCCCGAGGAGCCAGTGCGAACAGCAGCTCGTAGTCCCCTCCGTAGAAGGCGACCGCGCGCTTCCGTGCGCCCCGTAGCCCGAGTCGGTCGAACCCGGGGGCGTACGGGAGCGCTTCCTCCTCGAGCACCACCCGGAGCCGGCTCGCTTCGGCGAGGAGATGCGCCGCCTCGGCGAGACCGTCCGACGTGTCGAGCATGGCGTGGGCCCAGCGGACGAGGGTCCGGCCCTCCGCGAGCCGCGGACGCACCTCGAGGAGCTCGGCGAGCGGGGTCGCCGCTCCCCGCGACCCCGCCCGGGCGAGCCGGGCCGCGGCGAGGCCTCCCCGACCGATCGCACCGGTCGTGACGACGAGATCCCCCGGTCGCGCCCCGGTGCGCGGGGCCAGCCGACCCGCCCGGGCCCATCCGAGACCGAACCCGACGACGATCGGCCGGGGCGCCGGCTTCGTGTCCCCGCCAACCACGCTCGCACCGTAGCGGGCGCTCTCCCGTTCCGCGCCGCGGACCACGGCCGCGGCCCAGGACTCGCGCGTGCCCCGAGGCAAAAGGAGCGCGAGCAGGATCGCGGCCGGCGCGGCCCCCTTGGCGGCGAGATCCGAGAGGCTGACGGCGACGACGGCGGCGCCGACGCGCTCGGGAGGGGAAGCGGACCGGAAGTGGACCCCTTCGACGAACGCGTCGGTCGTGAGCACGGCGACCCTCCCGGGCGGAGGGCGGAGCGCGGCCGCGTCGTCCCCGAGCGGCAGCAGCCCCGCCGCCCCAGCTGGCAGGTGGGTGGCCAGCCAGCGGTGGAACCGCCGTTCGTCGATCACCGCGGCACGACCGGCGTGTCGCGGCATCACCCGACGCTCACTTGTACGGGAGGAACTCGCGACCGAGGAGCTCCCGGCCGAGGATGATCCGCATGATGTTGAGGCCCCCTTCCGCGCCGACCATGTACGACATGATCCCGCGGAGCCCGAGCTCGAGCCCGACGTCCGTCGTATACCCGGCGGCCCCGAACCACATCATGACCCGTTTCACGCACTCGAAGGCGATCGGAGGGGCGGTGAGCTTCACGGAGGCGACGGCGCGCTCGACCTCGGACCGGTGAGAGTGGTCCCCCCGAAGGGGGTACTGGTCGAGCAGCCAGGCGGCGCGGCGGCACTGCCACTTGACCGCCTCGACCTGCGTCCAGAGGTCGACCAGCTCGAATTGGATCGCCTCGAACTTCCCGAGCGGCTGGCCGAACACCTGTCGCTCGCGGATGTAGCCGATCCCGGTCTCGAGGGCGCGCTCGGCGGCGCCGATGCACGCGGCGCTCACGAAGGTGCGGGCGACGGAGAACCCCTCCATCGCCGCCTCGAACCCCTTCCCTTCGCGGCTGATGAGGTACTTCGACGGTACGCGGACGTCCTGATAGGAGAGGCCGCCGGTCGAGATGCCCATCCGCCCCATGTTGTGGAACCGCTGGGTCGTCAGCCCTTCGGAGCGGGTCGGCACGTAGAGGAAGTTGAACCCCCCGCCGGCGTTCTTCGAGAGGGTGAGGTGCCCCCCGCCGAGCTGCTTCGCCTCCTCGACGCCCGAGACGAACGACTTCTCGCCGTGGAGGAGGAACCCGTCGCCGTCCCGGCGGGAGATCGTATGCATTCCCGCGAGGTCGCTCCCTCCCGTCGGCTCCGTCGTCGCGATCCCGAGGAACGCCTTTCCCGCGCAGACGGGCGGGAGGACTTCGCGTTTCGTCTCTTCGGTGCCGTGCCGCCCGAGGATGTAGCCCCAACCGGCTTCGAGCAGGAAGAACACCGCGGTCGCCATGGAGAAGTCGCCCCGGCCGACCTCCTCGGCGGCGAGCTCGGTGAGCACCGCAGAGGCGCCCATCCCTCCGTACTCGGTGGGGGCCATCATCGACAGGAGCCCGAGGTCGGCCATCGGCCGGAGCACCTCGTCCGGGATCCGCCCCTCGGCGTCGATCTGTCGTTCGTGCGTGCGCAGGACCTTGTCGCCGAAGCGGCGCACAGCCTCCTGGAACGCGGTCTCCTCGTCGCTGAGCCGGAACTCCATCGGAACCGGCGACGCACGGGCGTGCGGGGATTAAACCTCTGGGTCGCGGGGGCCCGAGCGGTCGGACCGTGACCCGTCCGCCGCGATGCCCGCAGCCCGCGCGGAGCGACGTATCCCCCCCTCGCCGGCCTCCGCCCCACCCCCCCTTTCCCAGACCGGGGGTGCGAGGGGGCCGCTCGAGGACTCCGGCGATCGACGCCGCCTCGCCAGGTCGGACAACGATTTTATCCCGGGGCCGGCTCGACGGCTTGGGGGATCCGCGGGTGAAGGTCCGAGTCGCAGTCAACGGGTTCGGGACGATCGGCAAACGCGTCGCCGACGCCGTGGCCCGTCAGCCGGATCTCGAGCTGGTCGGCGTGACGAAGACGCGACCCAGCTTCGAGGCCCGTCGGGCCCGGGAGAAGGGCTACCCGCTCTACCTAGCGGGGGGCGGAAAGCGGTCGGAGTTCGAGAGCGCGGGGTTGACCCTTGCCGGGACCGCGGAGGAGCTCTTCGCGAAGGTCGATGTCGTGGTGGACGCGGCACCGGACAAGGTCGGCCGGGAGAACCGGGCGCTCTACGAGAAGGCGGGGGTCCGCGCCGTCTTCCAGGGTGGGGAGAAGGCCGAGGTGGCCGAAGCCTCGTTCAACGCGCTCGGTAACTTCGAGGTCTGCCGGGGGAAGCGGTTCGTGCGTGTCGTCTCGTGCAACACCACCGGGCTCGCGCGGGCTGCCGCGGTGCTCGCGCCCGCCTGGGGGATCGGCCACTGGGAGGCCACCCTCGTCCGGCGCGGAGCCGACCCGGCCGAGTCGAAGAAGGGTCCGATCAACGGGATCCTTCCGACGTTTCAGCTCCCGTCCCATCACGGCCCGGACGTGCGGACGATCTTCCCCGACCTGTCGATCGCGACCACGGCCGTGGTCGTCCCGACGACCCTGATGCATGTCCACGTGAACCACGTCCGCCTGAGTCGGGCGCCCGCCGACGCGGCCGCGGTCCTCAACGCCTTCCGCCGGACCCCCCGGTTCCATGTCTTCGCCCCCTGGGAACACGCGGACGGTACGCCCCAGGTGATGGAGTACGCCCGGGACCGGGGGATCGGGTTCAACGACATGATGGAGAACGTCGTCTGGGAAGCCGGAGTGCGTCTCGAGGAGCGGGACCTCTACTTCTTCCAGGCGATCCACCAGGAGTCGATCGTCGTCCCCGAGAACATCGACGCGATCCGCGCGATGTTCGACCTCGCGCCCGATGCGAAGAGCTCGATCGCGACCACCGACCGAGCCCTCGGGCTGGCCGTTCACTGAGCGGAGCGCCGACGCCCCCGGAACGATGACGGCTGAGCCCGACGGCGCACCAGAGTTCCGGCTCACTATAGCGGATGCGTCGGACCTGCTCGCCCGCTTCGATCGGGAGATGCGCCGTTCCCCTCCTCCCGAGCCGAACATCGAGGTCGAGGAAACCGGCGGCGTGGTGCGCCTGCGCGGACCCCGCGGCGGGACGATACTGTTCACGGCGTCCAGCTCGCCGACGGTCGTCGAGGAACAGACCGCGTTCTTCCGCCCGCTCGGTCTCGAGGTGGAGTGGAAGGTCTACGGCCACGACCGCACGGCCCCTCCTCCCGCCCTTCTCGCGGCAGCGGGCTACCTTCCCGCGGTCGAGGAGACGCTCCTGGTGGCGGACCTCTCGAGACCGCTCTCCTGGGGCCCGCGTGCGGCCGGAGTCGAGGTTCGAAGGGTCCGGGATCGCGAGGAGCTCGATCGGGCCGGGGCGGTCAGCCGGGCCGCCTTCGGGGAAGAGGATGGACGGGGGCTCGAAGAGTACGCCGCCCGCCTCGCCGACCCCGGGGTGGCCCTCTTCCTCGCGTACGTCAATGGGGTCCCGGCGGCGCTCGGACGGCTCGAGACCCCGGCCGACCGATCGTTCGCGAGCCTCTGGGGTGGAGGGACCACCCCCCCGTACCGGCATCGCGGCGTCTATCGCGAGCTCGTTAGGGTCCGGGCCGACGAGGCCCGTGCCCGGGGGTATCCCTTCCTGTACGTCGAGGCACGCGACACCAGCCGTCCGATCCTCGAACGGCTGGGTTTCCGCGCGATGGGGTCGATCACGGAGTGGCTCTGGCGGCCCACCGGGACCGCCGGGGAGAACCCTCAGGGTCGGCCCGGTGCGCCTCCCTCCCCGGGTGCCGGGCCCGCCGCTCCCCTGTGAGGCCGCTCCCCCGGGACAACGACGCCGGCGCGGGGTCAGCCGGACGGGCGCGATCCCCCCTGCCGGCAGCGGCGGGCAGCCCCCCAATCATCTTATAGGACCCCCCACTCGCGCGCGGCGCATGTACTACCTCGACCACCGCCGGGACGTCGTGCGGATCCCGCCGGAGCGGCTCGGTCCCGAGCTCGCCAACGTGCTCACCGAGCTTGCGCAGCAGCAGTTCGAGGGGAAGCTCGTCGACGGTGCCAGTCTTGCGGTGACGATCCGCGACGTCCGTCCGGTCGGCGAGGGCCACATCATCCACGGTGACGGCGGGGTCTACCAGGAGGTGGAGTACGAAGCGCTCCTGTTCCGACCCGAGATCCAGGAGGTCGTAGAGGGCGCGGTCGTCGAGATCCGCAAGTTCGGCGCGTTCGTGCGCTTCGGCCCGCTCGACGGGCTCCTCCACGTCTCCCAGATCATGGACGACCGGGTGAACATCGACGAGCACAACCAGCGCCTCGTCGGCGTCGAGTCGAAGAAGGACCTGAAGGTCGGCTACAAGGTCCGGGCCCGGGTAGTCTCGCTCTCCCTCTCCGAGATCTCCCCCCGGGACAGCCGGATCGGACTCACGATGCGCCAGCCGGCGCTCGGCCGCCTCGAGTGGATCCTGGACGCCCACAAGAAGACGGAGGAGAAAGCCGGTAAACGGCCCCCGGCGGGTGCGAAGAAGGCCGCGCCGGCCAAGTCCGCCGACAAGCCCGCCGCGGCGTAGGGGGGGGAGCATGATCAACCTCAAGGCGTGCAAGAACTGCCGTTCGATCACCGACCAGACGAAGTGCCCCCGCTGCGGAGGCGAGGTCTCGCGCGAGTGGCAGGGGTACCTCATCGTCATCGACCCGGAGAAGAGCGAGATCGCGCGCAAGATGGGGATCCATGCCGCGGGCCGGTACGCGCTCCGCGTCAAGTGAAGAACGCGTCTGGGCGGTCCCGGCGTCGTTGCGCCCTACCCTCGCGGAACGGTACGGTCCGGTCTACTCCGGCGAGGAGGCCGACCGGCGGATCCGGGCGCTCCCCGTCTTCGCGACGTGCGGGGACCTCGTTACGATGCGTGCGCTCGATCTCGGGCATCCTCCGCTCGTAGGGATCGTCGACTACCGTACGCGGCGGAATGAGCCGATCGAGCCCGAGCGCTTCCGCTCGCTGGCCGCGCGACGCCGGGTCCGGGTGAAGAACCCGCCGGGCCTCCTCACCGAGCGCCTGCGCATCGCGGTCCGCGAGCTGATCCGGGACGGGGGCGGGCTCCTCGAGGTCGACGGGGAAGAGGACCTCGGCGCGCTCGCGCTGATCGAGTCGATGCCCGCCGGGGCCACCGTTATATACGGCATCCCGGGTGAGGGGGTCTCCTTCGTCCGCGTCGACGCGGTGTCGAAGGAACACGTGCGACATCTCGTCGGACTGATGGAACTCAGGAGAATCGACCTTGGAGATTAAGATCCTCGAGGACCGGGCCAACCCGCTCCTCAAGCGCCACGAGTACCGCTTCGAAGTCGCCCACGCGACCGCCGCGACGCCGAGCCGCGAGGAGGTCCGCCAGGAGCTCTCGAGGGTCGTCCACTCCCCGAAGGAGCGCGTGATCGTCGAGCGGATGCATGCCCGCTTCGGCACCGCGGTCACTCGCGGAGAGGCGGCCGTCTACGATACGGTCGACGCCGCGAAGGCGACCGCGCGCGAGCACATCCTCGTACGGAACCGGCTCAAGGAGAAGGCGGTGAAAGGCGCGGCGCCCGCCGCCGAGAGCGCCCCGACCCCCGCCGCGCCGCCGGCCGCGCCGGCCGCGAAGAAGGAGTGAGCCTCCGTGGCAAAGGCGCGGGTCGGCCTCTACGAGGTCAAGGGCGAAACGCTCCAGCGCACCCACCGCTCCTGTCCGAAGTGTGGGCCCGGCACGTTCCTCGCCGAGCACAAGGACCGGCGTTCCTGTGGGCGGTGCGGTTACTCTGAGTCGAAGGCTGCGCCCGCCGCGAAGGGCAAGGCGGCGAAGTCCGCGGCCTAAGCGGCCGGCCCCGATGCCACCGAGCGCGGGAGTCGCCCCGCCTCGTTCCCACCGCCTCCGTCGAACGAGCGCCCGGGTCGATCTGGGGCCGATCGCCCGCTACGAGATCCGGGCGAGGTTTCGCGCTCCGCTGCCGTTCGTCTTCCGCTGGTGTACCGACTACGCATCCGATGACGGACGCCGCGCGCAGGAGCCGTACGAGCGGCGGGTCCTCGAGCGCACCGCGCGACGGGTAGTGCTCGAGGACCTCGAATCGACCGACCACGGCTGGGCCTGGAAGCGGACGACGGTCACGCTCGACCCCCCTGATCACTGGCGCGCCGAGTCGGTCGGGAACTACCGATGGTTCCGGCTCGACTATCGTCTCCGGCCTCTTCAGGACGGGACCACCGAGCTCCGCCTGCGCGGCGACCGTCGTGCTACGGCGCTCGGGGGCCGGAATCCCTCGCGGACGGCGCTCGAACGGGAACTGGTCGATCTCTGGGCGCGCCTCGGCCGGTCGCTCGAGCAGGATTACCGTGCCGAGGCACGACGCGGCGTCCGACAGGAAGGTCGGGGGCGCCCGACAGTCCCGGGCTGATCACCCAATCGAAGGGGCGAGGGACTGCCCCGCGGGGGCCGGTCCTTCGGCTACGCTGCGGCTCGCGGTCGCTCCAGGCCCCGAAGCGGGCTCGTCAGGAGGACGCCGCCGAGGACGCCGGCCAGGAAGACGAGCGCGCCGACGGTGAGGAACATCTGCGGCCCGATGGCGAGCCCGTCCAGGAAGTGGAGGATCAGGCTCGGGACCTGTGTGAGCATCGCGGGCTCGAAGAGCCCGACGATCCAGACGCCAACCACCACCGCGACCGTAGTGACGACCAGGAGCGTGAGGAGGAAGCGGAGAAGGAGACCGAGGATGAGTCCCCCGATGAAGGCGAGCGAGTAGACAACGAACCAGTCCGGCAGCACCATGCGTTTGTCCCCCCCGGCGGGACCGCGCCAAAGGACCTAATGCAGCGCCCCGTAAGTAGCTGGCGTCGAGCCGAACGGACGGGGAGACGGCCCCGTCTCCGTGGGAAGACTGTTCCACCGTGACGTTCCGGCGCGAAAGGCGCCGGCCGGGGCCGATCCAAGCCGTGCCCTCGTTCACTTCCATTGCGGGGAGGCTTGCAGCAGCGCGTCGAAGTTCTGGCAGTCTTTGCAGCCCTTGGCCCCCCCGGGCGGCGCGACCTCGTCGTAAATCCGCCGGGCCTTCCGAAGGAGGGGCGCGATCATGGCCGGGTCGAGCGGGACCGGCACGACCTTGGCATGGAACCCCATGCGGAACCCCTGCGGAGTGCGTGCCTCAAGGAGGAAGTCGGCGTCGCCCTCCGTCACGGGTTCCGTGTAGACCAGGGCAAGCTGCGTCACCGGGCCAAGCCCGACGCGGTCCGCGATCAACGCGTAGCCGTTGAGCTGCACGTCATACATGGGACGGAGCTGGTCCTGACCGGCGGTGTGGCGGCCGGTCTTGTAGTCGATGATCGCCTTGCGGCCGTCCGCGCGGGCAAGAATGCCGTCCGGCGCGCCGGTCAGCCGGATCCCGGATTCGGGATCGTCGACGTAGAAGGTCCGCGCGTTGGGGGGCGGAATGTAGGAGGTGAATTCGCCGAGTGGCTCGAGCCACGACGGCGCCCCTTGGTACCGGTCGAAGTGCGCGTGGACGACCTTCTTCGAGAAGGAATCGAGCGAGGAGAAGATCCCCGGAAAGGGACCCCCGAACGGGAGGTCGTAGTGCAGATCGAGCCAGAAGCACCGCGGGCAAAAGCCCGGCATCGCGAGGCCTCCCAGGTTCTTGGCGGAGATTCGAAGCGTGGGGGAAGCGGACATGGTTCGATTCCGGCGGCCGGAGATTTCGAGAGCGCTCCCGGCTTCAATGCGCTTGCGCAGGACTCCCAGCGCGCAACCCGACCCGCCTCATACCCTGCCCGAGCTCTGGAACGGTCCATCGGTCATCCGCATGGCGAGCGGGAGGTTCGGGTCCCGGAAGCGACCGCGCCGCATGCGAGGGAATGCTCCGCCGCCCGTGGACCTGGCTCCGATAACGGCCGCCGGCTGAGCGTTCACGCGGCGATCGGGTGGATCGTCTTCGCTCTGAGGCTGACGGCGTTTCTTCTATCCGCCGCCTACGTCGCAGCGTTGCTTCACGGACCGTCGTGGTGACCGGGCGCGGCATCGGGTCTAGCGCTCGGCATCATCTCCTGCTCCGGCGATTCGGGGCGTGGCGAGCTGTCAGGAGGCATTCGCTGACTCCGGTGCCCGCGACGACGGCCGAGCTGGCGGAGCGAGACGCGTCGCACCACGCGCTGGGCGTCCTGCCATGCCGCGACCCAGGACCTGACCCAGGAGTCGGGTTCGCGGGTTACTCTCGAGTGGGGCCGAGGGTTCGGGGGATCGCGGCGGGAGGCTGCCGCTCCCTCGATCGAAGCCAGCGCCGCCAGGCTCATCTCCGGTTCGGCCCTGCACCGGATACCATGGATGAGTCTCGATATTCAGTTCGGCCGTTTCATGACGACGATTACGACACGAGACGACGAATCGCCACGCTTCTCGAGCCGGACCGATCGTTCACGGCAGAGGAGTTCCGCCAGTGGGACCGGGTCTTCCGGGAACCGCACCTGGTGAAGCTCGACTTTGTCGTCGAGGAGCGCGCCTCGACCGCCGGGGTGGCGTATGGCTCGCTCCACCACTCCCCGGACATGTTTCACCCCCACCGTTTTTGGACCGAGGTGCAGGTCGATCCGGACCACCAGCACCAAGGTATCGGTCGCGCGCTTTACGAGCTACTCGAGAGTTTGGCCCGAGCGCGATCGGTGGAAGTCCTTTGGGCGAGCGCTCGGGAGGACGAGGCTCGCTCGGTCGGATTCTTCGAGCGGGCGGGTTTCGCCGTGCGCCGCCGCTCGTGGATGTCGCGTCTTTCCCTCGATGCCACGACCCCCGAGAAGATCGAGGCTGGGCAAAGGCGTCCCATTTCGGGGGTGACGTTCACGACGCTCGCCGAGGAGGGGGCGGACCGGCGGGACGTGCAGGAACGGCTCTATCGATTGGACCTCGAGGCGAGCCGAGACGCGCCGCGGATGGAGCCGATGACCGTCATCTCGTTCGACCAGTACTCGGAGCTCGCGTTTCGCGGTCCCCGCTTCTTTCCCGAAGCGGTATTCCTCGCGCGATTGGGAAGCGACTACGTTGCGATGAGCACTCTCGATCGTGCGCCGGCCGAGCCCGATACCCTCACGGTCGGGTTCACGGGCACACTCCCTGCCTACCGGGGGCTCGGAATCGCGACCGAGCTCAAGCGGAGGGCGGTCGAGTTCGCTCGGTCCCGGGGCTACCGCTACCTTCGGACCTTCAACGATTCAGAGAACCCCCGGATCTGGGCCATCAACCGGAAGTTGGGGTTCCAAGTCCAACGAGTCTGGTTGATCGGCGAGAAGAAGTTCAGCCACGGCGTTGCCAGTCGGGCAAGTCCCTGATCATCTCGGCGAAAGGCCGTCGCCCGAGAGCGAGCGCCTCCTTCGAACCCCCTTTCCCATCTTCCAATCGAGACACCACGAGCCCGGGGAGGTCGGGACGTGGCCGCGCGACGAACGTCGCGAAGGGCGTGCCTTGGCTCGCAGCGATGGCGACGCTCGGTCCGCCGGGTCAGCCCCAGCCTGCCCTTGTACGGAGCCAAGCGCTAGGCGATGTCGTCCAGATCGTGCTGCGAGCCTATGAGGTCCCGTGGGGAGGTAGGTGTTTCGAATGAGGGCAATGCTGCTCGAAAGCGGTGGGACAACCGGATTGACTCGTTGGTTTCCCGACGGGCCCTAACCCACTCTGATGAGCACGCGGGACGCAGCGTCGACCCGCGTCCGGTGTCCACGATGGAGGTGCGCCGAGTCGAGCGGCGGAGCGCCTACTTGACTTCTCGCAGGCGGCCCGTCTTCACATCGTAAACGAAGCCCCGGACCTGGTCCTTGTGGGGAATGAACGGGCTCGCTTTGATGCGCGCGATCGACTGGCGCACGTCCTTGTCCAAGTCCGAGAATGCCTCGAGCGCGAAGGGCGGTCGGACGCCGGTTTCGGACTCGATCTGCTTCTTGACCTCGTCGTCCTTGAACGTGAGCATGCCACAGTCCGTGTGATGAACGAGGACGATTTCGCGGGTGCCCAGCAGGCGTTGCGAGATGACGAGTGAGCGGATCGCGTCATCTGTCGCCACCCCACCGGCGTTGCGAATCACGTGAGCGTCACCCTCGGTGAGTCCGAGCATTCCATACGGATTCAACCGGGCGTCCATGCAGGCCAGCACCGCGACCTTCTTCCCGGGCGGCATCGGAAGAGCTCCCTTGCTAAACTTCTGGGCGTACGCCTCGTTGTTCTTGACGAGATTTTCCGTGGTCGACATGGGCCCTCTGACGCCCGGAGCGGGTGCCGCCTTTTCAATATTCCGAAGAGGCTTGAGATGCAGTTGTCCCTGAACCAAGCCCCAAACGTCTCGCGGCGACTGGATCGCATGTCTACGTGGGCCGAAAGAGAGGGACACCCGAGAGTCCCGTCTGCAACGCCGTCACTCCCTCCGCACCTGGTAGTTGGAGCGAGCGCGGGGTATGACAAGAACTCCGTAACGTCCGAATTCGGGCTCGAGTCTCGACCTGATCGACGTGACCCGGTTCGTAGACTCGAGATCGAGGAGGGAGACGACTCCGTGAACGAGTGCGCGGGCCATTGCCTGGCGTACCGTGGTGGGGGAGGCGTGGTCTTTAAACCGCAAGCCTACCTCGCGCGACGCCAGCAGGGTGTCGCGATGCGACGCCGCTACCGAGGGAGGAGGAGGCATTACAGACCCGATTGGGCGCCTGAGAGTTTTATCTTTGGACAAGTAAATGGGCCCGTAGTATAGCTTGGACATCACGGAGGCCTCCGGAGCCTCAAACCCGGGTTCGAATCCCGGCGGGCCCGCCCACTTATGGGTTCATATATGCGGGGCCCCATGTATCCCTCGTGCCTCGCTCCGCCGACCCTTTCCGTGAACCCAGAGGTCGCCTCGATCATCGACCTCTCCTCAAGGAGCCCGGCGTGCAGAGTTG
>JAKAVQ010000031.1 GCA_021817245.1 Thermoplasmata archaeon
TCGTCCTGCTCCCGGGACTGCTGGCGTCGACGACGGTGTGGCAAGTGTCGTATGGGACGGTCACCTCGAATAGCGTGACGGTGGGGTCGTAAGGGAGGTCGGGTCTCCGTCAGCGGGGGAGCGAGGGGGCGGACCTCCTCCGCTCCGCCCATTCGCGGGGAAGCCCCTGTCCCGCCGAACGTGAGGTAGGGGTCCCAACCGTCGGTCCGCTCGGGTCCTCCGGGTGTACCGGGGTGGACGCGAGTCCTCCGGCGGCCTCGTTCCCAAGCAGACCCGATCGGATCCGCTGGACCGTTAGAAGAAGTCCTCGAGTTCGCTGCTGCTCTCGACGCGGCGCACGACGTGCGGGGTGGGGAGCGTATCGACCTCGCCGATCTCGGCCGCTTCCATCGGTGGCGCCACCTCCCGCGATGCGATCGGCTCGACCCAGATCATGACGCCCGGGGCGCCGTAGTCCTTGCTCGCCTCGAGGCGCACCACCTGCGCGTCGTCGCGCCAGACGATCCCGGTGAGGCTGTCGAGGCACGCCCGACAGAGCTTGTCGAGGTCCGGCCGGCGGTCCGGCCACGCTCGTCGTCGCCGGGGGAGGCGTTGGGGCTCCGGGAGGTGGAACAGAAGAGTCACGGCGAGCGGACCCTCCCACAACGGGTTCGGCGCGTGCTGCTGCGCCACGTCCGAAACGAGCCGACGCCAGACGGCAAGGCCTCGGTTCGCCGTCGTGATGCGGACCTTTCCTCCGACGACGAACCCGCGGGTGCTGCCCTGCGGAGCCGGGACCCCCCGGACCTCGAAGGCGAGCGCCTGGGGGCTCATGGGCTCGCGGACTGCTTGCCGATCCACTCGCGCACTTCGTGGACGGCGGCGAGCGTCTCTTGGGCCTTGAGGACCAGGCTCTCCCGGAGACGTTCGGTGAAGCTTGCATCATCCTCCCCGTTGCCCGCGTAGAGGGCGACCTCGGCGCGGAGCGACTCGAAGTCGCCGAGGCGGAGCGTGAAGCCGACCCGAGCCCAGTCCCGGGCGGTATCGGGTCCTTGGGGAACCGGAACGGCCGGACCGACCTCCGGAGGCGGTAGCGCTTCGGGAGAGGGATCGACCCGGCGGGGGTCTCGGCCGTCGGCTTGCGGGGTCGGCTTCTGTTCGGGGTTCGTCGCGGCCGTGCGCTCCGGCTCCTTGTCGTCCCCCCTCGCTGCGACGCAGGACTGAGCGTGTCGAAACCGCCTCAGCGTCGGATCCCAGACCAGGTTTCCGATCGGCGTGCCGGCCGGAAGCGAGCCGCCGCACACCGAGCAGCGCAGGCTTTTGCGCAGCACGTCGCCCCGGTCCCCGTTCGTGCTCCGCGTGCCGGCTCCTCCCTTCTCCCACTCCGAAGCGGTCCCGGCGGGTGTCGACATCGGTCTTCCTCTCACTCCCCGCTCGACGGCAGGGGAGAAGCGGCGGTAGGAGTATCGGCCGCGAGCTGCGCGGAGGTCGCCTTCGTTGCATGAGTCCGGTTCTCCTGCGCGGGTTCGGGGCCCGACGGAGCCATGGCGACCGCGCTTTCGCGTCGTTGCGGGGGGGCCGGTGATCGGTGCCCCTTCGACACCTCGGAGCGAGCGGGGTCGAGGTCCTCGGCCCTGTCCCGTTTGACTTCTTCTTGGCGGAGTACAGTCGTGCGCCATCGTTCGGTCCCAGAAGGCTCGGACTCTCGGCTAGGTTCCTGGCGGGTCGTCATGGATTTTCCTTTCCCGGGAGCCGCACGGCGGCCGTTCGACCGGGGTCGGCTCTCGGTACCCTTACGGTCGCAGCGTTACGGTAGGGTGGCACCGCCGTCCACCCCGCCGCGCGCTTCCTAACTCCCGCGACGTTGAGGTTGTGACCGAGCTCCCTCCTCCGTTTCCACGCATGGCGCAAGGGCGAAGCTCCTCGCGACGGGCGCCTATGGCTCAGTTCGGACGGCCTTCGCTCGGTTTCATCGCCGGTAACCGGTCTGAAACGCTTACTACACGGAATCACCTTCACGAGGCCGTGTCCGGGGGCCTCGGCACCTCGTCTGAACCTGTGCGTCGAGTCGAACGAGATTGGACCATCGTCACCGTGGGTTTCGCGCTTCTGGGAATCGGCCTGGCTCTCGTACCGTGGTCTGGTTTACTCTACATCGTGGCCGGATCGTTCTTGGTACTCCCGGGGCTCGCCGTCGCGGTCATCGGATGGTCCCTCTTCGGGCGAGACTTTCGGGCCGCGACCCACCGACGCCAGGACGGCGCGATCCTCATGGCCGGCGGGCTTGCGCTCACGTTGGCGGCCTGGGTGAGCTACCTCGCGCAGATCGCGTCCTACACGACGCGTAACATCGTGATTGTCGTGGGCCTGATCCTGCTGGTCGCCGGGTACGCCTCGTTCCGCAGCCGGTACAGCCAAGCGGTGGGTGCTTCGGGAGGCCTTGGTTTGAATGCGTACCTTGCAGGCCTTCTCATCTCGGTGGCCGCGTTCCTCGGGTTCGCATGGGGCGGCTTTGTCGATCCCCTCGCGGCGGTGGTCACCACG
>JAKAVQ010000004.1 GCA_021817245.1 Thermoplasmata archaeon
GCGGCTACTGACAGTGTATCGAACGAGTCGGAAGCGCACCGAGTCATTCCGGGAGACCGTACTCAACTCGCTGATGGGATCGGGTCCGCCGTTCCCGTCAACCCGACCTCAAACGTGAGTTCATACGTCTACTGATGCCGGACGAAATAGGTTAACACTCTTCGAGGGAAGACCTCCCTGCTCGCCCTGAGATCCGGCCATCAGTCGCTCAATCGTAGAGGTGGCTGGCGGCAACGAAGGAGCGGATCAGCTTCGGTCGGACGCGCATTCGCATGACCGACAATCGGACCCCTCGTCGGAGTTCGCGCACATCGTGCGGGGCGTAGCTCGCGAGCTCGTGCTTCTTCAGATGGCTCCAGACCCATTCGTCCGGGTTCAGTTCGGGGGAGTACCCCGGGAAGCGGTGGACCTCAAGGCGGGGCTGAGTGGCCCGGTACTTGCGTACCACCTTCGCCCGGTGGTGGGGTCCGCTGTCCCAGAAGACCATGACCGGCCGACGGCGGATGTGCCGAAGGAGGTGGCGGAGGAACGCCACCACCTTCGGGCCACGGATCGAGCTCTCGTGGACCCGAAAGTAGAGGCGGCCCGTCGGGGTCACGCCACTGATCGCCGAGAACTTCGACCAGCGACCTTGATGCACGAGCACCGGCGTCTGACCGACCGGTGCCCAGGTCTTCCCGACGTATGGGATGAGGGAGAACCCGCTCTCGTCGACAAACACTACGACGGCTCTTCGGCGTCGGGCTTTTTTTTATACCGAGGCCAAGAGCGTTGCCGCCAGTTCCTCACGGCGATGAGGTTCTTCTCCCGCGCCTGGCGTCGAGGTCGCTGCCAGGAGAGTCCCTGGCGCTTGAGCATGCGCCAGATCGCGGTCTCGGAGTAGCTCACGCCCCACTCCGCCTCGGCGACCTTGGCGATGCGGGGGATCGTCCACAGATCGGTGGAGAACCCGTAGCTGAGCGCTCCCTCGCGGAGGAGCTCGGGAAGGGCGGCTTGGTGCTCTCTCGCCACGAGGGGCGGTCGCCCGGACCGAGGGATCGCGCGAAGAGCTTCCGTCCCTCCTTCGTCGGCGGCGGTCTTCCACTTGAACACTGCCACGGGCGTCACACCGAGGCGTCGGGCGACCTCGGCCTGCGAGAGCCCCGAGTGCAAGAGGGCGAGGCCGTTCAGTCGCCGTTCTTCGAGAGTCGCGGTATCACGATGGCGCAGAGCCCACCGACCCATGACGAAGAGGAGATGCGATCCCGGATATTAACCCATTTACTCAATGGTTAGTAAATAGGCCCGCTCCAATCCGCCGCGCGCGGGTTCAATGGCCCCTCCTCAGGCTCCGCACTGGGGTGCCCGCGGCGGCCTGATCGTCCTGCTTTGCGCTTTGGTCATCGGCGCGTCCGTTGCGCTACCGGTCACCCACCCGAAGGTGGCAGAGGGGAACGGGACGGGAGCCGTTCGGAGTTCGGTAGCGAGCAGCAACACGGTGATCGCGACGATCCCCGTGGGCTCGAACCCGTTGACTCCGGTGTGGGACAATGCCACGGGGAATCTCTACGTGGCCAACCTTCGATCCAACAATCTCACGGTGATCTCGGGCGCGTCCGAGACCACGGTCGCGACGGTCCCCGTGGGCTCCGCTCCTTACCCACCCGCTCTCGACACCGCGAACGGAGATCTCTACGTCGCCAATCATGGGTCGAACGACGTCAGCGTGATCTCTCCGACCTCCAACAGCGTAGTAGCGACCATCCCGGTCGGGACGGGCCCCTTCACTCCGACCTACGACGCGGCGAACGGCGATCTCTACGTTCCGAACAGTGGCTCCGCGAACGTGAGCGTCATCTCGGGCGGGACGAACACGGTGATCGCGACGGTGGCCGTGGGCGGCCAGCCCCAGACGGCGCTGGTCGATCCCGTGACCGGGAATGTGTACGTGGCGAACTTCGCTGCCTCGAATGTGAGCGTCATCTCGGGCTCCACCAACTCCCTCCTGGCGACGGTCGCGGTCGGATCGAGCCCCCGAACGCCCGGTTATGATCCCCTCAGCGGGAATCTCTTCGTGCCCAATCGGGGCTCGAACAACGTCAGCGTGATCGCCACCTCGACGAACTCGGTACTGGCGAGCGTGGCATTGGGGCCACGGCCCCATACTCCGGTCTATGTTGCGGCCAGCGACGACCTGTATGTGCCCGAGTACGGCGGTAGCGCCGTCACGGTCGTTTCCGCGGCGTCCTACTCGGTCATTTCAAGCGTTACGGTCGGCGCGGTGCCCGACACGCCGGCCTTCGACGGGGCGAACGGGGACCTCTACGTACCGAATCTGAACTCCGCGAACGTCTCCGTGATCTCTTCCTCCACGAACGTTCTCGTGGCCACCATCGTCACTGGTGCCGGGCCCACGACTCCGGCGTACGACCCCGCCACGGAGAGTGTCTACGTTCCCGACAGCCAGAGTGCCGAACTGACGCTGATCTCCGGTAGCCCCCCACCCCCGGCGAACTACTCGGTGACCTTCGACGAGTCAGGACTCCCCGGCGGCACGAACTGGTCGGTCACGTTCGCCGGCGTCGTTCAGAGCTCCACGACGTCCTCGATACCCTTCACGGCCACGAACGGGACCTGGCCCTTCACGGTCGGAAATGTCACGGGATACTCCGCGAGTCCCTCCAGCGGAAGCGTCAACGTCTCAGGCCAACCCCAGAGCCTCCTCATGGCCTTCGCCCCTTCGAACACTTCGGTCTACTCCGCGGACTTCACCGAGACCGGCCTTCCCGTAGGTACTACGTGGTCAGTCACGCTCAATCGGTCCACGATCTCCACCAACGGCTCGGCCATCGTGTTCTCGGTGCCCGACGGGAGCTACTACTACAACGTGGGTCCGGAGAGCGGCTACAACGCGTCGCCCTCCGCCGGGAGCGTGGTGGTCAGCGGTGCCGCGGTCGCGGTGTCGATCCCCTTCTCTCCGGGACCGCTCACGAGCGTGACGATCGTCACGATCCCCGGCGCGACCGCGCTCGACGGCATCACGTACGACTCCTAGAACTCGAGCGTGTACGTCGCCACCTCCGACGGACGTCTGGTCCCGATCGTAGGCGCCACGGTGGACGTGACCGCCTCCATCAGCATTCCCGCCTACCCGAACGAGATCACGTTCGTCCCCCAGAACAACGAGGTCTACGTGGCCTACTATTCGGGCCCCAGCGGCTGTGTGGGCAGCGCCGGAAACATGGTCGTCGCCGTGCCGGTCGCGGTCGCCGCAAGTCCGACCGACATCGTGGTCCCGGGCAGCTGCAACTCGGAGGTTCTCGACGCCCCGAACGGGGCCCTGTACGTGGCGAACCAGGGCGAGCTGTCCGGTCAGGGCAACCTGACCGTGATCGACCCGACGACGAACACGATCTCCCAGTTCATCGATACGGGAGGGAACAATCCGTCGACGCTGATCCTGGACACGGCTTCCGGGAACGTCTACGTGGTCCGCGCCAACTTCGGAGCACCGGAGATCGGGGTGCTGAACCCGTACAACAACACCATCTTCGCCAATTTCAGCATCGGACTTCGACCCGGCGGAGGCGCCTACGACCCGGTGAACAACGACCTCTACTTCACGCACTCCAACTCGCAGAATGGGGGCGTCGACGAACTGACGCTGGTCAACGCGGCGACCGACACGCCGTTCGAGAACGTGAGTTATGCGGGGATGCCCGGAGGCTTTGGTCCCGTGGTCTACGACCCTGCCAACAGCTACATTCTCGTCGCGACCACGACCCCGGGAGGACTCTCCGTCTTCAATGCGAGCACCAACGCGTTCCTCGGCAACGTCTCGCTCGGCCTGACGGCACCGGCCTTTGCGACCTACGATCCCGCGAACGGGAATGTCTACGTGACGGACGGTGCGAGCAACGAGGTGGCGGTGATCCCTCCCGGATCGCTTCACCCGTCGGCCGGCGTGACCTCGTATACCGTCGAGTTCACGGAGACGGGACTTCCCGGCGGCACGACGTGGTCGGTCAGCTTCAACGGGGCATCCCTGAGCAGTTCGGCGGCGTTGATGTCGTTCGCGGCGCCGAATGGGTCGTACTCGTTTTCGGTCGGTCCGGTGTTCGGATACTCGGCGATCCCGGCGTCGGGGGTCCTCAGCGTAAACGGCGCGGCCGTGACCCTCTCGATCTACTTCCTTCCCACGACGTACTCGGTGTCGTTCAGCGAGTCCGGCCTCCCCGGCGGCGCGAACTGGTCTGTCACCCTGGGAGGGGTGCTGAGCCGCGGCACGGCACCGACGATCGCCTTCTCGGAGCCGAACGGGAGCTACACCTTCACCGTGGGCACGGTCAGCGGCTACGTCGCCAACCTGAGCGGCGGCACCGTGACGGTTGCGGGGGGGCCGCGGTACTATTCGGTCAACTTCGCGCCCCCGCCCAGCAACGCATCCAGCTCCGGGTCGACGTTTGCTGGCCTCACCACGACCGATTGGCTCGTCGTTGCGCTTGTGCTCGTCGCGGCGGTGGCCGTCGGGGTCTTGCTCCTGACCACGAGACGCCGCAGGCCCCGTACTTCACCTCCTGACGCTCCGCAGGCGGGCTCGGGCCCGCCGGATTCACCACCGGGAAAACCGGCGGAGCCCGCCCCGGGCCCGGGTCCGGCTTCCTCTGCTGCCGCGGCGGCCGTGCCCGCCTCGTCCACCGCGGGCGGCTACCGGAGTGGCCCGCTACCCGTTCGACCGACTCCGCCGGTCCCTCCTCGCGAAGCAGTGCGGCCGCCCAACTCGTTCTGCAATCAGTGCGGTGCTTCGCTGCGGGCTGGGGCACGCTTCTGTCCGTCCTGCGGGGCGACGATCAAAGTCAAGTGAGGAAAGATGAGAGTCTGCGGAGCGTGTCAGTCCGAAGTCGAGGATCAAGCGAGATTCTGCGATCGATGCGGCGCTCCCGTCGGGTCGGTGGTTGCGCCACCGCCTCCGACCGGTCCGAGCGGTACCGCGGCCCAGTCTCCGCCGGTCGCCTCCCCGTGGTCCTCTCCGCGGCCCCGGTCGAAAGAGGTCTACTTCAAACGGTCCCCCGGGTACCGCGATCACCGGCGTACGGTCGCGTCGGCGATACTGGCCGCCGGCTTCGTTCTCGCGGCCGTCGCGCTGGGGCTGGGCTGGTGGACGGTCAGCGCTTCGACCCCCGGTCTCAGCTATAGCTGGAGTGTTCTGCCGGGCGGGAGCGTCGGGGTGTCGTGTAGCGGCAGCTCCACGACGTGTTCCTATCTATCGGCCTTCTCCGTCGCCAGATCACCGCTGGGCTCCCTCTACGTCGATGTTGGAGATTTGGTCGCCGCGGCGGTGGTGCTTGCGCTCGTCGCTACCGTGCTCGGCTTTCTCGGTGCCTACGGGATGAACTTCGGACGGCCCCAGATGACGCTGATTCTGCTCTTCGGCGTCCTTTCGTTCGTTCTCCTGATCGCCGCCGTTGCGTGGGCCGCTGCGGGGACGGGCGGGGCCGCGAGCAGCGGATCGTCCGGAGCTTACGGGTCGGGGACCGTCTACTTCTGGGGGGTCAACGGTACGGCCTCGTGGGGTGCGGGAGCCGGTTGGTACGTCGCCGTCGTCGCGTTCATACTGCTCCTCGTCGGCGCGCGGAGGTACGCGAGCACGCGCAAGGAGGCCTTCACCGCGCTAGAACTGGGTTATAGGCCCCCCGCAACGGAACCTTCCGTGCCTTCTCCGTGGCCCACCGCCGCGGGGGCCGCTCCGTGGTCCGGAGGAGGCCCGGGCACAGCAACACCAGCTAGCGCTGGCTCGTCGTCATTCTCCTGCCCTCAGTGTCGGGCGTTCAACCAGACCGGTGCCGTCAACTGCTGGCACTGTGGCCTGACCTTCGGTGCGGTGCCCCGCTCCTAGCGTTTCGAGGCTCCAGATTCAAAGACCGTTGAGGAGTTCGATGATCGCCGGAAGAGATCGCGTTCCATGACGGGGCGAGCGACTCTCTCCGCCGAGTTGAGCGCCCGGAGTTCGCCGGCCACTTCGCCTGGACCCCGTCGGCGCATCCGTGGCCATCGAAAGGAGCCGGCATGAGCGCCCCGTCGTCTTCAGGACAAACCTGCCCCGACTGCGCCGCGCTCAACCCACCCTGGGCCACGGAGTGCCTTCGCTGTCATGGAGTCCTCGGCGCCCCACCGCGCTATGGCTTGCCCATTGCGGAGGCCGCCGTCTCCACAGGGGGGATTCCCTTCGAACCAGACCGTGCACGGGCCCCACCCGCTTCGTCGGGCACCGGGGGCCCTCCCGAAACAACCTCAGGACCGGCTCGACGAGAGCGAACCCTCGTCGTCGGCACCGCGATCGCCGTTGCTGCCATCGTTGTCGTGTTGCTCCTGCTGCTCGCGGGAGCGGTGCCCGGAATCAACCTCGGCTTAAGTCCGGGCGGGGGAGTCGGCCCGGGCAACGAGGTACCGCTGACCTTCGACCAGGCCGCGGCGCAGGCGAACGGGTCGGCCGCGACCGTCGGGCCGGGGCCGTGGTACGTCACGGATGCGAATGGGTTCGATGTCCTCAACGTGGTACCGGGAACGACATTCTCGGCCTTCCAGAACTACTCCTACTACGGCTGCTCGACGGTTGCCGGTCCGACGGCTCCGCCGAACATCCCTGCCCATTCGGGGAACTACACGCAGGGAACCCTGATCGCGTGGTACTTCATTCTGTACGAGCCCTCCCAATACGTCGCGCTCTACCTTCTCGTGCTTAGCTCCACCACGAACATCTTGGGAACGGTGACGGGATCCTCCTGCACAGTTGCGGAATCGATTCGAGCCGCGCCCGGGTGGACGCTGAATAGCCCTGCGATCGCTCAAGCCGCCGGGGCCGTTTACGACATCGCGTCCGCCTACCCGCAAGGAGACGCCGAGCTGACCTACACGCCGGGGGACTCGCTCTATGGAGTCTCCTCCCAATGGCTGGTCACGTACATCGGTTGTGACTCGACCAATCAGACCTCCCAGGTCTTTCTGGCCTACGTGGACGGGACTACGGGCGCCGTTACCTCGTCGCAGTCGAGCGGCAGTTCGTCGGGATGCAGTACCACGAATCCGTTCGGGCCTTGACTTCCCGGGCGGCACGGGCCCGGACCTCTCGACGAGTCCCACACGGCCGTACCTACTTGGGAGTCTGGGCGCGGCTCGCAGGAGGGCCGCGAACGCGTTCGCGACCATATTGGGCCCTTCGGGTGGGAAGAGTTCGTTTCGCGCGCCCCCGATCACGCCGAGGGGCCACACGGGCGTAGAGCGAGGGGTCAGGTCCAGGCGGACAGATCCCATCGTTTCGTCGGGTCAGGTCCCGTTCGCCGGGGGGGGGCACGACCTATGGACCTCGCACCAAAGAGTCTAAGAACGACCTCCTCGCGTCTTTCTGACAGCCACCGGGTGGCCCATGACGACGGAGAAGCAGCGGACCTGGCAAGAAGGTCTCGAGAACCTTGGGGAGAACCTCGTCCGGTTGGGCTCGGCGCTCCGGGCGATTCAGCAGAGTCAAGGCACCCTCGATGAGGAGGCTCCAAGCTCGGTCGCCGTTGCTCAGCTTTCCGCGACGTTCGGCCTTGCACTGCGGCAGGCTCGCGCCGTTCTGATCTCCAACGAGGCATCCTTCCTTGCTCTGATGCGGCCGAGCACTCCCACTATGGTAAGCGGAGCGCTCCAAGCGGGGGAGCTCGAGCTCGCGCGGAGCCTGGTCCGAGAAGGGATCCACGGCGCGCAGCAGCTCGTGACCTTGCTGGAGCGGATTGGCAACGCGGCTCCAACTGACTCCGCGCTGGTCAGTTCGATCCTGACGAGCTCCCTTGAGCATCTCGGCGACACCGTGGGCGCGGCGGGCTGGCAGCTTGTTGGAGTCTGCCATGAGTTCCAGGCCGAACTCAGCCTACTTGCTTCGCCCCCCGCAAGCGTGGGCGACCTTGGGCCCGGAGGCGGAGCCCTCCTCAACGACATGACCAGCGCGGTGAGGGAACTCCGCGCGTCGCGGCGGTTCTGGTTCCGGGTCGATCATCAGATCGCGTCCGCGACGGGCGTAGTCGTCAATTCGCCAGCGAGACAGTCCATCACCCGGACCTCAGCCTCCGGGCCCGCGGCCAGCGCCCTACCGTCTGAGCGAGCGGGGCGTCGGTCGGTCTTCGCGAACGGTTCCTCGGATCCGGCCTGAGGGAAGGGGCCTCAGTCTTGGCGGTAGGACCCATCTCCCTGAGCGGTGACTGTACGGTGTCCGTACAAAGATAAATAGCCCCCGGTGTGCCGTCGGGGGACGGGGCTCGCCCGTCCTACTGGAACCGGGTACAGGTCGACGAGGTTGGCGCTACAGTCCACCGAGGCCGCAGAGCCGACCAGCATCAGCGTGCCGTGGGTCTATCTGAGCAGCCTGGTCTTCCTGCTCTCCGGGGCTATCTTCTACCTGTACCTGGCCCGGGTTCTCCCACCGAATGACCTCGGCGCGGTGGTGATTCTCTCCGCTATCGCAGCCGTCATGGCGGTCGCCTTTTCCCTAGGGATCGGCCCGGGCTTCCAGCACTTCCTCTCCTATCACCTCGGACGATCGGAGACGGCGATCGTCCAGTCGCTGGTCCGGAGCGCGTTCTTCTATGCCCTGGCGCTCTCGGTCGCCTCCGCGGTCACCACGCTCGCGCTCTCGACCGCTTTCAGCGACCTCTTCTTCCATACCCGCGCGTATGCGACCGCGATCACGATCCTCGCGGTCTTCGCGGGGGTGCAGACCGCAAACTCCGCGCTTCAGTCCGTTCTCCTTGGCCTCCAGAGGTTCGTCTCCTACTCGCTGGTGTTCATTTCGAGCTCGATCGCCATCTATGGTTTCGCGGTGGGCTTTCTCGTGATTTGGCCTGGTGTAGATTCGATCGTCACCGGGTGGGCTTCGGGAGCTTCCCTGGGTTGCGCCTTGGCGGTTCTGGCGATCGTGCGAGTGCGGGGGAGGCGGAACTCCGACTCTGGAATGGATTCGCGCACCGCCGGAGCGAGCCTCCACCGCAGCCTGGTGGCGTACTCCCTTCCCCTCTTCGTGTGGTCAGTCCTTGCCACGGGGGCGACCTACGTCGATCGATTGGTTCTTGCCTCCGTGGCGGACCTCGCGAGCGTTGGAGTCTATAACTACGCGCTCCTCATCGCTTCGGGGAGCCTCGTGATCGTCGGTCCCTTCGCGACCATCCTTGTGTCGAAGGCGTCGAGCTCGTTTGGGCAAGGAGACCGGCAGGAGCTGCGAACCTTGACTCGCGGCGCGATCACCATGATCGCCCTGGTCTACGTCCCCATCAGCCTTGGGATTGCCGCTCTCGGCCCCTTCCTCCTCCGGGTCCTTGTAGGTCCGGGCTTTGTCACCGGAAGCCTCGCCATGGCCCTTCTCCTGGTCGCTTCGGCGGTCGTCGTCCCTTATTCGATCCTGAGCAGCGTCGCCGCGGGAACTCGGAGGACGATGGCGTTCGCGAAAGCGGCGGGGCTGGCGCTCTGCGCAAACATCGTCCTCTCGGTTGTCCTCGTTCCCCGCGTTGGGATGGTGGGTGCTGCAATCGGGAATTCCTCGATGGTTTGGGTCCCGTTCGCCGTGTTCTACCTCGAGCTACGGAACACCGGTCTTGTCGCATTCGACCTGCGCTCGCTCTCGCGTATCTGGCTGGCGAGCTTGGCAATGGCGGCCGTGGTGGGGGTTCCGCTCGCGTTGTTGGGGTACGACCTCTCATCGGTCGCGATATTCGTAGTCGCGGGGATCCTGGTCCTCGCCGTCCTACTCCGGCTACTCGGGGCGATCTCGGTTGGGACCGCTGCCTCGCTTCTCGGACTGTTGCCTCGCCGGCTTGGGGCCCTACGCCATGTGATCTACTGGCTCGCTCCGACGTGTCAGACCCCCACGGTGCCGGCATCGAGCGGCGTGGGTCTCTCTCTCCAACGGTGACATCCTACGCGGATGGGCGAAACCCACGCCGGCAACGCAAGGGACCGCCCCCGGTGCGAACCGAGGAAGCGGCTCGCAACCGGCATTCCCGGACTAGAAGTTGAACCGGGGGTTCGGGTGCCCGTGACGGGACTCCGCGGCGGAACTCGAGTGTCTGCCCGCTCGCAAGGGCGAGACTCGTTGGGACCCGGGTTCGTCGCGCTTGATCAGTGATTGAACATCTGATGCGGTCTCGCTCGCCTACCACCCGCAGGAGCCGGTGCCCACGGGATGACCCCGGGCCGGTTCAGGACCAGAGACGGACATTACGGACAGAGGCCGTCCTAATTGTTCATGTCCTCGCCGCGGAGCCGAGCCGGTACCGATCGTTGGGCCGGGCTCGACGCCGTCGGGCGGATGCCATTGTCCGGTTGCGAGGGCGCCCGAAGCTGACCTCCTCCCTTGAGGCGGGCGCACTCCTCGACGATTGACCGACTGACGCGGAGTTCGACGAAAAGACATCGGAGGACTCTATCGAGGAGGGTTAGACCGCTTTGTTCGGCACCGACACCGTCGAACGATGCGAGAAGAGCGAGTCAACCGGGCACTGGGAAGAATCGCGGAGCTGCTGGTCCGTACCGAGACGAAGCCACGCCTCAACGAGATACTGGAGGTCCTGGCGGACCTGGATCGCCGAGCGTACGAGGCCGGCATGACAGACGGTGGAACCCTGTTCGAGGATGAAGAAGCCCGAGCTGCAGAAATCGACTCCGAGCAACAGACCGGGGAGCGAGAATGGTTCGAATGAGCGCGCTCCCGTGGGGAGTTGTATCTGCCAGGCTGCCGAGCCACCCGCGGGTCCGCCATACCCTTCTGGCGGGAGGACGGTCCAGTTTGCCCGTGGACGTCCAGGTTGCGGGCCAGTGCGGGGACCCCCCAGGAGTTCAGGGACGGGCCCGGTCCGGTCCCGGGCAGCTTTCCGTTGGTGGAAGGGTTTCATGAACGCGGGCGAGGTCCTTTCTAGGTCGCGGCCATGCCAGGGCTGCGGTCGCACGATCCTCGCCGGCACCCCCCTCTCGGAGCTACGCTGGGATCCCATCAACCGGGAGTGGTCCCATCTCCGCCTCGCGTGTCCCGAGGCCGGGGCACGGACAGAGCACTCGGATACCGCCGGCACGGGCCTGACTGGGGTGGGAAGCACGGAGGAAGCGCCTGCGTCGGCGAACCCCCGCGCGGCCATGGGCGAACCGGTGGCTCGCGAGCTCGCGCGGGGGCCGTGGAGCGTGACGGTCGAGGTTCACACCGGGCCGAGCCCAGAGCACTCCCGCCGCGTCGTGCGCATCGCTCGGCTGCATCTCGCGACGTACGAGGAGGCGTCGTCGGTCGCGGACTCACTCCGCAAGTTCGACCATTGAAACCACCGGGTCGGCGTTGTCTTCCTAGACGGCAGGACCGCGCGCTCGGGCAGGGTCGGCGACGGTCGATCGCGGTCGGCGGAGGGTAAAGCCGAGCGCGGCCCCTGCCGCTCCGCTCTGGCAAAGGGCGGTGCGAAGAGACCCCGGGCGACGGGCGCGAGGGAACTTGGCTACCCCGTCACATAGGCGCGAGAGGATGGCATCGTCGTGGATGCGGCCGGCGGAAGGCGGGCAGGGTTCGTGGCCATCAAAGGCCAGCCGGCCGGCTACCGCGGAGCGTGAGCCCGAGCACGCGGACGCCGAACGTCAAGCAGAAGGAGAGCGTTCCGCTCGGGCGGGGTAGGATCGACCAGCCCATACGCGTAGACTGTCGCTCGCCTCACGGCTTCTCCTAGGCGTGGGTTTGGCACTTCATATACCGCCCTCGAGCCCGGGAAACTGACCGTCCTCTGAGAGCGAGAAGACCTGCACAAGGTGCGCCAGCGTCCCGTCGGTCCGAGTGAGCTTGCGCACCACACCCACATCCGACCCCTTCGCCACCAGCTCGCCGATCTGGAGCTGCTCGAGCTCCCACAACGCCTCGTCGATGCTCATCGTCTCCCCCTTCTCCTCGAGCCGTAGCTGCCCGGCGTTCCGCAGCTGGTAGCCCAGCGCGTGCACGAACACGTGCCCCCGAACACGCTCCGGTTTCGACACATACACGGGCCCGAGCCCGAGACACGAGCTCATCGTTCGGATCGACTTGTCGATCCGATCCCGCTGCCGATAGAAGCCGACGACCTCTCCTTCCGCCAGCCACCGCTCCGTCGTCGCGTAGACCTGGTAGCCCGCCTCCGCCTCCTTCGACTCGAGCGCTCCCGTCTCCTCCACCGTGAACCCGAACCCCTTCCGCGCCCCCTTCACCCGAAGATACCGGCTCATCCCGAACTTCCGAAGGATCGCCCCGACCTTCGCATCCCGCTCCGATCGACTCTTCACCCGCCCCTCGGCGATCGCTCTCGCGAGGGTGTCGAGCGCCGCCCGTGCCTTCCCCAGCTTCGCCTTTCGACCGTTCCCGTTCCGCTCGGCGACCTCGTCATTCCACGTCACCACGTACTTCAGCCCCTCCCGCTCGACCGACGCCGCCCGCACCCCGGGACGGATCTCCGGCCACCGCTCCTGCGGCCCGAGCGCCTCCAACAGATGGAGGCCTTTCGGTTGGGCCCTCAGCGCCACCAGGAACCGCTCCTTCCGCCGACACAGCTTCCGCACGTTCTCGAGACTCGCGTAGCCTCGGTCGACCACTCGAGGCGCCTTCGCCACCGAGCTGTCGTACTCCTCCCGAAGTCGCCGGTCCACCGTAGCGAGGGTCCTCGTGTCGTTGGTGTTCCCCGGGAACACCTCGTGGCCCAGCAACGATCCCCGCTGGTCCACGAGGAACGTGACCATGATCTGCCGGTGCTTGCTCGTCCCTCCCTGCTTGGAGTGCCCGAACTTCGCCAGCACCCGACAGAGCTTCCCGCTCAGCTCCACCACCGTCGCGTCGATGTCGATGCGCTCGCAGTCGTAGTGGAAGATCTTCCGCACCCGGGCATACAGCTCGCTCTCCCAGGAACGGGTCCGCTCGGGCTGCAGGTAGTCGAGGGTGTTGAGGGTCGCCTCGTAGGTGACCTGGTCGGGAGGGAGTTGAAGGAAGAGCGGCAGCGGCGAGCGCCGATACCACTCGACGAACCGCCAGAGGCTCCCGGGGCGCAGGTTGGCGTAGACGGCGAGGGCGAGAGTCATCTTGCCGAGCGGCGGACCTCCGCCCTTGGGACTGTCGCTCTCGATCAGTTCGATGAGCCGGAGTTCCTCGGCGAGCTTGACGAAGGTGAGTTCGGGGCCATACGAGCGGACCCGGGCCAGATCGACGTCGCGCAGGGAAGGGAGAGGGACCGGGTGGCCGAGCTTGACCAAGAGCGCGTCGAAAGCCAAAGAGAGGGAGGAATCGCCCAGAGCCCGGACCTGCTGGCGCTTCCGTTCGAGTTCGGCAAGCTCCAAGCCGTCGAGTCGGCCCAGGTAGAGGCGGACGTCCTTCCAGTGTCGGTTATCCCCACGTCGCGAGGCGAGGACGTAGTAGTAGCGCAGCCCCTTCACCGTCTTGGGGGCGAGGTACACGGCGAGGGTGAGTTATACCCACATATCCATCATCGCCTCGATCGCCATCGGGCCGGTAGCCCGCCAGGTTATCCCCACAAAGAGACGGAAACGCAAGCTATCGAGGAGAGATCCCTGAGCGAACCCGGTACGAGGGCCGCGAGAGGGCCGAGGGGGGTACTTAAACCACCAAACCCTCGTCTAAGGAATCGACCAATAGTGGTGGAGTGCCGTGTTCCCGGTGATCTGACGAAGGGCCACCGCGTGGTCCAGGACGAGGTGGGCGAAGAAGCGACCGTGCTCGTCGCTTCCCGCCGGATCGTGGGGGAAGTAGAACCCGTCCCGCTTGAGGTCCTCCCAGAACAGCTCGGGCGTCAGCGGATGGTCCTGGGTCCCGTCCTTGGCGCAACGGCTCGCGCATTCGAGGGCTCGTCCGATCGGATCGGAGGATTCGTTGTGGAGGAGCTGCACGGAGGTCCGAAGGAAGCGGGGAGTATATAGGCGGGCGCGGGAGGATCGAAACGAGCGATCCTCCGGCCCCGCTGCATGACAGACGCGGCGAAGCGGAATGGGCGGCGGCCCGAGGCCGCTCGCCACGCGGCCGTGGTTGCGACTCGAGGAGCCGGACCCCGCGCGTTGCGTAGCGGCGCGCGACCTCGGCCGTGCGGTCGCGCACCCCGTCGACCACGACGATCACCTCGAAGGGCTCGCCGCGGCGCTCGAGCGCGGGAAGGTACCGTTCCAGGATTCGCGCGAAGCGGTCCTCCTCGTTCCACGCCGGGATGACGATGCTGACGCCGGGAAAACCCGCCTTCGGCGCAGTCACTGCTGATTAAGCAGCTAGCCAAAACTATATCCGCCGTTCGAATGGACAGAAGTCGGATAGCTCTTGGAGCTCGGTTTCGGACCTCCGTCGCGCCTTCTCGAAGGCGTCGGTGCGGCGGCGGATGCCCGTACCCCTCGCGGTGTTACGTATTTTGCGCGATATCCGGACCCGCCCGGCGTTCTGGCCGCCGGGCGGTCGTTCGCGGAGGGGTGAGGGTGGGTGGCTCACGACCTCCGCAAAGGAGACGCGATCAAGCTCGCCGTAAGACCTGCCGAAGCGGGCGCCGGCCCCCCGTGAACGCTCACGGCTGGGGGATCCACCACGAACACCACCGCGACGACGGGGCTGTCCGTGTAGTAGGTGAGCGAGGGGCTCGGGTTCGCGTATCCGGTGAGGTTGCCGTATCCCGGCAGCGCGAGATATCCCGTCGGCGGCGCGATCGAATAGGCCTGCTTCGTCCCGTTCGGCAGGAGGAAGAAGAGGTCCATCCCCTGGGTGATCTGGGTCTGGCCCCCGATGGTCACGCTCCAGCTCGTCCCGTTCGGGATCCCGCCCGCCCCGGTCGCCTCGAACCACTCTTCGGCGAACGCGACCAGGTACTTCCCCGAACTGTTGACGAAGGTGACCGAGACGCTCAGCGCGTGCCCGCTGATCGTGAAGTAGCCCGCCATCGGGTCCGCGGTGAAGTTCGGCAGGTACGACGTCGCGATCCAGGTGTAGTTGCCGTCGGGCAGCGTCAGGTTGAGCGACGTCGCGATCGAGGTGAAGTTCGCCTGGGTGTAGTTGCTCGAGATGTACTGTCCGTCGTTGACCGCGTAGATCGACCAGAACGGAGTGAGGGCGGGGAGCCCCGTCTCCGTGAAGTTGACGGTGTAGTTCGCGAGCGGCGGGATCGCCGAGAACGTGATGCCGACCGAGGCGCCGGCGGTCGTCACGGAGACGCTGCCGAACGCGGGGTGGGCCGAGTAGTACGCCGAGGTCGACACGAAGTAGTCGTTGACCCCCGCCGGGACCGAGAGCGAGATCGTCGTCGGGGCCGCGACGGTCGCCGAGCTCACGTTGAGGTCCACCGACCACGAGGCCCCCGTCGGGAGCCCGGTCTCCGTGAAGGTCACCGCGTACGTCGGGATCGCCGTGAACGCCACGGGCTGCGCGACGTTCGCGGAGGCGACCGTGACGGTTCCCGTGGCCGGGGAGACCGTATAGTAGCCGACCACCGAGACGACGTACGGGTACTGCCCGTTCGGGTACCCGAGGTAGATGACCGACGACGGCGCGACCGCGCCGTGTGCGTAGGACCCGTTCACGCTCACGGACCACAAGGTCCCCGTGGGGAGGCCGGACTCCGTGAAGGTGATCGTGTAGGTCGGCACGCTGGTGAAGGTGATCCCCACCACCACGGCGACGCCGTTCACCGTGACCGTCCCGGAGGCCGGGCTCGCCAGGTACCCCAGGGAACTCGCGGTGAACGCGTACGTTCCGTCCGGGAGCTCGAAGGTGTTGTTCCCGCTGCCGGTCGACGTGCTCTCGGTGTAGTTGAGGACGACCGCCCAGCTCGCGAAGGCCGAAAGACCGGTCTCGGTGAACGTCACGTTGTAGACCGGGGCGAACTTCACCGAGATCGTCACCGGGCCGCCCGCGACGGTCAGGTTCGCGTACGAGGGGACCGCGATGTAGCCGGACGCCGTCGTGCTGAGCGTCCAGACGTAGCTGCCGTTGGGCAACGAGAATTCGTTCGAAGCGCCCGCGCTCGTCTGGCCGAAGATGTAGCCGTGCCCGCCGACCAGGATGTATCCCCCGACGGTCCACAGGTCCGTCAGGGGTAAGCCGGTCTGATCCCAGGTGATGGGGTACTCCGGACCGCTCAGGCCGGTCGTCGCGGTGAAGGAGATCGACACGGACACCGAAGTTCCGGCCACGGCCGCCTGGCCCGAGGCGGGAGAGGCGGTGTAGCCGCTCACGATTCCGATCGAGTAGGCGTAGGTGCCGTTCGGCATGTTGAACGAGATCGTGCTCGTCGCCGAGGTGTGAAGGGTGCCGTTCAGGGTCGCGGACCAGGAGGTGCCGGCCGGAAGGCCGCTCTCGGTGAAGGTGACCGGGTACTGGCCCGCCAGCACCTTGGTGAACGTGATCGCCACGGACTGCGCCGCGCCCGCGACCGTCACCGAGCCGGCCGCGGGGCTCGCCGTGTAGCCCGAGACCGTGCCCACGGAGTAGGCATAGGTGCCGTTCGACGCCGAGAAGGCCACCGAGGCGGTGGTCGAGCTCAGGGAGGTCCCGTTGAAGGTCACCGACCAGGTGGTCCCGGTCGGAAGGCCGGACTCGTCAAAGGAGATGGAGTAGCCGCCCGCGAAGGAGATCGCTTGGGTCACGGCGGCGCCGGCGACGACCACGCTCCCCGAGGCGGGATGGGCGGCGTAGCCGGTGACGGTACCGACCGTGTAGGGATAGGTCCCGTTCTTCTCCGAGAACACGAGGGACGCGCCGGTGCCGGACTGCGTGGCACCGCCGAGGGTCACCGACCAGCTCGTTCCCGCGGCCAGACCGCCTTCCGAGAACGTGACCGAGTAGGTCGACGCGGTGGGAGTCGGGCTGGTCCCGGAGCTCTTGAGGCCCGGAATTACGCCCGCCAGGAAGAGCGCGAGGATCACGAGCACGATGACGACGACCGCGGCGATGGCGATCCCGGTCCCCCTCGAGACGCGGCCCCGGGAGGGTGGCGGCGGTGGGGTCGCCTCCGCTGGAGGCACGGAATAGGTCGGACCGTTCGGCGTGCTCATCTTCCCGCTCCCTGAGTGGTCGCGAACATTGCTTCTCTACCCTCTCCACGGATGGTGCCGCAGGCGCAGTGCCTCGATCGGTTTCCCGGACCGACATTCTCCCGATCCCGCGAGAGTGATCGGAGATCCGTTTCCGAACTCTTCCCCGGCCATCGCCGAGGGACCGCGAGTCCTCTCCTGCATAGGGCCCGGAACCGGAGGCGGAATCAGCCAGGGTAGCAAGAACTCGGGGGTATGCGCCATTCTGGGAGCGGGCTCGCAGATTCCGCCGTCCGCCGCCCGGAAAGGGGGTCTTTCCGATGGGGCGAGAGCGATCACCGGATTCGGCGGGCCGCGGCGGGGTGGAGGCAGGGATTGCTTCGGTAAGGCGGCCAACCTCGAGGGGTATGCCTCGCGACGGCAGCGCGGCCCGGCGGGTGTCCTCAAGACGCGGACAACTGCGGTGACGGGTAGCGCTCCTCGCCGCCGGGGATTGGATCGCGCCCGATTACGGGCCCCACTCTTCGCGTGAGGAGACCCGGGCGCGGTGGCTCACTCTCCGACTGAGAACGGTTCCGAAGGGGTCGGAACTCGAACGGGCAGGCCGCCGAACCATGGAGGTGGTGACCGGACTCCTCCGATCCGAGCGCATCCCGGAGGCGGACGCCATCATGGACCGCCTCGAGGAGCTCCTCGAGCGCCGAGGGAAGTAGCGTCCCCTAACGAGTAGAGTCGCCTTCTCGGGCGCAGACCCCGCCTCTCCAGTTGATACGTAAGGTTCAAGTGGGGTGTCCTTTCGGAGCAGTAGCCTCCATGCGTCGCATCGGTCGAGAAGAGGGTCGCCTCGCCAGAGGACCGGGCGGCTGCTTCTGCCATGTCCTTCGAACCACGGGACGCGTACGGCAGACCCCCACGAACCAGCGGCTACCGCTGGTAGAGGGTACGATTCGGGATCCGGGCACGACGACCAGAGATGAATCGGGCCTCGGCCGGGTTGGGGCAGTAGGGGCGGGGTCGATTCCCCCTCGCACCCGACCGAGACCCTGAACGGGACTGCCCGAGGGGGTGCGGCGCGATGAGTCGGTCCCCTGGTTTCCGAGTACGGGCCAAAGCAGGCCGATGGGTGATCGTCGTCGTGGCCGGCCTCGCTGCGATCGCTTTCGCGATGCCGGGGGGCGGTCTCTGGGGCTTGGGGCCCCCGGGTGGTCCCGCCCTGAGAATTTCTGCTACCGGAGCCTCGGCTGGCGCCATCACCCCCGCGAGTCCGAGCCTGGACGAGGGCCAGTCGGTCAACCTCACGGCCCATCCGACCGGGGGCTCCGGGAACTACACGATCCAGTGGTACAGCGGGTCTGGGGCCGGCGCCTGCACGGCGGGAGTTCCCGTGGGCGTCCTCAACTCCACGACCTTCTCGACGCCGGCGCTGTTCGCGAACGCGAGCTACTGCTACACCGTGACCGATGCGCTCAACGCGACCGCGTCGTCTCCGTGGGACACCGTTGGCGTTAACCCGTCGCTCACCGCTCCCCGGGCTCCGGGGGTGAGCTCCACGACCCTCGACGCGAACCAGGCGCTGACGGTGACCGACGCCGTCCCGTCGACCGGGACCCCGCCGTACGCATGGAAGTGGCTCCGGTCGGTCTCGGGGGGTTCGTTCTCCCTCGCCACCGTGTGTGCGAACGACTCCGGTGCCTCCGCGGCGGCCGGCGCGAACGAGACCTGCCGGGTTGGCGCGAACACGCTGACCCCGGGCGACAGTTACGCGTTCGAGTTCCGCGTCACGGACAACGGAACGCCCGCGGAGGTCAACACCTCCGTGGCCTCCCCGACGGTGACGGTGAACTCCGCGTTCTCGGCCGGCGCGGTCTCGCCGCAGTCCCCCTCGATCGACCGCGGCCAATCGATCACGCTAACGGCCAACCCGTCCGGCGGTACGACGCCGTACTCGTACGCGTGGTACTCCTCGACCACGAACTCGGGCTCCTGCGCGTCCGGCCAGGCCGCCGGCACGAGTTCGAAGCAGGTCGCGTCGCCATCGGCGTCGACCTACTACTGCTACCAGGTCACGGACAGCGCCCATCCGAGCGAGACCCAGAGCTCCGCGTGGGATCTCGTCACCGTTCGGGCCCCGCTCGCGGCCGGCGCCCCCACTCCTTCGAACCCGACCATCGACTTTGGTCAGTCGGTCGACCTATCCGCGGCGGCTTCGGGAGGGACGCCGACCTACACCTACCAATGGTACTGGGCGAGCAGCGCGGCCGGGGCGTGCGATACCGGGACGCCGCTCGGCACCGCGGCCAACCAGAGCACCGGTGCGGAGATCGCCGGGCCCGGGTCGTACTACTACTGCTACGTGGTGACCGACAGCTCGGGCAACAGTTCGACCCACGCGTCGAACGCGTCCGTCTGGGACGACGTCACCGTCCGGCCCGCCCTCCTCGGGCCGCCGACGCCCACGATCAGCGCGACCGCGCTCGACGTCGACCAGACGTTGACCGTGACCGCGACCCTGCCGACGACGGGGACGTCCCCCTATGCCTGGGCATGGCTGCTCGCGTCGAACGGCGGGAGCTACCTGTCGGCGAGCCAATGCACGACGCCGAAAGGGAGCGGAGGGACGCCCGGGGCGACCGTCACGTGCGCTATCGGGGCCCAGGCGCTCAGCGCCGGCACGAGCTACGCCTTCGAGCTCCGGGTGACCGACCAAGCGACCCCCCCGTCGACCGCGACGTCCGCCCCCTCTCTCTCGGTCTCCGTCCGCCCGGCGCTCACCAACCCGGCGGTCCCCGTTCCGAGCACGACCGCGCTCGATGCCGATCAACCGCTGAACGTGACCGGGAAGCTCCCGTCGAGCGGGACCCCTCCGTACTCCTGGCACTGGCTCTACTCCGTCGGGAGCGGTAGCTTCGGCCCGGCCTCGGTCTGCGGCACGACCGCCACCGGGACCGGCGGGACCGCGGGGGAGACGGTGGTCTGCGCGATCCCCGGCGGAAGCCTCACCGCGAGCCGCTCCTACGCGTTCAAGCTCATGGTCATCGACAATGCGTCGAGCCCCGAGCGGCGCACCTCGGGGGCCTCCGCGACGGTGACGACGAGCTCGGTGCTCTCGGCCGGTACTCCGACCCCGAACGCTCCCACGATCGACCTCGGCGAGAGCGTGAACCTGACGGCCGCGCCGTCGGGCGGGACCGCGCCCTACACCTATCAGTGGTACTCGGGAGGCACGGCAGCCGCCTGCACCGCCGGGACGGCCCCGATCTCGGGCGCGCAGGCTCGGACGTACACCGCCTCGCCGACGTCGGGAACGTACTACTGCTACGTCGCGACCGATGCGAAGTCGGCCGCCTCCACGTCGCCGGCGATGGAGGTCACCGTCAACTCCGCGCTCCTCGCCCCACCCGCCCCGTCCCTGAACGCCAGCGTCCTCGACGCCGATCAGCCGCTCGAGGTCACGGCGAACCTCCCCACGACCGGCACCGCACCGTTCGCTTGGCGCTGGCTCGTCTCCGTCTCGGGCGGAGCGTTCGCGAACGCGACCGGCTGTTCCCTCGGCAACGGGACCGGTGGGGTGGCCGGGGCGGCGGTCGCGTGCGCGCTTCCCGGTTCGTCGCTCTCGGATGGGTTGAGCTACCGATTCGTGCTCTCGGTCGTCGACGCGGCCCTCGCGCCCGAGTCGGTACTTTCCCTTCCGAGCCCTTCGGTCGCCGTGGCGTCTCCCCTGACGGCCCCGGGGGCTCCCGCCATCAATGCGTCGACCTGGAACGGGAGCGCGCCGCTCGAAGTCGTCGGGACGCTCCCCTCGTCCGGCGCGTCGCCGTACGCCTGGCAGTGGCTCGAGTCGGTGAACGGCTCGGCGTTCGAGGCCGCTTCCGTCTGCTCGACGGGGGCCGGAACCGGGGCCCTCGCTGGCGCGACGGTCGACTGTACCGTTGCCTCCGGTTCCGCTCAGGACGGCCAGAGCCTGCGCTTCGAGCTTGCCGTCACCGACAGCGCCTCGAATCCGGAGTCGGCGGTCTCCGCCCCCTCTCCGGCCGTCACCGTCCTCGCTCCGTTCGTCGCGGCGGCTCCGGGGCCGGCGGCTCCGAAGATCGATCTCAGCCAGTCGGTCAACTTGACGGCGAACGCCGCCGGGGGATCGGGTAGCTACACCTACCAGTGGTACTCTTTCTCCACCGCGGCTGGCTGCCGGGCCCTGACCTCTGCGATACCGGGCGCGACCGCTAGCGTGTACCGCGCCACGCCGGCCGTCTCGACCTACTACTGCTACGAGGTCTCCGATGGGACTTCAGGCCTCGGCGGCGGGGCCTCGATCGTGTCGGCCGTCGACCTCGTGACGGTCGCCCCGACGCTCTCGCCTCCCTCCGCGCCGGAACCGAGCTCCTCGGCCCCGTCGACCAGCGAGGGATTCTCGGTCTCGGCGCCGTTGCCCACCACCGGGACGGCCCCTTACACCTGGCAGTGGCTCGTCTCCGTGGACGGGTCCCCCTTCGCCCCCGCGACCGAGTGCGGTTCGACGACGACCGGCGCGGGCGGCGGCGCGGGGACGGTGGAGACCTGCCAGATCCCCGCGAACGCGTTGAGCGCCGGGGACGCGTACGTGTTCGAACTCCGGGTGACCGACAGCGCGGCGGTGCCGGTCACGACGGTCTCGGCTCCCACGGCGACGATCGACGTCCAGAGCGCGGCCCCGGCCCCCGGGACGACGAGTCCCTCGACCCTCTGGCCGTTCGTCGGGGCGGTCCTCGTCCTCTTCGTGCTGCTGGTGGTCGGAACGCTCCGGCTGCGGCGGCGACGCCCGAGCAGCCGTTCCAGTGCGCGCCCGCCGCCGGAGAGCTGGGCGGCGGCTCCGTCGCCATCCGGCGCCCGTCCGGGACTGGCCACCGGGACCGGTCATTCGCCGGACGAGCTCACCTCGGCTGCCGCACCGGCTACCCAACCCGCCGCCCTCGCCGGCCCTCCCGTTTCTCCTTCGCCCTCTCCGTCCGTCAACCCGACGGCCGCGGGGGAGGAAGCGCCGCCGCGCGCGGAGCCCATGGACCTCGACTCGGTCCTCGAAGAGATCGACCGGATCCGAGCCGAGATGGCCCGACGCACTCAGCGAGCCGAGAGCGCCGACCAGTCGGATGCCGCTCCGGCCGAGGGTTCGGGCGACTCGGAAGGGTGACCGCGGAAGGCCAGCGTCCGCGGACGCACGGTGGACGCTACCCGTAGCGCCGCGCAGCCGTTCCTGGGGCCGCCCTGTGGCCACGGGCGGGGGCGGGTCCGCTCCCCCTCCCCGCCCTGGGGCGGCGGGGGAGGGCTACGGGGGCGTCGCCGGGGCCGTCCCCGTCGACGAGACCGGCGCTCCGGCGACGGAGACCGCGACCGGGATCCCCTGGCGCACGCTCTCGGTCACGATGCAGAACTCCTCGAAGAGGCCGCGGCATCGCTCGAACGCCGCAGCGTTCGCGTCGTCGAGCGGCCCGGGGTCGAGGTCGACCCGGAGACCGACGACCCGCCAGCGGCCCCGCTCGTTGCGCGCCAGCTGCGTGACGACGGTAGTGGTCATCCCGGCGATCGGGGCGTGCGCGCGCTCCAAGCAGAAAAGCAGGCTCGAGCTGAGACAGTGACCGACCGCGGTCGCGAGGAGGCGCGAAGGGTTCGGAGCGGTGTCATCGCCGGGGGGGCTCGACTCGTCGACCCGAAGCGGGCCGTACGGTCGACCTTCGAACCGGACGTCGAACCGGTAGCGCTCGACCCGCTCCAAGACCAGCGTCTGCTCCGACTCCACCATCCTCGTCGCTCCTTCGGGCGATTGTTCGCCCGTGGCCACGTAGGCCACTCGAACGTTTGGGTTCGACGGGCCCGACCGGCCGCGACCCCCAAAGTCTCCGGGGGTTTCGTCCCGCTCAACGGGACGGGCCGAGCGGGGCGGTCCCGGGGTTCGGGGGGGCGGCCGGCGCGGCCGAGATCGTAGCCCGCCCTTCGGGCAGCCCCCCGTCTTTGGGGGGCGCCGAGGAACCAACCGCCGCCGTCTCAGGGTGATAGTACGGCTTCCCGCGAAGGGCGGAGAGCACCGCCGCGACCGCCATCAGGCTCCCCGCAGCCTCGAACGCGCCGGCGATCGACGTGCCGAAGCCGGGGGCGACCACCGAGGCGAAGAAGTGGGGTTGGAGCAGCGTCGCCTGGACCGACGGCGACAGCGGCTGCCAGCCGGGGATTCCGGAGAGCGACTGGAGCAGTTGCTGCATCGGGTTCTCACCGAGGAACGCGCCGAAAAGGGCACCGGTCGGGTTCGCGGAGATCGCCTGGCTCAGGATGCCGGCGTCGCCCGGCGGGACGCCCGCGGCGCCCAGCGCTCCGGGCACGGTCCCTCCGAGGCCCGAGGCGAGGCCGAAGATGACGACCGTGAAGAAGAGCGCGAGCGACATCTGCTGGCCGGCGTTCTGGAGCGTCGCCAGCATCCCCGACGCCGCCCCCCGGTTCTCCGCCGGGACACTGTTCATCACGGCGGCCGCGTTCGGCGACGCGAACATCCCCATTCCGCATCCGACGGTGAACAGGAGCAGGCCGACCTGCCAGTAGAGGAAGTTGACCGGTTCGAGCGCGAGTCCGAAGAACGCGACGGTCCCGAGCGCCATCCCGGCGGTCGCGAGCGGCCGCGGCCCGTAGGAGTCCGAAAGCCACCCGCTCAGCGGCCCCGCCACGAGGAAGCCGGCGATCATCGGCGACATCAGGATGCCGGCCCAGAGCGGCGTGACCGAGAAGCTGTAACCGTGCAGCGGGAGCCAGATGCCCTGGAACCAGATCACGAGCAGCAGCATGAGGCCGCCGCGCGCGAGCGAGCCGAGGAACGCCGAGGAGGTCCCGGCGGCGAACGCACGGACCCGGAAGAGCTCGAGGCGGAACATCGGGTCGGCGACCCGCCGTTCGAGGAAGACGAACGCGGCGAGCAGCGCCGCGCCCCCGACGATCGCCCCGAGGACCCACGGCGAGGACCACCCGGTCGAGTGCCCGCCGAACGGGAGCAGGCCATAGGTCGTCCCGACGAGCAGGAGCGTGAGCCCGAGGCCGAAGGCGATGTTGCCCGGGAAGTCGATCCGCTGGTTCGCCCGGCGGACCGAGATTTCCCGGAGCTTCGCATACGCCCAGACGGTGCCGAAGACCCCCACGGGCACGCTCACGAGGAAGATGATCCGCCAGGTGGGGAGCACGAGCGGACCCAAGTGGACGTCCGGGATCGAGGCGAGGATCCCGCCGGCAATGAGACCGAGCAGCGAGCCTCCGATGAACGAGATCTGGTTCACGCCCATCGCCTTGCCACGCTCCCCGGGAGGAAAGGCGTCGGTCAGGAGGGCCGCCGAATTCGCGAAGAGGAACGAAGCGCCGACCGCCTGGACGAGCCGGAAGCAGACGAGCGCCCAGGCGTCGGTCGCCCCCTGCCACGGCTCAAGGAACAATAGGATCGAACCGGTCGAGAAGACGGCGAAGCCGAAGTTGTACATCCGGGCCCGGCCCCACATGTCGGAAAGGCGTCCGACCGTCACGAGGAGGGTCGCGGTGACGACCCCGTAGCCGAGCAGTAGCCAGATGAGGATCGGGAAGTTGCTGACCTCGAACGGGTTCACCCCGAGTCCCTTGAAGACGACCGGCAGCGAGATCAGCAGGATCGACCCGTCGATCGACGCGAGGAGCCCTCCGAGCGTCGTGTTCGAGAGCACGGTCCACTTGTACGCGGCCATCGAGCGGCGACCCCCGGGTCCGGAGACTCGGGGGTACGGGGACGTCGAACCCTCTTCCGATTTAACGGGTGAGGGCCAGTGGCAAGGTCCGTCGCGGCCGAGGGTCGAGGGCCGGGGCTATCTGGCCGAGCGGCGTGCGAGGTGGAGGCGATGATCTGACGCCGCGCTCACCGCACTTCGACCTCCAGCCCGTCGCGGAGGGGGTTCACGTCGCCATCGCGACCGACTCCGGCTTCGGTCTCTGCAACAGCGGCATCGTCGACCTGGGCGACGCGGCGCTCGTCTTCGACTCGATGCTGACCCCCCAGGCCGGGGCGGACCTCCGCCGCGCCGCCGAGGAGCTGACCGGTCACCCGGTGGCCTACGTGGTGAACAGCCACTACCACGGGGATCACGTCCGCGGCAACTCCGCGTTCCCCTCCGTGCACATCGTCTCGACCCGCAAGGTCCGCGAGCTGATCGAGGAACGGGCGGTGAAGATGCTCGAGAGCGACCGACGCGAAGTGCCGGCCGAGCTCGAGAAGCTCGACCGCGGCGGTCTCGTGCGGGCGCCCCGAGACCGGGTCGTCTTCGAGGGGTGGTTCCGAGGGATCCTCGCGACCCCGCTCGGTACCGTGGTGCCGGCCCCCGATCTCCTCGTCGACGGGGAGCTCCTCCTGCGCGGACCGAAGCGCGAGGTGCACGTCCGGTCCTTCGGGGGAGGGCACTCTCCCAGCGACGTGCTCGCCTTCCTTCCGGACGATCGGGTCGCGTTCCTCGGCGACCTTCTCGCGGTGGGATTCCATCCCGGGGTCACGGACGGCGACCTCGCGAAGTGGCGGGAGATCCTGGACTCCGTCCGACGCCTCGGGCCGGAGCGCCTCCTCCCGGGGCACGGCCCGCTCTCGGGCCCCTCGGAGATCGCGACGCTGCAGGAGTACCTCACGACGCTGCAGGACCTCGCGTCGGCGGCCCGTCGTGCGGGACGGACGGTGGAGGAGATCCGAGCGACGCCGATCCCGGAGCCGTTCGCTGCCTGGTCGTTCGGAGCGTTCTTTCCGGCCAATCTGCTCCGGGCCTACGAGCAGAGCGCGTAGGCCGTTCGCGCCCGGGACCGGACCTCCGCGACGGGGAGCTCGGGAAAAGCGGCGGTCGGCCGGGTTCACTCGTACGAGAGGTCGGAGCGCATGTACGCACGGACCGCGAGGAGCAGCACGACCGTCGTCTCGGCGAGGAGGACGAGCAGCTGGTACCCGTCGGTGGCCGTCAGCGAGCCCGTGTAGCCGCCCCGGACGGCGTCGGAGACGTAGGTGAGAGGGTTGACCCGGAACAGCGCCTGGAGGACCACCGGAAGGCCGTTCGTGAGCGGATAGAAGACCGTGCTCGCGAAGTTGATCACGAAGATCAGCAGGATCTGGATGCTGTTGTACGCCGTGTTCGACTTCACGAGCGCCGCGAGCAGCAGCATGAGGGCGCCAAAGAAGATCGATCCGAGCACGATCGTCCCGAAGATCGTCGCGAGGGCGGCGAGGCCGGTCGGGATCGATCCCAGGAGGACCCACGCGACCGCGAGCATCACCGCGGCGCCGCCGAGGCCGAACAGCATCGACGTCAGCATGATGCCGAGCAGGTACTGGAGACGCGTGAAGGGCCCCGAGAGCAGCTGGGCCAGCATCCCCCATCGCCGGTCGGCCCAGAGAACGCTCCCTCCGACCGTCCCGGCCATGACGGCCTGGAACGCCATGATCCCGGGCGTGAGGAAGGCGAGGTAGCTCGTACCGGAACCGCCGCCCGAAGCGAGCGACTGGAACCCGAACCCGAAGAAGACGAGGTAGAGTCCCGGAAGGCCGAGCAGGATGATGAGGCTCCCCGGGTCGGTGTTGACGACGATGTTCCGGTAGATCAGCCGCACGAGGTTAGGCAGCGCCATTCTTCTCGCCCTCCCCGTGGCGCACCGACTTCAGGAAGACGTCCTCGAGGGTGTTCGTGCGCACGTTCAGCCACTCGATCTGCACACCGAGGGTCCGGGAAAGTTCGACGATCACCGCCAGCGTCTGTTTCGGGTCGTCCGTCAGGATCACCGCGGATCCCGAGTTGGTCCGCACCGACCCGATGGTCGCGAGGGACTCCGCGAGGCGGGCGAAGTACTGCGCCACGTCGCCCCCGCCGACGGTGAGGTCGATCGTCTTCTTGCCGCCGTAGAGGCGCTTCAGGTTCTCGACCTCGTCGAGCATGAGGATGCGGCCCTCGTCGATCACCGCGACCCGGTCGCAGAGGTAGTCCGCCTCCTCGAGATTGTGCGTCGTGAAGACGACGGTGAGCCCCTTACGGACCTCGGCCCGGATCGAATCGAGCAGCGTCCGACGCATGATCACGTCGAGGCCGACCGTCGGTTCGTCCAGGAACAGGATCTCCATGTCGTGCATGAACTCCCGGGCGACCTGCACGCGGCGCTTCTGCCCTCCCGAGATGTCGAAGGCGCGCCGCCGTCGAATGTCCGTGAGACCGAAACGCTCGATGAGCTGCTCCCCGCGGCGGATCCGCTCCGCCTTAGGGATCCCCCACAGGATCCCGTACACGTTGAGATTGCCTTCGACGGTGGTGAAGTCGAACGACTCCGCCTGCTGCACGACGCCGATCTTCCGGCGGATCTTCTGCCCGTCCCGCACCGGGTCCATGCCGAGGACGCGGAGCCGCCCCGACGTCGGTTGGATGAGCGTGGTCATCGCCTTGATCAGGGTGGACTTTCCGGCGCCGTTCCGGCCGAGAAGTCCGAAGACCTCCCCCTTGCGGACCTGGAAGCCGACCCCGTCGAGCGCGAAGTGTCGGTGGTCGTACGTGTGGCGAACGTCCTCCGCCGACACCGCGAACTCCGCCGAGCTGAGCGTCACGAGCGCCACGACGGGTGGGGTGGCCTTAAGGGGTGCGCACCGTGAGTGAGCACTCCGTGTGAGGGGGATGCCCGCCGCGCGGTCGCTCCGCGGTCGGATATCGGCATCTCCCCCAGGCATTCCCGGTCCTCGCCGAGACGGGAGAGCGGCCGCTCGGCGAGCCGGGGTCGACACGGGCGCCGGCCGGAAGGAGGTCAACTCGCGGGCCGGGCAGGCTCGCGCCATCGGGCGCAGCGGGCGGGGGTCCCCTCGGCGGATCGGAGCAATCCCACGCGGGGACTAGCACGCCCACTCTGGACTCGGGTGGTCGACGCCGAGATCGACCTCCGGGGACACCTGACAGCTCGAGCTCGGGCTCCCCGTGATTTCTACGAGGAAGACGGCGCCCGCTCCTTCACAGGCGTTCGTCGCATCGGTGGAGAGCGAGAACCGGCCCTGATAGCTGAAGGTGTGCAAGGGACGGAGCTCGAGATACGGCGAACTAGGAAGGTTGTCGCTGTAGGCGAAGAGCGAGCAGGCTTTCGGCTCGATGAGCGTAACCGTCTCGGTGATGCTCAAGGTCTTCTCGCCGAGACTGAGCAGCGCGGCCGAGACCCCGCAAGAATCCCCCGGGGCCAAGTTCTCCGCCGAGACCCGGAGGAACAACGGCGAGAGATCGACATCACATCCGACCCAGGACGCGCTCGGCGAACTGCTGACGGGACCGGTCCAGACGAGGTCGACCTGGGCACAGAGGTTGCCGTACCCGGCCGACGCGGAAGAACACTCCGATAAGCTGCCGGCGCTCGCGGCATAGCCCACGGCACCGGTCGCGCTCAGCGCGACGACCAACAGCACCGCACCGAGCGCCTTCACGGCCGCCCGTCCGGTGAGGCCCGGCTCGACTCCTGTCGGCGGGCGACCGCACGATACTTTGGATCCGACCCTCTGCTCACTGCGTGCCTCCGCCGATCGACGGACTCTGAGTCTCCCCTCGCCGGTCGACCGCGGCCCCGGGTCCGGCACCGCGTATCGGGACTACCACCAGGATCCGCCTTACGTCCCGGCGACCCCTGTCACGGTCACGCTGAACGTGCACGTGCCCCCTTCCCCCGCGTTACCGGCGCCGGAGGGAAGCAGCAGCGTTCCGCCCCAGGAGATCGTTCCCTCCCCCGGGATCGGATAGGACGTCGCACCGGTCTCCCCGCCGGAGCCGATCGTGACTCCCGGCGTGAACCCGTTGTCGCTATAGATGAGCTCGCCGCACAGCCCTCCACCCGAAGCGGAGAGGGACTCGGAGATCGTTCCGGGCAGGGATCCGGCGTTCGACAGGTCGGCCGAGTATCCACAGAAATCCCCCGGCGCGAGGTTCGAAGCAGTGAGCTCGATCGTGTCGGCGGGAGCGTTCGTCTCGGTGATCGAGACGCCACAGTGGTCGTACGTTCCGTATCCGTGGGAGGAAGCGAGGCTCCAGCTGAAAGGGCCGAAGGTCCCGGCGGTGGCCGTCCCGTTGACGTAGGCGTTCGCGCTGAACGCCGCGAATCCGACTCCGGCCACGGCAAGGCCGGCGACGATCACGGCGAGGAGCGCGGTCGGGGTTCGGAGTGCCGCCACGGGACCCTCGGCGAGGGGGTTGTTTGTGCTGCGCGCGAGTCTACGCGATCCGTTCGTGCGCCTCTACGCGTAGCTCACGCCGGTCAGCGTGTCGCTGAACGACGCGGTCGCTCCCTGGCACTCGTTGCCGGCGCCGGAGTTGAGCTGGATCGTCACCGTCACCGGGAAGGTCGCGCCGGGCGCCTGGTTGCCGAATGCCGGACCGCTGTCGGAGATGGTCCACTCGTTGGCTCCGCATCCGCTTCCACCAGAGATCCCCGTGATGGCGCCCCCGTTCGAGGTGACCGTCAGACCGACCGATCCTCCGTTCACCGCGGTTTCGGTGACTTGACAGTAGTCCCCGGGCGCGAATGCCCCGGCAGTGATGGTCATGACGTTGGGGTCGCTCAGGACGTCCTGGTACGACCCGAACCCTACGGAGCACGAGGTATATCCGATATTTGTCACGGTGGGCGCTCCGGAAAAGTGCACTTCGGCGATACCGCCGGTGGCCGTCCCGTTGACGTAGGCGTTCGCGCTGAACGCCGCGAATCCGATCCCCGCCACTCCGATCACGGCCACGAGCGCCACCAGTCCCATCATCACTTTCTTTCCCATCTGCTCTCCTGCGAAGGTCGGTGGACCTTGCATCCGACGAACCGGGTCGAGCGGCTTAAGGCGTGAAGACAGACCTCCTCGGTTGGTCCGTACGGGGCGGCAGACTTCGTCGCTATCAACCCGTGGAATCGTCCGGCGACGAGGCGCGGTGCCGCGTGCGCTCGACCGACCGTCGCCGGACGGAAAAGGGTTCTAGTTCAGCGCGGCTCCGCCGCGCGAAGGAGGTCTTCGAGGCGTCGGTGGAATCGGTCGAGGATCGTCGGGATCTCTGCCGGTCGGGCGCTCCGGACCGCCCGGGCGGTCGTCCGGACAAGATCCAGAGCACGGTCCCGATCCGGGGGGCTCAGAGGCGCGGCGTGGATGCGGCCGATGTCCGCCCGGAGCTGTTCGCTCGCCCAAGCCATCCACTCCACGCCCTCGGGGACGGGATTGCCCGGTCCGGGGTCGGTCACGGATCTCGGGGTGCCGCTGGGAGTAGGAACGTCGGACACCCCTTCGGGGGAGTCACGGCCGTCGAGGTCTCCCGCAGAGGGATCCTCCTCCGGCTCGGCGCTCGGGGGGCCCGAGCGGCCGTGGCAGTACTCGTAGGCGACCGTGCCGTCCACCACGTAGAACACGACGCCCGGTTCCCGCGCTCGGCCGACGGCGGGCCGGAGGATCGGTCGACCGAGGGTGTCCGCCACCTTCACGAGATCCTCCCAGGACCGGACGGCCATCGTGGTCGGGACCTCGGGGGGGCTTTCGACCTCGGCGATGATCTCCTCGAACGGCTCGATCAAGGGGCCGAGATCACGGGCCGAGCTTGGCCCAGGTCGGCGTCGGACGCGGTTCCAGTAGAGGACCGACACCACGAGCGCGGCGACGGCCGCCAGGAGGTAGGCCACCGCGTCGATGAGTCCGGCCGATGGACCGGGGTCCGCGGACCCCGCATTCGGTCGGAGGGTTCCCCCGCTCGAGGCGGACTCCCCGCTCGGCACGATGTACGACGAGGAGAAGGTGAGGTTCAGGAAGGGATGGAGATCGACGGGAGCGCTTTCGTTGGCGGCGGAGACCGAGCCGGTCAGGTTCGCCGCGACCGTCACGGTAAACTGGGCCGGGGAATAGCCGAGCTGTCGGTCGATCGATTGCGTGAGGTTCTCGACCCAGGAGACGTTGAGGTCGTATCGGTCGACCTGGACGACCTGGGTCGTGCCCAGGGTCCGGTTCTGCTGCACCTGTTGCGCGAGGGGCTTTGACCAGAGGGCGGTCGACAGCGTGGTCGTGCATCGGTCGGTGAGATCGACCGAGGCCGGGGCCGTCATTGACAGGCTGTCGATCAGCGAGATGTTGACCCATCGGGTGATGGAGGGGAACAGGGTGGAGTTCGGCCCCGCCACAACGGTCGAATTCGTGAGGTTGTTGGGGGTCAGCGTCGCGACGTAATCGTAACTCCCGAGGCCGTCGTAGGCCAGGACCGGAGCCGGCGGCGGGGGCGAGGACGCGGCGCTGGCCTGATGGGCGAGGTTGTAGCCGGCCCATGCGGTCGCGAGGACGAGCGCGATGACCAGGAGCGGCAGGAGCTGGATTGGTTTCACGTTGGACGCCTCCCCGGTCGCCTCGGAACGAGAAGCATGATCAACACCACGAGGACCAGAACGCCCGCGGTCAGCAGCGGGTCGAGGACGAAGAATCCGAGGTACGGCAGGACCGCCACTTCGACCCCGACGACATCGTGGAACGGGACCGAGCACGGATCCGGTGCGAGGTTCGCATCCCCCTTCGTTTGGTACACCGGGGCGCTTCCGTTGACCAGGATCCGGTAGACTCGGTGGACCGTCGGCGCGGGGAGGCATCCCACGCGGAACGCGATGATCGTCCCCACCGTGATGGCCGAAACGCGAGCGTGTTCCAGCACCACGAGGTCCCCCCGATGGAACGTCGGAACCATGCTCCCCGTGGCGATCGCCAAGAGCGGCGGGCTCGTCCCCGTTACGACGGGCGCGATCTGGGTCGTCGCGGCTCCCGCGAGCGCGACCACCGCGACGGCCAGCACGGTCTCGCGGACCTGTCGTCGCGCCTCCGCTCGATGGCGGAACCGATGCCGACGCGGTCCGATCGGCTCTCCCAGGTACTGACGGGCCTGCAGTCGGGGCTCTCGCAGCCCCACCGCGACCAGGACCATCAGGGCGCCATACGCGAGCAGGAGCGCGGCGAATCCGGTCTCCCAGTTGGTGAAGCGCGCTCCGATGGGGAGCAGCGTGGACGCCCAAAGGAGGCCGGTGCGTGTCGCGACCGGTCCGAGCAGACTCCATCGCTCTTTGTAGAAGTATAGGGCGAGCAACAGGCCAAGCACGAAGTTCGCGACCGGGACCTCGAAGAGGTACTGGGCTCCGGAGACCGCGCTGAGGGAAGGGAGGAGTCGAAAATCGGTGGATTCGAGGGAGAAGGCGACCGCGGAGAGGGCGAGGGCCGCGGTCAGCGGGAGCGCTCGCGACAGGCGGCGGAACACGTAGCCACGGAAGACCGTCTCTTGGGCGAGCGCTGTGACGGGTGCGCCCAGCAGAAGGAGGCCGAAGCTCGTCACGCCGGGAGATGGTACCCGGCCGAATCCGAGGAGAAAGCCCGGATACGTCTCCGCCAGTAGGTAGACGAAGACGAGCAGCGAGGCGAACAGAAGCGTCGGGCCGACGGGTCCCCGGAGGATCAAGCCGCACTCCCGAAGGGATCGTCCTTCGAGCCGGCAAACGAGGACCACGACTCCGAGCGTCGCGGCCTCGGCCGCGACGGAGACGAGGAGCGCGAGGTCGAGGGGCAGATCGCCGGCAGCGTAGAGTCCTGCTTGGACCAAGCTGATCGCAGCGAGGACGACGACCACGATCGGCACGAGGCCGGCCCGGGGGCTCCCCGCATCAACGTTCGCGCCGGCCACCACCGGTCGTAGGGCCCCGTGGCGACCTTTCATCGGGAAGAGGACCCCCGGCGGGCGGGTCCGCGCCTGCGACGGACCGTGACGGTGGCGAACACCGAGGGAGCGGCGGGCCCACCGCCCCCTCGGAACGGCGGACCGGACGGTCCCAGCGAAGCGCCCCAGATCCCGCGTGGCGGCGATGCGCCGGGCCCGAGATCCGAGGGCTCGGTGCGGGGCTCGACGGGCCGGCTCAGCACCGCCGTCCCTCCGGTCCCCAGCGCCCCGTCGTTCCACATCCACCGTGAGAGTTGGCGCAATGCCGCCGCCTGGACGGCGGGCACGGGAACGAAGCCGTAGATGCTCCGGTGGAAGTGCTGGACCGCGGTCTCCAGCTCGACGGTCCTTGCGAGGATGACCTCGATCGCGGTGAGGACGCCCTTCCCTCGAAGCGTGGAGACGTAACCGGCTTCCGTGAGGCCGAGCAGCCCGTGGTCGGTGCAGAACTGCGCGTACTCACGGAACGATCGCGGGTTGAGGTTGGCGATGCCGATAATCCGCGTCTTGGGGGTGGGAGAGTCCGCCGCCCGGAGAATGTCGCGCAGCACTTCAATGCTGGTGCGATATCCCCGCGGCGCGGTCACATCACGTGTGACCCCGCGGGACCATGTCCCGGCGCATGGTCAATGCCCCGACGTATAACTAGATTAAAAATCCACCGAGAACCCATCAAGACCGCACGCCGTCCTTTTCGCTCTCTCGGAAGCACGCGATGCCGGCGGACGGCGGCGAAAACGCAAGAAAGACGGATGCGGCTCGAGGGCACCCTCGCGGCGCGGAGCGCCGCGGTGGTCGCCCCGTACACGCGGGTCGAACTGCTGGCTACTTGCGGGAAGACCCCCGCCGCGGTTATCCCAAGAAGCGGGGAGACCCGCCTTCGCCGAGACCGCGACGATGGCGTGGGGAGCGGGCGAGACCAGGGCGGCCACGGATCCGGTCGCCGACGCATTTCCTCCGGTCGGCGACGCGACGACGGGGAAGAGACCGATCGGCGCGAAGGTCGCGAGCAGGGAGATCGAGAGCATGGCCGCGCGGAGGCGTCGTGGAGGGATGCCGGGTCGTGGGCTCGGTCATACATGCTCATCCGGCCCACGAACTCCGGCCGCACCGTCTCGGAGCCCGGAAGAGTTGGGAAGCCTCGCGGCCTACCCGCCCCGCGGTCCGCAGGTAGGTAAACGGCCGTGGCCCCATGGCCACTCGGGAAGATGACGATGGGGCTCGAAGCCTTGAGCTCCCTAGACCGGGCGATCGACCGGCCCGGGACGGAAACGCGGCGCCGAAAACAGCGGGGCCCCGGCGACCGGCTCCCGCACGAATGGGAGGGGGTGGCCGCGCGCCTTTGGGCTCGTCGCGGCCTCGGTCCAGAGCGCCTCGAACCGGGCGACCTGCATGCGGACCCGGGTGGGGTCGTCGGTCACGACCGCGGTCTCGGAGGGTCCGGCCCGCTCCGAGAGCGCAGGGAGCCGCAGCAGAAGCCTTCCATCGACGACATAGAAGTGGGCCCCGGCCGGAGTGTAGTGGTGCACCTCGAGCGGTCCACCGAACGAGCCCACCTCGGCGACCAGCGCACGCTCGAACCGGAGCCCCGCGATCGAGGCGTCGATCAGGAGCCGGGTGTGCACTCCCGAACGCACGAGCCGGGCGAGAGCGGATCGGAGCCGGGTTCGGTACGTGAGCCCCGAGGTCGACGGACGGAACATCAGTTCCAGCGAGTGGCGGCCTCGCGCCAGAAGCTCCAGCACCGACGGCTCGGGGAACCGCTCACCGACCGATCCCATGGTGGGAACCAGCCAGCTCCGGGGGCCGCTCGCCGCCGGGAGGAGCCCACTCGCCCACTTCGCGTAGATCTCCGCGATCGCGAGCACGACCTCTTCCTCCTCGTGGAGGAAGCTGCTCACGCGGCGGAGGACGGCCTCGGGGGGCAGCGCCACGTAGCGCCGGGGCCGGACGCTCTCCGCGAGCACCAGTCCCCGTCGGGTCAGTCGCGACAGAAGTCGATAGGTGGTCGCCCGATGGATCCGGGCCTCGCCGCCCACCCGGCGGACCTCGACCGGGCCGTGCCGACAGAGCGTGAGGTAGAGCGCGGCCTCCCTCGGGGAAAGCTCGAGGAGGCGAAGTCCGCTCAGAAGCTCACCGCCCGCCGCCCGGTGCATCGCTAGGTCCTCGACTTCCGGCGTAGGAGTGGGATCGTCGAAGCTCCGGTGGGCGGAGCCTCGCCGGTTGCCTATCGCCAACCGGCTTCCCCCCACGACCTCGGGGCCGGGCCGGCGGAAGCTATCCGGTAGACTCGAACCGGCGCGGAACTTTGTTCGAAATGCGACGGATGGTCGCACCTTTCCTCCAGGGTCGCCACGATGGGATATAATGCGCATAGTCCTGTATAAATCCCCACCGCCAGGGGCCCGAGGAGCTCCTCGGCCCGATTCCCCCGCACCGGACCGACCGGCAGAGCGGGCGAGGGCGCCCGGGGCCCCCGCCCGAACAAGGGTGGAGCAGGCCTACGAAACCGGCGGAAGGTCCACGGTCCCCGAGAGGCCCCGGGAGATCGGGCAGGCGGAGCTCGCGAGTCCGCGCAGGCGCGCCGGCGGGATCGGCTCCGCTCCATCGAGCCACCGACGGAACTGCTCGGTCACCGGCGCAAAGTCCTCGAACGGGAGGCAGGGGAGCGCGGCCGTGCGGCAGTACTGGAGGAGCCGGTGGCGCGCGAAGATGATGTCGGCGACCTCGGCGCCGTACCGGTCCGTGGAGCCATCGGCGATCAGCACCGTGCGCTGGGCGGACGCATGGTCGAGCACGAGGGCCGCCTTGCAGATCCCGCACTGACGGCACGTCGGGTGTCCGTACGGATAGGCGACCCGGGGCGCTCCCGAAGGGGGGACGACCAGCTGGTCGGAGTACACGGGGAGCGCGATCTGCTCGCGGTCGAGGACCTCCCGGATGAAGAAGTCGAGACCGCCCGAGAGGATCGCCACGTCGAGGCGACGATCGCGGGCGAATCGGAGGAAGTCGAGCGCCCCCGAACGGAGAGGGACCCGCTCCCGGACGAACCGCGCCATGTCGGAGAGGCGATCGACCGGTAGGAGGGCCACCTCCCGCTCCCAGGCCTCTCGGAGGCCGATGCGCCCGGTGTGCAACAATTGGTCGATCTCGTGCGCCACCGTCTTTCCGTCGAGGGCGAACTCCTCGACCAAGAGGATTGCCACGTTCGGCTGTACGAGGGTCCCATCAAAATCCAGCATCACGCGGAAGAGCGGCAGGGGGCCGACCGGCTCGGTCTTGCCATCGCGCGGCGCGCTCACCGCTGCGGGGACGCTGCCCTCGGACATCGGACCCCCCGGGCTCAACGGACGGTGGTTCCCAGGGACGGGGGCGGGTCGATCGGCTTACGGAGGAAGCGGTAGGGAACCGGCGGCGGGCTCACGACCGCCACGGTGGAGTCAAAGCCGTTCGCGACCAGGAGCTGCTGCTTGCGGTGCATCGGGTCGAGGTCCATCCGGGAACGCAGGACGGCCCGGCTGCCGGCGGTCGGCGTGGGGGGGGTCGGCAGCGCGTACGCTCCGGCACGGGCAGTAGATAGCTCGGGAGCGGCCCCCGGACCCGGGGCGGCATCCACGGGAGACTCCGAGGTCAGCTCGATCGAGAGCTGGCGCCGCTGGGAGCGGAACGAGACCGTCATCGACCGCGCCGAGAGCCGCTCCGAGCCCCCCGAGGGGAGGGAGATCAGCAGGGGCGACGCGACCTGAGTGACCGGGCTCCAGGCGGGGACCGTGTCTCTCCCTTCGGAGAAGATCTCCCGGACGACGACCGAGGCGTCGATGTACTTGGCGCGGAGAGCCCCGGCGAGCGCCGTCGCCTCCCTCGAACGCGAGGGATGTGATTCGACGATCGCGGTCGAGGCTCCAGAGATCGCCCCGATCGCGAGGAGCTGGGACACGGCCGGTACGACCGGCATGGAGGGACGGACCACCACGGGAGGGGCCGGGCGGGCATGGGAAAGGATCGAAAGAAAGATCCGGGCCCCGTCGCGGACAGCCCGCAGCTTCGCCGTGCCGATCCGCTCTCGGAACTCGACCGGGATCTGGTAGACCGTGAACCCCGACCGGAGGGCCTTGAGAACGAGCTCCGCCTCGATCGCGAACGACTCGGCCGAGATCCCGAGGCCGAGGAACCGTTCGGTCGGCATCGCCCAGAAACCGCTGCAGAGGTCGAGGATCGCCCGGCGGGTGATCAGGCTCGCTGTGGCACTGAGGGCGACATTTCCGGCCCGGTGCACCAGATCCCGGAAGTCCCGGGGGGCTCCCCAGACGGGATTCCGGACGCCGATCACGAGGTCGGCCCCGGCTCTCATCAACGCGAGCGCCGAACCGGTCCGGTCGGGAGAATACGTCGCGTCGGCGTCGAGCACCACGCCGTAGCGCACCCCGACGTGGGAGAGCCACTCGAACGCCTCGATCACCGCCGCGCCCTTGCCAACGCTCCGCTGCCGTAGGACCGGCACGCCGGCGGCCTGCGCCTCGAGCACCGTCCGGTCGGTCGAGCCGCCGTCGATGACGACGACCTCCACGCGGCCCCCCTGCGAAGTGGCGAGGATGCCCGCGAGCTCGTTGAGCGTGCTGCGCAGCCCCGCCTCCTCGTTCAGGGTCGGCAGGATGATCGCGGACTCTGCGCCGCGTATCCGGGCTTCGACCTCGGCACTGAGGCCCGGCGCCTCGGGCCGTGAGGGGGCGATATCGTTCAGTAGGGGTTTCCCGGCACCCTTCATTGCTTGGATCGGTTTCAGACGGTCGGCTCCGTCAGTCGGCTTGACCTCCTCCCGAATGAGTGAAAGGTCCCATCGCGTGGTCCGTTAAGAAGGTTATACTTCTCGCGTTTTGCCGCCGTGGATGATACAGCGACATACAGCGCAGTGCGCACGACATGCCTGCCCCGACCCGGGACGCGGGAAGCGGGCCGGGCGACTCGGGGAACCTAGAGGATCCCACAGCCCCTCACGCGACAGCTGTCCCCAGTGCCGCGGGCCTTCTTGAGGTTGCCCGGCCGGGCCGAGAAACGCTCGACGGGCGCCAAATCGGACTCTCCGAGGTCTCGCATCCCCGATCCCTACCCTGCTGCGGCACGCCCGGAGCCCCGTCCTGCCGGCCCGACTGTTTAGCCTTGTTGCTCGATTGGGGGCTCGCCCTCGCTCGCCGAACGAGAGGAGGGCGCGTTGCCGTGGCGAGAGGGGCCGTCGGGGGGACTCGGCCCGCGTCGCAACTCTTTAGAAGGGAATGGGACAGTCAATTCGCCATGCACTCGCGCACCCATCGCCTTCTGGGGTCCTCTCCGGCGCCCGATCGATCGCCCGCTGACCCGCTCGCTCGGGCGGTTCGGGGCGGTACGAGCGAGCCGGGAAGATTCCTAAAGCGGGCATGGGGTTGCCCGGCTCGCAGGGAGAGGCGGGCATGAAGATCCTCCTGACCGGCGCTTCGGGGTTCATCGGCACGCACTGTGCCACGTATCTCCGTAACCAGGGTCACCAGGTCACGGCAACGGATCTCCGACCGACCGGCAGCGCGCAGCCGCTCGACATCACCGATGCCGAGGCCGTCGCGACCCTCTTCCACCGGTCGCGGCCCGAAGTGGTCGTCCACCTGGCCGCGCTCGCCTCCGTGCCGGCGTGCGAATCGAGCCCCGCGGAGTGCTGGAACATCAACATCCAGGGGACCGTCCATGTGGCGCGGGTCGCGAAGGAGGTCGGGGCTCGGGTGGTCTTCCTCTCCACGGCCGCGGTCTATGGGATCCCATCGCTCCTCCCGACGCCGATCTCGGCGGGGATCGCTCCCATCAACCTCTACGCGATATCGAAGGCGGCCGGGGAGGGGGCGTTGCGGGGGTACGCCCCCGACCACGTCACCCTGCGCCTCTTCAACATCTACGGCGAGGGGTGCAGCCGCTCCTACGTCATCCCCGACTTGATCCGCAAGCTGCGCGCGTCGCGCGGGGAAGTGCTCCTCCAGGGCACGGGGGATGAGTCCCGGGACTTCCTGTACATCTCCGACCTCCTCGATCTCCTCTCCCGGGCGATCCGCGCCCCCGCGGGCTCGGTCTTCAACGCGGGTTCGGGCACCACGATCTCGGTCCGGGAGCTCGCGCACAAGGTCTCTGAACTCGCCGGCCTCGGGAACACGGTCTTCCGCTTTTCCGGGCCGCGGGCCGGAGACTTCCCGATCAACTTTGCCAACATCTCCCCGGGGAACGTGCCGGCCGGATGGCGTCCGACGGTCCCGCTCGAGGAGGGCATCCGCCGGATGCTCCGCGAAGAGAACGGGGCGCCGTAAGGACCGCTCCCGCATGCCCGACCCTCCCCCGAACCTCTCCACCATGGGCCGGGCGCCGCGCGACAGCGTCCGTGCAGAACGGATCGGGGCGTTCCGCGGGGAACGGTCGCGGAGGGCCCCCGCATGAAGGTCTGCTTCCTCGCTCCCGAACTTCTCCCGAACCGAGGCGGGGTCGGGAGCTACTCAATCGGCATCCTGCGGGAACTCTCCCGCACGCTCGACATGTTCGTCGTCGCCCCCCGCCGCTGGGAGGGCGAGGAATCGTACGGGCCCCGGGAGATCGAGGCGTACTTCGACCATCGGATCCGAGCCGCCGTCATCTCCGAGGCGCGGGACTCCTTCGTCTACAACGCTCGGTTCCAGCTGGCGCTCCTCCGCCATTTCCCGGCGCTCGAACGCGCCGAACGCTTCGACCTCGTCCACGCCCAGCATGCGCACATGCCCGATCTTCTCTCGGGCCCCCTCCACACGGGAGTGCCGACCGTGCGTACGGTCCACAGCACGATCGAGGGCCAGCGCGAAGGGATCCGGGAAGCCGACCGCCAGGGCGGCCTGAGGGACGTCGCCGACGAGTGGCAGATCGCGCTCGGGCCGTTCCTGGACGCCGCCGAGCGCTCCGTGCTCGGCCGCCGACGCGACCAGTACCTTGCCGTCTCGGGCTGGACCCGGGAGGGGCTCATCGCGCGGGGGATCGCGCCGGGTCGCATTCGCGTCGCGCATTGCGGGGTCGACCCCGCGGTGTTCCGTCCGGACCTCCGGGCGCCCGAGCTCGTGCGCGCCTCCGCGGACGAGCGGGTCGTCCTCTTCCCCAGTCGCCTCACGCTCATCCGCGGCTCGTCGGTGCTCGCGAAGGCGATCCCCCGCATCCTAGCCGCGGTCCCGCAGGCCCGCTTCGTCATCACCGGCCGCAAGCAGGAGGACTCCGAAAAGGTACTTCCGCTGCCGCCGTCCGTCCAGCCGTACGTCCGGTTCCTCGGCCACCAACCGTACGACCGTCTACCGGCCATCTACGCCTCCTCGGACGTGGTGGTGGTGCCGACGTTCTACGACAACTTCCCGATCCGGATCCTCGAGTCGCTCGCGAGCGCGGTGCCGGTCGTGGCAAGCCCGGTCGGGGGGATCCCCGAGGTCGTCCTTCCCGAGACGACCGGTCTCCTCACCTCCGTCGGCTCGGCCGAGGAGCTCTCCGCGGCGGTCGTGCGCCTGCTCCGCGACGAGGAGCTTCGCGCCCGGCTCGGTCGACAGGGCCGTGCGCTGGTCGCCGAGCAGTTCACCTGGCAGCGCGCGGCCGAGCGCACCCTCGAGGCGTACCGCGCCGCGGTCGAGAATTTCTGACGAAGGAGGACGGCGCACCGCGTCCGGGCGCGCTCCCCGAGACGCTCCGCCAGGGTCCCCCGGGGGACCACGGAGATTGGGATCATCGTCCCCGTGACCGGATCTACCGCGGCCCTCGAGCGGCCGGCCCGGTCGTTGACCGGCGGCGGCGTCGCGAATAGCCGAGGAGCGTCGCGAGCCAGCCGGACGCGAGCCAGAACAGCGCACGGGATCTGGCGGAGAGGCCCGTCTCCCAACCGAAGTCGGGCCGCAGCACGACCGACCCCTCGCCCCGGCGCCAGTTGCCGGCCGCAACGTGGCGGAGGGGGATCGGCGCACGCTCCTCGACCTTGGCCGCCACCTGGGAGAGGTCGCGCCCGAGGAAGCGGCCGATCCGCTCGATCGTCGCGCGGGGACTCGTGACCAGCTCTTCGTAGCGGATCCGCAGGTACCGCTCCCGATCGAGCGAGCAAAGCGTGAGGGCGAGCAGGTTCATCGCCACCCAACGAGCGACGACGAACGGAGGAAGGCGGAGCCACCAGCTGCCGTCCTCGGGGGGTTCCTTCACGCGCATCTCCGACCAGAGAAACGCCCGGCCGTCGCGCACGAGATGGAGGTACTTCACCCGGAGCCGGGCCGGATCCGCGAGGTGGTAGACGCGGGCACGGGCCGCCGAGAAGCTCGCTTCCACGATCAGCCGACGCCCCGAGCGGCGGGCGAGGATCCCGGCCAGGTCCTCCATCGAACGCACGTACCGGGCGAGCGGCGCGGGGGGCGATCCCTCCTGGAGCAGGAGCCCCGGGAGCCCTCGGAGCCGGTCGAAGCGCCGCTGGCCGTCACGGAGCTCCTCGAGCCGGTGGTGCTGCTCGAAGTCGGACCGAACCCCGGACCAGAACGGGCAGGAGAGCACGCTCGCGCCGCAGGAACAGAGGCGGTGCGGATCGCCCGGGACCCAGATCGGGCGCGGAAAGCGGTACAGCTCGCCCGCAAAGTAGATCTCCGGGTCCTCGGCGAGCACGGCGCCGAGGAACGTGGAGCCGGACTTGTGATGACCGACGATGTAGAGCAGGGTCGGCGGTCCATCTTCGGGGGTTCGCGCCCCGGCCAGCGTCGCCGTCGTCACGCCCGGGGCGGCGGCGAGCGGTCCGGCGAGAGGGCCTCCGGATTCTTCCGGGGACTCCCCCGCCCCAACCGGGCCGATCGGGCTCGGCAGCTCCTGGGTAACTCGCTCTACCTCGATCCGCCGTCCCCCGCGGAGATTCGAGGGGGCGGGAGAGACGGGCGGGGCCGGCGGGCCGCGCGGGTCGTCGACGGAGCGGTTCGAGAAGGGGGAGCTGGGGCGCCCGGGCCCGCCGGCGTCTCCCGAGTGGCTCGCATCGATCCTCGACTCCATTCCCTCGCGCCCACCATCGTGTGTTACGGTCCGAGCTTGAACTCCCAGAAGTCGCTCAGGATCCCGTAGGCCGTGATCCCTCCAAAGACCGACGGATGCCCGTCGTCGAGGTCGTTCGACATCGCGCCGAAGGCGAACGGGGTCGTGTCCGGCTGGGTCGTGGGCAGAAGGGTCCACTGGCCACCGAGGTAGGCCCAGGTGTCACCGAAGTAGGCGGTCCCGTTCGTTCCGCCGACCAGCAGGACGACCTGGGGCTCGCCGGCACCGAGCGCGACGAGTGTCGGACAGTCGACGATCCCGGCTCCGTACCGGGGCCCGGGCGCGCTCGACGTGGAGAGCTCGGTCCAGACTCCGTGGAGGAACGTCCAGGTGTCGCCGAGCGGGCCCGAAGGACCCACGCCGCCGAAGAGGAGAACGTAGCCGTCCTCGTGATCGTAGGCCATCGCCGCGGCCGCTCGCGGCGACGGGGAGACCGACGGCGAGAGCTGGGTCCACTGCCCGTGCACGTTGAAGACCCAGGTGTCGCCGAGGTAGCCGCCCGCGTTCTGTCCGCCGAAGAGCACCACCTCGTTGTCCGCGGCATCGTACGCGATCGAGGCGTTCGCGCGCGGGGAGGGGGAGACCGACGAGGAGACCTGCGTCCAATGACCGCCGACCTCACTGCCGACCCAGTACCAGGTGTCTCCGAGATAGCCGTTCGGTCCGACACCGCCGAAAAGGACCGAGTTGTTGTACGAGGTAGGTCCCTTGAGCTCGATCATGTTCCCGAAGTAGACCATCGAGGCGAAGGCCCGGGCCGAGGGGGAGACGGGCGGGTGCGTCGCGCCCCAGGCCCCCGTGTCCCACTCCCAGGTATCGTTCAGGAAACCGATGTGGCCGTTCGACTTCGGTCCGATCCCACCGAACATCAACATGTTCTGACTGCGGTCGTCCCAGGTGCTGGCCGCACCGTACCGCGCGACCGGCAGCACTTGGGGAGCCCAGGGGTTCCAGATGTTCGACTGGAACACCCAGCGGTCGGAGATCCAAGCCCCGTTCGAGGAGATCCCATCGAACAGCAGCACGACGTTCGTCGGGGCGTGCAGGTCGTAAGCGCCGGCCGCGAGGAAACGCGCCTCGGGCGCCGCCGGGATCGCGGTGAGCCGCGGCACCGCCGGGATGATCGCCCAGCTCGCCCCGAACGCCCACGGCGTGCCAAGGGTGTCCGCGGCCGGGCAGGAGGGGTCGAGCGGGTCGAACGAGGGCGCACTGCAGCCCCCGAACAGGAAGACGTTGTTCGACTTGCCGTTCGCGAGGAGCGTCATCCCCCAATCTGCGGGCGGGGACGCGGTCGTGAGCTTCAGCTGCGTCCACTGCCCGCTGACGAACTTCCAGGTGTCGCCGAGAGCGGCAGAGCCGGTGGTACCGCCGAAAAGCACCACGTACCCCGTCTTACTGTCCCAGGCGAGCCCCCCGAACGCACGCGCCGTCGGCGGATGGCGGACCGAGAGCTCGGTCCAGACCCCACCTTGGAAGGTCCAGGTATCGGAGAAGTGGGTCGTGCCGGCCGCGCCGCCGTACAGTACCACGAAGCCGGTCGCGTTGTCGTACGCCATCATCGCCCCGTAGCGGGGCGACGGGGCCGCCGACGTCGAGATCTGCGTCCAGTTCCCGTTCTGGAACTCCCACGTGTCGCCGAGCGCCGTGCCCGCGGGGCTCATTCCCCCGAACAGGAGCACGTAGCCGTCCCGGGCGTCGTACGTCATCGCCGCGTACGATCGGGCCGAGGGCGACGTCACCGGAAACGTTTCGGACCAGACGGCCGTTGGGTAGGAGAGGAAGATCCAGGTCTCCGCGTTCGGACCGTAGGCCGTCGATCCGCCGAACTCGACCAAGTAGCCGGTCTCGGGGACCGTGCCCACGTTGTACTGCGCGGTCGGGTCGTACGCGACCGCTGCGCCCACGCGACCGGGAAGCTGGGCCCACGTGAACTCGCTCTGCTGGAGGGCTTGGGACCATCCCTCGGTCGTGTACGTCCAGGTGTCGGTCGGTCCGTAGAACTGGGTGTTCGGCGGGAGCGACGGCGAGAAGGGGTCTCCATCGACGATCCCGCCAAAGACGACGATTTCGCCCGCTGCGATGCTGTAGGTCATCCCGAACGCCTGCCGGGCGGCGGGCGAGCTGTAGGGAAGTCCCTTCTGCCCGGGGGGATGCACACCGGGACTCGGCACGATCGGCGACCAGTGGCCGTTCGAGAACCTCCACGTGTCCCCGTCGGCGACCCACTGCGACCCCGACCGGCTCGCTCCACCGAAAAGGACGACGAACCCCGCGGAGGCGTTCGCGTCGTACGCCATCCCGGCCTCGAACCGGGGGCTGGGCGGCGAGGAAGGGGTGAGCTCGGTCCACGCACCGGCGGCGAACTCCCAGGTGTCCCCGAGGAGCCCGGACGAGGAGGCGCCTCCGAACAGGAGCACGTAGTTGTCGGCCGCGTCAAAGGTGGAGGCGCTGCCCCACCGGGGGCTGGGGGAGGAGAGGGGCGTAAGGGCGGTCCAAGTCCCCTTGACGAACGTCCACGTGTCACCGAGCGCGGTAGAGCCCGCACGGCCGCCGAAGAGCACGAGGTAGCCGTCGCGGGCATCGAAGGACATCGTCGCATCCTCGCGAGCCGGCGGCGAGGTCGACGGCAAGAGCTGGGTCCAAGAGCCACCCACGAACTTCCAGGTGTCCCCCAGGACCACCCCGTCGTACCCGCCGAAGAGGACCACGTACTGGTCGGTGGCATCGTACGCGATCGTCGCGTTCGCCCGGGGGGAGGGGCTGTGCCCCGGCGCCAGTTGAACCCACATCCCGTGGGAGAACTCCCAGGTCTCGTTGAGATAGGCCGAGCCGTTGTACCCGCCGAACAGCACGACGTAGCGGTCCTTCGCGTCGTACGTCATCACGCTGCTGCTCCGGGGGGTCGGGGCGACCTCGGATTCCCACTTCTGACCCCCGATATTACCGGGGGATGTCGAGGTGGACGCGGTCAAGGTGGACGCGGTCGAGCCGACCGCGACGGTGCAGGAACCCTGGAGCGCGCCCGCCGACACTCCACAAGCGGTCGGCTGGCCGGCCGCGGGTCCCTGCCCCGCTTCGAGCGACGCTGCGGCGGCGGCGAGCGCCTGTGCCCCCACCGCAGAGACCGCGGCGCTGGCCGAGACGACTGCCGCCCCCGCGCTGGCGATCGGCCCTGCGATCGGAAGGCCGGTCAGCCCTGAGAGGAGCATGATCGCGACACTCCCGAGGACGACCGGCATGGTCCAAGGCCGTCGCGGCCCGGAACCCCTTCGGCGCAAGAACCCCCCTGCCCAATCCCGCTCGTGCCCGGCGGCCATGAAGCTAAACCCGGCGAGCGCCCAATCGGGTTGCGGTATATCTCCTTTCTACGAGTCGCATCTCCCTCCGTCAAGTGAGAGGGGGTGGGCGAAAGGGGTCCGTCCCGGTCCTGGCGCGAACAGAACCCTTTATAAAGCGCTGCCGTGCTAATTCTTCCCCGGGCGGCACGGGACCCGCGGCGTCCCTGCCCCGGCAGGGAGGAGGTCCCGTGCACGACGGAAGCGAGGAGGCGGTCGCCCCCATCCCGTCCCCGGAGCAGACTTTCCACCCCTTCCGGCTCGTCTACATCCTCGGAACCGGACGGTGCGGATCGACCCTGCTCGACATCCTCCTCGGGGCGCACCCCGACTTCTGCTCGACCGGCGAGCTCACCCAGCTTCCGATGATCGCGCACGGGGCGGCCCAGCCGTGCTCCTGCGGGGCCGACCTCAGTGCCTGCGAGTTCTGGTCGCAGGTGGTCGCCGACGTCGAGCGCCAGTTCCCGCTGAAAGAACTCGACGCCGGCCGCCAGTACGAGTATACCCGGTCCCTTCTTCGCACCGCGGTCCTCCTCGGGGTGCCCGGATCGGCCGTCGACCGGTACTCTGACCGGCTGGCCGTGCTGCTCGGGTCGATCTCCCGTCGGAGCGGCCGCCCGATCGTCGTGGACTCGAGCAAGCACGCGGGTCGGGGCCTGATCCTATGGCGGGCCCGCCGGCGTGGGATGGACGTCCGGTTTATCCACCTCGTGCGGGACGGTCGTGGATTCGTCTGGTCGAAGCGGCGGGTCGTGGACGGTCAGGGACTTGGCCTCGCGCCGCGCAAACGGAGCGTCGCCGACCTCTCCACCTGGTGGGTGATCTCGAACCTGCTCTCGGCGATCCTCTTCCGCGGGCATCCGGGCCGCTACCTCCGGATCCGGTACGAAGACCTCGTCGCATCTCCGGCCGAGACCCTCGAGAAGGTGGGGGCGTTCGTCGGCGCCGACCTCTCGGAGGTGATCCGGGCGGTCCGCGAGCAACGGCCGGTCGCGGTCGGCCACGTGGTCGGGGGGAACCGCCTGCGGTTCAATCGCGCGCTCGTGCTCAAGCCCGACACCGACTGGCTCCAACACTTGCCCCAGGCCGACGAGCGCACCTTCTGGGGCTTCGCGGGGTGGCTCGCCCGACGGTACGGGTACCGTACCCGGGCCGAAGATCCGACGGCCGTGGTCGAGCGGTCGGTCGGGTCGGGAACTACGTAGAGCACGTATGCCTTCTTCGGGTATCGACGACGACCTCGCTCCGACCGGACGGTCCGGCTCCGGACCGCGCTCGGACTCCCGGGTGACTTTCGTTCTCAGGACCACCCGCCCCGCTCCGCCCGAGCAAGGGAGCCGGGGAGGGCACCGCATCCGCCCGGGCGGCTACCCTTGGATGAGGGAGGAGGGGCGCCCGTGAGCACCGGCGGTCCGACCACGCTCGTCCAGCTCGTTAGCAGCCCCCACTCGGGATCGACGATCCTCGGCGTGATCCTCGGCTCCGCGGACGAGGTCGTCTACGGGGGAGAGATGGATCGGATACCGGACCCGGTCTGGCACTCCGGGCTCCAGTGCTCCTGCGGACAGCCCACGGCCCAGTGTCCGTTCTGGAGCGAGGTCCGCCGCCGCTTCGAGCCCGCCCACTCGGTCCCGGCGTTCGAAGCCGGTCAGCGTCGGTTCGAGCCCTGGTCGGCGCTCGGTCGAACCGTCGCCGCCCGTACCCTCGGGAGCCCTGCCTTCCGCCAGCACGCGGAGGAGACCGCCGCGTTCGTGCAGGCGGTCGCCGCGAGCGCGGGCCGGTCGGTCGTCATCGACTCGAGCAAGCTCGTCGGCCGGTCCCTGGTCTACGCCGCGGCCCGCTCTCCCTCTCTCCGCGTACGGTACCTGCACCTCGTTCGGGATGGGCGGTCGGTGCTCTCGTCGCGGAGGGCACGGCGCGACCGGGTGGGGGCACCGGTGACGAGCCCCCGCTTCGCGACGCGGATGGCGCGGCGGTGGGTCGTCGCGAACCTCGCCTACTCCACGCTCCTCGCCCGACAGCGCCCCGACTACCTGCGGCTGCGCCACGAGGACCTATTGAGGGATCCCGAAGGCACGCTCCGCCTGCTCGAGCGATTCCTCGGGGTCTCCCTCGCCGCTCCGCTCAGAAAGCTCTGCGACGGCTCGGTATTCCCCGTGGTTCACGTCCCCACCGGCAACCGCTTCCGGCTCACCGGCGAGGTCCGATTCCGTCGCCCCGAAGGGACCGCGCCGGACCCCGCTAACGCCGGGGAGCGGCGGGCGTTCTGGCGCGTCGCCGGACCTCTCGCTCGCTGGTACGGATACCAGTAGCACCGGGTCGGGATTTCGGGAGCGGGAGCCGTCCGCCCCCTGCCGCACAGTCATTCGGGTCCGTCACCGCCCGCCGTCGTGCGCGGCCGGGGCCATCGGAGATATGCCAAGCTCACGGACCCTTCGGTCCCGAGGCGTCGAGGAACGGGTCCGGCGCCGCCCTCCGCAGGATCCATCGACGCACCTGGGGGAGCGGCCGCCGAAGCAGACGCTCGACGATCGCGAGGGCCGCGAGGTCACCCTCGAGGAGCGAACGCGTCGCGACGAGCGCGAAGAAGTAGAGGGCCGCCCCGAAGAAGAAGAGCGGGATGACGACCACTCCCGGCGGGTGCAAGAGCTCGGCGGCGACGAACACCGGGATGCCGATCGCGAGCGTGACGACGACCGGCAGGAGCAGGACCCTACGGAACGGCGTGATCCCGTGGGTCCGATGGAGGGCGGTGAGCCCGAGTCCGGGATACAGGCACCGGGCCACCGCCCAGGCGGTGGTCGCGCCGAGGATTCCGAACGTCGGCACCAGGCCGAAGCTGAGCGCGAGGTTCGCGATCGCCGAGGTCGAGGAGGTCCACAGCTGGGTCCGGGCCATTCCCAGCCCCCCGAGGGTCGCGCTCACCGGCCCCGCGATGTTGGAGAAGAAGGCCGCGGCGGCGAGGAACTGGAGCGAGGTCGCCGACGCTTCGTACTTCTTGCCGAAGAGGAAGGCGATCGTGAGGTGGGGGGCGAAGACAAAGAGCAGGAATAGGGGGAACGTCAGCACCAGGATCCACCGGGTCGCCGTGACGTAGGTGGACCGCAGGGCGTCGTGGGCGTTCAGCCGCGCGAGACGGGCCGACATCGGGAGGTAGATGTAGGTCAGTGCCTGGGCCGCGAGCAGCACGACCCGCGAGATCGTGATCGAGGTCGAATAGTACCCGACGTCGATCGACGGCCGATAGACCCCGAGGACGATCGTGTCCGCGTAGCCGGTGACGAAGCCGAGCGACGCGACTCCCCAGAGCGAGAGCGTCAGGGTCCAGAGCATCGGGTTCGGGCGCGCCGGCCGCGTGGCGGTCTTCGGAAGCAGGCGGGGGAGGCGGCGGGCGGTGTACAGAACGATCCCGATGAGCGCAACGCCGTTCGCGATGACGTAGGCGATGATGACGCCGGTGAGGCCGAAGTTGAACTCGAAGAGCAGGACAACGAACGTGAGGAAGAGGATCGGGTTGATGATCTGATTGAACAGCGCGTTCGGCACGACGTTGTGGAACCCCTGGAAGATCGACGCGAAGACCGGAGTGATCGCGCCGAAACCGACGGTGATCGACATCAGCCGGAACACGGGGACGAGCTCGGGGTTGTGGAACAGGGCCGCGATCCCGGGGGCCGCGACGAACACCGCGATCGACCCGGCGGCCGAGGAGATCGCGGCGACGCCGATCGCCCATCGGATCAGCGTCCGGCGCTCGCCCGCGTCCTGCTCCCACGCGAGCATCCGGGCCAACGCCTGGTTGAGCCCGAGCAGGATCATGATCGAGAGCAGGGTCGTGAACGAGACCCCGAGGTTGAACTCGCCGAACGACTCGACCGAGAGCGCCCTCGCCGCGACGACGCGGCCGAGGAAACTGAGTCCGAGGAAGAGCACGATCCCGACGATGAGCACCGTGGTCCCTTTCGAGACCGACTCGAGGGCCCCCTGCAGGAGCTCTCGGGAGTTGAGCGCGGGGCCGGCGTCTTCACCGGCCGCGGCGCGGGGGGGTGGGAGGGGGGCCATCGGCGGTGGGGCTACCCCTCGTCACCACCCGCCGACCGTGCGCCCCGACGGTGGAGAGACCCGGGGCGCGCGGACCCCCGGAGGCCGGGCCGGCCGAAGCTCCGGACCGAGAGAGTACCTGCCGGTCGGACCGTGCCCGGGCCGTCCGGGAGTCTCTGGTCGAGTCATCGTGACGAAGTCATCAGCCAACCCTTCGGGCAAAACCCTTGCGGCGGAGACGGCGGCCGTTCCGGGGGGCGGCCGACGCCCCGGCGGACGAGGCCCGACGCGAGGGGCCCCGCCCTCGGCCGAAGGCCGGCGGGGCGTGCGGAGTTCCGCCCTCGCGGCGCTCGCGCCCCCGAGCGGGCAGGCCGACCGATCCCCCCGGCATCGAAGGACGGAGCACGGAACCCCGGTCGGCGGTCGCTCCCGCGCCGGAACGGGAATTCGGGAGCGGACTGCGCGGTCGTCAAAGAAATTCCCGAGGTCCCGGGAGTCCCGCAGTTAGGGCGGCGGGTTTTCGAAGTACTGCCGGTAGCGTAGCTTTCGCCGCCGGCGTCGTTCGACCCGAACGGCCAGCGCGGTGAGCGCGCTGCCGACCATCGCGAGGCAGAGGAGAGCGGGCTGCGCCAAGAGCGACCAGGGATTTGGACCTACCTTCCCGGAGGGAACCGGCACCAGGTTCGGCTCCAGGAGGACCGTGACCGCGAGCGCGTCCGCTCCCACCCAGAGCGCCCGAGAGAGGGTGACAAGGTAGCGATGCGAGTCGACGAGCACGGCCGTCAGGCTCCCCGACAAGTTGAGCCCAGAAATGTTGAACCCGCCGGACGCCCCGGTCGTGAGGTTCAGCCACTGGGAGGCCGGGGTGTTGCCGTTGAAGATCAAGCTCAGGCCGACGTCCCCGACCCCCGACCCGTTCGTCGCCTGGACCTGGCCCTCGAGCGTGCGGATCCGGGTGTGGATCGCCGAGACGTTCGCAGAGAAGGAGACCGGCACCGTGACGGCCGCGCCATCGACCGCGAACGATCCCCGCAACGGATCGGCGGAGTAGGAGGGAGGCGGCGAGACCAAGAAGTCGTAGGTGCCGTTCGGGAGCGGGAAGGTGAGGGAGGCCGGCGCGTCGGCGCGTTGGGAGGTCCGGTTCACGCTGCCGGACCACACGGTACCGTACGCGAGCCCGGTCTCCACGATCATCACAGGGTAGGAGGCGGGGGTCGCGGCAAAGACCACCGTCACGTTCCGAGAAACTCCGTCGACCCCGACCGAGCCGCTCGCGGGGGCCGCGGCGTAGCCGGCGACGGCGGCGACCGTGAACGGATACGTTCCGTTCGGGAGCGCGAAGGAGATGGTGGGAGACGTATTGGTCGCCGCGGTACCGTTCACCGTAACCGCCCAGGACCGCCCGCTCGGGAGCCCGCGCTCCGTGAAGGAGAGGTCGAAGACGGCCTGCGAGGGAGGCGCGAACGAGATCGGCACCGACACCCCGCTTCCGCTCACCACGACGGTCCCGCTCGCGGGGACGGCCCGGTAGCCGGCAAGCGGCGCGATGCTGAAGGCATACGTGCCGTCCGTCCTCGAGAACCCGATCGAGGCCGAGGAGGAGCTGTTGCGGGAGCCCCCCAGCGTCACCGACCAGTTCGCCCCCGACGCGAGACCGGATTCGCCGAAGGTCACCGAGTACGCGGCCGGAACTATGGTGAAAACCACCGAGACGTTCACGGCAGCGCCGGCGATCTGCACCGTTCCGCTCGAGGGCGAGGCGGTGTAGCCCAAGACGGCGGGGACCGAGTAGGCGAAGCTGCCGTTCGGGAGCGTAAAGGAGAGCTCGGTCGTGGTCCCGGTCGCCGGGGTGCCGTTGACCGTGACCCCCCAGCTCTGGCCGGACGCGAGACCGCTCTCCCGGAACGTGAGGAGATAGACCGGGCTCGTCCGGGGCGTGAGGCCGATCGCGACCGAGGCGGGCCCCCCGTTCACGCTCACGGTGCCGCTCGCCGGGGTCGCCCGCTCGCCGGTCGGGGGCGAGATCGAGTAGGAGTAGGAGCCGTTGAGCGCGGTAAAGCCGATGGAGGCCGAGCTCGAGCTGTTGTGGGCGCCGGCGAAGGCGACCGACCAGCTGCCGCCGGCGGGCAGACCGGAGGCGGTGAACTCGACCGGATAGCTCGCGGCGTCCCCCGGCACGGGACCCGTCTCGAGGAGGATCGACATCGGGGGCAGCGTGACCGACCCGGTGGCGGAGACCGCGGTCGCTACCGGCTGCGGCGTGGAGTTGGTCCAGAGATACTGCTCGATCGGGGTGGACGGAGCGAACGTGAGGCCCGACAGGGAGGCGGTCACCGGGGTCGTGGTGTTGACGTTCACGAAGAGGTTGGCGAGGCCGGAAGCGCTCGCCGTGGTGACGGCGAAAAAGGTCGACGGTCCCGAGACGTTGGTCGGGACGGTCTCGCTCCCGAGCCGGGAGCCGAGGTCCGAGAAGAGGTAGTACTGGCCTTGCCAGGAAAGAGGTCGGGTCGACCAGGAGCCCTGGTAGGAGCTGTCGTAGGCAAACCAGTCGAGGTTCGTGACCTGGAGGGTCAGTCCCTGGACGAGCTCGGCCGCGAGATAGAGCGTGCCCGCGAACGTGGGGAGGAGGTTCAAGTACGGGCTCACCTCAGCGGCGTTGATCTCGGTCACGAAGACCGAGAGCTGGGAGCAGTTCGGGCAGCCGGCCGCGAGGTACGCGCGGTCGGCCGCGATCTGGGCCGGCAGCGAGTAGTATCCGCCGAGGTTCGAGAACAGCTCGGCATCGGACGGGTTCGAGGGTCCCCCCTCGATGTACGAGTGCACGGAGACGCCCGCGAGGCGCTGCCCGTCGACCTTTGCGAGCTCCTCGACCCAGGCCTTGTCGTAGTTCTTCCCGCCCATCCCCGCGCCCAGCGCGAGGAACTGGCCCGAGGGGTCGACAGACCGGACCGCCGAGATGTAGTTGCCCACGAGCGTCGCGAACGGCGCCGGCGTCGTGTTCCCTCCACCGGTTGTCGCCCATTGGGACCAGGGGACGCTGTAGTGGGTCCACCCGCTCGGGTCGTTGCCGATCTCCCAGTACGCCGGCTGGAAGCCCAGCGCGTGGACAACGTAGTTCGCGTAGTCGGCCGCGGTCGCGGGACTGTTGATCTCGGCGGGGAGCTCGAGGATCGCTCGGCACCCGATGAGCTCGCACGCGCTGACGAACTCGGCGACCGACGTCGTCGCGGTCTTCTGGACGCCGCTCGGAGCGGTGAGGACGGACGTCGTATAGTTGTACTCCTCCGCGAGGTTGCCCGCCGGGAACCGGATGTAGTTCACGGGCGTCGAGGCGACCGCCGTCGCGTCCGAGTTGTTGAACCGCTGGGCGGCCGCCGCGTTGATCCCCCAGAAAGGCCCGGGGACGGCCTGCGCGCTCGAGAGTGGGGCGGTGGCCACTTGGGCGTTCGAGGACGTTCCGGACGCGGTAAGCGCGGGGGAGGGACCGTCCGGGCCCGCCGGGAACGCCGCCACGGTCGCCAAAGAGGAAAGGAGAAGGATCGCGAGGGCCACGAGGACCGCGGGCCGCGGGGCGCGGCGACGCGGGCGTCCGCTCCGGGGAACTTCCAAGATCCAACCTCTCGGTCGCGCCGCCCCGGCACGGCGCGACCGTGTTCGAATGAGGATGAATACGCATTACCCGCATATATACGCATTGCAACTCGGGCCTTGGACCGCCGTGTTTGCCCGTGGTCGAGCCCGCGCCTCAGGCCGGGCTCGCCCTCCCGCGGCGGCCGCGTACCGGGTACCCGGACCGGTGGGGAGGCGGCCCCTTATAGACCTTGGTCCGCTGCTTCGAGAGAGGAGCTTCTCGGGACCGTGCGCGTGCTGTTCGCGATCGCCCACGTCGACAAGGGCGGGGGCCAGGCGATCCAGTCCCGGCAGCTCGTCGAGCGCCTCTCCCGACGCGTCGACGGAGAGTTCCTCGCCCTTTCGAGCACCGGGAACTCCGCGGATACGCTCGGCGCCGACGTGCACATCGTGGGCCGACTGCGCTTCCCCGGAGGAATCCTCGACCTGAAGCACGCGATCGCCGCGCGTCGGAAGGAGGTGGACCTCGTCCAGGCACTCGATTCCTACTACGCGCTGCCCGGGGCGCGCCTCGCTCGGGCGCACCCCTTGGTGCTGCGCTCCGGTGCCCATCCCATCGAGGACCTCGGGAGCCGCTACGGGGCGCTCGGGCGGATGGCGATGCGTTCGGTGAACCCCTGGCTCCTCTCGGGCACGACCGTGGTCATCAATGCCGAGCATCTGCGGGCGCCCTACGGCCCGCGCAACGTCGTCTGCATCCCGAACGGTGTGGACACGGCGCGGTTTCGGGCCGCGCCGGACCGGGAGGCCGCGCGCGCAACCCTCGGCCTCCCGAGCGATCGCCCGGTGATCGCGTTCACCGGGAAGATCATCCCCCGGAAGAACGTCGAGGATCTGTACTGGCTGGCGCGCGAGATCCCCTCGGCCCACCTGCTTCTTGCGGGCAACGATCGCGAGCCGTACTATGGCGACCGCTACCATCGGACGGTGCGGGAGGCATTCCCGGACGTCCTTCCTCGGGTGCACCTCACCGGAGAAGTGGCGGCCGAACGCATTCCGACCGTCCTGGCCGCGGCCGACCTGTTCGTCTTCCCTTCGCGGCTCGAGGGCATGCCGAACTCGGTCCTCGAAGCGATGGCCGCAGCGCTACCGGTCGTCGCGTCGGATTCCCCGGCCCACCGCGAGCTCCTGACCGACGGGATCGGTCGACTCTACCGCACCCGCGAAGAGCTCGCCGAGACCGTCCGACAGCTTCTCGCCGAGCCCGAAACGGCGCGCGCGGTCGGCGCCCGGGCCCGCCGGGTCGTGGAGCAGACCCACAGTCTCGACGCCGCCGCGGACCGGTACCTCTCGTTGTACTCCGCCCTGCTCGGTGAGTCCGACCGCGTGCCGGGCGTGGCGAGCCCGTAGCCTCGTCGGCCGTCGAGCACACCATCGCTCCGGCGGGACGAGGTCACGCCGCCCGGCGCCGCCGGCCCTCGGCAACGTTAAGCCCCCCGCCCTCGTACTACGTCACCTTGTACGACTCCATCGTTACGGGGGCGGCCGGGTTCATCGGTAGCACCCTCGCGGAACGCCTCCTCGCCGACGGCGAGCGGGTCCTCGGGATCGACTCGTTCGACCCCTACTATCCCGCGCAGCTGAAACGCCGGAACCTGGCGCGGGCTTTAGAGAACTCCCGGTACGCCTTCCGGGAAGCCGATCTCGTCGCCTTTCGTCTCGACCGTTGCCTGGACCGCAATACGCGGATCTACCACTTTGCCGGGCAGCCGGGGGTCCGCGGCAGCTGGGGCCCGCAGTTCGGCCAATATGTGACCAACAACATCCTCGCGACGCAGGCGCTCCTGGAACGGGTGGTACGTGCGGGGCACCCGACCCGGCTCGTCTACGCGAGCTCCTCCTCCGTCTACGGTCAACAGCCCCGGGGTGCGATGGGCGAAGAGGTCCTGCCGAACCCGATCTCGCCGTACGGCATGACGAAGCTCGCGGCCGAGCACCTCATGCGATCGTACGCGGGCGCCCACGAACTGCCGCTGGTCGCGCTGCGCTTCTTCACGGTCTACGGGCCCCGTCAGCGCCCGGACATGGCGTTCCATCGCTTCTTCCGGTGGGCCTCCACCGGCGCGCCGATCGAGATCCTGGGCACCGGTCGGCAGCTTCGGGACTTCACCTACGTCGACGACATCGTCGAGGGGATGCACCGGGCCGCCGTCACCGACCGCGCCGTGGGGATTTACAACCTCGGACGGGGTGCGCCGGTACCCCTCATGACCGCCGTCGGCCACATCCGCCGGATCACCGGAACGAAGAGCCCGATCCAGCGATTCGACCGTCCGAAGGGAGACCCCGACGTCACGTGGGCCGACACGCGCCGGGCCACGAAGGACTTTGGATACGCGCCGCGCGTCGACATCGAGGAAGGGCTGCGTCGGCAATGGAGCTGGCAGCAGGAGCTCCTTCGGCCCCGCTCGCGCTGAAGCGCCGACCGGCGCGAAAGGACCTCGCGGTCGGCCCGTAGTCCCGCGACGAACCGCGGCGAACGGCGGGGGGCCGCAGCGGGCGCTCTCAGGCGCCGGTGGCGCCGTGGCGCACCGGCCAGCCGAGACGCTCCAGCTCCGCGAGGATGTACTGCGCGGACTCCGGCGGCGAGCGGCCGATCGTCTCGACCCGGATATCGGGTCGCTCCGGCGGCTCGTACGGGTCATCGATACCGGTCATATCGTGGATCAGCCCGTCGCGCGCCTTCTTGTAGAGACCCTTGACGTCCCGGCGCTCGCACTCGGCGAGCGGCGTGCTGACGTAGACCTCGACGAACCGACCGATCTCGGAGCGCGCGCGGCTCCGGGACGAGGCGTACGGCGAGATCAGCGCGACGATGGGGATGACCCCGTTGCGGGCGAGGACCTTCGCCACGTAGGTCACTCGGCTCGCGTGGGCTTCCCGCGCCGTCCGGTCGAACCCGAGGTCGGAACTTAGCCCCCGCCGGACCTCGTCCCCATCCAACACCTCGACGTTCCAGCCGCTCGCTCGCAGGAGCGGTCCCAGGTGGTGCGCGATGGTCGTCTTTCCCGCGGACGGCAGCCCGGTGAGCCAGATACAGTAGCCGTGATGCGACATCGTCTCTGTGGAGGCAACGTTTGACCGGCCTTAGTTTAAGAACTTTACGCGGGGGCGGAGAGCGACGATATCGGGCGCGCAGAGCAGGCTCGGTCGCCCGAACGGGGACGCAGGAGCTATCCGGGAGGCGTTCCTTCCGCGGAGGAGGCGTCCGTGCTCTTCGCGGTCGCGTCGGCCGAGGCCGCTCGATCGGCCGGTGCGCTGCCGTCCCCTCCCTTCCCGGGCTTCTTCAGGGCCAGGAGCTGCACGCGCACCGTGCGCACTCGCTCGGCGAGGTCGGCGTAGTCGCTCCCGGACCAAGGAGCGCCGTCGGCGGGGCCCCCCGGCGGGAACGGGTACGGGGGAGGGACCCCGGTCGACGGCCCGTACGCTCCGGGCGGTGGATGAGGAGATTCGTCGAGGAGCACGGGGGCCGTCGCGGGCGACGCCACCCCCGGCTCGGGCGGGCGCGGGCGGGAGGGGCCGGACCTCGTGCGGCGGGAGCGGCGGACGAAGAAGACGACCAGGAGGGTCACCGCGATGATCCCGATCAGAACGGCACTGTCGACCACCCAGCGCGGGTACGCCGGCGGGGGGGCGGTCACGGTGAAGTTGAGCGAGACCGACGGATTCCGACCGTCGCTGATGACGACCGCGTAGGTGCCGACCGCTTGGTCGGGCACGAGGAACTGGCAAGCGATCGACCCGTTCGGGTCGGTCGTGCCGCCCCCGACCACATACGCACCGGCCCAGGTGACGGTGAAGTTCGCCGAGTGATTGCTCGCGAAGAAGCCGGCGCCGCTGACGACGACGATCGTGCCGGGAAGTCCACTTGCCACGCTGAACGAGGCCGAGGGCACGATTGTGAAGGTCGCGTTCTGGGAGATCGTGATCCCGCCGACGAGCTGACTCGCCTCGATCGACTGGAGTCCGCCGCCCTCGGGCGGTAGGGAGAAGTAGCAGTCGAAGGCGCCGGTCGAGTTCGTGGTCTGCGTCGCGGGCCGCGACGGGGGCTGGCAGCTCGTCAAAAGGACCACCCCGCCGATGCTCAGCACGTATGCCTTGCCGGGAGCGAATCCGCTCCCCGTGAGGTTGACCACGCTCCCCACCGGCCCCTGGGCGCTCGCGCCCGGACCCTGGATCGCGAGCTGGGGGATCGTGAGTACGAAAAGGGAGACCGATGCCGGCGAGCTCCCGGTCGATGCCCGGAGGAGGTGGGGACCCGGGCCCGAGGTGAGCGGAACGTTGAACGAGCAGCTGAACTCCCCGGCGCTGTTCGTGATCGGGATCGAGGAGGCGCACGAGATGGCCGAGCCGACCCAGGTGACCGAGTACGGCGCGGAGGCGTTGAACCCGGTGCCGTTCAGGATGACCGAGGCACCGGCCGGCGCGCTGCTCAGCGAGAGCGTCAAGAACGGCACCACCGTCAGCGCCGTCGAAGCCGCGGTCGTACCGTCATGGGCCGTGAGCGTGAAGGTTCCCCCCGGTTCCGCCGGGACCACGATGACGCACCCGAAGCTGCCGTTCGACGCGGCGGTCGGGGTTCCCGAAAGGCAGTTGATCGGCGTCGTGCCCCACAAAAGGGAGATCTGGGCCCCGGGGTCGAACGCGGTCCCGGCGACCGTCACGTTCGTGCCGACGTCGACGAACGGGGAGGAGAGGGCGATCTGAGCCATGACCGAGATCGGGGCGTAGGAGATCGTGGCGTTGTTTCGGGAGATGTCGACCAGGTAACTTCCCCACGGCGTCGGGGGGATCGGGAGGATGGTACTGCCGGGGATCCCACCGGTACTGGACGTGGTGAACTGGAGCCCCGTGCCTGCCGGACACGCGGAGGCGGCGGCGTTGAACGTGGCGGCCGGTAGGAGGCAGTAGGAGTACGTGGTCAACCCAAGGTACGCGGAGCCGTACAGCTCTACCGGGGAGCCGACGACGGCGGAGGCGGTCGAGAGGGTGAGCTGGGCCAGACTGACATTGAACGACCTCTCAAGGAGCAGGGTGGTGTTGGAGACCACCACGTAGTACTGCCCTTGCGCCAGCCCCGCCGGAACCAGCAGGGAGGTCGCCGAAGGGATGCTCCCGCTCGCGAGTGCGGTGAAGGAGGTGGAGCCGGACGGGCAGGAGATCGGGGTCGCTTCAAAGCAGTAGAGGTACGAGGAGCTCGGCACGAACCCGGTACCGGACAAATTCACCGGGTTCTCGGCGATCCCCGTGGTCGGCGTAAGCCCGAACGTGGGCCGGACAGTGAAGTTCACGCTCACGCTCAGGGAGAGGCCCTGTTGTTCCACCGCGACGATCGCACGGAGACCTCCCGGGCCGGAAGGCACCCGAAGGGTCGAGCCACCGCAGACGAAGCTGCCCGAGGCGCCCACGGGATAGCCGCTGCACAGCGTGTAGGAAGCGTTCCACTCCACGTTGACGGTGGAGGTCGCCACGAAACCGGTACCGGAGATCTGGAGGGGCGTGCCGTTCGCCCCCGAGTAGGCCGAGAGGGTCAGGTTGGCACGGATGCTGAACGTCGTGGTCGCCGAGTTCACGCCATCGCTCGCGCTCACGACCTGCCCGCCGTACGGGCTCTGCGGGACGGCAAACGTGCAGACGAAACTGCCGGCGACGTTCGTCGATGGGCAAGTCGATATGCTCGAGGTACCGAGCCTCAGGGAGATCTTCGCGCTCGCGGCAAACCCGTCGCCCGAGATGCTCAGGGAGCTGTTCACGACCCCGGACGTCGCGGAGGGGACGATCGCCGGTTGGACCGTGAAATTGGCGACGGCGCTGTTGAACCCGCCGGCGACGGTGACCTGTTCCACACCCGCCGGGGTCGGCGGCACCGCGAAGGTACAGTTGAAAAGGCCCAGCGAAGTCGAGACCATGCTCCCCGCGGTGCACCCGGGGACACCGGCCGTCCCGAGGGTCATCGTCAGGGTGGTGTTGGGACTGAAACCGCTCCCGACCGCATCCGCGAGCGACCCGACCGTCCCGGCCGATGGATTGAGCTGAATCACCGCCGGACCGACGTGGAACGTCTGGGTAGCCGTGTTCACCGCATCGGTGACGGAGACGATGTACGAGCCCGAGGTCACGGGGGGCACGCTGAAGGCGCATGCAAACGCGCCGCCGGAGGTCGCAGTCGTGTGCTTGCCGCACGAGAGCGTCGACGCGTTGAATTGAAACGTGAGCGGCGCCCCCGGCGTGAAGCCGGTGCCGTTCGCCTGGACGGAGGTCCCGACCACGCCACCGCTCGGCGACAAGCCCAGGTAGGGAGGGAGTACCTTGAACGGAATCGAGCGGGAATTGACCGGGTCGGACGCCACTAGGCTGGAGGACCCCGCCGGAAGCGCCGGCACGCTGAAATCGCAGGCGAACGAACCGTTGGCCTGCACCGTCAGAGAGGTGCCGAAATTGCAGGTCTTGATCGAAGCGGTCCCGAGAGAGAGCGTCAGCTTCGAGCCGGAGACGAACCCCTCCCCGGTCGCATTCGCGGGGGCGGCGACCTGCGCCGCTGAAGGCGAAACGGAAAGTGTTGGGGGGAGGATGGCGAAGTTGGCCAGCGCAGAGGTCGCGTTCGACAGCTGCGTCGCGTTGATCGTGTAGTTCGCGGCTGAAAGCGCAGGAACCGTGAACCCACAGGTGAAGCTGCCGTTCAAGCTGGCGGTCGATGAGCCCGTGCCGCACGTCAGCGGGGCTCCGTTAAAGGTAAGCGTCACGGGACCGGGAGCGAACCCGTTCCCCGAGACGTTCGCACCGGAATCGACATACCCCGATGAGGGGGAGGCACCGAGACTCGCGCCGCCCAACGCCGAGTCAAGATGCGAGGAGCCTGGCTGGGTCCCCATCGGCGCGGGCAGCCCCCCGCCGGCAGGGGCGACCCCCGAAAGGGCCACGTACGAGCCCGGAAGCGCTACAAGCACCACCAAGAGACTTACGACGGCGAGCTCGCTCCGGGAAGTCCTCGATAGGGCTCCACCGCCCCATCGAGGGCGACGATGGTCTGCCCCGTGGCTCAGCGACATGGCCGAACGGATAGGGGGGATCGCTCCACCGGTGGCATAGGGCGGCCGCAAGGGGGCTGGACTCGCTATAATGGTTGCTCCCACGCCGGGACGCGGTCGCGTTCGCGCGTGGCAACTGCGCCGAGGCGACGGCCGGACGGAGCGCGGGCGGAGACCGTCCGTCCGCACCGCAATCTTTAGGGCCGGGTCCGCTTCGCGTCTCGGCATGACCTTTCGGGAGGGTACGACGCTCCCGGAGTACCCGACGTTCTTTCGACGCGCGCACCTCGCCATCCTCGCGCTGCTCGGGGTGGCGTACGTCGTCGTCGCCTGGTTCCTGCCGGTGGTGGAGCTCGCCGTCCCGCTAGGGCTCATCACGCTGCTGATCGCCCCCGGATACGCGCTCGGCGCGCTTGCCCTCGGGTTCCGGCCTCGCTGGCCCTGGGCCCTCACCTTCGTGATGGTCGTGGGGCTGAGCGTTGCCGTTTCCGTCCTCGAGGGGCTCGTTCTGCTCGCGCTCGGGAAGGGGCTCCTCCCGCAGGTCTTCTCGCTCGTTTCCCTCGCGCTCCTCGCGCTCGCGCTCATCGGTCGGCTGTCGACCACCCCTTCGGCCGAGGCGCCGCGGTTCGGCGCGTTCCTTCGCCGGGAGTTCGCCCTACCGGGGCACTCCTCGGGCCAGCGGACGGCCGGCTACGCGCTGCTCGCCGCGATCGTCGCGGTGCTGATCGTGATCGTTTACCTCGCGAGCGTCTTTCCCCACCCCTACACCTCCGTGAGCCTTGGCATCACCGGACCCGGCGGAACGAGCGCCACGCTGCCGACGACCGGCAAGGTCGGAGAGATCCTCGCGATCAACGCGACGATCGGGAACAACGCGACCGCCCAGACGCTCGACCTTGTGGTCCGGTCCTCGGTCGTCGGCGCTCCGCCCGCCAACTACTCCTCCGTGCCGTGGGCCCTCCCTCTATCGCTCGGACCCAATCAGACCAGCACGGAGGCGATCCCGCTCTCCGCAGGTCAGCTCGATACGGTGAGCGTCTCCTTCGACTTCGCCGTACGGGGTAGCTATGTCGTCGAATTCCTTCTCGCGAACTCGGGCGGCGCCGTCCTCGCGACGGTGTCGATCCCGGTCACGATCAGCTGAGGAAAGGTAGACGGATGGTCGACCTGCAGTTCGCGGCGATCGTGGTCGGGCTCGCGACCCTCGCGGTCCTTCTGCCGCTCGCCGTCTCCCCCCGGCCGTTCCGGCCCATCGTCGCCGAGATCCTCGGGTTCGTCGGGGCCGGGCTCTTCCTCACCGACATCGTCCTGATCTGGGAGCTCATCGCTCGCGTCTGAGCGCGGGTCCTCAGGGACCCACCGGCGGTACGTGGACGACCTCGTAGATCGTGAAGAGTGAGTTCTGGTAGAGGACCGCGAAGTCGCCGGGGTCGTTGTACTTGTCGATGTTCGCGGCCGGAATGGCGCCCTTGGGCTGGTCGTTGGCCGGCCCGAAGAACATCGGCGGCGAGTAATGGATCGTCATCAGCACATCGGTCACGATATACTCCCCCGGGAAGAGCCGGGCAACGAGACCGCTCGTGAACGTGGCGTTCTCGAACGCCGGATACGCGTCCCAGACGATCTCAAAGTGCCCGAACCCTCCGAGGACGGTGTACGTGAGATAGTCCCCCCAAACGGGACGGTTATGGTTCAAGTGGGCGCTCGCCCAGAGCGCGGTGGCGTAGGCCGTCCGGTTGACGATGAGCGCCGAACTGACCTGGACCTGGCCGGGGGACTTCGCGAACTGGTCGCGCGTGCTGAGGGGAACCAGGGATCCGCCCCCGACGATCAGGAGCACCACGATCGCCGCCACGACAACCCGGGCCGTCGCTCGTCGGGGTCGGGGAGCTCGCGGACGGCTCGGGGAGGGCACCGTGGCCCGCTCCGGCCGGGGCCGGGCCTCTGCCAACGCCAGACGGTGCGTGATCCACCACGCCACCGCCGGCGCGAAGAAGACGCCCGCGAACTCGAAGACCCGTAGCGCGAGGAAGTTGAATCCGGTCGAGGCAAACGGGATCGCGACGGCGCCGACGAGCAGCGACGCGAGGATCCCGAAGGTGACGAACGCGTAACGCTCGACCCGGAAGACCTCGAAGAGGGCGATGAGGGAGAGGACCACGAGCAACAGGATCGCAAGACCGATCCATCCGAGCTCGTACAGCGGGAACGACTGGCCGGGAGCGACGGCCGCGCCGGCCGCCCGCGCCGCCGGGTGCGTAAGCGCCGTGAGGTGGCCGGTCAGGATCACCCACTGCCCTTGGATCACCGGCAGGGTCACCGCCGCGACCCAGACCAGCGCGAACGCGACCGCCACTCCCATCGTCGAGAACATCCTCGCGTTCGGGTAGGGGTCGCGGCGGAGCAGGATCCACGGCAGGATCGCTAGGCCGATCAGGAACCCGAGGAGGACGTAGGTCGAGACGTGGTGGCTGATCACGACCATGATCGACGCGGCCACGACCATCGCGCGGAGGAACGTCGCGCCCCGCGCGGCCGTGGAGGTCGCGAGAAAGCCCAGCCCGACCACTGCCAGGATGAACCAGACGGTGGCGAAGTCCTGTTGCGTCGGGATGTTCATCTCGACCGAGGGGAGCGTGAGATAGAGGAGCGCGGCGAGCGGCGCGCTCCGGGGGCCGAAGAACCGTGCGGCGAGCGAATAGATCGCGAGCGGGATCACGAGCAGCCGAAGGAGGTCGACCGACCAGTTGAACGTCCCGAGGGGGGGAAGCGTCGTGAGCGCGGCCACCTCCGCGTTGAAGATCGCGGCGCCCGGGTAGTAACTGTAGGTCTTCGCCTGGGCCGTGACCCCGAGGAGCGGCCTCCAGGTACCAGTATTGAGGAGGGCCTGGGAGAACTGGAAGACGTAGGTCGGGTCGTGACTGAACGGGAGGCCGTACGGCGCGAAGATCGGGTACAGGAATACGATGACGAGGATCGGAGCGATCAGGTAGGGCACCGGAACCCGCCGAAGGGCGGAAACGTAGAACGGCGCCGCCGCGAGGGCCACGAAGAAGACGAAGAGCATGCGGGTCGGCAGGCCGTGAAAGCTGTCGGTGACGTGGTGGAACTTGAACTCGTACAGCAGTAGGGCGACGCCGACGAGCCCGAGCAGACTCACGAAGAGCGCGAGCAGCGCGGCGCGCGGACTCGTCCGGTACGAGGTGACCTCAAGGCCCTGTGTCCCCGGAGTGAGTGCGCTCGGAGCCGTGGAGGGTCCGAGCGGCGGCGGTGAATGCGCCCCGTTCACAGAGGCTCTCCGGACCCCGACGCAGGTCGCTGCCGACCGCGCCGAGTCACGCCGAGCCCGGTGGGGGAGCGCGGCGGACGGCGGACCGACATGGCGAGTTCGGATTGGAACCTCGATCCGCCGGAGCCGTCCCTCGTGGGGTGCATGGACAGCCGCTCGACGGGGGAGCGCAGGATAAAGATAACCGGCGAGAGACCACTGGCGCGCTAGCACGACGCACTCGGTCCGGCGAGGGTCGCGGCGCGGCGGGGCCAGCGGACCCTTCGCGACCGACAAGCGACCCGGTCTCAGTATCGTCCGGAAACTGATCGGGAACCCGACTCTGCCCACCCGGGACGGAAACGACGTCCTGTCCCGAGAGGGGGGACCAAACTACATATACAAGTGCCCGGCCGGTTGGACGATTACCGTGCGCGAACTGAGATTTCGTACGCGCCGGTGGCCCGCCTATCTTCGGTTGCGGATCCGCCGTACGCTGACGGTCGCCGGTCTTTGCCTGTTGATGCTATCGTTCGCATGGCTCACCGGCCCTCTCGGCCATGCATCCGCCGTCTCGCCCACCGGGAGCGCCGTGACGCTCGCGACCACCACGAGCTCCGCCAGCGTTACGGTCGGGGCGTTCTCGACCGCCACGCCCGTCCCGAGCTCCTTCTGGGGCGTGGATGTCGCAGCTCTCCAGCGCTTCTCGTCCACGGATGCCGGCTATGTGGCGAAGACCCCAGCGACCTTCATCCGGTATCCCGGAGGAGTACTGGGCGAGGAGTTGAACTACACCTCCGGCGTGGTGACCGCCAGCAACGGCGCCCAGTCGAAGGTCCCCACGACGGTCGCAGAGTTCGTCGCGTCCTGCAAGCTGATCCACTGTCAGGCGATCTTCCAACTACCCGCCGAGATCAACTCGCCCTCGACCGCGGCCTACTTCGCGAGCTACGTAGTTCACCAGCTGACGTACCAGCCGGCGTACTGGGAGATCGGCAATGCGCCGAGCGGCTACAAGCACTTCGGCCAGCCGTGGAGCAAGTGGTCGCAGGGAGACACGGGCAACGTGACGCCCCAGCCGTTCGCGAACCTGGTCCACACGTACATCGCGGCGATCCTGCGGGTCGATCCCGCCGGGCACTTCATCGCCCTCGGGGCGGGGGAGGCCGGCAACAACTACGCGAAGGCGTGGGTCGTCTCCCTCGTGAAGACGGACGGGGCGCAGCTCTCGGGAATCTCCGTCCACTCCTACATCCTGGGCGGGCCGAGGCACCCCAGCGCGAACCAGCTGCTTGCGAACCTTCGCGGATTCTACGCGCTGCCGGCGCAGTACACGGCCGACGCGGGCTACATCCATCAGGCCTGCGGCTGCGGCCGAATCGGCGTCTTCGTCACGGAGATCAACGCCGCCGAGGTCGGCTCGTACACCACGCTGCTGCCGACGTTCGCCGGGACCCTGTATCTTGCGGCGGAGGTCACGCAAGGACTTGCGCTCCGCACGCCGAACCTGGACTGGTTCAGCTATGACTCGTCGTACCCGGGCGCGTGGTCCCAAAGCCCGGGCCACTTCCAGATGCAGTACTATCTCTTCGCCGATCTCGCGACCCACTTCGAATCGAAGTATCTGCCGTCAAAGGTGGTCGGGCCCACGACCTTCTATGCCGTGGTGACGTACGGCGTGAAGGGACTCGCCGTCTTCCTCGTGAATACGAACACCTCGGGCTCGCTGACCGTCAACCTCAGTCACGCCGGGATCAAATCCGGTGCGGCCGTGACCGACTTTTCGTGGAACGGAAATACCCTCCAACCGAGCTCCTCGAACGCCGCGATGAAGAGTACGGTCACGATCGGACCGGAGAGCATCTTGCTGATCGTCGCCCCACCGACGTCGGTGGTCTAGGCGCCCGGTCCTCCCCCGATCCCGTCGACCCCGGCGCGCGATCGCCCCGCGAGTACCCGGGGGGGACGGGGGTCTACCGAGGGTCACTCGGGTGTCGGACAAACGGGAACGCGGGGGCCGGAACGCTCACACGAATTCAAAAACCGCGACACGATGGACTAAGGTACATATACCCTACTCGCCAGTGGAAATTCACAAGGCGCTTCTGGCGATTTCCCCCCTTCGAGGACGCTCGGCGGCCCTCGGGGGAGGGGGGAGTTGCCTGGCAGTCGGTGTGCATGAACTCCCCGCTCTGGATCCCCCGAAGAACCGCCGCCCGTGCGGCGACGTGGGTGCTCGTCGTATTCGCGATCGCGGCATTGGTCGGTACGATCGGCGTTTCGACCGCGCCCGGCCTGGGGTCGGCGTCGGTCCTCCCGGCCCCAACGCTCTCGCCCGCCGCGACGGGCTTCCCCACGCCGATCCAGCACGTGATCACGATCTTCATGGAGAACAAGGAGCGCTCGACGGTGCTCAACCAAGGGCCGTTCCAGGTCTCGCTGCAGAACCAGTACGCGTACTCCTCGACGTACTATGCGCCGTGCCACCACTCGGCGCCCGAGTATCTCGCCGCAACGTCAGGACAGACGCTCCAATGCGGCAGCGACGCGTTGAACAGCTACTCGGTCAACAACATCGGTAACATGCTCGATACGGCCGGGATCCCCTGGAAGTCGTACCAGGAGTCGATGCCGACCCCGTGCGACAAGTCGAACTCGGGCAACTACGCCTACCGCCACAACCCGTTCATCTACTATAGTGACCTCGGGAGCAACTGCGCGGCGAACGACGTTCCGTTCACCAACTGGAATCCGAACGCGACGAGCCAGCCCGCCTACATCTGGGTGACGCCGAACGTTCTCGACGATGCGCACAACACCAACACCTCCTACGGCGACGCCTGGCTCAAGGTCTTCTTCGACGGAGGGTCGTACACCTCCTCGTCCGACCTGCACGGCTGGAAGGGCATTCTCAACGAGCCCTGGTTCAGTTCCACCGTCGTCTTTGTCACCTATGACGAAGGGTCGACCTCGGCCGGCTACTCGGTCCCCGGGGTGTCGAACAGCTACTGCACCAACGGACTCTCGGTCTGCGGCGGGAACATCTATTTCTCGGCGGTGAGCCCGTACTCGAGCGGCGTCGGCCTGGTTTCGGGGGACGCGACGCACTACAACCTCCTCGCGACGGAAGAGTGGCTCCTCGGCCTCCCCTGCACCGGCGGCGGCCTCGACTGCAACTCCGGTTTCCCCGCGATGACGGGGCTGTTCCACTTCACGAGCACGGGCTCGTCGAGCTTCTCGGTGGGGGGGAGCGTCGTGGATCCGAACGGGACCGGTCTTTCGGCCGCGACCGTCTACGCGAACGGTTCGACGGACTCGACCGCGAAGACGGGAAGCACCGGCAGCTTTTCCTTCACGCTCGCGAACGGCACCTACGCGATCACCGCCACCGACCCCGGATATCAGGGGGGCTATGCGAACGTCACCGTGCGCGGAGCGAACATCACCGGCCTCACGGTCACGTTGACGCCCCTCAACTCGTCCGGGTCCACGTTCTCGGTCGGCGGCACCGTCAGCGATAGCTCGAACGGGACGGGCCTTTCCCGCGCAGCGGTCTACGCGAACGGGAGCTCCTCCTCGATCTCCACGACCAGCGGTACCGGCGGCGCGTTCGGGTTCCATCTTCGGAACGGCACCTACCGGATCACCGCCACCGCCGCCGGCTACCTGTCGGCCGCGACGAACGTCACCGTGCACGGGGCGGCCGTTTCAGGGCTAGTCCTTGCGCTCGCGCCGAGCGGCGGACCGTCGTCCAACTACACGGTCGAGGGCCGGGTCACGAGCGCGGTCAACGGCGCCAACGTTTCGGGTGCGACCGTCTACGCGAACACGAGCTCGACCTCGATCTCCTCCACATCGGCAGCGAACGGGACGTACCTACTGGCGTTGCCCAACGGCAACTATTCATTGACCGCGATCGCCGCCGGGTTCCTCCCCTCGAGCCGCAACCTCACCGTCGCCGGTGGTCCGCAATCCGGGGTCGACCTCGCACTTCCGCCCGCGGCGGTCGGATCCGGGGCGTACACCCTATCGGGGACGGTGACGAACGGGACGAGCGGCCTTCCGGTTCCCGGGGTGACGGTGTACGCGAACGCCAGCGGCACCTCTCAGGTCACGGCGGCCGCGGCCAACGGCACGTTCGGATTCCTGGTAGCGAACGGGTCATACGAGCTCACGGCGACCGGAGCAGGCTACGTTCCCTCCTCGATCAACGTCTCCGTCGCCGGAGCGAACCTCGAGGGCGTCAACCTCTCGCTCGCCCCGAACGGGACCCTTCCCACGGACGGTGTTGTGACCAACGCGGTGGACGGAACACCGGTGGGCAACGCGACGCTGACGTTCGAGAATGGGACGACGGTGGTCCAAGTCCGCACTAACGGAACGGGGGGCTACGCGGTTCAGCTCCCGCCCGGCGACTACCTGGTGTCGGTCCAGGCCACGGGATTCTCGGTGACCACCTCGCTCGTCTCCATGCACGCGCGAGCGGGGGCCGACTACAACTTCGCTCTCGCCCCTGCCCTCTCGGCGGGACCGGGGAACGGTGGAGGATCGATGCTGCCCGTCGGTGCCGTACTCGTGGTGGCGATCGTGGCGGGGATCGCGGGCGTGCTCGCCCCCGGAATCCTCCGCCGCGGGTTCTTCCACCGCGGGCTCTTCCGTCGCCGCCCGCCGCGATCTCGGTAGCACGGGGGCCCCGCCGTACGTCCGGTTTCGGGCGCAGGTTCATAAAGGAGTGAAAACCAGCTTGGACACAGAGGACGCGATGCGACGGGAGATGGCCCTCGGGAGCTCGCCACCGGTGAACGTTCGGAAGGACTCCTCTTCCGGTGCCCGACGGGTCTGGGGCGCCGACACGGCGCCCTCCCGGGTCCTCCTCGCCCTGGCGGTCGCGATCACCGTCGGGATGCTCCTTGCCGGGCTATCCCCGGTCCTCTTCGCACCGTCGTCGACTCCGGGCACCTCCCCCGCCGCTTCGACCCAGCTTGCGGCCGCGGCGGCGTCGCTCGCGTCGGGGGCCGGGCCCGCGGGCGGCCAACCGACCGCGTGCGCGACGACCGGAAGCGGGAGCGCCGCCTGCTCGCCGACCTCGACCTCCGCGATCCCGGCGGTGCTGCCGATCGTGAACACGACCGGAGGGCGCTGGGTGCCGGTGAACTACTCGCGCGCCTACACCTCGCTCGCGTACGACGCCCGCAACGGCTACGTTCTCGCCTTCGGCGGCCTCGGCCCGACCGGCCCGCTCGGAGACACGTGGAAGTACCAGCACGGCAACTGGACGATCCTCCTGACCGCCACTGCGCCTTCGCCCCGATGGGGAGCCGCGATGACGTACGACGACTCGATCGCGAGCGTCGTCCTCTTCGGAGGGGAGAATGGCACCACCTACTTCAACGACACGTGGGAGTTCGAGGGAGGAATCTGGACGAACGTCACGACCGCCCACTCGCCGAGCCCCCGTGCCTTCGCCGGGCTCGCGTTCGACGCGAACACTTCCGACAACTACACCGTCCTCTTTGGGGGCAACGACGCCTCCACGGTCTTCGGTGACACCTGGGTCTTCCACGGCCAGAACCACACGTGGAGCCAGCTCGCGCCCATCGCGGCCCCGGCCGCGGTGACCGGCGCGAGCTTCGTGTTCGACCGGCACATCGGCTACGCGGTCCTGTTCGGTGGACTTCTGCCGAACGGCACGTACTCCTCCGCGACGTGGGAGTACCTCAACGGGGTCTGGACCCAGCCCGTGGAACTGATCAGTCCCCCCGCCCGCGCGTTCGCCGGCATGACGTACGACCGGGCGAGCAACGTCCTGGCGCTCGTGCTCTTCGGAGGCAACTCGAGCCTAGGTTACCTCGGCGATACCTGGGAGTTCGTGGGTCAGAGCTGGGTCGAGATCTCGCCGGGCACACCCGGACTCGGCGCCCGCGCGGGCGCGTCGATCACGTTCGACGGTCTGCACCCCGGCGACTTCTATACCGTCCTCTGGGGCGGGTTCAGCGGAACCTCCACCTTCTACTCCGACACTTGGAACTTCACCGGCACCGCATGGAGCGAAGTCACCCCGGGCGGTCACCCGACGGCCCTCAGCGGTGCCAGCCTCGTGGACCTTCCGAACGCCGGCTACACCGTCCTCTTCGGCGGGCTCGGCCCGCTCGGGCCGACGAACGCGACGTGGCTCGAGCGCGGTGGGTCGTGGACGCTCCTCTGCGGCGCCTGCGGCCCCTCTCCGCGGTACAACGCGGCCGCCAGCTACGATCGTAAGCTCGGCGCCGTGGTCCTGTTCGGAGGCACGGCCGGCGGATCGACGTACTTCAACGACACCTGGGAGTTTGTCGCGGGCCACTGGCTCAACGTCACCGGGGGCGCCGCCCCCTCGGCCCGGGACCTGGCCGCGTTCGCGTACTACACGACCCCGCTCAACGTCTCGGTCCTCTTCGGGGGGTACAACGGTGCGACCTACCTCAACGATACCTGGGAGTTCAGTGCCGCCGGTTGGAGCGAGGTCCCGGTCGCCGGCCCGCACTTTCCGCCGGCCACACGCGCCGACGCCGCGATGACCGACGACGGTCCGGACGGGTACATGCTCCTCTTCGGAGGGTACAACGGCGGCACGCTCTTCAACGACACGTGGATCTTCCGGGGCGCCCTGGGGGAGTGGTTCCCGTTGACCCCGGTCCAGCACCCCTCCGCCCGCTACGGGGCGCGCATGGTCTTTGACCCCTACAACGGGTACGTCGTCTTCACCGGCGGTGCCAACCACACCGCCATCTTCAACGACACTTGGGAATTCCGGGGCGGCAACTGGACCCAGTTCCTTGCCCCGAGCCCGCCGCCCGCCCGGAGCGACGCGGCGATGGCATTCGACCGGGCCGACAAGTTCCTGGTGGTCTTCGGGGGCTCGGGACCGGGCGGGATTCCCTACTCCGACACGTGGCTGTGGGTCGCGTTCAGCGCCCAGGCCACGGCGACCCCCAATCCGACCGATGTCGGAATCCCGGTGGCGTTCGGTGTCTCGGCGGTGGCGGGGGTGGAGCCGTATACCTACGCGTGGTCGTTCGGCGACGGTCAGTCGACGACCTCTCCGACGCCGTACCACACCTACACGGCCCCCGGTAGCTACAACGCGTCGGTCACGGTGACCGATTCCCACGCCGGGACGCCGGACGTGACGGTCGCGAACGTCACGGTCGTCGTCAACCCAACCCTCTTGGCGAGGGCGTCGGCCTCTCCGACGGTCGCGGTCCAGTCCCAGCCGGTCGCCTTCACGGTGACGACGACCGGAGGAACGCCGCCGTTCACCTACGCGTGGAACTTCGGAGACGGTGCGGGAGCGTCGGTCCAGAGCCCCGCGCACGCCTACGCCGCGGTGGGAACGTACACGGCGAGCGTGGTCGTGAACGATTCGGCGGGCAATTCCGTGAGCAGCTCGATCGCGGTCGACGTGACCACCTCGGGCCTGACCGCAACGGTGTCCGTGCTGCCCAACGTCACGGACGTTGGAGTACCGGTCGCGTTCCACTCCGTCCCGACGGGAGGCACGGCACCGTACACGTACGCCTGGTTGTTTGGGGACGGCCAGAAGAGCTCCACGCAGAACACCACGCATGCCTACGCGACGGCCGGCACCTTCCACGTGGTGTACTGGGCCAACGACAGCGTGGGGCAAAGCTACTCGGCGTCGCTCTCGGTGACGGTCGCTCCGCCCCCGAAGGTGGGCGCGTTCACCGTGAGCCCGACCTCCGTCAACGTAGGGGCCAGCGCGAGCTTCGCGGTCTCGGTCTCGGGGGGTACCGCACCGTACACCTTCGTGTACACCGGCCTTCCCGCCGGCTGCTCCTCGGCGAACGTGTCGACCCTGACCTGCGTACCCACTTCGGCGGGAACGTACCCGGTGAAGGTGACGGTCACCGACGCGTTCGCCCAGGCCGCCAACGCTACGGTGACGCTGACCGTGAACGTCTCCCCGTCCCCGACCCCGGGCCCGAGCCCGGGCGGCGGCGGGGGTGGCCTTTCGACCACGGAGCAGTACCTCCTCGTCGGCCTCGTGGTAGTCGTGATCGCGGCCGCCCTGATCGCGCTCCTTCTCCGACGGAGGAAGCGCGGGGCGTCGGTCAAGTCGGGCACGGCCCCGCCGAACTCGTCGCCGGCCTCCCCGGGCGGCGGGACCGGCAAAACCGGGGGCAAGTAGGGCCCGACCGTCGCTTCGTGCGGGCCCCGAAACCCGGGGAGAGTACCGCCGAGCGGGGCGCTCCGAAGGGGTCTCTGCGGCGGAGCTCCAGGCCCGAGGAGACGGGCTGCGAGGCGCGAGGTCCTCCTCCGCCGCGGTGGACGCCGGGCGCCGGCGCGCACGTGGGACGAAACCCCTATGAGGAGTGGCCGAGTCGCTCTCCCCGATGCAGTCCGATACGGAACCCGCGAAGGAGGCCGCCCCTCCGACGCCAAAGCGTCGGCCCGGCTGGCACTACGCCGCGATCGGCGTCGGCGTGATCGTCGTTATCGTCGTGGGGTTCGTGGCAGTGTCGCTCCTCTACTATCACGAGTCGCCGTGGCACCTCGCACGGCACCTGGTGCTCCACCTCTAGTGCCACCGGCACCAGAGGGCGGACTCGCCCCGGACGCCTTCACCTCGAGCGGGTGGTGCCCGAGCAGGTCCTCGACCCCGTACCCCTGGAGCTCGCTCTCGTACTCGTGGATCAACGCCGCGATCATCCGAGCCGCACGCACCGGATAGCGCCCGATCGCCGTTTCCTGCGCGAGAACGAGACCGTCGGCCCCGTCGAGCAACGTGTTGATCACGTCGTTCACTTCGGCGCGCGTGGGGCCCCGACGTGCCATCATCGACTCCAGGAGGTTCGTCGCCACGTAGACCGGGGTCTTCGCGGCGGTCGCTTCGTGGATGATCTGCTTCTGAAGGAACGGGATGGCCTGGAGTCGGACCTCGCGGGAGAGGTCTCCGCGGTCGATGAGGATCGCGTCGGCGCTGTGGACGATCTCCGGGAGATGACGCACTCCCTCCCGACTCTCGATCTTGGCGATCACGCTCCCCTTGGGGCCGATGAGCTCGCGGATCTCCCGGACCCCGTCCGCATTGTGGCAGAACGACAGGGCAAAGTGTCGGATCCCCTTCGCGACCGCGTAGCGGATCGCGAGCGCGTCCTTCTCCGAAATGACGGGGAGCTGGGGAGAAGGGAACGCGGTCACGGACTTTCGCGTACCGATCTCGCCGCCGGTCACGACCGTGGCCCCCGCGATTCCCGCGCCGACCGAGTCGACCTCGACCACGACCGAGTCGTAGTCGATACTGAGCCGGGTGCCGGACGCCAGTTCTTCGACGACTCCGCCGGGGCGAAGGGGAATCGTGGTGGGATCGCCCTCGACGCCCTCGGGCACCAGTCGGACGCGCTCCCCCTCCTCGACCGCGGTCCCTTCGCGCATGCGCCCGGTGCGGATCTGGGCTCCCTCCGTGTCGATGTAGATCGGGCGCCGCGTGGAGCTGCGGATCAGCCGGACGAACCCGTCGAGGTCGTCGAGATCCGTGTGGGAGAGATTGATCCGGAACGCCGTGGCGCCGGTCGCGTCGAGCTGAGGGATGACCTCCCGGTTCAGCGAGCTCGGGCCGAGGGTGCAGAGCAACGCCTTGCTGAGGCTCATGGCGAAATTCGCCGGACGCGGCCCGGGAGTGCGGTTGCATGCGGGCCCTCGCGCGCGGGACGCCGGGGGTCCCCGTCGTCCTTCGCCCCCTCGTCGCGCTCTCGCTCGCCGCCTCGGAGGATGCTACCGACCCGGTGCGCGTCCACGGTCTTCGTGAGAGCGGATTTCGAAAACACGCTCCTAGATTAGGCTAGTGAGGGGTAGGGCCGCTCGGCCGTGCTCCTCCTTCCCTCGAGGAGACGGTCGACCGACGGATCCGGTAGCGACCACCCCATTCGGCGGGGCGCCCGGGACCCCGCCGCCCGCGCGGGGCCGGTGTGGGACACAAGCTTATCTCGGGACCCCGGGGAGCAGGACCGACTGAGATGTGCTCCCGTAGGTATCGGCTCCTCGGCTTCTCCGTTCGGCGGCGCTCCCGCCTCCTGATCCCACTCGCGTTGGCGTTGCTGGTGGCGGGAACGACCTGGATCGCCTTTCCCCTTCGGGCGGCCCCCGGGGGCCCGATCTCCGCTGCGCCGGGGATCGCGACCGTCGAGCTCCAGAGCCCGGCAAATGCGACCACGATCTCGGCGGCGTACTGGGGAGTGAACGTCGCCGCGGCCCAGCCGTTCGGTCTCTCCGACGCTCGAGCGGTCGTCGCCACCCCCGTGAATTACCTGGTGTACCCCTCGGGGGTCCTGGCCGAGGAGCTCAACTACACGTCCGGTGTGTTGACCGCCCCGAACGGCACCTCGACCCCGGCGGCGACCACGGTGGCTCAGTTCGTCACCGCGTGCGAGTCGATGCACTGCCGCGCGATCCTCGGCCTCCCCACCGAGATCAACAGTCCCGCGACCGCGGCCGACTACGCGAACTACGTCGTCCATACGCTGGGCTTCCAGCCGGCGTACTGGCAGATCGGAAACGCCCCGGCCTCCTGGACCCACTTCAACGTTCCTTGGAGCGAGTGGCCGACCACGGGTGGGGGGAACACGACGCCCCAGCCGTTCGCGGATATCGTGCACACGTACATCGCCGCGATCCGCTCGGTCGACCCGACCGGGCTCTTCCTCGCACTCGGTGCCGAGACCGGACCCCCCCAGTACGATCGGGCCTGGATCTCCGCGCTGGTCGCCACCGACGGCTTAGAACTGTCGGGGATCTCGGTGCACTCCTACGTCCTCGGTGGCCCGTCCTCGCCGACCGACGCGCAGTTGTTCGCGGAACTCCACGGCGCGTACTCGCTTCCGGCGCAAGTGCTCGCCGACCGATCCGACATCGTCCGGGCCTGCGCGTGCCAGAACCTCCCGCTCTTCGTGACCGAGGCGAACGGCGCCGAGCTGAGCGACTTCATGCCGCTCCTCTCCACGTTCGCGGGGACCTTCTATCTCGCCGCCGAGGTCACCCAGGGGCTCGGGCTCTCCCTGACGAACCTGGACTGGTTCAGCTACGACTCCGCGTATCCCGGATCCTGGTCGACCTCGCCAGGGGTCTGGCAATCGCAGTACTATCTCTTCGCGGACCTCCTGCCGCTCCTCGGGAACGAGTCCCTTCCCCTGAACGGAACCGGACCTCCGACGTTCTTCACGGCCGCGACGCTCGGCAGCGGGGGACTCGCGCTCCTGCTGGTGAACGTGAACACCACCGCGCCGGTACAAGTGGCACTGGGAGGGCCCGAGTTCGCCGGGGTTGCGATCGCCCACGAGTACTACTGGGACGGCGCCTCGAGGCAACCGGTCGAGTCTACCGCACTCTGGACCGGCAACCTCACTCTCGGGCCGGAGAGCCTCGCGCTCCTGCTCGTGAATGCGGGTGCGGGCCCGATGAATCTCACCTCCGCGTGGCCCTGAACGAGGGGGTCCCTCCCCCGTCGACCTGCGGTTCCCCGAGGGGACCTGCGTCGCCGCGGTACCGACTCCGGTCCTGGGGCGGGGAACGACGCCCTGACGGGAGTTCCCACCCCCCGTTAGGAATCGCGACCGGCAGAAACCTTTAGGAACGCGTCCGATTGACGACCCGGGCCGTGGTGCCGAACTGCAGTATCGGCCACTCGCTCCGTCCCCGGGACACTCCGTATGGCAGCTCCCTTCCGCCGTCCTTCACCCCGGGGGGCGCTCGCGGCCGTGAGTTCTCGGGCCGATGGCGATCCCGGTCGACCGCCGGACCGTTCTGCCCGTCCGGAAGCGAGCTACGGAGGTCTCGGTCGTGACCGCGCGACGGTCGTCGCCGAGCCGGGGCCGTCGCCGTCCGCCTCCCCGCACCGTCCCCGTCGCCGGGATCGTCGGTCTCGGCCACATGGGGCTCGTCACCGGCCTCGCGTTCTCCGCGCACGGACTGAACGTCGTGGGGTACGACATCAGTCCCGAGCTGGGGAAGCAGATCGCCCGTGGGTCCGCCCCCTTCGCCGAGGAGGGCCTCGCGAAGCTGCTCCGGCAGGAGCTCTCCCGCGGCCGGTTCCGGGTCGTCCCCTCGCTCGACGCGCTCGCCGCCGAAGCGGAATGCCTGTTCCTCTGCGTCCCGACGCCGAGCCAACCGGACGGAAGGATCAACTTGGGACCGCTCGAGCAAAGTGCGCGCGCCGTCGCGACCGCACTCCGCTCCGTGACCTCCCCTCGCGTGGTCGTCGTGAAGAGCACGGTCGTCCCGGGAACGACCGAGGGAATGGTCGCCCCACTGGTCCGCTCCGTCGCGGGCAAGTCGCCGGAGGAGATCGGCATCGCATCCAACCCCGAGTTCCTCTCCGAGGGGACCGTCGTGCGGGATGCCCTCCGTCCGGCGCGCGTCGTGATCGGGGCGAGCGACGCCCGATCGCTCGCCTGGCTCCGGCGGGCGTACCGGGACTTCGGGGCGCCGGTCCATGCGTTGAGCCCCTCGGGCGCCGAGCTCGTGAAGTACCTGTCGAACTCGTTCCTCGCGCTCAAGGTCTCCTTCGCCAACGAAGCCGCGCGGCTGGCCGACCGCCTCGGGGTCCACATCGATCGCGTCATGGAGGCCGTCGGCAGCGACCCTCGCATCGGCGGGAGCTTTCTCCGCGCCGGTCCGGGATTCGGCGGGAGCTGTTTTGACAAGGACGTGCGCGCCCTCGCGGTCCGCTCGAGCGACCTCGGGCTCGGCCTCAAGCTTCCCCGGGCCGCGCTCGACGTGAACGACGATCAGCTCGAGTACGTGATCGACCGGATCGACACGTCGCTCGGGGGATTGAAGGGCGCCCGGCTCGCGCTATTGGGCCTCGCCTTCAAGGCCGGCACCGAGGACGTGCGAGAGTCGCGCGCCTTACCGATCGCCGAGCGCCTCCTCGAGCGCGGAGCGACCGTGCGGGCCCACGACCCCGCGGCCGCGAAGAGCTTCGCTCGCGCCTGGTCGGAACGGACACCGAAAGGGGCCGCCGGACTAACGATCGTCCCCTCGATCGAGCACGCGATCGAAGGGGCCGACGCCGCGATCCTTCAGGCGGACTGGCCCCAGTACCTCCGCTGGCCCGCCCGGTGGTCCCGGAAGATGCGACGGCCACTCCTCATCGACCTCCGCCGCGCGGTTCCCGTCGAGGTCGCCCGCCGTGCGGGACTCTCGCTCGTCGGACTCGGCGACGGGACGGACGTCAAGAACGTGGCCGACGTGCCTCGAGCCGCGCCATGAAGGTCGTCATACCGGCCGCGGGTCTCGGCACCCGCTTCCTTCCCGCCACGAAGAGCCAGCCGAAGGAGATGCTACCGGTCGTGGACCGGCCGGTGCTCCAGTACGTCGTGGAAGAGGCGGCGGACTCGGGGGGAGACAACATCCTCATCGTCACCGGCCGCGGCAAACGGGCGCTCGAGGACTACTTCGACTACAGTCCGGAGCTGGCCCGCCACCTCGAGCGGCCGGAGCTGAAGCACCTCGAGGAGCTCGGTCGTCGGACCCGCATCCACTTCGTCCGCCAGCGGGAGCCGAAAGGCCTCGCGAACGCCATCGAGAGCGCCCGGTACTTCGCTGGGTCAGATCCCTTCGGAGTCCTGCTCGGGGACTCGATCCATCTCTGCGATCCCCCGCTCCTGACCCAGCTGTGGCGGGTCCACGAGAAGTACCGGGCACCGGTGCTGGCGATCGAGACCGTTCCCGACGAGCGGGTCGGGCTCTACGGGATCATCGGGGGACCCGAGGTCGAGCCCGGAGTGTTCCGGTGCGAGCGCCTGGTGGAGAAGCCGACTCTCGCGGACGCACCCAGCCACCTCGCGGTGACGGGCGCGTACGTCCTCACTCCCGAGATCTTTCCCGCGATCGACCGCACCCCGCCGGGACTGAACGGCGAAGTGCAGCTGACCGATGCCCTTCAACTGCTCGCGCGGGAGCGGCCGGTCTATGCGACCACGTTCACGGGCACCCGCTACGACATCGGCGACCGGTTCCTCTGGCTCAAGGCGAACATCGAGTTCGCCATGCGGATCCCCGAGCTCCGCGACCGTCTTCGCCCCGTCCTCGAGAGGCTCCTCGACGGTGTCGAGTCGACCTAAGCCCGGGGGCCCCCACGCGCCGCCGGCCCCGCTCGGCCCGGTCGGGGACGGCGGGCGCAGGACCCGGTGCCGAGAATCGGGTGCGCACGTTCAAATATCCCGCCGGCCAAGCCGGCGGCTCGAGGGAGTCGGCCGATGAAGGTCCTCATCACGGGCATCGACGGCTACACCGGCTGGCCGCTCGCGCTTCACCTCCTCGCTCGCGGCCATGAGGTGGCGGGGATCGACAACTTCGTCACCCGGCGGCGCGTGCGGGAGGTCGGAAGCTGGTCCGCGGTCCCGATCGGATCGTTCGCCCGGCGGCGCGCGGCGGCGGAGGCGCAGTTCGGCCGGCCGATCGCGTTCCACCGGGGGGATCTCGCGAAGTACGAGTTCGTCCGCGGGGTGATCGAGACCGAGCGGCCCGATGCGATCGTGCATCTGGGGGAACAGCGCTCGGCGCCGTACTCGATGATCGACGTACACCACGCCGTCTCGACCCAGACCGGCAACGTCACGGGAACGCTCAACCTGCTCTACGCGATGCGCGACCTCGTCCCGGGGGCCCACCTTGTCAAGATGGGCACGATGGGCGAGTACGGCACTCCCAACATCGACATCGCCGAGGGGTTCTTCGACGTCGAGTGGCACGGGCGCCGCGACGAGAAGCTCCCGTTCCCACGCCAGGCCGGGAGTTGGTACCACTGGAGCAAGGTCCACGACTCCGGCAACGTCCTGTTCGCGACGCGGATCTGGGGGCTCCGCGCCACGGACGTGATGCAGGGCGTGGTCTACGGGATCCGCACCCCCGAGATGAGCAACGACCGGCTCCTGACCCGCTTCGACTTCGACGAGGTCTGGGGGACCGCGCTGAACCGATTCGTCGCCGAAGCGATCCTGGGCCTCCCCATCACTCCGTACGGGCAGGGCGGCCAGACGCGCGGGTACATCGCACTCGAGGACTCGATGCAGAGCCTGCGCCTCTCCGTCGAGCACCCGGTCGGCGCGGGAGAGTACCGGGTCGTCAATCAGTTCGATGCGGCCTACTCCGTGAACCAGCTGGCCGCGATCACGCAGGAGGTCGCGCGCGAGTTTGGCCTGGACGCCCGCATCGAGCACGTGCCGAACCCGCGGGTGGAGGCCGAACAGCACTACTACCACCCGATCTGCGAGCGACTGCCGGCCCTCGGCTATCGACGGACCCGGGAGCTGCCCGACGTCGTGCGAGAGATGTTCCGGACGCTTCGGAAGTATCGCCGTCGACTCGAGCAGAAACGGTCCGTGGTCCTGCCCCGCACGGCCTGGCGGACCGCCGCGACCCCGGTCCCCCCGCCCGCCCCGCCCCCCGAGGGAGCTTCGCCCCTCCACGACCCGGGCGCATCCGCCCTCCCGACCTCGCCGTCCGAAGCCCTCCATCCCCCTCCGCCCTGAAGGGGCCTCATGCAGGGCGTCCTCACCCTCGCCGGCGAAGGGAGCCGCATGCTCCCGTGGAGCCGCGGCCTGCGCAAGGAGTTCTTGCCGCTGTTCGATCGCGGGGCGAACGATCGGCCGGTACTGAAGCCCGTCGCGAACCTCGCCTTCGAGACCCTCGTCGGTGCCGGTGTCCGCGACTTCGTCCTGGTCGTGGGGGGGCCCGATAGCGGCGTCACCGCCCGCAACTACTTCACCATCGACCGGAACTTCCTCTCGCGGCATCGGCACCGCGCGGCCCAGATCGACGAGACGTCTCGGTTCTACGATGCGCTCTCCCGGGTCCGGGTCCGCTTCGCCCATCAACCGGTTCCCCGCGGATTCGGCGACGCGGTGCTGCGCACCGCGCGGCTCGTCGGGAACGAACCGTTCCTGCTCCACGCCGCCGATGCCGTGCTGCTCGAGCGACACCGGGGGGATCTTCCGTCCCGGCTGGCGGCGCTGCGGGACCGAGAGGATCTCGACGCAGTCCTTCTGGTACGCCGGGTCGCCGACCCCCGCCAGTACGGGGTCGTGGAAGCGACCTCGAACGGCCGGGAGGGAACGTACCGTCGCCTTCGGGTGCACGCGATGGAGGAGAAACCCGAACGCCCTCGTTCCCACTGGGCCGCGACCGCGGTCTACTGTTTCGGACCAGCGATCTTCGGCGCGCTGCGGCGGGCCCGCTCGCGCTCCGACGCGGCCGAGCTCGAACTGACAAGCGGGGTCCGCGAACTGCTCGCGGACGGCGGCCGGGTCGCGGCGCTGGTCGTCGACCCCACCCGAGCCGAGTGGCGGAGCGTCGGCTCTCCCGAGGGCTTCGTGCGCGCGCTCCTGCGGACCCGCGAGCTGGCGGACGCGGGGGCGGAGGCGGGCCCCGTCCGCTCCCCCCGCCGCGGCCGGCCGCTTAAATAGTGGACCACTCCGCTCCGAAGCGTGCCCCGCGCGCTCTTCCTCGGACTCGACTCGGTACCGCCCGGGCTCCTGTTCGAGCGATTCCGGTCGGTCCTTCCGCACGTGGAGCGGCTGCGGGAGCGCGCCCGCTACGGGACGTTGCGGAGCACCGACCCCCCGATCACCGTCCCGGCGTGGGCCGTGATGTTCACCGGCGTAGACCCGGGAACTCTCGGGCTCTACGGCTTCCGGCACCGGCGCGCGGGCTCGTACACGGAGACGTATGGACCCACCTCTGGGATGATCCCGGTTCCCCCGGTCTGGGACCTCCTTTCGCGCGCGGGGCGCCGGGTCGCGGTGCTCGGAATGCCGCCGGGGTATCCGCCGCCGCGGTTGAACGGGGTGTACGTCTCCGACTTCCTGACGCCCCCGAGCGCACGGGAGTTCGTCAATCCTCCGAGCTACCGGGCGGAGATCGACCGGGCGGCGGAGGGCCAGTACCGTTTCGACGTGGCCTTCCGCACCGAGGACCGGGACCGGCTGGAGCGGGAGCTCTTCGACATGACCCGGCGGCGGTTCGCCGTGGCCCGTCGGCTCTGGGAGACGGAGGCCTGGGACCTCTTCGCGTTCCACGAGATCGGGCCGGACCGCCTGCACCACGCCTTCTGGAAGTACCTCGACCCCGGCCATCCGGGCTTCGTCGCCGATTCCCCGTTCCGCTCCACGGCGGAGCGGTACTATCGGCTGCTCGACGAAGAGATCGGAGCGTGGCTAAAGCTCGTGCCCGAGGACGTCGACCTCTGGATCGCCTCCGACCACGGGACTCAGGCGATGGAGGGAGGGTTCTGCATCAACGAGTGGCTCCTCGAAAAGGGGTACCTCGCGCTGCGCGGCCCCCGACCGCCCCCGGGGACGCCGCTCGAGTCGGCCCCGGTCGACTGGACCCGGACGCGCGTCTGGGCGGCGGGCGGCTACTACGCTCGGTTGTTCTTCAATGTCCGTGGCCGCGAGCCCGCGGGGACCGTCGATCCTGGCGAGATCGGTCGACTGGCGGAGGAGATCGAGCGGGAACTGGGCCGGGTCGTGGCGCCGGACGGGCGGCCGCTCGGCGTCCGGCTCCTCGACCCGCAGCGGGTCTACCGGATCGTGCGGGGCGATCCTCCCGACCGAATGGCGTACTTCCGGGAGCTCCGCTGGCGCTCGGCAGGAACGCTGGGTCACGCCGGCCTCTTTCTGACCGAGAACGACACCGGCCCGGACGACGCCGTCCACTCGATGGACGGCCTCTTCCTCCTCCATGCGCCGCAAGACCGGGCGCCCTCCGGCCGACTTCCCGAGCAATCGATCCTCGACATCGCGCCGACGCTCCTTCGACGGTTCGGCCTCGCGCTCCCTCCGCACGTTCAGGGCCGGCCGATCCCGGCGCTCCTGCGACCCTGATCTCGCCGCCGGCGGCTCCGCGCACCGAAGCCGACCTTGCGGGGCGCGGAGGTCCGGCTCAGACGCCGGAGACCTGCACGAGGGCCGGTCCGCCGAGCGCCATCAGGAGAGCAATCCCGAGAGCGACCGCGACCACCGAAAGGCCGGCCTGCGGCTTCCGCAGCTCCGACCAGGGGTGTCGCGCTCCGAAGAACAGCAAGACCGCCCCGGCCCCCATCGCCACCTCGAGGGCGTACGGGAGGGGCCAGGAGGTCCGGGCGAACGGTGCCAGCAAGGGAAAGCCTCCCCCGTCGACCGAGAGATGTCCGAGCCAGCCGGCGGCGACCAGCCAAACGCCGGACCGGCCGATCACGACGCCGGCCGCGTAGGTCAGCAGAAGGAGGAAGAAGAGATTGTGCGCCGGTCGGCCGACTTCGGTCGGCAGGTACGCACCATAGACATGGTCGAGGTCGATCTCCGTGGCGAGCACCGGCCCGAACAGCGCGAGGTGAATGTCCCGAGCGGGGAGCACGAGGAGCAGCCCGATCCCGGCGTGCCAGGCGCCGTCCAGAAGCGCGGGCCGAGACGTCACCGACCCGCCCAAGAAGGTCGGCTGGCCCAAGAGATATGCCCCCAGGTCGACCAGTGCGGGAAAGGCGGCGGCCAGCCCTAGGAAGAGCAGGACCGCCTTCCCACCGAGCCGGCAGGAGAACTCGGGTTCGGGGCGGTTCCCCATCCATCGGCTGAGCCCCCCTCGGCCCGATCGCCGCTCCGCCGGACCGGGCGGGCGAGGCTCGCTCATCCCTGAGAGCCGAGCGGTCGAAGTGCCCCGACCGAAGAGGCGCCCGGCCGGACGGGGGACTCCGAAGGAGGCGCGCGGGACGCCGCTCCCGCGACGGTCACGGCGTCCAGCGAGCGGAGCGAGCCGTCGGGGGGGACGACGAACGTTCGGTCGACCCGGGAGAGGACCGGCTCCGAAGGGGCTTGACCCGGGGCATCCAGATCGAGGTCCAGGACGGCCAGCGCGTTGCGGCCCCGGACGAGCGAGCCCACGTTGCGCAGGAAGGAGTACCCGACACGGTAGTCGCGTCGTCGGAGCAGCACGGAGGCTCCGAGCACCACCACGCAGAGGGGCGGCCCGTTCGCCAGCGAGAGCTCGCGAAGACCCGCGATGAAGCGGGCCAGGAGCCGGACGTAGCTGGGGGGCCGCGCGTCGGCCGGGAAACCCCCTCCGTCACCTCCGCGAAGCTCGGGTCCGCCGAACTCTGATCCGTCGATCCAATGGAGGCTCCCCTCGAGGAGCTTTCGCGCCGCGTCGGCGTTCGATCTCTCCAGCCGTTCGGTGACGTCGGCGGGGGAGTCTCGGAAGGTGACCAGGAGCGCCTGGCCCCCGTTCCGGAGGCCCTCGAGGAGGAAACGGTCGATCGCCGACCGGGAGGGGGTTCCGCCCGCCGACAGTAAGGCGACGGTGGTTCCGGCCCCGAGGCCCTCGAACAGCACGTCGAGGGCCGACTGCGTCGCCGCGGTGCGCTCCGCGGGAACCGGGGTCCGGGCCCAGGAGGGAAGCGAAGGCGCGGAGGGTGCGGCGGGAAGAAGAGGGGCCGCCGAGGAGAGCTCGGGCAGGGTCGGCCGGACCACTGTGGCCGCGGGGGCGGGAACGCGCGCGACCGAGACGGGGACGTCCGCAGGAACGGGCGAGCGGACGGAGGGGAGGGGCATCGTGCGCATGACCCGCGGATCCGGTGGTGCGACCGCTGCGGGAGCGGGCGCGACCGGAGAGGGCGGGGGGAGCGAGGGAGGCCGCGCGACCATCGGCCGGGTCTCCGCGCCGACGGGAATCCCAAGGGCCTGTTTCGGGGCGGTCGGCGCCGGGCGTACTTCGAGGACCTCGCGCGGTGGCGTCCGATGCTCGAGTCGGCGCTCGCGTTCGACGAGATCATGCCGCTGCCGGTCGAGCTCGGTCTGCCATCCGAGGAGCGCCTTCTCGAAGGCACGAAGAGTCTCGGAAGACGGCGGAGCGCGAAGACTTGGAGCCGTGGGCCCCGGGTTGCGGTCGATCGGAGCCCGCCGTACGGGAGAAGTTCCGAGGGCGGCCGCTGGGACGCCGTCCGGGGTCCCGTACTGCCAGCCCCGCGCTCGGGTTCCGGCGACGGCGGTCCGCGGAACGATCAGCGGCATGGGGTCGGCCGACTCCTCCGGTGCGGAGTGCAGGATCGAGTCGGCCGCCTCGAAGAGGAACGCGGCGGTGATCAGGCAGACGCCGACGAGGAGGCTCGAGCCCGCCCCCGAGGTCCCCGGAGCGAAGACCAGGACCCCGAAGACCACCGGCAACCCGAGCAGGACGAACCCCGTCCACGGCAGGGGCACCCGGACGAAGTCGACGTGTCCCACCGCGTAGATCGCGAGCGCGATCACGAAAAGCGAGGACGGGAAGAACATCGCGGCGGGATCGGCCGGGCCGCCGAACGCCCCCGACCCGACGAGCAGGAGCCCCGAGAGGTTCGCGAGGCCGACCCCGGCGGAGATCCGCCGAAGCTGGCTCGCCGACCCCCGGCCCGGAACAAGGTCGCTTCCCCTTCGGAGAAGCCAGTTGCTGGCGGGCAGGGCGGCGGCCAGGGTCCCGAGGAGGAGAAGGAATCCGGGCAACGTGGCGGAGTCGACGCCGAATCCGATCGAGACCCGGCCGAGGACCGCTACGCCGAGGGCTACGAGTATCCCGACGGTGATCAGCACGAGCCAGCGAGGTAGGATCGAGCGAACGCGGGAACCCCGTCCGACCGCGCGCATCGCGGTCACAAGCTGGGCGGCGAGCCGTCCGCGGCGTGGGGTCGGGGTCGACCCCGGGACCATGGCTTTGGCGCGGGGCGAACGGGCACGCCGGCTACCTCGCACAACGAGCGACGCGAACCCTACTTAATCCTCGGCTTCCGCACGCAGCGACGACGCTGCGGATCGCCCGCCCGGGTCCAAGGGGCGCAGTGTCGGCGTCGCGTCCGTGCCGGGAGGCGGCCGGCCGTGCGGAAAGTCCTATAAGTCGGACCGCCACCCGGGGTCGGTGACGTCGTGATCGCTCCGCACGGTGGGCATCTCGTGGACCGTCTGCGACCGAAGAACGAGCTCGCCCGCCGGGAGGGAGAGCTCGGAGACCTCCTCACCCTCTCGCCGGGGGTCGACGAGGTGTACGACGCCGAGAAGATCGGGATCGGAGCGTACAGCCCCCTCGAGGGGTTTCAGGACTCGGCAGCCCTCGAGGCGATCCTTTCCCGCGGCCGTCTTCCGAACGATCTTCCCTGGACGATGCCGATCGTGCTCGCCCCCTCGGCGGCCGCGGACGTGGCCACCGTCGGAAAACTGCGGGCCGGTGACGAGGTCGGGCTCCTCGACCGCTCCGGCCGCCTTTTCGCCCTCTTGCGGGTCGATGAGAAGTACGCGCTCGACCGCGCCCGGTTCGCTCAGCAGGTCTACCGCACGACCGACCCGAACCACCCCAACGTCGCCGACGTGTTCGCCCTCGGGGAGACCGCGGTCGCCGGCCGCATCGACCTATTGCGCCGTCTCGAGTTGCCGACGGGAGAGTTCGAGCGGACCCCGGCGGAGGTCCGCGAGGAGTTCGCCCGTCGGGGATGGAAGAACGTCGCCGCGTACCAGACCCGGAACGTACCGCACACGGCCCACGAGTACCTCCAGCGGTGCACCCTCGAGCGGTCCGACGTCGACGGTCTCTTCGTCCATCCGGTCCTCGGCCGGCTGAAGAAGGGCGACTACCGGCCGGAGGTGATCCTCGCCGCGTACCGGGTGCTCGTGGAGAAGTACTACCCGAAGGACCGCGTCCTCCTGGCCGCGCTGAGCATCACGATGCGCTACGGCGGGCCGCGCGCCGCGCTGTTCCTCGCGATCGTTCGGCAGAACTTCGGCTGCTCGCACTACATCGTCGGACGCGACCAGGCGGGCGTCGGGAAGTACTACGAGCCGTTCGACTGCCAACGCATCTTCGACGAACTACCGCTCGAGATCCTGCCGGTCAAGTACGCCGAGACCTTCTTCTGCCGGGACTGCCGATGGATGGCGACGCCGCGCACCTGCGCGCACCCGGCCGACCACCGGATCGACACGAGCCAGACCCGAATCCGCACGGCGCTCTCTAAGGGAGAGCCTCTCCCGAGCGAGATCATCCGACCCGAGATCGCGGAGATCCTGGGCCGGGGCGACGTTCTCCTCTCGGAGTAGGCCGGCGGGAAGCCCGACCGGTTCCCGATACGAGGGGCCGGCGGAAGACTTTCGCTCGGGGCCGCGCCTCCGACGGTCGAGCTCGGGGCGGACCCCCGCCCCGCACGGACAGTGTCCGGCGGTCCGCGGCACCTGGGCTCCGATCCGAGGATCGCGGAAGCTCCGTCGCGCGTCCCGCCGGGCAGGAGGATTTGTGCCTAGAGCGCGCGCGGGGGGGTCGACCGGTAACGGCCCGGAGTCCGGGCGTACTCCGCGGCGCCGACGAGGGGGGCGTCCTCTCCGGCCGTCGCGATCGCGATCCGCACCCCGGCGGCGGACGGCTGGCACCGGGCCCGCACGGCCACCTCGATCACGGGCAGCAGCTCCGGCAGGCCCGCGACGAGCCCTCCTCCGAGGATGAGGACCGAGGGATTGAACGCGTTGACGACGCCGATCACCCCGTCCGCGAGGAACCGCTCCGTCTCCCGGACCAGCTGGCCCGAGAAGGGGTCGCCGGCGCGGTACTCCTGGAAGAGCGTCTGTGCGGAGATCGCGTCGATCGCGCCGGCCCGCTGGACGAGCGGGCGCCCGGCGTCGGGATTCGCGCTCACCGCCTCCTGGGCGCGCTCGGCGATCGCCCAGCCCCCGGCATACGCCTCAAAGCAGCCCACGTTCGGACAGTGGCATCGGCGGCCCCCGACGACGATCGTCATGTGGCCGACCTCCCCGAGCGCGTGCGTGCCCCCCTCGAGCAGTCGACCCCCGACGACCGCGGAGCCACCGATCCCGGTCCCCAGGAAGAGGCAAAAGAAGTCGTTCGAGCCGCGGCCCGCACCGAACCGCCATTCGGCGATCGTGGCGGCCCGCGCGTCGTTCAGCACGTGCACGGGGCGGCCGAGCTCCTCGGCGACCTGCCGGGCCAACGGAACGTCGCGCCACCCCAGGTTGGGGGCGTGGACGACGGTGCCGGTGCGGGGGTCGACCTGCGCCGCGACCGCCACGCCGATCGCCGCCGGCCGAAGGGGCGACGCCGCGAGGCAGCTCTGGGCGGAGCGCAAGAGCGTGCGGAGGACCCCGCTGGGCCCGTCGTTCGAGTGCACCTGGCGACCGCTGTGCGCGACGATCCGACCGTCCGGTGCCACGAGGCCGCTCACGACCTTCGTCGCGCCAAGGTCGATGCCCAGCACCACCGCGCCCGGGTCCGGGGGCGGGGCCGGGCGCCTCCTACTCTTCGGAGAGCTCTCCTCGGTGCTCGGCTTCGGCATACTTGTGGACGACGTCGACGAACGTGGAGTGGGACCAGGTCAGCGGGGTCGCGCTCTTGGGCTCTCCACTGGCCCGATCGATCTGCTCGGGAAGCAGCCGCGTGGGGGTGGCGTGCGAGGCGGCCCATTCGATGAGCTCCCGGCAGCGCCCCCGTTCCCCGAGGCGCAGCCGGGCCTCGGCGAGCCACAGCGTGCAGACGACCCAGGGGTTCTCCTGCCCGTAGTACACGTCCCCCTCGTACCGGGCGAGCCCACCGGGACCGCCACACCAGAGACGCGACTCGATCGCGTCGACCGTAGCGCGGGCCCTCGGGTCCGTCCACGCGACGAGGCCCATCTTGAGCGCGAGCAGCGCGGAGGCATCGAGCCGGTCGTCCCGCGGGGAGAGGGAGCGGACGAACCGTTCCTTCGCCGAATCCCAGAAGTGCTCGACGGCGGCCCCGGCGATCTCCTCCGCCGCGGTGCGCCAGTTCCCCGGGTCCTTGCCGATCTCCTCGGCGACGCGGGCGGCGCGCTCGAGGGCGTGCGCGACGGCGGCGGTCGAGTAGAGATGGATGCCGAGCCGCTCCTCCCAGAGGTCGAAGCTCGGCGCGGGGAGCTTCGTCGCGGGGTCCCGGAATCCGGTGAGGAAGTTCGCCGCCCCTTTGACCATCGGCCAGTGCGCAAGGAGGACATCCGGGTCGGCGCCCCGCTTGAAGTGGTGCCAGACGGAGGCGATCACGGTCGCGGTCTGGTCGATCTGCAGGTGGGGAGGCGGGTGCCAGGTCGACCCGATCGCCCCATCGGGAAAGTGGCGGTGGAAGTACGACCCGTCCGGGTTTTGGCAGATCCGGGCGAAGTCGAGGAATCGTGCCGCGTTGTCGTAGAGCCCGGCTTCGTCCATCGCCTTCGCGACGTAGCCGCCGTCCCGCCACCAACAGTAGTTGTACGTGTCTCCCGCGGCCGCCAGCGAGCGCGTGTCGGGCGATGCGATGATCGATCCGTTCGTTCCGGTCGCGTGGCGCAACAGCAGCACGCTCATCCGGTAGACCTCCCGACCGCGCTCGCTCAGGCCCCGCGGCGGGTTCGGAAGGCGGCGTTGCACCCACGTCCGCCAGAACGCCTCGCTCTCCCGCACGAAGCGGACGTAGCCCCCGTCGCGCACGTAGTCCCGGATCTGGTGCGCTGCGGGCAGGCTGCGGCCCGCCGCGAGGAACAGGCGGACGACCGTGTCGTTCTCGGGAGCGGCCTCGAGGTCGAACTCCACCACGCTGTCGGCGGCGCCGTGGGCGACCGCGCCCCCCTCGAGGCGCCCGTCCTCCGCGTCCACGTACGTGCCCCGCAGGCCCTTCAGGGTGTGCTCCCCGCAGACCGCCCGGGAGAACGGCGGATCGGAGAAGAACTCGAAGAAGTACCCGCGTTTGTAGTGGACCAGGCTCGGCACCTGGGGGTCGACGAACGCGGTGTCCTGGTACATCGACTCGGCGATCTGGAAGGAGTGGTAGGTGAAGAGCCGGATCGGGCGGGGCGGGTCCGCGCGGACTCGGAAGACGCGCGCGATCAGGTCGTGGTTGGGGTGGACATGGTCGCGCACCGTGATCGTGAGCCCATGACCGCACCAGACCGACTCGGGAAGGTGGCCGGGCCCGTACGGCTCCTGGCGGATCTCGTAACCGTTCCCGCGACGCAGCCAGGCGAACCGCGAGCTGTTGACGTCGAACACCCCGAGCCGTGCCTCGCGCAGTTGCTGGAACTGGCCGGGGAAGGGGTAGAACAGCTCGTTCCAGTCCCCGTTCTCGTTGACGGTCAGGAGCAACCGCCCGTTCCCCGAGAGTGCGGTGATCATCGATCGTTCCCCCCGCCGCCATCGAGCGCGACGCCCAAGCCGCACCGAACCGGCCGATAGAGAGGGGGGGCGCTCTCGGCTTTATCTCCTCGGTTCGACCGGTCCGGCCCTTCCGGTCGACGTCGGCCGGCGTCGGCCGTCACTTGAGGATCGGCACTCCCAGGCGGTCGAGCGCCCGCCGACGAAGGTCGGTAAGCGCATTCATGTAGTTCGCGTAGGCGTCGTACGGACTGTCGTAGCTCGAGAAGTAGCGGTGCACCCCGAGGTCCCCCCCGTGCCCGCCCGCGTAGATGTAGTACAGGTGATCCGACGTCAAGAGCTTCCGCCAATCCTCGAGGATCCGGGGATCCCCGGCCTGATGCGCGAGGACCCCGACCTTCTTCGCGGCCTCGAACGCCGAACGCTGGAGGTCGCTCCCGAGCCAGGCCCCGAGGTCCCGGTTCTGGTCGGCCCAGCTCATCGTCCGGGGGACGCTGATCGGCGCTCGGGGCGTGGTGGCGATCGCTTCCTCGACGGTCGCCCAGCTCAGCCCGGAGTGTCGGCGGACCTCGGAGGGGAGCGCGCTCAGGAAATCGAGGATCCCGGTGCGTGCGCTCTGGTGCTCCCCGAATGTCTCAAAGTCCATGAACAGCCCCAACACGTCGCCCGTCGCGCCGGCGAGCCAGCGCGCGTACTTCTCGGCCGTCAGGGGATACTCGCTCCACGACGTCGAGGAGAAGCGAAAGGCGATATCGTCGCTCAACGGATAATGTCGCAGGAGGACGAGGACCGTCGGGGCCGGCGCGGCGCAGTAGACGTGCGTCGCCGGAGCGCCGTGCAGCGCCTTCTCCCACCCTTCGGCGAGCATCCCGTGGAACCGCTCCGCCTCGGCGAAGCGGGCGAGCTCGTCGGAATAGGCGAGCTCGGTCATCCGCAGGACCTTCGGCTCCGCGCCGAACTCGGACCGGAGGATCGCCCGGTGCATCGCCACCTCTTCGGCGAGCTCTGGCGCCGGTAGCAGGAACGCGAGGGAGTGATAGTAGGTCTCCGCGAGGAGCGAGACGCGGCCGGTCCGGTAGAGGGACCGGAGCCGATCGATCACGTCGGGGGCCGCGAGACGCGCCTGCTCGAGGAAGGTCCCGGTCACGGAGAGGCTCAGTCGGAACTCGCCGTGTTCCGCGAGCGCGCGCTCGAGCCGGTCGAGCGCGGGCCGATAGCATCGTTCCGCGATCCCCCGAAAGATCGTGAGGTTGCGCTCCACATCGAAGTAGGACCGCCCCGAGCCGAGGTCGAGGAAGCGGAATCGGGCGAGCCGCCACGGTTGGTGCAGATGGAGGTACAGCACGATCTTCATGGACCTCGCGACCCGGGCGGGCTCCCCCTCCCGACTCGGTGTGACGGGGTCACGGATCGGTCGCGTAGGACTTCGAACGGCCGCCGCCGGACCTCGATTCCCGCCGTGGCGATGCGCGGAGCCGGGACCCGAGACGCATCGCGGAGGTCCACAGAAGCGGGGGGCTTGCTCGCCCGGGGACCGGGCCAGAATCCTCGCGCAGATTTGGAGCGGCGCGCCGCATCGGTGGCGGACGCCGAAGCACCTTCGACGCCCTCGCGGGGCAGCAGGGTCGCGCCTCGGAAGGGATTCTCCACGAAGTCCATTCTCGCGCCCGGAGGGGTCCCCGTGGCCTTTAACCCGTCGGTGGCCACCGAGCGAGGGTCCCCTCAAACCTCCCGAATCCTCGCAGCTCGACCGGGATCGCGAGGGTCACCGTGGCCGGCGGCTCCCGCGAAGGTGATCGCAGGCCGGGGGAGGAGCTACCAGGAGGGGACCGGAGAAAGCTCCCGCCGTCGTGACGAGCGCGTGCGGGCCACGGTCCCGCGCTCTACCCACTCACGGGCCGCCCGAAAGCGCCGCGAGAGTCGACGAGGTTTCGCCCGGAGTGCCGTCGTCTCCGAGGAACCCGGACCCGGCGCCGGGCGCGCGATGCGGCACCGAGAGCATGGCGCCGGCGTCGCGAGACCGATCAGACCGAGGGCGAAAGCGACCGCGGCTCGACGCTTTCTCTACGCGCGCGTTCGAAGCGCGGACGCCGCGCGCTGCGCGACGAGCGCGTCGGGGGGCCCGCGTGCGAGCCTGTCACGTCAGGTACAGGGAACCGGTTTCCCGATTAGACTGACGTATATGTAGGAGTACGAGGCCAAAGCGACTGTGCCGCCGATAAGTCGACGGCTGCCGGTGGTGGCGGGCGCGCTAGGAGCAATACTGCTCCTGGTGATTGTCGCCCTGTTTTCCGGCACCGCTAGCGCAGCCGCAGGAGCGTCGAGCATAGGGACGACGGCGAACGCGCCGAGCCTGAGCTACTCGAAGACCTACTACGGAACAATGACACATCGGCCCGGGAACGCCCCGGACGTGCTCGTGCTTCCCTCCCCACCGGTGGGGAGCTGGTGGCAGATCAAGACCGTGCAGCTGACCGGTCACTTCGGGACGAAGACCGGGTTCGATCAGGACGCGTTCCTCTTCACGCGGACGGTCCAGAATCCAAACTCGTACCCGGGACTCGCGGACCCGAACCTGGATGTCCTGGCCCACATGGGGATCCAGAGCGGGAAGCTGGGAACGAAGGTCGGCGCGGGTGGGACGGGGCCCTCCCCGAACTCCGCCTGGAGCTGGTACCGCTTCACGCAGCCGATCCAGCTGAACTCCGAGATCCAGATCGTCATGGGGGCGATCATCGGAATGGGCAACTCGGTGACGGTCACGGTCAACTACGCGAACCTGGGCAGCGGCACGACGATCGTGGAGTACGGGGCGAACCTCTACCTGAAAGGGGGAGCCCTCACCTTTAGGATCGCGGCGCCCGCCGGCAAGAGCTGGTACTTGATGAACGCCTTTGCCGACATCAAGGCCAGTTCGAGCGGTTCCCGGTCGATCCTCATCCGGACCTCGACCGGAATGACGCTCGACCAGGGCAGCAACTTCCCGGTGGGAGTGCTGGTCCGGTGCACCGGGGGCTACTCCACGGTGCAGACCGGACCCGCGTTGAACCGGTACGGGACGCAGACCGTGTGGGGGCCGCAAGTCTCGCTCTACGGAACGGAATACATCACGGCGCAGTTTACGGGACCCGCGACCGCCCAGGCCATGTGGGTGCTCGTGTTCACCCAGGTGTAGAAAGGCGACGGACGCAGCTCCGGATCCGGGACCGACGCGTGCGTCGCCGTCGGTCACCAACCCCTTCCTCCCCCGGGGGAAGCGTCGCCCCTAAGGTCCGTCCACGACGGCACGACCCTCATCCGATTGTCGGGGGGTGCACCCGTTACAAAGAACCGAAGGCCTGCCGGTGCGATGGACGAAGGCACCGTTTCCGCGTTCTCGAGGCCCGGCCGACGCGGGTCGCTCCTCACGTGGACGACGATGTCGATCATGGGACTCTTCAACCCCCACCCCACGGCCGGGCCGCCCGCGGGGGCCGGACGGTATGCCGAGACGTATGCCGGCACCGCTACGGCGAGAGGACCGCACGTACCGGACGTAGCCACGGTCCTGCGTCCCCCGGAGGGGCGGGTCTTCGAGCTCACCGGCGCCCGCATCACGGTCCACGCGGCGGTCCCCGCGGGGTGGCGCCAGCACGCGTTCTTCTTCAGCCGGTTCGTCCGGGTGACCGAAGGCGACGAGACGCTCTTCAATCCGAACCTGGATTTCCTCGCGACCGCCCCGATCAAGCCCGGAGAGACCGGCCTCTTCGTCGGAGCGGGGGGGACCGGGTCCTCCCCCCACTCGACGGGGAGCTGGACCGCGTGGGCCCAGCCGCTCCGGCTGAACTCAGGACTCGAGGTGATCTTCGGTTCCGACCTGGCGGTCGGGAATTCGGCGGACCTCGAGCTCGCCTGGACCGACGCGGGGCCGGGAGTCAGCGTCGTCCGGTTCCTCCGTCACCGAGGCAACGGGGAGCGCCGGCTCTTTTCGGTCGGTCCTCCCCCACCGGGGAAGAGGTGGTACCTCCACAACGCCTACCTCCGGTGCGTCGTCGCCGATGCCCCGGGCGACCGGACGGCGGTCGCGGCACGGCGCTCCGATCGCGGGGTCCTCTGCGAGGTCGTCCACTTCGCCCCGGGGGACCGGCTCCAGTCGACCGGAGGCTACTCGACCTACCAGACCGGCCCGGCGCTCAACCCCGCCGCGAGTCGCACCGTGTACTCCACGCCTCAATGGGTCGGCCCGGGAGATTGCGTCGACGTGACGTTCCGAGGAATCCGCGGCGACAAGTTCCTCTACGCGCTCTCCTTCACGGAGCTTCCGGAGTGAGCGGCCGCCGGGAGCGTCGCTCCCCGCGCGGGCCCACGTCTCACGCGGGTCCCCGCCCTTCGCGCGCGGCTTTCGCTTCGAGATAGACTCCGACGGTCTCCCGCGCCCGCTCGGACCACCCCTCGCGGAGGGCCTCCCACCGGCCGGCCTCGCCCATCGAGGTCCCGAGGGTCGGGTACTCGAGAATCTCGGCGATGCGGCTCGCGAACTCGTCGACGTCCCAGAAGTCGACGCGGAAGGTCGACGAGCTGATCTCGGCGATCCCGCTCGTCTTCGAAACGATCGTGGGCACTCCGGCCGCCATCGCCTCGAGCGCGGCGATCCCGAACGGCTCGACCACCGAGGGGAGCACGAAGACGGACGCACCCGAGAGCAGGACCTCCCGTTCCTCCTCGCTCACCTTGCCGAGGAACATGACCCGGTCGCCGATCTCGAGCTGCGCCGCGAGCTCGACCAGGCGCGGATACTCCGGTCCCTCGCCGGCCACCACGAAGAGCGCGTCGGGCACCATGGGGGCGACGCGGGCCGCGGCTCGGAGATAGGTATCGACGCCCTTCATCGCCGCGAGGCGACCGACGTAGAGGACGACCCGGCGTGTCGGGTCGATCCGCTCGAGTCGCTCGCTGGGCCGGACCGCGTTGTAGATGACGCGGACCTTGTCGGGGTCCGCATGGTACCGTTCGATCAGCTGCTGCCGAAGGTGCCGGCTGACCGCGATCACCCGATCCGCCGCGTCGATGCCGAGCTGTTCGTGCGAGAGGATGTGGTCCCAGGGATGGTTCAGGGAGCGATCGTACTCCGTGGAATGGACCGTCATCACCATCGGCCGGCGGGCCCGCCGGGCAAGATCACGGCCGCCGACGGTTCCGAACCAGTCGTGCACGTGCACGAGGTCAAACTCTCCGAGGTCCCGGCGCGCGGCGACCCACGCGTTGTACCCTTCGGTCGCGTTCGCAAAGGGGCTGTCCGGGGAAGCGCCGGCCCAGTAGGCGGGGGGGTACGTTTCCGTCGGGCCCCCCTCCACCGGCGCGGCGGATCGCTCCTCGCCCGGAGAGCGGAAGTCGACGCCCTCGACCGGGGTGAACGGACCGGGGAAGGGCGTGAGGAACGTGATCCGGTGTCCGAGGCGCGTGAGCTCCCGGGAGAGCTCGAAGCAGTGGACGCCGAGCCCCCCGGTGTGGCCGGGAGGCCACTCCCATCCCACCATCACGATGTGCAGCGGTCGACCGGTCCGCTCCCGGTCGGTCGCAACCGAAGGGACGCGGCGCAGAGGACGCGGCCGGCCCGAGCCCGACACCCCTGCGCGGGCCCCGTCGGATCGGGTCGTGCCCGTCTCCGATTCGCGTCGCACGCGGGGGTGGCCACGGCCCCGTCCCCCCGACCGGTGGCCCCCGACGGCCGCGGCCGCCTTCCGCGCGCGTCGGGGTCGCGCGGAGCTCTTTCGGGCGTGCGTTCGGGAGGTCATGGCGGTGTCCGGAATCGGGAGGAGCAAATGAAACCCCGCCTCACGGACCGGAGGCGAGAACGGGGCCGGGCTCAGTAGCCGGCGAGGAGCTCCTCGAGCGCGGCCTTGGGGTCCGCCGCGCGAGTGACGGCGCTCGCCACGAGCACGCCATCGCTCCCGAGCTCGAGTGCCCGCCGGACATCGCGTCGGTCGTGCACCCCGGCGCCGCAGAGCACCCGGGTCCGTGGCGCGACGCGGTGCACGGCGGCGACCGAGCCCGTGATGACGTCGGGTCGCGCCGAGGAGACCGCCCGGTCCCCGCCGATGAGCTCGGGGGGCTCCACGGCGAGATATCCCGGGTGCGAGCGGGCGAGACGGCGGGCAGCGGGCACATCGCGGGCGCAGACGACGGCGACCAGGCCCAGGTTCTCGAGCCGGCGCACGGCATTCCCGACGTCCACGCCGCTCAAGGGATGCTCGGAGTGGTTCACGAGACTGCCCCAGGCGCCGGCCGCGCGGAGCGCTTCGGGCGGAACGAAGCCGGTGTGCGCACCGGCGTCGAGCGGATCGACGTGCTGGGCGAGGACGGGAATCGAGACCGAAGCGGCGACGCGCGCGAGGTCGGGCGTCGCGGGAGAGATCGCGACCCTTACGCCGGCGGCCCGGCCCGCTTCCTCCAGGAGGCGCGCGGTCCGTTCCGCCCCCGGGCCGAGGTGGCCGGGGTATACCTTGAGATTCAGTACGAGCAGCGGGGCCCCGAGGTCGGCGGGCTCAATGGACGGCGCTCGCGCGCGCCCGTTTCGGTCGGGAGCAGATGGCGTACTCGTCGCCGTCGAAGAAGACCTCCCGGTCGGGGTGCTTGCGCTGGAGCTCGGAGATGCGGGTGAGGACGTCTTCGAGGGTCGTGGACTCGTCATTCGGATCGATCCTCAGGTGCACGGTCTTCTCGGGTCGCTCGGTCGTGTGACCTGCTCCCGGCATGAGGCACCGAGAGAGGCGGAACGGAATCAGGGCTTAAAGCCGTTCGACCCCCCCTCGAGCGAACGCCGAGGGCGTCCCGGTCGACGACGGGAGTCCGGCGCCCGAAGCGGTCGTACGGCGCCGGTCCGGCCCTCCCCCCGCACCGGAGCGGCCTCCCGGCGGGACCTCACCCCGCACCCGGAGGCGCTGCTATACCGGGGCATGCCAAATCGTAACAGGTATAACCCGGGCGCACGTGCGCGCAGCCACGGGGTGTTCTACCGAGATGGCGGAGGCCCAGAACGACCGGGAGGCCCGAGAAGCCAAAGAGGATGAGATGCGCCTTTCCGAGGCGGAGATCGCGGTCCACTGGAAGGAAGAGGAGTACTTCCACCCGACCCCGAAATTCATCGGGCAGGCGAACCTCACGGATCCGGCGGTTCTGGAGCGGTTCTCGGAGAAGAACTTCCCGGAATGCTATCGCGAGTACGCCGACCTCCTGACTTGGGACAAGTACTGGACGACGACGCTCGACTCGAGCAACGCGCCGTTCTGGAAGTGGTTCGTTGGCGGCAAGCTGAACGTCTCCTACAACTGCATCGACCGCCACCTCGACAAGCACGCCAACAAGGCGGCGATCCTCTGGGTCTCCGAAGCGGAGGACGACCCCGTCGTGGCCCTCACCTTCCAGGAGCTGTACGTTCAGGTCAACGAGATGGCCGCCCTGCTCCGGGACTTCTGCGGGCTCAAGACCGGCGACCGGGTGACGATTCACATGCCGATGGTGCCCGAACTACCGGTGACGATGCTCGCCTGTGCGCGGCTGGGCATCATCCACTCGGTCGTGTTCGGCGGCTTCAGCGGGGAGGCCTGCGGCGCCCGGATCGTCGACTCGGGAAGCCGGGTCCTGATCACGATGGACGGCTACTACCGCAGCGGCAAGGTCATCGATCACAAGGCCTCCGCGGACATCGCGGTCAAGAAGGCGGCCGAGGAGGGCCAGAAGGTCGACAAGGTCCTGATCTGGCGGCGGTTCCGGGACCGCGCCGCGAGCTCGACGCCGATGGTCGAGGGCCGGGACTATGTCGTCAACGAGGAGCTGAAGCGTTACGCCGGCCACCGGATCGCCCCGGTGTCGATGCCGGCCGAGGCTCCGTTCTTCCTGATGTACACGAGCGGCTCCACGGGGAAGCCGAAGGGGGTCCAGCACTCCACCGGCGGCTACCTCGCCTACGTCACGGGGGCCTCGAAGTTCATTCAGGACATCCACACGACGGATGTCTACTGGTGCATGGCCGACATCGGGTGGATCACCGGTCACTCGTTCATCGTCTACGGACCGCTCGCGCTCGCCGCGACGACGGTGATGTACGAGGGGGTGCCGACGTTCCCGGACGCCGGGCGTCCTTGGCGGATCGCCCAGCGGCTCGGGGTGAACATCTTCCATACGTCCCCGACGGCGATCCGGATGCTGCGCAAGCTCGGGCCGGACGAGCCGAAGAAGTACGACCTGCACTTCAAGTGCATGACGACGGTCGGGGAGCCGATCGAGCCGGAAGCGTGGCTCTGGTACTACCACACGGTCGGCCGCGGCAAGGCGGCGATCACCGACACCTGGTGGCTCACGGAGACCGGAGGGTTCCTCTGCTCGACCAAACCCGCGATCGATCCGATGAAGCCCGGCAGTACCGGGCCGCCCATGCCCGGGATCTACCCCGTCATCTACGACGAGCACGGGAAGGAGATACCTCCCGGCTCGAACCGCGCCGGGAACATCTGCATCCGGAATCCGTGGCCGGGGCTCATGCAGACGATCTGGGGCGACAACGAGCGGTTCGTCCGCCAGTACTACGGGAAGTACAACAAGAACAAGAACTCGACCGACTGGCACGACTGGCCGTGGCTCGCCGGCGACGGGGCGCTCTGGGCGAAGGACGGCTACGTCCGCATTCTCGGCCGCATCGACGACGTGATCAATGTGGCCGGTCACCGTCTCGGGACCAAGGAGCTCGAGTCGGCGTGCCTCACGGTGCCCGAGATCGCGGAGGCGGCGGTCGTCCCGATCGTGGACGCCGAGCGCGGCCGGGTGCCGGAGGTTTACGTTTCGCTGAAGCCCGGGGTCAAGGCCGACCCCGAGATCATGGCCCGGGTGACCCGGGCGATCGAGACCAACATCGGCAAGATCGCCCGCCCGCGGATGGTGCGGATCGTACCGGACATGCCGAAGACCCGGTCGGGGAAGATCATGCGCAGGGTCCTCGCCTCGATCTCGAACTCGATGGACTACGGCGACATCACCACGCTCTCGAACCCCGAGGTCGTCGAGCAGATCCGAGTCCAGGTGCAGGGCGCCGGACCGGTACGCAAGAAGGAAGGTCCCGAGGACATCAAGAGGTTCGGCGAGACGACCTGAGCCTACCGTTCCGCCCCGGCGGCGCCCGCAGAGATCCTGCGGGACGCCGCCGGAGCCCTTTCCGTTCCCTCGCCGGGTGCGGGAGCGTGCTCCCGGAGGATCGTTGGCACGCGACGCGGGGCCGGGGCTCCCCGCAGGGGCTCGACGACGCGGGCGAACGGTCCCTGCTCACGCCACGTCGATCCGAGGGTCCTTGAGATCGAATCGACTCCCGCACGCCGTGCACTCCACGTAGCAGTGGACGTCCCCGCTGATCGGCTCGGTGAGGCGGCCGCCGCAGTTCGGACAGCCTTTCGGTTCGTCGCTCATGGGTCCGCCGCCTCCTTCCGAGGTACCGATCGGCAGGACCCGGCAGTACTAGCCGTGCTCGCCCCGACCCGCATCGAAGCGATCCCGGTCGTCGTTCGTCCTAAACGCGGGCCGGAGCGTAGGAACGGATCTGGAGCAGATGGAAGGAGACGAGGATCGTCCAGAGCAGCGCGGGAGCGAGGGTCAGCCGCTCCATCCCTCCCGCGCCAAAGGCGGACCAGAGCCCTCCCCAGTCGTACGCGCGCGCCGCCAGGAGACCGACCGCCACGAGGCCGACGAGCCCGGAGAGGACCGTGTAGACCCGGTACCCGTCCCAGCGGGTATCGCGGAACATCGCGAACCCGAGGACCACGAGCGCGAGGTTCGCGCCCACGAACGCGAGCAGGGCCGCGACGAGGTGGGCGGTGAGCGCGACGTTCTCGGGGGCGAGGCCGACCCCGATCGCCCCGATCCCGGCGACGACGAGGAGGCCGAGCGCGATGCGGCGGATCGGTCGGGTCGGAAACGCCGTCGGGATCCAGAGGACGCCCAGAATGAGGAGGATCCCGAGGACGATGATCGAGCCGTTGAAGACGTCGTGCCATGGCGAGCAGACGAAGCGGCCCATGACCTGGCCGCAGCCGACCGCGCCCAGATCGCTGATGTAGTTGTGCGCGAGGCTGTAGTTCGGGTTCCCGAGATGGGCATCCCACGCGAGCTGCACGGCGACCTGGGCCAGGACGAACTGGACCGCGCCGACGATCCAGAGGACCGCCGCCCGGTGGACGGACCGGTGCACGAGCGGTCCATAGCGTCCGCTCGGGGATTCCATGATCCGGTCGGGGCGGACGGAAGGGCGAGGGCTCAGTCTTCCCGGGCGTTGCGCTGGTAGGAGGCTTCGCTCGCGCGCTTCAGGCGGGCGCCGTCGCGGTCACAGGTCGGATGGGGCGGCGCGGGGTCGATCACGTAGCCCCCCCCGCATTTCGGACACTCGTAGTACGGCATGGGAACGCACTCGAGCACAGTGACCATCCGTTCATAAACCGTGCGGGGTCCCCGAAGTCCCCCGGAAAACGCTATCCCCGGTCCGCGGAGGGACCCGGCATGGGTCCCGGCCGGTCGCGCACCGCACTCCGTCTCGCACCAGGGCGGCGGAGCGCCGACCGTAGGATCGGCCGTCGCCGCCCGTCGGGGGGCGGGCCGTCCGCTCGGGATCGCTTCCGCGAAGTCGACCGCTACCGGGCCGAGCGGGAATGGCAGAGGTACGAGGGGACCGCCCAGCGGGACCTTTACCGGGAGCTGCGCGAACGGTTCCTCGAGCGCCACTCGGGCCCCGCCCGGTGGGCCGCGGACCTCGGGTCCGGGCCGGGCCGCTTCACGGGACGTCTCGGCGGGCCGGGAACCCGCCGGGTCGCGGTGGACCTCTCCCTGGAGATGCTGGCGCTGCTCGAAGCGCGAGAGCGTCGACCCGAGGTCCGGGCGACTCTCGACCGCGTCCGGGCCGACGCGGCCCGGAGCCCGTTCGCCCCCGGTAGCTTCGAGGCCGTCGCCCTCCTCGGCAACGCGCTCGGATTTGCGGGCGCGGAGAGCGAACGCCTCTGGAGGGCGGCCCTGAGCCTCGTGCACCCGGGAGGTACGCTGACCCTCGAGATCGCTCCGGGCCCGGGCGAGCGCTCCCGCTACCTCGTGCGGCTACCCCCGACGAGCGTCGCCCGGCTCCTGCGCGCCCCGCTCGTTGCGGTCCGCCCGCGGGTGGAGCGGGAGGGATTCGCCCCGGAGCCCGAGCGCCGGGCCGGCCCTCGGGAGTTCCGTCGCTTTTCCCCCGACGAAGTGACGCGACGGCTCGTCTCGGCCGGCTGGGAGGTCCGCGAGGTGACGGCCGTGGCCCCCGCGCTCGGGACCGACGCGGCCCGGCTCGAGGCGGTCCGACCGGACGCGAAGGCGTGGGCCCACCTCCTCGAGCTCGAGGAGCAGCTCGGGCGAATGCCGGCCCGGGGGGCCCGGGCAGCCGCTGTGCTCATCGCGGCGCGACGGCCCCTGTCCAACGGGCAGGATTAAGTAACCGCCGCCCCCCATTTCTTCGCGAGAGAACCTCCATGGCAAAGGTGCCGGCGGCCTCAACTCCGCCACCGGCGTCCCGCACGGTTACGGTCCCGGGTCCGACCGGACGGACCGCCGCTCGATCCTCGCGTTCGGCCGCGCCGGCGAAGCCGGGCACCCGCGCGGTCACGGTCCCGTCGGCCGCGGACTTCCAGCACGCCGAGAAGGATGCCCTCCTCCAACTGCGGATCGGCCGCTCCGCGCACCTCTACGCGGTGATCGCGTCGGCGGCCCTCGCGCTCGACGCCGTCCTCCTGCTCTTCTTCTACCCCCACCTCCCGTCGCTCGGCGCCGGGGACCATGGCTCCCTCGCGGTCGAGCGGACCTTCTTCCTCGTGCTGCCCCTCCTTGGGGGGCTTGCGCTCTCCGTCGTGGGGCTCGCGTCGAAGTGGGAGGCGTTCCAGCTCTGGCCGTGGGAGGCCCACTTCTCGACGACGGTGGGCGCGGTCGCCGTGAACACCCTCCTCGCGCTGGTCTACGGCCTGCGGGTCGGCGGCGTGGGCCCGTTCGCCGCGATCCCCCTGTATCCCTCGTTCTATCCGGCCGAGCTCGCCGGTATCACGCTGGCACTGGTCGGGATCGTGCTGACCTGGTCCGGCTGGAGCGGCCGGCAGTGGGCGAGTGCGCTCTCCGCGCTGCTCGCCGTCGGCAGCGCCGCCCTCCTCGTGGTACCCCCACCGGGGGCCTCGGGGGATGCGGACGTGCTCGCCGTCAGTCTGTTCATCTCGGCGATCCTCTACCAGACCTCAGGCTCGTTCCTCCACCTGATCTCGTCCGGGACCCGCCCGCACGAACGCGAGCTCATCACCTCCGGCCAGAGCCGGATGTTCCGCCTCGCGGACGAGCTCAAGCAGCGGGACGACGCGATCCGGTTCCGGGAGACGGCCCTCGTCCAGCGGGAGGCCCAGGTCGAGAACGCCTTCCTCTCGGTCCGCCGGCAGCACGACAGCCTCGAGGAAGCACGCCACCAGCTCGACGACCTCGAGGAGGACTACCGCAAGCGCTCCGACGTGCTCGCCCTCCAGGAACAGAGCTGGGCCGGGCGGATCGCCGAGAGCGACACGAAGAGCCGTCTGAACGACGATAAGTCGAAGGCGCTCGAGCTCCGGGAGCAAGAGGTCGCCCGGCAGATTCCCCATCTCTCCGCTCGTGAGCAGCGCCTCGTGGCCCGGGAAGGGGAGCAGACGAAGCGCGACGTGGAGCTCACCCAGCGCCAGCAGGCGCTCGACCAGCGGGACCAGGGCGTCAAGGAGGCCGAGGCCCGCCTCGCCTCCCGCCGCCAGGAGCTCGACCAGCGGACGCAGGAGCTCCTGCGAAAGGAGGGGGACGTGACCGCACGGACCCTGTCCCCCGGGGGAGCGGACGCGGTCGCCGCCGCTGGGGGAGGCAGGGCGACGGAGGCCGACCCCGCTCGCGAGGCCCGCCTCCGACAGCTCCAGGCCGCGCTCGACGAACAGAACGTCCAGCTCGGCAAGCGGGCGCGCGAGCTCGCGGAGCGGGCCAAGACCGTCGAGGCCGCGCTTCAGCGCTCGGCAGAGCAGCAGGCCGACATCGCCGCCCGCGAGGCGAACCTCCGCCAGGGGGAGTCCGAGCTCGCGGACCTGAAGAAGAGCGCCGGCGAGCGCCAAGCCCGCTACGATTCCGCCGTCAAGGAGTACGAGGGCCGGCTCGAGGAGGTCGGCCGAGAGTCCTCCGAGGCCGCCCGGAAGGCGGCGGACGCGGAGCAACGCCTGAAGACCGTCACCGAACGGGAGGGACTCCTCGCCTCCCGGGGGGAGCGGCTGCGCACCCTCGCCTCCCAGCTCGACCGCCGGGAAGGAGAGCTCACGGCGAGGGAGGCCGCGCTCGTTGCGGCGGAGGACGAGGTCGGCCTTCGGCGCCAGGCGGCCGCGCGGTCCGCGGCTTCCTCCGGTCCCCGAGCCTCCTCCTCCACGGCCGCCGGTGCGGCCGGCGGCGCCGGCCGAGAGCGCGCGGTCGCCACGGCGCCGTCCGGTGGGATCCGGGACATCGCGACCGAGGGCGCCGACCCCGGGAAGGAGGCCGCCGCTGGCGACATGCTCGCGCCGCTGACCGGCCGCCGGTTCGGCGACCGTCTGCCGACCGGGACCGCCCGACTCGATGACCTGCTCCTCGGAGGGATCCCGCCGCGGGGACACATCGTGCTCCTCGGCGACGCGTTCGTGGGGAAGGAGGTCGTGCTGTACGGGTTCGTTGCGGAGGGCCTGAAGCGGGGGGAACCCGTGATCCTGGTGACCGCGGCGCGTTCTCCGGCCGAGGTGGCGCAGAGCCTCGGCGTCGTCCAGCCGCAGTTCCTCGAGTACGAGCAGATGGGCCTCGTCCACTGGATCGACGCCTCGGGTTCCGGCGCCCGGCCGGACGGCCACCACGTGGTGCTCCAAAGCTCGGACGACCGGGCCGGGATTCTCTCGAACCTGGTCAAGGTCGCCAAGGAGCTCGGCGGGGAGGGCGCGCCCCCGGTACGGGTCGGGTTCCTCGGCCTCGCCGCGGTGCTGGCGCACGGCGACGAGCGGGTCGGATTCTCCTTCCTCCAGAACGTCGTCGGGATCTTGAAGCCCCGCGATGCCCTCGCGATGTACTCCCTGGAGAGCGGGGCGCTCAGCGAGGCCCAGGTCGAGACGCTCCTGAGCCGGATGGACGGGGCGATCCTCTTCCGCCAGGACCGGGACCGGCTCTTCCTGTCGGTGAAGGGGTTCGGCGAGGTCGAGACTCGGGAGTGGATCGAGTGTCGGGCCACCCCGCGGGGCCTCGTTGTCGGGTCGTTCGCGCTCGAGCGGATCCGCTGACTGAGGACGACCGAAGGGTCGCCGTTACCCGATGCGACGCCTACCGGACGTAGTCGGCCCGGTCGGCGACGTGGAGCGGGTCCTCCCCCCGGAAGTACCGCCCCAGGTTCTCGAGCGCCTTCGCCAGCACGTACTCCTCCACCCCGGGGCCGAACCCGGCCGAGTGCGGAGAACCGACGAGGTTCTCGAGCTCATGGAACGGGTGCGCCGCGCGGGTGGTACCCCCGACGAAGTCCTCCTCCCACCAGACGTCGAGGGCCGCGCGAAAGTCGGGGTGGGATCGGAGGTGGGCATAGAGCGCGGACTCGTCGACCGTCCCGGCCCGCCCCACGTTCACGTAGACGGCATCGGGCCGCATCGCCGAGAGGATCCCCGCGTCCACGGAGCCGCGGGTACTCCGGGTCAGCGGGCGGGCGTCGAAGACGAACTCCCCGTCCGCGACCGCTCGAGCGGTCTCCGCGGCCGGATACATCGCGTCCGCGTCGGCCGACATCCGCCCGTCGCGGTTGACGCCCACGATCCGCATCTCGAACCCTTGCAGGCGACGAGCGATCGCCCGGCCGATCTCCCCGTAGCCGAGGATGACCGCCGTCCGGCCGAACAGGACCCGCTGGGAGGGGGCGGGCCGCAGGCGACCCTCGCGGACCTGCCGGTCGGCCCGCACGAGGTCACGCGCCGCGGCGAGGGCCAGCGCGACGGCGTGCTCGGCCACGAACGGGGCGTACGCGCCTACGTTCCCCGCGATGCGGACGGATTCTCTGAACCGGTCGAACGGGACGTCGTCGATGCCGGTGTAGATCCTCTGGACGAACCGGAGCGAGGGAGTCTCGGTCGACGCGTACGACCCGAGCTCCCGCTCGAGCGCTCCGATCAGCATCGCTTCGACCAAGCCCCACTCGGCCGGGGCGGACCCTTCGGCGTACGTCCACGGGACCTGGCCGAGGGCTCCGTCGATCGCATCGGTGACGGACTCGCGGGGCCGGAGCGTGACCAGGAGGCGCGGGGCCGGTCGGGACATGGCCGCAGCGAGGACCTCGCCCGTCTTGAGACCGACGCCCCCGAGCCCCGGCGGAACGGGTACCCGCGATCGGCTTCCCCGCTGGGGCGAGAGGCTATACGTGCCGCCGGGACGGTACGGTGCATGGCCGCGGTGACGCTCGACCTCTGGCACACTCTGATGTTCCTCCGGCCCGAAGCCGAGGAGGAATACATGCGCAGCCAGGTCGAGTTCGCCACCGAGGTCCTCCGGGACGGGCCGCGACGCCCGGGAGCGCCGGACCGCTCGGACTCCGAGCTCGCTCGAGTGTTCGAACGGGTCTACGCGGAGGCGGTGGCAGAGGCCGGCCGCGGTCGGACGATCACTCCGGCCCAGCAGCTGAGCCGGGCTGCGGATGCCACCGGCCGGGACGCTCGGCCCGAGGAGTACCTCGGGAGGCTCGCCGCGATCGTTCCTCGCCTCCCGTTCGAGAGAGCCCCGGGGGCGCTCGAGCTGTTACGGTCGCTCGCGCACGACGGCTACGGGCTCGGCGTGATCTCGAACACGATCGGAGAGCCGGGGCAGATGCTCCGGCCCGTGCTCCGGTCGATGGGGTTCGACGAGTACGTTTCCGCCTACGTATTCAGCGACGAGCACCCCTGGACGAAGCCAGCGCCCGAGATCTTCGGGGAGGCGCTCGCGCGCCTCCACGGGGTGCCCGGCCGAGCGGTCCACGTGGGGGACGGCTGGTCCGACATCGAGGGGGCGCGCCGCGCGGGATTGCGGGCGGGGATCCTCTTCACGGGACTCCAGAACTACGGGGCCCGGTACAAGCAGCTGTTCTTACCGGACGGGTGGGACCGCCCGGCGACGGATCACGTCGCCGCGCGTCTCGAGGATGTCGGCCGGATCGTTCGGGAGGTCCTTCCTCCCGACGCCCCGGCCCCGTAGCGCGCCGGGGCCAGGCCGCGACCCTACTCCTCCCCCATGTGTCGGGGCTTTGGGATCACCTTGGGCTGGTCGGCCTCCGTCGGCATCCCGGTCTTCCCCGGCACGACCTCGCAGTCCCTCCAGTTCACGCCGACGGTGACCCTCGGGAACGCGACCTTGAGGGTGTAGTTCGCCAGCTTGCCGATCACAAGACCCTGCGATCCCGCCGCCAGGTTGGGGTTCATGGTCGTGAGGTCGCGGGTCAGCACCACCCGCGTCTCTCCGAAGACGATCTTCTCGAGCTCCGCGTGGTCTTCCATGGTCGAGAAGTCGAGCTCCCGGGAGGCTTAAGGCTCGCCTTCGAACTCCGGCTGCCGCGCGTCCAGGATTCCGCGACACGAGGTCACCGGCGTAACGCGTCCGAACCGTCGAAAACAGCCATTATCTACTTGAACCGCGTGCGCCGCCGTAACATGCCAGCGTCCTCTGAGACGATGGAAACGGCCACGGGGATGAGAGAAGCTCCACCCAAGGTGGAGGAGAAACCGGAGTGGTGGGCGAGCCCGGCCGTCGTGGGTCTGATGGGATTCGGGACCACGACGATGATCGCCGGGTTGTCGAACCTGCCGAACCCCTACGGGGCCGGCTTCGGGAACAATTGGGCGGTCTTCGGGATGGCCCTTGCCTTCGGCGGCGCCGCCCAGTTCGTGGCCGGGGCGATCGCCCTCCGAAAGGGGAACATGTTCGCCGGTTCGGCGTTCATGGGATACGGGGCGTTCTGGCTCGCGTTCACGCTGATGCTGACGGACTTCGTCAACATCGCGGGGGCGACGACGCCGGTCTTTTGGGGCGTGGCTGGGTTCGCGTTCGTGTGGATGATGTTCACCTTCACGTTCCTGATCAACGCACCCAAACACGGATGGGGAATCCTGCTGGTCTTCTTCTTCCTGTTCCTGGCGTTCCTCTTGCTCGTCGTGAAGTTCGCCAGCATCGCAGCGGGGCAGTCGACGTTCCTCTCGGACGGAAGCGCGAACTGGGCAGTCGGCGGTGAGATCATCTTCGATGGCCTGCTCGCGTGGTACGTCGCGACGGCGGACCTGACGAACTGGAACTACGGCCGCAAGATCCTTCCGGCCTAGACCCCCGGAAGGACCCACGGTCCAACCCTTTCCTTCCTTTCCTTTATCGGAGTTCGCTCGACCGCACCCGTCGCAGGGACCCGAAACGGTCTCCTACGAGCCGCGATCGCCGAGGGCGGACCGCGATCGGGTCCCGGGGAGCCCCGGCGTCGTGCGGCAGGGTGGGCGCTCAGCGCCCGGACCGGGCTCCGGGTGTCCGCTCACCGCGGAGTCAAGGGGATCGCGCGGCCGGAGGCGCGGGAGGAGAGTCCGGCATCGTCCCGCCGTTCCCGGCCATCGGGAGGAATCGCTCCCATAGTGGCCGAAGCGCCCTCGGGCGGTGACCCTCGAGCTTCACCCGCGGTAGTGGGCCGGTATCGGGGTCGTCCGCTGGCGGTCGGCCCCGGTCGGGCTTCACGCCCCGCGGTCCGGCCCCGGTCGCTCGGCCCGGGGATCGATCACTCGCGCGTGCGGCGGCGCTTTCGCCGCTCGCCGTCGCGCTCCGGTGGCCCGGAGAACCGGCGACTCGGCGGCCCCCGGCCTTCGGGACGGCCCCGGAACCGCCCGGGGCCCCCTCGCGGGGGAAAGCGGCCCCCCCCGCCACGGGCGTCATAGCCGGGCCGGCCGCCCCCGACCCGGTCCCGGGGCGGCAGCGTGAATCGGTTCCCGCACGAAGAGCACTCTCCGACCAGGAGTCCCTCGTCGTTCGTCGAGAAGCGGAGCGGCGCCCCGCACTGGCGGCACGGCCGGCCCCGCGGTCCCTCGCCCGGGCCCTCGTCCCGCCGTTCGAACCGACGGCCCCGCTCCCGTGGTGCGGGCGCCTCGGGCTCTTCCGACCCTTCCGGGACGAACCGGAGCGAGGTGTCGCATTCCTCGCAATAGGCTTCGATCGCCCCGTCCTCGCCCGCGCGGAAGGCGAGCGGGGTGCCGCATTCCGCGCACTCCGGCCCCCCTTCGACCTCAATGGCCGCCGGGGCAGCCGGGGGTGTCTCGGCGCTCGGAGTCGGCGCGAGGGCCGGGCCTGCAACGAACGTGAACGCGTGGCTGCACGCCCCGCAGGTCCCGGTCCGCAGCCGGACCTCCTGATCAGTGAACTCCATCTTTTCTCCGCAATCGGGGCAAGTACCGCTCATGGTCGTCCGTATCGACCCTTCGCGCGCTCTTTAGCTCGACTTGCGCTCCCGGGTTCGAGCGCACCTCGCTCCCGGGTCTCTTTCGCGGCATTTGCCGGGCTCTCCCCCTTCCCGCACTCGTCGCGTGAACCCGGCCGAACGGCGGCCCTAAGTAGCCTCCCGGAATGCGCCGACCGAAGGAGGAGAAGGCGCCGGGAGGAGTCGGACGCCGGAGGACCTCGAGAGGGAGCTCCTTCGGGAGCACCTTCGCAGGGCCGGGTCGACTCCAGAGGGCCTTCTCCCCCTTCTTGGGGTCCGTTCCGCGATGCGTCCGTTGCATCCCTGTCCGATCTGTGGTCACCGCACCTTCGAGGAGTGTCGGGGAGCGGCGGAGTCCGCGCGCCGATCTGCCCGCCGAACCTGCCCCCACTGTCGCTGCGGCTGCCTGCCGGCAATGGCAGAGGGCGGATCGACCTTCGCGCCGGAGGCCCTCTCCGAACCGCTCGCCCACCCGCGGGACTAGCACCGGTTCCGCGTCTCACGGAGCGGCGGGGACCGCGAGCGGTCGCCGAAGGGCTACGGAGAGGGCGGCACGCACGAGGATCAAGGCGAGCACGAACAGGGGGAGCAGGACGAGGTCGCCCTCGGGCCAGGCGTAATTCGCCGCCTCGCCGAACCAGAAGACTGCGAAAGTGAAGAGCAGCGAGGTCGCCGCGAGCTTCAACAGTGGGACCTTGAAACGGCGGATCCGCTCGTGCACGAGCGCGGTCGCGATCACGAGCACCGCGCCCGCCGCGACCGCGCCCACCAGCGCGTCCAGTCCGTAGCCGGCGGCCGCAAGGGCGATCAGGACGATGACGGTCTCGGTCGACTCGACAGCCCCCACCGAGAATCCTCCGGCGAACTGAACCGCCCGGTGGACCTCCCCGGCGGCGCCCGGAGGTGCCGGGAGCAGACCGCGTGCCCGGCGGTACGTCTTGAGGGTACTGCGGAAGAGGAAGGCCCCAAACCCGGCGAGAAGGGCCGCGGAAGCCCACAAGAGGTCGTCCCTGGGAAAGGCGAGCAAGAGCGCCCCGAAACCGAGCGCCACGGCCGCCACGAGGGCCGTGCCGCTGACGGCGCCCCAGGCTCCGTGCGCGATCGACCGCTCACCGGCCGAAAGGGCGAAGACGAGGACGACGACCTCGGTCATTTCGAGCAGCGTGATCAGGAACGCCACGAGCAGCGCGGGTCCGTAGAAGGCGACCATGGTTCGGGGGCCCTCGGCTCGAGCGGGCCGGTCGGGCCGCCCTCGCGGGGAGTTGGCGCATCCCGGCCATCGTATAATGGGTTGACGGCGCGCTAGGTGTACGAGTACGGTCCCACCCGGGTCCGATAGACCGGGAGCCGCTGCCGCAGCGCTCCGACGAGGTCCTCGAGAGCGCTGGGGGTGATCCGTCCGTGCAGGTCGATCGAGAGGGTCGGCGTCCGCTCACGGTGAACGCGGCGGACGACGACGTCGGCCCGAACCGCCCCTGGACCGGAGAGACGCACGGAGAACGCGCGGGCGCGGGCCACCTTCGACCACGCATCGCTCGCGAGCGCCCGCACCAGGTGACCCACCGGTTCTTCGACCCGCGCGTGGGTCGGCTCCGGGAGGGGCAGCCAACCGCCCGGCTCGACCTCCCAGTGGTCGACGCGGGAGTACCCCTGAGCGCTCATCGCATGCAACAGACCTCCCGCCAGGCGGAGGAGGTCGCCCGCCTCCACCACCTCGCGCTCCCGCAGGAACGCTTCGAACTGTCGGAGGATTGGCACACTCGGCTCGTGCACCGCGCCGGGCTTGAGATCGATGTCCAGGTGGACATGGGTGAACGGTTGCTTGGAGCGCCGCCGCTTTACCGAAGGACCGGACGTGGGCCACTCGAGGATCGACGTGGGGCCGATGAGGTCAGGGGCCGAGACCGGGATAGGGGACGCGCGCTGTGGGGGCATGCGAGCGTCACCCCCCGGCCGCACAAAGGGCTTGGGTCGCTCGGAACGACCGGGTCGAACCGACCCGCCGGCCGGTGGCGCGACGGCACCCGTCCCGGGAGCGCTCGACGGAACCCCATCGCGGTGGTCGGGCGATCGACTTCGCGGACCACAGGGTCACCGGGGGCCCTCGCCGGAAAACGACTCGATCCTGCTCGGGGAGGACGGGCGGGGCGTGCGGTCCCCCGGCCGCGCCCGTCGAAGGATTTGTAGGGGACCTGGCCCTTCCCCGAGGCATGCGGCTCGCGATCGTCCAGTTCACTCCGCAGTTTCCCGGTCGAGAAGAGAACTGGAAGCGGATACGGACCTGGGCCGAGACCACCGACGCGGAGGTCGTGCTGTTCCCTGAACTCTCGAGCTGCGGCTACGGCTACGAGGGGCCGGAAGAGATCCGGGGGTTCACCGATGACGTCGGCGCGCTCGCCCCGCTCGCGGAGATCGCCCGGCGGCACGACCGTCTTCTGGTCGGCGGGTTCGCCGAAGAGGCGGGCGGCCAGCTCTACAACAGTGCCTTCGTCGTCGGGCCCGACGGGAGCGAGATCTACCGGAAGATCCACCTCTGGAACCGGGAGAAGCTGATCTTCCGTCCCGGCTCGACGCCAAAGATCGTGGAGTTCCACGGTCATCGCCTCGCGATCGAGGTCTGCTACGATCTCCAGTTCCCCGAGATGGGATCGTACTATTCGCACCAGGGCGCCGAGGCCTTGCTCGTCCCCATGGCGTGGGCCGAGGAACCGACGGGACCCCTGAGCGGGCTCCAGCCGTACAACCACCTCGCGATCGCGACTGCCTTCTCCCACGGCCTCTTCGTGGCCGTCGCGAACCGCTCGGGCATCGAGCGAGGGGCGCTCTTCCCCGGCGAGTCCAGCGTCACAGATCCGTACGGCCGGCTGGTCCACATCGGCGCGGAAGAAGGGGTTCTCGACACCCGGCTCGACTTCGCGCTCCTGGCGGGGGCGAAACGCCCCAACGAACGGAACGATCTCGACGAGGATGCCCGACTCCCCGTGCTGCCGCCGGCCGAGGGCGCGGGCCCCGGCACGAGCGCGCGCCGGGTGGGCCGATCGACGTCGTGAGGCGCTCGCGCGGTCAGCGCGGACGCCGCGCGCGGGGCCGCCGCTGCCCGGGCCGAGAGCCCCGACGCCCGCGGGGTTCACGGAGCCGGTCGAGCTCCGCCAGGCGTGCGATCGCCCCGTCCAGCGTCGAATCCCGCTTGGCGAAGACGAACCGGACGTACCTCGCGCCGTTGCTCGGCCGGGAGAAGAAGCTGCTCCCCGGAACCGTGGCGATGCCGAGTTGCTCGACGAGGGCCATCGCGAACGACCGGTCGTCCGGGTAGGGGAATTCGGAGAAGTCCGCGAGCACGTAGTACGCCCCCTCGGGCACCGTGCACCCGAGACCGGACGACGCGAGGGCGCGCACGAACCGATCGCGCTTGCGCTGGTAGCCCCGGGCGAGCTGAGTATAGTATGTCTCGGGGAGCCCCAGGGCGACCTCCGCCGCGACCTGGAACGCGTGCGGAGCGCAGACCGTCAGGAAGTCATGCGCCCGCCGCAGGGCGGCAGCAAGCCCGGCCGGGGCGATCGCCCATCCGACCCTCCAGCCGGTCGCGCTGTACGTCTTCGAGACGCCGTTGATCGTGATCGTCCGGTCGGCCATCCCCGGCAGCGCGGCCAGCGAGAGGTGACGTCGGCCGTCGTAGACGATGTGCTCGTAGATCTCGTCGGTGATCGCGACCGTGTCATGATCGTCGCATAGGTCGGCGATCAGCGCGAGCTCCTCCTTCGTGAGGACCCGGCCGGAGGGATTGTTCGGGCTGTTCACCACGATCGCCTTGGTCCTCGCCGAGAACGCCTGTTTCAGTCGCTCGGCGTCGAGATGCCAATCCGGCGGAACGAGCGGCACCGGTCGCGCCCGAGCCCCGCTCACGACCGCGTCCGGCCCGTAGTTCTCGTAGAACGGCTCGGGAACGATCACCTCGTCCCCCGGGTCGACGACCGAGAGCATCGCGGCCATCATCGCCTCCGTCGCACCGCAGGTCACGACGACGTTCTTCTCGGCGTCGGCCTCGATGCCGTTGAACCGACGGGCCTTCGCGACGATCGCCTCGCGGAGCCCGACCGTCCCCCACGTCACCGAGTACTGGTTCGCGCCGTCGGCGAGCGCCCGCTGGGCGGCCCGGAGCACTTTCTTCGGGGGGTCGAAGTCCGGAAAACCTTGCGCAAGGTTGACGGCGCCGTAAAGGTCGGCGATCCGTGTCATCTCTCGGATGACGGACTCCGGGAATCGCTGGACCCGCGCGCTGACGTGTCGGTCCGGAATGCTCAGCGGGGGACGCGCGGATCGCTTTCGACCGGTCACGTGGAAACCGGGTGCTCCGAACGCGCGAAGGGTATAGTGCCTTCGTGACCCGGTGGGGCTGCGGTCCCATCGCGGCCCGAAGACGCTCGCGCGCGGGTCGCCACGGATTCGCAGTTCAACATGTATAAGTAACCCGATCCGTTAGGAGCGCCGCGTGCGGACAGAGAACGGCCGATCGTCGGGGGTCCGTCGCTCGCACGGCGCGTCCCGGCGGTTTCGGAGTGCTCCGATGACCGTCCACCCGAACGGAACCCTCCCGTGAACGATACCGTCGCCCCTGCGGGTGCCGCGACCTCGGCCGAAAGCGCCGCGCCCTCGGTCTTCGCGCGAAAGTCGAGCGGGCTTGTCAAGGAGCTCGGCGCGTTCGAGTCGTTCTCGATCAACCTGATCTCCCTCGGGCCCGGCCCGGCGTTCGGGCTGTTTTTCACGATCCTCCTGTTCATCACCGGCGCGAACCTGATGGACGCGGTGCTCATCGCCGCGCTGATCGCGGTTCCCACGGTGATCGCGTACGCCGTGATGAGCATCGAGATGCCGCGTTCCGGCGGCGAGTACGTGTACTCGTCGCGGATGCTGCACCCGTACTTCGGGTTCGTCTCGGGTGCGGCGCGCATGATGAACGTCATCATCTACGCGGCGGTCCTCCCCTACTGGTTCGTCACCCTCTCGGTCGGTCCCGGGTTCGGCGCCTGGGGAGCGATCACCGGCAACACCACGTTCCTGAATTGGGGCAACTGGCTCACGCTCGGGCTCCCGACGATCAACAACCTCTACGTCGTGATCATCGGCGAGGTCCTCACGATCGTCGCGATGCTCCTCTACATCGTGCTGAAGCCGCGCCCCGCGTTCCGCGTCTTTTCGGCGCTGCTCCTGCTCGAGCTGCTCGGGCTCGTGGTGTCGGTGGTGCTGCTCGCCGCGATGGGGCACTCGGCGTTCGTGACCACGTTCAACAGCTTCATGACCAACGGCTACGGCGCGCCGGCGGGTTCCTATCAGTACCTTGCGAACTACGGCGCCACGAACTTCGGGGCGTACGGTTCCTCGTGGACGAACACGCTCGAGTTCGTGCCCCTGATCTTCGCGTTCTACTTCATGTTCTCCACCGCGCCGAGCTACATCGCGGGGGAGTTCCGGCGCAGCGCCCGCTCGATCCGCATCGGAATGGCGATCTCGTACCTGCTCGCCGTCGTCTTCTCGATCCTCCTGGTCTTCGAGTTCGAGCAGGTCGTCGGCATGAACTTCCTGAACGGGACCGCCTCCCAGCTCTATTACGGGGTCTACGGCGGTTCGGCCCAGTACTTCCTGCCGTTCGGCGCGGGGCTCGCCTCGTATCCCATGATGGCGGCGCACGGAAACAACATCCTGATCGCCATCATCTTCCTCGGGTCCGTGAGCTGGTACGCGCTCTGGGTGATCCTCGGGCTGTACATCTTCTCCCGATACGCGCTCTCCTTCTCGCTGGACCGGCTCTTCCCGCGGTTCATGAGCGCCACCACCCGCTCGACGCATTCGCCCGTCGCGGGGATCGTCACGGTCTCCGCGTTCGGCCTCGTGCTGATGCCGCTCATGACCTACTACTACAGCGACCTCTACACGCCGTTCGTCTTCCTCCTGTTCTTTTTGCCGATGGTGTCGGTCAGCCTCACCTCGCTCTCCCTGGTCCGGCTCGGCATCCAGAAGCGCCGTCCCCTCTCCACGGCGGCCGGCGTCGTCTCCTTCGGGATCACCGTGGTCGCGGCCTACCTGGTCACGACGCTGCCCCTGCTCGGCTCGGCCGCCGGCTTCACCCCGTCGAACCAGACGACCGGATACTTCGCGATCGTCTTCATCCTGGTCGTCTCGGCGATCTGGTACTTCGTGGCCCGCTGGTACCACCAGCGGCGTTCGGGACTGGACATCGCGCTGGCCTTCAAGGAGCTCCCGCCGGACTGATCGCGGGGCGCGGGACCGCCGTTCGATGACGGAACCGACCGACGTGACCCGCTCGCCGAGGTTCGCCCAGGTCGCGACGTTCGCCCGGCTCCCGCTGCGCCGGGAGCTCGACGGGGTGGGGTCGGCGTTCGTGGGGATCCCGTGGGACGATGCGACGAGCTTCCGCAGCGGGGCGCGCGAGGGACCCTCGGCGATCCGGAACCATTCGCGCCTACTGCGGACCTACCACCTCTTCCAGAAGGTCTACCCGTTCCGCGTCCTCGACACGGTCGACTTCGGCGACATCGATCCGGTGCCGGGCTTCCTCGACGACACCTTCGCGCGGATCGAAGAGGGGCTCACGCCCCTCTTTCGGGCCGGGGTCGTGCCGTTCATCGGTGGGGGCGATCACTCGATCACGCTCCCCGTGCTGCGCGCGCAGAAGGCCGCGACCGGCCGGCCCGTCCGGCTCCTTCACTTCGACGCGCACTACGACACCTGGGACACCTACTGGGGATCGCAGCGGTACACCCACGGCACTTGGGTGCGCCGCGCCTACGAGGAAGGGCTCATCGAGCCCGGCCACGTCTTCCAGGTCGGGATCCGGTCCTCCCTCTACGCGGCGGAGGATGTCGAGAACAATGCACGGTACGTGGACCGCACCTTCACGATCGAGGACGTCGACCGGGAAGGGCCCGAGGCCGTCGCGGCCTCCTTGGTCCGAGCGCTCTCGGACGGGCCGACGTACGTCTCGGTCGACATCGACGTGCTCGACCCGGCGTTCGCGCCGGGGACCGGTACCCCCGAACCGGGCGGGCTTTCGACCCGGGAGATCTTCCGCATCTTGCGACCGCTTGCGGCCGTGAACGTGGTCGGCTTCGACGTCGTCGAGGTCGCCCCGCAGTACGATCACACCGGTCAGGTCACGGCCCTCGCCGCCGCGAACCTCCTCTACGAGGGACTGGCCCTGACCGCGCGACACCGGACGGCCGGCGCGGCCTCCCGGGCGCCCTAGCGGGGACCGGTCCCGCTATCGGACCTCGTCGACGTCCTCGAACCAGGGCTCGCGCGTCCCCTTGGCGGCGCGCTTCTCCCACCGACGGGACTTCGGCAGCTGCTCGAGGAAGGCCAGGAACTGCCGGACGTGCTCCGTCGCGACGCCGAGGTTCTCCTCGGTGAGACCCCGGTCGTTGGGGATCCATTCGCCGAGCCGGTGGAGCACCCGCTCAAGGTTCGCCCGCGTATCGAACCAGAGCCCCCAGTCATCGCCCAGGAGCCCACCGAGGTACGCCCGGTCCATGCGGGAGAGCGGGATCGCCGTCAGGAGGGCCGCGAGATCGGCGAGGTCCGCGGGCGTGACGACGTGGATCTGGGACTTCCCGAGGAACAGGTCCTCCGGGGCGAGCGTGACGCCCGGCGAGAAGCGGTTCTTGAGCGGGATCTCGTGGCTGAACCGGAGCGAGTCGTAGAAGACATCGATCGAGAAGTGTGGGTGGAAGTAGATGTTGCGGAACATCCCATAGAGCGCGTTGGTCTCCCGGTCCTCGGTGAAGCCGAGCTCTTTGACGAACAGCTTGTAGATCGCCGAGGAATGCTTCTCGAGGCTCGCGAGGTCGAGGTCCTTGAATCGGGGCGTTCCGTCGTGGGCGACGCCGTGCCGGTGGAGGTAGATCCCGTGCGCCCGGGGGTCGTGACGGATCCGGTAGTAGATGCCGACGCTACCGATCGCCCGCAGCGGGACGTTCCGTTCGCCCGCCCGGTGCACGATCGTCTCGAGCTCCCGGAGGAAGGCGTGCTCGTCCAGCCGGACCTCCGACACCCTTCCCTCCTCAGCCGGTGACGAACATGTGGTCGAGGACCCGGCCGTCCTCGAGGTTCAGGATCAGTCCCTGGAGCGTTCCGCTGAAGTAGACGCTGCCGGGGTTGTAGACCGGGGTGCCGCCGACCTGGTCGACGCCCATCGATTCGTGGATGTGGCCGTGGAGACCGACCACGGGACGCACCGACTCGAGGAGCCGTCGGACCGAGGTGGAACCGACGTGGGTCAGGAGCATCTGCCCCGCCACGGTCTTCGGCTTCAGATTCGCGTCGAGCTCGGGGGCGAGATCGAGGAGCGTCCCCGAGGGCGGTGCGTGGATGTCGACGATCGTCCGCCGGGGAGAACCGATCTGGCCGGAGGTGCGGTCGAGGAACTTCCCGAGCTCTTCCTCCTCGAGATCGCGCGGACAATGCCAGGGCGTCATGTTCGCGTAACCGCAGCCGAAGATCTCGTACGGGCCGCAGCTCACGACCTGACCTTCGGGGACGAGGACGTTCGGCGGGGCCTCCTTGCGCAGGATCTCGAGGACCCCGTCGGTGTCGTCGTTGCCCACGTTCATCACGAGCGGGAGCTTCTTCGGCAAGAGACGCTCGGCCGCGAGCTGGAGCCACGCCCGGACCCGGTCCTTCCCGGTCTCCCGGCAGTACGCCTCGAGCGCTTCGGGAGACCGCCGTCGCTTCTCCCACTCCTCGGGCGTGGTCACGAGCGAGTAGCGGCCCTGGTCGGCGATCTTCCGCTCGACCGCGGGAAGGGCCTCGGCCGAAAAGTCCTCCCACCGCTCGCTGGTCGGGTACCATCGATACGTGCCGTCGTCCCGACGAAAGATCGGCTGAAGGATCTTGCCCATGATGTCGCCGCCGTAGATCAGAAGGTCGGGACGATAGATCGGAGCGGAGTTCAGGAACTTTCGAAAACAGACCTCCGAGCCGTGGAGGTCGCTGACGAAGAAGATACGGAAGCGGCTCACGTAACCGGCTCATCCCTCCGGGCCTATATTACCCGGCTCCGGCGCCAGCGCGCGGCGCGCCCCGGTCGTCCGTGCGGGGAAGACCGGGGGTCCGTCCGGAGCGTCAGCCGACCGGCGCTCCACCCGAGGCTTCGAGCGCGGCGGCGCTGACGAGACGGCCTGCGACCCGTACCAGACTGATCGCCTGGTTGGCGCCCGCCTTTTCGAGCTTGGGGAGCGTGTCCGCCTGCTTGGCGAGGGCAATGATCCGCAGGTTGGGCCGGATCCCGCGGGCCGTGATCACCGTCAGGAGGTTCTCGGCATCCGAGTCCATCGCGGCGACGAGCGCCCGGGCCCGATCGATGCCGGCCCCTCGCAGCGTCTCCTCCGACGAGGGGTCCCCGAGGTGGGTTCGGTAGCCCTCGGCCCGGAGCACCTCGATCGTCTTCGGGTCGGTCGAGAGAAGGATCGTCCGTGACCCGGCCTCCCGCAGGGCGTCCACGCTGGCCCGAGCCTCGCCGCTCGTGCCACAGACGATGACGTGATCCCGAAGCTCCTCCATCTGTGCCCGTTCAAGACGCGCAGCGAGCGACTGCAGGCGGCGCTCGAGGAACGGCACGAAGAGGACCACGACCGCGGTTAAGAACGTTCCCACGCCGAAGAGGATCAGAAGGACCGCGAACAGTCGGGCCGTGTTCGTGAGGGGGAGATAGTTTGCCCCGTTGGTCGAGATGGTCGCGACCGTGAAGTAGAGCGCTTCGTTCCAGCCCTGGATCGGCGGAGAGAACTCCGTCGCGAGGAAGCGCGCGCCCACCATGCCGAACAGGATCGACAGGAGCGCGGCCACCACGACCAGCATCTGGGTCGCCTCGGGCCCGGCCGCGGAACCTCGGTAGAACCCGACCCGGTAGGGATAGATCATCGCGACCAGCAGGGTGGACGCCGCGGCGGAGAGGATCGAGTAGACGTTCGGGCTGAGCGCCGCGATCGAGAGGGTCAGGAGCGGCGCGAAGAGCGAGAACAGCCAGGCGACCGTCGTTCGCTCCCGGATGCGGAAGGAGAGGGCGAGGAGCAGTAATCCGGCGACCGCGTCGAACGGCGGATCGTACCCGGTGAGCGCGTCGCGGTAGATCGTTGGCTCGACGTAGAGCGCCGAGAGGATTCCGAAGAGGAAGACGAGCGCCCCGACCGCCGCGGTGATCGCACCGATCGCGGGGGGGTGGAAGGCGATCGGGCGGCTCCGCGAGGCGGCCCCGGCCCGATCCCGAAGAAGCGTGCCCGTGTCCGCGGGCGGGCCCGTCGCCACGACCGTCCGAAGCGCCGGCGGGCCAAAAAGCCGCGCGGTGGTGAAACCGCCCCGGGTCCGTCGCGGGCGTTGCGGGGAGCCGACTCAGCTCCCGGGATATTTCGGGTACTCGGGGAACCACTGCGCCGCGAGAACTCGATCCCGCAGCGTCTCGGGGCTCGTCCGCGGAGCTTGTCCGCCGCGCTGGGCCTCCAATCCCACCTCCACCGCGACCTCGACCGCGACCCGCCGCAGGTCGGGGACGGGCGGCAACAGCGGGGCCGTCGGGTCCGTGGCTGCGGGAGAGAGCGCGGCCAGGGCGCGGGCCGCGGTGAGCACCATGCCGTCGGTGACCCGCCGAGCCCGGGCGGCCACGACGCCTAGGCCGAGCGCGGGGAAGACATACACGTTGTTGCACTGAGCGACGGCGATCGTGCGCCCGTCCCAGTCGACCGGAGCGTAGGGAGAGCCGGTCGCGACCACGGCACGCCCCCGGCTCCAGCGCAACAGATCCACCGGCGCCGCCTCGGAGCGGTTGGTCGGGTTGGAGAGCGGGAAGATGATCGGCCGGTCCGCCCCGGAGGCCATCGCTCGGACCAGCGGCTCGTCAAAGGCGTTCGCCGCGGTCGAAAGTCCGATGAGGACGGTGGGGCGGACCCCGAGCACGACCTCGGAGAGCTCCACCCGGCGTGGATCGCTCCGCGGGATCGACGCGACGTCCTCCCAAGCGCGTGCGTAGGTCCGTTGTTCCGCCCGTAGATCGGTCCGGTTCGAGTGGAGAAGACCGCCCCGGTTCACGAGCCAGAACCGTTGCCGTGCGTTCCTCTCGTCGAGCCCGCCCCCGACCATGGCCGCACGGAGCGCGTCGGCGACGCCAACCCCGGCTGCGCCGGCCCCGTAGAGGACGACCCGCTGATCCTCGAGCGAGCCGCCGGTAACGCGGAGGGCCGCGAGGAGCGCAGCGAGGACGACCGCTCCCGTCCCCTGGATATCGTCGTTGAACGAGAGCACGGTGTCCCGATACCTCTCGAGGTTCGGGCGGGCGTGAGCGACCCCGAAGTCCTCCCATTGCAGCAGCGTACGCGGCAGCTCCTCGCGGACCGCGCGGACGAACTGCTCGATGAAGTCGGCGTACGCCGCCCCCGAAACGCGTTCGTGCCGCCAGCCAAGATACTCGGGATCACGGAGCAGCGCCGGGTTGTTCGTCCCGACGTCCAGCACGATCGGGAGCGTGCGCTCGGGCCGGATGCCCCCGATGATCGTGTAGAGGGAGAGTTTGCCGATCGGGATCCCGAGGCCCCCGACGCCGAGATCTCCGATCCCGAGGATCCGCTCGCCGTCGGTCACGACGATCACGTCGACCTCGCGGTACGGGCGGTGCTGCAGGAGCTGCCGGATCGAGTCCCTCAGCGGGTACGAGATGAAAAGTCCGCGCGGGCGACGGTAGATGTGGCAGAACTCCTGGCAGCCTTGCCCGACCACCGGCGTGTATACGATCGGCATCATCTCCTCGAGGTGGTCGAGGAGGAGGCGGTAGAACAGGACCTCGTTCGTGTCCTGGAGCGCACGGAGGTAGATGTGTCGCTCGAGGTCGTCGGTCTTGCGACGGAACGCCTCGTACGCCCGGACGACCTGCTGGTCCAGGGTCTCGATCTGGGGGGGTAGGAGCCCGTGCAGGCCCAGCGCGGTCCGCTCGTCGGCGGTGAACGCTGTCCCCTTGTTCCACGCGGGGCTGTCCAGCAGGTCCATTCCCCGGAGCGGCGGCCAAGTAATGAGCGATTCCCCCGGGAGGGGGCGCACCGGAACTGCGGTGGCCTGGGCCATACTACCCTCGGGGGGACCGGGGGAGTGCGGGAAGATGTACGCGCGGTCAACGCCGATTGACGATGGGAACCGGGCCGAACCGCGGTCGAACGAGGTCAACCTCCGACCCCCGATCCCGAAAGGCGATCGGCGGAGTAAGCGAGGAGGCGCTTCCCACGAATCCCCGCGGGACCGAGCTGGAAGGGGTAGGTGCGAGCGCCGGCGTCACCGCGGGCCTCGGACCACCCTCGAAGGGTCGGCTTTCGCGCCGCGGTAGAACCTGCGGCGACGAGGCTCCGAGGGCCGTCCCAGAGGAGGGGGAGCTAGAGGGGTGCGGCTCCCCGGGGCGAACTTCCCGACACCCCCCAACGGCGGTCCGACCCAGATCTCGGACCGTCCGCAGATCGACGTCGACCGCCGGATCCGCGTATGGCGGGCCGAGCCGTCCCTTTCGGACCTCCACGGTGCGGCGGGGCACCGCACGAAGGACAATCGTTTTCCGAGCCTCCAGCCGTAGGGGCCCGTGCCGAGCGAAGTTCTCGAGCCGAAGCTGGACGACTACGGCCTGATCGGCAACCTGCACACCGCGGCACTCGTGTCGCGGAAGGGAGCGATCGACTGGGCGTGCCTGCCCCGGTTTGCGGCTCCCAGCGTCTTCGCCCGTCTCATCGGAGGTTCCGAGGGCGGATACTCCTCGCTCGCGCCGGCGGAAGCGTTCCGCTCGACGCAGCGCTACCGCCCTTCGTCCTGCATCCTCGAGACCCGCTTCGAGCTCTCGGGGGGTCGGTCGCTGACGGTCACCGACGCCATGCCGATCGTCTCCCGACATCTTTCGGAGGGGGCGCCGATGATCCTCCGCGCCGCCCACGCGGAAGGGGGGCCGGTCGGGATCGAGGTCCACTTCGACCCGCGCTTCGACTATGGGCGACGCCCGGCACGCTACCGCATCATCGCGGAGGGCGTCGAGGCGAGCTCCCAGCAGGACCTTCTTCGGTGCGCGACCGTCTGGCCGTTCTCGCTCGAGGGCGGCCGAGCCGTCGCTCGGGGCACGCTCGCCGAGAGCGACCGACTCGAGGTCGAGTTGATCTGGGGCGGTAGCCGCCCGGTGACGGATTCCTTCTCGGCTCTGGTGGACGGGGCCGAGCGGTTCTGGCGCGAGTGGGTCCACGACTCGAGCGCGCCGCTCCACCGGCTCGCCCACCCTTGGCACCGCTGGGTCGAGCGATCGGAACTGACCTTGAAGCTCCTCGCGCACGCGGACACCGGCGCGTTCGTGGCCGCGCCGACCACGAGCCTCCCCGAGTGGCCCGGCGCCGGTCGGAACTGGGACTACCGGTACGCATGGATCCGCGACGCGGCGTTCTCCGCCCAGTCGCTGCTGCACCTCAATCACTTTTCCGAGGCCCGGGCGTTCCTTCGATGGGCAGTCCTGCGGGTCCGATCGGATCCCAACCGGATCCTACGGGTCGTCTACGGCACCCACGGGGAGACCGACCTCACCGAATCGACGCTCGACCACTTCGAGGGACTGTGGGGGTCACGACCGGTCCGGATTGGCAATGCGGCCGCCGAGCAGTTCCAGCTCGACATCTACGGGGAGCTCCTCGACGCGGCGCTCCTGCTCGAGCGATTTGACCGGGAGTTCGTGGAGGCGGAGTGGGAAGACCTCTCGGGGCTGGCCGATCAGGTCGTCCGACTTTGGCGCAATCCGGATCGGGGGATCTGGGAGGTCCGGGGGCCGTCCCGCCAGTACGTCCACTCGAAGCTGATGTCCTGGGTCGCCCTCGACCGCGCGGTGCGCCTCGGCCGTCGGGTGGGCGAGGTCCATCGGCTCGACGGCTGGGCCTCCGAAGCCGAGCAGATCCGTCGGTGGCTCGAGACCGACGGCGTCGACCCCAAGACCGGCGCCTTCCGCCAGTCCGCGGAGGTGGCCGCGCCCGACGCCGCAAACCTCCGGATCCCGCTCGTGGGCTTCCTCCCCCACGACGACCCCCGGGTGATGGCGACGGTCGAGCAGGTCCGACGGGAGCTCACGGACGGGCCGTTCGTCTACCGCTACCGGGACCCGGACGGCCTCCTCGGCCCGGAGGGAGCGTTCCTTCCCTGCTCGTTCTGGATGGTGGAATGCCTCGCGCGGGCAGGTCGCGGCTCGGAGGCCCGCGCGGCCTGGGAAGGGCTGCTCGCCGCCGCGACGCCGCTCGACCTCTACTCGGAGGAGTTCGACCCTCAGCGAGGCCTTCGGCTCGGGAACTTTCCTCAGGCGCTCTCGCATATCGGCATCCTGAGGGCCACCCTCGCGCTCGGGGAGCTCGGTGTCCGCGAGTCCGTGGGCGAGACCAAGCCAAAGCTCCCCCGACGGGCACGTCGCACCGGCGCTCCCGGAGCGCAACGGCCCTCCACCCGCGCCCGTTCGGATCGAGGCGCCGTGCGCCTCTAGTCGCCCGTCGCGGACCCACCGGCGCGAGCGGGCCTGAGGGAGATCGCCCTGCGTGGGCTTAAGGTCGGCCCGAGGTACCAATCGGCCGATGACACCCGCGTCGCTTCCGCGTCTGCGCTCGACCGCGCGCTATGAGGTTCTGTCGGCCGGATGCGTCGGCGACCGGGTCGCTTCCACGGTCTCCTACGTCGAGGACGGATCGGTCCGCGTGGTGATCGACCCGGGGATGGTCGCCGATCGTCGTGCGCTCCTCCGACCGCTGCGCCGCCGCGGAGTCGACCCGGGGGAGATCACGGACATCATCCTCTCGCATCATCATCCCGACCACACGGTGAACTGCGCGCTGTTCCCGAACGCACGGATCCACGATCACTGGGCGATCTACAAGGACGACCTCTGGACGAGCCGCCCGGCGGAGGGTTTCCGTCTCTCGCCGGCGATCGCCCTGATCGAGACCCCGGGGCACACGCCGCAGGATATCACGACGCTCGTCGGCACGAGCGGAGGTGTCGTGGCGTTCACTCACCTCTGGTGGACCGCCGACGGGCCTACGCCGGACCCGCTGGCCACCGACCCCGCATCTATCCTGCGTCAGCGTCGACGGGTGCTGCGCGGCGCGCGGCGCATCGTACCGGGCCACGGTGCCCCGTTCGAGCCGTCCCCGGACCGGCCGCGCTGAAGTCGGATACCGTCCTCTCCGGGCCCGCTCGGTCCTTCTTCGGACGGCGGGCCCGGTGCCGTTGGTGGCCCCTTCCGGCGGCGACGCGAGAGGCGAAAGGTGAAGCCGGGTCCACTCGGGGATTAAGAAAGCGTCGTCGGCCTCCGGCATCGCCGGTGATGCCGAAGGTACTCCCGGAGCCGTCGGTCGCCTCCTCCGCGACCTCCGTTTACGTGTGGGGAGACGACCGGCGCCAGGTCAACGCGGCGGCGCGCCTCGTCGGGGCCCGCCTCGCTCCCGGCTTCCTATGGGTCGACGCATCCGCGCCGGCGCGTGACGGCCCTTTAGCCCCCTTTCGGTCGGGGAACCATCGGTGCGTATCTCCCAAGGAGTTGGTGCCGAACGCCGGAGTTCTTGAGCGGACGGTCCGGTCCTACCTTCGCCCCGCGTCGGGTCCGCTCTCCCTTGGGCGCGAGCTCCAAAGCTACCTAAGGCTACCCAACGCGTTGCAGGAGGCCGTGGCCACGCTCCTCGAGCGGAGGGCACCGCGCGTGCTGGTCGTTACGAACGTCGACCGCCTCGAAGCGTTCGACGCGCGCGAGCACGGCCTCCTCGGGCAGTTCGTGGAGTTCCTGAACCGCCACGGAATATCGTTCGTCGTCGCATCGACCAGCCGACCTCGTCCGGAGCGCATCGCTTTCGAGTACTCCGTGGCGATCGGCTCGGCGCTCCCGGAACCGTTCCGGACCGAGGGTCCCTTCTGCCAATGGGGGGCCTGCTCCGCCGCCTGCATCGTCCGAGGGTGCTTCTCGCCCAGAGAGTTTGGCTGCATCGGAGACCTCCGGGCGCGATTCGCGGCGAAGGTCGGCCTCCGGGCGGTCGCGCCGGGTTTCGCCGCCGAGTAGTGACGGGCGTCGCGAGACAGCGGTCGGTCCGTGGGATCCGAATCGCGGGCTACGTCGGGGCGACGGTCGTCAGCGGCTCCCACTGGGAACGGACCGAGTAGCCACTGAGAGCGCCCGACCGTACGGTGGGGTCCCCGTACCGTCGGACCGCCGCCCCAATCGCGCTCGAGGCCCAGGACCGGGCGCGGTCCAGCTCGCCGAAGGCGAGGACGCCCTGGGTTTCGTCGTTCGAGTAGAAGCTTTGGGGGTTGACGAGCAGCTTGCCGCCCCGGTGCTCGACCGCGCGGCGTAGTCGGCGGATCCCGGCGCCGGCCACCGCGGGATGTGGGGTCGTCCGCGTGTCGAAGACCGCCCACACGACCTCGCCCATCACTCGGCCCGGTAGACGATCGAGGAACTTTCGGATCGTTCGGTCGAGCTCGGAGCCTCCCGAGGCGCAACCGAGGAAGACGAGCCCCGGCCCCCGGATCTCCGAGGGGGTAATGTCCGCCGCCGCCCGGGCCTCATACTCTTTCGACCAGCCGACCGCGGTGGCGACCGAGCGGGCTACCCTCGCGATGCTCGCAGACCGTGTCCCGTAAACCACGTAGACCCACACCGTCGTGCCTGGGCACGGCGTGCGTGAGTTCCGTATATCACCCGGAAGTCAAACCGAATTGATAACGCGGGGACCGGTAAGGTCCCCGCGACGGGCTCGAACGGAGCTTACGCCGGGGAGGCGTCCTCGGTCCAGGGCCGGGCGGAACTCTTGCCGATCCGTGCCGGAGCGACGATCTCCGAGGGCGTCGGCTTCGGCTCCTCGAGCCAGGGAAGCGTCGCGTACGCCTCGTCGACCGCCGCGCCGCGCACGTTGTAGCGGCGCCAGCGACTCGGGGTCAGGGCGCCGAAGCCCGGCACCGCGGAGTCATAGCCGATGTGGCCGAAGAGGACGATCACCGAGAAGAACAGGAGAACGAGCGCCGGGAGCATCACGACGATCGCGAGGTAGTTCAGCCAGACGGTCCCGGTGACGAAGCTCAGCCCCCAGAGAAGCGCGGCTCCGAGCGTAAGGACCGAACCCCAGATCGCGGGGCCGGCCGCGTAGGCGTGCACCCGGGTGTGCCGGCGCAGTTCCACCGAGGTAGAGGCGTACTCCTGCAGGACACGGCCGAGGAAGCTTCCGGGCTCCGGCAGCTGGCCCGAACCCCCATGGACCGAAACGGTCCGGGCGAGCTCGAGCTCGACCATCCGCACCCGTGCGAAGTCCGAGCTCAACATCGAACCCAGAGTGAAGGTGACGATCGTGCCCAGTACCAGGGAGAGAGGGAGCCAGAGACTGTCGTCATTGGCGAGAGGGGTGTTGATCCCGACCAGCAGGAGCACGTAGACCACTCCCACGAACAGCGTCGCAAGGAGCACGCGCCCCTCACGGGTGTCGGGAGCCGGGACCGAAGGGAGATGGATCGAACGGAGGGGGCTCGGGGCCGTGGTCGGCGTCGAGGCGGTCACGGCATAGAATGGGGTAGGTATCAGGATATGAACTTACCGCACGTCGTTCGACCCTTCTCCGGGGTGCGCTGAACGACGCGTACGGGTCGGGAGAAGGGTTCTAATCCGAGAACGCCCCCTCGCGGACGGATGCCCTCGGTCCTCCATCCCTGCCCGACCTGCGGTCACCGCTCGATGGACGATTGTTGGTCGGCTGGCCAGCAGTTGCTGGCGCGGCAGCGGAAGCTGTGCGTCGACTGTCACGACGAGTGTCTCGCGAAGACGCGCCGTCGCACGACGAAGGCGACGCCGGCGAAGTCGCCCCCGAAGACCCCCGACCCACGGATGTTCTTCTGAGCCGATCCGTGCGGGCGTGCCCCCCGAGCGCGCCCTTCCCAAGACCGGAGCGGCCGAGGAAGGCTCTGGGAAGGCGCCGACCGAGCAAGGGAAGCCGGGACAGGTGCGGCTGGGTTACCCTTTCTTCTCTTCCTCGGATCCCTTGAACCCCTTCTTCGCGCCGGCCGCGAATCCCTTCACTCCGCCGACCAACCCTCGTCCGACCTTTCCCGCGATCACGCCGGTCTCCTTCGCCACATGCGCCGTCTCTGCCGCGGCGCGCTGTCCGGTGCTGACCGGGCGCCCGCAGGCCGGGCACGCTTTGGCGCCTTCGGGGAGGGGGGCCTGGCAACCTTCGCACGTCATCATGGACGTCCTCGCAAGTACACTGTCGGTTGGGGGATAGAAGACCTTCGGCCGGCGCGAGATATGGGGGACGGACGCCGCGAAGGGGTGCCCCACCCCCTCGTCACGGTTTTCCGCTGCGCGTCAAGGCGTGTTGACCTTGGGGCTTTCTGCCCCCGGAGCCCCGGGGTGGCTGGAAGGATACGGTCCTTCCGGCGAGGAGGTCCATGACGGACATCAGTGAAGTAGCCGCCCACGAGGCGGTGGTCTCAGGGTCGGAGAGCGACGACGGTGGTCCGCATGGATTTTCCATGGTGGTCTTCTCGGGGGACCTCGACCGGCAGATCGCCGCGTTCATCATCGCGAACGGGGCCGCGGCGATGGAGCTGCCGGTGACGATGTTCTTCACGTTCTGGGGGCTGAACGCGCTCCGGCGCGACGGTCCCGTCCCGATCGCGAACCCGAAGACGACGGTGGAGAAGATGTTCGGCCGCATGATGCCGCGCGGAGCCGAGAAGCTGAAGCTCTCCCACCTCAACCTCGGCGGGCTCGGCACGCGGATGATCAAGCACGAGATGGAGAAGAAGCACGTCCTCGACCTCCCGCATCTGATCCAGACCGCTCGCGAACAGGGCGTTCACCTGGTCGCGTGCACGATGACGATGGACCTCATGGGGATCCGGAAGGAGGAGCTGCTCCCGGGGATCGAGTTCGGGGGTGTCGGCACGATGGTCTTCGCCTCCGACAACAGCCGTTCGACGCTGTTCATCTAGTCCGAACCGGTTCGCGGGCCGGTCCCCGCGGGGCTCGATTCCCCCTCCGCCCCGCGCCCATCGGGCGGGTGACCTACCCCCCCGTTCCCAGCGGGGTGGGACTCCGCACCGGTACGGCCCGTACCGACACGGCCGCGCAGTGCCATCGCACGGCGGGGAATCGCCGTCAGACGAAATTCACTTTCCCCTCTTAAGCGGCGGTCTCCCTCGTTAGCCGTGGGTAGCGCATGGAAGCAGACGAGCTTCGGCACCTGAAGGTCGACAAGACAGTGGACGCACGGGGCGTGGCCTGCCCGGGGCCGCTCCTCGAGGCGAAACGGGCGGTGGCGAGCGTGCCGCTGCACGGGGTGATGGAGGTCATCTCCTCGGACGAGGGGACGACCGAAGACGTCCCGCTGTGGGCGAAGAAGGTCGGTCACGAGTACCTCGGAACGGTCCCCGAGGCCGGCATCTGGCGCGTCTACCTCCGGCGGGGCAAGTAGGTGACGCCGAGCGCTCCGGCACCGCGCCGTCCCCGGGTGCTGGTCTTCTCGACGAACGCGATCTCCGACATGGGGATCGACCTCGCCGGGAGCTCGCACCTCGACTACGCAGCGTCCGTCGAGGTGATCTCGGTACCCTGCTCCTCCGGGATCCATCCGGAGTGGATACTTCGGGCGATCCGGGCCGGGTTCGACGGGGTCTTCATCGCCGCGGACGGGCCGGAGTGCTCCTACGTCTCCGATTGCGTCGAACGCACCGGGCGGGTCGTGGCGGAGGCGCAGGCACTGCTCGAAAAGAGCGGGTACGACGCCGGGCGCCTCAAGATGGCCGCGATCTGCTCGGTCTGCGCGGAGCCTTTCGTCCACCACATGCGCCAGTTCGGGGACGCGCTCGCGAGCGCGTCCGCTCCGGCGGTGGGATAGATGACCGATGTTCCGGCGACCTCGGGCTACGACGTGCTGGTGATCGGCGCCGGTGTCGGCGGGATGGAGTCCGCGCTCTCCCTCGGCGACATGGGCTTCAAGGTGCTCCTGGTCGAGAAGGAGGCCAGTGTCGGCGGCCGGATGATCCTCCTGAGCAAGGTCTTCCCGACGCTCGACTGCGCGAGCTGTATCTCGACGCCGAAGATGGCGGCGGTCGGCCACCATCCGAACGTCCGTTCCCTCGTCTACTCGGAGGTCGACGAGATCACCGCCCGGCCGGAGGGCGGCTTCTCGGTACGACTCACGCAGAAGCCGACGTTCGTCGATGCCGCGAAGTGCACGGGGTGCTCCCTCTGCGAGCCGGTCTGTCCGGTACCGGTCCCGGACGAGTTCAACTACGACCTGGCCGGTCGTCGGGCGGCGCACATCGCCTTCCCGCAGGCCGTGCCCAAGAAAGCCGTCCTTTCTCGCCGGGGCACTTCGCCCTGTTCGTTCACGTGTCCTGCGGGGGTCAAGCCCCACGGGTACATCGCGCTCGTCCGCGCGGGGAAGTACGACGAGGCGTTCCGCCAGCATCTCGAGGACGCTCCGCTCGTGGGGGTCCTGAGCCGTGCCTGCTACGCCCCGTGCGAAGAGTCGTGCACGCGGGCGGATCTCGAGGGCACGGTATCGATCCGCGGGATCAAGCGGTTCATGGCCGACCGGTATTACGCCGCCCACCCCGAACCCGAATACGGCCCCCCGAAGGTCCTGTCGGGAAAGAAGGTCGCGATCGTCGGCTCGGGTCCGAGCGGACTCACCGCCGCCTTCTTCCTCGCAAAGGCGGGACACACCGTGACCATTCTCGAGTCCGCCGCGGAGCCCGGGGGCATGCTCCGGTGGGGGATCCCCTCCTACCGTCTTCCGAAGAGCGTGCTCGAGCGGGACCTGAAGAATATCACCGCGCTGGGGGTCCAGCTTCATACCGGGGTCAAGGTCGGTTCGCTCGAGGCCCTCCGCTCCGACGGGTATGACGCGGTGTTCCTGGCGACCGGCACGGTCGGCGGTCGGACCCTCGGAGTGTCGGGGGACCACCTGAAGGGCGTCTACGACGCGGTCGGGTTCCTGCACGACGTGAACGCCGACGCTCCGCCGGACGTCGCCGGGAAGAACGTCGCGGTGATCGGCGGGGGGAACGTCGCGATCGACTGCGCCCGCAGCGCGCTCCGCCTCGGGGCGAAGCAGGTCTACCTCGTCTACCGGCGCTCGCGCGAAGAGATGCCCGCCCATGCCTGGGAGATCCGGGACGCCGAGGAGGAGGGGGTCCACCTTGCGTGCTCGTGGGACGTCGATCAGGTCGTGGGCTACGACGGGCGCGTGTGGGCCCTCGAGCTCGTCGGGTCGTCCTCCACGGGCGGCAAGGGTAGGAAGCAGGCCCTCGCGCGCGACGAGAGCCGCCGCGAGACGCTCCCCGTCGGTGCCGTGATCGCCGCGATCGGTCTCACTCCCGCGACGTCGCCGTTCTCGACCGAGATCGCGCGCGCGGCGAACGGGACCGTAAAGGCGACCCCCGAGACCCTTCAGACCTCGCTCCCGTACGTGTTCGCGGGCGGGGACGATGTGCTGGGTCCCTCCTCGATCGCCGACTCGATGGGCCAGGGCCGGCGCGCGGCCTTTTACATCGATCGCTACCTCCGCGGCGTCGAGCTGAGCGGCACCGTCTTCGACGACCCCCTGCCCGAGGTCGACCGCGCTCAGGTGGCCGCCGAGGCGCGGACGGACGCGCCCGCCCGGCTTCCGGTGCCGGCGCCCCGTCTTGCCGTCGGGGACCGGATCGCCTCGTTCGTCGACTTCGAGGCCGGGCTCACGGAGGAGGAGGCGCGCGCGAACGCGAACCGCTGCCTCGACTGCGGGATCTGTTCGGAGTGCCGACAGTGCGTCGCGGCCTGCCCCGCGGACGCGATCGACCTCGGGATGCGGGCGCGGCACGAGACCGTCACGGCGCGCTCGGTCGTCCTTGCGACCGGGTTCTCTCCCTTCGATGCGCGTCAGAAGCCGGCGTACGGCTACGGCCGTCTCCCGAACGTGATCACCGGGCCCCAGATGGACCGGATCCTCGCCCCGACCCGGCCGTTCAACGCCGTGGTCCGACCCTCCGACGGAAAGACGCCGAGCAACGTCGCGTTCGTCCTGTGCACCGGCTCCCGCGACGACCAGGTCGGCAACCGGCTCTGCTCGCGGGTCTGCTGCATGTACTCGATGAAGCAGGCTCAGCTGCTGATGGGCTCGCTGCCGCTCGCGGACGTCACCATCTACTACATCGACATCCGGGCGTTCGGCAAGGGCTACGAGGAGTTCTACCGGCAGACCCAAGGGATGGCCGTCTCGTTCGTGAAGGGGAAGGTCTCCCGCATCGAACCGACCGACGACCAGGACCTCCTGGTCCATTACGAGGACGTCGAGGGCGGGGGCGGCGAGAAGGTCGCGCGGCACGACCTGGTTGTCCTCGCGGTCGGACTCTTGCCGAACACGGGCGCGCTCAAGCTCTTCCCGGACGGGGCCCCGGCGAGTGACGTTCACGCCTACATCTCCGAGCCCGACGAGGAGCTCGAACCGGGGAAGACGAGCCTTGCGGGGGTCTTTGTCATCGGGTCGGCGACCGCGGTCCGCGACATCCCCGACACGATCGTCCACTCGGAGGCCGCCTCGGCCCAGGTCGCCGCGTTCCTGAAGCGGCCGGGAGCGAAGGCATGACCGACGAGAAGTCCCGCCGAATCGGCGTCGTCGTCTGCCAGTGCGGCGGCAACATCTCCGACTACGTCGATACGGAGAAGGTCCGGGAAGCGGCGAGCCACGAACCGGGCGTCGTCTCGACCCAGGTCCAGATGTTCGCCTGCTCGGACGCCGCCCAGCAGGACGCGATCCGCGAGATCCGGGAAAAGAAGCTCGACGGGATCGTCGTCTGTTCCTGCTCGCCGAAGCTCCACCTCGCCACCTTCCGTGCGATGGCCGAACGGGCCGGGCTCAACCCCTACGAGTACACCCAGGTCAACATCCGCGAGCAGTGTTCCTGGGCGCATACCCACGACCCCGCGGGAGCGACCGCGAAGGCCACCGGTCTCGTGATGGCCGGTATCGCCCGGACGGCGCGGTCCCAGCCGCTCGAGCCGATCCGTGTCGAGACCCTACCCCAGGCGCTGGTCCTCGGGGCCGGGGTCGCCGGACTGCGGAGCGCCCTTGCCCTGTCGGACCTCGGAATCTCCGTCCACCTGGTCGAGAGTTCCGACCACGCGGGCGGCCAGGTGATGCGCTGGGGCGACCTCTTCCCGCACGACAAGGTCGGTGCGGAGCTTGTGGCCTCGCTCGTCGCCGAGGTCGGTCGCCGAGAGAACATCCAGCTCTACCTCGGGACCGAGCTCGTGGAGAAAAGCGGCCGGGTGGGCGCGTTCTCGGTGCGCCTCCGGACGTTCACCGGCGATCAGATCCCCCTCAAGGTGGGGGCGATCGTCGTCGCGACCGGCTTCGAGCCGTACACTCCCAAGCCGGACGAATTCGGTTACGGCCTTCCCGGCGTGATCACCCTCCCCGAGCTCAAGGAGGCGCTCGCCCGCCGACCGAAACCGCTCGTCTACGGGGGCCGGGAGATCCGATCGATCGCGTACATCTACTGCGTCGGCTCGCGACAGTCCGCCGACGACGGAACCGGGCATGCGTACTGCTCCCGCTACTGCTGCAGCGCGACCAGCCACATCTCCACCGTCGTGAACGGCCTCGACGCGTCCGTCAAGCAGTACCACCTCTTCCGGGACGTCCGAACGTACGGGAAGTACGAAGCGCTCTACGAGAGCGCGCTTCGCGGCGGCTCGCTCTTCCTCCGGTACGGCGAGGAGGCGCCGCCGGTCGTCCGCTCGCAGGACGGCGCGCTGGTCGTCCAGGTCAAGGACCGGCTGCTCGGCGGAGAGGAGGTCGAGCTCCGGCCCGACCTCGTCGTCCTCGTGACCGGCATGGTCCCCCGGGACAACGCGGCCCTGACGCGGGTCCTAAAGATCCCGGTAGGACAGGACGGGTTCTTCCGCGAAGTGCACGTCAAGCTGCGCCCGGTCGAGACCGTCGTCGACGGCGTCTTCATCGTCGGGACCGCCCAGGGACCGAAGAACGTCGCGGAGAGCGTTCAGAGCGCCCTCGCGGCCGTCTCGAAGGCCGGGGCCCTCCTCCTGAAGGGGTACGTCGACCTCGACCCGCAGGTCGCGAAGGTCGACCCGAACCTCTGCGTGTGGTGCGACGAGTGCACGAAGGCCTGTCCGTACGGCGCCATCGACCGCGTCGCGTACGGCGACAAGGAGGTCGCCGAGGTGAACCCCATCCTGTGCAAGGGGGAGGGAGCCTGCGTCCCGGTCTGCCCGAAGCAGGCCGTCAGCGTCCTCGGGTACACGCACGAGCAGGTCACGTCGATGATCGATGCGCTGGCGAAGGAGGCCGTATGAAGGGGAAGAAGAACCTGCGGAACCTCCGCGAGGTGCTGGCCGACGAGATGGTCGAGCACGACCGCATCCGCGGTCAGCTCCGGGGGGGTGCGAAGACGATCCCCGAGCTCGCCGCCGCGCTCGACGCGCCGACCGACGAGGTCGTGAAGTGGGTCATGGGCATGCGACGCTACGGCCTCGTCCGCGACCTCCCGAAGCCGCGCGCCGATGACTACCACCGCTACGAGCTCGTGGAGGCCCGCTCATGAAGACCGACCCGACGTTTGTGGACACGCTGCGGCTCGGCGGCGAGTTCGACGCTCGAATGTGCATGAACTGCGGCGTGTGCACCGCCCTCTGCCCCCTCGGCCTCGAGATCCTCCCGCGGAAGCTCTTCCGGCGGGTGCTCCTCGGTGACCACACCGCGGTGGAGGGCCAGGAAACGACGATCTTCTCCTGCTTGCTCTGCCGACTGTGCGAGCAGAACTGTCCGGGCGGGGTGCACATCGCGGAGAACGTGCGCACGCTGCGCACGTACCTGAACCGGGAGGTTCACGGGCTCGCGGAAGCCTGAGGAGGGACGGATCATGCCGGTACCGATCTCGGCGACGCTCGGAATGCTGGGCGACAACCTGCGCAAGCGCCGGAGCGCGCTCCCTCTCGGGCGTCGCGTCTCCACCGCGTGGGCCCGTGGGCTCGATCTGCCGCACGGTGGCTCCACGGTCCTCTACACCGGCCAGATGTGGCAGATGGTCCCCGCCATCAACGCGATGAGCCGACAGCTCTCGAAGTACGAGAACTCGCGGCTGACCGGCCTCTTCGGTTTCGCGAGGACGCTGAACCGGCTCGTCAACCTGACCCCCTTGCTCGCCCGCACGAAGGCGAGCGAACGAAGGGCGTACAACGAGCGACTGCGGAACATCGTGCGCCTGCTCCGCGCCGCAGGCGTCGAGTTCGGGTACCTCTATGCGGACGACGTGTACGCGGGCGGGCTGGCCCACGACGAGGGGCTCGACCGCGCCCTCGAGGAGCACGCGCGCTGGGTCTGGGAGGTGTTCCGGCGGAACGGCGTCCGACGTGTGATCACCGTCGACCCGCACACGACCAACATGCTGCGCAGCGTCTTCCCGAAGCTGGTCCCGGGCTTCTCGCTGGAGGTGCGGAGCTATCTGGAGGTCCTCGCCGAGAAGCGGCTCACCGCGCGTGCCCCCCTCGAGCGTACCGCGACCATCCACGACTCCTGCGTCTACGCACGGTACGAGAACGTCGTGGAGCCGCCGCGGACCCTCCTCGCCGGCGCCGGAGTCCGGCTCGCCGAACCGGAGCTGTCGGGAAAGATGACGTTCTGCTGCGGGGGTCCGATCGAGATGCTCTTCCCCGGAAAGTCCTCGGAGGTCGCGACCAAGCGGATCAACCAGCTCAAGGCCGTCGATTCGCGGGTCGTCACAGCCTGTCCGCTCTGCTATGCCAACCTCTCGCGGGCGGCACCCTCCGACGTCGAGATCCACGACATCTCCGACTACCTGGTCGAGGCATACTGTCCGGTCGAAGCCTGACCGGGCGGAAGCCCGGCGCCCGCACGGAGTCGCACATCCTCCCCCTCGGTCTCGCGACCGAGCCGGGCGCACTCCCATCCTCGGCAAGAAAAGCGATCAGCGGGGCTCAGAGCCCCGAGCCGGCGGGGTCGCCGTCGCATCCCGGGAGCTGGTCCCCCCGCTGCGGGGGGATAGGGCCCGCGCGACGTCCTCTCGTCGCCGTACGAGACCGCCTACCGGGTGGACGGTCCGGAGTAGAAGGTCCACGCACCTTGCCGGAGGTTTCGATCCCCCGCCGAGCAAGTCTCGAAACCCGTTCTTTCGACGATCGCCGGACCTCGCCGCGCCATCGAGGTCCGAGCGGACCCCTCCGAGAGTGCCGGGACGAGGCGCCTCTCTCCTCGCTCCCGATCACCGACGCTTCACCGGGGAGGTGCGTTCCCTCACGGTCCGCAGGGGACTCGCGCCGGGCGTTGGTCCTGCGATCGCTTCGATCCGGCTCCGCTCGGGGTCGACGGCCGGTCGCCCAGTCGCGCCGACGACGACACGCATCCTCCGAGGCCACTATGGTCCCCGCCCACAAGGGCAGGGACCGGCCCCCTCGGAGGGAGAAAAGGTTCTGCTGCGTTCACGACCGGCGCCTGCGGTACCAGAGATAGGCCACGCCGCCGACGAGGGCGACCGCGACGACCAGCGCGAGCTCCAGGACCGGCCACGGATAATCCCAGGACGAGGCGATGCTTCCGGGAACGGTCGGTGCGGCCCCGCTGGCAAGCCCCGCCGCCGCGAGGGCGGCGGCGGTCGGGCTCATGGGTTCCGCCGACACCTCCACGGGCGGTACGCCCGTCGCCGAGTAGGTGGGGGCGAGCGCCCCCGGACCCGAATGCGATCCCATCCCGTCCCCCATCGACACGGCCGAGTCGTTGGTGCGGTAGGCGGCGACGGCGGCACGAGGCTCGAGCGCGCCGAGCCCTCCCGAGACATCGATCGCGAGCTGCGGGCTCGCGAGATAGGAGAACGCCATTTGGCAGCCGTCCCACTCGCCCGTCCCGTAGTCGAAGAAGTTGGCGGGCGCTGGGAGGAAGATCAGACCGTCCAACGCGTCGAGCGCGCGCGCGAAGTTCAGGGAGATCAACGGGAGCCGGGTGCCGTTCGGCAGGGTCATCGCGCCGATCACTGATTCCTCCAGCGAAATATTGCCGGTCGGAGCGAGCGTACCGGACGGAGTACCCCCGAGAGAGATCGTGGCTCCGCTCGCGTTCACCTTCTCGTACGACCACGAGAGGGACCAGCCGCCGCTTCCGGAGTACGAGCTGTTCGAGCCGTGGGGCTGAGGCCCGAGCGCCCCGCCCGTGCCGCCATTGACCGGTACGAGTCCGAGGGGGGGTGTGAAGGTGAGGTCGGCCGACGACTGCCCGGTGGCGCGGAATGTCTCCGTGACGATCCGGACGCCGTTCGGGGTCGTGACCCGGATGTCCGCGCTCGAGCGCGCCCATGCGTCGGCGGTCGCCGAGGAGTCCCGCGCGGCGAACGCCGGCACGGACCCCCCGTTCGCGTAGACCGACCCGTTGTTCGTGATGTTGAGGTGGCCCACCGCATGATCGTACGTAGCGTGGTGGAGAACGACCTCGAGGGCCGGCGCGCGACAGTCCGGGGAGCAGTACTGAGTCGTGAAGTTCGATAGGACGGTGCGGTCGATCGAGAGGCGACTGAGGTTCCCGGAGACGTTCTGTCGATCGTACACGGTGTACCAGCCCAGGTACGCCGAGATCGTATGGACCCCCATCGGGGTGGCCGTGCTGACGTTGAACCACCGGTCGGTCCCGTACGCCCAAGCGTCCGGGTTCGCGGGAGAGACCGCGGCGCCGGCCGCAGACGGAGCGCCCGCCAAGGACAGCGCTCCGAGTACCGTCGCCGCCAAGATCAGTCCGACGAGCCCCACGGCGCGGACCGGGCGCGAAGCTTTCCCCCACATGGTGCACCGAACCGCGCCGACGCCGTGGAGAGGCAAAGGGCTCACGTCAAGGTCACCTGACGGACGGGCGACGATCCAGTACCGGCGCCGCTGGGGGGGGAAGGTGGTCTCCCAGAGGACGCGGGTCCTCTCGACGCCTCCATTGGCCTCTCGCCGGGCGGACGGCTCCGTCACTCTCGTCCGCTCGGCCCGGGGGGCCCCTCGGTCGGCTCCGTCGGCGTCGCCTCCGGCCGCTTCGGCCGGCCCCGCATCACCACTGCCGTCACCACAACCGCGCCCGCAACGAGCGCCCCCACCACCGCGATGTCCGTGGTGGACAGAACCCCGGACGACCCGGACGACGCGGCCGTTGCGGAGAACGTGAGCAGTACGTGGACCGGCGTGCCGGCCACCGTGAAGGACCCGGTCGATGGAGAGACCAGATAGCCGGGCGCGACCACCCGGAACTCGAACGATCCGTTCGCCAAGGCCAGGTCAAGTCCGTCCGGCCCGGCCAAGTGGTCCGACCCGGCGAGGGTCAGCACCCAGCTCCCTCCGGCGCCGAGCCCCCGCACCTCGAAGGTGACCGGGTAGGTGTACGGTTGGAACTCGACCGCTTGCGTGAGCGCCGAGCCGTTCACGATCACCGTGCCCGAGGGCTCCGCGACCGCGAACCCGATCGGCACGCCGATGGAGTACGCGTACGAACCGTTAGGGAGCGACAGAGAGAGCGCGCCGGATCCGACCCGGTACTCCGCGCCCTCCACGGCCAACACCCACGGAAGACCCGCCGGCAACCCCGTGGACTGCCACGTGACGGCGTAAAGGACGCGCTCGAACGCGAGCGTGAGGCCGAGGGATGTGCCCTCGATCGTGACCCTGCCGGACGCCGGAACTGACTCGAACCCCGCCGGCGAGCCGACGGCGTAGCCGTAGGTCCCGTTCGCCACCGAGATCGCAAGCGTCGGTTCCGTGGACCGGTACGTAGTACCGCCCAACGTGAACCCCCACTCGACGCCCGCCGGAAGGCCGACCGTGAGGACCGATAGTCCGTAGGTCCGGAGCGCAAACTGGACCGGGACCGATACGTTCTGTCCGACCACCTCGATCGTGCCCATGGACGGAGTCGCGGCGTAGTCCGACGCGGCGATCGAGAACGCGTAGCTCCCGTTGGCCGCCGTGAACCCCACCGAGGACGTCGAGGTCGTGACGGCCGTGCCCGCGAACGTGACGTTCCAGGGGGTGCCGACCGGAAGCCCGGTCGACTCGAAAACGACCGAGTAGTTGGTCGGGGCGGCGACGAACTGGAGGGTCACCGCGAGGTTCTGGTGGTGCATCACGCCGTGCCCGGACCCGTCATGCGACCGGTACCCGGCGGGAGCGAGCGCCTGGTAGGAGAACGGAGTGAACGCACCGTTCAGCTCCGGGATCGCGAGCGTGCTCGAGGAGGTACGGAACGCCGTGCCGTTGAAGAGAACTCCCCAGATAGCTCCGGCCGGGAGCCCGACGGCGGAGAACGTGACCGCCGAGTAGTTCCAGGGGGCCGCGAGAGGGTACTGGTCGAATATCGTTCCTCCCACGGTGTAGGGCTGGTCGACGATCCCGTCGCTGCCCGGCACACTCTGGGCGCTGCCGTTGCTGAGATCAGGGCCGGTCCAGCTACTCCAGTAATTTCCTCCGACCGGGTACCCATCGTCCCAAACCGAGCCTGAAGCGGCGGCAGAGCCCGAGAGGTCCACAGGCCCGTTGTCCACGAAGTTGTTGTGGTAGACCCGGACCACCCCGGCCGGCGCGAAGTCGATCGGGTTCGCGTTCTGGTAGAGGTCGTTCGACGCGTAGACGACGCCCGAGCTTCCGTCCTCGACGACACCGACACCGTTCGCGGTCGCGTTGTTGTCGGCGACCACGCCCGCGACGCCGGCCGATACCTCGAGACCCACCGGCATCGAGCGGATGCTGTTCGCCTCGACCGTGAAGTTGACGGGTCCGCTCAGGGAGATTCCGACGTGACTCTCGCCGGAAACCACGTTCGACGAGACGGTGACCCCCGTCCCTCCGTCCAGGTGGATCCCTTCGGCGCCGCCGCCCAGGACCTGGTTGCCCGAGACGACGATCGAACTCGCTCCCAGCGAGTAAAGGGCGGTGCCGGGCCAGTTCGAAAACGTGTTGCGTGCGATCGTTACGCCGATGCAGTTGGTGAGTTCGATCGCGCGGGGGGCGGTGGGGGACCCGGTGAGGACCGAGGCCGAGACCTGAAGTTCACGGTCGTTGGAGATCACGAGCCCGGCCGTGATGGGGGAGGCGAAAGTGCTTCCAACGACCCAAAGCCGGTTCGAGTAGGAGTCGACGAGCCCGATGTAGTCTTGGCTGGCGGTGTTCTGGGTGAAGTCCAAGCGGCCGTTGGTGGAAAAGCGGTAACCCGAGGCGCCCGTCGCCGTCAGGTTGTTCGCCGTGTTGCCGCTCATCTGGACGTTGTGCGATGACGTCATCCCGATCCCCGTCACGGCCGCGCTCGAGACGTCGTTGTTGGTGACGGTCCCGTGGACCCCATAGGCGATCGTGATCCCGGCCCCGGCGGAAAAGCGCACGTCGTTACCGGTCAGTGTGAAATCGAGCACCTGGTCGATCGAGATCCCCGTGGTGCCGGGCGGACCCCCGGGACCCGTCCTTGCGTGCGAGAGGTCGTTCGATCGCACCGTGACGTACTCGCCGCCCGATGCCGCCACGCCGACCACCGTGCGTTCGGCAAGGTTCGAGGCGAGGAGGACGTTGGTCGAGTTGGAAACCGCGAACCCGGTGGCGGTGTCGTTGGCGCGGTTGCCGACCACGCTGACGCTCGCCCCGCCCTGGAGGATCAGGCCGGCCGCGCTCGCTCCGGCCTCAGCGGAGAGGTCGTTGCCCGTGACGTTCGCCCACGTGACCTGGGAGAGCCGCAGTCCTGCTTGGGCGGCACCGGAGAGGTCGCTCGCCGCCACGTTCAGGTCGGTGGCGGCCGTGGCCGCGAGCCCGACCGTGGAGCCGGCGAGGCGCGAGCTCGTGATCTCCACGCCCTGCGACGCTCGGATCTCGAGCCCGACCTGGACCGAGCTCACGGTCACGCCCTGGACCCGGATGGAGGTCGAGTTGTCGATCTGCACTCCGAGGCTTGCGTCGGAAAGACTACCGCCGACGATCGAGCTGTTGTGGGAGGTGTGGATCGTGACGGCCGTGGCCCCACCGAGCACGGTCATCTCGGCGAGGGTGACGTCAGACGCGGCATCGACCTCGACGGCCGCCGGAACGGATGGAGAAGCGATCACGGAGTACCCATCTCCGGCGAGCACGCTGCCGTTCCGTTGATCGACGATCGCTCCGTGAAAGTCCGCAGTAAGAGTGTAGACACCGTTCGAAATCGAGACGGGCGCGCTCGGGTCGCTCAACGTGCCATCGGGGTAGATCACGAGGGTCACGGTGGGGGAAGCACCCCCCGCCGCTCCCCAAGGGCCGGGGGGCCCCGGATTCGCGACGATCGAAGAGGGCGCGGACGTCAGAGCGGGACTTGCGCGGGCGGCGGCCCCGGGTCCGCTCACCATCGGGAAGAAGCCGCTCAGCAACAGCGCACCCACGACCACAACGAGGGCGACCGACACGGGGATCGCGGATCGCGCGGGCGCACGGGTGCTCGGACCGCCGCGCGCGACCGCTGGGGCCGGCCGGTGCTCTGGCTCGGGAGACGCGGGAGAGCTCGGCCGTCGAAAAGATGCTGGCTCGCCCCCGGGTTCTGTGGACAGACCGCGATCGAACATCGAGGCTCCAGAAGGGGCCGAGCGCAATTCCCGGAGAAAAGCAATCGGTGAAACAGGCTCGACGGGCGGCCGCCCGCGCCCCCGACCGGCCGCCGGTTTTGTCGGGGAGACCGAGGTCCGTCGAGTCCGTTTCACCCGACGCCCGCCCGCCAAAGCGTCCGAATCAACCGGGCTTCACGTTCGCCCTATCTGCGCGGACCGCCCATTGGCCGAGCATGCAAGCGGGCGCCTCGACGCCTCAGCGATGGGCAAAGCGACGTTGGACACGGTTGATCCTCCCGGTCACGATCGCCGTCCTGATGGCGGTCCCCGCCGGCTGGCTCGCGATGGGCGCAAGCCCGCAACCGCTCGCGGTGGCGACCGGCGCGGACGTGGACCCCTCGTCGACGCTGGACGCGGCGATCGCATCTTTGGGCAACGGTGACGGACCGGCGGGCGGGTCGCCACTCCAATGCGCCACGACTTCCCCGACCCAAGCCTCCTGCGACTCGGTCACCAGTGCGACCCTCGTGACCAATCCGCCGGGCGGTGGCGGCGGAGAGAACGAGACCACCTCTTACAACGGAACCTGGCTCACCACCCAGCTGAGCCGCTGGGGCGGCGGCGTGGCCTACGACCCCAACATCGGCGCGATCGTCGTGGCCGGCGGCTCCTTCATGGGAGCGGCCGAGGTCTCCTACCTCGGCGACACTTGGTATTTCCAGGACGGGAACTGGACCCACACCTACATCACGTCGAGCATGAGCGTGCGCGGCGGGATCTCGATGACGTACGACGCACGGGACCACTACACGCTGATGTTCGGCGGGATTCGCGGCGGTCACGTACTGACGGAGAACTGGGTCTTCCAGTTCGGCACTTGGACCCTCCTCAAGCCGGCGATCGTGCCCGCGGCCCGGATCGGCGCGTCCCTGGCGTTCGACTCCGCCGACAACACGGTCGTCCTCTTCGGGGGGTATGCCCCGTCCTCCGGCAGCACGGCCGGCGGCACCTACTTCGCGGACACCTGGTACTATTCGGGCGGCACCTGGACCCCGGTCACCACGACCTACGCTCCCACACCCCGCGCGAACGCCTCGATGGAGTACGACCCGAACCTGGGCGCGTTGGTCCTCTTCGGCGGAAGCAGCCCGTCCGGCCCGCTCGCCGACACCTGGACCTTCTCACACGGTCAGTGGACCGACCTGAGCGCGACCCTGAGCGGCGCTGCGCCCCCGGCCCGTGGCGCGTCCGCGATGGCCTGGGACGATGCGGACCACGAGATGGTCATGATGGGAGGCTCGGGCGCCTCGGGCCCGCTCGGAGACGCTTGGGCGCTCATCGGCGCTCACTGGTCTCCGCTGCCGGCCGGACCGTCCCCGCGCTTCGGCGCGATGATGGCGTACGACACGCAGCTCCAGGCGCTCGTCCTCTTCGGAGGCGGTGCCGGCACGACCGCGCTCGGTGACACCTGGTACTTCCAGGGCGGATCCTGGTCTCAGGACACCCAGGGGATGTCGATCAGCGGACGGACGGGCGCGAGCCTGGTCGTTCTGCCCTCGACGGGCAGCGCGCTGCTCTTCGGCGGCTGGTCGGGCTCGGGCTACTTGGGCGACAGCTGGATGTTCCGGTGGGGCAGCTGGACGTTGATGGCCGCCGCCGGCACCGGCCCGGCGCCGCGGACGAACGCGGGGCTCGCCTACGTGCAGACGGGACCGAACGCGACCGACGGCTACGCGGTCCTCTACGGTGGCTTCGACGGTGCCTACCTCAACGACACCTGGTCCTACGCGAACGGGGTCTGGACTCCGCTCGCGACGAACGGAACGCCGGGCGCTCGGTCGGGGATGGTCTTTGCCTCGAGCGGAACGACGAGCACCGCCCTGCTCTACGGAGGAATGGGGCCGGCGGGCCTCCTCGCCGACACGTGGGAGTTCAACGGCGCGACACTGAATTGGACCGCAGTCTCGAACACCGGAACGACCCCGGTCGCCCGCGCGTTCGCTGCGTCCACCTACGACCCCACCTCGAACTCCGTCCTGATCTTCGGAGGCGAGGGGAAGTCCGGCTACCTCGGCGACACCTGGGAGGTTACCCTGCCCGACGCGGCCGGTGTGTCCACCTGGACGCAGTATTCCGGGGCCGCTCCGTCGGCACGGTCGAACTCGAGCTTCGCCTGGGTCCCGATGTACCCGTACAATGGCGGAGTGCTCGTCGGCGGAACCAACCTGACCAGCGTGGCCTTGGACGACTACTGGGGCTTCAGCGCCGGCGTCTGGACCCAATACCCGACGCCTCCCGCTGGGGGAGGCGGGGGCTCGAGCGGCGGAGAAGAGAACACGACCGAGGTCGAGGCGACCTCGCCGATGCCGCGGTCGGGCGGTGCCATGTTCTTCACGCCGGACGACAGCTACCTGACCTACTTCGGCGGGCAGACGTCGGCCGGGGTCCAGAGCGACAGCTGGTCGCTGGTCCTGTTCCTCGTCCAGCCGTCGGGCAGCTCGGTCCGCGCGGACTCGGGCGCCACGATCCAGTACCACGGGGCGCTGTTCGGCGGAACGAAGCCGTTCACCTACCTGTGGACGTTCGGCGACGGGAGCACGAGCACTTCCGCGACCCCCACGCACGCCTACGCGATCGGGACGAACCTGACCAGCCAGGTGTTCGTGAACACCGTGGTCGTCTCCGATGCCAGCGGGATCACCGACACCCGCACGTTCGACACCGTGGTCTACCCGAGCCTCCAGGTCAACTGGACAATCGGCAACACGGCCGCGGACGTCGGCGTGCCGCTTTCGTTCTCGAGCACGATCAGCGGCGGTGCTCCGCCGGTGAAGGTGTTCTGGGACTTCGGCACCGGTGACCGCTACTACGGCTGCAACGGGAGCTACACCTTCCTCGTCCCGGGCAACCACACCGTGACCTTCCACGCCTTCAGTGGCGGCGGAACGAGCTACCAGAACACCACGCTGGTCTCGGCCGTGCCGACCCCGACCGCCCAGATCCGGGTGTCGCACCTCGTGACCGACGTCGGGGTCCCGGTGGACTTCTCCGCGGACGTCCGCAACGGCGTGGGACCGCACCACTACCAGTGGAGCTTCGGCGACGGTGCGAGCTCGGCCGACGCGGCCGCGTCGCACGCGTACTCGACCCCGGGGACCTACACCGTCTCGCTCGAGGTCAGCGACGCGTTCGAACAGCCGACGGCGGCGCTCATGAGCGTGACCGTCAACGCCCTTCCGACGATCGAAGCCGTGGTGGCGATGCCGAGCTCGACGGACGTCGGGTTCCCCGTCCACTTCACGGGCGACGGGTCCGGCGGCACGGGCAACCTGAGCTGGGACTGGGACTTCGGAGACGGAACGTACTCGAAGGACTACGAGTACAACCACAGCTACGACTACGACACCCCGGCCACCTACGACTACAACTACAGCTACGACTACAATCACACCTACCTCAGCCCGGGAGTCTACCACGTCACGGTCTGGGCCAACGACACGCTCGGGATCTCTGCGAGCACGGTCCTGGACGTCACCGTCATGCCCCTGCCCACGATCGACCAGTTCACCGCGAGCGCGACCCAGCTCAACCTTGGTGACCCGCTGACCCTGCAGGCAGTCGTCTCGGGCGGGGTCGGACCGTACTCCTACCAGTACGCGAACCTGCCGTCCGGGTGCCAGGCGGCCGACACCCCCACCGTGGAATGCCGGGTGAACCAGTCGGGCGACTTCTCGGTCACCCTCTACGTCACCGACGCGGTCGGAGCCCAGACGTCAAAGATCGTCGCCCTGCACGTCAACAGCCCCAACAGCCCGAGCACCATCTTCGGGACGGGCGATGCCGGCGTGCTCGAGGCCGTTCTCGTGGTCGCGGTGATCGCGGTCGCCCTGGTGGTCCTCGCCCTCTGGCGGGTCCTGTCGAAGGGACGGTCGAAGAACCAGACGGCGCTCGGTCCGGGACCGTCGACGACAGGCTCGGAACCCGGGACGGCCCGCACGGAGGAGTCCCGACCGCCCTCCTAGCGCCGGCCCCCCCGCCGGTTGTCCGGTACCGGCCCGCTCGCCGCGGGCGGGGCCGAGCGGCCGGCGCAACCCTTGGGAGGCCCCCGAGAGGGGGCCTCCGCCTTTCTCATTCTCTCCCCGACAACAGTTGGTCCGCCGCCAGCACGGTTCCGCCGGAGGTCGCCCCGTCGTCCACGCGCCGACGCGCGTTTCCCCGCAACCGCAGGAACCCGAGCGCGACCGCGATCGCGAGGGCAAACATCCCTCCCCAGAGGAACGTCGGGCCCTCGCTTCCGAGTCCCAGGAGGAGCGCCCCCAGTACGGGGGCGACGACCCGGGCCGCGTTGGTCGAAGCGTTGTACGCCCCGAAGTACGAGCCCCGACGCTCGGGGCCGGAAAAGCTCGCGACGAGGGACTGCTGGGTCGGACTGACGATGTCCTCGCCGAGCGTCAGGACCCCCATCGCGAGGAGATAGAGGGGGAAGGTTCCCGCCGCATCGAAGACAAGGAACGCGATACCGTAGGAGATGGTCCCGGCCGCCATCCAGCCCAGGTACTGGTGTCGGCGCTCGACAATCCGACCGATCGGGAGCTGGAGGAGCACCACGAGAAGCCCATTGAGGGAATAGATGAGTCCGAACTCCGAGTACGGGATACCGCGGACCGATCCGAGGAAGAGCGAGAGCGGGGTCCCGAACTGGTTGGTGACGAGGGCGAGGGCGGTCAGCGCCACGAGGAGGCCGAGGAACGGTCGGTCGCGGAACGGCGCGGCCACGGAACCGAGCGCCTCGCCCCGAGAAGCCCGTGTACCCTGAAACGACTCCCGAAGCAGCAGGATCAGGATCGTTCCCTCGATCAGCGAAGTAATGGCGGCAAAGAGGAAGAGCGCCGGTAGGCCGGCGGTGGCGGCGAGAATCCCCCCGACCGCCGGGGAAATCGCGAAACCGGTGTTGGTGAAGACCCGCTGGACGCTGAAGGCGGTGACGGCGTGCTCGGGTCGCGTCACGTCGCCGATCATCGCGCTTTGGGCGGGGCGGGTGAGTCCTCCGAAGAGCGAATTGACCGCCCAGAGGCCCATGACGATCGGGATCCCGTGATCCAGGTAGAGCCAGAGGAGCGTCAGCAGCCCCGCGCTGGCGAAGCTCGGGTAGACCGCGAACGGCCGTCGTCCGAGACGATCCGACAGGTGGCCCCCGGCGAGGAACGCGAGCGTGCTCACCGGTACGATCGCGGCGATGAGGAGTCCGATGTAGAGGTAGCTGAGGTGATAGACGTTGGCGAAGACGAGCGGGAGGAAGACGAACGTCGCGGAGCGGCCGATGCTGCGGACGAGACCCGCGCTGCCGAGCAGGTAGACGCGCCGATCGAGGCGGAACACCGCGGAACGGGAGCCCAGCACGGACACGGCGACCCGAGAGAAAGAACGGTGCCGGCGCGTTCACCGAGCACGAAGGAGGGAGTTCGGTCGACGGCGAGGTTCGCGCGGCCGGGCGGTCCCCACCGGGGCCAACGACCGGGCGCGGGAAGGGATGCGAGAAGGTGGGTTCATGTCGATCCGAGACCTTCCGCCATCTTGTGCATTGCGCTCCGTTCGGCGGACCCGGTGGATTCGTGGGTCCCAGGCAAGCGACGCCGGCCTCGGGCGAGGAGCCCCCACGCCGGCCGCTTGGGCAGTGTTCGGTCGGGGACCCGAGCAGTGAGCGGATCTCCCGGCTGGTCCACGCCGGCGCCATGGGGAGCCCCGATGCGCGCGGCGGACCTGGGCTCCCGTGGGGCGACGGCGGTGCCGCGGTACCCCTGCGTCACCGCTCGGACTCGCCGAGGTCGGACTGGGCCGTGGGACGCCGGCCCCGGATGAAGTAGTAGCGTCCCTGCATTCGCGTTTCGACCCGCTCGAAGCCGGCACCGACGAGAAGGGCGCGCATCTCCTGTGGATCGCGGAGCCGAACGCCACCGCCGTGATGCCCCCCGAACGGGGCGGCGAGGAGGCGGGCGGTCAGCGAACCGGGGGCCATCTCCTCGACGACGAGCGATCCCCCGGGGACCAGCACGCGCGCCGCCTCGGCGATGAACCGTTCTGCCCGGGCCATGTGGTGGACCGAACGCACCGCGACGACCCGGTCAAAGCTGAGGTCCTCATACGGGAGCGACTCCGCGTGACCGACGATGAAACGCAAGTGCGGCCGGTCTCTTCGCGCGAGAGCGACACGTTCTTCCCGGGGCTCGATCACCGACACGTCGGCGAGCCCGGAAGCGTAGCGCGCGGTGAAGCTGCCAGTGCCACCTCCCACATCGAGGAGGCGGGTCGCGGGTCCGAGCTCGAGCAGCTCACGAAGACGACGGACCTCCGTTCTCCGGGGCCAGAGTCGGAGCCGGTCCGCCCATCGCTCCGCGGGCGGCACTCCCGGAAAAGGACTCGTACTCGGAGTCTGTGCGGCCATCCGGAACCACCCGCCCCGAGCACTCACGTTCGTTTCAGGGGCGGGCGGCGAGTGGTCGGCGCTCCAGCCCTCAACGGCCCCCCACGCGCCCGAGTCCGGGCGGGCGGTCGCGCACGGACCTCCATTCCCGGCCGAGTGCCCCGACCCTTCCAGTAGTGGCGAGCGACCCGCGCGCGGTTCCCGCAGCCGGTCGGGGAGCACCAGATTTGGCTTCCGGTGCGCGCGATCAGTAGATGTGCACACTCCGGAGCGCGGCAGGCGCGCAGCTTGCCGGCCTCGGAACCCGTCAATAGGTGGATCGTCGACTCGAGGACCGCTTCGGCGACGCGGTCGGATCCCTCGATCCCCGATGGGCGCTCGCTCCACCCTCCCTCCTCCGACCAACGGAGCTCGACCCTGCGCTCTCCTCCTCGCAGGGCGAGATTCGCCGCCCGAAGCGCGCGCGCGGCCGGGCGACGCCGATCTACGGTCGCATACAGAAGCTCGCGAACCGTGCTCCGCAGCTGGCGCAGCCGCGCGAGCTCGTGGGGACCGAGAAGATCGAACGCCGGCCCAAAGCGCGGGGTCGCCCATGCGCTGAGCTCGGCGGACGAGGCCAGCGCGTCCTCGGCACGGCAGCTCGTGCAGGCGACGGTGTTCGCGAAGTCGACGGCGAGCGCGTCGGGACGGCGAAGCTCGACGAAGCCTTCCGGGGGCATCGGGTGGTGCATGCCGCTGACTCCGCGACGCGGAATCCCGTGGGTCGCTCGCGAACGTGCTACACCGAGAGTTGATATAACCTAATGGTCTCGGAAACTTGAGGGCGTTAGGCATGACGAAAGTGAAGGACCCGGTCTGCGGGATGACGATCGACGCGGAGAAGGCGGCCGCCAAGCTCGAGTATCCGAGCGGTACGGTCTACTTCTGCAACGAGGCGTGCCGGAAGACCTACGAGACCCGCCACCCTCGTGCCTGAGCGCGCCGACCGCGCAGCCATCGCCACTGCCTACCGCCGATGTCGACGGATCCGATCTGCGGGATGTTCGTCGACGAAACGACCGCCGACCTGAGTCTGGTTCGCGACAACCGGACGTACTTCTTTTGCTCCACGCACTGCGTCCAGGAGTTCGCCCAGCCGGAACGCGAGATCGCCCGGCTTCGGAACCGGCTCGCGGTCGCCTGGCCGCTCTCGGTGGCGATCGTGTTCCTCACGTACGGGAACCCCTTCCCCGACTGGCCCTGGCTCGCGCTGGTTCTTGCGGGCATTGTGCAGTTCTACCCCGGACTTCAGTTCTACCGAGGCACCTGGGACGCCGCGCGGAACCGCGTCTGGAACATGGACATCCTGATCGCCGTCGGAACCTCGGTGGCGTACGCATACAGCGCGGCAGCGCTCCTGCTCCCTCCACTCCCGGCGACCTACTTCTTCGACGCTTCGGCGCTGATCGTGACCCTCATCCTGAGCGGCAACTATCTCGAACACCTGGTCCGGGAACGCGCCCGGGGGTCGCTACGGACGCTTCAGCAGCTCCTGCCGTCCGTCGCCACCGTGTTGCGGAACGGTCGCGAGCTCGAAGTGCCGGTGGCCGAGATCGTCGTGGGAGACCGGTTGATCGTCCGGCCGGGCGGTCGCTTTGCCACCGACGGCACGATCGTCGACGGCCGGACCTCCGTCAACGAAGCCATGGTCACCGGAGAGAGCCTTCCCTCCTCCAAAAGACCGGGGGACCGGGTGATCGCGGGAACGGTCAACGGGGAAGGCCTCGTCGCGGTCACGGCGGACCGAGTCGGGACCGACACCCTGCTCGCACAGATCGGCACGCTCGTGACCGAGGCGGAGACCAGCCGAGTCCCTTTGCAGCAGCTCGCCGACCGGATTGCGTCGGTCTTCGTGCCGATCGTATTCCTCCTCGCCGGAGCGGCCGCCGTCGCCTGGCTCTCCCTCGGCGGCGTCAGCCCCACGCTGGCGTTGCTCGTCTTCGTCTCGGTCGCGATCACCGCATGCCCGTGTGCGTTCGGGATCGCTACGCCGGCCGCGATCGTGGTCGGCACCGGTCGGGCGGCCGAAGAGGGGATCCTGTTCAAGGGCCGGGACTCGATCGAGCGAGCCAGCCGCATCGATGTGGTCTTGACCGACAAGACCGGTACGCTTACTCGAGGTGCTCCGACACTTTCCGACCTCAGCGCGGCGCGAGGTACTACGGAAACGGATCTCCTCCGCCTGGCGGCCGGGGTCGAAGTCGGGTCGGAGCATCCTCTCGCTCGGGCGGTCGTCGAGGCGGCCCAGGGGCGCGGTCTGGTCCCGCTGCCGATCGACTCGATCGAGGCGGATCCCGGACGGGGGGTTCGGGGCCGCCTCGGTGGCAGCGCGGTCGCCGTCCTGTCGGGAAGCGCGGCTCTGGAAGCCGACCTCGACCTCGGCCTGCTCCGGGCCGAGGCGGATCGTTGGGCCGAGGAAGGAAAGGCGTGGTCGGTCGTGCTCCGGGACGGACGCCCGCTCGGAGTCCTGGGCTTCTTCGACCAAATCGCCCCCGGCGTCCGCGAGGCGGTCGCCGCGCTCCAGGGCGATGGGATCGCCGTCGTGATGGCCACCGGAGACCACGCGGCCGCTGCCCGAGCGATCGCCCGGGACGCGGGGATCGAGGAGATCCACGCGCGGATGACCCCGGCGGATAAGCTCGGACTAATCCGCTCGATCCAAGCGTCCGGGAAGAAGGTGGCGTACGTCGGCGACGGGATCAACGATGCTCCGGCCCTGGCTCAGGCCGATCTCGGCATCGCGATCGGCGCCGGAACCGATGTCGCCCGAGAGGCCGGCGGCGTCGTACTGGTCCGCTCGGACTTCCGGGGGGTCGCGCTCGCGCTCCGGCTCGGACGTCGTACCGTACGGAAGGTCCGGGGCAACCTTACCTGGGCGCTGGGATACAACTCGGTCCTTCTCCCGATCGCGATGGGGGCGCTCGTCCCAGTGTTCGGCACGGGCGTCTTCCTGGTACTTCCCTTCACCGGCGCGGTCGCGATGGCCCTCTCATCGACCTCGGTCGTCCTGAACTCCTACTCGCTGCGGTGGGTCTCGCTCGGCTCCCGCCGGAGCCCCGGACCGGCCCCGGTATCCGGAACGGTCATCCCCTCCTGAGCGTGCGCGGCCGATCCCTGAACGACGGTAGGGGCACCCGGGAGACCGCGCCTTTCGCCGCTTCTCCCACTCCAAATCCCCAGCGCAGGTTCCCCGCCCCCCGCGTCAAGCCCGCGCAGTTCCCGTCGGTCCCGGATCAAAGGGTGACTCAGAGATCCAGTCCCGGCGGGACTCACATCCCGACGCACGAGCATGAGGCCGTGCTCCGGCCCGGGCCGCGTTCCAGGGTCGGGTGGTGGGCGGCCTCCCGGGGACGGACGTCCTCGGCGCGACTCCCGGGCCTAGGGGGGACGCACCCGGCGTGCAGAGTCCGTGTCCACCGGCGTGTTTAAGGCACCCGGCCGCATCGTCCGCCTTGCATGGACCGGTCCGACGGATCCGAGCCGCCGCCGATCGACCCCAAGGAGTTCGATCGTCGGATGAACGCCAAGGTCCTCGAATACGGCTCCCGGGAGGATGCCCGCTGCCCTCGCTGCGGCGAGTTCGGCTACCGCCGCGTCGCGGACTCGGAAATGGTCGCGCTCTATGCCTGCCGGCACTGCGGCAATCAAGACCAGGTCCTTCACGACCCGACGCAAGAGGTCGCGCCCCCCTTCCGCGAGTACCGGGAGGGTCGCGGACTCCGTGCCGAGCTCGACGGGGAGGAATCCGAGGCCGACGGGCAGAGGTCCCCATGAGCGCGGGACGCACGTCCCGGGTCTCGGAGACCTCATCGCTCCGCTCTCCGTCCGGTCCGGCCCGTTCGGGTGTTCCCCTCGTCCGTCGTGGCCGCCACCGGAGCAGCGCCGGCCCGATCGATGCGCTCGATGTGGCCATCGTCGCAGCGCTCCGGGACGACGGCCGGGCCTCCCTGCGGCGGGTGGCCCGTCGGGTCGGTGCGAGCGTCACCACCGTCAGCACTCGCGTCCGGGCGCTCGAGCGGCTCGGGGTCCTCCAGGGATTCGTTCCGTTGGTCAGCGCCCGTCGGCTTGCCGCGATCGGCCGCTCTCCACACTGTGTCGTGCTGCACATCACTCCCCGGGACGCGAGCCGGGTGGGGGTGGAGGCCCTCGCCCGGGCCATCGCTCGCGACCCGAACGTCTGCTACCTGTTCGAGATGGCCGGCTCCTCCGAACTGATGGCGCTCGCGTCCACCGATCGCGAGGACGAAACTCACCGACTGATCGAGGAGCTCCGCGCGCTACCGTACGTACTGCGGGTCCGACCGGTCCCGATCCTCGAGGTCTACAAGGAGCGCCCGGGCCATCCGATCGGGGCCCCCGCGAAGGAAGCCGACGTCGATGCGAACCTCTCTCGGCCGTAGACGCGATCTCCCGACGACGCCGGACCGGCGGAAGGGGCCGAGCAAAGCCTTATCCTGCCCCCCCCTATTGGACGATTGTCCAGCCGGTGGCTTATGAGCATCGTCGCTCACCTTCCGCGACGCGCGCTGACGCTCACCGAGGAGGAAGCCGCCGCTCCTCCGACGATGGAGCTCGCCGGTCGGAAGAGGGCGACCGCCGAGGAGCGGGCGCTCGCGACCACGATCTTCGGCGAGTTCCACGCGGATTCCCGCCATCGAGAGTTCGTGCTCGGCTGCCTCAACTGCGGAGAGTGTACCACCGGTTGCCCGGCCGCTCGCTTCTACGACTTCTCGCCGCGCGAGATGCTTCAGATCGCCCAGAACGGGGACGCGACCACGCTCTGGGACGCGATGCAGGAGAAGATCTGGGCCTGCTGCCAGTGCTACACGTGCAACATGCGCTGCCGCTTTGGCAACGACATCGCCGGCATCATCAGCGTCATGCGGGAACTCTCGGTCCGTCACGGGATCGAGTCCACCCGCCGGGCCCTGGCCCCGTTCGGCCGGTCGCTTACGCTCCTCATGACCGTCGGCACTCAGGTCTCGTCGGACATGATCCAGCCGGACTTCTTCCGGGACTGGGGACCGTTCGCGACCGGCTCCGACAAGGTCTGGCAGGTGAGCGCCGACATCATGCGCAAGGCGATCCCGTCGGACGTCCTCCAGACGACCCGTTCGGCCTGGGAGGTCTCGGTCCAGACGTCGCTCGAGCTCTTCCGTATCTACGAGGAGACCGGGGTCCTCGACATGCTGAGGGGGCTCGACCCCGACCTGACCGAGATGCTGGTCGACATCATCGAGGAGCGACGGGAGGAGTTCGCCGAGGCGCGGGAGCGTTTCGGAGAGGAGCTTAAGGGGATGCAGGGACCCGTGGCGACGTTCTCGGGGTAAGGAATCCGAATTATGCTGAGCGCGAACGAGATCCGTAAGGTCGTGGAAGAGCGGAACGTACACCAGCGGGGGACCGGCAAGAAGGTCCTCGATGTCCGCGAGGAGATGTATCACCTCGAAGAGAAGGGGGAGCTCATCGTCCACCGCATCCGGCCGGAGAACCGGCCGGTCGAGCTCCGCACCCTTTTCGGATGGACGAAGCGCATCCCGACCGACCGGCTCTGGCACCACAAGTCGTGTGGCCAGTGCGGCAACATTCCCGGATACCCGTCCTCGCTGCTGTGGCTCATGAACGAGACCGGGCGCACGTACCTCAACGAGCCGCACCAGACCTCGTGCACGGCCTGGAACTACCATGGTACGGCGACCTCGAATCCGGTCGCCCTCGCGGCGGTCGCCGCCCGCAACTTCCATCGGGCGTACGAGACCGACCATTTCCCGTTGATCCACTGCGGCACGAGCTACGGCGATTACAAGGAGATGCGCAAGCTCCTGGTCGAGAACGCCGCGGTGCGCACGAAGGTCCGTGAGGTCCTGCGCAAGATGGGGCGGGATCTGGTGCTTCCGGAGGAGATCGTTCACTACTCCGAGTGGGTCCACGCGATGCGTCCCGAGATCGTCGCTCGGCAGAAGCACCCGGTCCACGGGGTCGTGACGACGGTGCACGAGCCTTGCCACTACTACAAGATGGTCCCCGAGGACGCGGTCTACGACGACGCGGTCTACGCCGGTCAGCGGCCGGCGGTGCCGTCGGGCATCCTCCTCGCGCTCGGGGCGACCGTCGCCGACTACTCGACGTGGTACGACTGCTGCGGGTTCGGTTTCCGGCACATCCTGAGCGAGCGGGAGTTTAGCCGGTCGTTTGCCAACCTGCGAAAGATCCGGCCGATGGTCGAGGAGGCGCACTCGGACGTCGCGATCACAAGCGATACCGGCTGCGTCACGACGCTCGACAAGAGCCAGTGGATCGGCAAGAGTCACGGGCTCTCCTACCTCCTTCCGGTCCTCTCGGACGTGCAGTTCGCCGCACTGTCGCTCGGGGCGCATCCGTACAAGATCGCCCAGGTCCACTGGCACTCCGCCTCCGCCGAGGGTCTTCTGTCGAAGATGGGGATCGACTGGAGGAGCGCGAAGGCAGAATTCCAAGAGTACCTGCGGGCGCTCAAGAACGGCGCCGCGCCCGAGCTGCTCCACCCGGCGCACGGCGAGATCGAGAAGTTTTTCGCGATCAACAAGGGCCAGGTCCTTCCGGACCCCGAGGTCGTCCCCGCGCTCTCCGCGGGCTCGGCCACCACGGAGGGGGGGCCCGCCGCGTGAACCCGGTCCTCGTCCTTGGCGGGGGCCCCGCCGGACTGAGCGCCGCCGCCGAGCTGGCGGCCTTGGGCGCCCCCACCCTCCTGGTCGAGCGGGAGAGCTACCTCGGCGGGAACCCCCAGCGCTGGCACTACTCGCTCCTCGCGCCGGATCTACGGCCGGCGCAGGAGGTCATGGGTCCCCTCCTCTCGCGGGTCGAGAATCATCCGTCCATCGAGCGCCGCCTCTCGACGTCCGTCGTGCGGGCCGAGCTCCGCCCGAAGGGCTACCAGGTCGTGCTCAAGACCCAGGACTCGACCGAGACCCGCGATGTCTCCGCGGTCGTCCTCGCCACCGGGTTCGACCACTTCGATTCCCGGCGGAAGTACGAGTACGGGTACGGGCGGTACCCCGATGTCCTCGACTTCAAGGAGGTCGAGCAGATGCTGCACGAGGACCGGGTCGTTCGGCCCTCGGACGGAAAGCCGCCCCGCCGGATCGCATGGATCCTCTGCGTGGGGTCGCGGGACGTTCAGGTCGGCAACCCCTGGTGCTGCCGCATGGGGTGCGTGGTGAGCATCAAGCAGGCGGTGGAGGTCCGCCAGCGCCACCCGGAGATCGACGCCTACGTTTACTACATGGACATCCGGACGTACGGCCTCTGGGAGGACCTCTACTGGAAGTCGATGCAGGAGTACGGGGTCAAGTTCGTGCGCGGACGCATCGGCGCGGTGACGCTCGCTGAGGGCGGCTCCCGACTGATCGCGACCGGTGAGGACACCATCTTGAGCCGGCCGACCGAGGTGCCGTTCGATATGATCGTGTTGGCGAGCGGCATGGAGCCCGGGACCGGGACGAAGGAGGCCGCCACGCTCTTCGGAGTCCCCGTGGGCCCAGAGGGATTCCTCACCCCGAGGGTCTCCGACCTGAACCCGGTCGACTCGGGACTTCCCGGACTCTTCTTCGCGGGCGCAGCGACCGGTCCGAAGGCGATTCCCGACGCGGTGACGGAGGGGATGGGCGCGGCGCTGCGCGCCTTCCAATATGCTCGCCTCTGACCCTGCCCACCGCCCGTCGGAGGGCCTCGGCGCCGACCCGGGGCGGGTCGCCCAGTGCTTCCGCGAGCGGGTCGTGCCGTGCGGCACGGAACCGGTGAACCACCTCGAGGCGGCGGTGGAGGCGAAGCTGGCGGCCGTCCGCAGCCTGGAATTCGCCCCCGACGCGAGCTTCGCCGCCGACTTCGCTCGCGTGATCGCGAGCGTCGTGGCGACTCGGCCTCATCGCCCCTCACTGGTCGCCGAGACGGCTCCCGGGGTGGTCCGCGAGATCCTCCGCGCGGCGCGCACGTCCCGGCTCGGCCCGGCCGACCTGCCCGCGGTGGCGGACCGACTCGGCGGGGCGCCCGCCGAGGTCCGACTCGACCTTGCCGCCGAGCTCGTCCACGCGGCGGCCCCCGACCGGCTCGCGCTGCTCGCCCGCTGGGTTTGGAACCCGGTCCGGCGCACCGGTATCCTCTCCGAGTTCGGCGGAGAGCCTCCCGAGAGCTACGCCGGTACGCAGCTCCGCCTCGGAGAGGTTCGGCTCGAGCTCTCCGCGCTTGGGTTCCCGTCCTCCACCTTCGCCGCGGTCGATGTCCTCTGCGCCCTCACCTACGCCGGTCGGATCGACCGGGCGGTCGACGCGAGCTTCCAGGGCGGGGGGATCGAGCGCCTGCTTCCCGGTCCGTTTCCGCTCGCGACGATGCTGCTCGGCGTACGGAGGCGCCTTTCGAATGCCGATCGTTGAGAAGTCGCTCGTGGAGGTCGACCGGAAGGAGCACCTCGAGGTCGAGGGGATCGACGTCTCGGGAGACTGGAACACCTTCCTCCGCTCGCGGGTCCAGACCGATCTCGACGTGCGGGTCGTGGACTGGGTGAAGGGTCAGCCGCAGGGGGAGACGATCTCCCGATGCTGGCAGTGCGGGACCTGCACCGCCGGCTGCTGTATGCACACCGACTACGGGCTCACCGACTTCAACCCGCGCTACTTCATCTACCTCGCCCAGGTCGGCTACGAGGAGGAGCTCCGCCGCTACGCGTCGACGATCTGGCGGTGCGTCTCCTGCAACAAGTGCGTCGAGCGCTGCCCGAAGGGGGTCAAGGTGGAGGAGGTCGTCCACACGATCGGCACCTACCTTACGCTCACCGGGGCTGCGGCCGAGAGCCCGGCCGACCGGTTCGACCGCGCGTACACCGAGAACCTGCTGGCCCGGGGAGTCCTCGACGAGGCCGCCCTCTTCCGCACGTACGAGCGCCTCGAGGGACGCAAGACGCCCGCGAAGAAGCTCCTTTCGATGGGGCTCTCCCTCCTGAGGACGGGGCGGCTCCACACCGGTCCGCTCGCCCACCGCACCCGGGGCTGGCGACGGATGCGGACCGTGCTCGAGGCACAGCTCGCCGAGGACGAGCGCCGGCGGAAGGGAGCGCTCGCACCGGCGACGCCCGCGGCGGGAGGGAACCGATGAGTTCGGCCACACCCCGCGGACCGATCGAGACAACGCCGGCGTACTACCCCGGCTGCTCACTGGACGGGCTCGGCAAGGCCTACGAGATCAGTTGTCAGCAAGTCCTCGACCGGCTCGGTCTCTCTCTCGACCGTATCGTGGACTACAACTGCTGCGGGGCGACCGAGGTGAAGAACCTCTCCGAGGACGTCTCGGTCGCGCTACCGGCGCGCAACCTTGCCCTCGCGCGGACGATGGGCCGCCAACAGGTCGTCGCGGCGTGCAACGGCTGCGTCTATTCGCTGACCCGAGCCAATGACGCGGTCGCCGACCCCGCGACCCGCGAGCGCATCAACGCGACGCTCGAGCGCGGTGGGGCTCCCGCATACGACGGGGCCGCGTCGGTCCAGCACGTGCTCGAGTTCGTCTACCGACGCGCGGGGCCCGAACGGGTACGCGCGGCGGTCCGACGGCCTCTCGAGGGGCTCACGATCGCCCCGTACTACGGCTGCCTCTACACCCGACCGAAGCGCTACACGGGCGTTGGGAAGACGCCCGGGACGGACGATCCCGAACACCCCCACTTCCTCGACGAGCTCCTCGCCGCGTGCGGGGCCCGGGTGCTGACGGACTTCTCCGCGAAGACGATCTGCTGCGGCGGAGGCCATGCGCTCAGCGATCTCGACGTCTCGGTCGCGTTCAGCGCGTCGATCCTGAACGAGGCGAAGCGGGCCGGCGCCGATCTCGTCGCGACGATCTGCCCCCTCGGGCAGATCAACATCGAAAACCATCTCGACCGCATCCGCGCCGAGTACGGTGACGAGGTGGTGCGGCCGGTCGCCTACTTCACGCAACTCATGAGCCTCGCCTTCGGCGCAAGCCTCCGGGAGGCGCGGCTGGCGGACAATTTCTCGCGACCCGACCTCTTCTTGCGGTCGCGAGGTTTCTCCTAGGACGGTTCGAGGTATCCACCATGGCGATCCTGAACGGATGCGAGTTCCCTGAGGACCGGGCGTACTTCATCGAGCGAACGCAGATGACCTGGGTGAAGGTCGAGGGGGACCGCATCACGGTCGGCCTCACGGACCCGGCCCAGACGCGCGCCGGCAAGATCCTCCACGTGCGCCTCAAGGTGGCCGGCACCTCCCGGGAACGGGGAAAGCCGATCGCCACGGTCGAGAGCGGGAAGTGGGCGGGCCCGGTGATGGCTCCGGTGACCGGCACCGTCGTCGAGCCGAACGCGGAGGTCGAGAAGGACCCTTCCCTGCTCAACACCGACCCTTACGGCCGGGGGTGGATCGTGAAGATGACCGCCACCGTCCCCGCGGAGATCGCAACGCTCCTCACCGGAGCGGAGGCGCTCGCCCGGTTCAAGGAGATCCTCGAGAAGGACAACATCCGGTGCATGCGATGCCAGACGTGAGCGGGACGCAGGGAGGGAAGCGATGACGGAGACGACGAGCGCCGACCCGGCCGGCAAGAAGATCCTGATGGTGATGACGACGGGACCCGAGGACCCCGACAAGACCTACGCCCCGTTCTACACGGCCGCGCTCATGGCGGCGATGGAGATCGACACGACGATGTACTTCCTCATGCACGCTCCCGAACTCCTGAAGAAGGGCGCGGCCGAAAAGGTCCCGCTCAAGAAGGGCGGGAGCCTCAAGATGTTCGTCGACATGGCGCTCGAGAACGGCGTGAAGTTCCTGGCGTGCGCCGAGAGCTGCCGGGACCTCTGCGAGATCGCGCCCGGCGAGCTGATCGACGGCGTGAAGCTCGTCGGCTCCGCCACGATGGCCGACCTGGCGCTCGAAGCGGACTCGGTCCTGTCGTTCTAGGGCCGGCACGAGGTCGCGCGGGATGGCGGCCCGGTGGCGCTGGGTCGACCTCGATGGCGTCGACGGGCCCACGATGGTCAACCTCTTCGTCGCGCTCGCCGAGCCGATCGGCACCGCTCGCTCTCCGCCGACCGTTCTCTTCCTCCACCCGAGCGCGCCGTTCGCCAACGTCGGCTTTCACCAGGAGGCCGAGCGGGAGCTCGACCTCGAGTACTGCCGGGCGCACGGCGTTCCGGTCGTCCGGCGCGTCGTGGGCGGCGGAGCGATCCTGGACGGGCCGTGGGAGCAGGACTACATGCTGATCGTCCCTGCGGGGTCGCCGGGGACGGAGGGGGGAGTGGCCGGATTCTACGAGCGCTACCTCGCCCCCGTCCGCGCGACCCTCGGCCGGCTGGGCGTCCCGGCAGAGCGCTCCGGGGTGAACGACCTCGCGGCCGGCGGGCGGAAGGTCAGCGCGAACGGGGCGCTCACGCTCGACGAGAGCTGGGTGCTCGTCGGCGACCTTCTCCTCGACCTCGACGTCGCGGCCATGAGCCGGGTCCTCCGGGTCCCGGACGAGAAGTTCCGCGGGAAGCTCGCGAGCGGCATGGACGAGTGGCTGACGAGCGTCCGGCGGCTCACCGGCCGCTCGGTGCCGCGCGAGGAGGTCGGACGGATCCTCCGGGAGGAGATCGAGCGGGCGTTCGCCGTCACGCTCGTTCCGGGCCCCCTTCGACCGGAGGAGACCGAGCGCCTGGACGCGCTCCGGCGCCTCCGGACCACCGACGATTGGACGTTCCAGAAGGATCGCGCCCACCCGGACCTCGCCGGCGGGCCCGACGCCGGGCACGCGATCAAGATCTCGGCGGAGGCGACGCTCGCGCGCTACGACCTCAAGGCCGGGAAGCTCCTCCGCGTCACCCTCCTCCACGACCGGGGCGCGGTCCGAGAGGTCCAGTTCGCCGGCGACTTCTTCACCCAGCCGTTCGACGGCCACCTCGCCGACCTCGAGGCCGGCCTCCGGGGACTTCCGCTCTCAGAGCCGGAGCTGGCGGCCGCGATCCGAGGCTGGCTCGAGAGGCGGAACGTCCAGCTTCTCGGCGCCGCTCCCGAGGACCTCGCGCGCGCGGTCGTCGGCGCCGCCGCCCTCCGACCGTCATCGAGCTAGGCCCCCGTCGGCAGGATCGCCCTCGGCCCGCCACGACCGATCCCTCGTCCACGGCCCGGCGCCCCGGTGCGAAGGGGCCCTCCCCCGCGGTGTGCGGTCGAGGAGAATCCTTTTTTCGACCATCCGCTCGTTCCTCGGGCGAACGGCCCCCCGCGCCACGGTGCGGGGCGCGCGCGTCCGCAACGAGGAGACGACAGTGGTCCCCGCACGACGGCCCCCCCGGGTCGCGATCGAGAACGTCTGGCCCCAGGTCGACGGGGGAGCTGTTCCGATCGCCCGGACGCCCGGCGAGCCGGTCGACGTCTACGCGGACGTCTTCGCCGATGGGACGGCGGGAGTGCGGGTGGCGATCCGCTGGCGACGGAGGCCCGCGACCGAGTGGCGCTGGACGCCGATGACCCCCGTCGGCAATGACCGCTGGCACGGGGCGTTCGTGGTCCCCGAGGCCGGAGCATACGAGTTCGCCGTCGCGGGATGGGTCGACCCGTACCTCACCTGGAGGGAGCTGCTCGACCGCCGGATCGCCACGGGGTCCGTCACCGAGGGCGACCTGCAGGAAGGGGCCGATCTCTTGCGGGCCGCCGCGCGCCGCACGCAGGGGCCCGACGCGAGCCGTCTTATCGAGCACGCCGGTCGGCTCCGCTCCCTCGCGGCAGGGCCTCTCGCGGAAGCGGCCCGTTCGGCGACCGACCCCGAGCCGCTCGAGCTCGTCGCCCGGTCCCCCGATCGCTCCGCGATCTACCTCTCCCCGACGGTCCTCCGGATCCGGGTCGACCCGCCCCGGGCTCGGGCGAGCGCGTGGTACGAGCTCTTTCCCCGCTCCACGAGCCCCAAGGCGGGTCGCCCGGGGACCCTTCGGGACCTCCGGCAGCGCCTCTCGTACATCGCCGACCTCGGGTTCGACGTCGTCTACCTCCCCCCGATCCACCCGATCGGGCGGACCGGCCGTCGGGGCCCGGACAACCGGCACGATCCGAACGCCTCGGGTCCGGGCAGCCCTTGGGCGATCGGTTCCGAGGCCGGCGGCCACACCGCGGTCGATCCCGCGCTCGGGACGATCGACGAGTTCCGGGAGCTCGTTGCGGAGGCCGGCCGGCAAGGACTGGAGGTCGCCCTCGACCTCGCCTTCCAGTGCTCGCCGGACCATCCGTGGGTGACCGAACATCCCGCATGGTTCCGCCACCGTCCGGACGGGTCGATCCGGACCGCGGAGAACCCGCCGAAGCGGTACGAGGACATCTACCCCCTCGATTTCGACTCGCGTGACTGGAGGGCCCTCTGGGCCGCGCTCCGGGAGGTCGTCGAGTTCTGGATCGGGCTTGGCGTGCGGTGGTTCCGGGTCGACAACCCGCACACCAAGCCGTTCGAGTTCTGGCGCTGGCTCATCGCGGAGGTCCGTCGGGACCACCCCGAGGTCCTCTTCCTCGCCGAGGCGTTTACGCGCCCGAAGGTCATGGTGCGGCTCGCGGAGGTCGGGTTCACCCACTCCTACACCTACTTCGCGTGGCGGACGACCCGCGCCGAGATCGAACGGTACTTCCGGGAGCTCCACGAGGGAGTCTCCCACGAGGTCCTGCGCCCTCACCTCTGGCCGAACACCCCCGACATCCTGACCGAGCAGTTCCATTCCGGCCGAAGGAGCGTCTTCGTCCAACGACTGGTCCTGGCGGCGACGCTCGGGTCGCACTACGGGATCTACGGGCCCGCGTACGAGCTCCTCGAGCATCGCCCGCTCCAAGCGGCCAGTGAAGAGTACGCGCGTTCCGAGAAGTACGAGCTCCGGCACTGGGACCTCGACGCCCCGGGGTCGCTCGCTCCCGAGCTCCGGAGGATCAACCGCATCCGGCGGGAGAATCCGGCGCTTCACGCCGGCCGGAACCTCGCTTTCCACGGGGTCGACAACGACCGCCTGATCGCCTACAGCCGACGGAGCGACGACGGCACGAACACCGTGCTCGTGGTCGTCAACCTGGATGCGGAGTCGCCCCAGGCCGGCTGGACCTGGCTCGACCTGCGGGAGCTCGGCGTCGCGCCGGAGGAGCCCTTCGAGGTGGAGGACCTCTGGAACGGACCCCGCTACCGCTGGGCCGGCGCCCGCAACTTCGTCCGCCTCGACCCCCAGGCGGAGACCGCCCACGTCTTCCGCGTCCGCCGGCTGGGTGGGGGGTCATGAGCCCCGCGGCGAGCGAGCGTCCCCCGGGATCGACCGGGGGAGCCGCGGGCCCGCAGACCCCCTCCACGTCGGTCGACCCCACGTGGTACAAGGATGCGGTGATCTACGAGCTGCACGTCCGTTCCTTCTCCGACAGCACCTCGGACGGCACCGGTGATTTTCCCGGACTGACGGCGAAGCTCGATTACCTCCGCGACCTCGGCGTCACCGCGCTCTGGCTCCTCCCGTTCTACCCGTCGCCGCTCGTCGACGACGGCTACGACATCTCCGACTACACGGCGATCCACCCGTCGTACGGAACGCTGCGGGACTTCCGCAACTTCCTGCGGGAGGCGCACGCCCGCGGGCTGAGGGTGATCACCGAGCTCGTCCTGAACCACACCTCCGACCAGCACTGGTGGTTCCAGCGCGCGCGCCGCGCCCCTCCGAACAGCATCGACCGCGACTTCTACCTCTGGAGCGAGACGCCGGACAAGTTCTCCGGGGCTCGCGTGATCTTCAAGGACTTCGAGCCATCGAACTGGACCTGGGACCCGGTCGCGAAGGCGTACTACTTCCATCGCTTCTACAGCCATCAGCCGGACCTGAACTACGACAATCCGGCCGTGCAGCGCGCGATGGTACGCACGATCGATTCCTGGCTCGAGATGGGCGTGGACGGACTCCGGCTCGACGCCGCGCCGTACCTGTACAAGCGGGAGGGGACGAACTGCGAGAACCTGCCCGAGACCCATGCCTTCCTGAGGACCCTGCGCCGGCACGTGGACGAGCACTTCCCGGGCCGGATGCTCCTCGCCGAGGCGAACCAGTGGCCGGAGGACGCCGCCGCGTACTTCGGACGGGGCGACGGCGACGAGTGCCACACCGCCTTCCACTTCCCGCTGATGCCGCGGCTGTTCATGGCCGCCCACATGGGAGGGCGATTCCCCATCATCGACGTCCTCCGCCAGACCCCGGCGATCCCGATGAGCTGCCAGTGGCTGCTCTTTCTGCGGAACCACGACGAGCTCACGCTCGAGATGGTCTCGGACGAGGAGCGCGACTACATGTACCGCGTGTACGCGCACGACCCGCGCATGCGGCTGAACCTCGGGATCCGCCGGCGGCTCGCACCGCTCCTCGGGAACGACCGGCGCTTGATCGAGCTCATGAACGGGCTATTGTTCGCGCTCCCCGGCACCCCGGTCCTCTACTACGGCGACGAGATCGGGATGGGGGACAACGTCTACCTCGGGGACCGCAACGGCGTCCGCACGCCGATGCAGTGGAGCCCGGATCGCAACGGGGGCTTCTCCCGAGCGAACCCCCAGCGACTCTACCTGCCGGTCATCATCGACCCCGAATACCACTACGAGCGCGTGAACGTCGAGGTCCAGCAGGCGAGCCCGACCTCGCTCCTCTGGCATATGAAACGCCTCATCGCCCTCCGTCAGGAGACGCGGGTCTTCGGGCGGGGAACCATTGCGTTCCTCTACCCCGCGAACCCCCGCATCCTGGCGTTCCTCCGCGCGTACGAGGGCGAGCAGGCGCTGACCGTCGCCAACCTCTCGCATCTCGCGCAGGCGGTCGACCTCGACCTGAAGGCGTACGCGGGGATGCGCCCGGTCGAGCTGTTCGGTCGCACCGCCTTCCCCCCGATCGGCGACGCGCCGTACCGGCTCACGCTCGGCCCGTTCGGCTTCCTGTGGTTCCGTCTCGAGGTACCGACGAGCCCCGGCCCCTCCGAGGAGGCGGCGACGGTCGAGCCCCTCGCCGTCGTCGGGAGAGGCACCTGGGAGGACCTCGAGGACCCCGGGACCCGCTCCCGCATCGAGGCGTTCCTGCCCCGCTATCTCCTGAGACAGCGGTGGTACCGGGGAAAGGGCCTGTCGATCGAGTCGGTCCGGCTCCTCCCGTCGGTCGCGCTCGGGAGCGACCCCGAGCGGATCCGGTTCGCCTTCGTCGAGGTCCGATATTCCGAGGGCGAGCCGCACGTCTACCTCCTCCCTCTCGCTCTCGGCGATGCGGGCCCGCCCGCCTCCCTGGCGGAGAGCCCGCCGAGCCACATCCTCGCGACGTTCCGGCCGTCGGGCGGGGGGACCGAGCGCGTCCTCTACGACGTCGCGCAGGACGCCGAGTTCGTGCACCAGATCGTCCAGCGGATCGGCCGGAACCGCCGACGCCTGGTCAATGGGGGCGCCGAACTGATCGCCCTCCGCACGCCCGCGTTCGAGAACGAGGAGGGGGCGCCGACCGCGGAGCTGCCGGTGGCTGCCCTACGGAACGAGCAGTCGAACTCCTCGTCGAAGATCGGCGATCGGTACATCCTGAAGCTGTTCCGGCTCTTCGAGGCCGGCGCAAACCCCGAGGTCGAGCTCGGGGAGTTCCTCAGCCGCCGGGCGGCCAGCCCGGTAGCCCCGCTCGCCGGCCACGTCGAGTACCGTAACGCGGTCGGGGAGCGCTACACGATCGCCTCCCTCCACGCGCTCGTCCCGAACGAGGGGGACGCTTGGGGGGTCACGCTCGATCACCTGAAGGGGTACTTCGACCGGGCGCGTGCCCGCCTCGTGACCCAGGGCCGCCCGCCGACCGACGACGAGCTCCGGATCGACCTCGGCGGGACCGAACCCTCTCCGGCCGCCCGAGAGCTCGTCGGGTCGTACCTCGAGCTCGCGCGCCGTCTCGGCGAGCGCACCGCGGAGCTCCACCGCGCCCTCGGAAGCGAACCGTACGACCCCGCGTTCGCCCCCGAGCCGTTCGACCAGCTCTACGTCCGTTCGGTCCTCCAGCGGATGCAGACGCTCCGCCAGCAGGCGTTCGAGCTCCTCCGCTCCGCCCGGGAATCGATGCCGGAGGTGCTCCGTCCGCTCGCCGAGGAGGTCCTCGGCCGCGAGGCGGAGCTCGACGGCCGCTTCCGCGCGCTCACCGGCCGTCGGTACACGGGGCAGCGGATCCGGATCCACGGGGACTATCACCTCGGGCAGGTCCTCTGGACCGGCAAGGAGTTCGTGATCATCGACCTCGAGGGGGAGCCGATGCGCGCGTTGAGCGAGCGGAGGCTGAAGCGCTCCCCGCTGCGGGACGTCGCGGGGATGATGCGCTCCTTCGACTACGCCGCCCGGGTCGGCCTGCGCGGCATCCCGCTCTCCCCCGACGGCGGACCGGCCGAGCGGGACGCGCTCGGGCGGCTCGCGGACCAGTGGACGGCGTGGGTCTCGGGAGCCTTTCTCCGGGGCTACTGGGCGGCGTCGGAGTCCACCCCCTATGTGCCGCACGATCCCGAGGAGCGCCGCCTCCTCCTCGGGGCGTTCGTCCTCGAAAAGGCGGTCTACGAGCTCGGGTACGAGCTGACGAACCGGCCCAGTTGGGTCGACATCCCGCTGCGCGGTCTTCTCCACCTGCTTTCCTCGGAAGGATAGGAAGAGGGCGGGATGGTCCGGGCGCTCCCTGAGCCCTTGCTTTCCCGGGCGAGAAGAGCCGGCCTGCTCCCTCGCTACCGGAGCCTCGACAAAGAGGTGCGAGCGCTTCTGCCGGAGACCGCCCGCGCACTTCTTTGCGAACTCACGGGTGCGGGGCGCGGTGCCGACCGTCGCGCGAGGACGGGCCGGGCTCCGAGCGGCCGGTCGCCTGCGGCCGAAAGCGCCGCGGTCGCCCCCCCGGTCCTGCTCTCGCTGTCGCGGAGCGAGCGCCGAGCCCTTGGGGTCCGCGCACCGGGGACCGCCGCCCGACTCTACGTCCGCGAGGAGGGATCGCCCACGTGGAGAAGGCTCAACCGCCTACCGGGGGGACGACGGTTCGTGCTGCCGCGCGATCTCGGCCCGGGCTGTCACTCCCTCTCGGCCGATCCGGAGGGCGCGGGCCTCCCCCAGCTGGTCGTGGCCGGACCCCCGCGATTGCGCGCGCACGGGCCGCGACGGCGGTGGGGGCTCTTCGTGCCGGTGTACGCGCTTCGGGACCGGGGCACCTGGGGGTGCGGGGACCTCTCCGCCTTCGAGCGCCTCGGTGGCTGGGCCGCCCGGGCGGGAGCCAGCGTTCTCGCGACCCTGCCGCTGCTGCCGACCTTTTTGGACCGGCCGTTCGACCCGAGCCCCTACCGGCCGGTCAGCCGACGCTTCTGGAACGAGATCTACCTGGACCCCCGCGCGACGCCCGAGTTCGCCCGGTCCGGCGCGGCCCGAGAGCTCGTGCGCGAGCGTTCCTTCCGCGAGCAGGTCGCCCTCCTCGAAGAGCGGAGCCACGTCGATTTCCGGGTCGTCGCGCGACTCAAGCGCTCGGTCCTGGAAGCGATGCGCTCCGACTTCCCGAGGAGCGCATCGGCCGCGCGCCGCGGCGCGTTCGCGGCGTTCGTCCGATCGACGCCCGACCTCGAGGAGTACGCGCGCTTCCGGGCCTTTGCCGAGCGGGGCGGAGAGGGTGCGGCCGAGTACCACCGCTTCGCCCAGTGGCTCGTCGACGAACAGTTCCGCGCGGTCGCCCGCCGCCTCCAAGGCATCGGCGTCGACCTCTACCTCGACCTGCCGATCGGCGTTCACCCCCGGGGGTTCGACGTCGCGCACGCCCCGGACACCTTCGCCCGCGGGGTCTCCCTCGGTTCGCCACCGGACCCGGGGGTGCCGGAGGGGCAGGACTGGGGTCTTCCCCCGTGGCGTCCCGCCGCCCTAGTGCGCTCGGGCTATCGGCCTTGGATCGAGCCGCTCGCGCACCACTTCACCGTAGCCCGATTCCTCCGGGTCGACCACGCACTGGGCCTCCACCGCCAGTTCTGGATCCCCACCGGCCGGCCGGCGTCGGAAGGAGCGTACGTGCGGTTTCCGGCGCGCGAGCTCTACGCGACGCTGGTCGCCGAAGCGGCCCGTTTCGGTGCGGAAGTGGTCGGCGAGGACCTCGGGACGACGCCTCCCGAGCTTCGGAGCACGCTCCGCCGACGCGGGATCCTGCGTCTTTACGTCGCGCAGCTCGAGTGGGACGGGCTCCGCCCCCGGCATCGCGTCCCCGCGGACTCGGTCGCCTCCCTGAACACCCACGACTTCCCGCCGTTTGCAGCCTACTGGGACCGCCTCGGGGAACCCGGGCGCGCGGCGGCGCCCGCAGCCGCAGCCTTCCGCACCGCGACGGCGCGCCTCGCTCGGAGTCCCGCGCGGCTCCTGCTCGTCAACCTCGAGGACCTCTGGGGCGAGATGGCTCCCCAGAACGTTCCGGGGAAGGGGGGGCCGCGGCAGTTCTCGCGACGCTGCGCGGTGGACCTGCCGACGATCCTCCGTCGCGCGGACTGGAGCGAATGGCTTTGTGCCCTCGACGCTCTGCGGCGGGCGTAGGTATGTGCGATGGATCCCCGGTCGACTCCGCGGCCGAAAGGCAGCCCGGCCCCTCCGGCCGGTGCGGCCGTCTCGCGCCTCACTGACTACGATCTGCACCTCTTCAACGAAGGCACCCACCTGCGCCTCTACGACAAGCTCGGCGCCCATCCGGCGGGTCCCGACGCGGCCGATGGGGTGTGCTTCGCGGTCTGGGCCCCGAACGCCGAACGCGTGAGCGTGGTCGGGGACTTCAACGGGTGGACTCCGGGCGCCGATCGGCTCGAGGTTCGGGGTTCCTCTGGGATCTTCGAAGGCACCGTGCGGGGCGCGCGGGCGGGAGAGCGGTACAAGTACCGTATCCGCTCGCGATTCGGCGGCTACGAGGTCGACAAGGCCGATCCGGTCGGCTTCCGCCAGGAGCTGCCGCCCGCGACGGCGTCGGTCGTCTGGGACCTGGCGCACGACTGGAAAGACGGGGAGTGGCTCGAGCGGCGGGGCGAGCGGTTCTCCCGAAGCGCACCGGTCTCGATCTACGAAGTGCACCTCGGGTCCTGGCGACGGGTGCCCGAGGAGCGGCGTCGCTCGTTGACGTACCGTGAACTCGGTGAGCGGCTGGTCGATCATGTCCGGGACCTTGGCTTCTCCCACGTGGAGTTCCTTCCGTTGACGGAGCACGCGTTCTACGGCTCGTGGGGGTACGAGCCGACCGGGTTCTTCGCGCCGACCACGCGGTACGGGGAACCCCAGGGGCTCATGGCGCTGGTCGAGGCGCTGCACCGGGCCGGGATCGGGGCAATCCTGGACTGGGTGCCGGCGCACTTCCCCGCCGACGGCCACAGTCTCAGTTACTTCGACGGCACGCACCTCTACGAGCACGCGGACCCCCGTCGGGGCTGGCACCCTGACTGGCATACGATGCTCTTCAACTACGGGAGGAACGAGGTCCGGGCGTTCCTCGGGAGCAGTGCGCTCTTCTGGCTCGATCGGTACCACTTCGACGGGCTGCGGGTCGACGGAGTCGCTTCGATGCTCTACCTCGACTACTCGCGGCGCCCCGGCGAGTGGGTTCCGAACGAGCAGGGAGGCCGCGAGAACCTCGACGCGGTCCGATTCCTCCGGTGGCTCAACGAGTCGATCTATGCGACGATCCCGGGAGTGCAGACCGTCGCCGAAGAGTCGACGGCGTGGCCGTCGGTCTCGCGCCCGACCTCGATGGGCGGGCTCGGTTTCGGGTACAAGTGGGACATGGGCTGGATGCACGACACGCTCGAGTATTTCCGCCACGACCCGGTGCATCGGAAGTTCCACCAGGAGGAACTGACCTTTCGGATGGTCTACGCCTTCCAGGAGAACTTCGTCCTTCCGCTCTCGCACGATGAGGTCGTCTACGGAAAGGGCTCCCTCGTGGGTCGCATGCCCGGCGACCCCTGGCAGAAGTTCGCCAACGTCCGGCTCTTGCTCGGCTACCAGTACGGCCAGCCCGGAAAGAAGCTCCTGTTCATGGGCTCGGAGTTCGGCCCGTGGCGCGAGTGGAACCACGACGATAGCCTCGACTGGCATCTCGCCGAAGAGCCGATGCACGCCGGTCTCACCGAGTGGGTCCGGACGCTGAACCGGCTCTACCGGGAGATCCGGTCGCTCCACGAGCTCGACCACGAGCCTCCCGGTTTCGAGTGGGTCGACCACGCCGATCACGACCAGAGCGTGATCTCTTTCCTGCGGATCGGGAACGGCAGCCCCGAGCGCGTCCTGGCCGTCTACAACTTCACTCCGGTCCCCCGGGCCTCGTACCGGATCGGCGTGCCCCGGGACGGTCGGTGGGAGCTCCTCGCGAACAGCGACGACGCGGCGTTCGGCGGGAGCGGTGCAGGTACCCACGGGCCGGTCGCCGCCGAGCCGATCGCCTGGCACGGCCGGCCGTATTCGGTGGTGCTCGACCTACCTCCGCTCGGCGCCCTCTTCCTCCGCTCGGTGGGGTGATCCTTCACGGAGACCACGGCTCCCCTCGGTGCGACGATCTCCCCGTCCGGCGCCGCTCGATTTCTCCTCTGGGGCCCCCGACTCGATCGCCCCCGTCTCGTCCTCCGCGGTCGCTCGACCGAGCGGGTACCGATGGAGCGGCTACCGAACGGCTACTGGGGCCGGGAGGTCGACGGGCTGGCACCGGGGACGCGCTACGGCTACGCTTTCGGCCCCGGAGCGGTCGTGCTTCCCGATCCCGCGTCCCGGTCCCAGCCCGAGGGAGTGCACGGGCTCTCGGAGCTCGTCGCGCCCGAGCGCTTCCGATGGCGCGACGGCGGCTGGACGGGAGTGCCGCAGGACCGCCTGATCTTCTACGAGCTCCATGTCGGGACGTTCAGTCGGAAGGGCTCGTTCGACGGCGTGGTCGCCGAGCTCGATCGGCTCGTGCGGCTTGGCGTGACGGCTCTCGAGCTTTTGCCGGTGGCCCAGTTCCCCGGCACGCGGAACTGGGGCTACGACGGCGTTTATCCGTTCGCGGTCCAGTCCTCGTACGGCGGGATCGCCGGGCTCGAACGGCTCGCCGACGCCTGTCACCGGAAGCGCCTTGCGCTCTTCGTGGACTTCGTGCCGAACCACCTCGGGCCCGAGGGGAACTACCTCGACCGCTTCGGTCCGTACTTCACCGACCGGTACCGTACGCCGTGGGGAACGGCGCTGAACTTCGACGGGCCGGCCAGCGACGAGGTGCGCCGGTTCTTCCTGGAGGCGGCGACCGGCCTGGTCGAGATCGCGCACCTCGACGGGCTGCGCGTCGATGCGGTTCATGCGATCGTCGACCCGACGGCCCGTCCGTTCCTCGCCGAGCTCACCGCCGGTCTCCGGTCGATCGGGACCCGAACCGGGATCCCGCGGCGGACGATCGCCGAGAGCGCCCTCAACGATCCCCGCGTGGCCCGGACGGAAACGGACGGTGGCCTCGGCTTCGACGCCCTGTGGAACGACGACTTCCACCACGCGCTCCATGTCGCGCTGACCGGAGAGCACGAGGGGTACTTCGTCGACTTTGACGGAGTCCGCGACCTCGCAACGGTCCTCGCGGAGGGGTTCGCGCTCGCCGGCAGGGTCTCCTCGTTCCGCGGGCGCCGACACGGCCGCCCGGCCGAGGGGCTGCCCGGCGAGGCGTTCGTGGTGTTCGCACAAAACCACGACCAGGTGGGGAATCGGCCGTTCGGCGAGCGCCTTTCGACCCTCGTTCCCTTCGAGGCGCTGAAGCTCGCCGCCGGGATCCTTCTCCTCGGTCCGTACCTCCCGCTCCTGTTCATGGGGGAGGAGTACGGCGAGCGGGCCCCGTTCCTCTACTTCACGAGCCATTCCGACCGCCGGTTGGCGAGGGCGGTGCGGGAAGGTCGGCGGAAGGAGTTCGCTGTCGCGGACGGGGGGCGTCGGCCGCCGGATCCTCAATCCCCGGGCACTTTCGCCCGGTCCCGGCTCGATCCGACCGTCGCTGCGCGGGGCCGCCCCCGCACGCTGCTTCGCCTCTATCGCCAATTGATCGCGCTGCGCCGCGCGCACGTCGCCGTGCGCCGGCTCGGGAAGACCGAGGTGGTAACTGGCCCCGATGACCCCACCGTCCTCTCGCTCGTCCGGAGCTCGGCCCCTCCGGGGGCCTCCCTTGCGGTCTTCCACCTCGGTACCGGGACGGCCCGGGCGCGCGTGGCGGGTCCCTCCGTTCCGCTCACGCTCCGGCTCGCTTCGGCCGACCGTGCGTGGGGGGGGCCCGGCACCGAGCTCCCGTCCTCGCTCCGGTCGGGTACCGGGGGGACGCTCGCCCTTCCGCCGTGGTCGTTCGCCTTCTATACGGAGAACCCTTCGGAGTGAACGGGTGCCTCGGTACGTCTGTGTCCACGGACATTTCTACCAGCCTCCCCGGGAGAACGCGTGGCTGGAGGAGGTCGAGACGCAGGACGGCGCGGCGCCGTACCACGACTGGAACGAGCGGATCACCGCCGAGTGTTACCGGCCGAACGCCTGGTCCCGCATCCTCGACAGCTCGGGACGGATCGTGCGCATCGTCAACAATTACGCGAACATCAGCTTCAACGTCGGGCCGACGCTGCTGAACTGGCTCGAGCGCCACGCTCCCGAGGTCTACGCCGCGATCGTCGCCGCCGACCGGACGAGCCGGGAACGCTTCTCGGGGCACGGCTCTGCGCTCGCGCAGCCGTATCATCACTCGATCCTGCCGCTCGCCTCGCGCTCGGATAAGGAGCTCCAGATTGCCTGGGGGATCCGGGACTTCGAGGAGAGGTTCGGCCGTTCGCCCGAAGGGATGTGGTTCCCCGAGACGGCGGTCGACCTCGAGACGCTGGACCTCGCCGCGGGAGCCGGCATCCGGTTCACCGTCCTCTCCCCCTACCAGGCCCGACGGTTCCGTCGCCACGGCACCGAAGGATGGACGGAACCCGGCCCGGGCGACATCCCGACCACCCGCGCCTACTCGGTCCGGCTGCCGGAGGGTCGGTCGATCTCGGCCTTCTTCTACAACGGGACGATCTCTTCGGACCTCGCGTTCCACGGCTTGCTCCACAGCGGGAGCGAATTCGCCGACCGCCTCGCGTCGGCGTTCGACCCGGGCCCCGACGACGAGCCGCAGCTGGTCCACGTCGCGACGGACGGAGAGACCTACGGACACCACCACCGCCACGGCGACATGGCGCTCGCCTTCGCGCTGGACCGGCTCGCGCACCGGTCGGACCTCGCGCTCACGAACTACGGTGAGTTCCTCGAACGGCATCCCCCGACCCACGAAGCGGAAGTGCACTTCCCTTCCTCCTGGAGCTGCGCGCACGGGGTGGGACGCTGGCAGAGCAACTGCGGGTGCAATACGGGGCTTCGGCCGGGCTGGAGCCAGGCATGGCGCGCCCCCCTGCGGGCCGCGCTCGACGCGGTGCGCGACGAGCTCCGCCCGCAGGTCGCGCGGGCCACCGAGCCGCTCTTCACCGACCCGCGCGCTGCTCTGCTGGACTACGTACGACTGGTCGCCCACCGATCGACCGAACGGGCGGCCCAGTTCCTCGATCGGCATGCCGCCCGGACCCTCACATCCGCCGAGGCGACGACCGCGCTCTCGCTGCTCGAGATCGAACGGCAGATCCAGCAGATGTACACGAGCTGCGGATGGTTCTTTGACGAGGTCTCGGGGATCGAGACCGTGCAGGTCCTCCAGTACGCCTCGCGCGCGCTCCAGCTGGCCCGCGACGTCCTCGGCCATCCCAACGAGGAGGGGTTCCGGGCGCTCCTCGCGAAGGCTCCGAGCAACCTCCCCGAGATCGGCGACGCCCGGGCGGTGTACGATCGGACCGTGCGACCGACCGCCATCTCGCTGCGGAACGTCTGCGCGCACTACGCGCTGAGCTCCCTCTTCGAGGAGTATCCGGACGTCGCCTCCGTCTACTGCTACACGGTCCGGGGGCTGGAGCGAAAAGGCGCGACCGCCGGCACCGCCCGTCTCGCCGTCGGCCGGGTCGAGGTCGTCTCCGAGATCACTCTCGAATCGGCGGGGTTCACCTACGGGGCCCTGCACATCGGAGGCCAGAACCTCTTCGGCGGGGTCCGACCGTTCCTCGGCGTCGGGCCGTTCCGAGCGACCGCGACCGAGCTGCTCGAGGCGTTCGAGCGCGGCGACCTTCCCGAGACGATCCGCAGGGTCGACTCCAACTTCGGGGAGTCGACCTACACGCTGCGCCTTCTCTTCCGCGACGAGCAGCGCAAGATCGTGGGGTTGCTCTTCGACTCGATGCGGGACGGGATCGAAGCGTCGTTCCGGAGGATCTACGAGTCGACCGTGCCCATCCTCCGGAACCTCGCTTCCTCGGGCGCGGTGGCGCCCCCTGCGCTCCGGGCCGCGGCAGAGTTCTACCTGAACGAACTCGTGCGCCGCGCCCTCGACAAGTTCCCTCCCGAGACCTCCCAGGTCGGCGAGCGGCTGCGCGAGCTCGGGCGACTGAAGCTCTCGGTCGACACCGCAACGATCGGGTTCGCGTGGGCCCGAGCCGCCGAGCGGTTGATGGACGCCACGACCGAGGCGCCGAGGAACCTTGCGCTCCTGCAGAGCTTGCGCGGGCTGATCGAGCTCGCATCGGCCCACGAGGTCGAGGTCGACCTCTCCCGGGTGCAGAACCGCTACTTCGAGATCCTCGAGGCCCGCGACCGGACGACCCCCGCTCCCGGGCCGCTCGGCGCCGATGCGTGGGACCCTGAGTTCCGCGCGCTCGGCACCGCACTGGGCATCGGGCCCCGCTAGATGGACCCGACGGTACCGTCCGCGACGTACCGCCTCCAACTCGATGCGCGCTTCGACCTCGATGCCGCCCGACGGCTCCTTCCGTACCTCCGCCGGCTCGGCATCGATACCCTCTACCTTTCCCCGGTGCTGGAGTCCCGGCGCGGCAGCCGCCATGGGTACGACGGGGTTCGTCCGGATCGGATCGATCCCGGGCGCGGGGGGGAGAACGGCTTCCGGCGACTCGTCCGCGACGCCCGGCGGAACCACCTCGCGCTCCTCCTCGACATCGTGCCGAACCACCTCGCCGCATCGTTGGAGAATCCGGCCTGGGCCGACGTTCTCGCTCGGGGACCGAGCTCGCGGTTCGCCCGCCTGTTCGACATCGACTGGAATCGAGCGCCCGGTCGGCCGAAGCTCGCGCTTCCCTGGCTCGAAGAAGAGCTCCCCGAAAGCTTCCGGAGCGGCAAGGTCGCGTTCGTTCGGCAAGGCCGCCGCCTCGTGCTTCGCTGCGGCGGCGTTTGCCTCCCGGTCCCCGGCGACGTTCTGCGTCACCTGCGCTTGACGGAGGGGTCCCGGCGCCGCGGCGGTGCGCGCGAGCGACGGGCGATCTCCCGCGCGCTCGAGCGCGTGAACGCCGGTAGTTCGGCCGGGGACCGTGCGCTACGGGACGCGCTGCTCGACCGCCTCTGGTATCGATTGATCCCGTGGCGCTCCTACTCTGAGGTCAACTACCGCCGCTTCGCCGACGTCGCCGATCTCGTCGCCGTGCGCTCCGACACGCCCTTCGGGTTTCGGGCCGTTCACGGTCGGCTCCTCGCCGCCGTCGCCGCCGGAGGGATCCGGGGGGTCCGGGTCGACCACGTCGACGGGATCGCACGGCCAGCCGTGTACCTCCGCCGCCTACGTCGCGCGCTCGACCGGGCGCGCCCGAAAGGCGCCGGGGCTCGGCCGTACGTCGTCGTGGAGAAGATCCTCTCCCCCGAGGAACGGCTGCGGGCGGACTGGCCCGTAGATGGCACGACGGGCTACGAGGCGCTCCACCGGATCACCGGGGTCTTGCTGCCGGCCGCCTCCGGACCGGCTCTGGACTCGGCCTATCGACGCGTCTGCCCGCGGAGCCCGAACGACTACGGCGCGATCGCGTTCGCGGCGAAGCGGGAGGTCATCGACCGGCTGTTCCCGGGCGAACGGGCCGCACTGGCGCGACGGCTTTCCGTTGTCCGTGCCGACCCCCCGGCCTCGGAGGAGCGGTGGCGTGACGCGATCGGAGGGCTGACGGCGGCGCTCTCCGTCTACCGGACCTATCTGCGGCCGGAGGGCGTCGCGCAGGAGGACCTCGCGTACCTGCGGGCCGCGCGCCGGGAACTCTCGTCGCGGGACCCCTCCCTCGCCGCGACGGCAGAGAGCCGGGCCCTTCTGCGCGGGCTCGGATCCGGCGAGCTGGTGCGCCGGGCGCCCGAGGCGGTCGAGCGGTGGCAGCAGTGGAGCACGGCGGTGGCTGCGAAGGGGACGGAGGACACGGCGTTCTACCGGTTCCCACGCTTTCTCGGCGCGAACGAGGTCGGTGGAGATCCGGCGAAGGTCGGCAGTTCTCTCCAGGAGTTCCACGCGTTCATGGCCGAACGCGCGCGGCGCTGGCCTGACGGACTCACTGCCACGTCGACCCATGATTCGAAATGGGGGGAGGACGCCCGCGCGCGCGCGATCGCGCTCGGGGAGCACGCCGCCGACTGGTCGCGGGCCGCCGACCGGTGGGCCCGGCGGCTCTTGACGGCCTCGGGGACGGTCACGCGGGCTGGTGGATCCGGCTCGGCGGAGACGTACCGGCTCTTCCAGGTCTGGGCCATGACCGCTCCGGCGGACCGGCCGTTCGGCGCAAGCTATCTGCGCCGCCTCGAGGACCACGTCCGCAAGGCGACGCGGGAGGCGAAGCAGGAGAGCTCCTGGACCCTCCCGGATCTGACGACCGAGGACCGGCGGATCGCGACTGTGAGGCACCTGGCCCGGGCTCCCGGCGCCGACCGTTTCCGCCGCGAATTCTCCCGCTGGCTCCGTCGCCTGGACCGTTTCGGTCGGTACTACGCGCTCGCCCAGGTCGCTCTCCGTACGACGGTGCCGGGAATCCCGGACCTCTACCAGGGATCGGAGGGCTGGAACCTCTCGATGGTGGACCCGGACAACCGGCGGGAGGTCCGGTTCCGACGCTTCGAACGCGGGTTGCAGCAGCTCGACCGCGAGGGCCTTCACGCCCGGATCCCCGAACGCCGGCTGCGACCGGGGCGCACCGGTCCGGGCGAGCTCCTCAAGCTCGCGGTCACCGCGCGTCTCCTCCGCTACCGCGCCGCAAACCCGCTCCTCTTCGCTCAGGGCCGCTACCTTCCGCTCAATGAGCTCGGGCGCCCGAACGTTCCGGACCCGGTCCTCGCCTTTGCGCGCCGGACCGAGCGGGCGTGGCTCCTGACGGTCGTGGGCCGCGGTCTCGCCGCGGTCGCCGGGACGACCTGGCGGGGGCCGATCGGTTCCCGGTGGCGAGGCCGCGCCCTCCGGCTTCCGCGCACGGCGCCGGGGGAATGGACGGATGTGCTCACGGGCCGGACGACCGCCGCGACCCGCCGGGGCCCCGATCGCGTCCTTCTCCTGGAGCGGCTCTTCGCCGACCTTCCCCTCGCCGTGCTGTCGGGAGGCGATGCGGACCCACTCCCTCCGGCCCGCAGCGGAGGCACCGGCCCGGTCGAGAGATCTCGGATCCGGCGGGCCGGGCCGGTCAATCGAAGCGGGGGGCCGACGCGACGAGCCGTTCCAGCTCCGGCCGCTCGGGGGCGCCGGGCGGGAGGGACTCGAGCGCGGAGGGGTGGCCCGGGGTGACCGAATAGGCCTCGATGAGCTCGGGACCTGCCACGACCGCGGCCAGATAGCGATCGGCGCCCGGGGCGGAGAAGACGAGGAGCCCCCGCGGTCCGGCGATGCGGATCCTCCGGACGAGGCCGGGGGTGGACGAAGAGGAGGGCGGAAGCTCCCGCCAGGAGGGATCGCCGTGCCGCACGAGCGTCTCCGACCGGAAGCGGGCTTCCTCCGCCGTCGTGGGTGCCCCGGGACGGACGCGAAAGAGGCCCTCCGCCTCGAACGCCGTAACGAGCTGGGTCGTGAGCTCCTCCGCCCTGGGCACGGTGCCCGCCTCCGCCTCCCAGGAGGAGACGGCTCGCTCGACCTCCCGCCGGAGCAACGGCCGGAGGGCGGGGTCGGGAAGCCGGTACAGGTCCGCCATCGCTCGGTGGTCCGTCCGGAGGAGGAAACCACCGACCAGGATGTGGGCTCCCTCCCAGTCGCCCCCGGCGTTCCCCGAGACCTTGCGGTCCCCCACCACGATATCGCTCGGAGGACGCAGGGACGCCGGCAGTCCCAGCTGCCGGGCCGCGCGCACCGGGGCCGCGAGGTAGTGTGCGAGGTCGCCGGGGCCGCCCGGTCCCCCGCCGTCGTCGCGGTACACGAGCTGGTAGAACAGCTGGTCGCGATCGAGGTACGTCGTCCCCCCGCCCTCCACCCGACGCAGGACCGGAAGGCGGCGACGTTCGAGGAACCCGGGGTCGATCTCCTCCCGGAACGACTGGTGGAATCCGAGGGAGACGTACGGGGCCGACGGGCGGACGATGATGAGCGTGTTGGGAGCGAGGCCGCGACCGACCGCCTCGGCCAGCGCTTCGACGAACGTCTGGGCCCGAGCCGGTTCCGCGATGCCGAGCTCGAGGAGCCGCCAGACGGGCAGTTCTCCGCCCGCCATCGAGGGGTCCGCGCCGCTCACCCCGTACCCTCGGACCCGACCGGCGTTCCCAGCCGCTCGAGCGCCTCGGGATCCTTCGGCTTCCAGCGACACAGCCAGGCCGCCCCGAGCGGGTCCCGGTGGAGGAGGCTGGGGTCGCTCTCGAGCGCTGAGTTCGTGTCGAGGACCGTCCCATCGACGGGCAGCGCGAGATGTCCGACCCACTTGTCCGACTCGATCGACATCGCCGGCTCGCGGGCCCGGTAATATCGACCGGGCTCCGGCCCCCGGTACCGGGCGACCCGCCCGGCGCGTCGCTCGGCCCCGTCGGTCAGTCCGAGCAAGTAGCTCCCGTCGGCCTCCCGGCGGTACCAGAGATCGGGGCCCACCGCGCAGGCCTTCCCCGGAGGGAGCGCGGATGCGGCCGACGGGCTCATCGCCCTAGTGGGGGGGCGCGGCGGTGGCGCGACCGAGCCGTTTCAGGAGGACGAGCGCGACCTTGAGGCCCCGTTGGGTCTCGGGATCGCCGAGCGCGCGTCCGAGGGAGAAGATCCCCGATACCTCGGGAATCTCCTGGATCGCCTTCTCGCGCGCGTTGGGGTCGCCGAGCACCTCGGTCGAGTCGGAGAGCATCGCGAGCGTCGGTGCGGCCCGGACGGCCGCATGGACGAGCGGCTCGATCTCCTCCTTCGGCGGCAACGACTCGACGAAGTGGATCCAGCCGATGGCGGAAGCGCCGGCGTGAGCCACCATGTGGTCCGTCGTCGCCTGGGAGACGCCGACGAGACCCTCCGCGAGCGTCACGAGCGTCTCGAGGGCACCGGTCTCCTTCCATTCGGCGAGCCGGTCGATGAGGTAGAGGACGGTGTCCCGACGCCGCTCGTCCTGGGCGATCCAGTCGAGCAGCGAGAGCGCCCCGATGAGGGTGGAGCCGGCCGAGACCAGCATGCGGTCGGTGACCGCGTCGGAGACCCCGACCGCTCCCTCGGCGAGGGAGAACAGGCGGTCGAGCGTCCCGTCCGACTGCCAGCGGGCGAGCCGCTCTCCGAGGAGCTGGAGGGTGGCGGTGCCGTCGGGGGGCGAGGTCGGCGTGGGGGTGGGGGACGATGCGGCAGGAGGTGCAGTCATGGTGGCACCCCTCAGAACAGCGCCCGCGCCGTCAAGTCCCAGTACGTCCGGTTGTAGATCACTTTGTTCCAGTAGTGCGCGAACGACGGGGTCGGCGGGTGCGGGGGGTGCAGGTAGTCGAACTTGATGTACGTCGCCTGGGCGAGACCGGTCATGATCCAGCAGTAGACCCGGCCCTCGTAGCGGGCGGTCGGCGTCTCCCCCCGGACCATGGACGCGACGTTCTGCGTGACGACCTCCGCCTCGTAGTCGGCGGTCGATCCCGCCTTCGAGATCGGGATGTTGGTCGCATCCCCGAGCACGAAGACGTTCTCCTTTCCGTCGGCCTTGAGGCTGTAGCGGTCCGTCGGGATCCAGTTCCCCTTGTCGCCGAGCCCGGATGCGCCGACGTAATCGGAGCCCCGGTGCGGGGGAATCGCGATGAGCAGGTCGTAGGGGATCGATTCCCCCTCGACGCCCTTGATCGTCTTTCCCGCCGGATCGATCTTCTCGACGTTGAACGGGATGTGGATGTTGACGCCGCGCTCGCCCATCAGGCGCTGCATCGGAGCGGCGACCGTGTCGATCCCGAAGACCTTCGGGATCGGGTAGGTGTAGTGGATCTCGCACTTCTCGCGGATCCCGCGGGATCGGAGGAAGTCGTCGAGCATGAACGTCACCTCGAGCGGAGCGACCGGGCACTTGTACGGCATTCCCGCGACCGAGATCACGACCTTCCCGCCCGAGAAGGAATGCAGTGCCGTGCGCAGCTTCTGGGCGTTGGCGAGGTCGTAGAAACTGTGCGCTCCCTCGACAAAACCGGGGGTAAGCTCGGGGTGAATCACCGAGCCGCTCGCGATGACCAGGATGTCGTACGTGAGCTCCTTGCCTCCCTTCAGGAGGATCTTGTTCGCGGCGGAGTCCACCTTCTCGACCTCCGCCTTCACGAGCTGGATGGAGTGGTGGAGCAACTGGCTCTCGTCCCGACGGGTCTCCTCGGGACGCATCTTCTCGAAGACGACCATGAGGTAGCCCGGTTGGTAGGCATGGATGCCTTCCCGGTCGACCAGCTGGATCTGGACCTGGCCTCCTGCGACCTCGGCCTCCAGCGCCTTGCGAATCCGGTTCGCCACCGTCGTTCCGCCGATGCCGCCTCCCAGTACGACCACACGCTTCGCCACAGTTTCCTCCGTTCCGTTCGTTACTCGTGCGACTTGCGGATCACGTACCGGTCGAAACCGGACTCGTTCTCCACCTTGATCAGCTCGTGTCCGGCCTTCGTGAGCCACATCGGGACATCCTTGCGGGACCCCTCGTCGCTCGAGAGCAGCTCGAACTCGGTGCCGACCGGCTCCTCCTTGATCACGCGGACCAGCTCCATGAGCGGGCCGGGGCACCAGCTGCCCCGGGCATCGACGACCATCCGGTGGAGGTCCTTCCCTTCCGGGTCCACGGCCGGTGGGACAGCGTCTCCGCTCATATGAAGTAACTGACGCTGGCCGATCGCGTGCGGTCGATGAACGTCGCCACTCCCGTCACGCTTTCCACCAGGGGGTCGAGGTCCGCCTTCGTGAGACCGAGGATCTCCATCGACTGGGAGCAGGCGTAGATGTGGAGCTCGCCGAGCGATTTCGCCATCTCGAGGATCGCCTTCCAGTTCGGGGCGTTCTTGCGGCGGAGCGCCTCCTCGAGCGCCGTTCCGCCTTCCCCATGGCCGGGGCTCACCGATGCGGGGGGCGGGCCGGCACGGGCCTTGAAGGCGACGAGACCCCAGTAGCTCGCGAAGACGTCGACCCTCATGCCCATCGCGATCGCCCCGCTCACCAGCGTCGCGAACGGGAGCAGCTTGTCGGCGGCATCCTCCGTGAGGACGATCGCCATCTGTTCGTTCGGGGGGGCCGCGTCGTCCGCCATGCGCGGCCCCCCCTTCCCCCCGCTCTAGATGAACAGGGTGAGGGCGTCCGGCCGGGACGCAAGCTCGAGATACGTGCTCGCCCCGATCACGTCATCGACCTCGTTCACCAGGCTCGACTTGGTCATGCCGAACATGTCCATCGTCGGCGAGCAGGCGTGGATGTGAACCCCGGCCTGCTTCGCCTGCTGCATGAACTGCTCGACCGTAGGGAACTTCGCGGCGATCGCCCGCTGCATCTCGGGCGGGAAGACGTCCATCGACTTCTTGCGTCCCTCGGGGGTCAAGAGCTGCATCCCCCAGAACGTGAAGTAGATGTGCGCGTCCATTCCGAGCGCCCTCGCCGTGGTCGCGAGGATGAGCGAGGGGTAGGCCATGTCGGCTCCACCCTTCGACATCACGAGGATGAGGGACTTCTTTCCCTCGCGCTTCGCCGCTTCGATCGTCTCTGTGCCCTTCGCCGCCGCTGCTCCTCCTGTCATGGTTCCTCCGGTTCCCCCTTTCCTTACTTGTGTTCCAGCACGAATCGGTACGTTCCCGCGTCCTCGGTATGCTCGCGCAACGGGTGGCCGGTGCGCTTCGAGAACGCGACGAAATCCGACGGAGCCGCCGGATCGTCGGCGAGCACTTCGAGCCGCTCGCCCGGCTTCAACGACTCGATCATCTGACTCGCCTTCAGGATCGGCATCGGACAGAAGAGTCCCCGCGCGTCGAGCCGAGCGTTCGTAGCCGAAGCGGTCATGAAAACAATCCTCGCCGGGGGATACCGACTTCGCTATTTTGACTTTACGATTGTCCAAGTAGCGCGTCGCGGCCGATCCCTTCTCCGGACCGGGAGTCGTGGATCCGCACGTCGCGTCGCTCAACGATCGTGCCCTTCGGCACCGTGAGGACGTTTCGATAGGCCGGGAAGAGGTCCTTTCCGTACCTCTCCTCCAGCAGGGGATTCTCCTCGCGCAACGCGACCTCCCCGAGCGCGAGGAACTCGTCATCTTCCCGCAGGAGGATCCCGCCGGCGTGGAAGATCGGACCCGGGATCCGTTCGGGCCGGTCCGGGAACTCGAGCGGGTTCGGGTCTCGGTACCGGACGTAGACCAGGACGACCTCGGGCGAGGGGGCGCCGGCGACCTCGGAAGGTCGCAACGGCGCCTCCGGGTGCATCGGCAGGGGAGTGAACGGCACAGGGACCTCCTCGGTCATGAGAGCTGGACCACCTTCTCGGCCGACATGAGCGCTTCGACCAGCTCCGGATAGGTCACCGTCCGGCCGAGCGCCCCCGGGGGCAGCCGTAGTCCGCGTCCCGACCGGTCGGCCTCGAGGACCCAGCAGGGGACGTCCGGCACGGTCGGAGCGCTCGCTGAGCGTTCGGCGTCGTACGCCGCGGTGCCGGTCAGCACCTCGACCACTTCGCGCTCGATCTCGCGGGCCTCCCGCACCACTTCCCTCAACACGCCGGCCTCCTCGACGGACAACGGTCCGGACCGCACGAGGATCCAGCGCCGGGGCTCGATCCCGGCGCTCACAGGGGGACCACCTTCCCGCACCGAACCACCCAGCGGGCGGCCTCAGCGTCGTCCACGATTGCGACCGGCACATCGAAGCGGAGCGCACCGGGGTCAAGGCCCCGCCGCGCGAGCGACGGGCCGTGGACAAGGGCCGGCCGCTCCGGGGTCACGATCCCCGCGAGCGACTTCGCGATCGGCGGACCATAGCGAAATGGCTCCGGGCCCGGGACGACCGCCCGCACTCCTTCGGCGACGAACAGGAAACGCACCGTCTCTCCCAGCGCGGTCGCCATCGCCGCCAACCGGATCGACTCCGCGAGATGCACCGTCGAGAACGGTGGGCTCCGCACCCAGAGTAGGGTCGATGGGGGTCGGTCCGTCACGTCTCTCCCGTGAACGCGAGGAACCGATCCGAGCTGTTCAGGAGGTCGACGAGGTCCTCGAGCGTACCGTTCCGGGCCCCGGGGAAGAGGTCCTCATCCCGCAGTCCGCGAAACCGGGCGCAGGTGGCGCAGGTCACGACTTCCGCCCGTCCCGCGAGGCGGGAGAGGCGGTGGACGGCCGTCTCCTCGGGGGCGTTGAGCAGCGCCCGGCTCGCCAGATAGACGCCGTCCGCGAGGAGGAAGAGCGAGACGGCGTGCCCGGCCCCGACGGCGGCGTCGGCGATCGCCACCGCCGTGTCGGGAGCGCGGTGCTGCACGGGGGAGACGAAGACGAGGAGGCCGAGCCGACCCATCAGGCCCCTCGCCCGTCGGGGACGAGCCGCCAGCCCGCGCGGGTGCAGACGTACGTCGTCCGTCCGACCCGCACGAGGGCGCCGAGGTCCACGGAACTGTCGTAAAAGAGGTGGTTGAGGATCGCGACATGCGACGGCTCCTCGGCGGGAGCTCCCGACTCCATCTCCTCCGCCTCGAACGGGTCGCCGGTGCGGCGCAGGATCCGGACCGACGGCGCCGCCGGCCCCGACGCCGTCACGTCGCCCCCCCGGATCCCGAGGCGACGGATCGACCGGTCCCTGAGGACGGCTTCCGCGCGCGGCGGAGCCGGTCGAGGAGCATCCGGACACGGTCGGCAACGAGGCTCGCCTCGGGCGCGCGCAGCTCTTCGATCCGGCCCGAGTCCGCGAGGGCCGGCAAGGCCGGATAGATCGGGAGGGTGCCGAGGAACGGGATCCCCATCCGGGTGGCGTACTCGGGCCCCCGCGAGGGCCCGAAGAGATCGACCCGGTCGCCGTGCGGGCAGGTAAGCCAGGCCATGTTCTCGATCAGTCCGAGTACCGGAGCCTCGAAGGTCTTCGCCATCGAGGAGGCCTTGGCGACGACCTCGGCCGAGAGTTCCGTCGGAGCCGTGACGATCACGACACCGTCCGGATCGAACGACTGGAAGACCGTCATCGGAGCGTCGCTCGTTCCGGGCGGGAGGTCCACAATGAGGTAGTCGAGCTCGGGCCATCGCGTGTCCTTGAAGAGCCCCCGGATCGCGCTGTTGATCATCGGGCCCCGCCAGAGGAGCGGGATCTCGCTGGCCGCGGTCACCGCCGCCATCGACATCACGTAGACCCCACCGGTCGAACAGAGCGGCTCGATGTGCTGCCCGTCCGGCGAAAGCGCTGGGACCGCCCGGACCCCGAAGACCCGGGCCATGGAAGGACCGGTGATGTCGGCGTCGAGCACGCCGACCCGGGCGCCCGCCCGGCGGAACTCCGCGGCGAGGAGCGCCGCAACGAACGTCTTCCCGACCCCCCCTTTGCCCGAGAGGACCGCGAGCACCGACCCGATGCGGGAGCGGTCGAGCGGACCGATCGAGAATGCCCCTTCGGGAGGTAGGGTAGGCGCGCGCTTCGCCCCCAGCACCGGGAGGGGTACCGGAGCCTCCGTGTCGGTCGGACGGTCCATCGGATGCCCACACGACGCCGCTACGTAAGGCCTCGCTCGGGGCGTTCCGACCAAGTCCTTATCACTCCGCGCGAGTCTCCGCACTCGGTCTCTCCGCGCCCGCGCGGGGAACCGGTGGGTCGCAATGTCGGCGGTGAAGTTCGAATGCCGGAGCCTCGGTTTCCCGTGTGAGTGGGCGTTGCGCGCGGGGTCGAAGGCGGAGATCGTGGAGCGGGTCCGGGAGCACGCCCGCTGCGCCCACAACATGGGTGAGCTCTCGACGGATCTCCTCGTGAAGGTCGAGCACGCGATCGTGCCGGCCTAGGCCCGGGCTCATGGCGGGCCGGATCCCGATCGCCGAGCGGCTTGGTTCGGACGCGTTCGACACCGACCCGACCTCGCACCTGAGCCTATCCGACCCGAAGCTCTGCGCGACCTGCCCGGGCCGGCCCTGCATCCGGGTCTGCCCCGCCGAGGTCTATCACTGGGAGTCGGACCACCTGAGGATCAGCTACGAGAATTGTCTCGAGACCGGCGCCTGCCGGGTCGCCTGCCAGACCCTCGGCAACCACGCGCTCATCTGGACGTACCCGCCGGCCGGACGCGGGGTCCAGTACCGTCTCGGCTGAACCCGAAGACCGCCCCCGCGTCGCGGAGGGACGCCGGCTCGGGAGCCTGCTTTACCGACCGCACCGGCGTGCCGGGACCGGGGCGTTCGATGCCCCGGAATTAATTTGGACAATTGTCGAAAGTCTTTTCATGCACCCCCGGTTGGGAGGTGCGTTCATGCGAACGAGGTATCAGGGCGCGGTCCCTCCCGCCTCGCAGGATCGAGTTCGCGTGGAGGATTGATGCCAACCTACGTACGCACGGACAAGTGCAAGGGCTGCATGGAATGCGTGAAGATCTGCCCGAGCGACATCATGCACATTGACGCGACGCAGGGGCGCGCGTACAACATCGAACCGGCGATGTGCTGGGAGTGCTACGCCTGCGTGAAGTCCTGTCCGGAGGCCGCGATCGAAGTGCGGGGTTACGCCGACTTCGCTCCTCTCGGCCACTCGGTCCAGCCGACTCGCACGACCGACAAGATCGAGTGGAAGATCCGTATGCGGAACGGGGACCTCAAGGAGTTCACCTTCCCCATCCGGACGACCCCGTGGGGATCGATCCGCGCGCCGCAAGAATCCCCCGAGCCGCCGGCCGACATGGCGGCGAGCGAGCTGCTCTCCTTCGAACCGGACTATCTCGCGGTAGAATCGTTGCCGACGCTTCCGCGCAAGACGGAGACGGCCTAGGCCAAGGGTACGCTCATGACGGACATCAACTACCAGACGCCCGAGACCCACACGGTCGACTGCGACATCCTGATCGTGGGTGGCGGGTTCGCCGGCTGCGGCGCCGCGTTCGAGGCACGGTACTGGGGTCGGGACCTCAAGATCGTCGTCGCGGAGAAGGCCGCGATCGAGCGCAGCGGCGCCGTCGCGCAGGGTCTCAGCGCGATTAACTGCTACATGGGGATGCGCTGGAACGAGAACCAGCCCGAGGACTTCGTGCGGTACGTCCGCAACGACCTGATGGGACTCTCCCGAGAGGACCTCGTCTACGACGTTGCTCGCCACGTCGACTCGACGGTCCATCTGTTCGAGGAGTGGGGCCTCCCGATCTTCACCGACCCCCAGACCGGCAAGTACGTGCGGGAGGGCCGCTGGCAGATTATGATCCACGGGGAGTCGTACAAGCCGATCATCGCGGAGGCGACGCGGAAGTCCGCCTCCGAAGTGCACGAGCGGATCATGGTCACCCACCTGCTCAAGGACTCGAAGGACCCGAACCGGGTCGCCGGGGCGGTCGGCTTCAACGTCCGCGATGGTTCGTTCTACGTCTTTCGTGCCAAGGCCGTCATTGTGTCCGCGGCCGGTGCCTCGCACATCTATCGCCCGCGCTCCGCCGGTGAGGGTTCGGGCCGGACTTGGTACCCGCCGTGGGCGTCCGGGTCCGCCTACGCCCTCCTGATCCAGATGGGCGCCGAGATGACGCAGATGGAGAACCGTCTCGTCGTCACCCGCTTCAAGGACGGATACGGGCCGGTCGGTGCCTGGTTCCTCATGCTGAAGGCGATCGCGACGAACGCCTCCGGAGACTCCTACGAGAGCTCCCGGCTCCCCGAACTGCGGGAGCGCGTCGGGAAGTACGCCGACGCCAAGCCGATGCCGACGTGCCTTCGCAACCACCTCATGCTGCAGGAGATCCTCGCCGGACGCGGGCCGATCCTGCTGCACACGGAGCGCGTCCTCGACACCCCCGAGAAAGAGGCCGTCGGGTGGGAGGACTTCCTCAACATGACGATCGGTCAGGCCGTGACGTGGGCCTCGCAGGGGATCGAGCCCAAGACGACCCCGTCCGAGCTGATCCTCTCCGAGCCGTACGTCATGGGGTCTCACGCGGTCTGCGCCGGGGCGTGGACGAGCGGTCCGGGCGACGTCGCCCCGGAGGAGTACCGGTGGGGGTACAATCGCATGACCACCGTGCAGGGCCTTTTCGGCGCCGGAGACACCGTCGGGGGCTCGGCGCACAAGTTCTCAAGCGGCTCCTACTCGGAGGGTCGGCTTGCCGCGAAGGCGGCCGTCGCCTTCCTCCGGGACCATCCGGAGCCGCCGCACGTCGCGGACGTCGACGTCGAGGCGTTGCGGACGAAGATCTACGCGCCGGTGCGCCGGTTCGCGGAATTGGGTCCGACGATCACCGCCGGGACCGTGCACCCGGACCTCCTGTACCCGGACCAGGGCCTGAACCGGCTCGAAAAGATCATGGACGAGTACGGGGGCGGCGTGAGCGCGAACTACTCGACGAGCCGCAACCTCCTCGAGCGGGGAATGGGCCATCTCGCGGCGCTGCGGACGGACCTCGAGCACCTCGGGGCCCGGGACCTCCACCAGCTGCAACGGTCCTGGGAGCTCGACCACCGGGTGTGGACGGCCGACGCGGTGCTCCGCCACACGCTGTTTCGGGAGGAGACCCGGTGGCCGGGATACTACTACCGGGCCGATTTCCCCCATGTGGACGACGACCGCTGGAAATGTTTTGTTAACTCGGTATACAACCCCACGACGGGAGAATGGCGCCTGTTCACGAGACCGTACCGACCGCTCTTCTAGGCGTAGCTGATCGCCGAGAGAGCGTCCGGAGGTCTCGGCGTGAGTAGCTGGGCAGAACGACTGCGGGACAACCCCATCGCGCTGGCGGATGCCGGGTCGGCGGCCCTACACGAGGTTCTGGACGAGGTCGGCACGGCCTTCGACCACCGGCCCTGGCCGCTGCTTGTACGGGTACCCGCGGACCGGCCGATCCAGGTGATCGGCGACAGTCACGGGGACTGGCCCGCGGTTTCGGCCGCGCTATCGTTCGCCCGCGCAGCCTCGCCGCACCAACGCTTCGTCGCCCTGGGCGACTACGTCGACCGGGCGACGCGGTCCCAGCCGGACCCGTCGTCGTTGCCGGCGGGTTCGGTCTGGCTTGCCGCGTACCTTCTCGCCTGGGCCGCCCACGACCCGGAACGCGTGATCCCCTTGCGCGGGAATCACGAGACGACGCGGCAGATCCCGGTGCCGGGGCCGACCCTCCTGCGGGAGCTCCGAAGGACGTATTCCCCGTCCGACGCCCTCGCGCTGTGGGAGCGGCTCGTCGGCCTGCTCGAGCGGCTTCCGCTCGCGGCCCGGACCGAGAACGGCGTGTTTCTCGCGCACGGAGGCATCCCGCCGGTGGGACGTTACGATCCGGCCCAGTGGGACCGGGACGACCTTGCGCTCCTTGAGGGGCTCGTCTGGAGCGATCCGGCGTTCGAGTACGAGGCCCGGGACGCGGGATTCGCCTACGACGCACGGGCGCTCGAGGCCTTTCTGCGCGCGGTCGATTGCCGGGTCATGCTGAAGGGCCATGCCCCGAACCATTCCGGGCGGGCGATCTACCAGGGCCGGCTCCTCACCATCCACACGAGCGACCTCTTCGCGGCGTGGGGAGAGGGGGGCGTCCTCATGGCCGAGATCCCCGTTCGGGACCGCGTGGACGACGTCCGGGAGCTTGCGCTCCGGGCGTGGGACGGATCGATCTGGAAACAACGCGCGATCCGTACCGTGATGACCGAGGCCCCCGACGAGCCCCGAGAGGACGATCGCGCGTCCCCCCTACCGGCGTCGGGGGGTTCGTGAACCATGCTGCTGATCGTTCTGGTCGTGTCGCTCCTCCTGATCGCCGTGGCTGCGGGGTTCGTGGGGAGCCTCGCCGGACTCGGGGGCGGTGTGGTGCTCGCCCCGGTCCTCGTGCTGTTCTTCAATGTCCCGTTCGGCTACGCGATCGGCGCGAGCGCGGTGAGCGTCCTCGCGACGGCCGCGACCTCCGGGGCGGCGTACGTCCACGACCGGCTCACCGACCTCAGGATCGGCAGCGTGCTCGAGATCGCGACCGTGCCGGGCGCCCTCATCGGAGCGTCGGCGACCGTCGTCCTGAGTCACACGAGCCTCGTGCCGGTCCTTCTGATCCTGCTCGGGGTCGTGCTGGTCTCGACCGTCCCGGGGAGCCTCTCCATGCGCCACGAGGAACACCCGCCCGACGTCGAGCCCGACGCGCTCTCCCGCCGCTTCCACCTTGAAGGGAACTACTACGACCTCCTGCACCAGAAGGTCGTCCACTACAAGGGGCAGAACACGGTGACGGCGCTGCTCGTGATGTTCGCCGCCGGGATCGTCTCCGGGCTTTTCGGCATCGGCAGCGGCGTGCTGAAGGTGCTCGCCCTCGACCGCGCGCTCCGGTTGCCGATGAAGGTCGCCACCGCGACGAGCAACTTCATGATCGGGGTCACGGTCACGGCGGGGGTCGGCGTCCTCTTCGCGGGCGGGCTCATCGTCCCGATGCTCGCGGCGCCGGCTGCGGTCGGGACCGCGGCCGGGGCGTTCGCAGGGAGCCGCCTTCTTCCAAAGCTCACCAACCGGCTCATCCGCTGGGTCTTCACCGCGGTCCTGCTCGTGCTCGCGATCGAGACGATCGTCCGGGGGGCGTTCGCCCTATGACCGGCGCGAGTACGGACCCGTCAGCCCGTCTGCCGCCGGATCCCACGTTCTCGCCGGAAGCCTACGTCAGCGTCTCGCGGATCCTTCGGGGCGGGGTGATCGCCTTCGTCATTCTCGCGACCGGGGGCATGATTGCAGAACTCTGGCTTCATCCGGGTTATACGCTGAGCTCGATCCTCTCCACGCCCCAATCGTTCGGGCCGGACCGCCTTGCCGCGTTCTATGCGCGGCTCATCGCGGGCTCCCCGACCGCCTTCATCACCCTGGGCGTCTTCGCGATGATCATCGTCGTCGTCGGACGCGTGGTCTTCGTGGCCTACCATGCGTTCCATGGCCATGAGCGACCGCTCGCGTACATCGCGACCGTCGTCGTGCTGCTCCTGCTCCTCGGACTGTTCGTGATCGGGGCCGTCGTGGCGTGACGGGAGGCTCCCGCGCAGGAGAAGGAGGTAGGGAAGGGACCATGACGCCGTTGGGCAAGATCGGGGTGGCGGTGAAGCACGGGGTGGATGTCGGGCTGACGCGACCGGACCGGAGCACCGGCGAGGTCAATCTCTCGAGCGCGCCGCGGAAGACGAGCGATTTCGACCGGAACGCGGTCGAGGAAGCGGTCCGCGCGAGAGAGAAGCACGGCGGGAGCGTCACCGCGATCTCCGTCGGCGGGCCCTCGGCGCGAGAGGCGCTGCGCGAGGCCGTCGCCATTGGGGCCGACGAGGCCGTCCTCGTCACCGGGGAGGGGTGGGCCCAGTGGGACACGCGCGCGGTCGCCCGACTGCTCGCCGCCGCCTGGAAGCATCTTGGCGGATTCGACCTCTTCCTCGTTGGCGAGGGGAGCACGGACCATTTCGCGGGCCTCGTCGGCCCCCGGTTCGCGGCGGAGCTCGGAGTCGCGGACATCGCGTACGCGCGCAAGCTGACCATCGAGGCGGAGGGCGTTCTCGCCGAGAAGGACCTCGAGAGAGAGGTCGAGGTCGTCCGGGCGCGGTTCCCGGTCGTCGTGTCGGTCGGTCAGGAGATCAATACCCCGAGGCTTCCAACGTTCATGGCGAACCTCAAGGCCTCGAAGAAGGAGGTAAAGACCATCGGGCCGGCCGAGCTCGGGATCCCACCGGACCAGCTCGCCCCGACCGTCGTCGTGGAGCGGGTCGCCGTCCCCGACATTCCGCGCAAGCAGGTCGTCCTCTCCGGCGCGTCACCGGACGAGCTCGCCCAACGCCTGCGGGACGCGCTTCGGGGCGAGGGGGTTCTGCCGTGAGCGAGGCGGACGTCGTCTGCTATTCCGAGGAGATCGGGCTCGCCGCGGACCTTGTGCGCATCGCGCGCGCGTTACCGGCCGAGATGGCTCCGAAGGTCCATGCGGTGCTGCTGCCCGGTGCCGCGGCGGACGCCGACGATCGTCTCGGTGCGGCGGGAGCCCATGCTGTCCACCGGGTGGCGGGAACGGAGAGCGCGGATCCCCATGTCGTCGCCGGGCTGCTGCGGGGGGTCGTCGCGGCGCTCGAGCCGTCACTGCTCCTCTTTGGCTCCACGAAGCGGGGACGAGAGGTCGCAGGTCGCCTCGCCGGACTCCTCGACCTCCCGGCGCTCACGGGGGTCACCGGCCTCCGTGTGACCGCGGAGGGGGTCCGTGCCGAACGGGAGACGCTCAGTGGGAACGCGGTCGCCGTCGAGCGGTTCGCGCGACGGCCCGCTCTCGTGGCGGTCCTGCCCGGGACGACCGCCGCGGCCGCGCTCCCCGTCACCGCGGTCGAGCGGCGAGAGCACACCGCGGCCCCTCCGAAGGCGCTCTCCGAGCGCATCGAGGTACGCCCAAAGGCCGGGGGCCAGCTCGAGATCGAGAAGGCGGACCGCATCGTCACGATCGGCCGAGGACTGAAGAAGAAGGAGGACCTCGCGCTCATCGAAGCCCTGGCCCGATCCCTCGGCGCCGAGGTCGGCTGTACGAGGCCGCTGGCGGCCGAGGCCGGCTGGCTCTCCGACGACCACTGGATCGGTCTTACCGGGCACCGGGTCCATCCGAAGCTCTACGTCGCGGTGGGGGTCTCGGGCGCCGTCCAGCACCTGGTCGGGATGCGGACCTCGAAGGTGGTGGTCGCAGTGAACAAGGACGCGAACGCGCCGATCTTCGCCCAGGCCGACTACCGGATCGTGGGCGACCTCTACCAGATCGTGCCGGCGTTGACGAAGGCGCTCGCAGGATAGAGAGAGGTCGCCGTCGTTCGCCCCTCGCCGGGCCGACCGCCGGACGCGGCCCCGACCGCTCCGCCGGGCGCCCTCCCCGGCCCGAATCCACCCCCCCGACGACCACATGTACTGGTGGACCCGCTCGGGGGGACGATGGCCCGGCGCAGCGAGCAGGTCGCGATCCTCGGTGCCGGCAACATGGGCCGTGCCTTGGCCCGAGGGCTGCGGGCCGCCCCAACCACGCGGCGGTTCCGGGTCGTACTCACGGTGCGCGACCCCCGTCGGCTTGCACCGGTCGCCTCCGAGATCGGGGCCCGGATCGCGGGGTCCAATCGCGCCGCGGTCGAGGGCTGCGAGACCGTGGTCGTCGCGGTGAAGCCCCAGATCCTTCCTTCGGTCCTTGCCGAGATCGGGGACGCCCTCGAGAATGGAACGACTCTTTTGTCGATCGCCGCCGGGGTTTCCACCGCCCGACTCGAGGCCGGGGTCGGCGAGGGAGTGGGGGTCGTCCGGGCCATGCCGAACGTGGCCGCGTCGGTGCGGAGTTCGGCCACGGCCTACTGCCTGGGTCGCACCGCCCGGCGCAGGGACCGGGAGCGGGCGCGCACGATCCTGGGATCCATCGGAACCGTCGTCGAGGTCGACGAGTCCCTGATGGACGCCGTCACCGGGCTGAGCGGGACCGGTCCGCTCTACCTGTTCCTGATCCTGGAGAGCCTCTCGGACGCGGGCGTGAAGGTCGGTCTCTCCCGGGAGATCGCGACGCATCTGGCGATCCAGACCCTTGTCGGCTCGGCGGAGCTGGTCCGGGCGACCGGAGAGCATCCGGCGAAACTGCGCGATCTCGTGACGAGCCCCGGCGGGACGGCGATCACCGCGCTGCATTCCCTCGAGCGCAGCGGACTCAAGGCCATGCTCATGGACGCCGTGGAAGCGGCGGCCCGCCGCTCGGAGGAGCTGGGGCGATCTCGCTCCCCGTCGTCGGCCACGAGCTCGGAAGGCGCCGCAAAGCCCTAGTGCGGCGTCCACCAGCGGTGTGAGGGGCGTGAGTTGGTCACACCGTGAATTCGGTGGAGGCGTCGGATCGCGAGCCTCCGTGCGTTCCTCGCCGTATCTCAGCCGATGCAGTTCGTCCGAGTGAACGCCCATCGCTGTAGAGCGCGGACGTGGGCCGCGATCGGGTTGGATTGGCTCGCGTTCGGGGGCGAGGGAACGAAGGTGATCCTCAGACTCCTCGCCTCCGCCACCACCGCCGGTGTAGTGTGCGTCGAGAGGTTGTCCTGGGTCAGGTAGATCCGATCGCCCGAGGGGTACTTCCCTCGGACCGACCGAAGAAACCCCACCCGCCCGTCTCCGCCCTTCGAAGAGGAGAGATACCCTCGGAACCGCTGGTGGTAGTAGCCGTAGGCGCCCATCAGGTAGCGAACTCCACCGAGGCGCTGGTAGGTGGCCGGCACTCGGTCGGGGTGCCCCGACCGAGCACCTTGTACCACTACGTATAACCTCATGTTTTTTTACTACGAATCCCTTCCCCTCGGGGGTGCAGTACCTCGAGTCCGAAAGATGAAGAGAACTGCTAGCGCCACGGTTTGGACGAATGTGTTGATCGTGATCGTCGCGGTTGCAACAATTGCCACGGCAGGAAGTGCTATCGCGTCGCCCACGTCCGCCTTGCCGGGTCCCCCGGCGACGCTCACGGCGAATCCGGCCCTCGCAACGGGGCTTGCCAGCAGCTTCGGACTCTCGGGCCCGATACCCGTGGGCCCGTCGTTCCCCGCGCCCGGTGTCGCCACCGAGGTAGCGGTCCACGGGGCGACCCCGTCGATCGCGCCGAGAGTAACGCTGCCCAACCTGAGGTCGGAGATCCTCCAGAACACCGGGGCGAAGCCGGCGGACCCGCCGATTCCTACGGTAAGCTGCTTTCCGGTATCGCCGAGCTGCGACTCGATTTCGGGCGTTCCTGCGGGCGTGACGACGAACCCGGTCGCGATGAACGCGACCTCGAACGACGCACTCTACCCGACGATCGGAGATGTCGAGCCGCCTGACCAGATGATGTGTGCCGGGAACGGCTACGTCATGGAAGGAACCAACATCGGTGAGGCTCAGGTCTTCCACGCATCGACGCTCAAGCCGGCCTCGGGACCGGTGGCGCTGGACACCCTGATGGGGCTCACCTCGCTCGGTTGGAGCAGCGGCGGCGATGTGTCGTGCGTCTACGACGCCACCCACGGCGGTCACTGGTTCATCACCGAGTTCGTATCGACGTCCCCCGAGTCGTTGGGAGGCACCTTTGCGGGCTGCTTTGCCGCCGCGTTCGACTCCTGTCGGGAAGGGATCGCCGTGAGCGCGACCAGCAACCCGATGGGGGCGTACAACGTCTACTTCCTCGACCCGAATCACGTCGACGGGGACCCCGGGCACGGCTACTTCCTCAACGACTACGCGAAGCAGGCCACCACCCGAGACGCGTGGATGCTGTTCTACGATGAGTTCAATCTGAACGGTTCGACCATCCCCGCCTGCCCGGCCTTCGGTTGCGGTGGGTTCAACGGCGCCCAGGAGCTGGTATTCAACAAGGCCGCTCTGGAGAGCGGTTGGTCGGCGAGCCGGGTGACCTTCGCCCACGAGAACCTCGGTCGACTGCCCACGCCCGACGGCCGCTGCGGACTCGTACTCGCGAATCCGTATACGTGCTGGTACCAAGTGATTCCGGCGGCCTCGCCGTCGCCGGGCCAGTTCGACAACTCCCACGGCGGCACGGGATTCATGGTCGGCTCGCTCGACTTCTTTGGTGTCGGAGACAACCGGATTGCGGTGTTCGACTGGACCGGTCTCTCCGCCCTGAACAGCCCGAGCTGCTCGGCGTGTTCCCAGATCGGCTTCGGTGCGACGCTGTTCACCGGGCTCGAGACGTACCTGGACGAAGGTGCCGGTTGCCTGGTGAGTGTGGCCGGAACTCTACCCTACTGTGGCCTGGCCACTCAGAAGGCTGGCGTGGTTCCGCTCGGCACGAACTGTGTCGCCTTCGGGCTCGTCCCGTCGACGGGCGGTCTATCGACCTGCCCCGAGGGCGGCCTCGCGAGCAACGGCGACGGTGCCACTCAGGCGACGTACGGCGGTGGAGAGATCTGGATGGCCGTAAGCACGGTCGTTGCCCAGACGTTCGGAAGCACTACGGAGTACCACCTCGGAGCCGCTTACTGGTCGTTCGGTACGGCGGCGTTCAACGCCGGGGGCATGCTGACACTGGACAGCCAAGGGTACGTCACCGCCGCGCACGAGGACATCCTGTTCCCCTCGGTGGCGGCGGCGACTTGGCAGGCGGCGCTGATCTCGTTCACCCTGACGGGAGACACTTCGGTCGCGCATCATCCGGGCGGATTCTTCCCCAGCATGGCCTACGGGATCCTCCGGGTTGGTGCCTCCGGCCTGAACGGGCGCACGATCCACCTTGCCGCGAACGGACGAGCCCCCGAGGATGGCTTCAGCGAGTACCTTGGTCTCGGGACCACCGGTTTCCGGCCCCGCTGGGGTGACTACGGAGCGGCGGTCTTTGTCCCCGGGCTCGGGTTCGTCTTCGCGGCGGAGGACATCCAGTCGGCCGCGTGCAGCCCCACGGTCTTCCTGAATGACCCGACGTGCGGAGGGACTCGGGACCCCTACGCGAACTTCGGGACCGCGATCACGGTGGTACACACGTAGGCCACCCTGGATCCGGTGACGTCCGACCCTCCCGGTGGCCCGGGAGGGTCGAACCATTTCCTTCGCAGGGGCGGTGCGGAGGCACCGGTTTAGCCCCGCCGGCAGCCTGACGGGTCTACCACCCGGCTTCTTCTTTGCCGACGAGGGGGGATATCCGGCTCCGTTCGATCCTCGGGACGAGTGGACGTGGCCGCGGTGCTTCTCTCCCTTGAGGTCGAGAGCGACGCGATCGTCGTCGCGGAGAGGGTGAATCTACTGCGGAAACCCACCCACGTCGTTTGACCCTGTGGACCTTGGATGACGCGTTCCGACTGCGGTAGTCGAGGGCGTCGCGAGCCACCCTTGTTAGGCGCCGCCAACTCGGACAGTCCGAGCCGGTGAGCCCGAGGTCCTTCAGCCTTCCGACGTGGGCCACGAGCAGGTCGAACTCGAGGCATTCGTCACGATGGCCACGATGGTGATGCGCAAAACCCGCGCCAATTGGCGCGCCCTCTCAGTCCGCCGATTCTCGGAGAAGGTCGAGAGACCAGCCGGTGGGACCCTGCCCGCCGTGGTCCTTCGGTCGAGAGCGGGCGAAGGTGATGATCGCCTTGCGGATCTCAGGGGTGAGTCTCGGCTCGGGCCCCGGCCTTTTTTTTCGGGTAGAGGGCGTCGCGACCGACCCAATTGTAGTCCTGGATAACCCGACGGACACGGTCCTCGCTCCAGAGCACCCGACCGGCGATCTTGGGCGGAGAGAACCCCAGAAAGGCGTGCAGGACGATCATCGCCCGTCTGGCGACCGTCGGGTCGTTCGAGCGCTTCACCAGGCGATTGAGCGCTTGGCCCTCCTCATCGGAGAGGAATCGGACGCGCAACTTCGGGGAGGGGATATGGCCTCCCCCGGGAAAGTACTTCACCGGGCATAAGATAGCGGCATGTCACGCCGACCACGCCTCCCTGAATCGTTGACGATGGACGTGCGGGTCCAGCGCCTCGACTACGAGAAAGAGGTTCATCCCCCATCGTTGGTCCGGCGTGGCC
>JAKAVQ010000014.1 GCA_021817245.1 Thermoplasmata archaeon
GACTGAGGGACCAGCTGGACGCTCGGGCGAAGCGGTTGGCGCGAGCAGGTTGAAGGGAGGCCGCATCCTCGGCGGAGCAGCGAGACACATCGGCTCAGCGCCCCGTCTCTACTTTTCACACGGTCTCCAGCCCTTCGAGCACACCTTCACGGATACGCGGTGATCGACCCACGATTGCGCGGGGGGGAGTTGGATCTCAGTCGCAGACCGTGGCTAAGGCTTGAAACACCCTCGTGGGGCTGGCCGCTCCCCCGCGCTCGCGACTCATGGGAGGTTACAAGTTGCCCCACGCATAACGGGGCCCGCCAGTCGGTTGAGTGAGAGGCGGATTGGTTTCTGTGGCGCGTAGCTCTTCGTGGCTCTTGGCAGTGAGTGTTCTTGTCCTGGTCCTATCTCCAACTCTTGCCGGCCTGCCTTACGTGCCGCTTTCCCGGGGGCACACCCCGAACACCGACGGGGCCCTCGTTATCCTCCCAGGCGGCGGCAGCATGTCGTCCCCGGGGAGTCTCAGGCTGCCACCCTCGCATTCTCCGGTCCACCCATCGTCCGATAATGCGAACTACTACATGCAGGAGTGGGCGTCCATCTCAGCGCTAAATGGTTACTCCAGCTTCACGGGCGCTTACGTGAACATCACCATCCCTGCGAGTAGTCCGTACTCGACTGGCTTCGAATTCAATGCTCTGAGCTCGACTGGCGATTGGTACCAAGTGATTCTTGGCTGGAACTGGCCGTCTGGCCTCGGATGCACTTCGGGGTACCACGACAACTTTCAGTGGTGGAATGCCACCGACACCAGCACCTACGCGGGAGAGAATTGCGACTGGTTCTCCAACCCATCCCCCGGGGACACCGTCGCTCTCTGGATCTACGTTGCAACTTCGGGAGAGGTGTGTATGGAGGTCTACGACTGGTCAAACACCAACGACGTCAATCAGCAGTGCGTCGATCAGCCTGACCCTGGGTCAGCCCCGGCCCAGAACTACTTCGTACTACTCCCGACGGCCGACAACGTGAATGGGTACTTTACCGGGCCCATGACTGAGGTGATCGACCCCGCTGCAACTGCTTGCCGGGACTACTCGGGCCTGCCTACTGTTGCGTATGACTGGGATGCTAGGTCGAACGATGATCCGTTCAATGTGGCATCCTACGTACCATCATCGGACGAATGGTACCCGCCGAACGGCAGTACTTGTTACTCCGAGCGCACTCCAACCCCAGTTTCGGCATCGGGGGACGGATTCCTTTCCCAGTACTTTGACGGAAGCGGCGGGTCGATCTACGGCCCCCATTGGGTGGCTGGCCAGGAGACATCGTCCGGCTGGAGGTTTCAGACCGACGTCAATCCACTCTCACTAGCGGTAGAACTATCCCAATCTACTCCAGACCTCGGCCAAAACGTGACGGTAACAAGCGTTGTCTCCGGAGGGGTTGGACCTTGGTCATGTGAGTGGTTCGAGGCGGGTACTCTCGTAGCGGGTGTTAGTTCTTGTACTTGGATCGCACAACCCATGAGTTCGGGCTCTCTGAACATTACAGGGCTCGTGATTGACGAGCTCGGTGACATGGCACAAGGCTGGGCAGGGATACAGGTGTTCCCGGATCCTCAACAAGCCCCTCCGGCCCCGGAGCCGAATCCGTCTGCCGATGTTGGTCAGAGTGTCTCGTTTGTGGCACGAGTGAGTGGCGGCTCAGGGGACGGGGCGTATGCATGGTCATTTGGCACCCTTGAGGGTTGCGCGGAGTCGACGAGCTCGGTGATCGTGTGCGAACCACCGAATCCTGGCACCTTCACCGTGTCTTACCAGTGGACTGATTCTAACGGGTACACGGCAGCGGGGGACACCTCACTGAGTTTCATGGTGTACGAACCTCCCAGTGTCACGACTCCAGTTGCTTCTCCGACGAGCATTCTACAAGGGGAGACCGTCGACTTCAACGTGTCATCGACATCGGGATCCGGAGGGCTCACCTACACGTGGTACGGCCTCCCTCATGGTTGTAGTCCTTTGGATAGCAACGTAATCATCTGCAAACCCGCCTCAGCTGGAATATATCGAATCACCGTAACAGCCGTCGACTCCGATGGCGGCGTGGCCACGAGCCCAGTTCTCATATTCAAGGTAAGTCCGGCGTTTCTGGGCCTTCCGGCGGCCGAAGGATATATGGCCCTCGGTGGTGCGGCAGCCACCATCACGGCCGTGGCGGCATTCGTTCTGCTTCGAAGGCGGCGCGCCCGGGACCCTCTTGGCCCCGCTTGAAGTATCATAGTGCTACAACCTGCGTAGCCCCGGAAGAGGTGTAGTCAGTCCGGCGCTCCCGTAAGCTGGGCGCCGGACAGCAGGCGTCACGACGTCCAGAGCATGTGGCGGAATCGCCAAGGCGAAACGTTCATCGATGCGAAAGTAGTCCCGCAACCGTGGCGACAGGCGATTCACCGACTCAACAGGCCATACTCATTTCTCTGAGCTACCTGCGCGTCGCTCTCTGGGCCCTTGCGGGTGTTATTCTGCTCGCCGCTGGTGCCGTTGTAGATTATATTCCACAGATCACGTGCTCACCTGGCGGAACCAGTTCGTACTGCAGCACGAGCTCCGGCGGGTTTGAGGGAGGCGGGCTAGTCGTTCTCGGACTTGCCTTACTCATCTACGCAGGTTATCGAGGGAACCAGGTCTACAAGGCGGAGAAGAAGCAAGCCTGGGGGCCCCCGGCGATTGCCGCGCCTGCTGCCTCTAGTTACCCGCCCTCAGTGGCCCAGCCGACTGTGCCCCGTGCCAACGCCCCCGGCAACTGCACGAACTGCGGTGCGCCTTTGGTTCAAGGCGCGAGATTCTGCCCGGGCTGTGGTCGGAGCGTGGGGTAGTTCGGCTGGAGAGAGCACCAGATAGTGAAGTCTCGACCTGACCCAGCTGAGGGAGGGAACACTCGCGATCTCGTTCGTCAGGAGGCATCCTACACCACGACGGGGGCTCGAATGGGAACGAAAAGTTCCTTTGCCCTTAGCGCCTCCTCGGGTTCCGGGCCATGTGGGGCCGGACCTGCTCCCTCCGACCCACCACCTCTCGTTCGAAGCCCCGGACGCAGTGTTCGGTGGCGCAATCTCGCCGACGGTCTTCTTCCTCCGTGTAACGTCTCTCGGCTTCGATCAGCCTCCCCTCCGAGTCACCCTGCGCGCCCTCGAGAGTCCTTGCGTACCCGTGGGCGAGGACCTCACCGTGTCGACGGACGTTCCAAGCGTACCTCTCGTCGGTGACCCTCGCGACGTACGCCTCGACGCCGTTTCCGCCCTCGTTCCGCCAGACCTTGCTGTCGTCTATCTCGCGCCACGCCATCAGCGTCTCCTCCGCGGGTTCCTCGCGAGGTGTGGCCGCACGCGTTCACGACGGCCTTCGACCTCGCGCTCAAACCCGCGAACCCGGTGATGGGTCCCCTGCTCTCGCTTCCGGTCCTCGTTCTCCCGGGACCCCCGCTCCCACCGCTGCGCCCACTCCTCGTCCTTCCGGGCCACTCGATGGAGATGCTCATTGTCCCTGCGGTTCGCGACGTTTGCGAGAAAGTTGAGCCGACGAATCGCCGTGGCATGGCCGTCGGCTCGAACGGCCCGTTCGATCGCCCGGTGACGTTCCTCGGGAGAGCAGCTCGCGCACCAGCCATGCAGTCCGCCCTCCTCGACATGCACGTGGCTCGACCACTTTTCTTCGGCCATGTTCCTTCACCTCACTTCGTAGACGGTTCCCGTCCAGGGATGGATCCTCCAGTCGTTCGAGAGCTCCCAACCGACGTCGGGACTCTTCCGAAGGAGGAGGAGCACTCCCATGACAGCGATGCCTGCGGCGGCCAGCAAGACCAGCCCGGCAATCGGGTCGATGAGCACGTAGAGGAGGGTGGCCGTGTTCCAGCTCGCATGGAGGGCGATAGCGGCGGGCAGACCCCACGGCGTGCCGTGCCAGGTCAGAGTCGAAAGGGTAGAAGCCGTGGCATGCAGCAACGGATCCGTGGCCGCCCGGATGGCGACGAGGGCGACCAGGTAGGAGGCCGGTTCGTTCCACGCGGCCAGGAAGTAGACCGCGTTCTCCGTCGCAGCGAAACCGATGCCCGCTCCCGCTGCGGACGAGAAGTTTGCACCCGTTGCGCCGCTCGCGCCGAACTTGAGCAGCTCCTCGGTGACCGGCGCGATGAACACTAGGACAACAGTGTCGGCACTCACCGGAGCCAGTGCGCTCCCGGCCTCGACCTCAATTACCAACGCTCCCAGGGCCACGAGGGTTGCCCCGGTCGCGAATGTCAGGAGGTTCGGCCGCAGCCAGACGACGTATGGAGCGGTCAACACGAATGCGAGGAGGAACGCCTCGACCGCGGGGAATAGGACGAGCATCAGGCCGAACGACTCCCCCGGTCGCGTCGCCTCTGATTCATTCCGGACTCCTGCCGGACGAGTCCTGGTCCCGCTCACGCGCGCGTCGAGCTCGCGCGTCGGTAGCAGGTAGCAGGGGCAGCATTCCGGCGTCCACGAGCCCCCGGACCCGGCCGATCCGGCCGAAGTTCACGTGGTACCGGGACGCAATCTCTCGTACGCTGACTCCGGCTCGCAGGTCGGCGGCGACCGCCAGGTCCTTGGCCGCTTGCCCCGCGCCAGCCTCGAGGTTCGCCTGCTCCTCGGTTTCCTTGACCGTTCGCTTGCCTTCGAGGTACTCGAGGGTCGTCTGCGCCACGGCCGTAACATCGCCAGCGAACCGAGGACCCGTGAACCGACTCTCCAGCTCTCCGACATCAACGTCGAGGCGGAACCCCCGGAGCCCGAAGGTCAGGAACGGCAGCTCCGATTCCGGGTAGGTGCCGACCCACGCCCCGTCGGGGTTCTCCAGGTCCGCGATGACGCGCTCGCCCTTCCGAACGATCAGCTTGAATGGCGACCCGACGCTGCCGCCCCGGATCGTGAGCGGGATGAAATGGAACGAGTGGAAGACCACGAGCGGTCCCCGGGTCAGGTAGTGCCGAGCGACGAACAGGTACTTCGCCCACGACTCCGATCCTGCGGAGGCCCAGCTGTGGCTGGTGTCGGCCTGGTCGAACTCGTCGATGATGACTGCCGACCACTGCCCTTTGAGCGTACGGCGCGAGAGTCCTTCCAGGAGCTCCGAGAGCGACTCGATCAGGTGAATGCGAGGAGGCGCTCGACCGCCCCCCGCCCACCACGGATACGGAACGTTGGTGAAGATCTCCCATTCGGGGCGGTAGCGGAGGGTCAGCTGAGTGATGACAGCGAGGACGTTCGTCTTGCCCTTGCCCTGGGCCGCGTAGAGCGCAGCTCCCCGCCCTGGGCGTAGCAGCGAGCGATCGAGCACGTAGTTCAGCGTCTTCCGGCCTTGCTCGGTGAGCCCGGGTGGGGCCGCGAGGTCGCCGAGCCAAGTCTCGTACCGGATCGCTGCCTTCTCGGCCTCCTCTTGGGCCCACCCGTAGGGTGACCGGTCGAGGAGGATCGCCTCGACCAGCTTCGCGTCGGGCGTCACCGCGACACCTCCAGCTCCTCCCGCGTGAGGTAGTGGCGGGGCACGTCGGCCTCCGCGGCACCGAGTTCGAGCGCGCCACTGTCGGTCAGGTAGGTCTCGATCAGCCCGAGCCGGTGGAAGGCTTCCTTCCAGGTCAGCCGCCAGCCCCGCGGGTCAGGGTCGCCCCACTGCTGGTTCGCCGATTCCCACTCCTTCCACAGCTCGAACGCAGCGGAGCCGGGTTCGTTCCGGGCCGGCCGCGACAGCGCCCGAACCCGCAACCAGAGGGTGCCTAGATGAGGGTAGTTGTCGTCGACCTCAGGGGTGAATCCCCAGGCTTCCACCTGGAGTTCGGCCCGCTGGAGCAGGTCGGTCAGCGTCTTGCGAGCAGGAAGGGGCTGGAAACCTTCCTCGGCGCCGCTCTCCGCCTCGGTCCCCGTCATGGTCAGTCGGAGGCCAGCCGCGCCTCCAGCCCATCGGCGAGCGCGGACTCCCGACGCGGGCTCTTGCGGAACTCTTCGATGGCAACGCTGGCGGCGGAGAGGGCCTGGACGTCGAGGAAGGCGTTGATGGTGGCGAAGAGGCCGGGGAACACTCGGCGGGTCGCCCGTTCTTCGAGCCAGCGCAGCCGCTGCTCGACCGGTGCCCGCTCCCGCTCCAGATTTTCGCGCCGACGGGCGAGGTCTTGCCAGACCCCCGTCCACCGTGCACCGAGAGCGCGACCCTCCTCTCGGGCCGCCAAGAGCTCGCGGTAGGCGGGGCCAAGGCTTGCTGGTGGACCCGAGACGGGCTCTGTCTCGTCCTCGTACTCAAAAACGAGCGGAGGGGCGCCCGGTGTGCCGAGAACCCCGGCCGGGACTTCGACCGTGCGGACAGGTAGCCTCCCCCTCTTCTGCGATTCCGCTCTTTCTGCTCGAGCAGCGGCTTCGAGCTGCCTGACCCTTCGGACGAATTCGTCCCGCTCCTTCTCGGCCTCCCGGGTCCGAGTCTCTGTCTCCCGCTGGAGTTCCCCGACCCGATCGTCGAGTTGGGCCCGTCGGGCGCTTGTTTCACCGAGCTTCTGGTGAACCAGCCGACCATGCGCCTGCACGCGCCGAACGGTGAGGAAGTACCACTCCCAATCGGCCCGCTCACGTGTCCCCGCCTTCTCGAGCCGGAACAGCACCGACTCGTTCGGGCGCACGTTCGACGCCCGGACCGGGTCGGCTCGGCCGACCACGGGGACGGAGCGGTCCGGGTTCTCGCTCAGCCAATCGGTAACCTGGAGCAGCGAGGCCTGGATCGGCGTAGCGTGCGGCCACCAGAACGAGAAGCGCTGCCGCTCGGGTGTGTCGCCCACCGCCAGCAGGTTCGGACCGGTGAGGGTCGAGTAGTCTCGGGGCATCTCACCCTCCCGACGCGCGGACTTGGCGGACCTGGTGGCGCCGCCACAGCCTAGCGGCCCACCAGACGAAGGCGAGGAAGATCACGAGGCCCGAGAGGAACTCGAGCGTGCCGTCCCCGTCGAACCATCCGGCGAGAAGGACGCCGAAGGTGAACGACAGGACGACCGTGTAGCCCCACTCCCGGGGGCTGAGCTCGAAGACCCAACTCTTGAGTGCCGTCGCAATCATGAAGATCACGGAGACGGCCGCGAGGAACGCAAGGACGAGGAACAGGTCGGCCCCGAGCGCCATATCAGGTCGTCTCCCCGGCACGGCGTGGCGCCCCACTCAGCGCTCTCCGGGCGAGCTTGTGGCCCTCCCACAGGTAGAGGCCGATGGCGACGAGGGTGGCCCCGGCGTACGAGGCGCGTCCGGCCGTCGAGTCCCCCCACCAGGCGAGCCAATCGAGGACGCCCTGCAGGGTGGGATTGGTGGGAGGAGGGGGCGAACCGATTCCGAACCACGTCGTCCACCACCCCGCCGGAACCGTCGCGGACAGAAGCGTCTCGGCACCAATCGTGCCCGAAGCGGCTAGGACGGTAGCGTCCTCCTCCACGGAAGCACTGAGGACGAGGATCGCCCCGCCCGCGTCGATGGAGTAGACCTCACCGTCGTTCAGCGAAGCGAGGAGAGCGAACCAGCCCGGGCCCCAGTTCGTCACCGACCAGTTCCCGAAGTCTCCCACAGCAGGTCCCACGTAGGTCACGCGGAGGGTTTGCCACGCTTGCTCCGTCTCAGATGCATTGGCCGGACCTCCGCCCGGCTCGCCGAGGACGAAAATCGGTACGGTGAAGTTGTCCCCGCTTCTCTCGGGCGTCCCCGGCTCGAGAGAGAAATACTCGGGAGGGGTCAGCGCATGCGCCGCCGACGCTATCCCAAGAGCGGGGAGCAGCGAAGCGACTGCGAGCGAGACGACGAACGCCGCGGGACCGAAGCTGCCGACGCACATTCGAGACCGGGCGGTCATCGGCTACGCTCCCGACGCCAGGAGTGCCCAGACAGCTACCCCGGCCAGCACGGCGGAGATCAGCGCGACGAGAACGAGCGTTCCTATGCCTGTCTCCGGCATAGAGGGTGCTCGCTGTCGACCCAGGGCCCGCAGGTCGATCCGGGAGATCTGATCCTCGATTCCTACGATCTCCGTCGTGTCGAGTTGGTCCCGCTGGGATGCGTTCTGCTCCTGCAAGGTCGAGATCGTGTCGCTCTGGAACTTCTCGACGGCCGTCGCGAAGTCGCGCAGGGCGCTCGTGTCGAGCTTCAGGACCCGCTCGAGATACTTCGCCGCCGGGTCCTTCTGCGAATTGACGAGGAAGACCGCCTCGCCGTGGGGTATGAGTTGGCCCTGGGCCAGCGGCTGGATCTCCCAGTCGGAGATCTTCGTCCGTCGGGCCATCACGAGGTACGTTCCCATGACGCCGAACACGAGGGCGACCACGAGACCGAAGACCAGTCCCTGGCTCGCAATCTGCGCCCCGGCCTGGGAGACTGCTTGAGCCGTCGAGGTCGGCTCGCTGGCGAAGGAGAGCATCCCGAACAGGAACACCAGGTCGGCGATGCCCATCCCGAGGAACGTCACCAGCTGGACCCGCTTCTGTCCCTTCTCGGTGCGCGTGTAAGGGGTGTGCGGCGCTTCGGCGAGGGGGTCCTGGTCGAGGAAGACGAGGACGCGCTCCTGGCTCTTCGGCGCGTTCTTGAGGGTGTAGACGTAGGTCGCGTGCTTCCCGTCCTCGCGAGGGACCTCGACCTCCTGAACGCTCGCCGGGCCGTGGTACCACCAGCTGTCCCGTCCGCTCGAGTAGTGGATCTCGACGTCCTGGCCAACGTCCCGCCCCAGCTGGACGGCGAGCCGCCCTTCTCGCTGCGAGGAGAACCAGCTCATGGGGGGTACCTCCGGCTGATCTCTCGGCCCTTGGACCTTCGAGATTGGCTGCGCACCGCGACGACCACACCGAGCAACAGTGCAGCGAGCAGAAGGAAGGCGAGCCAGTCGACGGGGCTTCCGCCCAAAAGGGTGAGGCCGATCGTCCCCGGAGCCGCCGCCGTTAGGAACGACAGCGCGCCCGAAAGTGGGCTTGCCTGACCCGAGGAGAACCAGGCCTGCACCGAGAACGAGTAGAGCGAATCGCAGGCGAGGCTGTAGACGACCAGGCTCGTGGCCGCGCCGCCGGTGCCGACCTTCTGGACGAGCGTTCCGTTCGAGGCGTAGACGTAGACGGTGTCGTTGACCAGCGTCGTACCGCTCGGGGGTGTCGGGTTGACCCACTCCAATCGGGCGGCGGAGCAGGGCAGTCCCACTTGATTGGTCCAGGAACCCGTGGGGGCGGGGGAGGAGAACGGGAGACAGCCCGAAAGACTACCGAGGCACCAGGCGGTCGTGTTCATCGCGCTGGCGAAGAACGAGCTGAAGATCCCGCTCCCGCCGAACGTGACGACCGTGCCCAGAGCGACTTCGCCGCCGATGAGACCGTAGGAGTTCCCGCTGTTGTCGTAGACACCGGTGATGGGATCCCAGATCCGGAGGGGGCCCGATCCACCGCAGTTCCCGGTGAGGGGCCAGTTGCCCGAGCTCGTGACGTTCGTCCAGCGGTTGTCCTGCCAGTACCAGACGTACGGACTCCAGTAGCAGAAGCTCGACAGGTTGTCTCCGCCGAGCTCGACGACGCCGTTCCCCCAGGTGGACAGGAACTGCCCCCCGTCGTCGCCCGGAGGTTGCGGGGTCATCCACGTCCAGTTGGTCCATCGGCCGCCGCTGAACGTGTAGGTGGTCGCCGGACCTTCGCCAGTGGCCCCCCAGAGGTCCGGGGCACCCTCGAGGACGACCTCGCCGTCCGAGGGATCCCAGGCCATCGCGAGGCCTGCCTCGGTGTAGAGGTTCGGATACCCCGCCGTCGAGGAGATGTTCGTCCAGCCGGCGCCGTGGAACGTCCAGGTCCACTCGGGGTAGTCCTGGAAGTTGACCGTGCTCGTGAAGACAAGCACGAGCTCGTCGTCGACCGGGTCCCAGACCATCGAACACGTGCCGGCTTCGCCGTGCCCGCCTCCCGGAGGCAGCGCCTTGAACGGTAGGGAGTAGCTCAGATTCGACCAGTGTCCGCCCGAGTAGAGGTACGTCCAGCCCGGGTTGGTCGGGTAGGTGTTGTTGCTCGCGACGGCGATGAACCCGTTCTCCGCCGGGTCCCATGCCATGCAGGTCGGCGTACCGTAGCTGTCGCCGAGCGTGTAGCCGAAAACCTGGACATCGCTTCCCGCGGTGACGTTCGTCCAGGTCCCGTTCTGCCACTCCCATCCGACCGTGTCGTCGGGGATCGAGTGCGGTCCGTACTCATCGTTCGCCCAGACGTAGAACGAACCCGTGTTGGGGTCGGTGCCGAACAGCGGCTCGCATCCACCCGCGACGCCGCTGTTGCGGGCGCAGGTCACCATGTTCGGGTCGAGGTTCTTCGGAGACGAGTAGCCCCCCAGCAGAGGCACGCAGACTTGGGCGTGGTCGGGGGCGCAAGCTCCCGTTGCGGCCCACCCCGGGGCGGTCGGCGCGACGTCGTCGACTAGTACCAGCATTGCGATCACGGGAGCGTCCCCCGAACTGGTGGTCATCGTCATCGAGACGGGACCGGCGGACGAGGCGTTCTCGAGGCTGACTCCCAGGCTCGTCAGCCCTTCCGAGTCCGAGCTGTAAGTCAGGATGGTGGCGGGGGTCACCGCGAAGAAGGTGGTGGGCCCGTAGTCGATGATCTGGGCGTACAGCGCCAAAGCCGGTGCGACGGTGGCGCGGCCTGTCGTCGTGCCGGTCTCCGAGAAGTCCACGACGTAGTTGTCGACCGATGGCGAGGCGGAAGGATAGAGGTCGGTTGCCTGGATCACCCACCCATAGCTCGTGCCGTTGCTCACCGGCCCGATGACTCGGATGACGTCGTTCGTGCCGCCGACTGCCTTGTCCGCGACGAAGAGAGCCAGGTAGTCGGAGCCCACGGTGCCATTGGCGATCAGCCGGTAGGCGTCGCCCAGACTGTCGGCGACGGAGGTGACCATCCCGGGGTACCAGCCGGAAACGTCCGCGAAGACGTAGATCGAACCCCCTGCCTCGACCGAGGCAAGACCAACCGAGAAAAGCGTCTCCGTACCACCCACACCCCACGAGGTGTCGCCGGAGTCGATCTGGCTGGCCACGACGGCCGGCGCGGCTGGCGAGACAGCCGGGCCAAAGGTCGACTCGTCTGGGACGGAGAACCCAGAACCCGCGCCGGGGGCGCCGCCGGGCACCAGCTGCACGGAGAGGATCGTCGCCGCAAGGATCACGAGCGCAAGCCGACCTCGCGCGAACCCTCGGTGATCCTTCCGCCCCGACCTCCAACGACCCCGAAGATGGTGACCGCCACCGCCACCACGAACAGGACGAGGTCGAACAGAAGCTCGAGCGGGAGGAGCAGGATGTTGAGGATCGGATGGTGGATCGTGAACCACCACTGGAAGGCGAGGATCGCCACGAAGAACAGCCACGCCCCGAGAATCAGCCCGACCCCGGCCCCCGAGACGGCCCGGCGATTCCTGCCGAGCGAACGCCGCGACCCTCGCGCCCCGAGCTGACGCCCGGCGCTCCCCCGGTTCTCGAAGAACGTCCCGCCAGCGATCGAAGCGAGCAGCAAAGCATCTCCGATCACTTCGGCCGGAACCAACACTTCGTCGGCGGGGAACAGAACCACATCGAGGACGAGCTCCACCAGGAGGATGGTCAGGAACAGCCCAACCATCCCGCCCATTCCGGGACCACGGCGACGACCGGGCGACTTGCTTGATTGGGCCATCAGCGCACACCTGCCCTCCAGATTCCTCCGGCCGGCTCGCGCGTCACGCCAGACGGGTAGCGGGACGGGTCGCGAATCGTCCCCATCCTGCCCCGCCCCAGGTTGAGGCGGCACGCGCGGTGTAGTGGGCCCGCGAGCGACGGCTGCGGGCTCGATTTCTCTCGTGCCCTCCGATCTGGCGGCCCTTGCTTCGCCGGGAGCGGCGGAACAGGAGCCAAACCACGAGGAAGACGATCACGAAGGCCACGACGCCGATGATCACGTACTCGAGGATCTGCCCGACTCCCGAGGAGAGTCCCGTGGGCCAGTCGAAGACCGAGGCGAGTGCCTTGAACGGGAACTCGAGCGCGCTGAGGATCCCGCTTCCGACCGCCCCGAAGGCGTTCTGGATCGCGCTCCACGCCCCACTGAGACCCTGCTCGAGCGTCGAGCCGACCGTGTCGAGCGCTCCGACCGTCGCCTCCCCGGCCTGCCCGAGCAGGGACGCGATGCTCTCGGTCGAGCCGACGACGAGCCCCGGGACCTTCGCCAGGACGTTCCCGGCGGCCGCGAAGCCGTTCGAGAGCACGGCGCCGGCCGTGCTGACGGCCTTCCCCACCGTGTTCTCGATGACTCCGCCCGCGGACGACAGGGCAGACCCGGCGGCCGCGCCAACGTGGTAAACCGAGTTGGTGAACGAATTGACGCCGCCGAGGATGGCGCCCGCCGCTCCGCTGGCGGTCGACCCGATCGCCTTCCCTACGCCGCCCAGCGTGTTGGAGACGCCGCCCAGCGTCTTCGTGACGGCGCTGGAGACCGAACCGCCGACCGACCCGAAGATCGGCATCACGGTGTTGACGGCCTTGGACACGTCGCTCGCGAGGCCGCCGAGGTCCGATGAGACCGTGCCCGAGACCGGCTTGACGACGTCGTTCGAGACCGCCGTACTGACCGAGCCGACGGCATTCGAGACCGAGCTGGCCGCCCCACCGAAGAAGTTCGAGACGGCCGAGGCGGCCCCGGAGAGTCCTCCGCTGGGGAGGCAGACGATGAAGCAACCCCCCGGTCCGAACTCGGGTTCGCCGTCGGCGGCCCAGCCGAGGAAGGCGGCTTGGCCGGGGACGTAGACGGAACCGGAAGTGAGGTCGAGCGACGAGCCTGCGGGGAAACCCGAGGCCTCAGCGCTCGCGTAGGTCTGGTGCGTTACCGGGTCGTAGACCTCGGCGAGCCCGAAAGACCCGACGGTTCGGACTTGAGCGGCATAGACCTGGCCCGTAGCGAGGTCCATGAACTGCCCGATGTCCGCGCCCGCGTCGATCGCCCCCGTCGTCCGATTGACGAGCGCGAGATTGTTCGACTGAAGGTAACCGGGAATCGAGCTCGCGAGGTAGTCGTGGATGGTGCTCGCGGCCTGGCTCGAGAACTGGGTCCAGACCGAGATGTCGGAAACGAGGAAGCTGGGGATGGTGACGTCCGCCGGAGGGAGACCGGTCCGCGCCGAGATCACGCTCGTCAGGAATGAGTGAATCCCTGACTGGATCGAACCCGCCGTCCACTCGGTGTCGTAGAGCGTCGCGGTCGGTGAGTCGGTGGTGTCCTCGGGAATGGCCCGGAGCGTGGTCAGCGCCTGGGCCGGGTTGACAGTCGAGGGGGCGGTGTTGTTGAACCCGTGGAACGGGAGGGGGATCCCTTGCGCCGGGACAAGGTCCGAGGTGTTGATGAGCGAGCTCGTGAGGCTCGCCTCGGAGGATGAGTTGACGACGCCCTGGAAGTCTCCCAGCGACATCTTCGTGTTGGAGAACGAAGCCGACGAAACTGGCGGGAGGAGCCAGTTCTCCTTCGAGGAGGAAGGGTCGAAAGGCTCGGTGTTGGCGAGGGAGATGGTCCCTGAGACGGCCGGGGCAAGTCCCCGTTCGACGGCGGTGCTGGAGACCCCGGGTTCGTTCGTGTAGGTGTTGTGGTCGATGAGCCAGGAGTAGTCGAGGATCATCGCGTCGCCCGCGGTGCCGGGTGTCGTCTGGAACGCATCTCCGACGTAGCTGAGCTCGGTCAGGTTGGAATCGAAGACCGGGTGCATCGCCGGCGTCGACCCGATGATCGCACCGTCCGTGGTGTTGACGATGGAGACGACCGTCTGGAGCGGCTGCATGTAGACGTAGATCTCGAAGAACTGGAGGGGCGGCTGGGGAGTGTTCGAGGGGAAAGTGTAGGCCGTGACGTTCTGGTAGCCACCGGGCTTCTCCTCCCAGTCGTAGGCGGTGAACGAGTAGTTGCCGCCGGAATAGGTCGCCTCGACCGTGACCTCGTTCTGGCCCGCCCCGGCGGCCGTGTTCGTGACGCTCCCCGAGGTCGGCTCGATCTGGTAGGCCCCGAGGGGGGATTCCGAGAGGACGTACTGCCAGTTGGTCCCGCTGCCGTTGAGGGCGACCCGCTGGTCCGTGAAGACGTAGCTGACGTTCGCGCCGAGGGAGGAGCCGACCCTCCAGCTCGCATCTCCCACGAGGTACCCCGTGGATGCGTTGACCTGGAAGACCCCGTAGTCGGTGCCGTAGTCGGTGGAGTTGGAGACGTAGACCCCGGTGGAGGCGACGAGGCTCGCGTTGACGAACCCGGTCGTGTTCCACTGGGTCGGCTGGCTGACGTAGCTGACCCGCGGGAACGTGATATTGAGATTCTGGGTGACCGGATTCGAGCCGAAGTTCAGGGTGATCGCCGACCACTCCTCCTCGATTCGTGGGGTAGGCTGGGTCAACGCCACGACGCTTGTGGCCACCAAGGCGACCGCGACCGCCAGCACGAACGGTGCGAGCCACCACCTACTCGACCGGCGTGGATTCGAATCGGCCTCGGTCGTGACGTGCGTTCGGCTTCGAGTCTCGCTCCCTGGTTCGCCCTTCCCCGTCATCTTTCGGGGGCGAGGTCGGGCGGTCGTCCGGGTGAGGCGTTGCCGCCCGCCTCACCCGTTCAGCTCATCGAGGGAGAGCTACATCAAGAAATCGCAAACGAACGTAACGTTAGTGACGGATGCGGAGCGCGCTCTCGATCCACGAGAGGATTGGATGTCGGACGCAACGCGGCTGTTTGTCCGGCACCGGCGATGATCACCCGCACCGGCTGGCCCAGTGTTTCAGGAACCCCACTCCTTCTTCTTACGGCTGCAGCGCGAGTAGGTCCGTCCCAGAAGGGAGTTGCATGAATCGATTCGACAGGGAGTACTGGGACGGCGCGCGAGAGATGGCCCTGATGTTCTACGATTCCATCAGGGGACGTAAGGACATCCCGGACGACTTGAAGAGACTGGCCGAGAAGGCTCTACGAGAGACTGGCGAGCGCAGGAACCGAGACTTCCGGGAGGCGATCGGGATCGAGGCTCCCTCGAACGGTTCATCTCGTCAGCCGAACGGGCACTGAACCGGCTCGAGGCAGTTCGAGCCTTCTTGCCAGCGAGTATCGGGTGACACAGATGAGCTTCAGCAACTCGGACCCGGGTCGTCCCCTAGAATGTAAGACATCCGCGGCCACGGCGTGTTTCCCGCAATTCCAAAGCCCGGGCGACGCGGCCCGGCTCCCAAGAGCTCGGTTCTCACACGGTCTTGCCTATGGTGGCGACGGCCCGGAGCAGCGTCCAAGTACCGTGACCGGAGCCTCACTTTAATAGAAGGCAGCAAGTGCCACGGCGATCATGCCAACAACCCCTGTCCGACTCTCGTTTGCGAGCGTTCTCCCGGTTCTCCCGAATCTATGGCCGCAGTAGCCTCGGCTCGAGCTAGAAGGGCCGGCGTGCCAGGCGTTTTCGCCCTGGAGGCCTTCGGCGAACAAGGATCGGCATCGTTCGATCGACTCGAGTCGCTTGTGCCATTAACCTCAATCTACCAACTGCGCACCTTGGTTTCACGCCTATCTGATGCGGTCTACGCCAACCACGGCCACGATAGACTTCGGATCTTCGACTCTCTGCTCGGCCTTCTCGCCTCGAAGGCGTACGATGAGTGGCACAATCCTAACAGGTTAGAGCTGACGAAGCTACTCCGAGTCCCAAACGGCCAGCTCGAAGCAGACTATCGGCGATTGCTAGCCAAAGCCTTGGAGTGGATGCGCGCGGACGGCTCAACTGATTGGCCCATTCCTGACGCACGAACCCTACGTTCGTGCATATCCATCCTTGCGCCGCATTCGCTTCGTTCGACAGTTCAGATGTCGACGCAAGCCGAGCTCCTCGGAACGTTTTACCAGGAAATCGTGTCATCTACATTCCGCGGCTCGCTCGGCGCGTATTTCACGCCAAGGCCCATTGTCGAAATGGCGATCGGCCTGGTAAAGCCGTCTCCGGAGGACGACATCTTCGACATCAGCTGCGGTTCCGGAACGTTTCTCCTGGGAGGCTATCTAGCTGCAAGGAGCGTAGCGCATCCGAACCCGCCCCCGGACACACCCCGGATCTTTGGCTGTGACATTCAGGAACGAATGGTCGCAACTTCGACGATCAACTGCTTCCTTCACGGCTCTACCGGGGCGCACATCATTCACAAGGATTCGCTCACAATCGACCTCAAGGCTTGGGCACACACCGATGTCGCTGTCCCAGAGAAGGGATTCTCCCTTATTGTCGGGAACCCACCGTTCGCTGGGTTCGAGGACGGGTTCCCACTCCCCTACCCAACGGGTCGAGAGAGGGAGAGGTCTCCGGCTCCGCGCGTTAACAAGGTCATCCCATTCATCGTGAAGACAGTGGAGTTGCTCAGAGCTGGCGGCCGAGCGGTCCTCGTCGTCCCTACGAGTGTGTTGAACGGTGAGTCGCCGGCGTTCGAGGGCCTCAGGACTTGGCTGAGGACTCAGGTCAACATTCGCGCCGTGGTTTCGCTGCCAAAGGATGCGTTCGTACACACCGACTGTGGGATCGAAGGGGCCCTGCTCTATTTCGTCAAGAAGGATGGCAAACAGGACGACACTGATGTCTTTTCAGTATCCCTTGCCGATGTCGGGTACGATCGCCGTGGGCGGCCTACATCGCATTCGGACATCCCTAGAGCCCTGAAGGAGTGGACGGCGGCCCGGCGGATCAAGCGGCACTGGGTCCCCCGTGCGGAGTTCGACCTTCTTGAGCGGTGGGACCCTCAATGGTTGTCGGGTCGAAGCATGGTCAAGGACCTCGGCAATCACGAACGGGCCTTGCGGCTCACCGAGCTTTGCGAGATACGCCCTCATCACCTGAGGGCGGGAGACATTGACCCTGACTCTCGCTATCGCTACTTTGAGTTGGCCGACGCCGACATCGATTCCGGGGCCGTGACAGCGGTGCATGAGGTGTCCGGGCGAGAGATTCTCCAGAAGGGCCGGTTGAGACTGAAGGTTGAGTCGGGGGACGTACTCCTCCCCAACCACCGCGACAGCCTGATTGCAAAGACTGCTCAGGGTAGCGGAAGGAGTGCGGTCCTGGTTCCCGACGAGCTAGGCGGATGCATTGTCACAAACCGCTTCATCGTTCTTAAGCCTCGTATCGATCCAAGCATCCTAGTTGAGATTCTCAACTCAGACATAGTGAGGCAGCAGATGGTGATGCAAGCGCGAGGGAGTGCGTCGTACGACATCCGAGACCGGATTCTCAGAGACGTATGGGTTCCGCGGAAGCTTGCTCAAGATCGCGAAGTCCACAGCGCAATCAAGAAGCTGGTGACGGAGAGGAATCAGCTCGCGACACAGCTTGAGGCGACTAGGACAAGACTCGCGTCAGTTATCCGAAACGTCGCATCGTAGCGGCCAAGGGATACTTTCCCTCTCGCCTTAGCCACTCGGCCATCGCCCAGGCCTCCTGGAACCGGATATCCGCCATGACCAGTCCGTAGCGGCGGCAGAGTTCCTTGTAGTCCCCATACGTTGCCGGCGCGTAGACAAAGAGGAGCCACATCAGAGCGGACTCTGCAGTCTGAAACGTCAGCCCGCCTCGCTTCTTGTACTTGCTCTTGATTGAGTTGCATCGGCGGCACAACAACTGGAAGTTCGAGAGCTTGTAGGTCTCGGGGCCGCCCTTTTCCTTGATGTGATCTGCCTGCAAGTCCAAGCGAGAGCTACATCTAGCACAGACGCCAGGCTGGGAGTAGAACCACTGCTTGACAGCTTGCCAGGTCTTCCGCTTAGGAAAGTGCTGCTGCACGTTCTTGTCAGTTGCCACGGACGTACCAACCTGGGGCGGGTTGACTTGGCCGAGAACTACAGTCGCCACATCTTTCCAGCCCAAGATGCCTGAGTCTACCAGCCCCTCGACTAAGTGGCGCCACTCGTCGGCAGTCCATCTCTCGTCCCCGAACGCCTTCGTGCCCGACGGTGGCTCGGAATGCACGGTAGGGACCTCGATGGTCCCAGTATTTCCTCCCTCCTCCCCACTGGCGGAAAGGCACCTGTAGTGCCCCGCTATCAGTTACGGGGACGTGTCAACCCGATCGCTTGGCCGCGGGAGCAAGAAGTCACGGACGCTCCGATTGGAGGTGCAGAATATTGTCCTTAGGGGGAACCTGGGGGCTAAGGTTGATCTCCCGTCGCTGGCCCTCGAGCTCCCAGACGCCACATACGCTCCAGAGCTCTTTCCGGGGCTCATCGCAAGGATTCCCCTCCCAGGAGCCCGGGCGCTTCTCTTCGGGTCAGGCAAGTTCATCGTAGTGGGACTTCGGAGCGTCCCGGATGCCAAACGTGCATTCGCCCATGTTCGGCGACTCGCGTGGCCAGCCAGTCGTACACAAAATCCTGACTCGGAGATTGTCAACTGCGTCGCGACCGGCTCGCTGGACCTGGAACCGAACTTTGAACGATTCCTTCGAAGCGTGGGAAGTACCGGCGACGTGGAGTGCTTCCAGTACAACTACGACTCACCGAGGAGCCTGATCTACCACAGCCCAAACGGACGGACCGTTGTCCTGCTCAGCCGACATGGTCGGATCACCGTAGTTGGCGCGAAGAGCATTCCTGAAATCCGTGAGTGCGCCAGGGAATTCCTCTCGGGTTTCGGGCGTCTGCTCATCGCGTCCTGTAATCGATCGGGAGATCGGCTGAATATCGACATGGTCCGAGTGGTCCAAACCAAGAACTCTGTTCTGCCAGCCTAGGCCGGGCTGACCAACGGCAGGCGTCATGCCCTCGCTCGGCGAGAGACTGACCGGCGGTCAAATGAGCTACAGCTGGCTTCCGACGGCCTACTCGCAGTCAACTCCAGCGTGAACCCAACTCGTCTCCCCCTCTAGAGTCCCCAGACTGTAGTGTCGCCGGGTTCCTTCGGACAGGGTCCGCTTGCATCGCGGTGCGAGGGTCACCGACGGGATCTGTCGGCAAGTTCCCAAGGGTCGAGGCGTGACCCCGCACTTCTGGTCTCGCGTCGAAGAACGTACAACTAAGAGGACTTCGCCGCACGAACGTATCCACGAAGTTCTGGCAGACCTACGCACGCGTCTCTGAGGGGTCTGGGAACGACGACTCGAACATCACTGTAGCGATATGCGGCATACGCCGGCCCGAGATCGCCGAAGACCCAGATGGCGAGAAAGCCCGGTATGGCGGAACTGTCCGGACCGTACGACAGTACACCTAGCGGTACGATCGCGATACCCAGCAGGATGTAGGTGAGCCACGAAAGCGACGCGAGTCTTCCGGCTCGACTCTCCGAGTTCGCCATTCGAACCGGATGCCCCACATTCGCGAGAGTACCCTTCAGTGCGATGTTCTTTGGAAGCGAGCTGTTGTGAGGGAGACGAAAGACAGCACCCTCCCCCGGGTTTAGAGGGTCAAACGAAATGTGCAACTCACCATCCCGCTCTAACGAAGTCCAGTCGATTGCCGAGTCAGTCTCCTTCACGACGCGGGAGCCTGGAAGGAGAGTCCCCTGGGGGATGACCACCCGGAGCGGGTCCCGCCTCGAGATGTCGCCGGCCCGGAGGGCGACGCGGCCTGCGTTCCATATGGTAAGCCATGCAACCGTACAATCCGACGGGGCAGCTGCCTCACTCCTTCGGCGCCGACGGCTTGATGGACGGGGCGACGAGGACAGTATCTTCGCTCCCCATACGGCGTAGCACAACCGATTTCGTTGGCTCGCAAGAAGAAGTGGGATGACGGTCAGGATGAGGCTCGTCAGCCCAATCAGAGGCGCGACCCACGGCGCATCCAGAGCCGAGGCCAGGCCTTGAAGAACGTCCCCCATCAACGTAGTGGGTCCGGTCTCGCGGAGGCTTCTACTTTAGGGAACGGGTGCAAGCGCCGGCCACTATCCCTCGTCGCTTGTAGTGAAGTACGCCGGCAAGGTCGCTCCCCGGCCCTAGAGAGGGCTGACCCCCCTCACTTCCTCTGCGACGGTCCGCCGAGGGGGTGGTCCTTCTTCCAGCGGTCGATCTTCTCGAGCACTGCCTCACGGACGAAGTCCCCGAACCGGTTGTAGTGGTCATCCGCGTCAATGATCCTCACCAAGTCCTCGTAGTAACCCCGTTCGATCCGGGCAGCCACCGACACTCTCGGCAGGACCTTCTTCTTCGGTCTGGGGAGGGGAGGCGTCGTCACGAGTGTAACCGTAGTGTGCGAATGAGCCATATACTTTGCTACGTTTCGTTACGAACAGGAACGAAGCGTGACGACTACTGCGAACCGAACCGATCCAGCGGCCCCTCATGCGGGCTGGGCTTCGGTCTCCGGGTCCTCGTCGGGAGCCCCCAGGGCCATCGTCCGTCTCCAGCCTGACACCTGGAACCGCTTGGCGGCCCTCCGCCGCCCTCTCGTCGACCCGGATGGGAACCTGGTCGCTATCGAGTCGTTTGACCGAGTCGTCCGCCGTCTGCTCGAAGAGCGGCGCGCCGACACCCCCCCTCCGCGGAAGACCAAGGGGGCAAGACCGTGAGCGCCGCGGCACTCGCCGTGGCACAGGGCACGGCGCCTAACTTTCCGGCGCTCGAAGTCTCAACCGATGAACAGGGGACCTGTGATTCCTGCGGACACCCCAAGTCGGCTCACGAGCTGCTCCTGACCGCGACACACTCCTACGTGATCTGCCACGAGCGGACGGGCGACGGGGAGTGCTTCCGGGTCCGCCACTCCCGTGGCATTGCGTTCGGGGCTTGTCGGAGGGATCCGGCGTGAGGTGCAGGCGAGTATCAAGGGGGCGCAACGTGAGAACACAATCTGTAGGTGATACACCGTCCTTCCGAACGGCGGCACAACTGCGAGACGAGGAACTCCGACTTGCCGTAAGGGCGCGGGAGTCGCCCGCACACGGTCCTGAGCCGGGGCCTCTTGCGGGCGACCACGACCTCGTAGTCTCCCCTGTCATCGGTCTCGAGGATGCGAAGCGGATTTGGAACACGTTCCTCGAGTTCCGCGACACGATCCTCCGCGACCCAGCATGCTACGACGAAATCGAGGGGGTTCGGGAGATGAACCGGACTGGGGCGACACGACTCGCCGTACCCTTCGGCCTTTCCATCGAGAACCGGGGCATCGATGAGGGACGGGTCGAGCTCGCGGACGAGGGCACATGGGACTACCGGTTCAGGGTTCGGGTCCGGGTCAGCAAGGGTGGACGCTTCGTCGACGGGATCGGCTCCTGTCGCCTCTCAGAGATCAGCGAGAAGGCGGGCAACCTCTCCCGCCGCGAGCACTTCGCGTTGACGAAGGCCTGGACTCGGGCGGCGAAGCGGGCCATCGCTGACATCCTCGGCGGGAACGAGGCGGAGTTTCCGCCGTCCAGGGATGCAGAGCTCGTTGTCGAGGTCTCCAAGTAGATGTTCGGGTCTCCGGGCTCTTCGGAGGTAGTCCCCCTGCCGAGTTTGGCACGGGGGTGGAGAGAGCAAGCAGAACGGTATGTGGAGAAGAGGAGCCAAGAGAGCCTGTCCGCGCACCACGTCCAGGAGCTGCGACCGGTCCTACGAAAGACCGGCCGTGAACTCGACCAGGCTGGCCTCGCCTGCCTGCCCGCGAAGTTCGGCGACGCCCAGCTGGACTTCCTGCTGAACGGACCATGGAGACCCGCGACGGAGAGTCAGACAGGGCTGGCACCGGTAACCCGGCGGTACCTCGCGTGCATCCTGAACGGCTTCTTGAAGGAGTCCGGGAACTTGGTCGTCGAGCGCCGACGGCTCAGGTTCGGGCGATCGGCGGTGCGACCCCTGCTCGCGCTGACACCCGAGGAGGCGACCCGGCTGCTCGATGTCGCTGCAACGTTCGGGATCGTCGCCCACGCCGTGGTCGCCTTCGAGCTCCTAATGGGTCTCCGTCGGAGCGAGGTCCGCCGCCTCACGGTGGGGGATTTCGGGGAACAGTTCCTTCGGGTCCGTGGCAAGGGACGGGCCGGTGGCAAGGTCCGTATCGTGCCGTACCACCCCGAGATCCTTCGGATCCTGCCCTCCCTGCTCGAGCACCGACGTCAGCAGGTACAGGGGTATCGAGGGCCGGACCCGGGGTATCTCTTCGCCCGACGGTCCGGAAGCGAACTCAAGGTCTGGTCCCGAAGTTGGCTGGACGAGAGGATCATGGGGCCGGCCTTCGAGGCAGCCTCGGTCCGGCGGGCTTGGAACCTGCACCACGCGCTGCGACGGACCTGCGGGCGGACCCTCTGGAAGAACGGCGTGCCGATCGAGACGGTCAGCAAGATCCTCGGGCACGCCGACGTCCGGATGACCACGCGCTACCTAGCGATCGACCAGGACGACATGGCGCAAGCCATGGAGATCCTCGGCCGAGTCCTCCCGGGCGCGCGTGCAGTATAGGTGGTAACCATGAAATGGCCAAAACGGGCTCTTTCCCTAACGAGGCGGCCCCGAATCCGGCCGAGCCCATCCGACAAGGGCGCTATACTACGGAGGCCCGTAAGTAGGTCCACTTCGGCTCGCTTTTCGGCCCTTTAAATACCCCCACCGTCGGGGCAGCCACCGATCTACGGAGCGGGCTCAGCGGGAGGAGGCGCGACCAGGGCCGCCTTCAGCCTTCTCAGCGCGTCCCCGCGAAGCGTCCCTGTCCTACGAACGGTCCGCTTCCAGGCTCCGACCCGATTCCAAGGTAGCCCCAGCCGACGGGCTTCGGCGCGGCCCATTGCGAGGAGGCGCCTCTTCCAGTCGACGAAGACGGAGGGGTCGGCGGAAGCCGCCTTGCCGAGCTTCAGGCGGGCGGCGAGCTTCGTCCCTTCCTTGCCAAGACCGATGAGGGACGACTTCCGAACCAGGACATTACGGCGGACGATTCGCCCGTCGGGCCCCACCCCGTACTTCCGATCTCGATGCTTCGAGAAGCCTTCGACGATATGGGCCCACGTCTTCGCGCCGTCCCCTTCGGCGAGGGCCAGCCAAGCGGGCTCCTTCGGGGAGACGAACGACCGCAGCTCGAAGGTCTCGGCGTCCTCAGGGAGTGCGGCAGGGTCGAGGTATCGAATCGTCAAGAAGCCGAACGGCCGAATCCCCCCGATCTTCGAGACGCGTGGTAAGAGAGCGGGACTCGGTTCATCGGCATGGAATTCCTCACGCGCGAGGGAGACCCCTACGCCGTGATGCGCGCTCTCGGCCTCGTGCCCACCGAGCCCGACCCGCGGATGGTCGGCTTCGCCGGCACGCTTCCCAGCTACCGCGGACGCGGACTGGCCATCGCTCGGGAGCGGCGGGCCTGGCGGCACGGCGAGAAAACGCTCGGTGCGGAACCGCCGGCCGCACCCGTTCGTTCGGGGATCCCGTGGGAACGGCCCGGGGGTCCTGACCGCTCTCCAGCATGCCTCGCACGAACGAGACCCTCAGGGCTCGACGACCGTTCGGAATCCGATGCCCTGCCGCAGTCGCTCGGCGGCCGACGCGATCTCCTCGAGCCGTACGCGAGCGGTCACCACCGGATCGAGCGAAACCCGGCCCGCGCGTACGAGTTCGATCACGCGAGGGTAGTCCGCGGGGCGGCATCCGAGCGACCCCACGATCGATTGCTCGAGGAACATCAGCTTGGCTGCGGGCAGCGTCGCCGGGCCACCGCTGTAGCCGACGAGGCAGAGCCGGCCCCCCCGGCGGAGGGTCGAGAACGCCGCGGCGATCGTCTTCGGGGTGCCGACCGCCTCGAACGCGACGTCGACCCCGTCGCCCCCGCGCCGCCGAAGCTCCTTGCCCACATCCTCGACGGCCCGCGCCTCCACCGTGTCGGCCGCGCCGAGCTTCCGGGCGATCTCGAGCTTCGTGGGGTCGAGATCGATCGCCACGACGCGGGCCCCCGCCGCAACGGCGAACTGGACGATGTTGATCCCCACCCCCCCGCAGCCCACGACCGCCACGCGCTCGCCGGCACGCACTCCCGCCCGATGCACGACCGCATGGTAGGGCGTGGTCAGCGCGTCCGCGATCACGCAGCCGGCAACGGGATCGATCTCCGGGGGGAGGGGGACGAGATCCTTCGTGGGGACCACGACGTATTCGGCGAATCCGCCGTCCGTGTGGTTCCCGAGCATCCGCATGCGGGCACAGATGTTCTCGCGGCCGGTGCGGCACTCGAGGCACCCCCCGCACGGCAGGACCGCGGGAACGAGGACGGCCGCGCCGGGCTCGACACCGTCCGTCTCGGGTCCCGCGAGGTCCACGTATCCCGAGACCTCATGGCCCAGCACGATGGGGGGCGGCTTCGCCGTCGCGACGCCGTGGTCCAGGTAATGAAGGTCGGTATGGCAGAACCCGCAGGCGGCTACCCGCACTCGGACCTCTCCCCGTCCGGGGATTGGGGTTGGGATCTCCGTGACCTCAAGGGCACCGCCGAGGGACCGCAGGACGGCCGCGCGCATCTCGTCCCCCTAAGCCGGGCCCCCCGGCCAGGCCGGCGGTCGCTTCTCGAGGAACGCCCGAAGCCCCTCCTCGGCGGCGGGCAGCGCCATTAGCCGATCGAGATAGGCATGCTCCGCCGCATCGATCCGGCTCTCGGCGGCCCCGACGGGTCCGGCGAGCACTTCCTTGAGGAGGAGGAGTGTCTCTCGGCGGAACCGGCCCAGCTGCCGGGCCATCTCGAGGACCTCGTCGTCGAGTCGGGCGTCCGGCACGATCCGCCCGACGAGGCCGTACTCGAGCGCCCGACGTGCGTCGAGCGTCTCACCGAGGTAAAGCACCTCGGCGGCCCTTTTCGGGCCCAGCGTGCCCGGGTAGGTCGCCGCGGCCAGCGGAGGGAAGACCCCGAGGCGGACCTCAGGCTGCCCGAAGGTCGCGGACTCGGCGGCGACGGCGAGGTCGCACGCCGAAAGGAGCTCGAGGCCTCCCCCAAGACACGGCCCCTCCACGGCGGCGAGCGTCGGGACCGGCACGTCCCGGATCGCGGCCCGCACCCCCCGGAAGGCGTCGAACATCGGTCGTACGCGATCCGCGAGATGATCCTCGACAGCGAAGCCCGCGCTCCAGCGACGGCGCGCCCCTTTCAGGACGACGCAGTGGGCCGTCCGGACGGACTCGGAACGGAGGGCCCCGGCGAGCGCGCTCAGCAACGCGATGTCGAAGATGTGGAGCGGGGGCCGATCCCACTCCACCGTGACGCAGGGCCCGCTCCGCACGACTCGGACCGTGCCTCCGGAGGTGGACATCGGGTCCCTCAGTCGAAGAGGATCGACTCGACGAACGTCTCGAGCTGGAGGCGGGCCTGCTCGTACGAGGTCGACCGCTCTTCGAACTCAAGATGCAGATACGGGATGCGCTCGCGGTCGAGCGCCTTGCGGTACAGCACGATGTCCTCGAGCGCCGGCTCGCAGAACTTCGCGGTCAGGAAGATCACTCCCTGGGCGTTGGCGGCTTCGACCCGGTCGAGGATCGCGCCGCCCTTGGTGCTCGGAGCAGCCCGGACGCCGATGTCCACCGGGCTTTCCACGTAGGCACGCGCCAGCGCTTCGAGAGGGTCGCCGCTTGGATCGATGCGGCCGTACCATCCGTAGAGGGGCAGGAGCTCGTCGTCGACCACCTCGCAGCCGACCTGTTCGAGGAGATCGATGAGGTCGAGCGACGGCTGTTCGCAGAACGGCCCCACCAGCGCGACGCGGATCGCATCGCGCGAACGGACCGGTCGCTCCGAGAGCTCCGCGAGCACCCGGTCGAGGAGCGGGACGTGGATCTCCCGGGGCAGAAGGCCGCCGAGGCGACGGAGCAGGTAGGACTCGGCGAGGGAGATCTGGCCCGGGTGCGCCCGCCGCCGGGCCGCGAGCTCGGCGATGCGGGACCGTTGTGCGTTGAAGAGTTCGATCGACGCCGCGAGCGGCCCCGGAGCGTACGGACGGGCTCCCGCGCGTTCCAGCCGCTCGGCGAGCCGGCGGTACTCCGAGACCAGGAAGCGCACGGTCGCTCCCGAGCGGAAATTCTGCGGAAGGTGGAGCATGTACGTCGGAGTCTCGGGGAGGACCCGGGCGAAGATCCCCTCGAGATTGCGGCTCACGTCGCAGATGTAGGGAAAGACGAAGCCGCGGAACGGGGCGAGCCGAGCGGTCAGCGCGAGCTCGAGGGTCGACTTACTGATCGAGCAGAGGAACGAACCCAGGGCCGCGTCGGCGTGGCTGATCTCGACATTCTCTCCGCCCCCGTGGAGGGCAACGGGAAGGAGCCCGATCGAGTGGAGCAGCTCCTGCGGCGTGTAGACCGGAAAGCAGCCGACCGCGCTCCGCCCCGAGCGGGTCCACGCGCGCACCGTCGGGTACGTCGGATCCGTGACGATCTCCCGGGCCAAGCGCAACGTGACGTCCAGGGGGGCGGCCCGAGAGAACTCCTCGAGCTCGCCATGGAGCTCGAGCACCGGTGGGGAGTCCGACGCGTCGGGGTCCGCGCCCGCGAGGACGTCCGACACCATCGGTCAGACCTCCGCCGCGGCGAGCGGGGTCGGCCTTTGAGAGAGCTTCTGGAGACGGGAGTGCCCGAGGACCGCGGCGCCGATCGCCGCGGCGTGCGGCGCCTGAGGGTCCGCGACGATCGGAGCGCCGACCGTGCGCTCGAGCGCCCGGACCATCGCCTCGCTTCGTACCAGTCCGCCGACCAGCGCGACGTCGGGCTGGATCCCCACGTTGCGCATCAGCACATACGCCCGTTGCGCCAGCGATAGGAACACCCCCATGAGGATGTCGGGGAGCGGCACGTCCTCGGCGACGTTGTTGATGATCTCGGTCTCCGCGAGGACCGCGCAGACGCTCGAGATGATCTTCGGCTTGGTCGACGCGAGCGCCTTGGGCGCCATCTCGTCGAGCGGAACCTGCAGGTACTTCGCGCACCGGTCGACGAACCTTCCGGCGCCGGCGGCGCACTTCTCGTTCATCTTGAAACGGAGCACCCGGCCGGTCTCGGACACGGACATCGCGCGGGACGACTGGCTCCCGATGTCGACCACATGGCGAACCCCCGGGCGCAGGAAGACTGCCCCGCGGGCCGATGCCGTGATGTCGCTGACCTGGAGGTGGCGGTCGGGGAACGCATAGCGGGCTCCGCCGGTGGTGCACAGGTACTCGATGTCCCCGGGGAACAGGTTCGCCTCCTCGGCCAGGAGCTCGAGCACCGTGCGGCCGGCGTCGACCGCGTGCCCCCGGGTGGGCGCGAGCGCGGTCGCAACGATCCGGCGGCCGTCCTCGAGGAGCACTCCTTTGGTCGACCCGGCACCGAGGTCGAGGCCACAGGTGATCATGCGGGAACCGCCTCCAGGCGCTCCAGACCGTACAGCGCGGCGCCGATCGCGCCGACAAACTGGGAGAGAGGGCTCACGTTGACCGGGAGACCGAGGCGCGCGCGCAGGGTACGGACCATCCCTTCGTTCCGGGAGACCCCTCCCGTGAACGTCACTTCGGGCTCCACCCCGACCCGCTGGAGGAGCGAGAGGGACCGGCTGACGATGCTGCCGTACAGACCCGCGAGGATGTCTTTGGGGTCCTTGCCCCGGGCGACGTAGGAGCTGACCTCCGACTCGGCGAAGACGGTACAGGTGTTGGTCACCTTCACCGGCCGCCGGGCGCCCAAGGAGAGCGGGCCGATCTCGCTCACATCGTACCCGAGGGCGCCGGCACACACGTCGAGGAACCGCCCCGTTCCGGCGGCGCACTTGTCGTTCATCGCGAAGTCGATCACGACGCCGTTCGCGTCGACCTTGATCGCCTTCGTGTCCTGTCCGCCGATGTCGAGGACCACCCGCGTCGCCGGGAAGAGGAAGTGAGCCCCCTTCGCGTGACATCCGATCTCCGTCACGGTGAACTGCCCGAACGTGACCTTGAACCGGCCGTAGCCCGTACCGGTGACGGCTCGAACGTCGCGCCGTTCCCGGCCCGAGTCCGAGAGCGCGAGGGCCAGAGCGCGTTCCGCGTCCTTGACGAGCTCCACGCCGACCGGATTCAAAGATCGCCCCACCACCTTTCCGTCCTCGATAAGCGCGCACTTTGCGGTCGTGGAACCGATGTCCACGCCCGCGACCAGCGTCACGCGCCCACCATGGGGAGGGAAACGGTGCTGCGCCGTCGGTCGAGCGACTCGAAGAACGCGTCCATCCGGTTCTTGATCTGGGCGGGGGCGAAGTACCGGGGGTCCTCGTGGTCCGACTCCAGATAGAGCGTGGGGATCCCTTGCTCGTGGATCAGCCAGTCCCGGAGATCGCCCTGGCCGGCGGTGAACGACCGGCAGGACTTGATCCCGTGGATGACGACGGCGTCGGCCTCGAACTCCTTCGCGTAGGACGCGATGAGCCGGCGTCGGAGCCCCCACGACTGGTTGACGTACGCCGCCATCGAGTACTCCGCGATGCTCTCGAGCGGCCGGTCCGGGTCGTGAAGGAATCCCTGGTCGAAGAGGCCTCCGACCTTGGGATAGGTCGCCGCAACCGAAACCGCCCCCCAGCGCCGGAAGAAGTCCCAGAAGGTCCGGTAGCTCGGGTACGGCGGAACTCCCTCCACCACCAAGCGGACCTTCTCCTCGGGAACCGGGTACTCCCCGGCCCGGACCCGGGCGGTCACTTCCGCGTCCACGGTGTCGTAGAAGTCCGCGGCCGCGGCGGTCCCCCGCAGCACGTTGATGGGAAACATGTAGAACACGGCCTCGAAGTACGCCTCGATCGGGGACGGACGCCGTCGGCCCGCCGACAGGTAACGGACCCAACCCTCCTCGGCCTTCCGGGAGTGCGCGAGCATGCGCCGCAGTTCCCCGCGGTCGAACGAGCGACCGGTGGTCCGCTCCAGCAGCGCGATGAACTCGTTCAGTTGCGCGACGACGTACTCGATCTCCTCCGAGCGCGGACGCTCGTCGCGCATGTACGGCACGTCAAGGACAAAGAGCGGGCAACCGTACTTCTCGGCGAGCGCCTCCCACCACTTGATGTAGACGTAGCAGCCCGAGAAGCTGCAGACGAGGAGGTCCGGCGGCGGGATCCGGCCGAACGGGGTCTTTCCGCCCAGCTCCTGGAGGCCGAGGTCGTTCTTCACGTAGCCGCAGACATCGAGCCCGTACCCCTGGGCCTCGGCATGGAGGATGTTCGGAAGCGACTCGTGCTTGATGGCGCAGTTGAGCGCGACGATCTCGGGAAAGACGACCTCGTAACCGAACGACCGCACGATCTCGGTCAGGTTCCCTCCCACGAGCATGTACGCGACGGGCTTGCGGGGCCCCCCGGCGTCGGCGAGATCCGCATAATACTCCTCCACGAGCCGGCGCTGCTGCTCCCGGGCGCTGGTGGGTCCGTCCTCGACCTCCTCTCCCGGGTGCGTCATCGTCGGTCCCTCACCTACGGGATGCGGGCGCCTCCCGCTCGTTCCTCCGAGAGCGGCGCGCCGCACCGCCCACAGTATCGGAATTGTGTTGGCAGGCCCGATTCTCCGCACCTGCCGCAGGAGCGGATCGGGGCTCCGTGGAGATAGTCCGCGCCCCCCTCCTTCGCTAGGCGCTGGCGAAGCTCGCTGACCCGCGCCGGTCGTTTATCGACGAAGGCGTTCATCCCCTCGAACGGCTCCGGGGTCGCGAAGTGGAGCGAGAGCCACTCCTGGGCGTGCCCGACGGTCTGGTTCCACACCAGCTCCTTCCAGAAGTTCGTCTGCGCCTTCGTGTAGCGCAGGCACTCGGGGAACATCCTCAAGAGGCGCTCCGCGAGCTCCGCGACCGCCTCGTCGAGCTTTCGAAGGTCGATGTGGTAGCCGCGTTCCTCCTTCTGCGCCCAGCCGATCTCCTCGGGGGTCGGCGCGGTCACCCAATCTCCGTTGCGGACGACGGACGGCGCTACGGAGGTCACCAGGCCCCACTCGCGCGCCTGCGCCGCCGGGATCCTCTCGTTCAGGAAGAGCATGGCCCGGGCCCGACGGTCGCCCACGACCAGCGGCAGCCACTGGGTCGCGCCGCCCGCGGCGACGGAGCCGACCCCGACGCCGACCTGCCCGATGTAGGCATGCGATGCCGCGACCGAAAGATCGCACGCGAGGTGCAATTCGTTCCCGCCACCGACAGCCATACCGTTGAGCCGGGCGATCACCGGCTTGCCGCACCGGAGCAGCGACTCGACCGCTTCGCGGAAGACCGTCATGTACTTCCAGTAGTCGTGCGGCCGGGGGACGTACCGCTGGGCGTACTCCCGAACGTCGCCCCCGGTGCAGAACGCGCGCGTGCCGGCACCGGTCAGCACGATGACGCCGACCCGGTCGTCGAACGCCGCCTCCCCCACCGCGCGGGCGAGCTCTCGGAGCGTTCGCGTGGAGTAAGCGTTGTACGCGGTCGGTCGGTTCAGGGTGATGCGGGCCACTCCATCGGTGCGCTCGAGAAGGACGTCCTGGAAGCGTTCGGCGGAGTCTTCGAGGATCGCCAGGGGATCGGCCTCGGGCGGGGAAGGCTGCGCCGAGGCGACCGGTCGACCGCGTACCACCATAGATCGGTTCGCGACATCCTCGCGTCGCAGGATGCTCGTTGCCCCTGACCGGTAAGGGCCTTTCGGAGATTCTCGCCCGACCAAACCGCCCAGGGCGAGGCCGTTCGCACTCCTCCCTCGGGTCCGTCGCCCTGACCGGTAGGGGCGGAACCGTTCAGTCCTTGCGTCTCCGTCCTTTGGCGGGGTCGTCCGCGAAGTGGATAATCACTTGAATTCGACCCCCGTCACTTAACCGTGGTCGTTCGGTCGAGCGTGGAGGGACCCGTGCTTGTCGTCACCCTCGACCGGCCCGAGGCCCTGAACGCGGTCGACCCGGAGTCGCACGCCGAGCTCCTCCGCGCGTGGACGCGGCTTCGCGACGACGAACAGCTCCGCGTCGGAGTGCTGACGGGAGCCGGCCGCCGGGCATTCTGCGCGGGGATCGACCTCAAGCGTCTTGACGAGTTCTACGCCGAAGCGCGACCCGGTGAGCGACGTCTCCGCTGGTCCCGGAGCCCGGGGATCGGGGGAGTGACCCGCAACTTCGAACCGGGCAAACCGATCGTGGCGGCGGTGAACGGCCTCTGTCTCGGTCTCGGTCTCGAGATGGCCCTCGCGTGCGATCTCCGCATCGCGTCGCCGAACGCGATCTTTGGGTTGCCCGAGGTCCGCTGGGGCATCATCCCCGGCCAAGGCGGGACCCAACGCCTGCCCCGGACGATCGCCCCGGGCCTCGCCCTCGAGATGATCCTGACCGGGGAGCCGATCTCGGCCGAGCGGGCGCTCGCCATCGGCCTCATCAACCGGATCGCTACGGCCCGCCGGCTCCGCGACGAGGCGCTGGCGATAGCCGCACGGATCGCCTCCCGGCCGCCCCGGGCGGTCCGGGCCGCCCGCGAGGCCGTGCTTCGAGGTCTCGCCCTCTCCCTCGCGGACGGCCTCCAGCTCGAGCAGGACCTGGCCGAACCGCTCCGAGGCAGCGTCGAGAACCGCGCGGCCGTCGCGGCGTTCGGCCGGCGGCGACCCCGGCGCGGTCACTAGTTCGAACGCTTCCGCGAGGTCTGCTCGCGCAGGTCGGACGAGCGTCTACGGCACCCCGAGGTGGTGCGCGAGCATCTTGTTCTCCGCGCGTCGCAGGAGCTCGGCCGTGGTCGAGCGGCTGACCCCCAGGATCCGGGAGATCTCCCGGAGGTTCGAACGTCGGGGAAAGGCATAGAACCCCAATCGATACGCGGTCTCGAGCGCAGTCGCCTGCCGCGGCGTGAGCGTGCGCGCGGGCACGAAGCGACGCATCCGCAGGATCGCGGAGGGACGCCGCCCGGATCCAAAAGACGCTTTCGAGGCCGCACGGAGGGCCTTCGGGTTCCGCGGGACCACGAGCGTCCATCGGAACGGTCGTTGCGGGTCCGCCGAGGGATTGAACCGGCAGGTGCCGCAGATCGCCCCGGCCTCAAAGATGCGGCGGCACGGCTCCGGTAGGGGAGTGACCGCGCGAACGAAGCGGCGGGACGGCGAGGGGGAGAGGACCGTGAGCGCCTTGACGTCCGGCCGACTCCTCAGCTGACGCTCGGCGAACCCCAGATCTCCGGGGTCGCCGATGAGCTCGACGACCTGGAGAAGGGTCGAGGAGTCCCGGCCCATCGGGCGGCACACGTCGATGCGGGCCCGCAGGTTCCACTGGGTCGTGAGGTCGCGGATCCAGTGGGAACCGGGTTCCGTGTCGACGTCGACCTCCACCAGCGGTAGGTCGGGGCGCACCGGAGGAGGGGTCCCCTGGTCCTCCCCGCGGGTGGTCTTCCGGGGGGATCGCCCGACAGCGGCGGCTTTCCGTTTCACGGGTCGACCCGATCTCCCGAGAGCGAAACGGGATAATGACCATTGCATCTCCCTGAGGACACCGACGGGCCCACCCGCGGCCGCCCGGGGTCGAGGGCGCAGTGCTCCCGGGAGATCCTCCGGAGCTCTCCGGGTCCGGCCGACCGGCTTCCCTTACGTCCCCCCTGCCCGGCACCTCAGGGGCCGATCCCCTGAAGTCGGCCCGGTCCCGCGGCGCGTCGATCGGGGACCGGCAGGAGCCACGGACGGGCGCGTCTCGGGAGATCCGTGCCCCTCCCCGGACCCTCGGGTGTCCGATGCCGCGCGCGCCTGTTTCGATGGATGCGAATCCCTTCGCGTAGGGCAGCGGGGGGGTATTTTAGGGCGACCACCTTAATCTCGCCGCTGGCCCCCCGAAGGAGGGTGGCCCGCAAAGGACGCTGGGGAACGATGCTCGAGGTCCACCTCGACAGTTGGCTCCGAGAGTTCGGGCCGCGAGGCAGCGAGAAGATGGCGGCCGATTCCGTCGACCACCTGATCGATGCCCTCGAGCAGAAGTACCCGCGCCTTCGCTTCAAGCTCCGCGACGAGACCGGCAAGCTACGTCGCTACGTCCGGGTCTTCGTCGACGGAGAGGACGTGAGCGGTACGACCGGCGGGACGACCGCGCTCTCCGGTTCCGAGACCATCGATATCCTCCATTCGATCGCGGGAGGCTGACCTCGCGCTAAGTCGGTGGAGGAGCTGAGGAGTAAGGTCCGATGGCGAAGAAGGGGAACGTCCGGGTGCTGCTGGGGACGAGAAAGGGAACGTACGTCGTGCAAGGGGACACCGCGCGCAAGAAGTGGAGGGTGGGCCCGGTGGCCCATCCCGGCAGCGAGGTCTACCATGTCGTGGCCGACCCGCGGACACCGGGGGAGCTCTACGCCGCCGTGAACAACGGGTTCTGGGGGCCGATGGTGCAGCGGTCCCGCAACTGGGGTCGGACGTGGCAGGAGGTGGCCACCCCGCTGACGCCGCGCAAGAAGGAGCGGACTCCGATGTTCAACGACGAGAACCCCACTGCGCCCGTCCTTCGCCCCTTGAACAACGTCTGGCACATCGAGCCCGGGCTCGCCGACCGGCCGGAGACCCTCTATCTGGGCGCCGACCCGCACCTGCTCTTCCGGACGCCGGATCGCGGGGCAAGCTGGGAGCCGATCGACGGGATCAACGACCACCCGGACAAGAAGAAGTGGGCCCCGGGTGCCGGTGGTTTCTGCCTCCACACGATCCTGATCGATCCCCGGGATACGGACCGGATGTACGTGGGCCTCTCGGCCGTAGGGACGTTCCGGACCGAGGACGGGGGGAAGACCTGGGCACCGAAGAACAAGGGCGTCATGACCCCGTTCCTTCCCGACAAGTATCCCGAGACCGGCCAGTGCGTGCATCACGTGGCGATGGACTCCGCGAATCCCGACACGTTCTACCGCCAGGACCACGGAGGCATGTACGTCTCCCACGATCGGATGGACCACTGGACCCGCATCGGGCGGCCGCTCGGCGACGACTTCGGGTTCTGCGTCGCCTCCCCGGTGACCGCACCGGGGCTTGCGTACTTTGTCCGGCTGGACGGCATGGCGCGGGTCACCGGCGACGGCCACTTCCAGGTCCACGAGTGGAACGACCGCAGCCGCAAGTGGCGCAAGTTGCTCGGCCCGAAGGACTTCCCCGGGCACTTCGGCGTTCAACGCGAGGGGATCGCCACGGACAACCTACGGCCCCACGGGATCTATGTCGGCACCACGACCGGGCAACTGTTCGTGAGCGCGAACGGCGGGCAGAAGTGGAGCCAGGTACCGTATCAGTTCCCGGGCATCCACTCGGTCAGCATTGCGAATCCCGCGTAGGAGCCCCGACCGGTCGACGAGGTAGGGCGCGGACCGCGACCCGATCGCGGGGAGGCTCGCGGGCACGGGCCCCATGGGCGGCGGCCGACGAACTGCTCAGGGCCGAGGCGGTCGCGGGGGGCCGGGGGTCTCCGTACGATCCGCGATCGCCCCCGAACCGCCGACGGCTCGAGGCGCCGCGGGGACGCCCGATCTCCGATGGGCGCCCCGGAGCGCAGAGAGCGCGGCGGCCACCGCAAGGACCGCGGCCGAGGCGTAGAGCGCCCCATCGAGGCCGGTCAGGAACTCGGAGCCGAGACCGCCGATCAACCGGGTGGTACCGAGCAGCGCCTCGTACGCCACGTACCGTGGCACCGTCGCCGAAGCGATCGAGATCGCGAGGACGAAGCTCAGCAGGGTGCCGGTGTTGGCGAGCATGCTGCGGAGCCCGGAAACCGCGCCGTACGCCCCGCGGGGAGCGTTCGCCATGATCGCCGCGTTGTTCGCGGGCCAGAACAGTCCTCCGCCGACCCCGGTGACGAGCGTGATGCCGACCACGTCGACGAGCGGCGAGTCAACGCGGAGGTTCGCGTAGAGGAGTACGCCGGCCAGCATGCACAGCACCCCGACGGTCGCGGGGATCCGGGCCCCGATCCGGTCGGTGAGACGACCCATGAGGGGGGCGAGACCTCCCCCGACGACGTAGCCGGGCACCAGCAGCACCGCGGCGTCGAGCGGTGACAGACCTCGAACCCCCTGGAGGTACATCGTGACGAGGAAGACCACCGAGAGGTATCCGAGGCCTTGGAGGAACGAGCTCGCGAGCGAGAAGCTGAGGATCCGTTCCCGGAACACGGCGAGATCCAACAGGGGGGCCTTGGCACGGCGCTCCCAGACGAGGAACGGGACCAGCAGCACCGCCCCGACAAGGACGAGCGCCTCGTTGATCGGTCGGGCTCCGTACGAGGCGAAGTCGATCGCCCCGTAGGATATCGCTCCGAGCGCGGCGCCGAAGAGTCCGAACCCGGGGAGGTCGGGAGGAGAGCGGTGTCGTTCCGCATCCCGCACGTGGCGGACGCCGAACCAGACGGCGGCCAGGCCGATCGGGGCGTTGATGAAGAAGATGTAGCGCCAGCCGAGGAACGTCGTGATCGCCCCTCCGAGAACGATCCCGAGGATCGCGCCCAGGTTCCAGCCCAGCGAGGTGTAGCCGAAGGCCCAACCCCGACGCTCCGGCGGGAAGTGGTCGGAGATGATCGCGCCGCTGTTCGCCAGCATGACGGAGGCGCCGACGGCCTGGCCCCCCCGCGAGACGATCAGGAACGTGTCGGTGGAGGCGAGGCCGCAGGCGACCGAGGCGATGGTGAAGACCGCGAAACCGACGATGTAGAGTCGGGCCCGACCAAAGATGTCCCCGATACGCCCGAATTGGGTCGTCAGGAGAGTGGTGACGAGCAGATAGACCAAGATGACCCAGATGATGGTGCTGAGCGGCGAGCGGAGCTCGGTGCCCATCGTCGGGAGCGCCAGGACGACGATCGTCGTGTCGATCGCCGCCATCAGTGTGCCGAGCACGATCACGAAGAGGACGGCTGTCGGCGATCCTCCGGCGCCGCCCGGAGCGCCGGCGCGCGGATGCGAAGCGCCCATCGATCGGGCCCGGCACGCCCTTGGTCGGGTTGAGGGTTCCGGCACCCCGCTCGGAAACCTAGGCTCGGGTCGTGCGCGGACCGAACCGGGTGCCACCGGTACGGGTCTTCCCCTCCGCCTCCGTCACCGGAGCGTCTCTCCGACGCGCTCTCAGGGAGGAGGGATACCGGGATCCTGGTCGGCGCTCAGGCACTGATGCCGTCGAAGGATGGCGAGGGTCGCGCGGAGGGGCAATGCCTCGACCGTGCGACCTCGACCGGTCACGGTGCGTGCACGGAACAGCGAGTTGTAGACGGCTTCTTCCGTCGCCTCGATCGCCGCCCCGAATAGCGGATCCATCGCCCTGTTCGGGACCGGCCGCCCGCCCTCTGCGGTCGAGAACGCGATGGCGTAGTCCCCGCTCGCGTTCGATCCGTCGGCCCCGGTCCGCGCGATCCCCAGCATCGACCGACGGGCCAGTCGACGAAGGTTGCGGGCATCGAGCGGTGCATCGGTCGCCAGCACGACCACCACCGAGCCCCCGGGCGCTCCGCCGGTTCGAGGATGCCGGTGGGAGAGCTCGAGTCCTACCGGGGCACCCGCGATGGTCAGCCGTCCCCCGTAGTTGGTCTGTACCAGGACCCCCAGCGAGCACCCTCCCGACGCAGAGGGAAGCCACCGCGAGGAAGTGCCGATCCCTCCCTTGAACCCGAAGGCGACCGTCCCGGTGCCGGCCCCGACCGACCCCTCCTCGGGCGCGGAGAGCCGCGCACCGTCGATCGCCGAATACACGGCCTCGCGATCGACCGGGCGTGTCCGGGCGTCGTTGAGGAGGCGGTCGTTGGTCTCCGCGACCAGCGGGTTCACGGACTCGATCGCCTCGTTGCCGGGCTGGCCGAGCACATGGTCGATCAGGGCGTCGGCCACGCGAGCGACGTTGAGGGTGGAGGTGAGGAGGATCGGGGTCTCGATCTCTCCAAGCTCTTCCACCTGGCTTCCGCCGACCAGCTTGCCGAAGGCGTTGAACACGTGCACGGCACCGGGGACGGGACGGCCCGGACGGATCCCCTCCTTCGGCACGATGGCCGTCACCCCGGTTCGGACGGACTCTCCCTTCCACACCGTGGTGTGGCCCACGGCGACCCCGGGCACGTCGGTGATCGCGTTCGTGGGCCCGGGGTCCAACGCGCCGAGGTGCAGTCCGTAGTCGCGCGCCCGGAGTCGCTCCTCTCCCTCCATCGTTCCCCCGGCCCTCGACCCCTTCCGCCGCTTCAGCTTGCGGGTCCCCCTCGATTCGAAAGCGCGGGAGCCCGAGGTTCCGGCACGATCGCGGGACCGCTCGGCCTTCTCCCCACGGCGCCCAGGGACGAAAGCTCCTCGAAGGTCTCCTCGAGCCGATCTCGCCGTCCCCCCGCCCGGTGGGTGAGGACCCCCCTCGTTCGGACCGGGATGGCCCGGGCGGATCCCTCGCCCTACGGTGGGCAGAGCTTCCGAGCGTTCGTCGGGGAAGCCAAACATGGCCTTCGGCCCTCCGAAACGCCCGATTCCGCGATCGGGGGGTGGGCCGTGGTCCCTGCGAACCGTACCCCGCTCGGGAGGGGCAGCGGCCCCCCCCGCCGTCACAGGTCCGAATGCTTATCGACTCCCGGGCCCCGTGAGCCGTCCGCGATGGTCGAGACCGGTTCGCTCCTACGGTCCCTCGCATGTCTCGCGTGCGGTGCGGAAGCGCCGGTGGACCGTCCCGTCGGGACCTGCATCCGCTGCGGGCACACCCTCCTCGCACAGTACGACCTCGGCCGGCTCGACGTGGCGCGATGGCGGGACGACCTGGCCCGGCGCCCGCCGGATCTCTGGCGCTTCCGGGAATTGCTCCCGGTCGCGCGCACCGGTTCCATCGTCTCGCTCGGCGAAGGGTGCAGCCCATTGCTTCCGCTCGGCCCGGTACCGGAGACCCCGGACCTCGAGGTCCTGCTCAAGGACGACGGAGGGCTCCCCACGGGCTCGTTCAAGGCCCGAGGCATGGCCGTGGCGGTCTCGCGCGCGAAGGAGCTCGGGCTCTCCCAGCTGTTCGTGCCGAGCGCCGGCAACGCGGGGGTCGCGTTGGCCGCCTACGGGGCTCGAGCCCATCTCCAGGTCCGGGTCTACCTGCCCGAGCGCACTCCCGCGGCCCAGCGCAACGCCTGCGCGCTCTACGGGGCGGCCGTGCGCGCGATTCCGGGAACGATCCGCGAAGCCGGCGAGGCCGCCCGTAGGGAGGAAGAGGGACGAGGATCGTTCGACGTCTCCACGCTGAGGGAGCCGTACCGTGTCGAGGGAAAGAAGACAATGGGACTCGAGATCTTCGAGCAGAGCTCGCACGACGGCGGCCTTCCCGATGCGATCGTGTACCCCGCCGGCGGCGGCACCGGCCTTGTCGGGATGGCGAAGGCGTTCCACGAGCTTACCGAGCTCGGTCTCCTCCACTCGACCCCCCGTCTCTACGCCGTGCAGCCCGAGGGATGCGCTCCGCTGGTCCGGGCGCTCGAGTCCGGCGCCGCGAGGGTGACACCCCCGACCGCGCCCCACACGCTCGCACCCGGCCTCCTCGTACCCGCGCCGTTCGCCTCCGAGCGCGTGCTCGATGCGGTCCGATCGACGCGAGGGGGCGGGGTGACCGTGTCCGACCGAGAGATCCTTCTCGCGATGCGCGCGCTCGCCGTCCGCCACGGAGTTTCGGTGTCTCCGGAGGGCGCCGCCCCCTACGCCGCGCTCGGCCGGCTGCGGGAACGAGGCCTCCTCCGGGCGGGCGAGCGGGTCCTGCTCTACAACACGGGGACCGGTCTTGCGTTCTCGTTGGACGAACTCGAACGGAGCGCGCCGGACTAGGCCCGCGCGGACGCGTTCGGGGACGCCTCCCGAGGGCGCGACGCACGCGATGGACGTTGGCTGCGAAGGAACCCTTGGGTCTTGGCGCGGTGGCACGATCGGCAGACCGTTTGCAGGTTCGAGTACTCGAGCGCGGCACCGCCGAGGGCGATCTCGAGGATGTGATCGACCTCGAGCTCTCGCGCCCGGTGGCGTGTCCCGCAGAGTCGGCAGGTGTACCGGTCCCGGAGCATTACGTAGGAGCGGGCGGAATCCCAGAAGTAGTGACCGTGGAACCTCCAGCGGCACGTCCGCGAGCAGTACGGGCTCCGATGGCTTTGGAGGGCGCCACCGCATTCGACGCAGGTGCCGGCCCGGCGGGCCATCGAACGCCGGCGGGCGCCGTCCGAGAACCACGCCGCGGAAAGCGCGAGGATACGCCCGTTCGGCCCGAGACGGACCGAGGGGGCGGCGTCCTCCCCTCGCGAGCTCATCGGCCGACCCGGGGTCGGACGGGTTCTTGAGGGTTCGGCTCCACGGGTGGTAAGTAGCGGAGAGCCTCCTCGGGTGTGGGAGGGGCTCCGGACGAACGTTCTCGCAGCGGCCCTGTTGGCCGGGATCGTGGCCGCCGTGATCGTCCGTCAGGTGACGGGGCGAGGTCCCGGCGTCTGGGCGATCTTCTTGGCGGGCGCCTTCCTGATGGTCGCCTCCGGCGTGCTCACGACCGGCGGAGCGGAGGCCGCGCTGGCGAGTTCGGCCCCGGTGATCCTGTTCCTCTTCTCGCTGTTCCTGTTCGCGGGAGCCCTCGATCAGGCCGGGGCCCTCGATCATCTGGCCCGTTGGATCGTGGGCCGGGCCCGCCGCCCGGAGGACCTGCCGGCGGTACTGTTCGTCGGGTTCGGCCTGGCGTCCGCGTTCCTCGTCAACGATGCGCTGGTCCTGGTCGGAGTCCCGCTGCTCCTCCGGCTTTCCGCCCGGCTGCGGACCGACCCGAAACCGCTCCTCCTCACGCTCGCCTTCTCCGTCACGGTGGGGAGCGTGCTCACCCCGTTCGGAAACCCCCAGAACCTGCTGATCTCTCTCGCGAGCGGCCTGCGCGACCCCGTGTCGGTCTTCCTCCGGTACCTGTTGCTCCCGACCGCCGTCAACCTCGCGTTCGGGGCGTGGTACCTGCGACGGGCGTTCGCGCGCGAGACACGGGCCGGGGCGAGCGAGTTCGAGATCGTGCGGAAGGACGCACCGCCGTTCCTTCCGAGCTCGGGCTGGCGGCGGCGACTCGTTCGCTGGCCGGTCCTTTGGGCGTTTCCGGGAACGATGATCGTTCTCCTTACGATCGACGTCACCGCGGCGGTGGTTTCCGGCCCAACGGTCCCGATCTGGGAGATCGGCGGTGCTGGGGCGATGGTCCTCCTGCTCGCCTCTCCCGGGCGGATCCGGATCGTCCAGCGGGTCGACTGGACCGTGCTCCTCCTGTTCGCGGGTCTCTTCGTGGTCGTGGGGGGCGCGGTGACCGGAGGGGTGGTCCAGGCGGTGGAGGGCGTCCTGCCGCTGGGTCCCCCCGGGCCGAGCGGACCGACCTACGGAGCCGTGCTCCTCGGCGCGGTGCTCGGCCCCCAGGTGTTGAGCAATGTTCCATGGGTCGCGCTCCAGATCCCGCTCCTCACCGGCCTCGGATACGGTGGTTCGACTCCCGTGCTCTGGATCGCCCTGGCGGCCGGGAGCACGCTCGCCGGCAACGTCACGCTGCTCGGCGCGGCGAGCAACCTGATCGTCGCGGAGATGTCCGAAAAGGCCGGCATCCCCTTCCGCCTCGGTACGTTCGTCCGCTACGGACTGCCGCTGGCGGCGCTCTCGATCACCGTCGTCGCCCTGAGCCTCTACGTCGGCCTCTAGGTCCCCGACGGTCGGGGCGAACCCCCATGAACCGGTGGGACGTCGGGGGAGCCGATGTTCCCGCTCGCGGAGTGGATCGAGACGCATGCCGGCGACCGACACGACCTTGCGAGGAGCGGCATGTTCGGGGCGATCCCCGAGCTGCGGCCGGGACCGGCCGACCTCCGCCGCGCCGACGCCTGGGAGCTGCGCCGGGCCCTCGCCGAGGATCTGGGCGTCGAGGCCCGGCGGCTCTTCCTGACCCACGGGGCGACCGAGGCGAACGCGGCCGTGCTCCAGTACCTCGCCCGTCGGCACCGGGGCACACGGGCCGTCGCCCGAGCCCGTTTCCCCGAGTACGGCCCGCTCACGGACACGGCCCGCTGGACCGGGTTCCGCCTGACCCAGTCCGTGGGGCCCGCGGCGGTGGCGGTGATCTCGCTCCCCCGCAACCCGGAGGGGGAGCTCTGGGACCGGGAGCGCCTTCTCGCCTGGAGCGCGGGCGCGCGCGCGCTGCTCGTCGACGAGACGTTCCGGGAGTTCGCCGGGACACCGTCCCAGGTCGATCTGGAGCGACCCGGGGTCTGGGTGACGGGCTCGTTCACGAAGTTCTACGCGGCCGATGAGCTGCGGATCGGCTTCGTCGTGGCGCCCGAGCGCGAGGCATCCCGCTACGAAGTGTACCACGACCTCGTCTTCGACCAGGTACCGCGCTACTCTTGCGCCGGGGCGCTCCGACTGCTCGAGCGGCGAGCGGAGGTGCGTCGCGCGGTGGAGAGCGTCCTCAGCGCGAACCGGACGGCATGGAGCGCGGCCTTCCCCGAAAGACCGGTGCCGGTCGCGCCCGTGTCGTTCGACCGAACGGACCGGTCCGGAGGAGACGCGCTGGCCGAGCGGTGCCTCTCCGCTTCGGTGCTGGTCTGCCCGGGACGGTTCTTCGGGGACCCGGCCGGAGTGCGGCTCTGCCTCACCCGACGATCCTTCCCTCAGGATCTGGCGGCCTACCTGCGCGTGCGGGACGCCCCCGGGCCGATCACTCGGAGGCGGGCCGCCGGGGCGTAGACCAGCCGACCGGCTCGACCGCTCCGCGGGGCGAGCGGCCCAGGGAGAGCCGAGCGAGGGTGACCTTCGGCACCGGAGGGACCCGAGATTCGGCCGCGCGACCCTCCCGCTCGCGCAGGAACGTTTCGGCGAAGCGCAGCGCCCGTGCGGGACTGGACTCGTGGACGAGCAGGAACCCCCGCGCGAGCTCGGTGAGCACCGCGCGCGCCGGGACGATCTCGCGGATCTCCTCCGCTTCCTCGTCGTACGGCTCCCCGCTCGGCCCGCCGGACCCCATGGTCGGCGGACGACCCGGGACGGCGCCATAAAGCACTTCGTTCCACAGGAGAGGCTCCGTTCGTCCGGCCCCACCGAGAAGGTTTTACCCCCTGCGCCACCTTGGGCCGGCGGTGTGCGTATGAGCCAGACGGCCCCCTCCCCGGTTTCCCCGCCCTCCGATCCAGCGTCGAACCGCCCGAAGCGCGGGATCGTCCTGAAGACCCCCATTCCCGGCCCACGGGCCCAGGCGATCGTCGCGGCCGACCATCGTGTCCTTATGACGAGCACGAAGACGTCACCGATCGTGGCGGAATCGGGCAGCGGTGTCTGGATCACCGACGTCGACGGGAACCGGCTGCTCGACTTCGCCTCGGGCGTGGCGGTCAACGCGCTCGGCTACTCCCACCCCGAAGTCGTGCGGGCGGTGCGGGAGCAGGTCGGCCGGTTGAGCCACTTCGCGGGGACCGACTTCTACTACGAGAACCAGGTCCGGCTGGCCGAACGGCTCACCCGGCTCGCCCCGGGGGAGTTCGCCAAGAAGCTCTTCTACACGAACAGCGGGACCGAGAGCGCCGAGGCCGCCCTCAAGCTCGCGCGCTGGAACCGGCAGCGGCCGATCGTCATCGGTCTGCTCGGCGCGTTCCACGGTCGGACCATGGGATCGCTCTCGCTGACGGCTTCGAAGCCCGTCCAGCGCGCGCGCTACGCCCCGTTCGTGGGCGGGGGGACCCACATCCCCGCGCCGTACTGCTACCGCTGCCCGTATCAGCTCGAGTTCCCGAGCTGCGGGCTGTACTGCGCGAAGATCCTGAAGGAGCTCTACTTCCAGACGGCGATCCCGCCCGACGACGTCGCGGCGTTCATCGCCGAGCCGGTCATGGGCGAGGGCGGCTACGTCGTGCCGCCGGAGGGCTGGCACCGTGCGATCAAGTCGATCCTGGACGAGCACGGGATCCTGTTCATCGACGATGAGGTGCAGGCCGGCATGGGTCGGACCGGCCGATGGTTCGCGATCGAGCACCACGGGATCGTCCCGGACATCGTGACGCTCGCGAAGGCCCTGGGTGGGGGCCTTCCCATGGGGGCGATGATCTTCCGTGCGGACCTCGACTACACGCACCCGGGGTCGCACTCGAACACGTTCGGGGGCAACCTCGTCGCGGCCGCGGCGGCCTCGACGACGCTCGACGTCATCGAGAAGGATCACCTCCTCGACAACGCGCGCGTGCAAGGGACGTACCTGCTCGAACGTCTCCGTGAGCTGGCCGAGCGGCACCCCGAGATCGGGGATGTCCGGGGGCTCGGTCTGATGACAGCGACCGAGTTCGTCAAGGACCGACGGACGAAGGAGCCGGCGGCCCAGCTCCGCGACCGGGTGCTCGAGGAAGCGTACGGTCGAGGGCTGATCCTCCTGCCGTGCGGCCGGTCCTCGATCCGCTATATCCCCCCGCTCATCGTCGCGCGGGAGGAGATCGACGAGGCGGTCGACGTGGTCGACCAGTCGATCCGCGCCGCGCGCGCCCGCGCATGAGATACGGCCGGCTCGATGGGCCCGGGAGCCTTTCGCTCGCCGAGGTGCCCTCACCGGTGCCGGGACCCGGCGAGATCACGGTCGCGCTCGCGGCGTGCGGGGTGTGCGGCACCGACCTCGAGAAGCTGCGGGGCAACTACCGCACGGCCGGCGTCCTGGGCCACGAACCCGTCGGCCGGATCGCGGCGGTCGGGACCGGGGTCGATCGTCTCCGTGTCGGCGACCGCGTCTTCGTCCACCACCACGTACCGTGCTACGCCTGCGACGTCTGCGCGCGAGGCGATCTCACGTTCTGTCCGACGTACTCTCGGACCAATCTCGATCCCGGCGGCTTTGCCGAAACGTTCCGGGTCCCGCGCGAGAACGTCGAGCGGGGCGCGGTGCTCCTGCTCGACCCCGGCGTCGGCTGGGATGAGGGAACCCTTCTCGAGCCCGCCGGCTGCGCGCTCACCGCGATCCGCCGGGTCGGGCTGCCGACGAAGGCGACCGCCCTCGTCCTCGGCCTCGGTCCGGTCGGGATCCTCTACGCCCGGCTCCTCCGCGCCCTTGGTGCGGCGTGGGTCGGCGGGACCGAGCTCTCGGCCCTCCGTCGGACCGCGGCCGAGCGCGGAGGCATCGACGCGGCGCTCGACCCCGGGTCGGAGGCCGCGGTGCGCGCCGCGGTCGACGGCGCGACCGGCGGCCGCGGCGTCGACCTGGCCGTCGTCGCGACCGGACACCCGAGCGTCGTGCGCGCGGCCGCGGGGCTCGTGCGCCGGGGCGGGACGGTGAACCTCTTCGGACTTCCCGAGGCGGGGAGCCGGCTCGACGTCGACCTTCAGGACCTCTACCTCCGCGGAGTACGGCTTATCCCGTCCTACGCCACGACCGAACCGGACATCGCGGAGGTGCACCGGCTCGTCGCCGGTGGCACGCTCGCGCTCTCCGACCTCGTCACCCATCGGTATCCCCTCTCGGAGATCCGGACGGCCTTCGCGACGGCCGGCCGCCCCGCGGAAGCGATCAAGGTCGTCGTGACCGGCCCCGCCGCCTAACGGCGTTCCCCGCGCCCTCGACCCCGGGTCGCTTTCGGCCCGGGGGCGGCCGGCTATGCTTCGGCGTTCTCCCCCAGTACCTGCCCCGAGACCCGGTGGCCGGCGCGGACCCGGGACCGGGGTCCGAGGAGACTGCCGGTCACGATCGCCCCTCGCTCGACGCGCGCCCCATCCATCAGGACCGAGTTCTCGACGTGCGCGTCCGGCTCCACGACCGCGCCGGCGCCGAGCGTGACGTACGGGCCGACGGAGGCCCCGCGCGCGCTCGCCCCCGCGAGGAGGGCGACCGGTCCCTGCCCGAGGGACCCGGCCGGGAGGCCGCCCGGGCCTCCCCGGCCGGCGTCGAAGAGGAGCCGCTGCGCGCGGAGCAGCCGTTCAGGGGTTCCGGCGTCGTCCCAGTATCCCGAGAGGCGGAATCCGAAGAGCCCCCGAGCGAGGAGGCCGGGGACGACCTCGCGCTCGAAGCTCACGGGGCGCCCCGCCGGAATGGCATCGAGGACCGACCGTCCATAGATGGCGATCCCCGCGTTGATCCAGTGCGAAGGCGCCACCTCGGGCTCCGGCTTCTCGACGAACCCCACGATACGGTCGTTCTCCCCCAGCGCGGCGACGCCGTAGGGACGGGTGTCCTCGACCTCGGTGAGCGTCATGGTCCCGATCCCGCCGTGCGCGAAGTGTCGGCGGGCCACGGCCGCGAGATCGACCGAGGCGATCACGTCGGAGTTCAGGAAGAAGAACGGGTCCGACAGCCCCTCGCTGGCGTTCTTGAGACCCCCACCCGTGCCGAGCGGCTCCGCTTCGGTGACGGTACGCACCGGCCATCGGGGCGGGTGGGCCCGCACGTACGCTTCGATGACGTCGGCCTTGTACCCGGTCGCGAGCACGACCTCCTCGACGTCGGACGGGAGGAGGTCGAGGACGTGATAGAGCATCGGCTGGCCGGCGATGGGGATCAGCTGCTTCGGGACGCTGTAGGTCACCGGTCGTAGCCGGGTGCCGAAGCCCCCGATCAGCACGAGCGCCTTCACGGCCGCGGGAGAGGCCGCGCCGCCCTTAGCCTGCGCGACGGGCGGGTGCGGGGGGGTCGGATGGGACCTCGAAACCCCAAAGCGCCGACGCGTCCCCAAGACCTATCAACCTCGCCGGGCTCCTTTCGCCGATGTCGCTCTCCTCGCTCCTCGTGGCGTTCGACGGGACCAAACCCTCCCTCGCGGCCCTGGATACGGCCGTGGAGCTCGCGGGCCACACCGGGGCCCGGATCTCGCTCGTCTGCGTTCTCCCCGTCATCGCGGCCGCGTACGGGATCGAGATGCCCCCGGGAGCGTCCGTCGCCGAGACCATCGAGGCGACCCGTCGGATGCTCGCCGAACAAAAGCTCGCGCTGGCCGAGCGGGGAGTGACAAAGGTCGAGACGGCGCTGCTCGAGGGGGATCCGGTCGACCGCATCCTCGAGTACGCGGAAAAGCATCCGGCCGATCTCATCGTCGTGGGGTCGCGCAGCCTCTCCGACGCCGGGAGGTTCTTCCTCGGGAGCGTTTCCGATGGGATCCTCCATCACGCGCACTGCTCGGTCCTCGTCGTGAAGAGTGCGGCGGGCCGACCGAGCCCCCGTTCCTCGCACGCCCTCTGAGGGCCGCGGCGCCACGCTCCGTGCCGCCGTCGCCTCGGATTCGCACGGCCGCCCACGCCAACGAAGTATACTCGGCGCCGTTCGTCCCGGCATGACGGGTGGCACGGTCGACCACGGGATCCGGCTGACGGTGAACGGCAGGGAGGTCGCGGTCGCGCCGCACCCCGATCGCTCGCTCCTCGAGGTCCTGCGCTACGAGCTCGGGCTGACCGGTACCAAGTACGGGTGCGGCGAGGGGGAGTGCGGCGCCTGCACCGTGCTCGTCGACGGAGGCCCCGCGCGGGCGTGCCAATTGCCCGTGGCCGAGGTCGAGGGAGCGATGATCCTGACCGTCGAGGGACTCGCGCGGGACGGTGCGCTCACCGACGTCCAGCGTGCGTTCGTTGAGACAGGGGCGTTCCAATGCGGTTTCTGCACGCCGGGGATGGTCGTTCGCGCCACCGGGTTGCTCGCCCGGAACCCCCATCCGTCGGACGGCGAAATCCGGGAGGCGCTCGACGGCAACCTCTGCCGTTGCGGCGGGTACACCCGCATCCGAGAAGCCGTTCGCCGGGCCGCCGAAGCGGCGGCGCCGGGGGGAAGCCCGTGACCCGAGGACGGCCCCGACGCCCCTGGGACCGCACTCCGCCCGAGCAGCGGGAGTACTTCGACCTCCTCGGAGAGGGGCTGGTCGCCCAGCTCGCGGCCCCGTCCGCCCCCGACGCGGGATCCCGGGGCGACGCCCCGGCGTCGGGCGCGTGGCTCCATGTCGGACCGGACGGGATCGTCCGCGCGTTCACCGGTAAGGCGGAGGTGGGTCAGGGGACCCGGACCGCGCTCGGCCTGCTCGTCGCCGAGGAGCTGAGGCTTCCCCTCGAGCGCATCGAGCTCGAGATGGCCGACACCGATCTCTGCCCGTGGGACATGGGCACGTTCGGCAGCCGCTCGATGCCGGATGCGGGTCCGGCGCTGCGCGCCGCGGCCGCGGGAGCGCGCGAAGCGCTCCTCGACCTCGCGGCGGCCGCCCGGTCGCTCCCTCGGGACCGCCTCGAGGCCAGGGAGGGGGAGGTCCGCCTTCGGGGGGCCACATCCGGCACCCCCTATGCCGAGCTCGTCCGCGGGCTTCGCGAGGTTCGGACGATCGACCGCAAGATCGGGCTCACGCCGCCTTCCGCCTGGGAGCGGGCTGGGCACCCCGTGGCCGACCCCCGGGGGGCGGACGTGGTCACCGGGCGACGCGCCTACGTCTCGGACCTTCGGCCGCCCGGACTTCAGTACGGGGCCGTGCTCCATCCTCCCCGATACGGGGCGCGGCTGCGGCACGCGGAACCGGGACCCGAGCCTTTGCCGGCGGGGACCCGGCTCGTGGTCGAGCCCCCGTTCGTGGGCGCTGTCGGGCCCAGCCCCCGGCTCGCCCGGGCGGCGCTCGCGCAGGTCCGGGCCGACTGGATCCTACCGGAACCGAACGACGTGGACGTCGAAGCCTACCTCCGGTCGCACCCCCGGACGGAAGAGAGCTGGGACCGGGTCGAGGATCGGGCGGGGGATCCGGACCACGCGCTCGCGAGCGCGACGGTCACCGTTCGGGCGACGTACCGCACCGCCTACGTCGCGCACGTGCCGCTCGAGACCCGCGCCGCGGTCGCCGAGTGGGAAGGGCGACGCCTCACGGTCTGGGTGGGGACCCAGACCCCGTTCCGGGCCCGCGACCACGTCGCCGAGGCGCTCGCGATGTCGGTCGACGACGTTCGGGTGATTGTGCCGTTCACCGGCGCGGGTTTCGGCGGGAAGCACGGTGGCGACGTCGCGACGGCCGCCGCCCGTCTGGCACGTGCGGTCGGATGCCCGGTCGCCCTCCAGTACTCCCGGGAAGAGGAGTTCCGCTTCGGCTACTTCCGGCCGATGGCGATCATCGACATCGCGGCCGGGGCCGAGAAGGACGGGCGTTTGAGCGCCTGGACCTTCCACAACACCAACGCCGGGGCCGCGGCCCTTCGCACGCCCTATCGGGTCGCGCACCGGCGCATCGACAACGAGCTCTCGGAGTCCCCGCTGCCGCAGGGAGCGTACCGATCGCTCGCGGCGAACACGAACAACTTCGCTCGGGAGTCGGTGATGGACGAGCTCGCGGCGCGCCTGGGGATCGATCCCCTCGAGTTCCGCCGGAAGAATCTCGAGGACGAGCGCCTGCGGGCCGTCCTCGACCGTGCCGCCGATCGGTCGGGATGGGGCGGCTGGGTCCCGCGGGCGGGATGGGGGCACGGTCTCGCGCTCGGGTTCGAGAAGTCCGGCCGGGTCGCGACCGTCGCGGAGGTCGAAGTGCGGGGCGAGCGGGATCTCCGCGTGCGCCGCCTCGTGACGGCGTTCGAGGCAGGGGCGATCGTGCACCCGCGGAATCTTCTAAGTCAGGTCGAGGGGGCGGCGGTCCAGGCGATCGGCGGCGCTCTCTTCGAGGAGATACGCACGCGTGCCGGACGCGTGCTCAACCCCCGTCTCTCGCAGTACCGCGTCCCCCGGTTCTCCGACCTCCCCGAGATCGAGGTCGTCCTTCTCGACCGCCCGGATTTGCCTCCGGCGGGCGGGGGAGAGACGCCGATGATCGCGACGGCGCCGGCGATCGCGAACGCGATCTTCGACGCGACGGGGCGGCGGGTGCGGCACCTTCCACTCCTCGGCAAGGAACCGACCGCACCGACCGACCGGCCCTCCACCGAGAACCTCACGCCCGCGGCCGGCTAGCAGGGCGCGGCGGCCGCGGCGCGGGGAGGAGCGCTCGGCCGCCCCGGGGCGACCGCCTCTTCGGCCCCGCCCGCGGTCGGGGGATCGGCCGGCCGCACGCTCAGCCGAGCGGGAGCCCCTCGCTCCCGAGGAGGCGACCGACGGGGTACTCGCCGACATGGTTCGCGCGTCCCCACTCGGAGCGCTCGTAGAAGAACGAGAGACGGGCGCTGGGATCCCCGGCAAAGGAGGGATCGCGGGCCAAGCGCCGCTCGAACTCCTCCCGGACGAGGGGGTCCTCGGCGAGCCGCTCGCGTCCCAAGCGCTCGAGGACGTACGCCTCCCCCGACTCCTTCTGTTCGAAGATGGGATCGAAGAACCCCCATCGCAGCGCGGAGTCGGGCGCCTCGGGTTCGAGCCAGTGGATCGCCACGAGCGAGAGGCGCTGGTCGAGGAGGACCACGGCGGAGTTGACCGGGAACGGGAGGCTCTCGGTCGTGAGGACGCAGGAGCCGAACTGCCCCATCCCGCCCTCGACGTTGCCCCCCCGGAGGATCGGAAACCGTCCCTCGAACGGTCGGTTCGGCCAACGCATCCCGGCGCACCGGTACCGCTCGACCCGGCCCGTCCACTCCGCGGTCGTCCGCCGTACGACGAGGCCGTGCGCCTCCAGCACTTCGATCACGGCCGTCCACGCGGGGGGCACGATGTAGCCCGCGGGGGGCCGCACCGAGATCGCGACCCGCGCCCCGGTCAGCCGCGGGATCTCGGCGTTCCAGTTGTCGGGGCCGTACCGGATCGACATCGCCCCGGAGACCTCGCTCAGCGTTCGCGAGAAGGTCCGTCCTCGGAAGGGGACCTTCGCCGTCTCGCCGTTCGGTTCGAACGCCAGCGGGATCCTTACCGGGCGGCCCGAGGCCGACCCGAGGGAGGCCGCGGAACGGTCGGCCTCCCGGTTGAGGGCGATCAACTTCGACGCGTCCCGGTTCAGGACCCCCAACAGCGTCCGGAGGAGCGCATAGTTCCCGGTGACCCGGGTTCGGTAGTCCTTGAGCATGTGGAGCTCGACCAGGAGTCCGGGGCGGTTCTCGAGGATCATCTGTCCGGTCGAGAATCGAGGAGGGTTGTCGTGGAACGCCAGCCCCTTCGCCGGATCCGTCTCGTCGGTCAGGAAGATCGGGCCGGGGTACGCAAGGTGCCCTGCGCCGTCGACCCCACGGACGATCTCGGGGATCACCGACGCCCGGATCCACTCCGCCGTGGGGGGGTAAACGTCGGGCGTCGTGTCGATCGCGAAGGTGACGTCGTACTGGAAGTCGGCGCCGTCGGTCACGTGGTCGTCGACGAAGAAGTCCGGGAGCCACCGATGGAACATGCGGAGAAAAGCGCGGGTCTCGGGCGCGTCCGCCTTCAGGTAGTCCCGGTTCAGATTGAGATTGGACGCGTTCGCCCGCCAGCCGATCAGGTCGGGCCCGTTCTGGTTGATCCGCTGGCTCGCCGAGCGTCGCTCGTGCCCGTCGATGTTGTAGACGGGGATGAAGAGCCAGACGACGTGGTCGAGCAGACGGCGCGCCTCCTCGCTGCGGAGGAGGTCGCGGAGCAGGGCGAGGCAGGCGTCCTTCCCATCCATCTCGCCCGCGTGGATCGCGTTCTGGACGAGCAGGACGACCCGTCCGGAGGCGTGCGCCGCGACGGGGTCGACGACACCGTCTTTCGAGACCACCACGAGCTTCAGCTCGCGACCCTCCCCGGTCCGCCCGAAGGTCTCGAAGCGGACCCAACCCGGGTACGCCGTCGCGAGTCGCTCGAGGTAGCGGACCGTCTCGGCGTAGTCCGGGGTCGTACGGTAGTCGGCCGCCTCCGCCGGGGTCTGCCACTCCCGCTCGTCGATCGCGCCCGGCCCCTTCGGTGCGCCGATCGTCATCCGCTCGCCGTCGGCACTATACCCACCGTCGCCTCTTTGTCGGAACCGGGCGGCCGATATCAGCTCTCGGTCGACCGCGCTCTCCGCCCGAGCTCGGGCCGTTCGCTGGTCGGCGCTCGCCGTTCCGCATTCGGTGTGGGCCGCCCCGGGTGTGCGGCCGCGAGGCGGGCCTCCGTGGGTGGGGCGGACTCCGCCGGGGGAGCCCATGGGGGGTTCCGGACCGAGAGAGATCGCCTTCGCCCCGTGGGCAGGACCCTCCCCCGGTGATGGGAGCCCGTGAAGCCTACTCGAGCTCTTGGCCGCGAGGGTTCCGGCGCGGTTGCCCACGCGCCGGCGTCTCCGTTCGGGCCCGTCCCGATCGTGATCGTGAGCGCGCCGCGGCCAGGGGTCGACGGCCTCCTTCGCCTTCCTCCGTCCCAGTGCGCCCGGGTCCCAGGTGGGTCGTCTCCGCGGAGTGGACTCCCCGGAAGGCCGGTGCGGAGGAGGGGGACGGCCCCGCTCCCTCCTCCCCGGGAGGCCGGCGCCATTTTTAGCTGTCCTGAGTCTGTCCCTGCCCGTGGAATCCGGCCGGCGCCTATCGGCGATCCTGTTCACGGATATGGCCGGCTCGACCCAGCTGGCCCAACGGGACGAGCGGGCGGCGATCTCGTTGATCGAGGAGCAGGAGACACTCGCGCGGTCGTTGGTGACCGCCCATCGAGGGCGGATGGTGAAGTCGACCGGGGACGGGCTGCTCCTCGAGTTCCCGAGCGCCCTCGACGCCGTCGAGTGTGCCGTCGAGCTTCAACGGCGGATCCGGGAGCGGAACCAGCGGCCGCACGCCGTAGCACTCCAGGTCCGGATCGGGGTCCACCTGGGAGACGTTCAGCCGCGCGGTACCGACATCTTCGGGGACGCGGTGAACGTGGCGGCCCGGGTCGAGTCTGCGGCCGCCGCGGGGGAGGTCTGTCTCTCCCAGTCGCTGTACAATCAGGTCCGGAACAAGGTCCCCTACACGTTCGAGTCGCTCGGACCCCAGAGCCTCAAGGGCGTGTCCGAGCCCATGGAGCTCTATCGAGTGGTGCTCCCTTGGGTCCGCGGGACCGGTCATGCCCCGGTGACCTCGGCTGCCCCCCGGCTTGCGGTGCTCCCCCTCGCGAACATTAGCCCCGACGCGAAGGACGAGTACTTCGCGGACGGCCTCACCGAAGAGCTGATCTCGGCCCTCTCGAAGATCCCCAACCTTCGGGTGATAGCGCGGACCTCGGTGCTGCCCTACAAGACGACCGCGAAGTCGGTCGCGCAGATCGGGGCCGAGCTGGGCGTCGGCTCGGTCCTGGAGGGCAGCGTGAGGAAGGCCGGAGATCGGCTTCGGATCTCCCTCCAGCTGATCGACGTCGGGAGCCAGGAGCATATCTGGTCGGAGCGGTTCGACCGCGAGCTCTCCGACGTCTTCGCCATTCAGTCCGAGGTGGCCGAGAGCACCGCCGGATCGATCCGGATCGAGCTCTCGGACCGAGCGCGAGAGCTCCTACGCCGCCCCCCCACGACGGACCTCGTGGCGTACGATCTCTACCTCCGCGGGACCCTCGCGGATCTGTATACGGGGGACGGATTCCGCGAATCGGTCGCCCTGCTGGAGCAAGCGGTCGAGAAGGACCCGGACTTCGCCCTGGCCTACGCGCAGTTGGGCCATCGGTACGTCCTGGGAGCCGGAGACTATCTGACCCACCACGAGGGATTCGCGCGGGCGCGGGAGGCCGCACTTCGCGCGATTGAGCTCGATCCCGATCTCTCCGATGCCCACTCGACGCTCGCGGAGCTCGCAATGCAGGAGGACCACGATTGGGCTAGGGCCGAAGCCGAGTTCCTCCGAGCCCTGAGCCTGAACCCCAGCAACACCACCGCGCGAGCGAACTATGCCTTCCTCTTGAAGGTCCTCGACCGTCGCGAAGAGTGCGAGGCGCAATACCGGGCGGCGGTCGAAGTCGACCCGAAGGCGTGGTCCTCGCGCTGGGGGCTCATCGACCTCGCGCTCAGTGAGGGGAATGTCGCTCTGGCCGAGAAACGGGTCCGAGAACTCCTGGACCCCGACCCGAACCCCAGCATCACGCACCTCGCCTTCGGCGCGTACCATGCGTGGGTCGGCAACCGAACCGAAGCCCGGCGCGAGCTCGAGGCCGCGGGACGTTCCTCGATCTTCGTCTACCGGTTCGCCCGGGCGATGGCCCTCGCCGCGCTGGGGGAGACGGCCGAGGCCGACGCCCTTCTGACCGAGTTCACCGACGGATCGCCGCGCGAGTTCGTCGCTCAGGAGTACATCGCGGCGCTCTACGCGACGACCGGAGCGCGCGAGAAGGCGCTCGAGCTGCTCGAAGAGGGCGTGAAGCACGGGGAGACCGGCCTTTGGATCCGCTATGCCCTGCCGTCCTTCGACTCCATCCGGGAAGACCCTCGGTTCGCAGCGATGCTCCGATCGCTCCATCTTCCCGACACCGTGGTCGAGAAGGCGACTCGACTTCCGCCGAAGAAGTAGCGGTCGGGACCGGCACCGCGGCAGTCGGTCGCGGCGCGGGATCGTTCTGGGACGCCGCACGAACGCGGTCCGCCGTCGCGCGCCGACCATGCCCATGCCCGACCCGAACCCAGAAGGCCCTGTCGGTCTCGTGCCGTCCTCCGGCCCCGCCGAGATCGGGGGAACCGGGCCGCTCGTTCGAGGTCCCGACTTCGGGGAATGGCCTTCTCGCGGCCGGGACCCCCGAGGTCCGCCCGCGAGCACGGCAGACTTATATCGAAATCTATACTGTAGCCGGCACAATGGTCTCCGCGTCGAGCCCGCGGCCCATGCCCGGACGGATCCTCGGCCTGTACGCACTGTCGGTCATGGAGGCGGAGGGCTCGCTCTACGGCTACCGGCTCTCCGACCGGGTGGCCGAACGTACGGAGGGAGATTGGCGACCCGGTGCCGGCACGGTCTACCCGGCGCTCGAGTCGCTGACGCGACGCAAGCTGGCGCGGGTCTCCCCCGAGGGGCGTCGACGGGTGTATCGGATCACTCCCCAGGGGCGGTCCGTGCTCGAGCGGATCCGGGGCAACCTCGCTTGGCGAAGCGCGGGGGGGCCGGATCTTTCGGTGCTCTGGGCCGAGATTGCCGGCGCGGACGACCTCGGGACCTTTCTGCTCCTGCGCCTCCGTCGCTCGCTCGATGCCGTCGAGGCTGCGCTCGGCACCTCGTCAAAGCGCGGCGCGCCGACCCCGGGGACAGAGACCCTTCGGGCGGACGTGACCGCGGAGCTCACGGCGCGCCTCGACTCGCTGCGCCGCCGCGGCCCCCGCTTTGGCGGGGTGCATACTTCCCGACAGGGGGGATCGGGAGGATGAGCGCCGACGGTCTCGCGATTTCGGTCCACGGCCTCACGAAAACCTACGGCCGCCTGGTCGCGGTGGACCACATCGACATGTCGATCCCCACCGGGTCGATCTTTGGCCTGCTCGGCCCGAACGGCGCGGGCAAGACCACCACGATCAAGCTGCTCACGGGAATCACCGACATCACCGACGGCTCCGCGACGGTCGCGGGATTCGACGTCCGTCGGGAACCGATGAGCGTGAAGCAGCGGGTCGGGTGGGTCGCGGCCGAGGTCATTTTGGACGACGACCTTTCGGGCTGGGAAAACCTCTGGCTTCAGGCGCAGTTGCAACGGCTCAGTGACTGGAAAGGCCGGGCGGACCAGCTGCTGAAGTACTTCGAGCTGTCCGACCGGCGGAAGGACAAGGTCGGAACGTACTCCACCGGCATGCGGAAGAAGATGGAGATCGCGCTCGCTCTCCTTCACGAGCCCGAGGTGATCTTCATGGACGAGCCGACGATCGGGCTCGACGCGAATGTGCGTCGCATGCTCTGGGACCTGATCACGGGGGTCAACCGATCGTTCGGCGTCACGGTCCTGCTCACGTCGCACTACATCGAGGAGGCGGACGCGCTCTGCGATCGCGTCGCGATCATCGACCAGGGCAGGATCGTCGTGACCGGATCCCCCTCCGAGCTCAAGTCGCGGGTCAAAGAGGACTTCATCGAGCTCGAGACGTCCGAGAGCGTGACGCAGGAGAAGCTCGCCGCGATCCCCGGGGTCTCGGAGGTACGCAGTCAGGGCCGCGCCTGGGTCCTTCGCGTCGCCTCGGCGGAGGAGGTCCTGCCGGCGGTCTTCCACGCCCTGAAGACCGACGGGATACGGCGGATCAACGTCGAGAAGCCGAGCCTGGAATCGGTCTTCATTGACATCACGGGGAAGCGGATCGACCAGGGGGGGTCGGACGTCCCCGATTACCGCAAGTTCTACGCGAACCTCCGGAGGGCCCAGCGATGAGCACGGCAGCGCCGACGGTCTCGCTTCCGACGGACGTGGTTCGCTCGCCCGCCACGCGCACGGGGCAGCTCCAGCAGTTCTGGGGACTGTTCGCTCGGGAGTTGATCAAGACCTTCCGCAACCCTTGGGTGATCGTGATCACCCTCGTCCAGCCGTTCATGTGGCTCGCGTTCTTCGGTGGCATGATGTCCGAGCTTCCCACGGCGGAGCTCGACACGTTCCTCCTCCACGCCCCGCCGGGCACGAGTTACCTCTCGTTCCTGCTCCCCGGAGTGCTCGCGACCGGCATGATGTCGATCGGCATGTTCGGCTCGATGAGCACGATCCAGGACAAGCGCTTCGGATTCATGAAGCGCATCCTGATCACCCCCACGAGCAAGGCGACGGTCTACCTCGCGAAGGCGCTCGGGGCGGCGATGCGGGGGCTCGTCCAGATCCCGGTGATGATCGTGGCGGCGCTCGCCTTCGGCGTCCAGCTCCACGGGGACCCCCTGGGCTGGCTCGCCTGGATCGTGGGCCTGGTCCTTCTCGGACTAGGATTTGCGGCGTTCTTCCTCGCCATTACCGCGTCCAGCACCGACTGGCAGACGCCCGGTGTCATCTCGAACTTCATCACGATGCCGCTCATGTTCGCGAGCGGAGCGATGTTCCCGACGGCGATCTATCCGAGCTGGATGCGCGCGATCGCCGACGTGAACCCGGTCGGCTACTCCGCGGCGCTCTCGCGGGACGTGATGACCTTCAACCAGTTCACCGTCACCGATCTGACCTACCTCGGCTACCTCGCGATCTTCGCCGCCGCGATGGTCCTGATCGGGACGCTCGTCGCTTCCCGGTACCTGAGGGTCGAATGACGCCGAATTCGGACGCCCCACCGGTGTCCGACCACGGCGGAATCGCCGTCGCGGTGGACGGCTCCGGCCCCGCGGAGCTCGCGCTTCAGCGTGCGATCGATGTCGCCCGGCAGGCCGCCTCCGAGCTCGTGATCGTGGCCGTCGTTCCGGAGCGGCATGCCTTCACGCCCGAGGGCCGGTCGCTGCCGGAGACCGACCGCGAAGCGGAGAGATTCCTCAGGGAAGTGACGGGACGCTACGTGGCGGTCGCCCGCGCCGCGGGGGTCTCCCGCGTCTCCACGGCGGTGCTCGCAGGTCCGGCGGTCGAGCAACTCCTGAGCTTTGTCGACGAGCGCCGGCCCGACCTCTTGGTCGTAGGCGCTCGGGGCCTGTCCACGACGCGACGGCTACTCCTGGGCAGCGTGAGCGACGCCCTCGTCCACCACGCCGGGTGCTCGGTGCTGGTCGTCCGTGACCCCGAAGGATCGAAGAGGGCCGTTGTGCGCCGGCCGACGCCGGCCGGCTGAGCCGCCGGGCGGCGCCGTACGCGGCGCCCCCTCAAGGGCACTGGTCCTACGCGGGGTCGCCGCGGCACTCCCCCGATGGCCTTCCAAGGTCCCTCGCCGGGTCCGGCCCTCTCTTCGTAGCCCCTACGGGCCTCTGGACTCGGGCCCCTACGCGGGGCACCCCCGGATCCCCGGCGAGTGCCGAACCGACAAACGTCGTTTGAACTCGTAGACCCCGAGAGAAGGAACCGGGCCTCATCTGCGACCCGCGCGGTCGAAGGACGACAGCATGGAGCGCGGCGGCCGGGAGCCGCACCCAAAGCGAGTTGCGGAGGGCGCGGCGGCATCGTAGGAGTTCGAAGACCCGCGGGCCGGCTCCGACGGGAGCCGGCGTAGCACGCCCGGCCCTCAAATCCACGTCAGCGGTTGAGTGTTATATATCACGTCCTTCGTGGCCGTGACGGGTTCTGGCATGACACGGGAGTCCGCTCGGGGTATGGCTGGTCTTTGCGCTGATGGTGTTGCCCGGCCTGTCGGCGACGGTCGCCGTGGGGGCGGCGTCAGCGCCTCTGGCCCTGCACCGTCCTCTCCAGACGCCGCTGGAGCCGCCGAACTCGAATCTGGCCGGTGCGTTCGCTTTCGTCTCGAACTTCGAAGACCTTCGGATGGACGGTTGGCAGGCGATCCAGGGCTCTGCAAAGGTGGTGACGAATCCCGCGTACAACGGGGAACCCTCACTCCAGTCCAAGGCGACCGGCATGGAGACCCAGATCGACGTGGCCTCTCAGGGCTTCAAAACGGGCGATCGCTTCCTCTCCTTCCAAGCTGAGGTCCACGTGGGAAGCGGCGCCGGCTGGGTCGGTTTGGGCAGGGGGTCGACCGCTGTCGCGGTGATCGGCGTGAACGGCAACCAGGTCTGGGCGGGCGGCACCCCCTCCACCGCGACGAGGGTCGGCACGGTGCCCTCCCCCACAGTGCAGCCGGCCGGATGGGTCTACCTGAGCGCCAACGTGTACGCGTCCGTCAGCCCGAACGGCAAGACCACGAACTGGTACATGGATGTCTATGCGGACCGCACCGACCAGGCGATCCAGACCGGCGTGTCGGTGCCCAACGCGGGGACGTACACCGATGGCTGGGTCTCCACCACGTCAAGGACGGTGGACTACACGAACATCGTGGTCACCACTTACGAGATCCCGACCTCGATTCCCGGCTACAACAACATGGACGGCTACGGACAGGGCTCAGGGCTCTTGGTCCAGCTCCTGCCGGCGTTCACCACGCTCTCGGCTTCGATGACGCTCTCCGACTGGAACGTCCCCCAGACCGGGATCCTTTCGTTCCAGATCAACGCGATGAACTGGTACGGGACGACCCGGTCGAGCTGCAAGGGTTTCTTCCAGCTGGGTATCGACCTTGACCCCAACGGGAACATCGCGCCCTGGTACGTCCCAGGGGTCAACTGCGTCGCCCACTACTTCCTGAACTCGAACAATCCTGCGATCTCGCCCGGCTTTCCCTCGCCGGCCGGGACGCAGCTGACTCTGTCCATTACCGACAACCCGTCGGCGGGGATGGTCGACTTCACGATCGTGGACCGGTCGGTTCACGGTGCGGACCGCACCTGGTTCGCGGCGATCCCGTACGCGGGGACCGAGTTCTTTGGGACGTACACCCAGATCGAGTGGCAGCCGTGCTGCTCCCTTTACCCAATCGGGGACTATCATTTCAACGGGACGCTCGACCACATGGCGGTCTCGGGCGGCAACCTCTCCGCCACAATGCCGCTCACCTCGTCGTACATGCTCCCGTTCGCCCTCGACATGCCGCCGAGCTGGAGCATCAACTACTACATCGACTCGGTGAACGGCTACCACCAGGTCGGCTGAGGGAGCCGAGGCCGCAGACGTTCCCCGCCCGCCGACGGGCGTGGACGGGGAGAGCCACCGATGGCCCGCCAATGACGCTCGACCGAACTATGCCCACGACGCCGAAGGATTCCGTGGTCGTGGTGAACGGCGGGCGGGCCCTCGAGAACACGAGCGCCGCACCGGCGGGGCCACTCGGGCCCCACGAAGGCGGGACTGTCGGCCGGAGGGCGGACGGGCCGGAGGCCGCCGTGCGGTCGTCCGGCTCTGCGAACCCCTCGGCCGGCACGGACACGGCGAACCTCTCGTCACTGACGATGAAGCCCGAGGCCACGGTAAGATCGGAAGAGGAGATCGGGCGGCCGACGGATCCACCGTTTCTGCTCCCGGGCAGCCGGCTTAGGGGTTGCGCCGTCGGCGAGCTACTACAGCGACCACGATGACGACCGCGATGACTCCGCCCAGGAGCCACAACCACCAGTAGGTGGCGGCGGACGAATTAGGCTGGGAAGCGGAACTCGGAGATACTGCCACCGTGACTGTGGCCGAACCGGCCTGGTAGCCGGAGGCCGTGGCGCTGGCCGTGATCGTGACGTGGGTCGTCTTCGTAAACCCGGAGGGGGCCGAGAACGTGAAGTTCGCGTACCCGGAAGCTCCCGTGACGATCGATCCCGGCGAACTCGTTCCGTCCGAAAGGATCAGGGTCACGTTCGCTCCGACGACCACGACCCCCGTGGCGTTGGTGACCCTCGCGCTCAATCCCGGGGACGCGCCCCCGTCGACCGTCGTTGCCGCTCCCGCCAGCGTTAGGGTCACGTCGAGGGACGGGGCGACCCCGCTGTTGACCGTGACCGCCGAGATATTGCTCCCGTTGGCGTACTCCGCGGCCGTCGCGATGAACAGAAGCCAGACCTGGGTCGCGACCGAGACGGTCGGCGCCCGAAGCGTGAGGGTGGCGTTCCCGGTGGTGCCGCTGATCGCGATGGCCGGGGTCACGGTCCCGCTGGTGGTTCCCATGGTCACGTTCGCGCCGGCCACTGGGTTCCCGTGGTTATCGGTCACACGAACGACGATAAGGTCGGAGGCGCTCGAGTGGACGGAGGTACCCTGGGGAAAGCTGGGTGTCGCGATGAGGTAGGGACCCGTCGGCTGAACGGTCAGGTTCGCGGAGCCGGAGCCGGGGAGGAGGCCCGAACGGGTCGCCGATGCGGTTAGCGCCAAGTGGGCGACCGAGGTGACCGACGGAGTAGTGAACGACGTGTTGACCTCCCCCCCGACCCCGGTGTCGCCCGTCTGGGGGTAGAAGGTCCCTCCCGCGCTCGACGCGAACGAAACGGTCGCGTTCGTTACCGAGCTTCCGTTGTCGGTCACCCGCGCGCGCAGCGCGACCGTCGCGCCCGAGGACGTTACGTTCGGCTGGAGAGTAATCGTGACGGAGAGATGGGTTAACGCGGGAGGCAGTCCCGATCCCGAGATTCCCGAAGCGCTACCGACGGGTCCCCCGGGGGTGATCGCGACACCGAGAGCGAGCAAGCCGGTCACCGACAGGATGGCGAGGGGGACCGCGACGGACGACGGACGACGTGCTTCGAGAGTCATCGAATCGTTCACATGCGGTAATCACGGTGTGGGGTGGTATTCGAACGTTCCGATTTGGGGGTAGGGGGCGACCGCTCTCTTCCCCTTCGGAAGGTGAACGAGTCCGATCCTCCCCAATAACGGCGACCGGCGAGACCGGGGAGGCGCGAAGATCAGAGACGCGCTGGCTCCTACCGGGCGCGGCCGAGCTTGACCGACTCGCCCCGCCGGAGATTTATTTTGTGAGAATGGCGGAACGAAATCTTACCCTGACGGTGTGCCCGAGAAGCCGGTGAACCCCTCGCGGCCCCGTCGATACGTGGTATGAACTCACGTTTGAGGTCGGGTTGACGGGAACGGCGGACCCGATCCCATCAGCGAGTTGAGTACGGTCTCCCGGAATGACTCGGTGCGCTTCCGACTCGTTCGATACACTGTCAGTAGCCGC
>JAKAVQ010000025.1 GCA_021817245.1 Thermoplasmata archaeon
AGCGACGGGGCGATCGGATCGAGACGGCGGACCGATGCCAGTCCACCTGGCACAACCTGCTCAATCTCTACGGAACGGACCGACCCTCACCTACGGGGCCCCCGGTCTGAAATATGTCCCACAGCCGGTCCCCCCTCGGTTCCCTTCTTCCGAACGGCCGCAAACCAAAGATACCCGCGCCTCGTCCCACGCCCCCGGTGGGGAAGGGACCATGGCGGAATCCCAATGCGCGGTGTGCGGCGGGCCCCTCGAGTCGGGCTTCGTGGCGACGTCCAACGGATCGGGGCTCTTCTGGTCTCAGGAGGCCTTGACGAGCCGCTTCCGGCCGAAGGGGCTCGAGGTCCTGGTCGGGACCGGGTTCGGCACCGCCTACTCCGCCAACCTTCCCGGACTCCGCTGTGCGAAGTGCCACACCGTCTTGCTGGCGCTACCGCCGGCAAAGAAGTGAGGACGCTCCGGCTCCTCTACCCCTGACCTCCCGCCACGGTGAGCGGGCGCACGAGGACCGATGGCGCGAGCACGGACTCGCTCAGTTCGGCATGCGAGCCGATGGCCGCGAGGTTCGCGAGTAAGGAGGGGGCTCCGGGGGGCGCCATGACGACCCCCCCTACCGTACCTCCGCGAATCGGTTCGGCCAGCTTTCCCCCCCGGATCCGGTAGCCGATGCGCAGTTCTCCCCCGAAGGCGCCCGAGATCGGGTCCGGGACTGCCCAACCAAGCTGTTGGACCCAGATCCCGTCGTGGGCGGCTTCGATGAGCTCGGTGTCGGTGCCTCCCGCACCGGGCCGGACCTCAAGCGTCGAGGAGGTGTCGTTCGGGGCGCCGGTGAACCGCCGCCAATCCCGGTATCCCGTGATGTCGGTCCCGCGAACGGAGTTTCCCGTGGATGGGGTCCCAAACGCAGCCCCGTGCAGGGCGTCGTAGAGGATCCCGGCGACCCTTCCCTGTCGGAGGAGCTGCCGACTTCGCTGCGGCGTCCCCTCATCGTCCATCGGGGCCGAGGCGATCCCCCACGGTACGAGTCCGTTGTCCAGGAGATCGAGCGACTCGGTGCCCCACGGGGTGTCGATCTCGGGGGCAATCTGTCGAAGTCGGGCCCATCCCGTGAACCGCGCGCCGATGACCATCGGGAGGATCTGCGATAGGATCGGGGCCGGGAGCACGACCGGCAGCTCTCCGGAAGGGCTCGGGGAGGCGCGCCGCACGTCCCGGGCGTAGCGACACCAATCGTCGACCCGCTGCACGAGCGTGGCCGTCGTGACGCGCCGCGAGGTTTCGTTGACCCAGTACTCACCGGGGGGCGCCCCTTCCGGGCCTCCGAAGGACTTCACGGCGACCTCGAACTCGACCGTGGTATGGGGATAGCCGACCCGCAGGCCTTCCGAGTTCGCGATGCTGGTCTCGGTCAAGGTCGCCCGTACCGAACCAAAGCTCGGAGCTACCTCGCGACGTCCGTCGAATGCGTGGAAGAGCGAGTCGACATACGCCTGCAGGGTGCCGGCGGGGTCCTCCCAGAGCCGGGGGTCGACGATCTCGACCGAGGGATGACGCTGTCCTGGCGGGGGAAGCGCGACCCTCCCTGCGGGGAAGGTCGAGTACTCTCCGAGGGCCGTCGCTTCGCGAGCGGTCTCCGAGACCCCGTGCTCCGAGAGGTCGGTGGTGGCCAGGAACCCGACGCGGGTCTTCCCGTCGTGGTAGCGGAAGACGCGGAGGCCATAGCCCTCGAGCTCGATCGGTCCGCGGACCATCTCGATCTGGCGGCCGTTGAAGTGGAGCTCGTAGCGTCGCGCCCGCTCGGCGAAGACATCCCAGGGACCCTCGATCTTGAGCCGGTCCGCGATGTGGAACGCCGTTTCCGCCGGTTCGTTCTTCACCATCATGCGGGCCCCACGATCGCACGAGAGAGGAGGTACGGCCCGCCCGAGCCGACCGGGAGGAGGTCGGTGTGACCCTTCCCACAGAACCCGGGGTCGGTGTTGAGCTTCGCCTGTCGGCTCACTCCGCGGATCTCCCGCAGGAAGTCGAGCACCTTTCCCGAGAGCGCCATCGAGGTGACCAGTTCGGTCAGACGTCCGTTCTCGATCCGGCGCCCCTTCTTCACCTTGATCTGCATCTGCCCCCCCTGCGGGTCCTCGATGCCGCTCGTGGCCCTGACCAGGAGAACCCCGTTCTTGGCCTCCTCGACGAGCTCTTCGAGCGACCAGTCGCCGGGCTCAACGTAGGTGTTCGTCATGCGAACGAAGAGGCGGCTGAGGAAATCGGCGCGTCGGGCGTTCCCCGTCGGGCGGGTGCCGAGCGCCGCGGCGGTCACCCTGTCGTGAAGTCCGCTCACGAATTGACCGTGCTCGACCAGGGCCGTCCGTCGACAGGGAAACCCCTCATCGTCGGCGTAGATCGTGCCCCAACCTCCGGGGAGTGATCCGTCGTCGGCGATCGTGAGGAACTCCGGTCCGACCTTCTCTCCCAGGAGCGGCCGAAGGTACGACCGGTCCCGGACGAACTGGTCGGCCTCGGTCCCATGTCCGAACGACTCGTGGGCGAAGGTGCCCGTGGTGCTCGGGTCCAGCACGACCGACATTTCTCCCGTCGGCGGGGGCTTCGCGTGCAGCAGCGCGACGGCGTTCTTGGCGACCTCCGTCACTCTCTCGGGAGTGATCCGCTCGAGGTGCTCCCGGCCCCCCTGGGTGCCCAAGGCCTCGGCGTCGAACTCGACCCGTCCGTTCTCCATCGCGAGCGGGACCACGACTGCCGAGATTCGGGGGACGAGCTGGTAGGTGCGCGCCCCAGCGGAGTTCATGAAGAACCGCTGCACCTCCGACCAGCCGATGCGTACCTGTCCCTCACCGATGCCGGGTACCCCGGTGGCCCATCCCAGGACGTCCTTCGACCACGCGGCCATCCCGGCCGTTCCTTCCTCGCTCAGCGGATGTGTCGGACGATCGGCCCATTCCTTCCGGGTCGTGCTCGGTTCTCCCGGCGGAGTCGTGCCCGGGCCCAAAGCGGCGAGCCGGTCCTCGAGAGCGTGGGCCGCTCGACCGATCGACTCCGGATCGAGGCTCGAGGTGGCGACCTCGACCCACCGCCCGGTCCCCCATGCCCGAAGGACGGCGCCGCTGAGCTTCGGCTGCCGGCTCGGCGTCGAGGACTTCGTGTCGACGACCAGGCTCTCTCCCTCCGTACTCTCCGCCAGCACGTCGACGTACGGGGTGTGTCGCTCCAGTCGGAGGAACGCGCGGGAGAACTCTGCCTCGAAAGACCTCAGATCTGACATCTCGGTGAAACCCAACGGCTCGCGTCCCATAAACCGGACGCCTCCCGGAAGGTCACTCTGGGCGACCGCGGGAGGCGGCTCACCGTCGGAATCCCGCGGCACCGGGCTCGCGAGGGCATTGCGAACGCGCTACGCCGGCCGGCGCGCTCGCTCGTAGGGAGGCGATATAGCCGCGAGCGTCTCTTGGGCCGCCGTGCCGCCGAAGACGGCGCCGCGCGAGTTCGGCCTCTTGGGATTCGACCATGTGGATGTTCGCGTGCGGGACCGCGCGAAAGCCCGGCGTTTCTTCGTCGAGCAGATGGGTATGGACGTGATCGGGGAGGGTGCAGACCACACCTTCCTGCTCTTCGGAGATCAGGTCCTGGGCCTACACGACTCGGACGGGAAGGAGACCACCCTGAACGGCATCGATCACCTCGCGTTCCGAGTCAGCGAGTGGACCGGCCTTCGGAGCCGCGTCGGCCGATCGCGGGTCGTCATCACCGGCGAGAAGGAGCGGGACGACTCCCGATCACTCTACCTGCGGGGTCCCGAGGGGATCCGGATTGAGCTCGTGTGGCGCCCGGACCCCCATAGCCACGTATGTACCCATCCCCCGCCGATGCCCGTCCCGCGTCCGGAGCCCGAAGAGGATTGAGGGGGCCGCCCGGGGCTCGAACTAGGCCCGGGCCCGTGCGACGGCCTTGACGATCCGTGGAACCGGGGCGAGCCAGTCCGCGTATCGAGGTTCCTCGCCCTTGATGGCACGCTGGAATGCGGCGAGCACGTCGCGAGTGATCGGCCCGGGGCTCTCGTGGCCGATCGAGTAGGCGCCGACCTGCTTGATCGGGGCGATCTCGGCGTAGGTCCCCGAGAAGAACGCCTCGTCGGCCGAGAGGAGCTCGTTGACGGAGATGAGCTTCTGGACGACCGGGTGGCCGAGGTCGGTCGCGAGCCGAATGATGCTCTCGCGGGTGATCCCGAGGAGGATGTCGGACTCGAGGCCGGGGGTGTAGATGGTGCCACTCCGCACGACGAAGACGTTCTCGCCGGTCCCCTCCGCGACGTAACCGTTCTGGTCGAGGAGGATCGCCTCGTCGTACCCCTCGAGGCTCGCATCCGCCCCGGCAAGGTAGCTCGAAAGATAGTTCCCCGCGGCTTTCGCGAACGACGGCAACGCGTCGGAGTGGGGCTTACGGAACGGGGAGATCTTCGCGCGGACACCCGTCTCGGACCCCTCTCCGAGGTACTTCTTCGCCGGGATCACCGCGATCGCCAGCGAGACCTTTCCCTTCAGGTTCTTGACTCCAAGCGCCGGCTCCCCCCGGTAGACGAGCGGTCGAATGTACGAGGGCACGATGTCGTTCGCCGCTTGGGTCTCGAGGATCGCGCGCTCGATCTGCTCGGCCGAGTAGGGGATCGGCATGTGGTAGAACTTGGCGGAGGCAACGAGCCGCTCGACGTGCTCCTTGAGCCGGAAGATCGCCGGGCCTCGGCTTGTGGCGTAGGCACGGATCCCCTCGAAGACCCCGACCCCGTAGTGGAGGGTGTGGTTGAGCACGTGCACGCGGGCATCGGCGAAGTCGACCAGTCGACCGTCCATCCAGATCTTCTTTCCGTTGGCTGCCATCATGGATCGTCTTCACCGAGGAGAGCCTGGTGTCCTCCGCGATTCCAATGCCGGTGCTCGATAAAAAGGACTTACCACGGTTCCGGGCTCTTTTCGAGAACGGCGACCATTCCCGGTGGCCCTCCGAGTGGCAATCGCCCGCCCGCGTCATAGCGAAGGTGGCCGGACATCCGACCTGAGGGCCCCCGGAACCGGTGAACTGGACAGGAGGACACCCTGGAACGGGTGCGTCCTGACCTCCGCCTGGCCCTGGTGGTCCAGGTCAGGGATCGCGGTCGCCTCGCAGGGTAAACCCACTGTCCGGGGCTCGCAGAACGGGCCCCTCCCCCGGAACCTGCGACTACCCTCGAGGTGGAGGTACGAGCTTAGCGCCGCGGGCCGCTGAGTTCGTTCTCCTTCCCGCGATGCGAGGGCACGGTGACGGGTCCTCCACGCCAGTTCACCGACGTCGCCTCCTCGCGGGGTTCTCACGCGCCTCCCGTCGCAGCCGTTCGTACCGCCGAGCCTGCGTTCGGTGCCGGCACTCCGTATCACGGCGTCCCCGTTCCAGGGGGGCCGCTCCCCTCCTTCCGCGCGAGGGTCGGGGTGCGTCGAGTCTGACGCTCCGGATCGGTGGCGCGTCGTGAATGGAACTCCGTCGGCGAGAGATCCGGCGTCCCTGAATGTTCATATGTATATGCATATACATGGCGGCATCCGGGTGCCGTCCTCTCGGGGCGCGACGGGACGGCGCGGCATGAGGAGCCTTCTCACCGGAGCCCGAGTCTTCCTCTGATCTCGCGAAATCCCGATGATGCAGTCCTTGGTACCGTCAGTTACGGTTCTGTCATTAGTAAGTCTAGTGAAATCGGCCGGGCCCTCGTGGTGGGGGCGGCCTCGGGGCGCGTTTCGGGGGTCGGCGGGCTCTCACGGCCTCGTCGGGGTCCCCACCGAGGATCGGTTCCCCCCTTGATCTCGATGCCCCACCGATGTGGCCCTAGTTCCGGCGGCCCGGTGACCCCGGGCGCTTCGCGGGACATGGCCCTGGTGCCGAAGTGCAGCCTTTCGCGACGACTCGCGACGACTCGCGAGGACTCGCGCGGACGAGCCGTGGGGCTTGACATGGTCGAACCGCGCATGGACCCCTCCCTGGAGGGCGACTGCACTTCCTGTGCGGCCCCGATCCGGGGGCGAGCCGTGCATCGTGGTCGGGGTGTTCACGGACCTCGTTCAGGCGAATCGGGTCTTCGACCGGCTTTCTTCGGGTTCAGAAGCAACTTTGGCCCAAAGGGGGGGGGTTCGACGGCTCGGTTTCGGGAGAAGCGTGCGGATCCTACCGGGTGGCGGGGGGTCGTCCGGGGGTTCGTATAACTCAGGTTATACAACTTCACGTCAGAGACCGTCCGGTCGTCCTCGCCCACAGGGGGGCCCATGGGCGCCCATATTGCCTTTCTATGTAAATGTGGAATCGTTACTCGATGGACTATGGACTACAATTGTCAAAAGAGGGGTGCAGGACCGCTGGATGACCTCTGGAAGGGTCGGGGCCCCAAAGTGGCCCCGGGGGGCCTTTCCGACGCCCTCCTCAGCGATCCCCACCCTCTGTTCTCTTTAAACAGTGCGTAATGCATGCGGGTAGCTGGTCTACCTTGTCTTAGGGTTCGTTCTCGTCGCGTTGCTGACTCGGAGCCGCCACTTTCCCAGCGTTTCGGGCCGCTCTCGCGTGAAGAGTTCGTCGCAACCGGCGGCTTCCAGGGCGCCCAGCATCGCCGTCACGAGGGGAGACGGCCTCGTGCCCGATCGCGCGACGTGCGCGGTCGCCAGTTCCACCGCGCGAGAATCGATGGGAAGGACCGTAAGCTTTCTGCGGAGCCGCTCGAGGGACGCGCGACGGGCCGCTTGCGATCTTGGGGAACCCTGGGCCGCGATGTACCCCAGTTCTAGGAGATTCGCCTCCGTGGTCGCCACCTCGATGCCTCGCAGCCTCTTCAACAGGGCCCGACACGACGGCTCTCCTTCGAGGATTCCGAGAAGGATCGGGGTGTCGAGGGCCTTCATGGGCCCTGCCTCCGCCCCTGACGAAGGGCGCGTAGGGCGGCGTGGTCCGACCGCTCGGAGGCCCGTCCCCACGCCCCCGCCACTTCCTCGAGGCCCTCTCGCTGCTCCAGGAGCCGGCGGAGGAGGGAAGTGAAGCTCTCCCCCGATCGCTTCTCGCGGCTCAACGCGTCGTACACCGACTTCTGCACGGCGATGTTTCGGGAGGACATACATATAAGCATTCATATGTGGTACTTGAAATGGTCGACGCAGCGGCGCATACGATCCGTCCAGCACCCATCCGCGTCGCCATGGGGGACGGACCGCGGGCCGGAACCCACTACCGGGGCGGACGAGCTCGACGGGCTTGCGTAGGACGAACGGATAAGACGGCGCCCTCTAACCGCCCCGATGTTCCGAAAGGTGGACTGTCTGCTGCTGAGGGTACCGGACCTATCGGCCGCGCTCGGATTCTATCGGGACAAGCTCGGACTTCCGCTGGCCTGGATGCGGCCGGGACAGTCCGCGGGCCTTCGGCTCCGAGAGCCCGGTAGTGAGCTCGTGCTGGTGGAGGAGTCGGGAGGTCCCGAGACCGATCTCCTCGTCGACTCTGTGGACGATGCGTGCCGAGAGTTCGCGGCGGCTGGCGGCCGGTGCCTTCGTGGCCCCTTCGAGATCCCGGTCGGTAAGGTCGCCGTGGTCGCGGATCCCTGGGGGAACGAGCTCGTGCTGATCGACCTGACCAAGGGCCGGTTGAGGACCGACGCCGACGGCATCGTGGTCGACTGAACCGACCGCGTGGACGGCTCGCCAAAAAGCCCATCGTGGCCCATGGGGCCGGGGAGGAGAGTCTCCCCACGGGCGTAAAGCGCCGAGCTCCCGGTCGGCTATTTAAACCAGAATCGCTCTCCCTCGGCCCAATAACTGCGTGGAGTCAACGGTAATGTTGGCAAGTTCTGCACCGGCGCGCGGGAAGGGAGCCTTCTTTCCGGACGAGGTTCCGAAGCAGTCTCGGCCACGGACCGCCGGCATCACCCATGTCCTCGACCGCCTGCAGGCGGTTGACGAGGGCGAGCTCGCCTACCTCGCGCCGTACATTGACATCGTGAAGGTCGCCTGGGGCATGCCGCTCCTCCTGACGCGCGACCGGGTCCGCCAGCGGATTCGGAAGTATCACGACCACGGGATCGAGGTTTCGACCGGGGGAACGCTTCTCGAGTACGCGGTCAGCCAGGACCGTGTGAACCAGATGATCGATGAGGCACGCGAACTCGGCTTCGATCTGATCGAGGTGTCGAGCGGGGTCCTCGACCTCTCGTCCCAGCAGATCGAGCGGCTCACCGAAGCGGTGCGTCGCCGCGGGCTCGAGTTCTTCATCGAGGTCGGCAAGAAGGACCCTCAACGGCAGCTCTCGCTCAAGGAGACCAGCTCGCAGGTGGCCTTTGCCCGGGGGCTAGGGCCGCGTGGGGTCATCCTCGAGGGGGCCGACACCGGTCGGGGCGTCGGGATCTTCGATGTCAATGGCCAGATCAAGTGGGACTGGGTGCGTTCGATCCTCTCCGAGCATCCCCTCGAGGCACTTTTGTTCGAGGCGCCGATGGAAACGCAGCAGATGCAGCTCCTGCACGAGCTCGGGGCCGACGTGAACCTCGGCAACATCCCCCTCCCGACCGTGTCTTCCCTCGCTTCCCAACGTCTCGGCCTCCGGGGAGAGACGTTCGGCAAGATCCGCCACGTCCGGAACGTGCGGGGACCGCCGGCGGCAAAATTCCTCTACTTCCTGCTCGAGACGCATCACGGGCTCGACCAGACCCAGCTGGCCCACATGTCGCGGCTCCCTCGCCGAACGGTGCAGAGCGCCCTCGAATCGCTTCGTCGACAGGGGCTGGTGCAGGAAGCGATCTCCCTCAACGATTCCCGACGACGCGAGTACCGCCTCGTCTGAGCCATCGGTCCCCCCGAAGAGCATATCCCGCGTCCTCCGACGCCCTGCTCTATGGAGTCGTCGAAGATCCCCGCGGCAGCTACCCCCGTCGCCGTGGTCACCGGGGCGACCTCGGGTATCGGCCGGGAAGCGGCCATCGCCCTCGCCCGTAAGGGATTTTGGACCGCCGTCATCGGGCGGGGTGCGGAACGGGCCGCACGGGCTGCCCGCGAGATCGGGGCGGCCGTACCCACGGCTCGGGTGGACGGTTTCGGAGTGACGGACCTTGCGCGGATGTCCGACGTCCGACGACTCGCTTCCGAGCTGCAGACGCAGTACCCCCGGATCGACCTCTTGGTCAACAATGCCGGTGCTCTCTTTGCGGGTCGCTCTCTCACCGACGAAGGGGTCGAACGGACCTTCGCACTCAACGTGCTCTCACCGTTCCTCCTGACGTCGCTGCTGCTTCCGACTCTGCGAGCCAGCCCGCGGGGCCGGGTCGTGAACGTGAGTTCGGACGCCCACTACCGTCAGCATGTCGACTTCGACGACCTCCAGCTCGACCGAGGCTATCGTGGGTTCCGAGCGTACGGACGCAGCAAGCTCGAGTTGCTCCTGCTCACGAGGGAGTTCGCCCGACGGCTCGAGGGGACCGGGATCTGCGTGAATGCGGTCCACCCCGGGCTCATCCGCTCCGCCTTTGGCCAGAACAACCCGGGGATGTACGGTCGGGCGTTCCGCCTTCTGACGGCGGTCTTCGGCCGAAGCCCTCGGAAGGGCGCGGAAGCCATCCTTTTCGTGGCGACCGACCCCGGGGTCGGGGACGTGACGGGGGCGTACTTCTCGCATCACCGGGTCGCCCCGGGATCCGAACCCTCCCGGCGGACGGCGGATGCTTCCCGCCTCTACCGGATCTGTTGCACACTGACCGAGGCCCCGGAGCTCCCCGGACTCGATTCGGCGGCCGGTTCGTGATACGGTCCTCCCCCGGCGGGCGCGGCGGGTCTTCCTCGGACCGGCCCGGCGACCCTGCGGGGACCCCCCGGGGGAGTTTCCTCGGGTGAGGACGAAAGCAAGAAGAGGGCCCCCGTCGGTGGAGCGGCGTGGACAAAGTCGATGTGATTGTCGTGGGTGCCGGGCTCGCGGGCGCGGCCGCAGCGTACTCGGCGGCAAAGACCGGGGCCCAAGTGGTCCTCGCGGAACGAGGAGCGCGCGCCGGCGCCAAGAACCTCTCGGGCGGTCTGCTCTACACCCATGGGCTCGGGAAGCTGTTTCCCGAGTTCTGGAAGGAGGAACCCACCCCGGTCGAGCGGGCGATCTCGCGGAACGTCCTCACGTTGCTGACGCCGAAACAAGCGACCTCGATCGACTTCTACGACCAGTCGTTTGCGGAACCGCCGTTCAACTCGTTCAGCATCCTTCGTTCGAGACTCGACCCGTGGCTCGTGGGAAAGGCGGAGTCGGCCGGGGCCACGGCCGTCTACGGCTCCCGGGTCGATGGACTGGTACGCGAGGGCGGCAAGGTCGTCGGAATCCGTCTCGGTGAGGAGGAACTCCGGGCCGATGTGGTGGTCGTTGCCGAGGGGTTCAATGCGGTCGCGGCCCGGTCGGCGGGACTCGAGGGCGAGCTCTCCCCGGACACGGTCGGGATCGGAGTGAAGCAGGTCATCGGGCTCCCGCCGGGAGAGATCGAGCGTCGGTTCCAATTGCGGGGGATCGAGGGGTTTCAGCTGACGGCGACGGGACTGCCCGCCGGCGTAGAAGGCGGAGGATTCCTCTACACCAACCGAGACTCGCTCTCGATCGGGATGATCCTCAACCTCGGCTCGGTGGTCCGGCACGAGGTCGCGATGTACGAGGTGCTGGAGGAGTTCAAGCAGCACCCGTACCTCTCCCGATACCTCGACGGCGGAACGCTGCTCGAGTACAGCGGGTGCGTGGTCAACGAGGCCGGCCTCGACTCGGTTCCGGCGCTTTTCGGGGACGGTTATCTCCTCGCCGGGTCGGCAGCTCAACTGTTCCTCAACACGGGGCTCAACCTGCGGGGCATGGACTTCGCGATCGAGTCCGGGCGTCTCGCGGGCGAGGTAGCGGCGGAGGCGAGCCGCGAGAAGACCACCGGCGCCGGCTTTCTCGCCCGCTACCGGGAGCGTCTCGCGACGAGCTTCGTCCTCCGCGACCTCGAGACGCATCGTCGGTACCCGCAGGTCTTCTCGAATCCGCGGCTCTACGGACTCTATCCGGAGATGATGGGCGCGCTGCTCCATCAGGCGTACTTCGTCGACGGATCCGAGCGACAGCACCTGAACGCCGCACTGAAGCGGGTCCGGCAGGGGAAGGTCTCCTGCCTCACCCTGGGCCGGGATCTCTGGAAGACGATGCGGACCCTCTAGCCCTCGCGGGATCGACGGAGACTGGGCCGGTCGGCAGGATCCCTTCGCGCGCAGACCTTTGTGAAGGTTGGTGCTCCTCGGTGGGCCATCCTGAAGGCTTCGCAGTCCCGACGGGGGTGCCGACATGAGCCATGGCGAGGCTACGAGCTCCCTCAAGGGGCCGGGGAGAAGGATCGGACACGAGGTGGCGGTTCCAGGACCTCGTCGCTACGGCGGTTCGTGGAGATCCCGGTCGGCGACCCGGGGGGTGCGGTGCCCCTCCCGATCGTCCCGTTACTTCCCCGAGCCAAGCGTTGCGGACGCCGGCCGTAGGTCTTGTCCGGCGGGAGCCATCTCCGCAATCGCTCCCGTCCCGGCCGGGCAAGTTCACGTTCGCCCGCTGCGGGCTTCCCGAGCGAAGTGACTTGTGGACCCTCCGGGGCGTGCGAATCCGGAGTAGGGGCGCAACACCGCGCCCGACCCGACCTCGGCGCCACGACGCGGCGTAGTGCCGCGTCTAGCGGGAGAGCTCGAGGCTTCTGAATCTAGCACAAGTACTTTCCACCGGGCATAAGTTAAGGGATCCAGCTACGCCCGTTGACTGACCGTTACCGGGTCCGCCAACCGGACCCGCGCCCCCGGATCACTGGGGGCAATCGTTCGCAGAGAACACGAACCCGAAAGAG
>JAKAVQ010000026.1 GCA_021817245.1 Thermoplasmata archaeon
ACGCACTGGGGTCGGGGACTGCCGCGGCATCCCATAGAGGTCGCCGTGAGCAGATGAAGCTCATCGATTCCACGAGAAGCGATCGGCCGGTCACCGTCAGGCCGCCCTTATCTTATGACCGGTGGATGGATTTCACATGAGGCGAGACATCCGTATCAAAGCAACGACCATCCTTCCGTCATGACGTAGCCGGAGAACCGCTGGGGCTTTGCCATCGCCGCGGTCCGAGCGAGAGCAGTGCAACTCGAGGGCCGGTGCAGCGTGATTGTTGTTGCTCGCGAACTACAGGGCGCTCGAGCTTGCTTGTATGAAACCCACCTCCGGGATGTGGCCCGAGCCTGGCACAACGATGTCAGCCCCCCCGATAGGTTCAGGACACTTGGACCCTATCCGCCCTCGCGCTCTGGTGTCATAGAGGGCCATCTCGAGGTCCGTAATCCCCGACTTCGCAATCGTCAGACAGACCCTTGTCACTCGATCACTCCCGAGTGCGAGGCGATATCCTACCCTTATGGGAAGAAGGTGAGGAGTCCGAATAGCTCCGGGATGAGAGGTATCTCAGCCTTTCGAGCCTACCCCGACGGGACCTGCCGTCACGCGACCCGAGGAAACTGAGGGCACACTTCGGTCACGGCGTTAATGGGTCGGATGGTGCCCTACGACCCGTCTGCGAGAGGTCACCGTAACGACCTCGTCGTTCGTATCGGTGCGCAGGAACCTTATGGGTCGGACGGCCTGCATTAATCATGCCGGCGGGTGGCCGCGCGACGCTCTATATTCGGAGCCAGAAGGAGGTGACCCCTACCGACATGGGGCAGCCCGGCCGCGTCAGACTCAGCATGCAGGGCGTCGGAGTAGGAGAGTACGAGTCCCACTTGGCGTTGCCGGAGGACCAGCGCTCCGTCGTGAATCTTGTCCAGCGCGTCGCCCGGGCAAGACAGGTGACGGTAGAATTGTTAGACTTGAGCAAGACCGGCCACCTTCTCGAGCGGAGGAGGGTGGCGAAGCTGGGTTGGACGGATTTCCCGGTCCTCGTGGCCGCTGGCGGAGTGACTCTCGTCGGTTCCGCCGCCTTCTCCGAGGAGAGCGTGATCAGGGTGCTCACGAGCGGGTCGTATGCTCCGCGTTGAACCGGCGAGTTGACCACAAGAACCAGCCCCCGGCAGTCGACCTACCTTTCTCCACTGAGGGTGTTGTTTCCGCAGGGGTGAGTCCGGTGAACGCTACTGGGCCTCCTCGCAGGCTCGAATGGGATCGACTCTGGCTCAGGAGATGGACGTGTCGGTGGGAGGGGCGCGAAGTACCGCCATGCTTCCGTTCAGGGGTGACACGAACTCCCATCCCGCATCCAAGAGCTTCGGGACCTCGGTTACCTCGACGGCCTTCTCAGGTCGCTTCTGAGGTCCAAAGGCCGCTCCCACTGTCTTGAGGATGGCTACGATCTCCTCGTCGCTCTTCCCGGCGAGGTCCAGTCCTTCCAGCTTGGATTCGGGAACCCCACGAGCCGCGAGAAGCAGCCGAAGTGCTCGGGTCACCGATTCGGAGGAGTCTGTGGGCGCTCCTCTAGTGGTCGATAGATAGGGCTCTGACCGCTTGTACGCCGCGCGCGCGTCGCGGAGCATGTCGTCGCCCCAAGTCTTTCCCAGGGTGTACCGACCTGAGTTGCCGAGGTCATGACCGAGAATGGCTTCGCGGAGGTCGCGTGTGATCTTGCCCGCCCCCTCGGCCATCAGCAGTCGGGAACTGCAGTACGCCCGTAGGACGTACGGCCGCCATCGAACGCCGGAGGGTGCGGAGGACTTGAGCGCGTCGTGGATCTCGCCCACGACCGCCTTCGTTACGACGAACCCGGATTCAAAGCGGGAGGCACTCCGTCGCCTGCTGGCAACGCCTCGTGTCGAACGGACCGAGATCACGGGGGACCGGCCCGTAAGTTGTTCGCCATCCCCTGCGCGCTCTCCGAGATAGGACAGCAGTGCGGAGGCAAGTTGGGAAGAGCCGAAAGTGTAGTACGACACGCGGGTCTTCGAAAGGTGCGGTGGGACGCGAATGACAAAGGGTTCCTCTTCGAGACTCGGGTGCTTACTCAGCTTGAGATCGGGTAGATCGCCGAGGGTAAGGCCAGCCTCAGCCTGATATGAGCCCAGGGCACCGGGGCGGAGTCCAGAATGGGCCATGAAGAGGGCGCAGACGCGACTTCTCAGGGAAAGCCGGTCGAGGACACGGTTCAGTTCCTCGGGAGTCGGGACCCGTTCTCGGACCAGGCTCGCCCCCTTGATGGGGGAAAGCGACGGAAATCCGTCAAACGAAACGCGGTGGAACCGAAAGTAAGACCGCAGGCCCTCGTGAAACTTCGAGATGTACGAGTCGAGGCGGCCCGCGCGCTTGAGCTTCGCCGCGTCGCGGACCAGCAGGTCCCGAAGCCGCTCGGGATCCTTCTTGGCGAGCTCGACCACGCTCGCAGGGTCCCGTTCAATGCGCTCGAGAAGGAATCCGAACTGGCGAAGGTACTGGTCGGCCGACAACCGGGACCTCAGCGACCGTGCCTCGTACCATGAGCGAACCCGCGGATCGGCGAGCAAGACCTTGTGACGGCCAAGGATAGGGCCGAGGCCCTCGGGCTGGAGGGGCGCTCGCCTATCCTCTCCGGGAGTCCTGGGAGCCACGCTCCGGAGCATGGAAAATCAAGTATTTGGACTCTCCGGGAGAGTAGCGGGGCATGGATTTGAACCATGGATCTACGGGTTATGAGCCCGTCGGGATTTCAGGACCGCCGACCGGGTCGACGGTTTTCCTGACTACCCTACCCCGCTGCGCGGCCACGGAGGAGGCTGGCCTATTTAGGACGTTCCCCCGGAACGCGTCGCGCGGAGCCCGGATCCCCGTCAATGCGACCGGACGATCTCCTCTCGCTCGCGACGGAGTAGGCGTTCCCAATCCTCGGTCACCTGGGCCTGGATCCGCGCGACGTCGTCGGGAGTGAGGTGCCGGAACCGCCCCTGCGCAGAGAGGTAGTCGCTCACCGGCTTCAGCTGACCGGTCTTGCGCGTGATACGGAGGCGGCCCTCCTCGACCTCATAGAGCGGAAAGACCCCGGAGTCGGTCGCGAGGCGCCCGAGCGCGATCGTCTCCGCGGAGTCGAACCGCCAACCGGGCGGGCACGGGGTGAAGACATGGAAGAATCGCGGACCGGTGAGATCGCGGGCATGTTCGACCTTGCGGTCGAAGTCCTCGGGGAAGCTCGGGTTCAGCGTCGCGGCGTAGGTCGGCCGATGCGCGAGCACGATGCCCATGATGTCCTTCTTCGGTTCGGGCTTACCCCGGAGGGACGGCGAGACCGGGGTGGTCGTGGTCCACGCCCCCCACGGCGTGGCGCCGCTCCGCTGGATACCGGTGTTCATGTACGCCTCGTTGTCGTACATGACGTAGATCGCGTTCGTCCGCCGCTCGAGCATTCCGCTCAACGCCTGCAGTCCGATGTCGGCCGTGCCGCCGTCGCCCGCGAACCCGACGATATTGACGTCCTTGAGTCCGAGCGCGTCCGCCGCCGCGCGCATTCCCGAGATCGAAGCGCCGGTCGCCTCGATCGCGTTGTCGAGCACTCCGACCCGGAGCGCCGTGGTCGGGTACGGCGTCGCGATCACGGTCCAGCAGCACGCCGGAATCGATACCAGCGTTCGCGGGCCGAGCCCCTTCAGGAGCAGCCGCATCGCGAGCGCCGGACCGCAGCCGGGACACGCGGCGTGGCCAGGGTACATCAGCTCCTGGGCGGGGATCGTCAGCTTAGCCATGGACCGTCACCTCCTCCTCGAGGTCCTCCCAGTGGGTCGTCGGGGTCCTCCCTTCGAGCAGGGTCTCGTACATCCGCCGGACCTCGTGCGGCGTGATGTCGCGGCCGCCGATGCCGGCAAGGAAGCTCGAGAGCGGAGGTCGCGCCCCGCCCGAATAGAGCGCGGCGCTGACCTCCGTGGCGGCCGGCCCCATGCGGCCGAACGTGTACGAGCGGTCGACCACCCCGATCCGGCCCACCTGCGTCGCGAGCCGGCGGATCTCGTCGTCGGGAAATGGACGGAAGAGCCGGAGCTTCGCGAGGCCGACCTTGTGGCCGGCCGCGCGCATCTCGTCGACGACGCCCCGCGCGGTCGTGGTCGCGGTGCCCATTGTCACCAGGACGGCGTCCGCGCCGTCGACCCGGTACGTCGGGAGCGCGCCGCCGTGCGACCGGCCCGTGAGCGCGCGGTACTCCTCTTCGATCTTGCCGAGGAGCTTGGGTACTCGCTCGATCGCGTCCGCGAGCTGCTTACGGAAGTCGACATAGTGGTCCGGTCCGGTGAACGAACCGAGGCGGGTCGCCTCGCCCGGCACGAGGATCGCGTGCGGCTCCCGCGGCGGCAGGAACCGGTCGACGAGGGTCGCTTCGGGCACGTCCACCGGCTCGACCGTGTGCGAAAGGTAGAACGCGTCTTCCGTGACCATGACCGGGAGCCGGATGTCCGGGTGCTCGGCGAGGCGGAACGCCTCGAGCACGGTGTCGAGGACCTCTTGATTGCTCTCCGCGTAGAACTGGATCCAGCCGGTGTCCCGCTGGCTCATCGTGTCGGCATGGTCCGCGCCGATGTTCCACGGCGGGGCGACCGCGCGGTTCACGACCCCCATGACGATCGGCGCCCGCACCCCCGAGGCCCAGTGGAGGAGCTCGTGCATCAGCAGGAGACCTTGGCTCGAGGTGGCGGTGTACGTCCGGGCACCCAGCGCCGCGGCGCTGATGCAGACCTGCAGGGCACTGTGCTCGGACTCGACCTTGACGTACTGCGCGTTGAGATCGCCGGACGCGACGAAGTCCGCGATCTTCTCGACGATCGAGGTCTGGGGAGTGATCGGGTAGGCGGAGATCACCTGGACCCGGGCGAGCTGGGCCGCGTACGACTGGGCGTAGTTCCCCGAAAGCACTTTCATCGTCATGGGAAGCTCCTAGACCTCCGCGACCATCTCGATCGTCTTGGGGGGGCACTCGGCGGCGCAGATCCCGCAGCCCTTGCAGTATTCGAGACGGAGCTTCGGGAACCCGACCGCGTCGAACTCGATCGCGTCGTCCGGGCAGAACTTCCAGCAGAAGTTGCACTTCGTGCACCGGTCGAGGTGGATGACCGGGGTGAACGTCCGCCATGCGGCGGTGTGGATCCGCTCGCTCGAAAGGGAGGCCATCGGACCTTCCGGCAGGGAGGGTCCCGCGACCCGGGGTGAGGTCGGAAGCGGCACCGATGGCCCGGCGGTCCCGTCCACCGTCCGGACCCCGAGGTAGCCGTCACGGGCCGCGAGACGGTTCTCTTCCGGGCGCGCCGGGACGAACTGCTCGACCGCCCGGCTCAACGCCTCGAGCGAGACGACCTCGGTCGCCCGGGCGAGCGCGCCGAGGACGGCGGTATTGACGATCGGCAGCATCGCGGTGCCGAGCCCGTGCGCGAGGGCGATGTGGGTCGCGTCGACCGCGGCCCGCCGAACACCGCCCGGTGCGGCGAGGGTCTCGGGGGCGTGCGTCGTGTTGACCAGCAGCAGGCCCCCCGGCTTGAGGCCGTCCGTGACGCGCTCCGTCGCGAGGAGGCCGGGGTCGAGCACGACGACCACGTGCGGCGCGGTGATCGAGGTGCGGAGCGCGATCGGACGGTCGTCGATGCGGGAGTACGCGGTGACGGGCGCTCCACGGCGCTCGACCCCGAAGAACGGGAAACTCTGGGGGATCTTCCCATCAAGGAACGCCGCCTGCGCCAGGAGCTCGGACGCGACGACGCCCCCCTGGCCCCCCCGGCCGTGGAACCGGATCTCGATCATCGGTCTTTCCCGGGGGAACGAGCCGGTGGAAAGTTGATGAAGGAGGGGTCAGCCGCAGTTGACAATCGATTAAAGCGCGCCTCATCCTAGGTTGTCGCGGGGTTTTTCGATGGTCGGCATTCGCGCGCTCAAGAAGATCTGGATGGACGGTCAGCTGGTCGACTGGGGGGAGGCGAAGGTCCACGTCCTCACCCACGCACTCCACTACGGCTACTCGATCTTCGAGGGGATCCGGGCCCACGACACGCCGCGGGGACCGGCGATCTTCCGTCTGAAGGAGCACATCGACCGCTTCATGAACAGCGCGAAGGTCTATCGGATGAAGCTTCCCTTCTCGGCCGAGGAGATCGAGAGGGCGTGCGTCGACCTCGTTCGGGCGAACGGGGTCCCGGCGGTCTATCTCCGTCCGATCGGGTTCTCCGGCTACGGAGAGATGGGCCTCGATCCGACCAAGAGCCCGGTGCAGGTCGCGGTGGCCGCGTGGGAGTGGGGCGCGTACCTCGGCGCCGCCGGAGTGGAGACGGGGGTCCGGGCGACGGTCTCGAGCTGGGTCCGCATGGACTCCCGTTCGCTGCCCCCGCAGGCAAAGTGCGGCGCCAACTACGCGAACTCGGCGCTCGCGAAGATGGAGGCGACCATTGGGGGGTACGACGAGGCGATCCTCCTCAATTCCTCCGGGATGGTGGCCGAGGGGCCCGGCGAGAACATCTTCCGCGTAAAGAACGGCGTCGTGAGCACCCCGCCCGCGAGCTCCGGCATCCTTCGGGGCATCACGCGGGACACGGTCATTCAGTTCCTCGCTCCGGAGCACGTACCGTTCCAACGTACCGACTTCACTCGGGAGGATCTCTTCACCGCGGACGAGCTCTTCTACACCGGCACCGCGGCCGGTATCACTCCGATCCGTGAGGTGGACGGACGCGCGATCGGCACGGGGAAGTACCCCATCGTCCAGCGGCTCCAGCGTCGGTACGAGGACGCGATCCACGGACGCGATCCGGCCTACGCCGCGTGGCTTACCTACGTGACCTGAGCCGTTCGTACCGACCTGGGGAGAATGCGATCCCCGACGGCCGGCCCGACGCTAGCGGAATTCGAAGCCGTCGAACCGGGCGGAGAGGGGGACCTCGCGTACTCGGCGGACGAGGGACGGCCGACTGAGACCGAGGGGCGTGCTCACCTCGCGCAGGAAATCCTCGAGCTGGGCGAGGGGACCCCGGGCATCGATCCATACGGTCCCGTCCGGAAGGTTTTCCACGGTTCCGACCAGCCGGTGGCGCAGGGCTGCTTCGAGCACCCGGGCCCGGTAGTTGACCCCCTGGACACGCCCGGTCGCAACGCACTCCCAGTGGACGATCGGCTGCACGGCATCCCCACGGTGCGCGGTACCATGTCGCGTGCGTCGCCGCTCCCCCCGTTCCGCCGGTCGAGTCCCTCCGAGGCCGGCCGCCTGGGGTGAGGAGTCCCCAGCCCAGGGAGATGCGGGTCGATCACCTCACCAGCCCACGACCGACGGACGACCCGAGCTCTCGGCCGCGCCCTCGCCTTCTCCCCCGGATGCGCCGGGGCGCGCAGCCCCCGGTCGGCGGTTCGTGGCTCGGTGGATAATCCCAAGGATTGGGCCGGTAAAGAAGTAGGCTCGCGGGGAGAGGTCCTCAAGGGCGGCTCGGGCCGGCACGTGCTCCACCCACTCCCAGATCCCCCCGGCGCCCGAGGTGCGGGGGAGGGACGCGCCGGTCGGACGGGTCCGGGGGGCGACGGCCGATCCCGAGGCCGCCCGTGCCCGCTCACTCCGGGGGGCCGATAAACTCCCTCGAACCCTCTGGCGACGCGTTCTGCTCCCCTCGGCCCCTCGACGTCACCACGACGGGGCTCTGACGCCATCCCTCCGGCCGTAGAAGCCGGACCTCCGTGCTCCCTACGAGTGGGGCTTGAGTCCGAGCAACAACCCCCGGCCCGAGGGGAGCCCGTTCGTCAGGAACCAAGCCTTCAGCCCCGCAGACCGCATGAGCTGTACCAAGCGGCGTCGGGGTACCAGCAGTCCGCGGTCCACCTCCTCGAAATGCTCGACGCGACGACCCGATCTGCCGATGAGGTAGTGATAGTGGATCGCCGACCGTCGTCCCCGCCGCGAGGAGAACGCCATCCGTACGACGGTGACCGAAGGGCTGGAGTGGGTGAGCAGGTGCACGAAGCCGGAACGGAAGTCGACCGGATCGATCCAGGGCTCGACGATCGCGATCCCGCCAGGGGTCAGATGCCGGGCAAAGTTCTCGAACGTGGTCCGGACGTCGCGCTCCGTCTCGAGGTGACCGATGGCGCTGTAGAGGCAGCTGATCACGTCGAACGTTTCGCCGAGGCGGAAGCTTCGCATGTCTCCGATACCCAATCGAACTCCGGGAAGTCGTCGCTTCGCCACGCGGAGCATCTCGGGACTGAGATCGACCCCCCTGACCGTGTAGTGACGGCGGAGGAAGCTCAGGTGCCGTCCCGTGCCGCAGGCCACATCCAGCCAGGACCGCCCCCCGGAACGGACCCATCGCCGCGCGAGCGACTCGAGGGTGCGTACCTCGGACGGGTAGTCCTTCTGACCGACCAGGTCGTCGTAGTACGGCGCGAGCCGATGGAACATGAGGGGGGAGGCGCGAGGCACGTTCGGCTCCTCCGACGATGTCACCGCCGGCACCGCCGCGCCGAGCTCAGGGCGGAGCCCTCTATAAGTAGGGAACCCGGCCATTTTCCACGGCCGGAACTGCTGCCGCTTCCGCTCGCGGTACTGGGCACCGGCCGCTCGCGGCGGGGGAGCGGTTCGATCGAGGCGGAGCTGGTGTCGACGGGCCTCCCTCGGGGTCAGCCGTTCCCGTTGACCCCGGCCGATCGGCCCGCGCCCGCCACCCATCGACGTCACTGCCGCATCGGTGGGAGGGTCGCACGCGACGGGATGAACGAATCCGTTCCCAGAGCGCGAGGGGTGGCTCCTATCCGAGGTCCGCCTTCCCCAATCTCGGCATGCTCATGCGCGGTCATCCTCGGCGGAAGTTTCCGAGCGGTACCTCATTCGGGGCCGCGAAGATCGCGATCCACACGATACGCTGCGGGGCGCGTTGTACCGCGCAGCGCCTAATGAAGGCCATGACCGACCGCTCAACGCGCGAGCGCGTGGAGAATCCCCCGTCGCCCCACGAAAGGGATGGTGCGAATCGCCACCGAAACCACCGGTCCTTTACTCGGCACCGCCAAGGCTCGATGTTCAGGAAATCGATACCCTGCGGTGAGGCGAGAGAGGGGCCTCTTCACCCGTAAGGACACTCCATGCGTGCCTCACTCCTTGGTGCGCTTCCATTGCCGAAGGTCGAATGTCACGGCGGAGATCAATCGGCGGTAACTCGTGTCGACGTCTTCGGGCATCCCGAAGCCCCCCTGCAATTCGAGCGAGATGAATCCGTGGAGCGCGCTTCGCAGGTACCGCAACGCGTGAATAGCCTGTTTGGCGCGGAGCCCATACCCTTGCAGCACGGCCAAATAGACCTCGAGGAGCTCTCGGGCAGCTTCCTGGATCTCGGGGGTGTCGCCCTCCGCCGACTTGACGGTTGCCGGATAGAGCCCGGGGTGAGCTCGGACGAATCCTCGCAGTTCCGACGCCAACGCCCGAACCGCGTCGTCGCCCGAGCGGCCCATTGTCGCGCGTCGCGATCGGTCGGCCATTAACCGGAACCCACGAAGCCGGAGCGCTTTTTGGAGCCCTTCCCACCCACCCACGTGTTCGTACAAGGATGGGGGTCGAACGCCGAGCTCCTGGGCCACGCGCGCCAACGTGAGCTGATCGAGTCCGTCCTTGTCCGCGAGGCGCGATGCTGCCTCGACCACGGCTTCGGTCGTCAGACCCGCTCTATGCGGCATGGATCCCCGCCCGGAGGAAACCGCTCACCGCTTGGAGGAACGCTGCGGGATCCTCGGCCTGGGGGTAATGCCCCAACCCCTCCATGATCGTCGTCTCGCCGCGGAGCTCTCCCGCGATGCCAAGGGCCTCCGCCTTCGGGTCGGGAAAATCGGGATCGCTCCCCCCCATCACGACGAGAGTGGGGACCCGTACGTGCCGAAGACGAGCCTGCGCCGCCCGGTGGTTGGTAGCGGCCATCCGCTGAAAGGCGCGCATGCGCCCGGGCTCGCGCAGATTCGCCAGCAATCGAGCGTTGTATTCGTCCAGATCCGCGGGCCTCTTCGACGGATAGAGATTGCGGCCCTGGTAGTGGACCCACGTACCGGCGCCCCAAGGTCGGGCGAGGGCGAGCCGGAACAGGAACAACTTTAGCAGAGAGATCCGGACCGGTCGAACGAATGGTCCAACCAGGATGAGCCCGGCGACGAGGCCGGGTTCATCGGTCGCGGCGCACACCGCCGCGCCCGCAGAGATCGAGTTGCCGATGAGAATCGCAGGGCCCGCTCGGAGTCGTTTCATGAGTGCGACGATGTCGGACCCGATCGCGGACTCGGAGTAGTCGTTCCATCGGGCGCTCGACTCCCCCATGCCTCTCAGGTCGATCGTGACCACCCGGTATCCCTCCCGTACGAGCGCGGGCGCGACGAATCGGTAGAGGGATCGGAGCGCTCCCATTCCGGGGGCGCAAACGACCAGGGGACCTGTACCGCCCGAATCCTCGAAGGCGATTCTCCCTTCTTCGCGCTCGAGTACCGTAGCCTTGGCGGTTCTCGGGCTGGTCTCGAGGTGGCTCGACATGACATTACCTACGATACTTAGGATATCACCTATCTACATGAGGATTGGCCGGACCGCGCCGGCCCCGCGCGCTGTCGCTCACGGGCCCTGCGTTCCCCGGGTCGATCACCAGCCTCTTCCTGGGAGCGATGTCCGGCGTAGAGCCGGACGCTCGACGCACGGTTGCGGCCCCCCTCTGAACGTATCTCACCGGTCATAAGATAAGGGCGGCCTGACGGTGACCGGCCGATCGCTTCTCGTGGAATCGATGAGCTTCATCTGCTCACGGCGACCTCTATGGGATGCCGCGGCAGTCCCCGACCCCAGTGCGTCCC
>JAKAVQ010000015.1 GCA_021817245.1 Thermoplasmata archaeon
TGTCCGCGGGACGTGGCACTGGCGGCACGCCGCGTAGACGCTCGCCGCGACCAGCGCGACGATCTTCTTTCCGCGGGTCGCCTTGTGCTCGAGCGCCCGCCGATAGATGTACGTCGCCGACTCCTTGACCTCGCGGGAGAGGCCGAGGACCCCGGCGAGACGGTTCAGCTCGCCCAACGCCACCACCAGGTTACGCTGGTGCGTCCGGGCCGCTCGGAGGCGGTGATTGAGCTTGCGAAGATGGTAGAACTTCAGCGACGTGTTTCGGCTCAGGGAGTTCCCCTGGAAGTCGCGCGTCGGGACCCCGATCTCGCTGAAGAGGCCCTTGTCCGGCATCAGCGGGGAGATGACCGGACCCCAGCCGCGCGCTTCGCGTCCGGTATCCTCCTTCGACCCGCGCTGACCCCGGTCGCTGACGAGCGCGCTCTGGTCCACGACCAGCCCGCAGTCCGCACAGACGATCTCCCCACGGATTTCGTCCCGGATGAGATGGGACGAGCCGCAGTTCGGACAGACGTCCGACGCCGGAGCGGCGACGGCCGAATCCTCGTCCACCGGCGTGCGGGCCGGCGACTTCGGAACCGGGCTTCGAGAGCGATGACTCACCGAATGGGCAGGGGTAGTCTTCATAGCGTCTACGGTTGCCTAAGAGAACACTCGTATATATACGTTTAGCCAAAGAATGTAGCTGTTGTCAGATACACCTGCTACACCATGACTCGGTATAGCACGCGCACCGGCCACGATCGGGTGGCGGAGGGCCGCGCGTAGCGAGCCCGGCCGCACCGACCGCCCTTCGCGAGCGGGCTGTACGGTCGCTTCATGCCTCGGAGCGTACCGATCCGGCAGCCTTCGGGAAGCCCGGACGGAACTCCGCGCGAGCGGTGGCGCGACCCACGAGCCGTGCTTCGTCGCTCGGGCGATCCGGCCGCCGGGAGACGGGCCCCCGCACTACGCCGGGTTCGCGACGAAGACGCAGCCCCGCGTGGCGTGCTTCGTGGGGTCGGGCTTTGAGACCTCCCAGCGCTGCCCGAGGCGGGTCTCGAGGACCGCGCGGATCAGCTGCGGGCAGAGCACCCGGCCGATCTCGGGGGAGTCGTTCGTGCATGCAAAGCAGCCGGTCACGCGGAACGTCAGGGGCAGATCCCGGAGCGTGGTGAGGTGCCCCATGGTGTGCGTCTCGTAGTACTGCCGGAGAGAGCGGGCGACCTCCTCCGCCGACTCCCCTTCGACCTGGCCCGCGATCTCCCGGCCGAGCTGCCGGGCGATCGTCTCGATCAGCTCGGGGAGGTGGAGCCGGAGCTCCCGCACTCCCGAGGCCCGCATCCCGAGCTTCGCGATCTCCTTCAGGCGCTGGAAGGGGATCGCCTCCTTGCCGGCGAGCACCGGCAGCACGGCGGTCGGAGGGCTCTCGATCTCGACGAAGCGCTCCTCGGCCCGGGTCGCCGGACTCCACAGCCGCCGATGGTAGTCGCGGGCAAGCTGGACGAACATCGGCGCGGACGACCAGAGGGCGACCTGCTCCTCGCTCGACCGGCCGGGACCGTCCTCGCCCGAGACGTAGACGAGCGCACCGTCCCGGTCCAGCACGACCGCGCGGTACGTCACCGGTCCGCTCGCGTGGCGGAGCTCGGCGAACGCGGCAAAGTGCTTCGCCTGGACGAGGTTGGGAGGATAGACCTCCGTGACGACCCGGACCTTCACGCCCCTTCGGGCGGCCTGTCGCAGGGTCCGGTCGAGTCCGGCGTCGATGAGATCGGCGAGGGAGACTCCCGTCGTCGAGAGGAAGACCTGGCGGCGGGCCGTCCCGATCCGCTTGCCAAGGAACCTCCGGATCGTCGCTCGGCCCTCGAGGACCGCGAACTTTCGGGGGTCGCCGTGGTCGATCTCGGTGCGCTGCTCCTCCCAGTCGTTGAGGATCTTCTTTCGGTCCCGCTCGAGCCGACGGAGGCGCTCCGACGCACGGTGGATCCAGCGGTCGACCAGTTCGTGCGGGGGGAGGGCCGCGAACCGCCGGGGACGACCGTTCGTCGCCGCGAGCAGGCCCTCTCCCGTGAGCTGCCGGATGAACCGATAGGCGTCGACCCGGTTGACCGCGGCGAGGCGGGCAAGCTCGCTCGCGGTCTGAGGACCGGCCCGGCTTGCGACGAGGTAGATGCGGGCCGCCTTCTCGGGAACGCCGTGCTCGCTCAGGAGCTCGAGGAGGCCGGACCCCGCTCGGACCACGTCGCCTCGAGGGGAACTGCCGATAAAAGCAGAGAGGGACGAGCGCCCGCGGCTAGAGCGAGGCCTGGTAGTCCTCGATCGTGTGGGCGTACGGGGTCTCGATGCCGCCGGCCCGGGACCGAAGCACCTCGCGTCCGAGCAGCCAGTACACGGTGGCGAGCGCGACCCGACCCTTGTTGTTCGCGGGAATCACGAGATCGACGTTCCGGGTCTCGTTGTTCACGTCGCACAGACCGACGACCGGGATCCCGATCGAGACCGCTTCGCTCAGCGCCTGCTGGTCGGTCGCGGGATCGGTGACGACCAGGACCTTCGGCTCGAAGTACTCGGCCAGGTTCGGGTTCGTCAGGCATCCGGGGACGAAGCGCTCGGCGAAGGAGACGGCCCCGATCGCTTTCGCGAAGACGCGGACCGGTTTCTGCCCGTACTGGCGCTGCGACACGACCAGGATGCGGTCGGGGGGGAAGTGGGCGAGGAACTTCGCCGCGAGCCGGATGCGCCGGTCGGTCTCCCGGACGTCAAGGACGTGGAGACCGTCGAAGCGGACCTTGAAGACGAATCGGCGCATCGACGCCGACTTCTGCTGGGTCCCGATGTGGACTCCCGACGTGAGGTAGGTATCTTCGGGGATCAGGAGCTCCCCGGGGCTGATATCCTGGCCGTCGCTCGCTGCGACATGCGGTTCGGCGAGGGTCTCGTCGTCGGGCACCAAGGTCACCTTTCCGTCGCGCGGCCGAGCCGCAGGAGTTCATTTAGCTTTGCCACCCGCTCCCCCCCCAGCACCCCGCACTTCAACCCCCGCGCCCCCGTCCCCAGGGCGACGTGGGTGAGCCAGTGGTCCGGGACCTCTCCCGAGCGATGGGAGGTGATCGTGGCCAGCCCTCGGGCCCGCGCGAGATCGACCGTCGCGAGGGTGTCGGTCAGGGTGCCGACCTGGTTCACCTTGATCAGGACCGCGTTCGAGGAGCCCTCGGCGATGCCCCGTTCGAGGCGGGAGGAGTTCGTCACGTAGAGGTCGTCGCCCACGACGAGGGTACGGTTCCCGACCTGGCGCGTGAGTTCGGCGAAGGCCGCGAACGACTCCTCATCGAACGGGTCCTCGACGAACCGAAGGTCAAACCGATCCACGAGCTTCGCGACGAACGCGATCTGGCCGGCTTCGTCGAGCGTCTGCTCCCGGTAGTGGTACTTCCCGTCCCGGAAGAACTCGCTCGCGGCCAGGTCGAGGCCGGGGTGCACCGCGAGGCGGGTCTCGTCCCGCACGCGGGCGCAGACCTCCGCGAGCAGCTCGACCGCCTCGAGATTACCGATTGGGGCGACCCAACCCCCCTCGTCCCCACGACCGAGCGCGGCCTTCGGGAACCGTCGGTGCAGCTCCTCACCGAGAAGCTCGTGGACCCGGATCGCGGCGCGGATCGAGTCCTCGGGTCGGGCCTCCTCGGCGAACGCGTGGAACTCCTGGATGTCCGGACCCCCGATCGCGTGGCGCCCGCCGTTGAGACAATTGCCCACGATCGCGGGGAACTTCGAGCCGTCCACGCCGGGTCGCGCGAGCACTCTCCACAGGGGGCGGTCCGTCTCCGCCGCGAGAGCGAGCGCGCTCGCGACCGAGACCGCGGTCGCCGTGTTCCCGCCGATGCGCGCGAAGTTCGGGGTCCCGTCGATCTGGTGGAGTCGCTCATCGATCGCGGCGCGGTCGGTGGCATCCATCCCGAGCAGCGCGGGAGCGACGACCGAGCGGAAGGTGGAGAGCGCTTCGGGCACCCCGTGTTCCGGAAACGCCCGCACCTCGTGAGCCCCGGTGCTCGCCCCGCTCGGGGCGGCCGCTCGGCCCACCGAACCCGAAGCGAGGACGATCGTCGCCTCGACCGTCGGGCGCCCGCGGCTGTCGTAGACGAGCGCGAGCTCGGCCGTCCGGACCGCGCTCACGGACCCTCCACGAACTCGACCAGGACGCCGCCGAACGCGGCCGGGTGGGCGAAGCCGACCCGGCGGCCCCGCGCACCGGGTCGCGCGACCCGGTCGACGACCCGCTCGCCCCGGGCGACGAGATCGGCGAGCGCCCGGTCGACGCTCGGAACGGCGAAGGCGAGATGATGCACGCCGTCTCCTCGCTCGCTCAGGAACTTCGCGACCGGCGAGCCCCCGTCGCTCGGCGTGACGAGCTCGACGTGGCTCCCTCCGGCCGAGAGGAAGGCGACCCGCACCCGGTTCGACGGGACTTCCTCCACCGGGCCCTCCGGCGCGCCAAGGACCGCGGTCCACCGAGCGAGCGCGCGGGGAAGGTCGGCGACGGCGATCCCTACATGGTCGAGCTGCATCGATTCGATCCCTCCGGCTAGTAGGCTTGGGAGCTCCGTTGCTCCCCAAAGAGTCCTCGCCAGGTATCCGCGATCTCGCCCAGCGTGGCGCCCGCGACCACCGCCGCGAGGACCCCCGGCATGACGTTCTCCCCCGCCCGCGTCGACCGCTCGAGCTCGGCGAGCGCCTCGACGGAGCGACGGGCGTCGCGCGTTCTCCGCCACGCTCGGACCCGGTGGAGCTGTCGGCGTTCTTCGGCGGGCGAGATCCGCTGGAACCGTCCGCCGGGCTCGCCCGGAAACAGGGAGAACCCGGGGTTGCCCTCGGAGAATGCGTTCACACCGACCACCAGTTCCTCGCCCGCCTCGCGGGCCCGGGCAGAGCGGTACGCCTCTTTCGCGATCTCCCCCGCGAAGTATCCCCGGTCGACCGCGACGAGCGCGCCCCCCATCTCCTCGATGCGGGCGAGGTACTCCTCGGCCTCCGACTGGATGCGGTCGGTCAGGTACTCGATCTCGTACGCCCCTCCGAGAGGGTCGACCACGCTCGCCACGCCCGACTCCTCCGCGAGGATCTGCTGCGTTCGGAGCGCGAGGCGGGCCGACGACTCCGTGGGGAGCCCGAGGGCCTCGTCCAGCGCGTTGGTGTGCAGCGACTGTGTGCCGCCGAGGACCGCGCTGAGCGCCTCGAGGGTCGTGCGCACGACGTTGAGCTCGGGCTGCTGGGCCGCGAGGCTCGAGCCCGCGGTCTGGGTGTGGAACCGCAGCTGCATCGACCGGGCGTTCCGGGCCCCGAACCGGTCGCTCACGATACGCGCCCAGAGCCGACGCGCCGCCCGGAACTTCGCGATCTCCTCGAGGAAGTTCCGGTCTCCCGAGAAGAAGAAGGAGAGACGCGGAAGGAACTCGTCCAGCGGCAGCCCCCGGTCCCGGACCGCCTCCACATAGGCGACCGCGTTCGCGAGGGTGAACGCCACCTCCTGAACGGCCGTCGCACCGGCTTCGCGCATGTGGTACCCCGAGACGGAGATGTAGTTCCACTGGGGCATTTCGCGCGTCGCGAACTCGATGAGGTCGACCGTAAGGCGCAGGGACGGGGCTGGCGGGAAGATGTAGGTGCCGCGTGCGACGTACTCCTTCAGGAGGTCGTTCTGTACCGTGCCGCCGAGACGCTGCCGGGCGACGCCGTTCTCCTCGGCGACGGCGATGAGGAAGGCGAGCAGCACGGGGGCCGTCGCGTTGATCGTCATCGAGACCGTGGCCCGATCGAGCGGCAGCCCTTCGAAGAGCGTCCGCATGTCACCGAGCGTCGAGATCGGTACCCCGCAACGGCCGACCTCGCCCACGGCCCTCGGATGGTCGGAGTCGTAGCCGTTCTGCGTCGGGAGATCGAACGCGACCGAGAGTCCGGTCTGACCGCCCTCGAGGAGGAAGCGGAACCGGCGGTTCGTCGCGGCGGCGCTCCCGAACCCGGAGTACTGTCGGTAGGTCCAGAGACGCCCCCGGTACATCGTCGGCTGGATGCCGCGCGTGTACGGCCGCTCTCCGGGGAATCCGACCTTTTCCAGGAACTCGCCGTCCGGCTCCTCGGGAGGTCCGACGAGGAGCGGCACCCGCCCCCCCTCGACGCGGTCCCCGATCGCCCGCCGGGCCTCCGCCTCCCATCGCGCCCGGCCCCGAGCGGCGCGGTCGGTCGAGCGGCGGGACCGGACCATGGAGGCGCGACCGATGGAGCGTATTAGAGGGCTTCGCGACCGCCGAGCAACGGCCAGAGCGCGGAGAGGTCCACCTCGGCGTACGCGGTGGGTACCGGCACCCCGATCTCGGCGAGGAGATTCGGCACCAGCTCGCCCAGTTCCGCGACCACCTCGCCCGCCACGCGGACGCGGGCGGTCCGACCGGGGATCAGGCCCGGAAGTTCGGCCGGCTCGCGGACCCCGAGGAGATCGTGTCGGCGCAGCAGGTAGTCGACGAGGGCAGCGACCTCGGCAAACCCGGCCGATTCGGAGGCGAGGAGCAGTCCGGCGTGGTACCGGCTCTCCGCGCCCGGCTCCGACGCGGGGGCTCGGACCACCACCGGTCCGACCTCGGCGAAGCGCTGCGGATAACCGTGCCGCGTGTTGTGCGCGAGGACCTCGATGTGGGAGAGGAAGAGGCGGTGGCGCAAGTACGCGAGTTCGAGGGAGACGGGATTGCGGATGCGGATCGGAGCCGGGTCGCCGAGGGACTCGACCCGCGCGGCCGGGACCAAGAGCGACGTGTGGGGGGCCGTGAACCCGAGGCCGAGAAGGTCGGTCGCTACGCGGCGCCGGAAGACGGTTTCGGGCCGTCGGCGGCCCTGCGTGTAGCTGGGCGACACGGTGCCGTCCTCCGGCCGGATCGGTACCGCGAGCAGCACGTCCTCAACCACATCGACGGCGGCAAGGAGGTCCGGACGCCACGGTGGGGCCCCGACGCGCCATCCCCCCGGGTGCGGCCGGGCGGAGAGCCGGGCGCGGCCGAGCCGTCGCTCCACCTCGGGGGCCGGGAGCGCTTCTCCGCCGACCTCGCCCACGAGCGCGGAGGGAAGGTCGACCGGCGGCGGAGAGAGGACCGACCGCCCGTCGGAACGCGCGTCCCCCGGCCCCACGACGGACATGGGGGCCACGCTCCAGCCGCGTCCCGCGAAGACGACCAGAAGGAGGCCGAGGGTCTCGCGGACGACCCGTTCGGAAGTGCCGGTCGACTCGAGCAGGAGCGCGCGATCTCCGATCCGGGCCTCGCCGGTGGAGCGGCTGTTGAGTACCGGCGGAAGGCTCAGCACCGAGCCGGCGGCGTCGCGCAGGACGAGGCACCGGTCCCCCGTCCGGCCGAACGCTCCGTACCGCTCGGCGAGGGGGTGCGTGGCGAAGAAATCGAGGGCAAAGACCTCCTCGGGGCCGTCCAAGGGGACGAACCGGACGTCCGAGAGCGGCTCGAGCGAGTACCGGATCGGCGGAGTGAGCTTCTCCCAGGGGTAGATCCCGAGGCTCGCGGCCCGACGGTCCCTGCCCACGGTCGCATGGAGGAGCTCCTGGAAGCGGATCGCCTCCGAGAGAGTGCCGGCATCGAGGGTCCGGTCGGCCGGCGCGCGGACCACGACCCCGGCGAGGTACGGCCGCAGGGGGACGACCGATCGATCGACCCGGAACTCGGCCCCTGCCGGAAGGGCCAGCTCGGAGAATCGCGGAAGCCCGTGCGCGGCATCGACCATTCCCGCCAGGTAGAGCGCGAGCCCGGTCTCCGAGAGAAGGTCGAGGCGGTCGGGGGTCACCGAGATCGTCAGCGCGTCGCCCTCCCGTCCGTTGACCTCGGCCTTCGAAACGAACAGCAGGTCGTCGAGCTGCTCCGGGGTCACCGGGACCCCCAGCGTCGCGCGGAGCCGCTCCTCCGAGAGCACGCTCTGCGGCACCGCTACGCTCCTCCCCGGAGACGCTCGAGGTCGTCTTCGAACAGTTCGCGGATATCGTTGGTCCCGAGCGCGACCATCGCCAGTCGCATCACGCCGATGCCCCATGCGACCACGGGGACCTCGATGCCGAGAGGCCGCACGACCTCCGGCCGGAAGACCCCGCCCGGGAACACCTCGATCCACCCGAGTCGGGGATGCCGGACGTACCCCTCGATCGACGGCTCGGTGAACGGGAAGTAGCTCGGCCGGATCTTGAGCTCGCGGATGCCGATCGCCTTGGCAAGCTCCCGGAAGATCCCGACGAGATCGCGCAGGGAGATCCCGGGAGCCCCGAGGATCCCCTCGCACTGGTGGAACTCGATGTGGTGGCTCGCGTCCAGTGACTCCCGGCGGAAGTTCCGGTCCAGGGAGAACATCCGGAACGGTGGCGAAGGATGCCGCGCGAGATACCGGGCCGACACGGCCGTTGTCTGCGACCTCAGCACCGGGCGCGCCGCGATCGTCAGGTCGTACGGACCGGGCCAGCCCGCGCCGAGGGCCCGGGGCTCGCCGGGCAGCGGACGACCCTCGTGGACGGCCGCCACGCGCGAAACGAGGTCGGCGGACGGGAGGTGGCCTTCGACCCCCTCGACCGACAGCGCATCATGGATCGAGCGGGCCGGGTGGTCCTGGGGCATGAACAGGACATCGCTGTTCCAGAACTCCGTCTCGAGGAGCGGTCCCTCGGCCTGCTCGAAGCCGAGCCCGACGAGGAGCTCCTCGAACTCCTCGAGCCAGGAGATGTAGGGGTTCGGCCGGGCGCCGGTCAGGAACGGCACCGGAGCACGGACGTCGTAGGGCCGGAAGGGGCGGCCCTTCCACTCCCCCGAGAGAAGGAGCGCCGGGTGAAGGGCGCCGATCGGTTCCGTCCCCTCCGCCGGCAGAGGGAGCCGACGGCCCTCCTCCGACGGAGCCCAGCGTTTCACCGATCGCCGTTCCTCCCGGACCAGCCCCCGTCGAGCAAGGGCCGCGAAGATCGCACCGTCGAGGTCTTCCTCGCCGTTCGCGACCTGCTTCAGCACCACCTCCTCGGGAAGGAGCACGGGCCCGCCCTCGGACCCCGAGCGCCGGCGGAACGGAACTCCATCTTCGAGGAGGCCCCGCCGCCGAAGGATCCCGATCGCCGCGGAGCGCTCCTCGGGGTCCAGCCCGGCCGCGGCCGCCTCCTCGGGAGAGAGCGTACCACCGCGATGCTCGAGCGCGTTCAGGAATCGGCGCTCGGGCAGCCCCTCCCGAAGGGTCGCCTCTCCTCGGGGGGTGATGCGGCGTAGGGCCTCGTGCGCCTCGTCCAGCACGACGAGCCGCTTCGACCGCAGGCGCTGGAGACTCCCCCGCACGGCGTCGGGCGGGAGGCCGCAGCGGCGGGCCAACTCCTCCTCCTCGACCGGAAGGTCGCTGGCGGAGCGGAGCGCCTCGAGCACCGAACGCTCGGGCCCCGACAGCGAAACGGGCGCCCCACCGTCCGGCGCATCTCCCGATGCACCGGGCACGGCCAAGGAGAAGGGGGCCGGATTATGAGGATTCGGGGGGCGGAAGGCCGCCCACGCCCGACGCCCCGGTCCCGCGCGGCCCCGGACCCGCCGCGGGGGGGGGACCGCTCGCGGAGGCCTCCGGGGGACCCGGCGGAGGGTACGCGCGCTCCGCGCCCGGGGGGACGGCGGCCGAGCCTCCGGTGCCGATCGCCTCGATCGCCGGGGGCCGTCGGCGCGATCGACCCAGAACGTATCCCACGACGCTCGCCGCCACGAAGATCGCCGAGAAACCGATCACGTTGTACGGGTACTGATCCAGCCCCGAGAGGAACGGGACCCAGCCGAGCAGGTTCACCGGGACCGTGGTCGAATTCGTCCCGTAGTATCCCTGGCTAGCGACCAGGAGACGCACCTCGGCCGATGCCCCCAGGTAACACGCCGGGACGCTCAGCACGATCGAGACGTTCCCTCCCGAGTCCGTCGTCGGTGAGGCCGAACCGAAGGCGCCCGTGCAGGGCCCGAGGTTCGTGGAGGAGGAGAGCGTGATCTGGATCGGGACCCCCGCGATCGCCGCGCCGCTCGAGCGGTTCGAGAGATGGCCGGAGATCGTCACCGACCCGCCGGGGGCGACGGCGGTCGGGGAGAAGTGCACCGACAGGGCCACGAACGTCGCGGTCAGGTCCTCAAAGAGGAGCAGAGCGCGGGGAGAGCCCCAACCGGTCTCAGGGTCCCACCCCGGGCCGGCGGAGCCGAGACAGGTCGCGCCCGAGGTCACGTCGGCGAGACCGGGAGCGATCTTGCCGACGGCCTCCTCTTCCGCGACGGTGTAGAGCCGGGGAGCGAGGGGAGCGAGGGACTGGGCCGAGAGCGCCTGCATCTCGGTGACCAGTCCGGCCCAGATCGGGGTGGAGAAGCTGGTGCCCGCCGCGACCTCGGACTGGCCGTTGAAGTAGAGGAAATCGGCGGCCGCACTCGCGCTGACGTCCGGGGTGCCTCGCATCGAATTACCGGTGTGTTGCCAGTACGGCGCGGCGAACTGGGAGGAGAACCCCCCACCGCTCAGGTTCCACGCCGATTCGCTAAACCCGGTAACCTGGCCGAGCAGGTTGCGCAGCAGCGTGACGTCCGTTCCGCCGACAGCCAGCACCTGGGGAGACGTCGAGGGGTACTGCGGCGCGGGCCCGCCCTGGCAGCCCGCGGAGAGATCACCGCCGGTATCCCCGGTGGCGGCGAGCATCGTGATCCCCTCCTGCGCGCCCACCGAGAGATAGGTGTCCCAGGCGGCCGCGAGACTCCCGTCGGTCGATTCAGGCGTGCCGAACGACATGGAAAGGGCCGTGATCGGAAGCCCGACCGCGGTGTGCAGGGCGTCCGCCATCGCGGTCGAACTGGGCGAGCACGCGGGCGCCGCCCCTTCGGGGGCGTACACGGCGTACAGGTGGGCCCCGGGGGCCATCGAGCCCGACCATTCGAGGTCGAGCGTCAGCTCCTGGGCCGCGCCGCACGGGTCGTTCGCGGCCGAAGCCGAGGGCGCCGGCGCTCCGTCCACTGGTACCGCGGTGTACTGAGCGGCCGGGAAGATCGAGGCAGGGTAGTACCGCGAGAAGAACGTGGCGAGGTCGCTCGGCACGTATCCGGGCCCCCAGAGAAGCAGTGCGATCCCTTGACCGGAAGCGTACTGAGGGGTACCCGAGACGTTGTAGAGGCTGGATAGCTGGTAGATCGAACGCGCGATCGCCGGCGTCACGAGGTCGCCGGCGCCCTGCGCCGCGCCCGAAAGGGGGCGCAGCGAGGGGGCAAGGCCCGAGGGCAGAGAGAAGACCCCGAAGCCGGAACTGAGCCCGACGACGCTCAGCACCTCGGACTCGAGGGCGGCCGGCAGGGAAGGGGCCGTGGAGGGGAAGGTCACGGACCGTCCCTGATAGTCGCCCGAGAGCAGCGACGTCGCGAACGCTCTCTCTACGGAGGGCACCGAACCCGCGAGGGTCAACGCGAGCCGATCGGACCAGGAGTGGACGATCGAGAGCCCTTCGGCACGGAAGTAGGCGATCGCGGCACGATAATCCCCCGGACTCACCCCGAATCGGTCGGCGACCCCCGACGCGTTGAGCGGGGGAGCCCCCGGGGTTGGCGACTCGAACTCAGACGCATTGCGAGGCTGGAACGTCACGACCACCTCGCGGTCTCCGGTCGCCGGCACGGGCTGCGGCACGGCACGGTCGCGGGCCGGGTCGAAGCCGGCCCGCTCGGCGAAGACGACGTTCGTCGACACTGCCGCCGGCGCGTGGAGAGAGCCACCCCCCACGCGCGCGGCGGGAAGCGGACCGAGCGTGCCGACCGGCACGAGCATCACCGCGAGGAGGACGGAGGCGAGGAGCAGCACCTTCGTCGTCCGGGCGCGCCCACCGTTCCGCCAGGGCTGGTTCACGGTCCTCGATGCCTCCCCGCCCGCCAAATAGGTTCCGAACCGGCCGCGTCGGGCGCGCCTACACCCGGATCGCGGCCGTGTACCCATCGGGACGGTGGAATCCCCCCGGACCGCCAAAGGGATCGGGCCGGACCTGGGGGCTCCCGCCTCGAAGAGCCGCGAGATACCGGTCGATGGCGTCGACGCACTCCATCGCCGCGCCCATCGCGTAGACCACCGACCGGCCACCGGTCGCAAAGATCCCCGGGACCCCGGTCGCGAAACCTCCGTCCCTTCCCTCGGGCCAACCTCTCGAGTTCACCGACAGGGAGAGCTCCGGTCCGAACCCGGCGAGATCGGCCCTCTGACCGACCGCCACGATCACGGTCTCGCAAGGCAGGAGGGTCTCGGAGCCTGCGACGGGCACCGGCTCGCGTCGCCCTCCGGCGTCGGGAGGACCTAACGCCATGGACTGCACGACCAGACCTTCGACCCGTTCGGCCCCCACGATACGGACCGGTGCGCGCAGGAAGAGGAACCGGATCCCCTCCTCTTCGGCACCGTGCACCTCTTCCGGGTCGGCCGGCATCTCTTCCCGGCCCCGACGGTACACGAGGGTGACATGTCCCTTAGCGGTGAGGCGCCGGGCGGTTCGGACCGAGTCCATCGCCACGTCTCCCCCACCGACGACCACCACGTCCGCGCCGACCTTCGGCAGAGTCCCACGGTGCACGTCGCGGAGGAACGGCAGGGCGGGAAGGACCCCCGGGAGCTGTTCACCCGGCACCCCGAGATCCCGGTGCACCGGCGTTCCCAACGTCAGCAGTACGGCAGCGTAGCCGTCGTCCCGCAGAAGGCGGTCGACCGGAAAGTCCCGTCCGACCCGGGTACCCTCCACAAAGTGTACGTCGAGTGTGCGGAGCCGCGCCCGATCGGTCTCTACGTCCCGATCGGTCAATCGGTAGGCCGGGATCGTCTGCATGAGACCACCGAGGCGATCCTCCTGCTCGAAGACCGTGACCGAGTACCCTCGGACGCCGAGGTCCCAGGCGGCCATCAGGCCCGCGGGGCCGGCGCCGACGATCGCGACCCGTTGCCCCTTCGGTGCGGACGGCACGTAGACGCGCTCGCTCTTCCCAAAGTCGAGGGAGGCTCGCTTCAGCGCCCGGATCGCGACCGGCACCCCTTTGCGCTTCACGACGCAGGCGTCCTCGCAGTAGTGGTAGCAGACCTTGCACAGGCTCGTTGCGAGCGGGTTATCGCGGAGGGTCACCTCGGCGGCTCCATCGAAATCTTCCGCCGCGACCAGCCGGATGTACTCCCGGCAGTCCTGGGTGATCGGACACGCCTCCACGCACCACGGTCGATGGCACTGGATGCAGCGTCGGGCCTCGAGGACGGCCTCCTCCCGGGAGTAGGCATGGACGACCTCCTCGAACCCGTCAACCCGCTCCTCTGCGGGGGCCTCGGGGATCGGTACGCGCACCGGCCGTAGCCGGGGTGGCTCCGGTTTCGAGGAGGGCGCCTCGTCGGCCATGCTTTTCGAAGCTCCGAGGCCGGGGGCGTCTAATGACGGTTGCGTGGAAGCGTCCGTCCCTCGGACCCGGCTCGACGCGCTCCGCCATATACCCGTGCAATCCTTCCCTCCCGGCGGTAACGGCCGGCGAGGTTCGATGGTCCTCGATGCGCTCGGAAAGTCCCTGCGGGGGGTGCTCCAGAAGATCGCCCGTGGCACCGCGGTCGATGCGGAGCTGCTCGCGGAGGTCGTCCGGGACATCCAGCGCGCGCTCCTGCAGGCCGACGTCAACGTCCAGCTCACGCTCGAGCTCACGCAGCGGGTCCGTCGCCGCGCGACCGAGGAGAAGCCTCCCGCCGGCGCGAGCCTGAGGGACTTCCTGATCCGGATCATCTACGAGGAGATCCGGGGGATCCTCGGCAAGGACCGGCCGTTCGAGGTCAAGCCGAAGCGCATCCTGCTCGCCGGGTTGTTCGGCCAGGGAAAGACGACGACCGCCGGGAAGCTTGCCCGGTACTTCCAGAAGCGGGGGGTGCGCGTCGGGCTGGTGGCCGCGGACGTCCACCGCCCGGCGGCGATCGACCAGCTCGAACAGCTGGCGAAGAAGGTCGGCTGCGAGTTCTACGCCAACCGGGCCGAGCTCCGAGCCGAGGTGATCGTGGCCGAAGCGCTCCGGAAGTTTCCGCCGCAGTTCGCGGTGATCGTCGACAGCGCGGGCCGCAGCGGGATCGACGCCGAACTCATCGAGGAGCTGAAGCGGGCTCGCGCGACCTTGGTGCCCGACGAGGTCCTCCTGGTCCTCGACGCCGCCATGGGCCAGGCGGCCGGCCGCAGCGCGGAGGCGTTCCACAAGGCCGTGGGCCTTACCGGGGTGATCCTCACGAAGCTCGACGGGTCCGCGAAAGGCGGCGGAGCGCTCTCGGCGGTCGCCGTGAGCGGCGCCCCCATCGTCTTCATCGGCACGGGGGAGCATCTCGACGAGATCGAACGGTTCGAGCCGACCCGCTTCGTCTCCCGTCTGCTGGGCATGGGGGACATTCAGACCCTCCTCGAGCGGTTCGAGGAGCTCTCGAACAAGGAGGCCGCCGAGCAGGCCGCGAAGAGCCTGATGAGCGGCCGGTTCAGCCTTCGGGACATGCGGACCCAGATCGACTCCCTCGGACAGATGGGCCCGTTCTCGAAGCTGATGTCGATGATTCCGGGGCTTGGGAGCGCAAAGGTCGACGAGCAGATGCTCGACGCGACCCAGGCCCGGCTGCGCCGGTTCCGGGCGATCCTCGATTCGATGACACCGGAGGAGCTCGACAATCCCCACCTGCTGAAGGCCGACCGCATCCAGCGGGTCGCGCGCGGGAGCGGACAGCGCCCCCAAGAGGTGCGCGCGCTCCTGAAGCACTACGAATCGACGAAGAAGGCCGCACACGGATTGGTATCGAACCGTCGCCTGCGCCGTCAACTGGAGAAGCAGTTCGGCATGGGCGAAGCGCCGGCCGAGTGAGCAGGAACCGGCACGATGGGACCCGGAAACGCGGTCGAGACCCTCGCCGGATTGCTGCTGCTCTTTGTCGTTCCCGGCTACGCCGTCACCCGGGCCGTCTTTCCCGAGTGGCGGATGCGCGGCGAGAACGCCCTACGACGAGGAGTCGAGGTCCTGACCCTCTCTTTCGTGCTGAGCGTGTCCCTCACGGTGCTCCTGGGCTATGTCCTGCTGTCCGCGTTCTCCGGTGGATTCTCGGCGGCCTGGTCGGATCCCCTCCTGGAGGCCACCCTGGCCGCCGTCACGCTGGTCGCGGGATCGGTCGCGTACCTCCGAGGCGCCTTCGCCCGGGTCCCTCCGATCCCGCCTCGCTGGACGGAGGAGGAGCCGGGCGAGGAGGGTGCTTGGGAGGTCACGGTCGAGCTCGATCGCCTCGCACGGGAAGAGCGGCGGCTCGAGCACGACCTTCGGCGCATCGGAGCCGACCCGGAACGGACGCGGGCGCTCCGATCGTCTCTCGAAGGGGTGCGGGCCGAGCGGGAGTCGCTCGAGCGGCGCCGGGAGGCCGAGATCGGTGCCTGATCGACGCGCCTCGGCCACCGAGGAGCACAAGATGGTCCTTGTGATCCGGGGGGAGCTCAGGCTGACGGCCGGGAAGGCGGCCGTCCAGGTCGCTCACGCGGCAGTGATGCTCGCCCGTCGCGCGGAGTCTGACGACCCCCGCTCCCTGCGGGCGTGGCTCGACCAGGGTCAGAAGAAGATCGCGCTCGTCGTCGCGACCCTTCCCGAGCTCGAGAGCCTCGAGCGGCGCGCGCGTCGGGAAGGTCTCCCCACCGTCTGGGTGGAGGACGCGGGGCTCACGGAGGTACCTCCGGGGACGCGAACCTGTCTCGGGATCGGTCCGTCGGCTACGGCGAGGATCGACGTCGTCACGCGAGCCCTCCCGCTGCTCTGACGGCTCCCGCCGGGGAGCCGCCCGGAGGCCGCGTCGTCCGGCACGTTGTCGAATCCATAAATATAGGTAGTCGCTCGGTTCCTCGTGGGCTGCCGGGGGACCGCGTAAGCCATGCGGATGTCGGTCTACATCGTCCGACGTCTGATCCTTCTCGTCCCGATCATCGTCGGCGTGATGACGATCACCTTCGCGCTGATCAGCGCGATCCCGACCCCCCAGCGCATCGAGGCCTCTTTCCCCGCCTGCCGCGGTCACTGCTACGAACCCTGGCAGCAGTACATCCCCTGCCCGAGCAACGCGACCCAAACCTGCGTCAATCCGCTCTGGACAAAGGCCACCACCGACCTCGGACTGAACGAACCGATTCCCGTTCAATGGGCGATCTACATGAAGAACTCCCTGACGTTCAACTGGGGGTACACCAGTAACTTCAGTAGTGTCGTCCGCAGCTTCCCGATCTTACAGGGCCAGCAGGTCACGACCGTTCTCGGCTGGTACCTTCCCTACACCCTCGAGCTCGCCCTGCTGTCGATGGTCCTGATCATTGCGATCTCCTTGCCGCTCGGCAACCTGTCGGCCGTCTACCGAAACCGTCCGGTGGACCAGGTAGCACGGGTGATGTCGTTCTCCGGTTTCGCGCTCCCGGCGTTCTTGTTAGGGACCTTGATTCTCTACGGTGTCGTATTTGCGGTGGGAGGTTCGAGCGGGATCTCTCCGTTCTGCGGAGGTCACTTCCCCGCGCTCAACGACTTCTACGGATCCTGGCCGTACCAGGGCTGCACAGCGATCTACGGGTCGACTACACCATTATATCAAGGGTATCCCACCTGGCTCCAGGACGGGATCATCAGTTCGCCCACGGGGTTCCCGACCGTCGACTCGGCGATCCACGGCAACTGGCTCCTCGCCGGCGACACACTGCTGCGGTTGATCATCCCGGCGTTCGTGATCGCCTACGGGACCGTGGCCGTCCTCCTCCGCTTTGTTCGGAACAGCATGCTGGAGGTCATGAACCTCGACTTCGTGCGCACCGCGCGCGCGAAGGGGCTCTCGGAGAAGGCGGTGACCAAGCGACATGCGGGACGGAACTCGCTCAACGTCACGATCACGGTCCTCGGCCTCTTGTTCGCCTTCTTCATCGGGGGCTTCCCGGTCATCGAGACCGTCTTCAACCTGTGGGGGGTCGGTCGACTGCTCGCGCTCTCGCTGACCGGCACCTTCGATATCGGCCTCGTCTTCGGATCGACGATCCTGTTCACCTTCCTTGTCGTGATCGCGAACATCATCGTCGACGTGCTCTACGCGTACCTGGATCCGAGGGTCCGGCTCGGCTAGAGGGGCTTCACGATGGTAGCACAGGATCTACCGTCCTCCGAGCCCGCGATTCCGCTGGCCGCCCCGGAACCGGGGGCTGGGCCGTCCGCTCGCCCTCGGCGTGGATCCAAACCCGGCCGTCGTCCGAACCCGCGCATCGACCAGTACCGCCGGACCTGGTACTTCTTCCGTCGCAATACCCTTGCGATGGTCGGCCTGGGAATCTTGGTCTTCTTCCTCTTCGCGTTCGTCTACGGAGTGTCGTACCACGTCGACGATCAGCAGCTCGCCCTATGGTGCGCCACGGGCGGCTCCAACACCACGTGCACCCCGGGCGAGCCCTCGGTCTGCACCTACTCGCAGGGCACCCTCCCGACCGGGCCGGGCTGCTACATGACCCCCGTCGTGGCCGGCGTCCCCTATTCGAACTTCCTCGCACCGACCATGACGTTGAGTCCCCCCAGCCTGGGCCCCGCGCCGTTCGGTGCCTTCGTCGCGAGCGGACAGGTCGGGACCCCGTATTTCGAAAACCTCTACGACGGGCTCGTGAAGGGGTCGATGTGGTCGCTCTCCATCGCCGTGACGATCGTCTCGATCGGGGCCCTGACCGGCCTTCTCGTCGGGGTCGTCTCCGGCTTCTACGGGGGGATCGTGGACGAGGGACTGATGCGGCTGACCGACATCTTCCTCTCGATCCCCCAGATCCTTTTGGTGATAGTCGTCATCATCGCCGGTGTGGAGCTCGGGCTCTCGAGCTTCCAAGGGCGTATCTTCCTCATGGTCGGCGCGTTCGCCCTGACCTGGTGGCCGACGTACGGTCGTATCGTACGGGGCCAAGTGCTGGTGGTCCGCGAGCAGAAGTACGTCGAGGCGGCCCGGGCGAGCGGAGCGGGTAACGCGCGCATCCTTCGTAAGCATGTCCTGCCGAACAGCCTCTACCCCGTCTTCGTCCAGATGTCGCTGGACGTCGGATCCATCCCCTTGCTCGTTGCCGCGCTGATCTACATTGGGTTCCCGATCGTCCCCAACCCGCTCTGGCCGGAGTGGGGCTCCATCGCCGCCGAGGCGACCTTGACACTGCCCAGCCTGATCCTCACCTGCGCCAATCTCGCACCCGGCACCGCATGCCCGATCCCGTGGTGGCAGATCCTGTTCCCGGGCGCAGCCCTCTTCCTTTTCGCGATCAGCGTGAACTTCGTGGCGGACGGACTCAGGGACGCCTTGGACCCGCGCCTTCGGAGGTGAGGACCCGCTCATGGCACTCGCAGCAACACCGACGGTCGTCCCCATGGAGGAGCGCGAGCTTCCGAAGGCCGGTGCGGCCCCCGTAGTGGCCCCCGTGGATGGCGAGGACCACACGGGCCGGGACGTTGTCCTCGATGTCCGGAAGCTCGTCACCTACTTCTACACGTACGACGGGGTGGTCCGCGCGTTGGACGGGGTCTCGTTCAAGGTCCGGCAAGGCGAGACGCTCGGCCTGGTCGGGGAGACCGGTTGCGGAAAGAGCGTCACCGCGTTCTCGATCACCCGCCTCATCCCGGACCCGCCGGGCCGGGTGGTGAGCGGCAAGGTCCTCTACCGGGGGGCGGACCTCCTCTGGGAGCTTGACCGCGAGGCGAAGTTCAAGCCGGTCAAGGGAACGAACCGGGTCAAGGTCTCCCGTCGGTTCCGCCGCATCAAGGCCGCGATGGAGCGGATGATGTCCGTCCGGGGCCGGGGGATCTCGATGATCTTCCAGGAGCCGATGCAGGCAATGAACCCCGTCTTTCCGATCTGGGATCAGCTCGGGGAGGCGATCTACCTGCACCGGGGCGTTGAAGTGATCGATGGCCTGCTGAGCGCCACCCCCCACGACCCATCGGTCGCCCCCGCGGTCGACGCCCTTCTCGACGTCGGCCGGTCGGCAGACCGGACCCAGCTGCGGGAAGCTGCCCAAGCCCTCGCGCGGGCGGCGCATCTCCCGTCCCTCGAGACCGAGGCGTTCTACGCGGTTCGCGACAGCCTCCCCGACATCGAGCTCGCACGGACGCACCTGAACAAGGCGCTGAAGCGGCTAAAGCTCTCGGGCCTTCAGCGGGCGTACCTCCGTCGGGAGCGGCGGCGCATCGAACTGTCGAACAAGCTGCGCGACACCTACCTCGAGGAGATGCGCCTCGGCCGCCACCTTCTCACCGCGCGAGCACCCATCCGCTCCGCCAACCTGTCGAATCAGGCGCGTCGTTGGCCCCTCCGGCTCTGGGGGATCCGGCGTCACGTCGATAAGCCGGTGAAGGAAGAGCTCCTGTGGCGGTCCGTCACCGAGCTCGAGGGCGTCCGCATCGCGAACCCGGTCCAGGTCGCGAAGGGCTTCCCGCACGAGCTCTCGGGCGGGATGCTCCAGCGGGTCATGATCGCCATGGCGCTCGCCCCGCAGCCCAGCATCCTGCTCGCGGACGAGCCCACCACCGCGCTCGACGTGACGATCCAGGCTCAGATCCTGGAACTGATGAATGAGCTCAAGCGGAAGGTCGGGACCGCGATCGTCCTCATCACCCACGACCTTGCCGTAATCGCCGAGGTCGCAGATCGCGTCTGCGTCATGTATGCGGGGCAGATCGTCGAGAACGCCCCCGTACGGTCGCTCTTTCAGACCCCGCTTCACCCGTATGCCCAGGGACTTCTGGTCTCGATCCCCCGGATCGATCGGCCCGAGAAGAAGCTCGAGTCGATCCCGGGGTCGGTCCCGAACCTGATCTTCCCGCCCGCCGGCTGCCGATTCCACCCCCGCTGCCCGTATGCCATGCCGGTCTGCCGTGAGGTCCGGCCGCCGATGACCGATGAAGGGAACGGCCATCAAGTGGCGTGCCATTTATACCACGGACCGACTGTGACCGAGTAACGCAGGGGAGGTATCGTCGCTCGTGGCGGAAGGCTCGGCAACGTCCCCAGTCGTCCTCGCGACCTACAACCTTCGAAAGTACTTCCCGGTACGGGGAGGGCTTTTCTCGTCGCACATCGGCGACGTTCGCGCGGTCGACGGGGTCACCTTCGACGTCCGGGAGGCCGAGACGGTGGGGCTCGTCGGGGAGTCCGGCTGCGGCAAGACCACGGTTGGGCGCCTCTTGCTCCGGCTGATCGAGCCTTCCTCGGGCCACACCTACTACCGACCGACCCCGGAGATCCTCTCGAAGCTCAACTCCGACTACGTCCGGCTCAAGGACCTGACGCCGGAGAACAACGGTTCTCATGCGCCCGAGAGTCCGGACGCGACCGCCGCGCTCAAGGAGCTGGATGAGCTCGCCGAGCAGTACTCCCTGTACCGCAAGTCGCGCAGCCAGATGCGGGAGCTCCGCGGAAAGCTGCAGATCGTCTTCCAGGATCCGTTCAGCTCGCTTTCCCCCCGCATGCTCGTCCGCGACATCCTCGCCGAGCCGATGGAGATCCACCACGTCGGGACCCGGCAAGAACGCTACCAGCGGGTCAACGAGCTCGTCCAGGAGGTCGGCTTGAACCCCGACCATGTCTGGAGGTTTCCGCACGAGTTCTCGGGAGGCCAGCGACAGCGGCTCGGCCTCGCACGGGCCCTCGCTCTCCGACCGGAGTTCGTGGTGCTCGACGAGCCGACGAGCGCGCTCGACGTCTCGGTCCAGGCACAGATCCTCAACATCCTCGAGAAGCTCCAGACCGAGTTCCGTCTCTCCTACCTGTTCATCTCGCACCATCTCTCGGTCGTGCGCGCGATCAGCGACCGGGTCGTCGTGATGTACCTCGGGAAGGTGATGGAACGCGCGGACACGACCGACCTTTTCGCCCGTCCGATGCACCCGTACACGCAGGCGCTGCTCTCCGCGATCCCGATCCCGGATCCGACGCTCAAGTCGGAGCGGATCATCCTCTCGGGAGACGTGCCAAGCCCCGCGGCCCCGCCGCCCGGCTGCCGGTTCCATACGCGCTGCCCGGCCGTGATGCCGGTCTGCTCGAAGACCGAGCCCCCGCTCCTCGAGGTCCGACCTCGGCATTGGGTCGCCTGTCACCTGTATCCGACGCCCCTCGCCGGCGGCGCTGCCCCGGTCGGCGCCATCGCCGGTGTTCCTCCGGCCGAGGCCGCGACCGTCGCCCCCGCCAACTGACGGCGGACTTCCTCTCCTTCGCTTTTGCGATGGCGTACCGATGGCGAAGTCTACCTCTGGCGCCGACCCGAACCCCCCGGTCCGCCGACGCTCCCTGATCGAGGCGGAGTCGGACGTCGGCTGGAAGACCTGGGTCCTCCGCAGCGGGCTCCAGCCGTGGTTCCTGCTGCTCTTCCTGACGATCGATGTCTGGGTCGCCATCGTCTGGGTCCGGGCGGGCCTGACGCTCCTCCTCCTCGTCGCCGGGGCGATCCTCGCCCTGATCCCGGTCCTGTTCCTCGAATTCCTTCTCTACCGCTACCTCTGGTTCCGGCCGCATCCGGAGGATCCGAGACCGTTCCGCCGGACCGTGATTCGCCCGGTACCGGCGGGCATCTGGACGCCGGAGGGGGAGCGGCTGCGGGCCGGCCTTGACCTACGCACGGATGACGCGGCGGCGCGGCGTGAAGAGTTTCTCTAGTGGAGTGTTGCTGACAGATGCGATATTATCCGGGTGAGGGGAGTTCGCCGGTGCCATCCCATCCGAGGAGCTGACGGATTTTCCGCACCTTCCGAACGATCTCCTCCGCGCTCACGGTCCACACCCACGGGTGGGCCTCGCCGTTGGAAACCTTCGCGTATTCCTCGATGGCCTGCACGAGCTCCGGGACGCTGTGGAAACTCCCTCGAGTGAGCGCATGCTGTTGGAGTTGGCCCAGCCATCCCTCGACCATGTTCATCCACGACGAACTGGTCGGGACGAAGTGGAAGTGGACCCTCGGGTGTCGGCGAAGCCACCGCTGCACTTGTTCGCCCTTGTGGACGCTCAGGTTGTCCAGCACCACGTGGATCTGGAGCTCGAGAGGGACCCTTCGGTTCAGGACGTTCATGAAGGCGAGGAACTCCTTCTGTGTGTGCTGGGGATAGTACCCCGTCACGACCTGCCCATCGAGGATGTTGAGTGCGGCGAAGAGGTCGACCGTACCGTTGCGTCGGTAGTCGTGCGGACGGCCCTCGGGCCAGTTCTTCCCCATCGGGAGGATCGCCTGGGTTCGCTCGAGCGCTTGCGTCTGGGGGTTCTCGTCCACGCTGAAGATGATCGCCTTCTCAGGAGGGTTCTGGTAGAGTCCGACCACATCGACGACCTTCTCCTCGAACCGTCGGTCGTGGCTGAGCTTGAACGACTGCTTCAGATGGGGCTTGAGCCCGTATCGCCGCCAGACGCGATGGACGGTGACCGGGTCCACGCCGATCTCCTTCGCCATGACCCGAGTCGACCAGTGGGTCCGACCTCGGGGCTGGGTGTGCAGGGTGCGGTCGACGATGCGCGCGACGACAGCTCGGGAGAGTCGGGGGCGCCGGCCCGGGCGCGGGGCATCCTTCGCGATCCCCTCGAGACGCAAGAGAAGGAAGCGGCGACACCAGAGCCCGACCGTGTTGGGCCGGGTCGTGAGTTCCTCCGCAATCTCTTGGTTCGCCTTGCCCTCGGCCGCCCGAAGGACGATACGGGCCCGAAGGACCAACCGCTGGGGAGTCGAGCGGCCGCGCGACCAGGTCTCGAGCTGGGTACGCTCCTCGGGACTGAGCTCCAGCGGCGGGGCGACACGCATGCCCACCGCAAGGAAGAGGAGGAACTTATACTATCGCCTAATAGTGTAGCACTCCACTAGCGGGGCCGGTCACGGCGCGCGCGGGCCGAACGACTCGCGCTAGTCCCCTTGAGAGAATCGCAGGTCCGTCAGGGGTCGCCTCCCTCCCCCAGGCGATAGGTAAGCCTCGGGTCCCCCCCTCGAGTCCCTCCGACTAGGACGAGCCGGCACTCCGAGTTCCCCCGGGCCGGTTAGACACGATATCGGGGATGCGTCGCCCGGTACGGCCGCTTTCCCGAATGAGACTCCACGCGCGCGGGGCCGGCCGGACCTCGCAGACGAGGGACGTGAAGCACTTTACCCACGACCGTCACCGAAGTCCTGCAGACCGAATGCGGAGCACAGAATGACGAGGCGTGACAACGGGGGAGGGTCTGAGTCCGATCAGACCTCGGTCGGTGGCATCCCCCACCGGGACCTCCTCCGGCCGAGCGATCGGGCGCGACTACCGGTGAAGTGATCGCGCCTGCGATACCTGCACCGCTAAGAAAAGAGATGGTGGAAGGGGTTCCGGGGCCCGCGCGTAGGCCCCGGCTCCGCGGGCTCTTCGCTCGTCTACGCGGCCACTCCGTTGCCGCTCATCTGGTACCAGACGATGTCGGCAATGCCACCCGAGAGGATCAGGTTGGTGTTCACGCTCGAGGGGTTGATCCACGGCGCGTAGGTGAAGACCGCGTTCGTTTGGCCGTCCGGCACGTTGAACCCCATCAGGGTGAAGATCGCGTCGGAGAGCTGGTACTCCTGGGTCGACTGCGCCAGGTTCGCGTTCGAGTTCGCATCGTGGACCATGGCCACCGTGAGGTTGTAGACGACACCCTGGCAATCCGTCGGGATCATCGACACCGAGGCCCAGTAGGTCTCGTTCGCGAGCGTGGCGCCCGAGTTGACGCAACTCGCCGAGTTGTAGTTCCCGCCGAACTGCTGCTGGCTCAACGTCTCGTAGTAGGCGTTCGGACCCGAGTACGTCCCATCCGGCAGCAGCATCGGGATCGCGAAGTCCCACGGACTCGCATAGTCCGCGGCCCACGCGAGAACCCAGAAGTCGAGCGCAGTCTGGCCCGGCGCCGCGATGTTCGCACCAAGCTGGCTGAACGACAGATCGAAGGTGGTCGGCTGGATCACGCCACCCGACAGCGTCGAGATCAGGGGGATCCAGATCTTGAACGTCGCGTCGAGCGTCGTCGCCCCGATCTCGCCGATCAACGGGAAGATCAGCGGGTTCGAGGCAGTGTAGCCGCCCGCGCCGAACTGCGGGTCGTACACCGGCGACGAGGGGTTGGTGATCTGCGCCCACCACCACGCCGCGGAGTGGTTCTGGTTCGGGTTCGTCGACGGGTTCTCGAACTGCCCAGTACTCGTGTTGTAGTTCGGGAACTGGCTAAGCACCGCCGTGTTGCCGTTCGGGTAGATGTTCCCGAGGTACTGTGGGAAGTATCCCGCGTAGGTCGAGGCGAAGTTCAGCCCGAGCACGGTGTTCAGTGTGTTCTGGACCGTCGCGTACGGGAACGATGCCGCGAGGAAGTCCCGGAGACCCACGTAGGCAAACGTGTTCGCCTGGATGTTCGTCGACTGCGGATCGATCAACTTCAGGCCAGGGACGTTGATCTGCAGGTTCGGCATCATGAACGCGATGTCGGTCGTGGGTGCCTGCAGGATCCCAATCAGTCCCTTCTGCTGCAGCGCGATCTCGGTCGACGCGTGGGACGTAAAGATCCCCGCCACGTCGGCGAAGCCCGCCTGGTAGTCAGCGATGGACTGCTGGTCCGACAGAAGCCACTGGACGTTCACCGTGTTCGCGTAGGTCCCGGGCGCCGGCTGGCAGGCGGGGTTGCCCGCACATCCCACCGGCTGCACGTAGTAGGGGTTCGCCTTCATCGTGTAGCCGATCGAGAAGCTCGCGCTCACGAGGTAGAACGGACCGCTACCCGCCGCCACTGTCCGGGTCTGCGGGGTCGCCGCCGGGTAGTTCGACCCGGCGGAGATCTCCGCCGCGTCGTAGGCCGTCGACGAGAGGCCCGCGACGTACGACCGCCACGCGGTCGAGTTCGTGGTCGTAAACCCGCCCGGAAGCTTGCACGCCTGGTTCGCGCCCGCCGAGGTCCAGCCCGGAAGTCCCGCGCCCAGCCCGACGTAGTAGCTGCACTCTTCCACCGAGCCGCCGAGCGGGTCGGTGATCAGTTGCAGGAAGTTCGGCCAGGCGAGACCGCCGCCCCACACGTTGAAGGTGATGCAGCCGTTCTCGCTCATCGCCGTCGCCGGACAGTACTGGGAGTCGTTGACCAGCATCGACCCGAGGATGTTCTGCGGGGTGTTGTTGTACGGGGAGTGGAGGCCGCCGTCCCAGGCCGGGTTTCCGTTCGGCAGGAGCGACTGCGCGAGGATCCAGCCGTTGTAGTAGCCCGGTCCGGGCACGGTCGAGTAGGCGATCGCGCGCGCGACCGAGAACATCACGTCCGAGGGATAGACCGGCTGCGGCTGGCCTGTGGTCGGGTCGTAGAACCGCGCGTGCGGGTCGATCGGGAACGTCCAGTACTCGGGTCCACCGACCGCCGTGTTGTTCACCACCAGGTCGTTCCCGTAGAGCGAGGTGCACTGCGGGCTCCCCGGCACACAGGTCGAGAGCGTCGGCACGTAGCTCTGGTAGTTGGCGCCGACCTGGGTCCCGTTGTAGCTGACCAGGGTCTGGAAGACGTTCATGATCGGTTCGTCACCGACGGTGTCGTAGTCGTACGCCGGGTCGGTTCCGCCGATCGGAGGACCGCCGACCTCTACGGCATCGATCTGGCCCGGGTGGGGGCTCTTCGCGGTCGGAGCCGCACAGAGCGAGCACGAGGGAACCAGCGCGTTCGCCGCCAGCACGTCCACCGACCAGGTATAGTCCTGGTAGAGGGTCGCGGTCGAGTTGGCCGTCGGACCCTTCATGGTGATCGTGTAGAAGCCGGGGTTCGAGAAGGTGTAGGTGGCGCTCACCGAGGTGGCCGACGACTTGAGTCCGGACTGGGTGCCCCCGGAGGACGAGAGGGAGGGAGCTCCCGGGGTCCAGCCGGCAGCGGACGGCATCACCGTGTAGGTGGCGCTCACATTGACCGACCCTCCCGCGGCGACCCATGGGTAGACTCCGCCGGTGGCGTTCGTGAAGGTCGTCACGAGGGTCGGGAAGTAGCCGAAGGTCAGGTTGGTGAGCGACTGGGTCACACGGATCGGGAAGTAGCTGTTCGTCCCGGTGTGGGTGACTCCGCCGACGACGGCGGTCGCGTTGATGAGGTAGGTTCCCAACTGACCATAATAGTGGGTAAAGGTACCGGTGCTCTGGGTCGTGGTGGTCCCATCGCCCCAGGCCACGTTGAAGCTGCTCGCGATCTCACCGCCGGTCAGGCTGACCGTCATGGGCAGAGGAGAGCCCACGGCGACCGAGGCGGTGGTCTGGCCGTACCCCGGAGTGTACGGGGTATACAGCTTCACGTCGTTCAAGGTTGTCGGGGGCGCGCAGATCGAAGCCGGCTGACAGCTCGACTTCGTCGTCGTGCCGGAACCGGAAATGCTGCTCAGGGCACCATATCCACCCGCTCCGACCACGACGATAACCACGATGAGGACTACGATGGCCACCATCGAGGACATGCCCCGACGATTCGACCGAAGCCCTACATTCGGCGTTCGCTCTTCGTTCGACGACATAGTTCACAGCTCCCCTAAGGGAGTCGGGAAAGCGAGACGGGGGGGAGTATATATACCCTAGCTAGACCCTGACGCGACCGGACCCCTCGGTCGAGCGCGGACGGGGGAAAATGCGGGGACGGCGAGCGGGCCTCGCGTCGGCCCGACCGGCCGACCGACGCATGAAATATACCCCGACGCTGACCGGCCTCCGTGACCCCCCGGAACCTCTCCCGACGCATCGCCCCCTCCCTCCTCAGCGCCGACTTTGCCAACCTGCAAGCCGCCGTCGAGCTCGCCGAGCGCGCGGGGGCCGATGCCTTTCACTTGGACGTGATGGACGGACACTTCGTTCCGAACATCTCGTTCGGACCCGCGCTCGTCGCGGCCGTCCGGGCCCACACCCGTCTCCCGCTCGACGTGCATCTCATGGTCGACGATCCTCTCGCGCACGTGGCGGCGCTCGGGAAGGCCGGAGGCGACACGCTGGTCTTCCACCTCGAGTCCCGAGCGGAGCCGTCGGCCGTCATCCGCGAGGTCCGCGCGATGGGTCGCGCGGTCGGGATCGCTCTGAGGCCCGACACCCCGCTCGCAGCGGCCGAGCCGTTCCTCGACCACATCGATCAGCTTATGGTCATGAGCGTGCGGCCCGGCTTCTCCGGCCAGAAGTTCCACCCGGAGGTGCTCCCGAAGGTCCGGACCGCGCGCGAGCGGTTCGCGTCCCAGGGCCGGGCCGTCGACATCTCCATCGACGGAGGGGTGAACGTCGAGACGGGTCGGGAGGCCGCCGCGCACGGCGCGACGTTCTTCGTCTGCGGCGACTTCCTCTTCCGCGGCGGCGATCTTCCCGGGAATCTCCAGCGCCTGCGCAGGGGGATCGAAGAGGGGGCGGCGCGTGCGCTTCGATGAACTGACGGCCGCGTACGAGCGGCTCGAGGCGACCTCGAAACGCCTCGAGATGCGAGCGATCCTGGTCGAGCTCGTCCGGCCCCTGCGACCCCCGGACCTGGGTCGGGTGCTCTTCCTCTCCCAGGGGATGCTCCGTCCGGAGTACGAGGGCATCGAGCTCGGGGTCGCCGACTCGTTGGCCCGGCGGGCGGTGGCGGCGGCGACCGGATCCGACGAAGCCGAGGTAGCCCGGAGAACGAAGTCCTCCGGGGATCTCGGCACGACCACCGCCGCGCTGCTCGAGAACGTGCGACGGCTCGAGACGGAGGGACCGCTCACCGTGGCGGAAGTCTACCGCGAGCTCACGCGCGTGGCGGAGGCGAAGGGTCCGGGCTCCCAGGAGGCGAAGGTCCAGATCCTTACCGGGCTCCTTGTTCGCGCGGCACCGGTCGAAGGTAAGTTCCTCGTCCGATTCGTGCTCGGGACGCTGCGCGTCGGCGTACGGGAGATGACGATCCTCGACGCCCTCGCGGAGGCGTTCGGGGACGGTTCGAAGGCGGCCCGGGCGGCGGTCGAGTCGGCGTTCAATCTCTCGAGCGACCTCGGCTACGTCGCGGGGGTCCTCGTCGAGCAGGGCGTCCCGGGTCTCGCGTCGATCACCCTCGAGATCGGCCGGCCCGTCCGGCCGATGCTCGCGGAGCGGGAACCGACTCTCGAGGCGGCGCTCGCACGCATGGGAGGCACGGCGGCGCTCGAGTACAAGTACGATGGGCTTCGGGTCCAGGCGCACATTCCGAAGCACGGTCCGGTCCGCCTCTTCTCCCGACGGCTCGAGGAGATCGGCCCTCAGTTCCCCGAGCTCGTCTCCGAGCTTCCGAACGCGGTCCGGGAACGACCGGCGATCCTCGAGGGCGAATGCGTGCCGATCGACCTCACCACGGGGGAGATCCTGCCGTTCCAGGAGGTCTCCCGGCGGCGGGGCCGCAAACACGATCTCGCTCGAGTCCAAGAAGAGGTCCCGGTCTGCCTGTTCGCCTTCGACCTGCTGCTCGAGGACGGACGACCGGTCTACGACCTGCCGTTCCCCGAGCGGAGAGCCCTTCTCGCCCGGCTCCTCCTTTCCACCGACCGGGTGCGCCTCGCCGAGCAACGGATCGTAGAGGATCTTTCCTCGGCGACCCAGTTCTTCGAGCAGGCCGTCGAGGCCGGCGGAGAGGGGGTGATGGTGAAGTCGCTCAAGGAGGGCAGCAGTTACCGCGCGGGCGCGCGCGGGTACTGGTGGATCAAGTACAAGCGCGAGTACACGGTCGGACTTTCGGACTCGATCGACGGGGTCATCGTCGGGGCGTTCCAAGGTCGGGGCCGTCGGGCGGGCCACTACGGCGCCTACCTCCTTGCGGTCTACGATCCGGCTCGGGACCGATTCGAGTCGTTCTGCAAGGTCGGGACGGGATTCGACGACGCGATGCTCGCCGAGCTGCCGAAGCGGCTCGCGCGGTTCGAGTCGCCCGAACGCCCGCCCGGGATCGAGACCGGCCTCACCCCCGACCGATGGATGCGACCGGGCCTTGTCCTCGAGGTCCGCGGCGCCGAGCTCACGCTGAGCCCGATCCACCGCGCCGCGCAGGGAGCGATCCGGTCGGAGACCGGCCTCGCGCTGCGGTTCCCACGGTTCACCGGCCGCATCCGCGACGACAAGGGACCGACCGAGGCGACGACCTCCCCCGAGCTCCTCACGCTTTACCGGGCGCAGGTCCGGCAGGCCCCAAAGCCGGTCGGAGGGGAACGCCCGGGAACGGCCGGACCCGAGTGAGACCACCGCGCCTCCGCCCAAAGGCATAAGAATCCCTGCCCCGCTCGCCGGAGGTCGGGAACGGGCTATGCTGGTCGAGATGACCGAACTCTTGGGACGCCAGATGTACACTCCGGAAGGACGCCTCCTCGGCGAGATCGACAATGTGGTCGTGGATGTGGAGGCGGCGAAGATCGACGGGCTCTACGTCGATGAGACCAGCCCGATGTTAGTTGAAGGCTCCCGCCCGACCAACGTCCCGTACCGGTGGGTCTCGGCGGTCAACGACGTCGTTCTCCTCAAGTACTTCCCGCGCCGGGTCTCGGTAAAGAAGGTGCCGGCCCGACCGGCGAAGGACGAGGAGCCCGTCGCCCCCGCCGCGCGCTAGCGGCGCGGGGATAGCCAAGCCCGGTAACGGCGCAGGACTTAAACGTCGGCCGACCGCCGCCGAAGAGATCCTGTCGCGTAGGCGTTCGCCGGTTCGAATCCGGCTCCCCGCATCGCCTTCCCCGGTACCGAAGCCGCCTTAGGACCCCGGAGACCTGGGGCGGTCGTGCGCCGCTCGGAGCTGATCCGGGTCCTCGCGCGGATCCCGCCGCCCGCCCCGGCGCGCGCCGATCTCGAGCAGGTGATCACGCCGCCCGAGGCCGCGGCCGATCTCCTCTTCGCGGCCGAACGGTGGGACGGTCTCTCCGGTCGGTCGGTGCTCGACCTGGGATGCGGCACCGGCCGGCTCGCGATCGCGGCCGCCCTTCTCGGCGCCCGACCGGTCCACGCGGTCGAGATCGATGCCCGGCTCCTCGAGGTCGCCCGAGGCGCCGCCGAAGCCGCCGGCGCCGAGGTCGCGTTCCACTCCGCGGACGTCCGCGCGTGGGAGGACCCCGCCGAGGTCGTCCTCATGAACCCTCCTTTCGGAGCGCAACGCCGCCACGCCGACCGGCCGTTCTGGGATCGGGCACTCGCCCTCGCGCGGCGCTCGGTCCACGCGTTCGCGCTGGCCGACTCCCGAAGCTTTATAGCGGCACGCGCGGTCGCACGCGGTGCCCACGTCCTCGAGACGCAACCGGTCGCCTGGGAACTGCCGCGGACGTTTCCGCACCATACCCGGCGTCGGGTGACGATCGCCGTCGACCGCTGGGCGATCCGAACGGAACCCCCTCATGAACGCTCCTGAGCTCCCGAAACTGGTGCTTCCCGGCGACTACCTCGGCGCGGCCGAGGAGTTCCTCCCCGGACGCGGAACGTACGAGAACCGAGGGCGGATCTACGCGTCGGTCCTCGGGACCGCGACGGTCGACCCCCGGGACCGCACGGTGCACGTCGACGCCCGCAACGGCATCCCGGAGATTCAGGAGGGCGAGCTCGTGTACGCGCGGATCGACGAGATCAAGACCGCGATGGCGGTCTGCACGATCGTTTCGACCGGGACGAGCCGTCGTCCTGTCCCGGGCAACCCGGAAGGAACGGTCCATATCTCGAAGGCCCGGGAAGGCTACACGGAGTCGCTGAGCGGAGAGTTCGCGGTCGGGGACGTCCTCGTCGCGCGGGTCCTTCAGAGCCGCCCGTCGGTCAAGCTCTCGACGGCCGCCGCGACGCTCGGGGTGGTGGCCGCCCGTTGCCAGGTCTGCCATGCCCTTCTGACCGCTGGCCCGAAGGAACTCCACTGTCCCCGCTGCGGCAACCGAGAGCACCGCAAGCTCGCGCAGGGCCCCCGACCCGGCGGGCCGGCCGAGGAATGAGCCCGTCCGTCGAGGACGAAGAGCGGCGGCTCGCGTCCCTCGTCCGGGCGCACGACCGCTGGCGCGGACGCGAGTCGTTCAACCTACTTCCGAGCGAGAACTCCCTTTCCCCCACGTCCCGCCGCTACCTCGGGAGCGACCTCGCGGGACGCTACACCCTCCCGGTGCCCGTTACGCTCGAGGGGGAGACGCTCGACAACAGCTACACCGGGACGCGCTACACCGACCAGATCGAGCAGCTCGCGAACGCGGCGGCGGGTCGGGTGTTCCGGGCCCGATTCGCGACGACCCGCCCCCTCTCCGGACACCTCGCGGCGCTCTCGGCGCTGGTCCCGCTCCTCCCGCCGAAGGGAACGCTGCTCGCGATCCCACCCGGCGAGGGGGGATACGACGGGTACGCCGCCGACTACGTGCCCAAGGTGTTCGGCTACTCCGTCCGAGCCCTGCCGACCCGTGGGCCCTGTCACCGCGTGGAGGCCGAGCCGGCGATCGACGCGATCCGTCGCGAGCGGCCGGACGCGGTCGTACTCGGGCAGAGCTTCTTCCTCTTCCCCTATCCCCTGCGAGAGATCGCGGAGGCCGCGCACGAGGTCGGGGCGCTCGTGCTTTACGACGCCTCGCACGTGCTGGGGCTGATCGCCGGCGGGGTCTTCCAGGACCCGCTGCGGGAGGGCGCGGACGTGCTCTTCGGCAGCACGCACAAGTCCTTCCCCGGCCCGCAGGGGGGCCTTCTCGTCACCGATCGGGAGGATCTCTTCCAGCGGATCGATCCATGGCTCGTCTGGAGGATCTTCGACAACGCGCATTGGAACCGCATCGCGGGCCTCGCGCAGACCCTCCTCGAGCTCGAGCGAAATGGGACCGAGTACGCGCGCACCGTGGTCGCCAACTCCCGGGCGCTCGGCCGAGCCCTTGCGGACGGCGGCCTTCCCCTCCTCGGGGAAGAGTGGGGGTTCTCGGAGTCGCACCAGCTCCACTTGGACCGAGCGCGGCTCCGGGAACGCCACGGCCTCGGCACCGGGGCGCTCGCACGCCGGCTCGAGACCCAACGGCTGCTCATCGACCTTGTCGGACGGATCGGTACCGCCGAGGTTGCTCGACTGGGCCTCGGACCGGGCGAGATGGCCCGGCTCGCCGACCTCCTCCTCCGTGCGGGACTGCGTCGGGAGAAGGTCGCGGCGGAGGTTCTGCGCTGGCGTCGGGAGTACCCCGAGCTCAAGTACCGCTGAATGGAGCCGCCGCCGCCCGCTCCCGAACGTGGAGGTCGCGGCTCCCCTCCAGGAGCGGGATAAGGAACCTCCCACGACGTGCGAAGGAGCACCGGGCCGAGAGCTCCTTTTCTAGCGATAGAGAAGGAAAGAAGGAAGGGGGAATGGGTTGGCCGCCCCGCCGAAGCGGGGCGCCACGAAGCGGGCCTTGCCTACTGCAACCCGTGTTCGCTCTTCCCGTGAGCCGCGAGCTCTTCGGGAGTTCCGAACGACTTTCCGCAGACGCTACAGGTGTTCGGTGCGGCCGGGCCGCCCTTGCCTTCCCAAGCCTGGGGAGGGGTCGGCGCGGGACGCGCTCCGAACATCGCACGGCCGACCACGAGCGCCACGATCATGCCGACGATCAGCCCGACGAGCAGCAGGATGGTGCCCCCGACCGCCGGAGAGAGTCCTCCGAAGATCGTGTTGTTCACCCAGGTGGTGCTGTTCGTGTACACGGGGATGGTCGCCGTCAGGACCAGGAGGCCCGAGGTCGACTGGTTCGCGTAGGGCGCGAACGCCTGGAGCGTGTACGGATAGTTGCCCGCCTTCGGCTGGTACCAGGTCGAGTACGGGACCGAAGCGAAGTTCGCGGTGAACACGATGTTGGTCGTTCCCGGCGAGTAGATCGTCAGGCTCACGCGGCCGACGTACTGCCCGCTAAAGGCCGCCGAGAGGTTGTAGGTGAACGGCGTGCTGGTGGTCGCGAAGTTCAGGCTTGCCGTCGGCAGGTTGAACACCAGGCCCGTCGGCTGGGTCGTTGAGGTCGCGTTCGTGTCGCTCTCGACCACGGTGCCCAGGTAGGGGGCCGCGGTGCCGTTGACCGACGCCCCGATGATGACCAGCACCTGCGAGCTGAGCACGGACGTGCACGCCGCAAGGCCGGCGGGGCTGATCTGGCTCGACTCGACCAGGGGGTAGGTATAGTTGCCCCACGGCTCGGTCGTGTTGTAGATGAGCGAGTCGAGGTTCACCGTCGTGCAGACCGTCCCGGTCACCGGGCTCGTGAGGTTCAACCAGAGGCTCACGTTCGACGTCGAGATCGTTGCGCTCGCGACCTGGATCTGGAAGCTGATCGGGATCGCGGCTCCGTTCGCGAGAACGCTGTAGATCGGCAGGACCGTGTTCGGCAGGATCGCGACCTGGACCGAGGTCGGGACGATCACAATCGTCGTCGTCGAGGTCACGTTCATCGCAAAGTTGCCGGTCGGCGTGGTGACGTTCCCGGTCCCGTTGATCGTCGCGGTGAACGCGAGCACGAGCGACTCCTGGTAGATGTTGGCGCAGCCCGGCGCCATGTTCGCCCCGACGAAGTCCGCGGCGGTAAGGTTGCCGCTCACGGCCTCGGTCAGGGCCGAGGTGTTCGTGACGGTAAGGCTACCGGAGGCGCAGACTCCGAGACCCGTGCTGTTCATCAGGGCCCAGTCGACGGTCAGATTGGCCACCGAGATGGTCGCGTTGGTCACCGTCACATTGATGGTGACCGGCTGGGGAAGGTGCATCGTGGCCGGCACTGCGGTCGTGATGGACGCCCCGATCGTCGTCGGGAGCGTGAAGGTCGTGGTCACGTTGCCCCAGTTCTGGGCCACCGTGCCGTTCGATGCCGTGCCGTTGACGACCACATAGATGGAGAGCTGGTCGACGTGGCTCGCGATGTCATTGCACGTCAGCTGCGCGGTCGAGAAGTCCGTGAGGTTCAGGGCCCCGAGGTACGTGGAGCTGGTCGAGTTGGTGCCGCTGACCAGGCTCGAATAGCTGCCCGAGGTACAGACCGTCGAAGTGACCGTGTCGGTCACGGCCCACGAGATCTGCGTGGTCAGGTTGTTGATCTCCGCGTTCGTGACTGCGACCGTGAAGTTGACCGTGGTGGGGATCGCCGTCTTGGCCCCAAACACCGAATTGATCGTGACGCTCACGGTGCTCGTCGCCGCCGGACTCGGTGCGGCCGCAGGGACGGCGACAGCCGGCGCGTGGGTCACTGCGGACTGCCCGGAAGAGCTCGAAGCGCTCGCGTGGGCCGAAGCCGGTGCCACCAGCACCGGGCCCGCGACCACCGCTCCCAACAGAAAGAGAGCGACGAGCCCGATTGCCAATATTCCTCCAAGAGCCTTCCCGGGGCCTTGCATGGTCCCCCGGAAGACTTTCCATACTTAAAGAACACGGCAAGTCGCGATGCTTCCTACCGTGGAGGCCGTACCACGGTGCGTCGAGCGACCGGAAAGAGGCACCTCCACGACCCCGGCTCCGTCGGGATCTGCGGACGGCCGCACGACGGGAACGGTCCCTCCGATCGGGGGGACCGCCCAAATTTCCGAGTGCGCCTCCTTCGACGTAGGCCGTCGCACTTCACCCTTCTCCGATGTGCGCCCCGGCGCACTGGGGGCCGGGGTCGTGGGCGGGATAAGACTAAGTGAAGGTCCCGTCCTTCGTGGCCGCCGTGCGTCCGTGGCTCGTCGTGATCGGGATCGTGTTCGCGCTCGTTGGCGGCGCGCTCATCGGCTCCGCGTTCTACATCCCGAACGCTCCGAGCGTCACGCAGACCAAGCAGCTGTCGGCCGCGGTCAACCCGGGTCCCGGCCAGGAGTGGCCGTTCGTCTTCGGCGGAACGTCGCCCTCGACCGTCTCCGTCGACTGGACCGCGTCGAACGGAGCGAACGTCTCGTTCTGGAGCGCCGCCCCGTGCTCGTCCGGGAAATCCCTCTGTCCGGTCGGTGGCGCCCTCGTGAGCTGGACCGGGGCCGCGACCGGGCACTGGTCCCTTCCGGGTGCGAGCGGCTCGGACTACCTCCTCTCGATCTCCACCGCGACTCCTTCCGGCCTCGTCTTCAACGGGACCGTCAGCGCGACGTACGTAGCGCCGCACTCGTCGCTGGGGATCCCGACGATCTTGGTCGTCGTAGGCGGTGTGCTCCTCCTGGCCGTGGGCGCCATCGCCCTCTTCCTGGGGCTGTTCCTGCCGAGCGGGGTCTATGCCCGGGTGGAACGCTACGAGGAGCTCGCGGAGGGAACGGAACCCGCGCCGCCCCGTAACTCGGGCTGACGTCGGGTCGGGAGCGACGAGCCCGGGTACCGGACCGGACGAGCGTTCCTCCGCCGGCCCGGCTCACGCTGGGAGGAGCGGAACCGCCGGAACACCGGACTCGGGAACCTCCCCGACCCGTCGCATCGCGCTCGTGAGGGCGGTCATCAGCCAGATCGGGCAGTCGACGACCCCGATGACCGAGCGCTCGCCCCCGAAGAGGACGGACCGGACGCGCCCGGTCGTCCACTCCAACTCGACCGCGAGCGGGACCGGTAGTGGGGCCGCGGGGGACGCGGCCCGCTCCCCGAGGATGCGGACCCGCACGACCTCGCTCTCGTACGTCCGCCCGTACCTCCACCAGAACAGGAGGCCGACCGCGAGCCCCGCGAGTCCCCAGGGGACCCCGAGAAGGAGGTTGCCGGTCAGGATCGTTTCCATCGCTCCGAGGATGACCCCGGCGGCGGCAAGGACCCCGATCGAGAGCCGCATCGCGGGCCGGGTCGGGACGCGGCGCAGGCGACGCTCCCCGATCACGGGGTCCGTGATCTCGGCATCGCGGCCCGGGATCCTGCGCTCCCGGGGCGGAGCGATCGCGCGGCGCGCGAGCGCGAACTCCTCGAGGCGGAGGCTCGCCTCGATCGCCGTCGTGAGGAGCTCGAGCGAGGGCGCCACGGTGCGGATCCGCTGACCGACCGGCAGCGGGAGTCCGGCGAGCGAGCGGAGGGCGGACCTCCGTGCGGACGATCCCCCACGCGCACGCCTCTCCACGGTGCTCTCGGACACGGGGACCTCACGACCTAGGCGGGCACGAGGCTTATCCCCATAGGAGTCCGCCGGACCCCGAGTGGGGCCCCGACGGCTCATCCGCCCGAGTTGCGTATCCCGCCCGCATGCGCTCGATGGTGGCCCTCACCGGGACCCCGGGCACCGGGAAGAGCTCGGTCGCCGCCCGTTTGTCGGCCCGATGGAAGGTCATCGAGGTCGGCGATCTCGCCCTCCGGCAGGGATGCGCGCGACCGGTGCCGGGCGGGCTCTCCGTCGACCTCCCACAGCTCGCGGGGCGGCTCCGCCGAGGGCGGCGCCCCGCCGACATCCTCGTGGGACACCTCGCCCACCTCCTGCCCGTCGAAGGTGCCGTGGTGCTGCGCTGCCACCCGGAAGAGCTCGCGCGCCGGCTGGCCCGGACCCGCCGCGGTTCCTCCGCCGACCGCGAGGAGAACTACGCCGCCGAAGCGCTCGACATCGTCCTGGTCGAGGCGCTGCGCACGGGACGTCGGGTCTGGGAGGTGGACACGACCGGCCGGAGCGTCGAGGAGGTCGCACGGGCCGTCCGCCGGCGCCTCGAACGTCGCGGCCGGTCGAGCTACGGCCGGGTGCGCTGGCTGACCGATCCCCGGGTGACCGAGCATCTTTTGGCCCGCGGGCCGTAGGCGCGGCCGATGGTCCTCGAAGGCTACCGCGCCCGGTTCCGGCCGCAGCTAAAGCGGCTCGCCCGCCCCTGGCTCGGATGGCCTCCCGACCGGCTGAGCTGGCTCGCCTTCGGGCTTGCGGGCGGCGCGGCGGCGGTCGCCGTGATCGTGCGCTGGACGACCCCGTGGCTCTTCCTTGCGGTCGCCCTCCTGATCCTGCTGAGCGGCTTCTTCGACGTGATCGATGGAGAGGTCGCCCGGGCGACCCATCGATCCTCGGCGCGGGGCGACCTGCTCGATCACGTGCTCGACCGCTACGCCGACGTCGTGATCGTGGCCGGGATCGCCCTCTCGGGCTTCGCGATCCCGTCGCTCGCCCTCTTCGCGCTCGCGAGCCTTCTCCTTACGAGTTACATGGGCACCCAGGCCCAGGCGCTCGGGCAGGGACGCCTCTACGCCGGGCTCCTCTCTCGGGCCGACCGTCTGGTCGTCCTCGCCGCCGCCGTCTTCCTCGAGTTCGACTGGTCGCTCCCGTGGCCTTGGGCGCCGGGGGCGCCGTGGGAGCGGTTCGCGGTCGGGGGCCTCTCCTTCACCGTGATCGACGTCGCGCTGCTCTACTTCGTCATTGCCGGTCAGTGGACCGCGATCGCCCGGGCGCGTCGGATCTTCCGCGCGCTGCCGCCCGGCCCGTGACACCGTCCTCGTCGGACCCTTCCGACCGATCGACGAGAACGCCGCCCCGGAGGCGGTAGTACTGGAGCGGGTGGCGCAGGAACGTCTCGAAGCAGAGCGGGTCGCGCCGCTGGTCCGCGGGAACGGCCGCGCTCGGGTCCCCCTCGCGGACGCAGAGGCCGTGGCTGCGCAACGTGTCGCACTCCGGCGGCTCGTACCCGCGCCCGGCGTCCCGGTGGGTGATGTGCTCGACCTGATACCGGGTGATCGATTCGTCGAAGTCCGGAGCGCCCCGGTAGGCGTCCACGATCGTCTCCTCGTCCGCCCCGGCCCGGTGGAGGAAGGAGGCGAGGCAGAACCGGCCCGAGTGGGAGAGGTTCTCCCCGTGCTCGAGCGTACGCTGCATCTTCCGGATGCACGGAGGGAACCGATCGGGTCGGATCGTCCCGCCGGCCGCCGGGCTCCGCGCGACCGGGAGCGGGACCCGACGCGCCACGTCGTCGAGGAGCTCGGCCTCCCGCGCCCGAACGCTCTCCACGACGTCGGCCGAGAGCGGGATCGGGACCGTGAGGCGAAGACGGACCGCCTCTTGGAGGAGACGCGCCGCCCGCACGGCGCCGACCCGGACGCGGCCCGATCGGACCTCCTGACGCGCGAGGCGGAACTCCGCCTCCCGGATCGGCGTCGCGAGGTGGAGATAATCGACCAAGGGCACGGCGACTCCGTTCCCCTCTTCCTCGAGCGTGAAGCCGAGGCGGCGCCCCACCGCGATCAGCTCCTCCGGCGGCACCGCGGCGAGCCGCGCGTAGCTGCGCTTCGCCTCCGCGACCGCCCAGCGTCGCAGCGTCGTCGGGGTCGGAGCCGCGGAAAGGACGAGGCGGGCGAAGAGGAACGACAAAAACCGCACTCCGGGGTCGGCGCGGGCGAGCTCGTCGAGGTCCCGCGACCCCCGCGGGTCGTCCGCGGCGGCGCGGACGCGGCTGCGGCCGAGGGCGCGGGCCGACTCGTACGCGCCTTCCTCGAGCAGGGAACGCACGGAGACCGACTCCCCGGCGAGCAGAGCGTCCGCCCCCGGCAGGAACGGGTACTCCGCGAAGAGGGAGCGGTCGTCTAGAGCAGCCGAGGCACGATGAACTGCCATAGGAGCAGAACGAGGACGAGCACGGAGGAGATCGCCGCCGCCCGCCCCCCGAACTCGTCGAGGCGGGCGGCGCTCCATCCGCGCTTCACGCGCGCGGCGAGCCCGGCCATGAAGTCCCGGAACAGCAGGCCGCCGTCGAGCGGGAAGAGCGGCAGCGCATTCGAGAGCCCCAGGAGGAGGTTCATCCAGGCGAGCCAGTAGAGGACGTTCGCCCCGATCCAGAACGTCCCCGGATCGGTGTGGGCGAAGAGCCCGGTGAGGTGGAAGTAGCCGATGGTCGTCCCGCCGACCGGCTCGAGGGCGGCGATCGGGAGGACCAGCCAGTCGACCGTGCCGGTGACCGGCCCGGCGGAGCTCCCGGCCGGCCAGACCAAGAGCTGCTTCAACTCCGACGGGGTGATGGTGTTCACCGCGACCCCGAGGTAGCCCCGGCCCGGGACCGACGGGCTCGGAGCGAGGACGACCGTGGAGGAGGCCGAAGCGCCGCCCGACGCCGAGTAGTACTCCACGACGACCGACTCCCCGGGCGTGGTGCGGGCCAGCGCCGACTCGAAGACGGTCACCGTCGGCGTCGCGGTCCCGTTCACCGCGGTGATGATGTCGCCCGGAGCGAGGCTCGCGTTCGCCGCGGGAGTGTTCGGCTCGACCTGGGCGATCCCGACCCCGTTGGCGTTCGGGACGACCGAGGAAGCGACGAGCCCCGAGAGGAGCAGGAAGAAGAGGAGGGCCAGCGCGAAGTTCGCGAGGACCCCTGCGGCGGCGACCCGGTCCCGGCGGCGGCGCGACGCGGCGAGCATCTCCTTGTCGTCCTGCTCGACGAACGCTCCGACCGGAACGACGAACCAGAGGATGCCGAGACTCTTGACCCCGATGTTCTGGGATCGGGCGAGAATCCCGTGCATCAGCTCGTGCAGCACGATGCCGATCACGAGGGCGAGGATCCCGTAGCCCAGGGGGATGATCGGGTTGATGCCGGGGAGACCGACCGCCTCCTGGACCGATGGGGCCGTGGCGGGGGTGAGGCGGAACGAGGCCACGGCACCGACCACGAGGAGGCCCATGATCAGCGCCATGGCGAGGCCGGCGAGCAAGACCCCAAGGTCCCCGACCGCCGACCAGAACCGTCGGAAGCGCCCCCAACGATCCAGGAGCGAACGGCCCCGTTGGGTCTTGGTCATGAGCGCGGGGCCAAAGAGGCTCAACGCCCGATCGGGGCCGATGCGACCGGCCCGGTGGAGGAGGTAGACGATCGCCCCGTACAGCGCGATCAGGAGGAGCGCGATCTCGTAGCCGAAGTACGGGTTCACGGTCTCTCCCGCCCACCAGTTCGACCCGGGGTTAAGAGGTCTTGCGCGGAACGGACCGACGGGCCGCGCGCAAAGAGGGATATGCCGCGCCCGGCCTCCGTACGGAAGGACGCGCGACGAGGATGAGGATCCGGCGCTCTAGGTTCCCCCGCGTCGCCGCACTCCTGATCGTCACCGCCGCCCTGCTCGCGACCGTTCCGGTCGGCGGCCCCCCGGTGACGGCTCCCCTCGGGACCGGCGGAGCCTCCCCGGGGGCCCCGGCCCCGACTTCACGGACGACGAGCCCCGCCGCCATCGGCGGCACCGTCCCGGTCGCGCCCGGGTTCCTCCCCCCCGTCGGCACCACCCTCGTTGGGCCGCCTCCTGCCGGCACGTCGATCACCGTGCTGGTGGGGCTCGAGTCCCGCGATCCGAGCGGCTTCGCGGCCGCGGTCGCGAGCGAGTACGCCCCCGGGACCCCCACGTACCGTCACTTCCTCGCTCCCTCCACCGTCGCCGCGCGGTTCGGTCCGACGCCCACGACCGTCACCGCGGCCCGGGCCTTTTTCGGGGCTTACGGCCTTTCGGCCGAGCCGCTTCCGGGAGGCGCTCTTCTCTCGGTCGTCGGCCCCGCGTCCGCGGTGGGCCGGGCGTTCTCCACGACGCTCGAGGAGTACCGTTCGGCCTCCGGTCGACTGTTCCTCGACCACCCGGCCCCCGCGGTGCTGCCGGCGGACCTGCCATGGACGGGCGCCTATGGTCTCGACACCGCGCCGTCTCTGACACCGCTCGCCGTGCCCCTCCCCCGCACCGGGCCCGCCGGGCCGGGAGCGACGACCTGCGCTTCGGGAACCGGGGGACTCGCACCCTGTCAGCTCCAAACGGCCTACGCCTTCTCTCCGCTCCTCGCGAACGGCACCAACGGTAGCGGGGTGAGCATCGGGATCGTCGACGCGTACTCCGGCGGCGAGCCCGAGAGCTCGCTCGCGAGCGACCTCGCCACCTTTTCCTCCCAATTCGGCCTCCCGACGGCCTCCGTGAACTACGCGTACCCGGTCCCGACGAACACCGACCTGAACAGTTCGACGACCAACCCCGCGTGGGCCGCCGAGGAGGCCCTCGACCTCGAGTGGGCCCACGCTGCAGCCCCCGGCGCCCACCTCGAGATGACGCTCTCGCCGGACGCGGGGACCGGCCTCCTCGAGTCGGTCAACTGGCTCGTCGCGACCGGCGCCGTCAACGTCGTGACCCTGAGCTGGGGGGAGCCACTCACCGGGGTCTTCAACGCCTATTCCGCGAGCTGTCCCTTCGCCTGCAACGCATCGTCCGACGGCACCTATGCGCTCCTTGGCCCGGTCTTCGAGGCCGCCGCCGCCGAGGGGATCGGCATCTTCGCCGCGAGTGGGGACTGCGGTGCGGCCGACGGCACCTCGGGGGCCGCGGTCAACTACCCGGCGGCCGACCCGTACGTCACCGGAGTCGGCGGAACCTCGCTCACGGTCACGAGCAACGGTACGTACGTCGGAGAGAGCGCCTGGAGCGGCAACGCGACCGGCGCGACCGCCCCGGGCTGCCACAACCAGGGCGGCTCGGGCGGCGGCTACGCTCCGCTCCCGCGGCCGTGGTGGCAGATCGGCCTCGCGGCGGCGCCGGCCGGACGAGGGGTCCCGGACGTCGCGCTCGACGCGGGGACCGCCGTGTCGATCGTCCTCGGAGGCGTCGACAGCGGGGTCCTCGGGACGAGCGTGGCGACCCCGATATGGGCCGGAATCGCCGCGCTGGCCGACCAGTACGCCGGTCACTCGCTCGGCTTCCTGGACCCGAGCCTCTACCGCGTGGCCGCGGGACCGGCCGGTACCCTCAGTTTCCATGACACCGTCACCGGCTCGAACGGCTACCCGGCGGGCCCGGGCTGGGATCCCGTGACCGGTCTCGGCTCGCCGATCGTCGCCCAACTGGTGCCGCAGCTCGCCGCGAGCGGTTCGGTACCGGCCGCCCGACCGGTCCCGTTCCTCTTCGCGTCGCCCCGGTTCGGGCCAGCACCACTCACCGTCTCCTTCGCCGTTCAGGTCACGGGAGGGACCGGCACGTACCCGCTCTCGGGCGTCAGCTTCGGCGACGGGAACTCCTCCCTGGGCGACCGGAACCCCGTCCACACCTATCCCGTGCCCGGGGTGTACCAGGCCACGGCGTTCGCGGTCGATTCCGGCGGGAACGGCTCGGCTTCCCCCCCGGTCGTGATCGTGGTCGGCGGAGGAACCGCGCTCTCCGTCTCCCTCTCGGCCTCCACGACCGTTCCGACGGTCGGGGCCTCGGTGACGTTCAACGTGAGCGCGACCGGCGGCGTGGGCCCGTACTCCTACGCGGTCACGTTCGGAGACGGGACGTTCGCCTTCGCCCAGGCCGGCCCCAGCATCGTCCACCGGTTCGCGGCGGTCGGTGGCTACTGCGCCGAGGCGATCGCGACGGACGCCGCCCTCCCGGTCGAGGGCGGGGCGAGCGCCCGGCTCGCGGTCGCGGTGGGAGGCGCGCCGGTCCCGTATTGTGGAAACGCGGCGGTCCCCCTCGCGCTTCGAGCGAACGGGACGATCGGCGTGCGGGATGCTCCCGCCGAGTTCCCGACGCTCTTCGCCGCCTCGGGCGGGACGCCACCGCCGCCCGGTCTCTCGAACTCCGTCGCGTATCGCGCGAACGATCCCTACGCGAACGCGTGCGGCTGCGCGATCTTCCGCACGCCGGGCAACTACACGGTCGAGGGTTGGGAGAACGACACGGTGAACGGCTATGCGAACGCGACCGTCGGCGTGACGGTCGCCCCTCCGCTCGTCGCCGCGTTCACGGCGTCCGCGACGAGCGGGCCGGTCCCCTTCACCGTCCGCTTTTCGGCATCGGTCTCGGGGGGCTACGCCGCGCGCGCGAACGCGACCCGGTGGATCCTCGCGAACGGCACGGTCGTGACCGGGGCGGTCGCGAACCTCACGTTCACGAACCCCGGAGAAGAGCTCGTGATCGCCTCGGTCGGAGACGGGGGGTACGGGAACGCGAGCGAGGCGTTCCTCCTCGACGCGGAGGCCCCGGGCGGCTCGGGAGGCTCCCCCGGGATCGTGGGGAACATCGCTCCGGCGGTCGACGTCGTCCCCGGGACGACGCTGCGATTCTCCGCGGCGTGGGTCGGGTCGCCCCATCCAGGGAACGCGACGTTCCTCTGGAACCTCGGAGGCGGCGATTCGGCCGTCGGGCCGAGCGCCGAGCAGACGTACTTCACCGGCTTCCCCTCGATCGGTTCGAACCAGCTCCTCGGGTCGGTCGAGACGCTGGCCCCCAACGGGACGGTCCTCGAGAACCTCTCCTTCGTGCTGCCCCACTTCTGGGCGGTCGAGCCGGGGGGCTTTCTGCCCCGGGCCGACGCCCTTGGCCTGACGGCGACGCTCGCCCCGCTCTTCGGGCCGGCTCCGTTGGCCGCGCGCGGGTCCGCGATCGTCTCGGGGCCGGGAACTCCCTCGGTGAGCTGGGCGTTCGGGGGCGGCGCCGTCGCCGTGGGGGCCTCCGTGGCCCACAGCTTCCTCGTGCCGGGGAACGCGACCGCGACCGCGACGGCCGCCGACCGCTTCGGGGACCAGGGGGTCGCGTCGTTCGGCGTTCGGGTGCTCCCCTCGCTCGCGATCGCCGGGGAGCCGCTGCCGCCGGGCGGGAGCGCTCCGTTGACCGTGCGGTTCTCCGCCGTGGCGAGCGGCGGATACGGTCCGCCGTACACGTACCGCTGGACGTTCGGCGGCGGCACCGTGCAGAACGGCTCCTCCGTCACCCGAACGTACTCCATCGCGGGAACGTACTCGGCGACGGTGATCGTGACCGACGCGCGGGGCTCCTCGGCATCCCGGAACTGGACGGTCGAGGTCCGCCCGCCCGGGCTACCCGTCCCGATCCTGCTCGGCGCGGCCGCCGCGGTTGGAGGGCTGGCCGCCGTGGCCGTCCTCGTCGCCGCGCGGCGCCGTCGGCCGCGGTCGGGAGGGCCGGTCAGCCCTTGACGACCCCGAGCGGGAGGAGCCGCGCGACGCGGCGGGTGAGGCCCGCGCCTTCCGCGACCCGGACGACCTCTTCGACATCCTTGTAGGCGCCGGGGGCCTCTTCGGTCACCCCTTCGCGGGATGTCGAACGCACGACGATGCCGCGGCGCGCGAGCTCGCGCGTGACGTCCTCGTAGCGGAAGCTGCGGACGGCCGCGTGGCGGCTCAGGCGCCGGCCCGCCCCGTGGCAGGAGGAGCCGAACGACCGCTCCATCGCGCTCGCGAGCCCGCCGAGGACGTAGCTCGCCGTACCCATGTCGCCGGGGATGAGGACCGGCTGGCCGAGCAGCCGGTACGCCGCCGGCACCTCCTCCCGCCCGGCGGGGAACGCCCGGGTCGCCCCCTTGCGGTGGACGAGGAGGCGCTTCGGACCCCCGTTCGTCCGGTGCTCCTCGACCTTCGCCATGTTGTGGGCGATGTCGTAGACGACCCCGAGGTCGAGCTCCTCGGCGGTCCGCTCGAAGACCGACGCGAAAGCCCGGCGCACGCCGTGGGTGATTGTCTGCCGGTTCGCCCAGGCGAAGTTCGCCGCCGCCGCCATCGCCGCAAGGTACCGCTGACCGTCGTCGGAGGCGATCGGGGCGCAGGAGAGCTGGCGGTCGACGAGCGTCACGTGGCTCTCGAACAGCCGACGGTCCATCCGTTGGATGAAGTCCGTCGCGACCTGGTGGCCGAGCCCCCGCGAGCCGGTATGGAGCATCACGACGACCCGTCCCGGCGCGAGTCCGAGCACTTCGGCGAACTCCGGCCAGAAGATCTGGTCGACGACCTGGACCTCGAGGAAGTGGTTCCCCGCCCCGAGCGTCCCGAGCTGCTTCAGCCCGCGCTTGCGCGCGGCGTCCGAGACCTCGTGCGGATCGGCGGCGGCGAGCCGCCCCTCCTCCTCGAGGGCCGGGAGGTCGGCGGGACGTCCGAGGCCCCGCTCGACGGCCCACGGCGCGCCGCGGGCGAGGACCTCGTCGACTTCGGCGGGGCGGAGCGGGTACCCTCCGTGGGAGCCGACGCCCGCGGGGACCTCGCGGTAGAGGCGGTCGATCAGCGCGGAGAGGCGGGGTCGGACCTCGTCGGCGGAGAGGGACGTGCGGATCAGGCGGACCCCGCAGTTGATGTCGTAGCCGATCCCCCCGGGAGAGACGACCCCCTCTTGGAGGTCGAACGCCGCGACGCCCCCGACCGGGAAGCCGTAGCCGAAGTGGATGTCCGGCATCGCGTAGGCGTACCGCTCGATCCCGGGCAGGGTCGCGACGTTCGCGAGCTGGAGCAGGGAAGGATCTCCCTCGACGCCCGAGAGGAGCGCCGCGTCGGAGAAGAGGATCCCCGGGACGCGCATCCCCTCGACCTCGTCGCGGGGGATCTCGTAGGTGAACTCGTCGCGGGCGACGAGCTTCGGTACCTTCGGCACGGCGCCGCGCGAGCCGTGCCGGCTATTTGGCTCCCGCGACCGGCCGGGACGCTCGGACGGGAGACAAAACCCCAAGTACCTTGCACCGCGTACTCGTATGGAGGGACCGTGAGGCGGCGTACCGCACTCTCGCTCGCGAACCTGGTCGCCATCGTGACGGCGTTCGTCGTCCTGTTCGAGTTCCCCGCCTACTCGGGGATCGCGTTCTACGCCCTCGTCGCCTGGATCTTCGTCGGCTTCGGCCTGATGTACCTCCCCGCGCTCGGACGTCCGGCCGCCCCGGCCCCGGGCGGCCCTTTCCCGGCCGCCGCGGGGGCACCCGGAGCCCCCTTGCCCTCCGGGGGACCGGCTTCGGGGCCCTCCGCGCCGATCGACTTCTGCATCTACTGCGGCACGACCCTCCCTCCGGGCTCGACGACCTGCGCGGCCTGCGGGCACCGGGTCCCGGCCGGCTAGGCCGAATTCGCGCCGCTCGGACGCGGGCACGCCCGCCGGCGACGCGGGGATTCCCGGTTCAACCGGGCACGACGAACAGCATCGGTTCCCGAGCGCGGGTGTTCCCTCCGGCCCGGACCCGCACGTCCCGGACGATCCCGTCGACCGGGCTCGGCACCTCGTTGCGCATCTTCATCGCTTCGAGCACGAGGAGGACCGTTCCCTTCGTGACCCGCTCGCCCTCCCGGACCCGGACCTCGATGACGCGGCCCGGGATCGGCGGCACGACCGCGGTCCCGCCCTCGGGGCCGCCGACCACGGCCCCGGCGGGCGTTGAGGTCGGTCGGACGGCCGAGGGGACCCCGGACGGGGCGGTGGCGCCCGGTCCTCGCTCAACCCCGACCGTCCACCGCTCGCCGTCGACGTCGACCGGGCCGGGCGGATCGGGGAAGTGTTCGGGCCAGCCGTCGACCACGATCCGCCGTCCCGCGACCTCGAGCTCGACCCGGGACGGGCTCCGGGCGACGACCGTCACGGGGTAGCTCCGGCCGTCGATCGTCGCGGAGGCGAGATCGGCCGCGACGTCGACCCCGGTGCGCTTACCGTCCCGAACGAGCGTGATGCGCATCGACCCACCTCCGCTGGGCTCCGAGCTCGGCCCGGCCCGCCGCGCCCCATGCCGTCGACGCGCGCGCCCCCGTGGGGACGGACGCGGCCGGCCGGGGGCTGCGGAGGGCCGCAACGACCCCGAGCGCGATCGAGGTGAGGACCTCCGGCGAGAGGCCGTCACCACGGTCCGCGCGGAACCGTCGGTAGACCTCGGGGAAGAGCGCGTACGAGAGCGCCTGCGCATCGTCGGCCGCGGGAACGAACGCCCGGACCTCCGCGAGCTTCTCCTCGAACTCGGGAGGGAGGAGATCGGCCGGGCGACCCGAGATCGCCGGCGCCTCGGCGGTCACTCGGCGGAGGAGATCGGGGTCGAGCGGACCCGGCGGCTGCCCGTAGAGCCCGCGGACGTAGTCGCGGACCTCGCGGGTGATCTGGCGGTAGCGCCCCCCGAGGAGGACGTTGAAGACCGCCTGGACGCCCACGATCTGGCTCGTCGGGGTCACGAGCGGAGGATATCCGAGGTCGGCGCGGACCCGGGGCACCTCGGCGATCACCTCGGCGAGCCGGCCCATCGCCTCCTGCTCCTTGAGCTGGTTCAACAGGTTCGAAAGCATCCCTCCGGGGACCTGGTGCGTCAGGATGCCGGGATCGGTCTGGAGCGAGCGGAGCTCGAGGAGCGGGCGGTAGTGCTCGAGGACCGTCCGGAAGTACTCGGAGAGGTCGGCGAGCGCGGAGAGGTCGAGCTTCGGGTCGTGGGCGGAGCCGCGGAGCGCACCGACGAGCGCCTCGGTCGGCGGCTGGCTCGTGCCGCCCGCGAACGGGCTCAGCGCGCAGTCGATCGCCGCCGCCCCCGCCTCGGTGACGGCGAGCGACGTCATCGCCGACATTCCGCTCGAGGAGTGCGTGTGCACGACGACGGGGAGGCCGACCTCCCGGACCAGCGCGCGGACGAGGGCGCCCCCCTCGAGCGGGGGCATGAACCCACCCATGTCCTTCACGCAGATCTCGTCCGCGCCGAGCCCGGCGAGCGTCCGTCCGAGCTCGACGAACGCCTCGAGGGTGTGGACCGGGGAGGAGGTGTAGCAGATCGTCGCCTGGGCCCGGCCGCCTTCGCGCTTCACCGCGTCGAGGGCGACCGCCATGTTCCTCGGGTCGTTGAGCGCGTCGAAGACCCGGAAGATGTCGACGCCCTGCCGTGCCGCCTCGTGGACGAACTTGCGGACGACGTCGTCGGGGTAGTGGCGGTACCCGACCAGGTTCTGGCCGCGGAGCAGCATCTGGAGGGGGGTCCTCGGCATCGCCCGCTTCAAGAGGCGCAGCCGCTCCCAGGGGTCCTCCCCGAGGAAGCGCAGGCAGACGTCGAACGTGGCGCCGCCCCACACCTCGAGGGAACGGTAGCCGATCGCGTCGAGCCGCTCGGCCGCCGGCAGCATGTCGCGCGTGCGCATCCGGGTCGCGATCAGCGACTGGTGCCCGTCCCGGAGGACCGTCTCCGTGATGCCGACCATACCGGGCGCCTCGCTACAGCGGGAGGTTCCCGTGCTTGCGCGGTGGGCGGTCGTCCCGCTTGCTCGCGAAGATCTTGAGCCCCGCCACGAGGCGCGAGCGCGTCTCGGCCGGGTCGATGACGTCGTCGATGTACCCGCGCTCGGCGGCGAGGTACGGGTTCAGGAACTCGCGGGAGTACTCGCCGCTGAGACGCGCGCGCACGGCGTCGCCCTCCCCGGGAGCGGCCCCCTCGATCTCCCGCCGGAAGAGGATGTTGACCGCGCCGTCCGCCCCCATGACCGCGATCTCCGCGGTGGGCCAGGCGAGGTTCAGGTCGCCGCCGAGGTGCTTTGAGCACATGACGACGTACGCGCCGCCGAACGCCTTGCGCAGGATGACGGTGAGCATCGGCACGCTCGCCTCGGCGTAGGCGTAGAGGAGCTTCGCCCCGTGCCGGATGATCCCCCCGTGCTCCTGGCCAGTGCCGGGGAGGAATCCCGGCACGTCGACGAAGGTGAGGAGCGGCAGGTGGAACGCATCACAGAAGCGGACGAAGCGGGCCGCCTTCGTCGAGGCGTTGATGTCGAGGGTTCCGGCGAGCGAGGCGGGATTGTTCGCCACGACGCCGACCGGTCGGCCCTCGAGCCGGGCGAAGCCGACGACGAGGTTCGGCGCCCAGGCGGAATGGACCTCGAGGAAGGAGCCGACGTCGAGCACCCGCTCGAGGACCGCGTGGACGTCGTACGGGGCGTTGGCCGCCTCGGGGACGAGGCCGGCGAGCTCCTTCGCCGCCGCGTCGCTCGGCGATGCGGCCGGGCCGATCGGGGGCTCCTCGAGGTTGTTGAGGGGCAGGTAGCCGAGGAGGTGGCGGGCGAGCGCGATCGCGTCCCGGTCGCTCTCCGCCGTGAAGTGGCTCACGCCCGAGAGCTCGGCGTGGGCCGCGGCTCCCCCGAGGGTCTCCATCGTGACCTCCTCGCCGGTCACGGCCCGGACGACGTCCGGTCCGGTGATGAACATCTGGCCGGTCCCCTTCGCCATGATCACGAAGTCGGTGATCGCCGGCGAGTAGACGGCGCCGCCGGCGCACGGTCCGAGGATGAGCGAGATCTGGGGGACGACTCCCGAGAGGAGCACGTTGCGGAAGAAGACCTCGCCGTAGCCGCCGAGGCTGATCACCCCCTCCTGGATCCGGGCGCCGCCCGAGTCGTTGAGGCCGACGATGGGGATCCCGGCCTTGCGGGCGGTCTCCATGATCTTCACGATCTTCAGCGCGTGGGCCTCGCCGAGCGCACCGCCGAAGACCGTGGCGTCCTGCGCGAAGGCCGCGACCGGCCGTCCGTCGACCTCGCCCCAGCCGGTCACGACCCCGTCGCCCGGGACCCGACGCTCGTCGAGGCCCAGGCTGCTCACGCGGTGGATCACGTACGGGTCGATCTCCGTGAACGTCCCGGGGTCGAAGAACGCCTCGAGCCGCTCGCGGGCCGTGAGCTTCCCGGCGGCCCGGTGCCGCGCGATCCGCGCCGGGCCTCCGCCTTCGGTCGCCTGCTGCTTCCGCAGGGTCCAGCGGTCGAACGCGTCGCTCATCGGTCCTCCACCACGCGAAGGTCGCCCGTTCTTATCGCCATCCGTCGGCCTCCCTCCTCGACCTCGAGCGCCCCATCCTCCGTAAGGCCGACGATCCGCCCGACGGTCTGTCCGTCGACGGTCGCCCTCCGACCGACCCCGTAGAGGAGGCGGGCGAGGAGCGCGTGGAGCTCCCCGAGCCGCTCGGGCGCCCAGAGGTCGCGCGCCGCGGCGAGCGCGGCCGCGACCACGAGCTCCTCGACCTCCCCGGGGCGGACCGGCGCGGTCGCCGTGGAGAGCCGCGCGACCTCTCGCCGGAGCTCCGGGGGGAACGCCTCGGGCTCGGGAGCGACGTTGACGCCGATGCCGGCGACCGCCGCCCAGCCGAGGAGGGGAGAGGGGACCCGGTCGACGAGGATGCCGGCGAGCTTGCGGGGGGCGTGCGGAGGATCCTCGAGCGCGAGCACATCGTTCGGCCACTTGACGCGGAGCGCGCGACCGAAGCGGTGGCCGAGCTCGTCCGCGAGCCGGGCCCCCAGCGCGAGCGGCAGGAGCGTGGGAGGATCGGGCGGCGACGCGAGCACGACGGAGAGGTAGAGGCCGCCCGGCGGAGAACTCCAGCCGTGGTCCAGTCGTCCCCGGCCGGCGCTCTGGACGCGCGCGACCACGCGGGTCCCTTCCGCCGCCCCGTCCCGCGCCAGCGCGATCGCGCGATCCTGGGTCGACGGGATCTCCTCGTAGTACTCCCGGGCCCCGGCCACCCCGCGCCCCTCGTCCGGCGAGCGGGAGGGCGGCCTTGACCTTGTCGGCGGACCCTCCTCCCGCGCGGGAGGGCCGGTGCCCGCTCCGTCCGTACGGGGGGCTACGGGCTATATTCCGAACGGACTCCCGACCGCCGATGGCCTCGGTCGACGAACTCCTCGGACGGATCGCCCCCGAGATCGAATCCGAGGTCCGTTCCCGCCTCGCCGGCTTCCTCGGGGGGATGCTCCGCCACTACCTCCCGCAGACCTGGGTCTTTAGGACGGACGCCGGGACCGCCTCGCTCTCGGTTGACGGGCACGGCTCGGTGACCGTCCGCCCGGGAGCCGCGAGCCCCGCCGACGTGACGGTCGACGTCACGTACGACCGGCTCGAGGCCGCGCTCTCCCGGCGCGCGCGGGCGATCGCCCCGGAGGACCGGTTCGACGTCACGACCCACACGGCGAAAGGCAAGGCGGCGTTCGGATTCCTTCGCGATCGGCTCGGCCTGTGACGCGCGCCAACTCGGGGGCGCGAGCGGGGGACCGCCCTCGTCGCGCGGGCTCACCCGATCTCGCGCAGCCGCTCGACCATCTTGACGACCGCGCGGACCGCGTTGCCGGCGTTCTCGATCCGATCCTGGGCCTGGAGGCGGGTCTCTCCCGGCCCCGAGATCCCGAGGCCGATCGGCTTTCCGAGCTCGACCGAGAGGTCGGTGAGTTTGCGCGCCGCCTGCTGCATCACGACCTCGTCGTGCTGGGTCTCCCCCTCGATGACCGCCCCAAGGGCGACGGCCGCGTCGACGTCCGGCCGGCGGAAGAGCGCCTTCACGGCGAGCGGCATGTCGTAGACGCCCGGCGTCTTGACGACCGGGCCGAGCGAGGCCCCGAGGAACGCGATCTCCTCCTTCGCCCGCTCGAGCATGAGCCAGGTGATGTCGTAGTTGTACTCGCTCGCGACGATCGCGATCCGGATCCCCTTGCCCTCCCGGGCCCCCTTTGCGGCCATCGTGACCTGCTCCTTCATCCTCTCGTTCGCTCCGCCCTAGCGGGCCCGGCGCACCGGTCCCGCGTCGGGGAACCCCTGACGCAGTCCCTCCCCGCCGTGACGGGCGAGCTCCTGCGGGCGGAACAGGAGGGCGTAGGCGTTGAGCGCGTGCTCCTCGGCCCGTCGCCGGGCCAGGGTCTCGAGCGTGCGGGGATCGTCGGCCTCGCTCTCGAAGACGAAGCACTCGACGATCGGCTTCGCCTCGAGCACGCCGGTGAAGAGGAGCCCGAGCGACGCCTCGTGCGCGCACGTGCGGTCGTACTCGGCCCGGCCCGGCATCCCGAGCGCCAGGCAGAGGTCGACCCCGTCCTCGACGAACAGCTGGCGGCAGGCGACCGGGAGGTCCTTGATCCCGGGGACCGTCCGCCGGACGATGCGGAACCCGGTGCCCCGCGCCTGCAGCGCCCGGGTCGCGGCCCGGGCCATGTCGACCCGGGCGAACGTCGTGTCGGCGATCCCGATCCGCTTCACGGGCGGGGCTCCCGGGCGACGCGCTCGACGATCCGCTCGACGATGCGACGGGTCGCGATCTCGTCGTGCGGTCGGGCGCCGATGCGCACGACCTTCACGGGGACCCCCCGCCGGCCGCACTCGCGCTCGACCTCGCGTTCGTTCCAGACCTGGTTGTAGCCGAGCGCGATGATCGACGGCCGTTCGTGGACGACGGTCTCGTAGATGTCGGTGGTGGAGCCGAGGATCGCCCGGTCGACCGGTTTCAACGACTCGACCATCTCGCGACGCAGCTGCTCCGGGACGTACGGCTCGTGCTTGAGCCGGCGCGCGGTCTGGTCGCGGGCGACCACGACCACGAGCTCGTCCCCGAGGCGCTTCGCCTCCGTAAGGAAGTACAGATGGCCCGGGTGCAGGAGGTCGAAGACCCCCGTGGCCATCACTCGGACGACCATGCCTGCCACGCCTCGATGATCGTCCGCCCCTCGAGGAACGGCCAGCCGTGCGCCTCGGCGTACGCCCGCGCCGCCTCCGGGGATCGCGCCCCGCCGGAATCGCCCAGCATCTCGCAAACCGTCAGCGACTCGGAGAGCCCGGTCATCCGCGCGAGCGAGACCGAAAGCTCCGTATGACCCTTCCGCTCCGCGAGGAGGCCGCGGGCGGCGTAGATGATCGGCAGGTGGCCCGGGGCGCTGAACTCCTCGCTGAACCGGCGGCGCAGGGCGAGGTCGGAGAGGTGGGTCGATTCGCGGGCGATCGCTCCGAGCGCGCGGATCGCGAGGGCCCGATCGTTGTCCGGAATCCCCGTGTACGTCGCCCGGTGGTGAACGTGGAGCCCGAACGGGCTCCGGCGGTCGTACCGGAGCTCCTCGCGGGCGAGCGGCCCGAGGATGGGATGCGATGACTTCCCGTCGGAGAGGAGCTCCGCGTAGAACGGGAGGCCGATGCGCTCTCGGAGCTCGTCCGAGATCGCCGTGCAGATCCAGCCACCGGCATCCTGCCGAAGGAGGCGGACGAGCTCGGGCGTCGCCCGTTCGCTCAAGATCACGAGATCGGTCTCGCCCTCCCGGTCGGCGGCGTCGAAGATCAGGACCGGCTCGCCGGCGTCGAGGGACCGGGCCGCTCCGGCCAGCTCGGCCGGGACCGTGCGCGGAGGAACCAGGCGCAACATGGGGACGGGGAGCTCGCCACAGCTAATAAATCCGTGGTAACTACTCAAAAAAGAGTTGATAGCCCGATAGGGGAGGAGACGACGCGAACGAGGCCAGCGACCTTCACAATCCTGAGCGTCCGACCTCGAGGTCGGCGTTCTAGGAGGTGATCCATCTGCAGGTTCCCCTACAGATACCTTGTTACGACTTAGTCCCCCTTGCTGAACCGAAGTTCGAGCGACCCAAATGAGCCACCCTCACTCCGACCCAACTCGGATGACTTGACG
>JAKAVQ010000027.1 GCA_021817245.1 Thermoplasmata archaeon
AGCGACGGGGCGATCGGATCGAGACGGCGGACCGATGCCAGTCCACCTGGCACAACCTGCTCAATCTCTACGGAACGGACCGACCCTCACCTACGGGGCCCCCGGTCTGAAATATGTCCCACAGCCGTTCGACCCGCAACCAAAAAGGAAGGCACCGGCGGTCGCGCCTCCAGGTCTCTTGGACGGTGCCACCAAGAGACGCTGCCGCCGATGCCCGAGGCCAAACATCGTAAAACGTCGGGGGACTATATAGTTATCCAAGGCGACGGACAATGGGGGATGGGCCGACCCGCCTTCGGGCGCCCCGTGGCGCGGCCCAGCGCCGACCTTCATGTAGGAGGACGTATACCTCGGCCGCGCGGGAGCGGTCCCGCACGTGAATGCCTTCGATGGGGGCGAAGCTTTCGGCGTCGCAGAGCACGCTTCCGCCGGCGCCCGGCGGCCGCACGCCGGCCGTCCTCTGCGGGGAGAGCGACGATCATCGGCTGCTGCTCCGGGGGTTGCTGAGGCTCTACCGACATCCCGTGATCTACGAGGCGCGCACTCTCGATGACCTGGAACAGCTTACCCCGGCGTCCGATCCGCGGATCCTGATCCTGGACGTCGACGGCGGGGACGACCGGTGGACCCTCGAGCTCGCCGGCGCTCTCGCGCAGCATTCCGAGCTACGGGCCGTCGTGATCCTGCCGACGGGAGACCCCGAGGCCGAACGCCGGGCCCTCGCGGCCGGCGCCCGCGCGGTACTCCCCCGACCGTTCGCGATCCAGGACCTCGTGCGAACCCTCGGCCGTGCGGTCGAGTGAGCCCCGCGACTTCCCGTAGGTCGGGTCGCCAGCGGTAAGACGCTCCCCGGGCTCCCGGCCGGACGTGGAGGGAACGGAACTCTCCGACCTCCGGACGTCGGTCCGGGGTAGCGTTCGGACCTCAGCTCCGGAGCTCGCGCGCTACCGGGGCGACCAGTCGCCCGTCGAGGGCTCGCCCTGCGCGGTCGTCGCCCCGACCGACGCGGAGGATGCCGAGCGCCTCGTCCGATGGGCACGACGCCATCGGATCCCGCTGGTCGCCCGGGGCGGGGGCTCTTCCCTCGACGGCGAGTCCGCGGCCCGTGACGGTTCGGTGGTGGCCGACTTCTCCGGCTGGTCGCGCCTCCTCGAGGTGAACACCGAGGAGCTCTGGGCTCGGGTAGAGCCGGGGCTCGTCAACCGCGACCTCCAGGGGCGGCTTCGCCCGCACGGGCTCTTCTTCCCGCCGAACCCGGGGTCCTGGACCGTCGCGACGATCGGGGGCAACGTCGGCACCAACGCCTCGGGGCCGCGGTCGTTCCGCTACGGACCGACCCGCGCTTGGCTGCGGGAGGTGGAGGCGGTCCTCGGCACCGGAGAGCGGGTCCGGTTCGGTACCCGCGTCGCGAAACGCTCCGCGGGGCCCGAACTCGTCGAGCTCTTCGCCGGGAGCGAGGGGACCCTTGGGCTGGCGACCGAGCTCACGGTCCGGCTCGCGCCGCTCCCGGCCCGCCGGGAGGGACTCGTCGTGCCGCTCCCTCGGGGTGGTTCGCTCTCCGCGATGGCCCGTCGCCTGAGGTCCGAGCGGTCGACCGGCCTTTCGGCGGTCGAGTACATCGACCGGGCCGCGGCCGCCGTGCTGTCCGAAGAGCGAGCGCTCGATTGGCCTTCGGACGCCCCGCTCCTCCTCCTCGAGATCGAAGCGAACGACGAGGGCGAGCTCCGCCGTCACCGGGAGGCGGTCGAGCGGGCCCTGTCCGCGGTCGGGGCTTCCCACGCTCCGACGGTCTTTTCCGATGCCGACGAGCTCTGGACCCTCCGCGGAGCGAGCGGCGTGGCGCTCGACGAACGGATGGGTCGCCGGGTTCGTGAGGACGTCGCCGTCCCCCTCGGACGCATCGACGACCTCGTCGCCCGGCTCGAAGAGATCGGCCGCGAGGCCCCGGCCCCGTTCTTTCTGTACGGTCACCTCGGCGAGGGGAGTTTCCACCCGAACTACGCCGTTCCCCCCGGCTCGCCGGCCGCCGGCACGATCCGATCGAAGGTCCTGTCGGCCGCCCTCGATCTCGGCGGGACGATCAGCGCCGAGCACGGGATCGGCGTCCTCAAGGTCGACTACCTCGAGCGCGAGCTCGGGAGCGTGGCGCTCGACCTCCTCGACGCCGTGAAGCGCCGGTGCGACCCGGACGGGATCCTGAACCCCGGGAAGCTCTACCCCTACCGAGTCCCCCGAGGAGACGCAGGATCTTCTCCGTCGCCTTCGGGATCGGGAGGGTCGCGAGCTCCCGACGGGTGACCCACCGTTGCTCCGCGGTGTGGGGGGATGCGGCGCGTCGGCGCCGGCAACGGAAGACATGGAGCTCGACGGTGAAGTGGCTGTAGCCATGGCGGACAACCCCGACCGGGGCGAGCCGGCCGACCGAGAGGCCCGTTTCCTCCCGGAGCTCCCGACGGGCCGCCTCCTCCGGACGCTCTCCGGGTTCGATCTGCCCCCCGGGGAATTCCCAGAGCCCGCCGAGGAGCTTCTGTGGCGCCCGGCGCTGGACAAGCAGGCGATCCGCAGCGTCGGTCACGACGACCACGGCCCCCCGGACGTGCGGCCGCCGGGGTCGACGCCCGCGCCGGGGCAACCGCCCGGGGTCGTCGAGCTCGCGGAACGCGCGGCAGCCATCGGAGACCGGGCACTCCGGGCATCGCGGGCGCCGAGGGGTGCAGATGGTCTCCCCGAGCTCCATGACCGCCTCGTTGAACGGGCCGGCCGGGTACGTGCCGAGGGCGCCGCGGAGCTGCTCCTCGAGGCGCCTCCGGACGGGCATCGAACGGAGTTCCCCCTCTTCCCGCGTCCAGCGGGCGGCGACCCGGAGCCCGTTCGCCTCGAGGGCCACCGTCGGGACGCCGAAGGCCATCGCGGCGACCGCCCGGGCGATGTACGGGCCCACGCCGGGCATCGACTCGAGGCCGGCCACGGACGAAGGGATACGGCCACCGTGACGGGCGACGACCTCCCGCGCCGCCGCGTGGAGGTGACGGGCCCGGGCGTAGTAGCCGGCGCCCTGCCAGAGCTTGAGGACCCGTTCGAGGGGAGCGGCGGCGAGGGTGGCGACGTCGGGAAAGGCGCCGACGAACCGTTCGAAGTACGGCGCCGCCTGGTCGACGCGCGTCTGCTGAAGCAGTACCTCGGCGACCCAGATGCGATAGGGGTCCCGGTCCTTCCGCCAAGGGAGCGGCCGGCGGTGGGCCGTGAACCATGCCAGGAGGGACGGGACGATCCCAGCGCTCGTCGAGCTCTTGGGGGGGCGGGGCCAGTGGCTCGTCGCTCTCCCTCCGCGCGCCGCAGCGGTACGAAGGAGAGGCTTAAAGCGGCGGGCCTCCTCGTTCGGTCGCCGAGGGGCCTACGGCGCAAGGACGGCGTCCCGAGCCGGTCACCGACTCGACCTTCGAGGTTGAGGTCGTCCGCTCGCCGCTACCGGTCGTCGTCGACTTCTACGCCGAATGGTGCGCCCCGTGCCGGCTCGGCCGGCCGACCCTGGACGAGCTCGCGCGCAAGCTCGAAGGGAGGGTGAAGTTCGCGACGGTCGAGATCGATCGAGCCGGCGACGTCACCCGCTCGTACGGGATCCACTCGCTCCCCACGTACCTCTTCGTCGAGCGCGGGCTCGAGCGGGCCCGGGCCGTGGGGGCGCTCGACGCGGTCGAGCTCCGACGGATCCTCGCCCAGTCGTTCGGCGGGGGTCCCTCCGGCGCTAGTGCCGGAAGACCCGCCATCCGGTGAAGTACATCGCGATCCCGGCCGCGTCCGCCCGGGCGATCACCTCGGGGTCCCGGAGGCTCCCGCCCGGCTGGAGGACCGCACGAACACCGGCCGACGCGGCCACGTCGAGGCCGTCCGCGAACGGGAAGAACGCATCGGAGGCGAGCACGGACCCCCGGGCACGGGCCCCGGCAACCTCGCAGGCGATCTCGACCGCCTTCACGCGGGTCGGTTGGCCCGAACCAAGGCCGACCGTCCGGTGACCGTCGGCGAGGACGATCGCGTTCGACTTCGCATGCCGAACGACCTTCCAGGCAAACTCGAGGGCGTCGCGTTCCGCTTCGGTCGCCACGGCCCGCGTGACGAGCTTCAGCTCCCCGGGCACCAGATCGCGACGATCGGCCTCCTGAAGGAGGAGCCGACCCAGCGCGCTCTTCGCTTCCCAGGAGACCGGTTGGCGGGCCGGCGGCGGGACGCGGACGAGCTTGAGCTTCGGACGGTGGCCGAGCGGCTCGAGCGCGCTAGGGTCGAACTCGGGGGCGGCGAGAAGGTCGACGAAGATCCCCTTGAGGGCCGGAGGCTCGGAGGCGCCGAACGGCCGGTTCACTGCGATCGCGCAGCCGTAGCGCGCGACCGGATCGGTCGCGACGGCGTTCGCGAGCGCCTCGGCGAGCGTCGCCCCGGTCGCGACGCCGCACGGCGTCGCGTGCTTCACGACCGCCGCGGCGGGCTCGGCGAACTCCGCGACGGTCGCGAGCGCGGTGTCGAGGTCGAGAAGGTTCGTGTAGGAGAGGGCATCGCCCTTCACGACCGCGAACGGGGAGGGGCGGAGGCCGGCCCCCGGGGGGCTCACGGTCGCATAGGTCGCGGCACGTTGGTGGGGGTTCTCTCCGTACCTCAGGCGGAGCGGCTCCCGGCGAAAGACGACTTCCTCGGGGAAGCCGTCGGGGCTACCGGCCGCGAGGCCCAGGCCCCGAGCGATCGCCGCGTCGTACTCGGTGCACCGTTCGAACGCGCGCACCGCGAGCCGCCGACGCGTCGCCGCCGAGACTTGGCCCGCTCTCGCGCGGAGCTCGTCGATCAGCGCCGGGTACTCGGCCGGTTCGGTGACGACCGTGACCGACCCATGGTTCTTCGCCGCGGCGCGGGCGAGCGTGACTCCGCCGATGTCGATGAACTCCTCCCGGTCGCGCGCGTCGGGGTGCTCGACGAGATGTCGTTCGAACGGATAGAAGTTCACCACCACGAGGTCGAACGCCAAGAGGCCGCGCTCGCGCAGCTCACGCCGACCGGCGTCCGACCGCGGCGCGAGGATGCCGCCGAGGAGCCCCGGGTGGAGCGTCTTGATCCGCCCTTCGAACCACGAACCGATACCGGTCAGCTCTTCGGCCGGACGGACCGCGACCTGGCCGTCCAACAGCGCGCGTCGGGTCCCGCCGGTCGCCCAGAGCTCGATCTGGAGAGCCGCGAGAGCGCGCGCGAGGCCCGGAAGGCCGGACTTATCGTCGACCGAGAGCAACGCACGCTCGATCCGAACGGAAGGACCCTCTTCGGACGCCACTCCGCTTACCCCGAATCGGGAGGCTGGAGGGAAGATAAGTTGCGCGGCGGCCCGACGAAGGGACGGTCCGGGGCGCCCCGCGACCGGCGCCGCCGCGTCCATACGCATTTATACCGCGTCCTCGGCTAGTATCAACCCCTGAGCTCGCCGAGATGCATCGCATTCGCGTCGCCCGTACGCCGGGCCCCCCAATCGCCCACGTCGTGCGCCTCCCCGCGGCCGCTCGAGCCGCGCGTGCGGCCCGGGGACGCCGTTGGAGGCAGCGCGGCCGTCGCGCCCAGGTCTCGGCCGTCGCGACGATCCTGGGCCTGCTCCTCGTGGTGACGTTCATCGCGAACTACCTCTCGACCACCCTTCCGAACCAGATGGCCGTGAACGACCTCGAACACGGGGTCCAGGTCGAGAACCAGCTCGGCCACCTACGGGCGCTCCTCCAGAGCCTCTCGACGGGGGGCGCCGTCGGCGCCCCGGCGCTCCAGCCGATCGCCCTCGGGTCCGCGGCCGCGCCGCCGTTCGCGGGATCCGACGGAGGCGTCCTCTCTCAGATCGCTCCCTACTCGAACAAGTCCGGTGGGACGCTGACGCCCGAGGTGGGGGTCACGCTCTCGCTCGCGAGCGCGCACTATAGCCCCCCGACCGGGTGGATCGCGGGAGGTTCGTACAACCCTGCCGGTTGCTCGCAGTCCCCCGCGCCTCCGGCGAACGCCACGAGCATCACCTGCGGCGGGGCCGGGAACTCCCAGGTCACCTACAATTTCACCGGTAGCGCGACCTTCTTCGTCCGGGGAAACGGGGGCGCCGCGTTCTACGTGAACTTCTCGAGCAACCACTCCCTCGACGTCGTCTCTCAAACCGGAGCGGGCGGAGGCTTCGAGAACGTCGGCGTCGTGGGCTCCTACAACGCGATCTACATCGACGGGACCGGAGGGACGTCGCAGACGGTCACCATCGTCGGCAACGACAACTCACTGACGCTGAACACCACGTCGAAGGAGACCGCCCGGGTCTACCTGATCGGCAATTACAACTCCGTGACCGTCAACGACGTGCCGGGGGCCTCGAGCAACGTCCTCATCGACGGCTGGGGGTCGTACGATTCGGTCACGCCCGGGACCGGGGCCACGTACAGCGTCTACTTCAACGGCTTCGATCCGTCGAACCCGAACTCGCCGATCTGCCCGTACGGGAACCTCGCCACCACGGACACGGTGAATCCCCCCCCGGGGTCGCACACCACCGGGACGTACACCGTGACCTACAACCTCACATCGGGAGTGCCGAACCGGCAGCCGTCCCCGTGGATCACGCTTCCGACCAGCTCGACGCCGGCCGCCGCCTCCGTCTGCCCGTTCTTCCCCACGACCGCGCTCGGCGGGCAGAACCTGCACAGCGCGACCCTCCAGGTCTCGCTCCGGAACACCTACGCTCCCGCCGCCGACGTGGCGTTCGATGAGGGGGCCGTGGTGTACGCGCAACCCGGCAGCTACCCGATCCTGATCGACAGTCCGGGCCTCACGTACGCGGGGGGAACGCTTTCGCTCTGGATCCCTTCCTTCGAGAGCAACCTGACCGCCGAGGCGGGGATCGGCACCGCGTCCGTCTCGCTCCGGCTCGTCTCCTTCACCTCGCTCTCCCTCCCCTCGGGAAGCTGGTACGTGAACCCCTCGATCCCGGTACGGATCGCCTATACGACCCCGTACGCCTACGCGTTCGAGACGTACTTTGCGGGGAATCCGGCCACCGCTCCGTTCGTCTCCTGCGCGCCCGCCGCTTCGGTCGCCTGCACCGGCCCGTACCAGCCCGACGGAGGGTTTGCGACCGTGACCTTGTCGCTGCCGGTAACGACGCTCAACCTGGAGTTCTCCGTCTACTCCCTGACGGTCGGCTGATCGTTCCGGCCCGAGGGCGGGCGGAGGCCCTCCGGCCGAGGGGGTCGGGAGGGTCCCGGGGCTCCGTCCTCGGCCCTCCCGCCCGATGGGGCGCCTCTCAGCCAGCGCTTCGCCCCGACCAGGGTCCCCCAGGTGCGCCGGGTCGCGAGCCGGGTCCCCGGCGGGGTCGGGGCCTCACGGTTCCAAGCGATGCGGACCTGGAGGGCGACCCGGTGGTCGACGGCCACGATCGCGCGGAACCTCTCCGCCCGCACGACGCGGAACGGAGGACCGGCCGTCCCGTCCTGTTCGAGCGCCGCCCGCAGGATCGTCTCCCACCATCGCGGCGGAGGGAACGGCGGAAGATGTTCCCCCGCCACCTCGATCCCGAGGTAGCGGGGGCGGGACGAGGGGAGCCTAGCGGACGAGGTCGATGACTTCCTCGGACTCACCGGCGGCGTAGCCTCCCTTCTGGCCGAGGAGGCTCTGCGCACGGACACCCGTGATGATCAGCAACACCTTGATGGTGTTCTCCATCTCGGGGGAGTTCTCGACCGAGCAGCCCCAGATGATTCGGGCCCGCTTGGAGATCTTGCCACCGACCAGCGCCGCGGCCTTCTCGGCCTCGCTGACGGTCATCGTGGGACCGCCGATGACGCGGACGAGCGCGCCGGTCGCGTCCTTGAGTTCGACCGAGCCGAGGAGCGGGGAGGTCAGGGCCTCCGTGACGGCTTCCGTCACGCGGTCGGTCGCGCTCTCGCTCTCGCCGAGGCCGATCAGGGCGACCCCGCCGTCCTTCATGACCGTCAAGATGTCGGCGTAGTCGAGGTTGACGAGGCCGGGTCTCGTGACGATCTCGGTGATCCCCTTGATCGCCGTCATCAGCACCGCGTCCGCGAGCTTGAACGCGGAGTCGAGCGGCATGCGGGGCACGAGCTCGAGGAGCTTGTCGTTCTGGATGACGATCGTGGTGTCGCAGACGCGGCGCAGGCGCTCGAGCCCATCGCGCGCCTGTTCCATCCGGGCCGCGCCCTCCCCGGAGAACGGTAGGGTGACGACGCCCATCGTGAGCGCGCCCGCCTCTTTGGCGAGCCTCGCGACCAGGTGGGCCGAACCGGTTCCGGTTCCGCCGCCCATGCCGGCCGTGATGAACGTGATGTGGGCGCCGTTCAGGAACTGGCGCAGCTCCTCCTCGTTCTCCCGGGCGGCCTCTTCGCCGATCTCGGGGCGCGCGCCGGCCCCGAGGCCCTTCGTGGCCCGGCGGCCGATCAGGATCTTTCGGGGCGAGTGGATCGTCAGGAGATGCTTCGCATCCGTGTTGATGGCGCACATCTCGGCGCCCTGGATCCCTTCTTCAACGCAGCGGTTGATGGTGTTGGAGCCGCCCCCGCCGCAGCCGACGATGCGGATGTTGACCTTCAGGGTCTCGGCCAGCTTCGCGAGCTCGGCATCGTCGGAGCTCGCGTAGTTCGGCGCGGTCGGCTTCTTCTCCTCCACCAGGGACTGGTTCTCCTGGTGCTTGGCGATCGCTTCCTGGATGATGGACTTCATCGCTAGTTCCCCGCTCCGTTTGTCAGACGAGCGTCATACGCTCCGAGGGAGGACTCCTGAGTTTCATAGATAAACGTTTGTGTCTAGGGGAACTTGTTCGTAAATCACCTCGAAGGGGCCGATTGCGGCACAGCGAGCTCGATTTCCGGTCGATTTAGGAACAGGTCGGGTTCGATCACCGATTCAGGTCGAACCACGGAGGGGGTCTGGGCTGGGGGTCGGAGGAAGTCCGGCAGGATGTTCGATTCGTACATCTGCCGTACGAGAACCATCAGATTGTGGGCGATGCCCATGCAGAGGATCTCGTTCACTTGGGAAGTGAACTTCTTCGAGGCGAGAGTTTCGCTGAGTTTCTGCTTCAAACCTGCGAAAGTCGACTCCACTTGGGCCCTCTGACCGTAGTGCTGGTCGAACTCCTCTCGACGGTATTGGAAGAAGAGGAACATCTTGTGATACATCGGGCTGCCTTTCGACTGCCCCGTCTGATTGCTCTTGAAGGGGATGAATGGTAACACCTCCAGCTCCGCAGCGGCATTGAAGTTCTCCCGGCTTTGGTACGCCTTGTCGGCATACGCCTCCTTGAACTGGAAGCCATTCTCCTCGGCTCGCCGAAGCAGGACGGGAAACTGAGGTGAGTCGCCGGCGGATCCAGCAGTGACCTCGAGTGCGGGGATACCGTGAGTCTTCACCCCCACGAGGGCGTGGAGTTTCAGCCAGATGTTCTCTCTCGATGGATCGTACTTCTCCTTCCGGTAGTAGTTGAATCGGGACGTTCTCAGGCCAGTCGAATCGACTGCGCACCGGTCCTCGAGGCCAATTAGGGGGATTGCGGATCGGGCCAGCATGTCATGGAGGCCGGGAGTGACGTCCTCTCTGCACAGAAAGTGAGACACAAGGGAGTACGAGTGCGGCTCCGACAGGAGTGCGCGCTCCACGGCCGCGACACGGAAATCGTGGGATCGTCGTAGCGAGAACCCAAGGTAGGTGTGCAGTAGCAGGACATCTTGCCGTCTGAATTGTCAGGACATAGTAGGCATTCAGCTTTCTGGTCAGCCTGAGGGCGCGCCGAACGCCGGGTAGCCCTTCCCTCGCAAAGCGTCCCGCACCACTTCGACGAAGTTGAGTCCTCGGATCCGACAGGTTCGGTAGACCGACA